>NZ_CABVPX010000001.1 GCF_902499125.1 Burkholderia arboris
ACGGTGCTTTGATAGATTTTGAAGAACTTTGGTGCTATGGTTCTTCGCTACGATGGTTCCCGGAGACGGGATCAAAAGGGAACGCAGGAGGGGCAACGCCTCGAAGCTGCGGCTGCCCCCGCAACTGTGAGCGGCGAATCCGTGCCACTGCATGCCACTGGGAAACCGGGAAGGCCTGCACGGATGACGACCCGCGAGCCAGGAGACCTGCCATCGACCCGAGGTCCAGCAGCCGCACCGGGCGGGGTGTCCCGATGCGCAAGCACCGCCGTTGGCGGTCGCCCGTTGCATGGACGACCCGACCTCAGGATCCGTCAGATGTCCTTCGTTCCCGAATCCGCTTCCCAGCCGGAAGCGTCGCACCGACACGCCGTCGGCATGCACAACCTGCCCGCCCTTCGCTCGCGACCGCCGTACGCGCAACACGCCTTCTCCCGCTGTCTCATGAACATTCGCCATCTGCTCGCCACGTCCGCCGCCACCGCGCTGCTCGCCCCGATCGCCCATGCCGCCGGCGACACCGCGCTCCAGCAGCCGCCCCAGCCGGCGGAAAGCGTCGACCTGCCGACGATCAGCGTGACCGACACGCGTCGCCTGCCCGAATCGTTCGACGGGCGCTATGCGACGACCCAGGTCCTCACGCGAACCGACCTCGACCGGCTGTCGCCGAGCGACCCGAGCATCACTCAGGCGCTTGCGACGCTGCCCGGCGTGACCGTTTCGCAGAACGGCGGCCCCGGTTCGTCCGCATCGGTCAGCATCCGTGGCTCGTCGGCGAGCCAGGTCGCCGTGTTCATCGACGGCATCCGCATCGGCTCACCCACCACCGGCATCGCGCCGTGGGCCGACCTGCCGACGGAAGCGTTCGAACGGGTCGAAGTGATCTCGGGCCCGGCCGCCGCGTCGTTCGGCGCCAACGCGATGGGCGGTGTCGTGCAGCTGTTCACGCGCCGCTCGTCGAGCCAGCCGAACCAGACCACCGTGTCGTTCGGCGGTGGGTCGAACAAGACGTTCGACACGCAGTTGCGCACGTCGGGCACAGTGCCGTCGACCGGGCCGCTCGCCGCGCTCGGCGGGCTCACCTACTCGCTCGGCCTGCACACGTACAACACGGCCGGCATCGATTCGACGCGGCCGGTCTTGCCGTATCACGAGGACGGCCGCAATCCGTATCACGCGCAGGATCTCGATGCGCGCCTCGGTTACGCGCGCGACAACTGGTCGGTCTCGACGTTCGCGCTGTATCACCGCTCCGACCTGTCCTACGACAACAGCGGCTATCCGAACCGCCAGCTCGATCACCAGCTGACGACCGGTCTCGCGTTCCATCTCGACATCACGCCCGATACGCAGTTCGACCAGTCGTTCGGTTATGCGAACGATCGCCAATTCCTCTACGCGAGCGATCCGGCCATCCCGACCGACCAGATCAATTCGCAGCGCATCAGCACGTCGACCTCCCTGACCCATCAGGAGCGCGGGTTCCACCTGTTCGGCCTGCCGCTATCGGGCGAGAGCAAGCTCGGGTACGACTTCACGCGCGAACAGGCGTTCCTGCCGATCGACGCGCCCGGCGGCATACCGACGCGCAACGACTCCGCGTTCTCGCTGCATCAGTCGGCCACGCTCGGCAGCGTGACGCTGTTCCTCGCGGGGCGTCGCGAGATCATCGCCGGGCAAGGCGTGAACACCGGCAATGCCGCGCTGTCGTGGGCGATCACGCCGGTCTATACGGCGCGCGTGTCGTACGGCAATGCGTTCCGCCTGCCGAGTTTCAACGACCTGTACTACCCCGGCTACGGCAATCCGAACCTCAGCCCGGAACGCAGCACGTCGGTCGAGGCCGCGCTCGACGCGAACACGTCGTACGGCACGTTCACCGCCGCGATCTACGACACGCGCGTCAGCAACCTGATCGCGTACAACCCGGCGACGTATTCGCCGATGAACATCGGCCGCGCGCATATCCGCGGGATCGACCTGTCGTACAAGGGGACGATCGGCCGCTACACGCCGGTGAGCGTCGCGATCGGCCTCCTGAATCCGCAGGACGAGACCCATGACAGCTGGCTCAACCGCCGGCCGCGCCAGACGGTCAGCCTGAACGTGGACCACACGTGGGACGAACTGCACCTGCACGCGCTCAGCACGGGGGCGTCGCTGAACTACGGCGGGACGACCTTCGACGATCCGGTCAACACGACGTACCTGCCGTCGTACCTGACCGTGAACCTGCGCGCGTCGTACCGGATCAATTCGCACCTGACGGTGTCGGCCACGCTGTCGAACCTGTTCGACCGGCAATACATGACCGCGTACGGCTACAACACGCTCGGGCGGACTGCGTTCGGCAAGGTCAGCTACACGTTCTGACGGCGCGTCGCCTCGGCGCCTGCGTCGCGGGCGCCGGCACGCACGGGAAATTGACATCGCAGCAAAAACTAATAGAATTAGGTTTTTGACTAACCTACATAGCATCCGTCATGGCACGTGCCGGCATTACCGTGGACAAGCTCGTCGAAGCTGGCGCGCAGCTCGCCGATGAAACCGGCTTCGAACAGCTCACCGGCGCAGCGCTCGCGCGGCATTTCGACGTCAAGCTGGCCAGCCTGTATTCCCATATCCCGAGTTTCGACGACCTGAAGAGCCGGATCGCGCTGTTCGCGCTGCAGGAGCTCGCCGATCGCGCGACCGACGCACTGGCCGGCCGCACCGGCAAGGACGCGCTGGCCGCGCTCGCGAACGTCTATCGCGACTATGCGCGCGCGCATCCCGGCCGCTTTGCGGCCGCGCGCCATCCGGTGAGCGCCGAGCGCGCCGCCGGGAGCGCGGGCGGCCGGCTCGTGAGGATGACCTCGGCCGTACTGCGCAGCTACGACCTGCCGGATGCCGAGCAGGCCCATGCGATCCGCCTGCTCGGCGGCTTCTTCATGGGCTACGTGACGCTCGAAGGCGCCGGCGGCTTCTCGCACAGCGCGCCGGATTCCGATGCGTCGTGGTCGCGCAGCCTCGATGCGCTCGACGTGATGCTGCGCCACTGGCCTTCGGCCGCATGACGCGCCGGCTGGAATTCAAGCGATGAAAGACAAACCTGACGGCGTCGTACTGGCGAGCCGTGTCGTGCCTTTCCCGGCATCGATCAGCGACGAAGCGCGAAGCGCGTTGCAACGACTCGTCGGCAACGACGGCGTGCCGCTGAATGCGCTGCACGTGATGCCGGCGCTGGACGATCGCGACGCGTGGATGCGCGTGAAGGCGGCCGCCGATGAGCACTACGCGGCCGCCGTCGAGAAGCTCGCCGGGTATCTGCGTTCGAGCGTCGAGACGATCCGCGCCGGCCACGCGGACGTGCATGTCGCGACGCCCGAAGCGCCGGTGTCCGATGCATGCGCCTACATCGACCTGCACGGCGGCGCACTGATCGTCGGCGGCGGCGCCGCGTGCCGCGCCGGCGCGCAGATGCAGGCCGACCGGCTCGGCATGCGCTGCTACGGCGTCGACTACCGCATGCCGCCCGGCCATCCGTATCCGGCCGCACTCGACGATTGCATCGCGGCCTATGCGCACGTGCTGGCGCGCCACGCGCCGGAAAACGTCGTGATCGGCGGCCGCTCGGCCGGCGGCAATCTCGCAGCGGCGATGGTGCTGCGCGCCCGCGACGAAGGCTTGCCGCTGCCGGCCGCGCTGGTGCTGCTGTCGCCGGAAGCCGACCTGACCGAATCCGGCGACAGCTTCGAGACCAACCGGCTCGTCGATGTCGTGCTGCCCGCGTCGCTGATGCCGAACAACCTGTTGTACGCGAACGGCGCCGATCTCGCGCATCCGTACCTGTCGCCGCTGTTCGGCGATTTCGCCGCCGGCTTCCCGCCGACGTTCATCCAGAGCGGCACGCGCGACCTGTTCCTGTCGAACGCCGTGCGCCTGCATCGCGCGTTGCGGCGCGCGCAGGTGCCCACCGAGCTGCACGTGTTCGAAGGGATGCCGCACGGCGGGTTCATGGGTGCGCCGGAGGACATCGAGCTGAGCCAGGAGATCGCGCGCTTCGTGCATGCGCATTTGCCGGCGCTGCCTGCCGCAGGCACTCGCTAGAACGGCGCCCCGCGTCAGGACCCGAGCAGGCCGCGCACACCCGCGACCAGCTGGATCGCGCCGAATACCGCGATGACGGCGGCCGACACGCGCGACAACCCGTGCATGAACGCGAACGACAGCTTCGTGCGCAGCGCCGCAGTCGCGCTGCTCAGGCACAGCCACCACGTGGCGGAACCGATGAACACGCCGGCGACCATCCACGCCACGGCCGGCCACATCGCGCCTTCCCGCGCAGCCTGCAGCGGGCCGAGCGCCGCGAAAATCCCGACGAACGACACGATCGTCATCGGGTTCGACAGCGTGAGGCCGAACGTCGTCAGGAAATCGCGCAGGACGGTCGTGCGCGGCAGGTCGCGTTGCACCGCCGACGCGGCCGGCGCCTGACGCCCGATCGTCCACGCGAGCCACACGAGGAACGCGCCGCCGCCAATTTTCAGGCCGACGGTCAGCATCGGGAATGCGGTGACGATACCCGCAATGCCGAGCGCACCGAGCAACCCGTAGATCGCATCGGCACACGCGGCGCCGATGCCCGTCGCGAACCCCGCCTGAAAGCCGCGGCTCAGGCTGCGCTGAATGCACAGCATGCCGATCGGGCCGACCGGCACCGCGATCGACAGCCCCATCACGACGGACTTGATGAACAACATTGCCTGCTCCTTGCGACATCCCGCGGGTTGAACAGGCATCGTAGGGAAAGTCCGGTCATCGCTGAATGCGGTTTTTAAGGAAAAATGGGGGCTCCACCTTAAAAAATCCCGCCGCGATGGATGATCTGGACTGGAAGGTACTGGCGCTGTTGCAAGCGAACGGCCGCATCAGCTATACGGAACTCGCGCGTCAGGTTCACCTGTCGGTGCCGGCGGTGACGGAGCGCGTGAAGCGCCTCGAGGCGTCCGGCGTCGTCGAGGGTTACACGGCCCGGATCAATCCGGCCGCGGCCGGCTACCCGGTGAGCGCGCTGATCGGCATCACGGTGCCGCAGCCGGCCAAGGCGAAATTCCTCAAGCTGCTGGAGTCGATTCCCGAAGTCGTCGAATGCCGTCACGTGACGGGCGCGGATTCGTACGTGATGCGGTTCGTCGCAACCAGCATGACCCATCTCGAACAACTGATCGAGCGCATCAACCTGTACGGCGAAACGCGCACGTCGATCGTCATGTCAACGCCCGTGCCGGTGCGCGGGCTGGCACGGCCGCCGTCGAAGGTCGACGGCACCCGCGCCTGACCTGTCGATCGACACGGTACGGCCGGCCTCGTCGCGACCGTCGCGAGTGGCGATGACCGGCCGATCTCCGGCCGGCGGCCGGCCATCCGACGTGCCCGGGACGATCGGCACGCGCCGGTTACTTGCCGGTTACTTGCCGGTTACTTGCCGGTTACTTGCCGGTTACCTGCCGGTTACTTGCCGGCGACGCCGCCGGTCACGCCACCGAGCAGGCCACCCACCAGCGACGTAACGGGTGCGAGCGGATTGCCCGCGCCGCCCGACGCCGTACCGGCCCCGGGCCCGTTCACCACGGTCGCCGGTATGCCGCCGACGACGCTGGTCACCAGACCGGAAACCGGCACGCCGCCGTTCGCGCCTTTCGGACTCACGAGACCGCCTGCATTGGTCACCGTGTTGCCGACCGCGAAAGCGACCTGTCCGAGGGCGCCGACGATTGGCTGCGACGACGCGGACGTCACCTTGACGCCTGCCGACGTGATCGCTGCACCGACTTGCCCGAGCAGGCCGGCAACCGGCTGTCCGAGGCCCGTCGCCGTGCCGACCTGCTGCGTAAGCTGGCCGGTGGTCGTGACGAGTGGCGTGATCGCGTTGCTGATCGCCTGCGTAGTCTGTTGCACCGGGCCCGACGACAGGGTCGCGCCGAGTGTTGCGCCACCCGCCTGGAGACCGCCGGCCACCGTGTCGAGCAGGCCGCCGACCGGCGCCGTGACGGGCGCCAGCGGCGCGAGCGGCCCGGTGCCGAGCGCCTTCACGGCCTGGCTCAGGCCGGTGACCGGGTTACTCGTCGAACCGACGATGGAACCGAGGCCGGCAACGGTCGTGCCGACCGGATTCGACGCGATGCCGATCTGGCCGATCCCGTTGCTCACCGCATTGGAGGTATCGCGAATGATCGTGCCGGCGCCGATGACCGTGTTGCCAAGCCCCGCCGTCACGTCCTTGCCGACGGGGGGCGTCACGCCTTTGATCGTCGTGCCCGCTGCCATGACGACGCCGCCGATGGAACTGATGATGCCGTTCGTGCCCGGCGTACCGCTGCTCGAACCGCTGCTGCTGGTGCCGCTGCTGCTGGTGCCGCTGCTGCTGGTGCCGCTGCTGCTGGTGCCACTGCTGCTGGTGCCACTGCTGCTCGTGCCACTGCTGCTCGTGCCGCTGCTGCTCGTGCCGCTGCTGCTCGTGCCGCTGCTGCTCGTGCCGCTGCTGCTTGTGCCGCTGCTGCTCGTGCCGCTGCTGCTCGTGCCGCTGCTGCTCGTGCCGCTGCTGCTCGTGCCACTGCTGCTCGTGCCGCTGCTGCTCGTGCCGCTGCTGCTCGTGCCGCTGCTGCTCGTGCCACTGCTGCTCGTGCCACTGCTACCGCTCGTGCCGCTACTGCTTGTGCCGCTGCTACCGCTCGTGCCACTGGTCCCGCTCGTGCTCGTCCCGATGTTGTTACCCGGCAGCGTCGGCGCCGTGATGTCGCCGCCGCCGCATGCCGCCAGCGCACACGCCGCAGCGATGGCCGCGACCGCAACATTTGCATTGATGAAATGATTGTGCATGGAAATCCCCGTCCGTTTTTTTGCTCGATCCTTCCAGCAAGCATCTACCGTGCCATCGCCATCAGGATCTCTGACGATCCGGCCATCGCATCGGATCGCGCCGCCCCGCCGCGCCTCACGCGGGTGACGCCCGGCACCGTCGCCCGCTCGATCGGCGCATGCGCACCCTACGTTCCGGTAAACCGTGCGTAACACGCATCCGGCGTTACGTAGCACCGCGCGACAAATGACCGGGCGCGACGTCGCCGCTCTCCTTCGCGCACACCCAACGGTGCTATCGTCGATACCTGCCCCGATATCCCCGCCATCGGCGCCATCGGCGCCACCGGCGCCACCGGCGCCCCGAACCCCGGACCAGACAGACGATGAACAATCCGCGAGAAATCCTGACCGCCGCCGAGATCACGGCAATGGAACCGGAACATTCCGTCCATCCGTTGAACGCGAATGCCGCGCGCCTGAAGCGATCTCTGGGTGATGCGACCGGGCTGACGCAACTGGGCTTCCATCTGATGACCTTGATGCCGGGGCACGAATCGACCGAATATCACCGGCACCTGTACGGGGAAGAATGCGTCTACGTGCTGTCCGGAAGCGGCGAAGCCACCATCGACGGCCAGACCTGCCCGGTCGGCCCGGGAGATTTCATGGGATTTCCGCGCGGCGGCCCCGCGCACACGATGCGCAATACCGGCGACGCGCCGCTTGTCTATATCGTGGCCGGCGATCGTCCGGAGCACGACGTGTGCGACTACCCGAATCTCGGCAAGCGGTTGTACAAGGCGGGCGCCAACAAGGTGTTCGTGGATCACGACGCATGACGTCACCCGTCACGGCCGCTTTACGAGCTTTACGAGCTTTACGACCGTGAGCGTGCCGTTGACGTCTTCAACCCGGACCCTCACCTTGTCGCCCGCCTACAGCGGCGGGATCATGCCCGCATCGCCGACCTTGAACGCCATCGTCATCGGCGGCATCCCGACGTTGTCGAGCGTGCCGTGCTTCAGCGTCACCCGCCCGCGCCCGGCGTCGATCTCCTTGACCTCGGCGTCGGACAGCTTCGCATCCGGCGCCGATATCGACGTATCGCCCATGTTCGTGCCGGACATGTCGCCGCCCGCGAACACCGGTGTCACCACGAAGACCATCGCGCACCGCGCGGCGACGGCTTGAAAGCACGTCTGCACCGCTAGCCTTCCATCGGGCCGGGCACGTTCCGCTGTACGCCGGCGCGGCGCGTCACACGATCAACGTGACACCGGCCCACGCGATCAGCACGACGCCCAGCACGCGGCCGATGCGTTCGCCGCCGGGCAGGACTTTTTCCGCGAACACGAACAGCGACAACGCGGCGATCCACACGACGTTCATCACGCCACCGACGAACAGCAACGCCATCAGCAACCAGCAGCAGCCCACGCAAACCACGCCGTGCCGCACGCCGAGCAGAAAACTGCCGGCCACGCCCGGCCGCCAGTGCGCGACGAGGAACGCGGCCGGCGCACGGCATTGCCGCAGGCACGCGCGTTTCAGCGGCGAGAATTGATAGAGCCCGGCCAGCGCCAGCACGATCGCGGACAGCACCGCGCTCTTCGACCACAGCATCATGGCGGAGATCAGCCCGGCCGGCTGCAACATCGCCTGCAGCAACGCCGCGCCGATCGAGAACGCGAGCCATGTCGTCAGATAGCCGGCCAGCAGCGACACCGACGTCAACGCTGAGCCCGCCTCCCCGCCGCCGCGCTGCCGCAGCACACGCCGGTACAGCATCACGAGCGGCGCGGCGCCGGGTGTCATCATCGCGATCATCATCACCCACCACATGACGATCACGGTCGGCAGCGACGGGTCCATGCTGCCCATGCCGCCCGCGAGCCGATGCGGAAAGAGCGCGACGGTCGTCATGTCCAGCGCCGACATGCCGGTTCCCGCACCCGTCCACAGGTAGAACCAGCAGATGCCGACGAGCACGGCCATGCCGAGCAGCGTGATGACGCGCTCCCGCCCGAGCCAGGTGTCGAACGGGGTCATGCCGCGACGCGATGCCGGATCAGCCCGTGGTTGTTCAGGTGCAGCCGCGCGAACTGCGCATAGGTACCGTCGAGATTCAGCGCGATGTTGCCTTGCGAGCGGCCCGTGCCCGAACCGATTTCGGCCAGCTCATACTCGAAACCGTTCGGCAGGTCGATCCGCACGCGGTGCTCGGCGCCCGTCACCGGGTTGCGGATCGGTTCGCCACTGGCGTCGAACACGCCTTCCACGTGAATCTGGCCGCGCCGCGCATCGACATCGACGTCGAAATCGATCTTCGTGAAGATCGGATCGAACGCATGCTCGAGCGTCGACGCATACACCGAGAACATCGTCGCGAACGGATCGGTATCCTGACCGGTCATGATCTTCAGCACGGCGTCGCGCTGCGCCGGACTGGCGCGCTCGTCGACGATCGGCTGGCACTTGCCCCGGCCTTCGTGCACGGCGCCCGGCCACTGGAACACGACCGCGATCCTGACGCCGTCGAGCACCACGTCGCCGTAGTGACCGCTGTCGATCGACAGCGCCCCCATCGCTTCGCAATTGCCGTGGGTCGGCAGTGCATTGAACTGGCACGGGCAACCGTACGAGCAATTACAACTGATCATTTCGGTACCCTGAATCTCCCAAGGCGTCATGGCTCCACCTCGCGCGTTTCAATACATGAACGCTTCGAATCTAGTGCACGGTATCGGGGAAATCAAAGCACGGATGGCAGCGTGAAAACCCGGCGTGCCGGCCTTACGCAAGACATTGCGACGCATGCCCGCAAGGCGGCGCTGGCGATCGTCCCGGCGCCCGGATCTCACACGAACAGCGACGCGACGATCGCACACCACACCAAACTCGCGCCACACAGAAACACGCGCCGCGCGACGAACATCCGCGATTCGTCGTCGGGCGTTTTCATCGGCGACGTCGCGAGAAACGGCACGCTGGCGAGGCACGCGAAGCCCGCGAGCGCGGGTAAGATCACGACGTAGTCGCCGAACCGCCAGGGCAGCGCCTCGTGCCAACCCCAGTAGCCGAGAAACAGCATGCCCAGCGAAAACATCGTCGCGGCGGCCGAACTCAGCGCGACCACCGATCCCGTCGGAAATTGCATGGGCGTCTCCCCTCGCGCAGCGCGCGATGCCGGATCATTATCCCGGCACGAAAGGGAAAAACACAACGATTGCCGGTGTGCGCGAGCCCGCTGCGCCGAGCCGCTCAGCTACTCATCTCGCCGAGGATCGTCATGATCTCCTCGGCCAGCAGCAGGCTCGCCAGCCCCCGGCCGTGCTTTTCGCGGCGCACGAGCGCGAGCACGTTGCGGCTGAACGCGCGATCGCGGATCGGCCGGTACGTCAGGCTCTCCTGCCGGTATTCCTCCGCGATGTCGAATTTGCTCAGGAACGCGATGCTTTCGCTCGCGGCAGCAAGCCGCTTCATCGTCTCGATCGAATTGGTGCGGAATGCCGGCTCGACGTCGATCCCCGCCTCCTCGAACGTATCGGCGACGATGCCGTGCATCAGCATCGCGCGATCGGCAAAGATCAGCGGATACGACGCGCAGTACGCGAGCGGAATCGATTCCATTCGCGCGAGCGCATGCTTCGGCGACATCACCGCGCCGAGGCTCGTATCCATTTCCCACAGGCTTTCGAGCTGCGGCGACGGCGGCAGGTTGAAGCCGAGGCCGAGATCGGCTTCGCCGCTGGCGAGCGCGTCGGCGATCTCGCGCACGGACATCACCCGAATCGAAATCCTGACGTGGGGATGCTGAGCGCAGAAATTCGCGGCCGCGGTAGACGCGATGCCACTGGCCAGGCCGGTCACCGTCGCGACGATCGCCTCGCCCTTCTGCAGCGTGTTGAGATTGCGGATCTCGGCCTCGACCTGCCGGTACTCCGACATCGTCCTGCGCACGTGGGCCAGCAGGATCTCGCCGGCCGGCGTCAGCCGCAGCCCGCGCGGCAGGCGCTCGAACAACGGCTCGCCGATCTCCTCCTCGAGCAGCAGCACGTGCTTGTTGATCGCGGACGGCGCGACGTGAAGCTTTTCGCCGGCCGCGCGAATCGAGCCGCACCGCGCGACTTCGTCGATGTAGCGCAGCAATCGTGAATGGAGCATGGCACCGGTCTCCTGGAGTCGGCCAAGCGTACTCGAAAAGCGCACGCTCCGCGCAAAAAACGCTGCTTTTTAGAAACGGTGAATTCGGTTTTCATGAGTCCTGTCGCGTTCGTGGGCCGACGGCACCGCCCGGCCGGTACGCGCACGCTGCGGCGACCGCGTTTGCTGCGGCGCAAAAGCAGGTTCAAACCAACCGATGAAAGCGAGACAAGTCATGTACCAAGCAGTCAGCGAGAGAACGGCCGGCACCGCCGGACAACGCGACCAGGTGGCCGCCCACTACGACCAGGTGCGCGCGATTTTCGACATTCTCAACGGGAAGAAGGAAGCCGATCTCCTGCTGAAGAATCTGAACATCCTCGACGTGCACAGCGAGACGGTCTATCAGGGCTCGATCCTCGTGTACGACAAGCGCATCGTCGCGCTGAACCCCGACGAAACCGCGATCCGCGTGCGCGAGGTATTCGATGGCGAAGGCCTCTACGCGATTCCCGGGCTGATCGACGCGCACATCCACTTCGATGCGCAGCTCGCGCATCCGGCCGCGTTCGCCGAGGCGATCGTGCCGTGCGGCACGACGACGATCTTCTCGGAATGCCTCGATTTCGTCAGCGCCGCCGGTGCCGAGGCCGTGCCGGCCACCGAGCAGTTGTTCCGCGATCACGACCGCCTGCCGTATCGCGTGTTCGCGTTCGCGCCCGGCAAGAAGACCTCGGTCGACGTGACCGACGCACTGCTGAAGATGGACCCGGTGATCGGCCTCGGCGAACTCGCGCATCTGACCTACAGCGTGGGCAACGACGACGACTTCCGCAAATCGGCGCTGGGCCGCGCGAAAGGCGGTTTCATGAACACGCACTGGGGCGTGACCGCGCTGTCGGACATGATGCTGAACTACATGCCCGCGATCGGCGCGTTCGCGAACCACGACGTGTGGAAGGAAGACGACATCGAGAAAAGCGTGCGCTACGGGCTGCAGACGCAGATCAAGTTCGGCGTCGGCAGCCCCGAGGTGATCAAGATCATGCTGCGCGCGATCGTGAAGCGGAAATGGCCATCCGAGAACTTCCAGCTGTGCGCGGACAACATCTCGGTGGACCGGCTGCTGACCAAGGGCCACATGGACTGGATCGTGTCGCTGTGCGCCGAGATGGGCATCGATCCGATCCAGGCGATCAAGATGGCGACGCTCTACACGGCGCGCGCATTCCGGATGGACAACCGCTTCGGATCGCTGACGCCGGGCCGCTTCGCCGATATCGTGCTGACCGACAGCCTGTCGAAGATCAACCCGCGCTACGTGTTCAAGGACGGCGAACTGGTCGCCCGCGACCGCAAGCTGCTGAAGCAGGCCGACGTCGACTACTCGGGCATGGTGAAGCAACCGGTGCCGGGCCTCGGCGACCTGACGCCCGCACAACTGGATCTCGTGCCGCTCGAGGTCTCCGAAGACGGCACGCAAGCGAAGGTCTACCTGTTCGACGTGTACGGGCGCGGCCACGAGAAGTTCTTCCAGGAAGTGTGGGTGCCGTTCCGCGACGGCAAGGTCGTGCCGGAGGTGGCGGGCGTCACGCTCAACCGCATCGCAGTCGTGCAGCGCTATGCGAACGGCAAGCGTCACGTGGTCAACGGGCTGTTCAAGGGCGTGTCGATCGAGCGCGGCGCGGTGGCGACGTTCTGGCCGGCGCCGAAGGCGTACTTCGTCGCGGTCGGCCGCGACAGCGACGAGATGTGCCATTGCCTGCGGCAGGTCGATTCGTACGTGGGCGGCTGCGTGGTGACCGACGACCGCGCGGTGAAAGCCGTGCTGCCGCTCGACATCTACGGCGTGATGGCGAACATGAACCTCGCCGATCTGCTCGGCGCGACGCGTTCGATCGACCAGGCACTCGAAGCGCTCGGCAACCGCAATGAGGGCGAACCCGTGGTGAACAAGCTGCTGACGCTGTTCATCTCGCTCGACCGCTTCGGCTTCATGGCCTGACGCCGGCCTGCAGGAGGAGACGACCGGCGGGCGCCCACGGGCCCCGCCGGCTATGGGAAGCGCGGATGGCACCGGCACTTTCGCCCGGTTACCTTCGTGCGTGCCCGCCCACGACAGCGCATCGCGCCGCCGGCCAACCGGCGCCCCGACACGCGCGGCAACACGAAGACCACCAAGGGACCACCATGGCGCACCATGCAAGGGAAGCGGAAGTCATCGATACCGGCAGCCTCACCCGGCGCTGGATCACCTATGTCGTCGGCATCTACATCCTCACGCTCGGCATCAGCTTCGCGATCCGTGCCGGCATCGGCATCTCGCCGCAAAGCAGCCTGACGCGGACGATGACGCTCGTCTACCGGCCGCTGAGCCAGGGCACGTACAACTTCATGCTCGAGCTGTTCATGCTGTTCCTCACGTTCCTGGTGCTGCGCAAGGATTTCCGCGCCAGGCACCTGGCGTCGCTGATCCCGGCCTTCGTGCTCGCCAGCTGCCTCGACCTGAACCTGATGCTGACGCGCTCGATCGGCTTCCAGGACTACCTGCCGAAACTGGGCCTGCTCGCGTTCGCGGATGCGCTGCTGGCGTTCGGCTTGTTCCTGATGATCCGCGCGAACCTCGTGCTGATGCCGATCGACATGTTCGTCAACGCGATCTTCGAGCGCACCGGCTGGCGCTGGGGCGACATCAAGACGAGCTTCGACTGCACACTGCTGCTCGTCAGCGCGGCGATCGGTCTGGCCTTCCTCGGCAAGCCCGAATTCATCCGGGAAGGCACGTTCATGAACGCGATCCTGGTCGGGCAATACATCAAGCTCTATTTCTTCCTGTTCCGGAAGGCCAGGGGCATGACGGCGTCGCTGCAACGCCGCTCGCTGGAGCACCGCGCCCACTAGCGCCCTTCGCTTCGCCCGGTGCCGCGGCGCAGCCGCACACCGGTTCCTGCGCGGCTTGCGCGCCGCTCCCCGCCTTGCATCCCGGCACCGACGCTTCGTTCGCGGCGCCGGCTTCCGCTCGCCGTCAGAAAGAGTGAAGAGAACCCATCATGCCGATCAAACGCATTTGCATCGCCACGCTGAACCGGATGGTTCGCCTGGCCGC
The DNA here is from genome assembly GCF_902499125.1 of Burkholderia arboris. Taxonomy (GTDB): domain Bacteria; phylum Pseudomonadota; class Gammaproteobacteria; order Burkholderiales; family Burkholderiaceae; genus Burkholderia; species Burkholderia arboris. Next base: position 14,093 of record NZ_CABVPX010000001.1, read on the forward strand.
CCCCGTCGCCGCATTGGCGATCTGCACACACGCGCACGCGCAATCGACCGTGCAGCTGTACGGCATCGTCGACGCGTGGGCCGGCTACCAGCGCGTGCCCGGCAACCCGGGCGCCGTGCAACAGGGCGGCGGCGGGCTGTCGACGTCGTTCTGGGGATTCGGCGACCAGGAGGATCTCGGCGGCGGCTACACGGCCGTCTTCGCGATCGAAGGCTTCTTCCGCCCGCAGAATGGCCGGTTCGGCTCGTTCGACGGCGACCCGACGTTTTCCCGCAACGCGTATGTCGGCATCGGTTCGCCATATGGCGCGCTCGTGCTCGGGCGGCAGAGCAGCCTGCTCTACCTGCAATCGGCGAAGTTCAATCCGTTCTACGCGTCGTTCACGTTCTCGCCGACGATCGTGCAGCTCTATTCCAGCCTCGGCACCTACCCCGGCTTCCCGACCGACCAGGGTATACCGGGCGGCACGTCGTGGAGCAACGCCGTCCAGTATTCGACGCCTGACTTCGGCGGGCTGAGCGGCGCGGCCATGTACGCGCCCGGCAACCAGCCGGGCGAGAACGGCGCGAAGAAATTCGCTGCGCAGGCGCAGTTCACGCGCGGCGCGCTGGCCATCGGCGCCGTCTACCAGTACCTGAACTTCAGTTCCGCACCGGGTGATCTCGGCAAGCTGCTGAAGGGCTTGCGAAGCCAGACGGCCGCGCAGATCGGCGCATCGTACGACCTGCGTGTCGTGAAGCTGTTCGGCGAATACACGTATCTCGGCAACACGCTGGCAGGCGGAAACTTTCACGTGAACCTGCTGCAGGGCGGCGTCACGATCCCGGTCGGCATCGGCCGGATGCTGGCGTCGTATGCGTATTCGCGCGACAACAGTGCGCTCGACCAGGCACGCAGCACGGCGTCAGTCGGCTACGACTATCCGCTGTCGAAACGCACCGATGTGTATGCGGGGTATCTGTACGATCGCGTGTCGAACCTGTCGGCCGGTTGCACCTACGGCGCGGGGATCCGCACGCGGTTCTGACGGTTCCGGTGGCATGGCGCCGCCGGCGCAACGCGTGATTGCACCGCGCCGATCCGCGTTGTCACGGATTGACAGCGATCGCGTTCGACCCGCTCGGCGGCGGCTAACCCGGCTTCTTCGCGGCCTGCGCAACGGAAATCCAGCCGACCACCGCCGCGGCGACCCAGCAACAGGTGATCATCAGGTCCAGATCCATCAAGCCTTCGAAGTTCGTGCTGTTCTCGAAACTGCAACGCTGATAGCCCCTGACCCACATGCAGCCGCTGATCAGTTGCTGAATGTGCATGTAGATGCTGTACACGGCCACGGCTGACGCGATGACGGCGACCCGCAGGCTGATGCTCTTCTTCATGGGCGCTGAACGCGTGGATGGACTCACGCCGATCTTAAGCCAATGACGATGCACGATGCAATCGATCGGTTATCGACCCGATTGACCGCCCCGCGCGAATGATGTGCGGTCTTGGTCAACCGTCGACCGACCTGATCGTCCTCAGGCAATCCGCCGCCAGTTGCTGATAAATCCGCGTCCCGTTCGCCTTCGCTTCGATCTCCGCATCGCTCAGCCGCCGCACGACGCGCCCCGGCATGCCGGCGAGCAGCACGCCGCGCGGCACGTCGTAACCGGCCTTCACGAACGCGCAGGCCGCGACGATCGTCGTCGCGCCGATCGTCGCACCGTCCATCACCACCGCGTTCATCCCGATCATCGTGTCGGGTTCGAGCGTCGCGCCATGCACGATCGCGCCGTGGCCGATGTGGCTGTTCACGCCGAGCCGGCACGTCTCGCCGATCCCGACATGCAGCACGCAGCCGTCCTGCACGTTGCTGCCGTTCTCGACGACGATCGCGCCGAAGTCGCCGCGCAGGCTTGCATGCGGGCCGATGTAGCAGCGCGCGCCGATCGTCACGTCGCCGATCACGACCGCGCTCGGATCGACATACGCGGACGGATCGACGCGCGGCCGCATCCCGTTGAATTCGAACAACGGCATCGTCAGAGCGCCGCGACCGCTTCCGGCACGAGCGTGAACAGGTCGCCGACCACGCCGTAGTCGGCCACGCTGAAGATCGGCGCGTCCGGATCCTTGTTGATCGCGACGATCACCTTCGAATCCTTCATGCCGGCCAGATGCTGGATCGCGCCCGAGATGCCGACTGCAACGTACAGCTGCGGCGCGACGATCTTGCCGGTCTGGCCGACCTGGTAGTCGTTCGGCACGTAGCCGGCGTCGACCGCCGCGCGCGATGCGCCGAGTGCGGCCTGCAGCTTGTCGGCCAGCGGCTCGAGCACCTTCGTGTAGTTGTCGCCGCTACCGAGGCCGCGCCCGCCCGACACGACGATGGTCGCACTGGTCAGTTCCGGCCGGTCCAGCTTCGTCACTTCACGGCTCACGAACTGCGACTGGCCTGCGTCGGGCGCTGCCGCGATCTTCTCGACCGTCGCATTGCCGCCTTCGGCCGCCACCGGATCGAAACCCGTCGCACGCACCGTGATGACCTTGACCGGATCGCTCGACTGCACCGTCGCAATCGCATTGCCCGCGTAGATCGGGCGTTCGAATGTATCGGCCGACACGACGGCCGTGATCTCGGAGATCTGTGCGACATCCAGCTTCGCGGCGATACGCGGTGCGATGTTCTTGCCGCAGGCGGTCGCGGGCGCGACGACATGCGAGTACGCGTTCGCGACGTTCATCACCGTCGCTTCGACGTTCTCGGCCAGACCGTCTGCCAGGTGCGGCGCATCGGCCAGCAGCACCTTCGACACACCGGCGATCTTCGCCGCTGCGTCTGCAGCCGCTTGCGCATCGTGGCCAGCGACCAGAACATGCACGTCGCCGCCGCCCGCTGCGCCGAGTGCCTGGGCTGCCGCCACGGCATTCAGCGTCGCGGCCCTGATCGATGCATTGTCATGCTCGGCAATTACCAGAATCGTCATTTCGTTGCGTTCCCTGTTACAGCACCTTGGCTTCGGTCTTCAGCTTCGCGACCAGCGTGTGCACATCCGGCACCTTCACGCCGGCCGCGCGCTTCGGCGGCTCGTTCACGTTGAGCACCTTCAAACGCGGCGTCACGTCCACGCCAAGGTCGCCGGGCTTCACGATTTCCAGCGGCTTCTTCTTCGCCTTCATGATGTTCGGCAGCGTCACGTAGCGCGGCTCGTTCAGGCGCAGGTCGGTCGTCACGACTGCGGGCAATTGAAGCGACAGCGTTTCCGCACCGCCATCGATTTCGCGCGCGACCGTCGCACGGCCGTCGGCGATCACCACCTTCGACGCGAACGTCGCCTGCGGCAAACCGGCGAGCGCGGCCAGCATCTGGCCGGTCTGGTTCGAATCGTCGTCGATCGCCTGCTTGCCGAGGATCACCAGTTGCGGCTGCTCCTTGTCGGCCAGCGCCTTCAGCACCTTCGCGACGCCGAGCGGCTCGACCCCGTCATTCGATTCGACGAGGATCGCGCGGTCCGCGCCGATCGCGAGCGCCGTGCGCAGCGTTTCCTGCGCCTGCGCCACGCCGACCGATACGGCGACCACTTCGGTCACGACACCGGCTTCCTTCAATCGCACGGCCTCTTCCACCGCGATCTCGTCGAACGGGTTCATCGACATCTTCACGTTCGCGATGTCGACGCCCGTCCGGTCGGATTTCACGCCGACTTTCACGTTCGCGTCGACCACGCGTTTCACTGCCACGAGCACTTTCAACTGCCTGTCTCCTGTTCCGTTGCGCGTACCGACTCGCGTTAGCGCGCGGTGTACCCGCCGTCGATCACGAGCTCCGCGCCCGTCACGTAACGACCGGCCGGCGACACGAGATACAGGATGCCGGCCGCGATGTCGCGCGGGCTGCCGATCTTCGCCATCGGCACATGCGTCTGCAGATAACCGAACACGTTGTCGGGGTCCTGCCCCATCTGGCGGAACGCGTCCTCGAGCATCGGCGTGCGGATATAGCCCGGATGCACCGAGTTCGCGCGGATGTTCTTCGCCGCGTACAGCATCGCGTCGACCTTCGCCATCATCCGCACCGCGGCCTTCGATGCGTGATACGCGGGCACGTCGGGGCCGCCGACGATCCCGTACATCGACGACAGGTTCACGATCGACCCGCCGCCGGCCGCGTCGATATGCGGAATCGCCGCGCGCGTGCACAGGAACACGCCGTTCACGTTCACGTCCAGCACGCGCTGCCACTGCGCGAGCGTGAGCTCGTGCGTCGGCACGTTGTGCCCTTCGATGCCCGCGTTGTTCACGAGCACGTCGAGGCGCCCGAAGCGCGCGACGATCTCGCCGAACACGCGCGCCACGTCGGCCTCGTGCGTCACGTCGAGCGACCAGAACGCAGCCTCGCCGCCCTGCGCGCGGATTTCCTCGACCAGCGCTTCCGCCGGCTGCGACAGCACGTCGAGAATGGCCACGCTCGCGCCGGCGGCGGCCAGCGTGCGCGCCGTCTCCGCGCCGATGCCGCGGGCGCCGCCGGTGATCGCGGCGACCTTGCCGCGCAGGTCGAACAGTTCTTCGATGAGTTTCATGGTGTCTCCGTAGGTTCAGAGGGGCCGCTCGCCTGCGCGGCGGCCTTGAGGGGCATCCGGCGTTATCGCGTATTCCGCGTCGCCAGAAAATCGAGGCATTCCCGATTGAAATAATCGGCGTGTTCCACCATCACCCAGTGGCCGCACCGGTTCATCAGCACGAAGCGCGCATCGCGGCAGCGTTCGAGGAAGGTCAGTGCGCCGCCAACCGGATTGAAGCGATCGTCCGTACCCCAGAATCCGAGTATCGGGCAGCGCAGGTCGCCGAGCGCGCCGGTCAGGTTCGGCACGCTCATCGTCGACAGCACTTCGGTCGGCTGCTCGACGCACACCTTCATCCGCTCGGCGACGAGCGCGTCGGTGACGATCGCCGGGTCGTGCACGAGCAGCGTCAGCAGTTCGCGCATCGTGTCGTCATTCATCTGGCGATTGGTGAACAGCTTCACCATCCGCTGGATCCCTTCCATCCGGAAATAGGTTTCGCGATCCTCGACGCCGCCCGGCGCCATCATGATCAGCCCGTCGATTTCGTCCGGATAGTCGAGCGCGTACTTGAGCGCGATCGCGCCGCCGAGCGAGTTGCCGAGCAGCACGGCCGGTCCGATCCCGAGCGCGGCCAGTTGCGCATGCAGCGCGTCGACGAAGAAATCGAGCGTGTAGGCGACGTCGGACGGCTTCGACGATTGCCCGTAGCCCGGCAGGTCGACGACGATCGCGCGATAGCCGGCCGCCGCGAACGCCGGGACGTTGTGCTTGAAGTTGCTGAAGCCGCTGGCGCCCGGGCCGCTGCCGTGGATGAACACCACGGGCCGGCCCTCGCCCGCCTCGAAATGGTGCAGGCGCATGCCGCCCGGTACGTCGGTGAAGATGCCGGCCGGCGGCGTCGTGAGGGTCGTCATCGCGGGTTGTCTCCTTCGTCGTTCGATGGATGCCTGCCACGATGATTGCGCCGCCAGCCCCGGCCGGCATCATCCTTTCAGACTACGAAGCCGCGCGCGCTTCTTCCTATCATCGGCCCACCGAAACGGAGGCAACGATGAACGGATTCGACTACAGCGGCAAGACGGTGCTCGTGACGGGCGGCACCAAGGGTATCGGGCGGCGTATCGCCGAGGGGTTTCTCGCGGCAGGCGCACGCGTGTTCGTGTGCGGGCGCAGCGCGCCCGACACGCCGCCATCGGCCAATGGCCGCACGGCGGCCTTCGTCGCGGCCGACCTGCGCGACATCGAGCAGGTCGACGCGATGCTCGCGACGATCCGCGCGACGGCCGGCGGCCTCGACGTGCTCGTCAACAACGCGGGCGGCTCGCCGTTCGCGCTCGCGGCCGATGCATCGCCGCGCTTCACCGAATCGATCGTGCGGCTGAACCTGATCGCACCGCTGCAGCTCGCGCAGCGCGTGAACGCGATCATGCAGCCGCAGCCCGAAGGCGGCGTGATGCTGTTCATCGGGAGCATCAGCGCGTCGCGGCCGTCGCCCGGCACGGCCGCATACGGCGCCGCGAAAGCGGGCCTCGTCAACGCGGTCACGTCGCTCGCGGTCGAGTGGGCGCCACGCGTGCGCGTCTGCGCGATCAGCCCGAGCCTCGTGCAGACGGAATCGGCCACCGAAGGCCACTACGGCGACGACGATGCGCTCGATGCGATCCGCGCGACGATTCCCGCCGGACGGCTCGCGACGCCCGACGACGTTGCATCCGCCTGCCTGTTCCTCGCGTCGCCCCATGCGTCGTACACGTCGGGCGCGAACCTGCGGCTCGACGGCGGCGGCGAACGGCCCGCGTTCCTGTCGGCCGCGCAGGCCGACGCACGCTGAACCACGCCATGCAAGCGGTGCGGGGCATTCGTTTCCAGTCCTAGGGAAGTCATCTAGTTCATTTTGACGATTCCCTGCTACCGCGATCTCCCTACTCTGCCTCTCACGACAACGCACAGACGACCGTCGTCGATACCCCCAAGAGGAGACACCATGCATCAACGGATTTCGCGCCGTACCGACAAGCGGGCAACCGCCACGCTGTCGACGCTGGCCGCCGCACTGCTGACATGCGCCGTTCCCGACGCGCATGCAGGCAGCACGATCGGGCTGGGCGCCGACACGACGCTGGACTACACGTTCACGCTCAGTTACGGCCTCGGCATGCGCACCCGCGCACCGAGCGGCAATCTGCTGACGCCGGCGAACATCAACGGCGACGACGGCGACCGCAACTTCGCGAAGAACAAGCTGATCGAGAACCAGGTCAGCCTGCTCGGCGAAGTGAACCTGAAGCACGACGACTGGGGCGTGTTCGTGCGCGCGAGCACGTTCTACGACCAGGCCTATCACCGCCCGAACTACAACGATGCGCCGGGCACCGTGAACCAGTCGGGCCAGTACAACAACTTCACGAGCGATGCGCGCTACTGGTCGGGCGGTCACACGACGCTGCTCGCCGCGTATGCGTACAACACGTTCCATATCGGCTCGACGAGCCTGAACGTGAAGGTCGGCGACCAGGTCGTCGCATGGGGCGAGAGCCTGTTCTTCCCGAACATCGCAGGCGCACAGGGCCCCTCCGACGCGACCAAGTCGTACATGGCGGGCGCGCAAGTGAAGGACATCCTGCTACCGGTGCCGCAGATCTCGACGCAGTGGCAGGTCACGCCGAACTTCAGCCTGCTCGGCTACTACCAGTTCTCGTTCCAGCAGAACCGGCTGACCGCGCCCGGCACGTACTGGAGCTACTCCGACGTGACGGGCCCCGGCGCGCAGTACATCATCGGCCCGGGCGGAATGATCATTCCGCGCGGCCCCGACGACAAGCCGAGCGCGAGCAACCAGTGGGGGATCGGCGCGCGCTTCCGCGTGCTCGGCGACACCGAGCTCGGTCTGTACTACCTGCACTACAACGACATGAACCCGAGCGTCGTCACCACGTACTTCCCGACGCTCCAGTACCAGCAGACCTACTTCAGCAACATCAAGCTGACCGGCGCGAGCTTCTCCACGCAGGTCGGCCCGGTGAACGTCGCCGGCGAAGTGTCGTACCGCCAGGGCGCGGCCGTGCTCGTCAATACACCGACGGGTGTGCAGTCGACGCGCGCGAACGTGCTGCAGACCAACCTGTCCGGCATCTACTCGATCGGGCCGAGCTTCCTCGCGAATTCGCAGTCGCTGACAGGCGAAATCACGTACGTGCATGCGGGCGGCATCTCCGAGCTCGACGGCTCGACGACGCTCGCGAATTCGCGCAACGCGCTCGCCATGGAGATCGCGTGGACGCTCAGCTACAAGAACGTGTTCAACGGCTGGGATCTCGACGTGCCGCTGACCTACGCGCACGACCTGACGGGCACGTCGCCGCTCGCCGGCGCGCTCGGCTCGCTGACGGGCCAGGGCGACCACCGCGTGACGGCCGGCGTGACCTTCACGCGCCTGAGCAACCTGCAACTGTCGCTCGTCTACGCAAAGTTCCTCGGATCGCCGAACCCGGTCACGCGCCCGCTCGCGGATCGCGACTACGTGCTGGCCACGGCGACCTACCACTTCTGAGCGGCCCGGCCGCTCGTCACTCAGCAAGAGGATTGTCATGAAGAGAATTCGTCTCCCCCTCCTGCGCGCGTCGGTGATGGCCGCGTGCGCGCTCGCTGCGACGGCATCGTTCCCGAAGGTCACGCCGGACGACCTGAAGGCGCTCGACGGCACGCTGACGCCGATGGGCGCGGTGCGTGCCGCGAGCAAGGACAACAGCGTGCCCGACTGGTCGGGCAAGTGGCTCGGCACGCCGCCCGACGTGCAGTACAAGCGCGGCGGCCGCTACCCCGATCCGTACGCGAACGAGAAGCCGGTCGCGACGATAACCGCGGAAAACATGGCGCAGTACGCGGAGCACCTGACCGACGGCCAGAAGGCGATGTTCAAGCGCTATCCGGCGACGTTCAAGATCATCGTCTATCCGAGCCACCGCGACTTCCGGTATACGGACGCTGTCTACAAGGACATCCGCACGTACGCGCCCGATTCGACGATGACGTCCGACGCGAACGGCCTCACGAACGCGCCGCCGCAGGCGCCGTACCCGATCCCGAAGACCGCGGCCGAACTGCTGTGGAACCAGCGGATGTCATCGGCAATCGGCACCGAGCAGGCGATCTACGACCAGGCGGTCGTCTACTCCGACGGCAACATCGCGTGGGGCAAGGTGCGCTACGACATCTACTCGCCGCGCAATGTCGGCAAGTACGACGTGAAGAGCGACCTGAACAACCGGACCTACGCGCGCGTCGCCACGGAGCTGCCGCTGTCCGACCGCGGCTCGATCACCCTCTCCTTCACGAACTGGGACAAGGCCGGCGCGGACAACTCGTCGCGCACGTGGATGTACAACCCGGGCACGCGGCGCGTGCGGCAGGCGCCCGAGTACGGCTACGACCAGCCGATGGGCCCGGGCGGGTTCCGCACCGTGGATGACGACCGTCTCTTCAACGGCTCCGGCGACCGCTACGACTGGAAGATCCTCGGCAAGCGCGAGATCTACGTGCCGTACAACGACTACAAGGCGATGGACAGTTCGGTGAAGTACAGCGACCTGCTGGGCAAGAACCACGAGAACCCGGCGTATATCCGCTATGAACTGCATCGCGTGTGGGTGCTGCAGGCGACGCTGAAGAGCGGCTATCGCCACCAGTACGCGAAGCGCGTGCTGTATCTCGACGAGGATACGTGGATGACGCCGCTCGCCGACAACTACGATGCGCGCGGCCTGCTGTGGCGTACCAACGTCGCGACGTCGCTTTATGCGTTCGATGCGAAGACGTTCTACCCGGGCGTCGTGTTCTATCACGATCTCGTCTCCGGCGCATACATGGCCGACCGCCTGACGAACGAAGGCCCGATGCCGAAGCTCGACAACAGCCCGCAGTTCAACGAGGCGTACTTCTCGCCCGACGCGATCCGCAGTTCGGGTAACTGACGTATCGACTGACGCGGCACGCCCGCGCCCCCGCGCCGGAGCCCGTGCTCCGGCGCACGACGCCGCCCGCGACGGCGGCCTTTTCCATTCGAGGGCCCTTTCATGTCTTCCCGCCTGCATACGACGCTCGGCGACGAACTGTACGCCGCGTGGCACGCGCGCGCACCGGTCGCGCCGCTGTCGAACCGTCCGCGCCGGCTGTCGCTCGACGACGCCTACCGCATCCAGCAACGCTTCATCGAGCGTCGCATCGAACAGGGCGAAGCGGTCGTCGGCAAGAAGATCGGCGTGACGAGCCAGGCCGTGCAGGACATGCTGAACGTGCGCCAGCCCGATTTCGGTATCCTGCTGTCCGGCATGCATTACGCGGCCGGCGAGGCGATTGCCGCCGACTCGCTGATCGCGCCGCGCGCCGAGGGCGAGATCGCGTTCATCCTCGCGCACGACCTGCGCGGCCCCGGCATCGACCGCACCGACGTGATCGCCGCGACGGCCGCCGTCGCACCCTGCTTCGAGATCGTCGATTCGCGCATCAGCGACTGGGCGATCCGCATCGAGGACACCGTCGCCGACAACGCGTCGTGCGGCGTGTACGTGCTCGGCGATGCGCGCGTCGACCCGCGCACGCTCGATCTCGCCGCGTGCGAGATGACGATCGACAAGAACGGCGAGCCCGTCGCGCAAGGACGCGGGGATGCGGCGCTCGGCCACCCCGCCGACGCGGTCGCGTGGCTCGCGAACACGCTCGCCGCGTACGACGTGCCGCTGCTGGCCGGCGAGATCGTGCTGTCCGGCTCGCTCGCGAAACTGATTCCGGTCACGGCCGGCGACACGCTGTCGATGCACATCTCGGGCATCGGCAGCTGCGATGTCCGCTTTATCTAAAGGAAGAATCCTGATGAAGAAAATCAAATGCGCACTGATCGGGCCCGGCAACATCGGCACCGACCTGCTGTACAAGCTGCGCCGCTCGACGGTGCTCGAACCGGTGTGGATGGTCGGCGTCGATCCGGCATCCGACGGCCTCGCCCGCGCGCGCGAGTTCGGCCTGAAGACCACCGACAAGGGCGTCGACGGGCTGCTGCCGCACGTGGCCGCCGACGACATCCGCATCGCTTTCGACGCGACGTCGGCGTACGTGCACCGCGACAACTCCGACAAGCTCACCGCGCTCGGCGTGAAGATGATCGACCTGACGCCCGCCGCGATCGGGCCGTACTGCGTGCCGCCGGTGAACCTCGACGCCCATCTCGACAGCGCGCAGATGAACGTCAACATGGTGACCTGCGGCGGCCAGGCGACGATCCCGATGGTGTACGCGGTATCGCGCGTGCAGCCGGTCGCGTACGGCGAGATCGTCGCGACCGTGTCGTCGCGCTCGGTCGGCCCCGGCACGCGCAAGAACATCGACGAGTTCACGCGCACGACGTCCGGCGCGATCGAACAGGTCGGCGGCGCACGCAAGGGCAAGGCGATCATCGTGATCAACCCGGCCGAGCCGCCGCTGATCATGCGCGACACGATCCACTGCCTGACCGACGGGCCGCCCGACGTCGACGCGATCACCGCGTCCGTGCATGCCATGGTCAAGGAAGTGCAGCGCTACGTACCCGGCTACACGTTGAAGAATGGCCCGGTGTTCGACGGCAATCGCGTGTCGGTGTTCATGGAAGTCGAAGGGCTCGGCGACTATCTGCCGAAGTACGCGGGCAACCTCGACATCATGACCGCCGCCGCAGCCGCCACGGCCGAGCGTTTCGCCGAACAGATGCTGGCCGCGACGGCCGCTACCGCTTGAGTCGAGGAGTCACACGATGTCACTTGCAGGCAAGAAGATCACCGTCCACGACATGTCGCTGCGCGACGGGATGCACCCGAAGCGCCACCAGATCACGCTCGACCAGATGCGCAACATCGCGCGCGGGCTCGACGCGGCCGGCGTGCCGCTGATCGAGGTCACGCACGGCGACGGCCTCGGCGGCGCATCGGTCAACTACGGTTTCCCCGCGCACACCGACGAGGCGTACCTGAGCGCCGTGATTCCGGAACTGAAGCAGGCGAAGGTGTCGGCGCTGCTGCTGCCCGGCATCGGCACCGTCGAGCATCTGCGCATGGCGCACGAACTGGGCGTCGGCACGATCCGCGTCGCGACGCACTGCACCGAGGCCGACGTGTCGGAGCAGCATATCGGCCTTGCGCGCACGCTCGGGCTCGATACGGTCGGTTTCCTGATGATGGCGCACATGTCGTCGCCGGAGCAGCTCGTCGTGCAGGCGAAGCTGATGGAGTCGTACGGTGCGAACTGCATCTACATCACCGATTCGGCCGGCCACATGCTGCCCGACGACGTGACCGCGCGAATCAGCCAGGTGCGCGACGCACTGAAGCCGGAGACGGAACTCGGCTTCCACGGCCACCACAATCTCGCGATGGGCGTCGCGAACTCGGTCGCCGCGGTTGCCGCCGGCGCGAACCGGATCGACGCGGCCGCGGCCGGCCTCGGCGCCGGCGCGGGCAACACGCCGATGGAAGTGTTCGTCGCGGTGTGCGACCGGATGGGGATCGAGACGGGCGTCGACGTGTTCGCGATCTCGGACGTCGCCGAGGATCTCGTCGTGCCGATCATGGATGCGCCGATCCGCCTCGACCGCGATGCGCTGACGCTCGGCTATGCGGGCGTCTACTCGTCGTTCCTGCTGTTCGCGAAGCGCGCGGAGGCGAAGTACGGGATTCCGGCGCGCGACATTCTCGTCGAACTGGGCCGGCAGCGGCTCGTCGGCGGCCAGGAGGACATGATCGAGGATGCGGCGCTGACGATGGTGCGGGCACGGGAGGTGGCGGCGTAATCACGCGGCTTCATCGCCGGTCGTACGGGACGGGGCACATGCCCCGTCTTTTTTTTGAGGACGGTTGTTGCGCCGGGCGGCGTGTCGCTCGAACGGTACCGTTCGATCTGCGCCGCCAGCTGGCTGGCGCCCCGCCGCCCCGCTTACTTCTTGATCGCATTCACCGCACTCTTGAATGCGGTGCCCGCGGTGAACTTGACGGTCTTCACGGCCGCAATACGGATCTCTTCTCCGGTCGACGGATTTCTGCCCACTCGGGCCGCGCGCTTCCCTTGCCTGAACGAGCCGAAACCGACCAGCTGAACGGCTGCGCCGGCCGCGACCGCGCCGACGATCGTATTGATCACCGTGTCCACTGCTTCAGTGGCCGCGACCCGGTTCAAACCGGTGGAAAAAACCACGGCGTCAACCAATCCTTGTTTATTCATCAGTGGCTCCTGCGTCAAAAGAAAAACCGGTATTCGTGTTACCGGCCTTGTTGTATTCGCGATGTCCTGCTGCGGTTCGCGTAGCGCGTGCCACGGCCGGCCGTTCGAAACGGCGCAAGACCCGCTGCGACTGCCATCATCGGCAACCCGGCAAGGCTGCACCGAAACGGCGCATCGCACGTCGTCCAACCGGACCATATGACAACGATTGCAATCCGTCTGTCAGGTACCTGGAGGACACCGTCCGGCCTGCTTCGTCAGTGTCTCTCCGGTATTGCGCGACAGCGCCCGATCCGGAAAATGGTAAATGTTCGTCCATATCGGCTGCGCATGAAATCCATCGCATAAATGGCGCTGTATGAGCGTATACGCCGATATCGACATGCATCCCGGCGCATAACCCTGACTTATACGGCTTGGCGTATACGCATGATGCCCTTCGTCCAATGGCTGATCAGAAGCAACAAATTTACGATTCAACCTCATTCTGACGAGGCAATTCAGAAGCGGATAAATCACGCGGTTTCATTTGGCCTCGATCGCGCCTCACACCGCCGTCCAATCGAATTCCCCTTCTTACCCCGGGCAATGCATTACTCGAAACCAGTCAGCCCGCCATCAATCAATACAGGAGACCTCATGAAGTCATTCGCTCGCCGTGCGTCGCGCACGTCCGTCAAGCTGATCGCCGCAGCCGCCTGCGTGGCGGCAGCTGTGCCCGCCCATGCGCAGTCGAGCGTGTCGCTCTATGGTCAGGTCGACGAATGGGTCGGCGCAACCAAGTTCCCCGGCAGCGACCGCGCATGGAACGTGAGCGGCGGTGGCATGTCGACGTCGTACTGGGGCATGCATGGCGCCGAGGATCTCGGTGGCGGCTACAAGGCGATCTTCACGCTGGAAAGCTTCTTCCGCGCGCAGAACGGCCAGTACGGCCGCTTCCAGGGCGACACGTTCTTCGCGCGCAATGCGTACGTCGGCATCGATTCGCCGTACGGCACGGTGACGGCAGGCCGCCTGACGACGCACCTGTTCCTGTCGACGATCCTGTTCAACCCGTTCTACGACTCGTACACGTTCTCGCCGATGGTGTATCACGTGTTCCTCGGCCTCGGCACGTTCCCGACCTACCCGAGCGATCAGGGTGCGGTGGGCGATTCCGGCTGGAACAACGCGGTGTCGTATGCATCGCCTTCGTTCGGTGGACTGAACTTCGGCACGATGTACGCATTCGGCAACCAGGCCGGCGACAACGGCTCGAAGAAATGGAGCGCGCAGTTCAACTACGCGAACGGCCCGTTCGCGGCAACCGCCACGTATCAGTACGTGAACTTCAACAACGGCCCGCGCGACCTGAGCGCGCTCGTCGCCGGGATGAAGAGCCAGGGCATCGCGCTGGTCGGCGCAACCTACGACCTGAAGCTCGTGAAGCTGTTCGGCCAGTATATGTACACGAAGAATGACCAGGTCGCCGGAAGCTGGCATGTGAACACTGCGCAAGGCGGCGTGTCGGTGCCGCTCGGCGCGGGCAACGCGATGGCCTCGTACGCGTATTCGCGCGACGCAGGCGGCCTCGACCAGACGCGCCAGACCTGGGCCGTCGGCTACGACTACCCGCTGTCCAAACGCACGGACGTCTACGCCGCGTACATGAACGACCGCATCAGCGGCCTGTCGAACGGCGACACGTTCGGCGCGGGGATTCGCGCGAAGTTCTGATCGCAGCGCTGCTCCGAACGTCCGGAAACGTGGGTCACGCGCGCTGCGTCATCCCGGTTCCGGGCACGTCGAATGCATCCACGGCAATCTCGCTGCGCTTCGGTCAACTCAACTGCGCCGACGTACCTCCTTCGCACGGCGTAGCTGCAGCATTTTCCCTTTGAACCGCAGCCCCGCAGCACCGCAGCACCGCAGCACCGCAGCACCGCAGCACCGGCAGGATATTCCAGCATGCTGGCCATGCCGCAAGCCAGGCCGCAACGCATGACGGGCACGTGTCGCGTCTTTCGACGTGATCGGTCATGACGGCAGGCACACCGTTTGCATGTCCTCGCGCTCGTCTGCTGACACCACGCTGTCAGCAGACGGCATCTAAGCTCGATGGACCGAAACCCGAGGAGCACGCCCGTGGCTCATACCGGAGGACTCGCCGCACTGGCCGAGCGCACCGCCAAACGGCGCGGCCTCACGCTCCTGACCCTCTGCCTCGCCGTGCTCGTCGCACAGGTCGACACGGCCGTCGTGAATCTGGCGACGCGCGCGATCGGCGACTATTTCCACGCCGGCGTCGGCGCGTTGCAATGGGTCGTCGACAGCTACAACCTCGCTTACGCGGTGCTGCTGCTGACGGGCGGGCTGCTCGCCGACCTGCACGGCCGGCGCCGCCTCTTCATCGCCGGTACCGCGCTCTTTACCGTCGCGTCGCTGGCGTGCGCGCTCGCCCCGTCGGTATCGGTGCTGATCGCCGCGCGTGCGCTGGCCGGCGTCGGCGCGGCGCTGCTGCTGCCGGCCTCGCTTGCGATCGTGCGCGTCGTGTGGCGCGATCCGGTCGAGCGCGGCCGCGCGCTCGGCATCTGGGCCGCGTGCAACGGCGTGGCGATGGCGATCGGCCCAACGCTCGGCGGCGTGCTGATCCGGCACTTCGGCTGGCGCAGCATCTTTTTCGTGGTCGTGCCGTTGGGCATCGCGGCGATGCTGTTCGCGATTCCGGCCGTGCCCGAGTCGTCCGATCCGCGTGGCCGGCATGTTGACGGTGCGGCGCAAGTCGCGGGGGCGCTCGGGCTCGGCGCGCTTGCGTATGCGGCGATCGCGTTCCGCGATTCTGCGGCCGCGTGTGCGTTCGCGGGCTGCGTTGCAGTTGCGTCGTTCGTCGCCTTCGCGGCGATCGAACGCCGCCGCGGCGAAGCCGCGCTCGTGCCGCTCGACCTCTTCCGGATCAGCGCGTTTCGCGGCGCGATCGCCGCGACCACCGGCATGACGTTCGGCATGTACGGCGTGCTGTTCCTGCTGCCGCTGACGTGGCAGAGCACCGGTCGTCTCGATTCGACCGGCGCGGGCCTTGCGCTGCTGCCGATGGCACTCGTGTTCATCGTCGTGTCGCCGTGGTCCGGCCCGCTGTCCGAGCGCCTCGGCACGCGCACGACGATGGCCGGCGGCGTCGCGGTGATCGCGAGCGGGCTCGCCGTGATCGGCGCGTCCGCCGGTTCACCGGGCCTGCTCGATGCCGAGATCGGCCTCGCGTTGACGGGGCTCGGGATGGGCATCGCGACCGGCCCGCTGATGACCATCGCGGTCGGCGCGGTCGAGGCCGCGCGCTCGGGCACCGCAAGCGCGCTCGTCAACGTCGCGCGGATGACCGGCGCGACGCTCGGGATCGCGGTGCTCGGCACGCTGTTCGCGGCCGCGCACGGCGGCGCGGCAGGCTTGCGCGCGGCGATGTTCGTCGGCGCGGCCGTGCAACTGACGGGCGCGGTGGTGTCGGCGGTCAGCGTGCAGCAGGCAACGTGACAGGCGGCGTTCCTGCTGGGTACGGCGCTACCGCACTATCCGCTCAGTGATGTTTCCCGCCGTGCTTGCGCGCCCGGTGCTCGGCGCGTTTCTGCAGCAGCGCCGGCATCAGCTCCTCGATATATTGCCGCGCCTGTCCGCGCGTGACGATCTCGCTGAAGCGCTGGTGCGCCTTGTCCTGGCCGACCAGCGCCGCATGCGCCTTCCTCAGGATGTGCAGATACGCGATCAGGCTCGTGCCGTCGCGCACGGGCAGCGCATCGCGCGGGTCCGGGGTCGTACTCATGTTCCGATCCTTTGCGGACAATCCGTCCGGCACGTTGTCGTCACGAGCGCCAGCAGGTCGTTGGCGAGCCGGTCGCGGTCGGTCAGCGGCGCACAGCCGAACAGCCGCTCGAGCGTCGCGGCGACCGACGCATGGTCGTACGGCGTGTGGTCGACCTGCCCGGCCGCGACCCACGGCGAAATCACGATCGCCGGCACGCGCACGCCATACACGTCGAAACCGAAGCCGCTCGCGTTCAGCGTCTCGGCCGCGCCGTCGTTCGGCGGCGGCGCGGCGCCCGGCCGGACCGAATCGTAGAAACCGCCGTGCTCGTCGTAGACGATCACGAACAGGCTGCTGTTCCACACCGGCGAATTGCGGATCGCGTTGTACACGCGCGCAGCGAGCTGGTCGCCGCCGGCCAGCCCGTCCATCGGATGCTGCGAACTGCCGTTTTGATAGGTGCCGTGCACGATGTCGCCGTAGCCGGGCTCGATGAACGTGTAGCGCGCCGTGTAGCCGGCCGCGAGATCGGCTTCGAAGTGCGCGAGATCGTCGACGTCGAAGAAGCTGATGCCCTTCAGCGACGCAACCTGCGGCACACGGCCGAGCGGGTCGCCGGTCTGGTCCTGGTAGATGCGCCAGTTGCCGTCGCCGAGTGCGCCGAAGATCGAGCCCTTCGGATAGGGAAAGCCGTCGAATGCGTCCCATCCGCCCATCTCTTCCTTGGTCGGCGAATGGTCGAGCCCGGCCGACGACGCGCCGTGCAGGAAGAAGCGGTTCGGCCAGGTCGGCCCCGGCATCGACGCATGCCACGCATCGCACAGCACGAACGCATTCGCGAGCGCGTACAGCGACGGCGCCTGCGTCGCGACGTTGACGCCCTGCATGATCTTGCCCGCGTCGGCCGGCTGCGGCGGCGTGCCTTCGGAATGCGACGTCGCGTAGTTCGACACGAAGCCCGTATTGCCGACCGGCGGATAAGCCTGCCCTTTCACGAACGGCACGCCCGCGCCGCACAGCTGCTCGAGCACGTCGGTGAATTCGTGGCATGGATCGGTCGGCATCCGGTCGGGTGCGCCGCCACCGAACGGATAGACCGCGCCGCCATACGCGTTGCTGTTGCCCGGCGACGCGGCGACGATGTCGGCGATGCCCGACAGCGCGAACAGGTGATCGAAGGAACGGTTCTCGAGCATCAGCACGAACACATGCTGGATGCGGTCCTGAACGGACGGGGATGCGGGGGCTGCGTCTGCACTCATGGCGCCTCCTGGCGTCGCGCGACGAATGTCCGGCTGGCACGGTCGTTGGCCCGCTGAAAGCCACTGAAGGGATTGAAAGCCACACGCGCGGGCCGCGAATTGCCGACGAGTGTACGACCGCGCCGCCCCGCGCGTAAAGCGTCATACGAACCGCGTCACCGCGTGTCGGTTCAGCCCTCGACCGGCGCGGTTTTCAGCGTGACGACATCGCGCCGTGGCGGCGCGCCGAACATCCGCGCGTATTCGCGGCTGAACTGCGACGCGCTTTCGTAGCCGACGCGATACGCGGCCGTTTCCGCGTTCGCCGCGCCGGTCACCATCAGGTGCCGCGCTTCGAGCAGGCGCAACTGTTTCTGGTACTGCAGCGGCGTCATCGATGTCAGCGCCTTGAATTGCCGGTGAAATGCCGACGGGCTCATCTGCGCGACGGCGGCGAGCTCCTCGACGCGAATCGCCTCGGCAAACTGGCCGCGCAACGCATGGATCGCCGCGACGACGCGCTGGGCGTGACCGTTGGCGAACACGACGCGCGAGACTTCGCCGCCGTGCGGGCCCGCGAGCAGCCAGTAGCAGATCTCGCGCATCACGAGCGGCGCGACGACCGGAATCGCGGCCGGCATATCGAGCAGCCGCATCATCCGCAGCATGCAATCGGCGAGCGGCCCGCCGAAATCGGTCACGCACACGCCATGCCCGATCGGGCCGGCCGCCTGCGGCGGCGCATCGAGCCGTTCGAGCACGTCGCGCATCATCGCGAGATCGAATTCGAGCACGATGCCGAGGAACGGTTCGGTCTCGCTGGCCTTCACGATGCGGCTCGTCGCCGGCATCTCGACGCTGACGACGAGCGCGCGGCCGGGCCCGTAGTCGTAACGCCGCCCGCCGAACGTGGTCCACTTCGCGCCTTGCACGACGACGCACAGCGCGGGTCTCATGATCAGCGGCGCGGGCAGCCGCTCGCGGTTGGAACGCAGCAGGATCAGCCCGTCGATCGCCGTCTCGAACCGGCGTTCGTCGCCCTGCTCGCCGGTCAGGCGCGCGACGCGTTCGACCAGTTCCTCCGACATGGTGCAGCCCTCCGTATCCCGATGTGCGGATGGTACACGCGGCACCGCGCGCATCGGGGCGGCCGGGCAGGATCAGGCAAGAATACAGCCGGTTCCGGCATTCATCGGGGACGACGGCCGCCGTACGCTTGCGGCTGTCCGTCACCGACTTCGACCAGGAGCACAGCATGACTGCAGTACATTCCACCGGTACCGCTCGGAAAATCGCCGTCGTCACCGGCGGCAGCCGCGGGCTCGGCCGCAACACGGTGCTTCACCTCGCGCAACGCGGCGTGCGCACGATCTTCACCTACCGCTCGAATCGCGCGGAAGCCGATCGCGTCGTCGCGCTGGCCGCCGACGCCGGGCAACCGGCGCTCGCGCTGCCGCTCGATACGGGCGATACCGCCACGTTCGGCCGCTTCGCCGAACAGCTCCGCGACGCGCTTTCAGGCTGGGGCGCCGACCGCTTCGACTTCCTCGTCAACAATGCGGGCACGTCGCATCACGCGCCGATCGCCGAGACGACCGAAGCCGATCTCGACGCGCTCTATCGCGTGCACTTCAAGGGGGTGTTCTTCCTCACGCAGACGCTGCTGCCGCTGATCCGCGACGGTGGCCGCATCGTGAACGTGTCGTCGGGCCTCACGCGCGTCGCGGTGCCCGGCAGCGCGGCCTACGGGTCGATGAAGGGCGCGGTCGAGGTGCTGACGCGCTATCTGGCGAAGGAGCTCGGCCCGCGCGGCATCGCGGTGAACGTCGTCGCGCCGGGCGCGGTGGCGACCGATTTCAGCGGCGGGATGGTGCGCGACAATCCGGAGGTCAACCGGCGCGTCGCTGAATGGACCGCGCTCGGCCGTGTGGGCGAGCCTGACGACATCGGGCCGATGATCGCGTCGCTGCTGTCGGACGACAACCGCTGGGTCAATGCGCAGCGCATCGAGGTGTCGGGCGGGATGGCGCTCTGAGCGTTGACTTTCGCCGGGCGGCCCGATACGATCGATGCACTTTCAAGACGCCCTCCCGGTCCGCCGGGAGGGCGTTTCGTTTTGGTTCACCAACCAGAAGGAAACGACTTGAAATGAACCCGATCGACCCCGCCCTCGCCGCCCGCCCGGACGGCCGCCACGAGGGCCTCGGCTACCTGCAGCACGGCACCGGCCCCGAATGCGTGATGGTGCTGCACGACTGGCTCGGCGACCATACGAACTACGCGGCGCTGCTGCCGTATCTCGACGAAACGGCCTTCACGTACGTGTTCGTCGACCTGCGCGGCTACGGCGCATCCCGTCACCTGAGCGGCGCGTATACGATCGACGAAATCTCGGCCGATTGCCTCGCGCTCGCGGATCGCCTCGGCTGGCAGCGCTTTCACGTGATCGGCCATTCGATGACGGGCATGGCGACGCAACGGCTCGCCGCCGATGCGCCGTCGCGCATCAAGAGCGCGATCGCCGTGTGCCCGGTGTCGGCGGCCGGCAACCGCCTGCCCGGCGACGCACGCGCCTTCTTCGCGAGCACGACCGTCGACGACGACGCGTTTCGCCGGCTCGTGCGGTTCGTGACGGGGGGATTGTCGGCGCGCTGGGCCGACCTGAAGCTGCGGCAGAACCGCGAGCGGGTGGCGCCCGGTTGCCGGCTTCCGTATCTCGACATGCTGACCGGCACGGATTTCGTCGATGAAGTGCGCGGGCTCGACACGCGTTTTCTGGCGATCGTCGGCGACAAGGATCCGGGGCTCGACGCGCCGGCGATGCAGGCGACCTTTCTCGCATGGCATCCGAACGCAAAGCTCGTGACGATACCGAATTGCGGGCATTACCCGATGCAGGAATGTCCGCCGTACTTCGCGAAGGTCGTCGAGGATTTCCTGCGGGACGCGGCTGCCTGAGCGTTGCGCACGCGCGGCGGCCGGTAAAGGCGGGACTGGCCGCCGCGGCGCGATGGCGCCGCCGGCGACCGACGAACGGCACGCAGCGTGCCGTTCATCCGGTTCGTCCGGCCGTGTGGCCGGACAGGTTTCGACCGGGGGCGCGATGTGCCGCGCGCCGGCCGTCGCCGCTCAACGACGCGGCTGGCCGCTTCGCGGCGGACGCGGGGAATTCGCGTCCTTGTGACGGAAGTTGATACGGCCCTTCGTGAGGTCGTAGACCGACAGTTCCAGCGTCACGCGGTCGCCCGCGAGAATGCGGATGTGGTTCTTGCGCATGCGGCCCGACGCGTACGCGCCAACCACGACGCCGTTTTCCAGCGTCACACGGTATTTGCTGTCCGGCAGCACTTCGTCGACGATCCCGTCGAGTTCCAGCAGTTCTTCTTTTGCCAAACCAATTCCTCCAGACAAGGTGATAGACCGCGGCCGCGGCGATCTGCCCGGCGCCGCATCCCGCAACGGGACGGCCGCCGGCAGGCTGCCGGGGATCGGTTCGTTCAGACGGGCCAAGGGCCTGTCTTGCGATCGGAGCCCGGCGCGTTGCGGCGTTCGGGCGGTCGGTGGCGGCGGCGGGATGAGCGCCGCGCAAGTCGGGACCGCGCCAGCTACGACATGGCGGCGGTCTGCTCAGGTTGATGCGTTGAAGCGGTGATGCGCTCGCGAAGCAGCGTGCGCTTCGCAAGGGCGTTGCGTCGCATGCGGGTTACGCATGCGATGAGGGAGGCGTCACGACCGATGCATCGAGAATGTCGCGATGCATCGGTCGTGCGCATCGGAACGCGCAGGCCGCCGTCATGCGGCGCCCCGCGCGATACTCCATCCGGCCTCGGCCGCCGACCGGCGACCGCTGCCGATGCGGCTTACTGCGGCGTGATGTTCGACGCTTGCAGACCCTTCGGGCCACGCTTCACTTCGAAGCTGACCTTCTGGCCTTCGGCCAGGGTCTTGAAGCCCGTGCCGCGAATTTCCGAGAAATGGGCGAACAGATCGTCGCCGCCGTTGTCCGGGGAAATGAAACCAAAGCCCTTGGTTTCGTTGAACCACTTGACGGTACCGGTATCCACAAATACTTCCTTAATACAAACGATTGAACATGCGCCCTCGACGGGCACAGAAAGAATCAAAGAGGGAGAGACCAACGACTGCCGCACAGCGTGCGGCGAATGATGAGCAATCGAACTTCTTGACGACTTCGGTCTAGGACACTACGCGGGAGTGGGCGTTTCGTCAAGTCATTTTGGTGCGACGCACAAGCGAAGGTGCCGCCGCGCCTTGTACGGCGGGGGTTGCCGGCCGATGCCCCCCGTTTCGATGCGCCCCTGTTTTTCGGCCGGCCTGCCCGTTTTTACTGCGGCTCGAACACGTGATGCAGCGCCGGCGGCTCGCCGCCTTCCCGAATCCGCATCTCGAACGCCTTGCGCGCGACGCTCGTCGGCCGCACGTCGGCGGCGTCCAGGTAGAACTGCGAATACCAGTCGCGCATCTGGTACAGCGGGCCGTCGCCTTCGCACAACAGCGGGTTGTCGATCCGCGTCTTGCTGTGCCAGATGTCGACGTCCTCGTAGAACGCGCGCTGCGCTTCCTTCACGTACGCGTTCGCGATCTCCATGTTCTGCTCGTCGGTCAGCCCGGCCACCTTCTTCACGATCACGCCGTAACGCAGCTCGAAGCTGTTCATGTCGATCGGCACGTGGCAGTTCAGCAGCACCGAGTGGATCGGCTGCCCGTTGCTCTGCCCCGTCATCTGCGTGATGTGCACGGCCGGCCCGAAATAGGTCGACAGCGCGGTCAGGCTGTCGCCGCCGAGCTTCTCGCTGCGGCCGACCATGAGCTGCGTCGCCTTGTGGTCCTCGAACAGGTTCGCGAAATAGTCGATCGGCGCGTGGTGCACGGTCGCGAAGTGAGCGACATCCGAGATGTTGTCGACCAGTTCACGGCAGTTGGCCTGGATCACCATCTTGTCGACGACCCAGTCCGACCATTCGTCGGAGAAGCACACGTCGAGGCGCGGAATCGCGACGTCGGCCGGCGGCGCATTGCCTTCCGGGTCGTTCCACACGAACAGCAGGTTGTTTTCCTCGCAGGTCGGCCACGCGCCGATGCGCGCCTTCGGCGGAATCCGCTTGCAGTACGGGATCGACGCGCACTGCCCTTCGCCGCTCCACGCCCAGCCGTGGAACGGGCACACGAGGTTGTCGCCTTCGACCGTGCCGAGGCTCAGGTCGGCGCCCATGTGCGGGCAGTACGCGTCGACGACGTTGACCTTGCCGGTCGAATCGGCGAACGCGGCAAGCTTGCGGCCGAAGACGTTCAGCGTATGCGGCTTGCCGTCCTTGTAGTCGCGGGCGAGCCCGAGGCAGTGCCAGCCGCGCGCATAGCGCTGCGCGAGCGGCTGGGCTTCGATCTTGTAAGGGCGTGCGGACATGTGGGTTGACTCCTTCTTTGGGAGAACGCGCGGCGGCCGGCCGCGCGCGGGGGAAATGGGGCGCCGTTCAGCGCATCGGGTTGCCGGGTTCGAACGCGGGCGACGGCTTCAGCGGCGCGGGCGTCGCCTGCAACGGCTGCGGCTGCTTCGACACGCGGCGCTCGGCACGCTCGACGCCGAGCCACGCGGCAAGCGCGGGCAGCAGGAACACCGCGCCGAACAGGTTCACGAGGAACATGAACGCGAGCAGCACGCCCATGTCGACCTGGAACTTCAGTGCGGAGAACGCCCACGTGCCGACGCCGATGAACATCGTGACGGCCGTGAACAGCGCCGCGGTACCGCGCTGGCGCATCGCGTCGGCGAAAGCGTCCGGCAGCGTCGCGCCGTGGCGGATGTCGTGCTGCAGGCGCTCGTACAGGTAGATCCCGTAGTCGACACCGACGCCCACGCCGAGCGTGATCACCGGCAGTGTCGCGACCTTCAGCCCGATGCCGAGCCGCGCCATCACCGCATTGCACAGGATCGACACCAGCGTGAGCGGCACGATGATGCAAAGCACCGCGCGCCACGAGCGGAACGTCACCGCGCAAAGCAGCGCGATCGCCCCGAAAATCGACAGCAGCATCGCGACCTCCGCGTCGCCGACGGCCTCGTTGGTCGCGGCCATCACGCCGACGTTGCCGCCCGCGAGCCGGAACGCGACGTTCGGCGTCGGGTTCTCGGCCGCGAAGCGCTTGATCTCGTCGACGATGTGCGCGATGGTCGTGCCTTCATGGTTCTTCGTGTAGATCAGTACCTGGATCGCCTTGCAGTTCGCGGTGTTCATCCCGTTGTCGGGGTCGAACGCATTGGAACCCTGCGTGAGCCCGTCGCTGGAACGCGGCAGCGCGGCCCAGCGCGGGTTGCCTTCATTGAACGCGGCGATGAACACCTTGCCCTGCGACGACACGCTCGTCACCGACTGCACGCCGGCCACGCCGCGCATGTTCATCTCGAACTTCTCGATCGCGCTCATCACCGGGTAATGCAGGCACGCGTCGTCGAAGCCGGTCGTCTCGACGATCACCGACAGCACGTCCACGCCGATGTTGTACTGGTGCGTGATTGCCGCGTTGTCGATGTTGTAGCGCGAGTTCGTGCGCAGTTCGGGCGCGCCCGTGCCGATGTCGCCGATTTCCAGCTTGCGCGACTCGAGCGTGCCGTAGGCGAGCAGCGCGAGCGCGATCGCGAACACGCCGAGCGCCGGCGCCGGCCGCGCGAACACCGCGAAGCGCGACCACATCGGGCTGCCGCCGGCCGCCGCCGTGCGCTGCGCGCGCGCCAGCGTGCCGCGTTCGAGGCGCGTGTACGACAGCAGGATCGGCAGGAACACCTTGTTCGTGACGATCATCAGCAGCACGCCGAGGCACGCGGTGATGCCGAGCTCGCGCACGATGTCGATCTTGATCCGCATGATCACCATGAAGCCGAGCGCGTTGGTCAGCAGCGCGACGGTGCCCGGCACGAACAGCTTGCGGAACGCGTCGCGCGCGGCGTCGACCGACGACGCGCCGCGCACCAGCGCCTGCTTCCACGCATTGGTCATCTGCACCGCGTGCGAGACACCGATCGAGAAGATCAGGAACGGCACGAGGATCGACATCGGATCGATGCCGAGCCCGAGCAGCGGCAGCGAACCGAGCAGCCAGACGACCGGCAGCAGCGCGACGACGAGCGCGAGTACCGTGGTCTTCAGCGAGCGCGTATAGGCAAACAGCAGCGCAGCCGTCACGAGGAACGCGAGTGCGAAGAACGCCATCACGCCCGCGATGCCGTTCTCGACGTCGCCGACCAGCTTCGCGAAGCCGATGATGTTCACGTCGATGCCCTGCTTCGCATACTTCGCGCGGATCTCCTCGAGCTGGCGCGCGACCGCGCTGTAGTCGAGCCGCTTGCCGGTCGCCGGATCGGTCTCGCGCAGCTCCGCGCGGATCAGCGCCGACTTCAGGTCGTTGCCGACGAGGCGCCCGATCTGCCCCGAACGCGCGACGTTGCGGCGTACTTTCGCGAGATCGTCCGGGTTCGCGCTCGAGAACTGGCCGGGCACGACCACGTCGCCGCGGAAGCCGGCCTCGGTCACCTCGGTGTAGTGGACGTTCGGCGTGAACAGCGAGAACACGCGCGAGCGGTTGACGCCGGGGATGAAGAACACGTCGTCGGTCGCATGGCGCAGCCCGTCCATGAACGTCTGGTTGTAGATGTCGCCGTCGCCCTTCCAGCGCAGGCTCACGAGGATCGTGTTCGCGCCGGGGAACGCCCCCGCATAGCGCTCGAACACCTGCATGTACGGGTGCTGCATCGGGATCATCTTGTTGAAGCCCGGATCGAGCTTCAGGCGCGTCGCGGACAGTCCGAGCGCCAGCGTCACCGCGACGCACAGCAGCATCAGCAGCTTGCGTTGGCGGATGATCGTATTGGCGCAGCGCTCGACGAACGTCGCGAGGCGCGACGCAGGGACGGCTTCAGGGGGGCGTGACTGGTCGTTCATGGAATTCTCGTGTCGGTACGGACTGGCGATGCGAAACGAACGGAAGCGTGCGGAAACCGGCGGCTGCATCTGTCGCGGCCGCCGCGGCCGCGCGTCAGGACGGCGACGCGGCGAGCGGCGCGACGCCGGATTCGCCGCCGAGCAACAGCGC
This sequence comes from Burkholderia arboris, assembly GCF_902499125.1. Classification (GTDB taxonomy): domain Bacteria; phylum Pseudomonadota; class Gammaproteobacteria; order Burkholderiales; family Burkholderiaceae; genus Burkholderia; species Burkholderia arboris. The sequence goes on from NZ_CABVPX010000001.1 coordinate 40,003, forward strand.
ACCGTGGCCCATGTCGAGCACGGCCGCGAGGCTCTGCACGCCGCCGAGCTTGCGCACGTCGAAGGTCAGCCCGCCGTCGCGCGATGCGACGATCGCGCCGCCCTGGCCGACCAGCACGAGTTCGCCGTCGGCAAGCTGGGTCGCGCCGAAGTACGACACCGGCACGTGGCTGTCGACGTGCGTCCAGGTCGCGCCGTGATCGGTGCTGCGCACGACGTTGCCGCGCATCCCATACGCGACCCAGTCGCCGTTCGCGAGCATCAGCGCGCCGAACAGCGAACCCGCATACGGTGACGCCAGCTTGTCCCACGTGGCGCCGTTGTCGCTCGAGCGCAGCAGCGTGCCGCTTTCGCCCGCGATCAGCAGGTTGCCGTGGCCGTCGCCGACGATCGCGTTCAGGTGGCGATCACCGGCCGGCGTCTTCACGGTCTGCCAGTTGACGCCGGCGTCGTCCGAGCGCAGCAGCTGGCCGAAGCTGCCGGCCGCGAACAGCGGGCCGTCCGCGGTGCCCCATATCGACAGCAGCGGATCCGAATGTTCGTGGTCCATGTGGACCTCGCGCCAGTGCACGCCCGCGTCGTCGCTGCGGACAATCAGGCCGTCGTGACCGACCGCGATCCCGAGCGTCGGCGTGATGAAGCGCACCTGCGTGAGGGTCGATGCCTGGTCATGCGCGATCGACGCCGGCCGCCAGTGCGCGCCCGCGTCGTCGCTCAGCAGGATCACGCCGCGTTCGCCGACCGCGACGATGCGCGTCGTGCCGGCGCGGGCGAGCCCGTTGATCTGCAGCCGGTCCGCGTGGATCGCGGTGGCCGGGAACGCCGGCAGCGGGCGCGGCGAAAACGCGAACAGCGCGGCGCCGAGCACGAGCGCCGACATCGCGAGTCCGGGCAAGGTTCGTTTCATGCTTGTCTCCTGTGTCTGCGTTCGACGGTGGTTCGCGCCGAAGCGCCAGCCGCCGCCGGCTGCAAGTCTCCGGGCCGCCGGTCGTTGCCGCGGCCTCGAATGGTCCTGACTGGATGGCCGCGTGTGCGGCGCGGCCTGCCCGCGTACCGCTACGCGCCGACTTCGAACAGCGCAGCGGCACCCATCCCGCCGCCGATGCACATCGTCACGACCGCGTGCCGCACGCCGCGCCGCGCGCCTTCGAGCAACGCGTGCATCGTCATGCGCGTGCCCGACATCCCGAACGGGTGGCCGAGCGCGATCGCGCCGCCGTCCACGTTCAACCGGTCGTCGGGAATGCCGAGCATGTCGCGGCAGTACAGCGCCTGGCACGCGAACGCCTCGTTCAGCTCCCATAGCCCGACGTCGGCCACCGTCATCCCGAAGCGCGCCAGCAGCTTCGGAATCGCGAACACCGGGCCGATGCCCATTTCGTCCGGCTCGCAGCCGGCCACCGCAAGGCCGCGGAACGCGCCGAGCGGCGTCAGCCCGCGGCGCACCGCTTCGCTGCGCGACATCACGACCACGGCCGCCGCGCCGTCCGACAGTTGCGACGCATTGCCGGCCGTCACGAACTCGCCCTGCTCGACGACCTTGCCGCCGCTCCACGACGGCTTCAGCCCCGCGAGCCGTTCGGCCGTCGTGTCGGCGCGCACGCCTTCGTCGCGTGCCGCGCGCAGATCCTCGTGGCCGGCCGGGTTGCCTTCCTTGTCGAACAGCGCGCGCCGCACGTCGAGCGGTGCGATTTCCGCGTCGAAGCGGCCGGCCGCCTGCGCGTCGGCGGTGCGCTGGTGGCTCTGCAGCGCGAACGCGTCCTGCGCGTCACGCGAGATCCCGTAGCGGCGCGACACGATCTCGGCCGTTTCCATCATCGCGATGTACGCGGCCGGCTGGTGGTCGAGCACGGCCTGCGAACGCGCGCGATAGGCGTTCTTGTGCTTGTTCTGCGTGAGCGAGATCGACTCGACGCCGCCGGCGACGACGATCCGCGCGTCGCCCGCGCCGATGCTGCGCGCGGCGCTCGCGATCGACATCAGGCCCGACGAACACATGCGATCGATCGCCATGCCGGGCACCGACGCGGGCAGCCCGGCCGCCGCGGCCGACAGGCGGCCGATGTTGTAGCCCTGGGTGCCCTGCTGCGCGGCGCAGCCGATCAGCACGTCGTCGACGTCGACCGGCGCAACGCCCGCGCGTTCGAGCGCGGTGCGCACGACGTGGCCGCCGAGCGCGGGCGCTTCCGTGTCGTTGAACATGCCGCGAAACGCCTTGCCGATCGGCGTGCGTGCGACGGAAACGATGACTGCGTCTTCCATGTGCTGGCTCTCTGAATCTAGAAGTAGTAACGGCTGATCGTGTCGGCGACGCAGCCGGGCTTCGCTTCGCCGTCGATCTCGACGGTCACGCGAATCCACGCCTGCACGCCGCCTTCGAGCGGCTCGACCCGCAGCAGCTCGCCGACGCCGCGCACGCGCGCACCGACCTTCACCGGCGCCGGGAAACGGATCTTGTCGCAGCCGTAGTTGACGCCGAGCCGCGCGCCGTCGATGCGCACGATCTGCGGCAGGAAGTAATTGACGAGCGAGAGCGTCAGGTAGCCGTGCGCAATGCACGCGCCGAACGGGCCATCCTTCGCGCGCGCCGGGTCGACATGCACCCACTGGTGATCGCCCGTCGCATCGGCGAAACCGTCGATGCGGCGCTGGTCGATCGCGAGCCACGCGCTCGCGCCGAGCGTGTCGCCGACCGCGGCCGCGAGTTCGCCGGGGTGCGCGAACACGCGCGGCGTCGCGAGCACGGGTTCGAGGGACGTGTCCATCATGCGTGCTGGCTGCTGACCGACAGCACTTCGCCCGTCATGTACGACGCGTAATCGCTTGCAAGAAACACCATCACGTTCGCGACCTCCCAGACTTCGGCGGCGCGCCCGAAGGCTTCGCGCGACGCCAGTTGATTCAGCAGATCGGCCGGAGCCGACTTCTTCAGAAAATCGTGCATCGCGATGCTCGGCGCGACCGCGTTGATGCGCACGCCGTACGGCGACGCCTCGAGCGCCGCGCAGCGCGTGAGCGCCATTACGCCCGCTTTCGCGGCCGCGTAGTGCGCCTGTTCCGCCTGCGCGCGCCAGCCGAGCACCGATGCGTTGTTGACGATCGCGCCGCGGCCTCGGGCCTGCATGTGCGGCAGCATCGCGCGCGTCATCCGGAACGTCCCGGTAAGGCTAATGTCGATCACGCGCGACCATTCGGCATCGTCCATATCGACGATGCGGGTCGACCCGCCGAGTCCGGCGTTGTTGATCAGCACGTCGACGCCGTCGAGCTTGTCCTGCGCGTCGGCGACGAGCGCCTGCACGTCGGCCTCGACCGCGACGTTGCACAGACGGCCGTGGATCTGTTGCAGCCCCGTTTCCGCGCGCAGCGTTTCGACAGCCTGCTCGAGGCGCTTTTCGTGGATGTCGGAGATGAACAGCGCGCGGCAGCCTTCCTCCGCGCAGCGGCGTGCGGCCGCGAAGCCGATGCCGGCACCGGCGGCGGCCGTGATCAGCACCGATTTGCCGGCGAGCAGCTGGTGGCCCGGCACGTAGGCCGGTGCTTTCTGGATCTGGGGTTCGTTCATGCTGTGCCTCGTGGTTCTCTGGGCATGCCGAGCCCGCGCTCGGCCATGATGTTGAGCTGGATTTCGTTGGTGCCCGCGTAGATCGTGTCCGCGCGGGAGAACAGGAACACGCGCTGCAGATGGGTGAGCTTTTCGTCGGCCGGATCGATCACGTTCGCGCGCGGGCCGAGTGCGTCCATCGCCAGTTGGCCGAGGTCGCGGTGCCAGTTCGACCAGAAGTACTTGTAGATCAGCGCCTCGCGGCGCAGCGGCGCGCTCGCGTCGGCGTCGTCCGCGCCGGACAGCATCCGCAGCGCGTTGTAGCGCATCACGCGCAGCCCGGCCCATGCGCGGCCGATCCGCTGGCGCAGCACGGGGTCGCGATCCGCGCCCGATTCGCGCGCGGCGTCGATCACCCATTCGAGTTCGCGGACGAACTGCATCTGCTGGCCGAGCGTCGACATTCCGCGCTCGAAGCCGAGCAGCGTCATCGCGATCCGCCAGCCGTCGCCCGGCGCACCAACCAGGTCGCGCGCTTCCGCACGTGCGCCGTCGAAGAACACTTCGTTGAATTCCGCACCGCCGTTGAGCTGCTTGATCGGGCGGATCTCGACACCCGGCTGGTCGAGCGGCATCAGCAGGAACGACAGCCCCTTGTTGCCCTTCGACTCGGGATCGGTGCGCGCCAGCACGAAAATCCAGTCGGAATCGTGTGCAAGCGACGTCCACACCTTCTGGCCGACTACGCGCCAGGTGCCGTCCGCGTCCTGTTCGGCACGCGTACGCACGTTGGCCAGGTCGGAGCCCGCGCCCGGCTCCGAATAGCCCTGGCACCAGAACTGCGTGCCGGCCAGGATGCCGGGCAGGAAGCGCGCGCGCTGGTCGTCGGTGCCGCACGCGACGAGCGTCGGCCCAAGCAGCCCTTCGCCGATATGGCCCATCCGCCCGGGGCCGCCCGCGCGGGCGTATTCCTCGTGGAAGATCACCTGCTCGGCGACCGAGAAGCCACGCCCGCCGGCGCTCACCGGCCAGCCGAGCCCGGTCCAGCCGCCCTTCGCCAGGGCCTGCTCCCACGCCTTGCGCAGTTCCGGCCATGCCTCCTCGTCGCCGGGGCCGCCGCGGTATTTCAGGCACGCGAATTCGCCGGTCAGGTGCGACTGCACCCAGTCGGCCACTTCGTGCCGTAATTGCTGTTCGCGCGTTTCGCTGTTCATTGGAGTGCTCCTGCGCGCGCGGCCGACGGACGGGACGCTGCCGCAACCGACGGCGCGAGCGTGTCGTCGTGCTGCGAGGCACCGTCGTCGATCGCATGACAGGCGATCCATTCGAGCAGTTGCGGCGTGCCGCCGAACTGCGCGCCCGACGCCTGTGCACGCTTGAAATAGAGATGCGGGTCGTATTCCCACGTGAAGCCGACGCCGCCGTGCAGCTGGATCGCTTCCTGCGCGCAAAACGCATACGCGTCGTTCGCGGCGGCTTTCGCAGCCGCGATGTCGGCGCGCAGCGCGACGCCCGGTGTTGCGCCCGCTTCGGCGTCCCACGCATGCGCGGCGCCGAGCACGGCCGAGCGCGCCGATTCGATCAGCACCATCATCTGCGCGCAGCGGTGCTTGACGGCCTGGAACGATGCGATCGCACGGCCGAACTGCACACGCTGGCTCGTGTAGTCGAGCGTCAGGTCGAGGCATTGCTGCGCGCCGCCGAGTTGTTCGGCGGCCAGCGCGAGCGCCGCGAACCATGCGGCGCGTTCGAGCACCCGTGCAGCAGCGGCGCCGCTGGCGAACAACGCGTCGCGGGGCAAGCGCGTGTCGTCGAGCGCCACGCGAGCGATCGGCCGCGTCGCGTCGAGCGTGTCGAGCGGCGTGACGGTCAGGCCCGACGCCGATGCCACGTCGATCGCGAACAGTCCGATCGCCTGCCCTTCGTTTGCGATTCGCGCGGGAATCAGCAGCAGGTCGGCACGCGCACCGTCGATCACCTGTTCGATCGTGCCGGACAGCGCATAGCCGCCCGCCGCTTCTTCCGCAACGACCGGCAGTCGCCCTACACCGGCCGGCAAGTCGAACGGCAGCGCGAGCGTCGCGCTGCACGTGCCGCCGGCGATGTTCGCGAGCCAGCCGTTCGCCAGCGGCGTGTCGCGGCCGGCCAGCGCGGTCGCCGCGAGGCACGCGGTCGGGAAATACGGCACGCACGCGACGCGCCGGCCGAGCTGTTCCATCAGCACCGTCTGCTCGACCGCCCCGAGCCCAAGCCCGCCGGCTGCTTCCGGCAGCGCGAGCGCGTTCCAGCCCAGTTCGCCCGCGAGCGTGGCCCACAGCGCGTCGTCGCGGCCGGCCGACTGCTCGAGCGCGCGGCGCACGTCGGCCGACGCGCTGCGTTCGGCGAGCACGTCGGCGGCCGCGTCGCGGATCATCGCCTGTTCGTCGGTGAGCGCCAGATCCATCTGTCAGCTCCCGTACACGCGCTGCGCGGGCCGTGCATCGGCGAGCAGCTGCGCGACCGCCGGGCCGACCTCGGCCGCCGCCCAGCGCGCGCCGCGATCGACGCTCGGTCCCGTGCGCCAGCCTTCCGCGACCGCGATCATCCCGCCCGCGACCTCGAACACCTGGCCCGTCACGTCGGCCGACAGCGTGCTGCCGAGCCACACGACCAGCGGCGCGACGTTGGCCGGATCGAAATAGTCGAAGCCGCCGTCCTCGGGCTTCTTCATCATGTCGGCGAACACGCCTTCGGTCATCGACGTGCGCGCGGCCGGTGCGAGCGCATTCACGCGCACGCCGTAGCGCTGCAGCTCGGCCGCCTGCATCAGCGTGAGCGCGGCGATGCCGGCCTTCGCCGCGCCGTAGTTCGACTGACCGATCGAGCCTTGCAGGCCGGCGCCCGAACTCGTGTTGACGATCCGCGCATCGACCGTGCGGCCCGCTTTCGCCGCATCGCGCCACACGCGCGCCAGCACGCTCGACAGGCAGAAGTGGCCGCGCAGGTGCACGCGCATCACGTCGTCCCAGTCGGTTTCGGTCATGCTCGTGAACATCTTGTCGCGGCAGATGCCCGCGTTGTTGACGAGCACGTGCACGTCGCCGAACGCTTCGCGCGCCGCGTCGACGATCCGCTGCGCGGTGTCGGTCTGCGTGATGTCGTCCGAATTCGCGAGCGCGCGGCCGCCACGCCTGGCGATCTCGTCGCACACGGCCTGCGCGGCGTCGTGCCGGATGTCGTTGACGACGACCGCCGCGCCTTCGGCCGCGAATGCCAGCGCGTATTCGCGCCCGAGCCCGCCGCCCGCGCCGGTGATGATGACGGTGCGTCCGTTACAGATTCCCATGCTTGTGCCTCGTGGATCGTGAAAGTGACGCGCTCACAGGCGCTCGATGATCGTGACGTTCGCGAGGCCGCCGCCTTCGCACATCGTCTGCAACCCGTAGCGGCCGCCGGTGCGTTCCAGCTCGTGCAGCAGCGTCGTCATCAGCCGCGCGCCGGTCGCGCCGAGCGGATGGCCGAGCGCGATCGCGCCGCCGTTCGGGTTGGTCTTTTCAGGCGGGAAGCGCGTGTCGGCGAGCCACGCCTGCGCGACCGACGCGAACGCCTCGTTCAACTCGACGACGTCGATCTGCGCCAGGTCGAGCCCGCTCTTCTTCAACGCGGCCCTGGTTGCCGGAATCGGCGCGGTGAGCATCCACAGCGGATCGTCGCCGAGCACGCTCAGGTGATGGATGCGCGCACGCGGCGTGAGGCCGTAGCGCTTCAGTGCATCTTCCGACACGATCAGCAGCGCGGCCGCCGCGTCGCAGGTCTGGCTCGCGACGGCCGCCGTCAGCGAGCCGCCCGGCGTCAGCGGTTCCAGCGTCGCCATCTTCTCCAGCGACGTATCGGGGCGCGGCGTCTCGTCGTGCATCACCCCTTCGAGCGGCACGATTTCCCGCTTGAAATGGCCGGCCTCGATCGCCGCGACCGCGCGGCGGTGGCTTTCCAGCGCATAGCGCTCCATCGCGTCGCGCGACAGGTTCCAGTGCTCGGCGATCCGCTGCGCGGCGACGAACTGCGACACCGGCGCATCGCCGAAACGTGCGCGCCAGCCGGCGCTGCCCGAGAACGGGTCGGTGAAGCCGAGCGGTGCCGCGCAGGTCATCGCGGACGAGATCGGGATCTGCGTCATCGTCTGCACGCCGCCCGCGACGACCACGTCCTGCACGCCGCTCATCACGGCCTGCGCGGCGAAGTGCACGGCCTGCTGCGACGACCCGCACTGGCGGTCGACCGTCACGCCCGGCACCTGCAGCGGCAGCCCGGCTGCGAGCCAGCAGGTGCGCGCGATGTTGCCCGCGAGCGGGCCGATCGTGTCGACGCAGCCGAATACCACGTCGTCGTATTCGTCGGCCGGGATCGCGTTGCGCTCGACGAGCGTCTTCAGCACGAAGCCGCCGAGATCCGCCGCATGCACGTGCGCGAGCCCGCCCTTGCGGCGGCCGGTCGGCGTGCGCAGCGCGTCGACGATATAGGCTTGTTTCATTGGTTGGATTCCTCGAGGTCGAAGGTCTGCGCGGGGCCGATCGGCAACGCGTCGCCGAGGATCGCGTCGGCCACGCGGGCCTTGTGGAACGCGCTGTCGCCCCAGCTTCCGGAGAGCGCCCAGATGCGCTTCATGAAGATCTGCAGGTCGAGTTCCCACGTGTAGCCGATCGCGCCGTGTACCTGCATCGAGTGGCGCGCGGCCAGTTGCGCGGCCGACGTCGCCGCAAGCTTCGCGTGCGACACGAACACCGCGCGCTGCGGGTGATCGTCGGCGATCGCCTGCGCGGCGCGCGCGACCACCGGCCGCGCGAACTCGTAGCGGATCGCGACATCGGCAAGCAGGTGCTTGAGCGCCTGATACGAACCGATCGCCTTGCCGAACTGCTTGCGCTGCGCGCTGTAGTCGATCGCAACGTCGAGCACGCGCTGCGTGAGGCCGAGCAACTGCGCGGCGACCGCGAACGCGCCGTGATCGAGCGCGCGGTTCAGCAGCGGTGCGGCATCGTCGGCCGACGCGATGCGGGTCACCGCCGACGGTTCCCAGTCGAGCGTGAACAGGCGCCGCGACGGGTCGACGCTGTCGACCGCCCGCCATGCGCACTGCGCGGGGTCGACGCGGTGCAGTTCGCCGCGGTGTTCGCACAGCAGCGTGTTCGCAACGTGCACGTCGGCCGCGTACGGGTTCACCGGATGTACGAGCGCGACGCGCGCGCGCCCTTCGGCGATGTCGCGCAGCAGCGCGTCGCGCCAGTCGCTCGCGGGCAGCCGCGCCAGTACGCCGGCCGACACGAGCGCCGTGTCGAGCAGCGGCTCGGGGCTGCCGAAATATCCGTAGGCCTGCGCGAGCAGCGCCCATTCCACTTCCGTCAGGCCGAGGCCGCCCTGCACCTCGGGCACCGACACGGCGGTTAGCCCCTGCGACGCGAACAGCGCCCACAGGTCATCCGAGCGCCCGGTCGGCGTCGCCCAGAGCTCGCGGATCAGCTCGGGCGTCATCTCGGTCATCAGCAGGCGCTTCACGCTGTCCGCGAGCGCTTCCTGGTCTTCATCGAATACGAAATCCATGGGATGTCCGTTCAGTGAGGGGGGCGCCGGCGCCGTTATGCGCGCGGCATGCCGAGCATCCGTTCGGCGACGATGTTGCGCTGGATCTCGTTGGTGCCCGCGTAGATCGTGCCGGCCTGCGCGAACAGGAAGCCGTCGAGCCAGTGGCCGAGCGTCGCGTGCTGCGCGGGCGTCTGCGGAACGACCTCGCCGTGCGCCCCGAGAATGTCGAGCGCGGTCTGGTGCATGCGCAGGTCGAGTTCCGACCAGAACACCTTGTTGGTGCTCGATTCCGCGCCGATATGGCCGCCCTTCAGCAGCCGGCTCGCGGTCGCATAGGTCGACAGCGCATAGGCCTGCGCATCCATCCAGGCCTGCACCACGCGCTCGCGCAGCGTCGGGTCGCGATCCGCGCTGTCGCGGTGCGCGAGATACAGGTCGCGCAGTGCCTGCGCGGTGCGCTGAAAGCGCGCGGGCGAACGCAGCATCAGCCCGCGCTCGAAGCCGGCCGTCGCCATCGCGACCTGCCAGCCCGCGCCTTCGGCCGCGAGCCGGTTCTCGACCGGCACGCGCACGTCGTCGAAGAAGATTTCCGCGAAACCCGTCTGCCCGTTGAGCTGCCGGATCGGCCGCACCGTGATGCCCGGCGCGGACAGCGGCACCATCAGGAACGTGAGGCCATGGTGGCGCGACGATTCGGGATCGCTGCGGAACAGCCCGAACAGCCAGTCGGCCCACACAGCGCGGGTCGACCAGATCTTCTGGCCGTTCAGCACGTATTCGTCGCCGATACGGGCTGCGGTCGTGCGGATCGCGGCCATGTCCGAACCGGCATTCGGCTCCGACCAGCCTTGCGCCCACACGTGCTCGCCGGCCGCCATCGCGGGCAGGAAGCGCGCCTTCTGAGCGTCGGTGCCGAAATCCATCAGCGTCGGGCCGAGCAGGAAGATGCCGTTCTGGTTCACGCGCATCGGTGCGTCGGCACGCCAGTACTCTTCCTCGAAGATCAGCCACTCGATCAGGTCGCAGCCGCGCCCGCCCAGCTCGCGCGGCCACGTGACCATGCTCCAGCGGCCCGAGTGCAGCGTGCGCTCCCATTCGCGGTGCGCGGCGAAGCCTTCCTCGGTGTCGAAGCTCGGCAGCCGCTCGCGCGGCACGTGCGCGGCGAGCCATTCGCGGATTTCCGCGCGGAACGCCTGCTGTTGCGGCGTATAGGTCAGGTTCATGCGCGTGCCTCCCCGGCGGTTGCCTGCGCGTCGAAACGCGCATCGCGCTTCTCGACGAACGCGGCGCGCGCTTCCGTCGAGTCGTTCGTCATGTACGCCTGCAGCGTGAAGCCCTGCTCCCAGCGGTACTTGTCCTCGAGATTTCCGTCCTCGACGCCGTTCAGCGCCTCCTTCGCGAGCCGCACCATCGCCGGGCTCTTCTCGGCGATCTTGCGGGCGATCGCGAGCGCCGCGTCGCGCAGCGTGTCGCGCGTGACGACCTGCTCGACCGCGCCGAGCCGGTACGCTTCGGCCGCGTCGATCATGTCGCCGGTGAAGTACATCGCGCGGACCTTCTGCACGCCGAACAGCCGCTGCAGGTGCGCGCCGCCGCCCATTGCGCCACGGTCAATCTCCGGCACGCCGAAGCGCGCGCAATCGGCCGCGACGACGATGTCCGCCGCGCCGCAGATGCCGATCCCGCCGCCGAGCACGAAGCCGTGCACGGCGGCGATCACCGGCTTCGGGTTGCGGTGCACCGCGCGGAACGTCTCGTAGTTGCCCGCGTTGACCGACACGATCCGTTCCGGATGCGCGGCCAGCTCCTTGATGTCGACGCCCGCGCAGAAGCCCCGGCCCTCGCCGCGCACGACGATCACACGCACGTCGTCGTCCGCGCCGAGCGCGTCGAGCGCACGCGAGAGCGCATGCCAGCCCTGCGCGTCGAGCGCGTTCACGGGCGGCTGGGCGATCACCAGTTCGGCGATGCCGTCTGCGCGATCGATCCGGAACGGCATCGCGCCGGCCGGTTGATTGGATGCTGTCATCTCCATTGCCTCCCTGTGATGTGTGTCATGCGGCCTGCGCCGCTGCCGCGCCGCGCAACGCGGCCAGCGCATCGATCCGCTCGCAGGCTTCCGTGACGATCCGCGCGATCAGCGCGTCGCACGACTCGATCGCACCGATCATCGCGGCCGCCTGGCCGCTCGGCAGCACGCCTTCATCCGGGCGGCCCTCGACGATCGCGCGCTGGATCAGGAACGGCGCGTTCGCGGCCATCAGCGTCTGGCTCGCCGTGTAGTCATGCGAGCGCAGCGCCTTGATCGCGAGGCCGAGCATGTCGCCCGTGCTCAGCCCGTTCTGGCGCCGCCATGCCTCGGCGGTCTTCAACGCGAACCACGTGCGGCGCAGCGGGCCGAAGCGTTCGAGTTTCAGCAGATACGGGTTGTCGATCATTCGTTGCGGCAGCCCGTCGAGCGCGTCCGACACGCGGATGCGCGCCGGGTCGCCGACCGCGACGTAGCGGTCGAGCGTCTCGCGCGGCACCGGCGATTCGGCGCTCATCAGGAAGCGCGTGCCCATCGCGATGCCGGCCGCGCCGTACGCAAGCGCGGCAGCCAGTCCGCGCCCGTCGAAGAACCCGCCGGCCGCGACGACCGGCACGCGCACCGCATCGAGCACCTTCGGCAGCAGCAGCGTGGTCGGCACCGAGCCCGTGTGGCCGCCGCCTTCCGCACCCTGCACCGTCACGATGTCCGCGCCGAGTTCGACGGCCTTCGCCGCATGCTTCGGCGCGCCGACGGTCGGCATGCAGACGATGCCGGCGTCCTTGAAGCGGCGGATCGTCTTCGCATCGGGCCCGCGGCCGTAGCTGACCGCGCGCAGCCGGTGCTTGATCGCGAGATCGACCACCTGTGCGGCGTTCTTCTGGAACATGTGGAAATTGATACCGAACGGCTTGTCGGTCAGCGACTTCACCTTCAGGATCTCGGCCTCGACCTGCTCCGGCTCGATCGTCGCGCCCGCGAGGAAGCCGAAACCGCCGGCGTTCGCGGTCGCCGCGACGAGCCGCGCGTCGGCCACCCAGCCCATCGCGGTCTGCACGATCGGGTAACGGCAGCCGAGCAGGTCGCACAGCGGCGTATGCAGCGGGCTCTGAAGCGTCGTGCTCATGCGGCGGCTCCGTTGACGGCAACCGGGGCCGCCGCGTCGCCGCGATCCGCGCCGTTCGGCTGGCGCTGCGAGCTGGCCATGCTGCGCGCGTCGTAGCCGCCGAGACGATCGCCACTGACGAGTTCGTTGTGCGCATGCGCGAAGTGATGCCACGCGAACGCCGCATCCATTGCCGCGCGCTTGCCTTGCAGTTCCTCGACGTGGTTCAGCGCCTGCTTGGTGAGCGTGAGCCCGAGGCGCGGCATCGTCGCGATCTTCGCGGCGATCGCGTAGGTCGCGTCGCGCAGCCGCTCGCGCGGCACCACGCGGTTGACCATCCCCATCTGGTACGCGCGCTCGGCCGGCATCCGCTCGCCGAGGAACAGGAATTCCTTCGCGATGCGCGGGTTCAGCTCGTAGGCATGCGCGAAATACTCGACGCCCGGAATCCCCATCCGCACGACCGGATCCGCGAAGAACGCATCCTCCGACGCGACGATCAGGTCACACACCCACGCGAGCATCAGCCCGCCCGCGATGCATGCGCCCTGCACCATCGCGATCGTCGGCTTCGGCAGGTCGCGCCAGCGCCGGCACATCCCGAGGTATACCTCCTGCTCGCGTGCATACAGGAATTCGCCGCCTTCCTTGTCGACGTGGTCGTACCACAGCGACGCGCGATCGAACGATTCGTGGATGTCGCGGCCCGGCGTGCCGATATCGTGGCCCGCCGAGAAATGCTTGCCGGCGCCCGCGAGCACGATGGCCTTCACTGCGTCGTCGTGCGCCGCGCACCGGAACGCCGCGTCGAGCGCATACGTCATCTTCGAGTTCTGCGCGTTGTGATACTCGGGGCGGTTCATCGTGATCGTCGCGATGCCGTCCTCGACCGCGTAGTCGACGACACCGTCGCCGAACGTCATCTGGGTCGCTTCCATGTCGGATCTCATCCCCGGCGCGGCGCCGGATTGTTGCGCACGATCGTCGCGCGCAGGTTGTGCGGATCGAGCGCGCGCACGATGCGCAGGTCCTCCGCGTTCGGCGGCGCCGTCGTGCCGATCTCGGGTGCGGCGATCAACGGGAAGCCCGTTGCGTCCTGCACTTCGTCGAAGCTCACGCCGGGGTGCAGCGAACGCACGCGGATCGCATGGTCGGGGCCGCCGAAATCCATCACGCACAGGTCGGTGACGATGCTGCGCAGGTCGACGAAGGTCTTCATCCCCGGCATCCGGCGCGCCGGGTTGTAGCCGACCGTGCACACCATGTCGACTTCGCCGTCGACGAACGTGCGCTTGCCGTGGCCGCTGACGAAGAACGAGTTCGCGTGGTTCGTCGTATTGCCGGGGAAGCCGCGTGCGCCGAGCAGCTGGGTTTTCGGGCGGTCGTAGTCGTCGCCGAGCCACGAGATGTTGGCCTGGCCGAAACGGTCGATCTGCGTCGGCATCACGAGCGCATGGCGGCGGCCGTGCCACAGGCAGTCGAACACGCGCTCGTAGGTCATCCAGCCGCTCGCCTTCACGCGATAGCCGTCGGGGCGCGGGCCGAGCGGCACCGGCTCCTCGACGAGATACGCTTCGCCGTCGGTCAGCATCAGCCCGCTGTTGTACGCGAGCCGCGCGAGGCCGGCCGCGAGCCGCGGGCCCGTGCCGATGCCGGTCGCCAGCACTTCGCCGTCGTCGCGCCAGAGTCGCGCGGACGCGACGATCATCAGTTCCGCGAGGGAATGGTCGAGAGATTCGCTCACAGGCGCTCCTTTACAGAATCGGCAACGGCAGCGTCGTCACGTGCGACAGCCCGCCGACGCCTTCGAGGTACTGGCGTTCGTCCTGGCCGACCACGTCGCGCAGGTACGCCGCCGTTTTCGCATCGTCTTCCGCGCTGGCGCAGTACGCGCGCAGGTGCGGCAGGTCCCAGCCGTAGGCCGGCCCGCACGACGTCGGGTGCGCGCCGCCCGGCGCGTGCACGACGCCGTTGACGAGCGAGCGCTCGAACGGGTTGCGTTTGGCGGCATCGAGGTCTTCGCTCGCAAGCGATGCGTCGACCGTTTCCGACGACACGTAGCAGCGCTGCGCGGCGCGCGCCATCCACGCATCGAAGAACGGATCGGGGCCGTCGATGCGCGTGTTGCCCATCCGGTCGGCCGCATTCACGTGCAGCAGCGCGACGTCGAGTTCGATCGCCGGCATCGCGAGCAGCGTCTCGCCGTCGTCGTACGGCGATTGCACCGTGCGCAATTGCGGCGCGTGATCGAGCAGCGCGGTGCCGAGCCCGGCGCGCGTCGGCAGGAACGGCAGGCGCGCGGCCGCCGCGCGCAGGCCGAGCTGCAACATCCCTTCGTCGAGTTCGAGCACGTCGATACGGCCCTGTTCGCGGGCGCGGCGGAAATGCGGCTCGAGCGGGATCACGTCGAGCGACACGAAGCCGAACACCGCCTTGCGCACCTTGCCGGCCGCGCACAGCAGGCCGACATCGGCGCCGCCGTACGCAACGATCGTCAGGTCCTTCAGGTTCGAGCGCGCGATTTCGCGCACCAGCGCCATCGGCTTGCGCCGCGGCCCCCATCCGCCGATGCCGATCGTCATGCCGTCGGCGAGTTGCGCGACCACGTCGCGCGCGGACATCGTCTTGTCGAGAGGTTTCATCGTCATCGTGCTGGCTTACCGGTATCCGATGCTGAAATCGTGGCCCCACTGGCTCACCTTGGTGGCCTCGAACACCGCGTGCTTCGACCAGTCGACCGTGAGGCCGCCGAAGCCGTATTCGAGATCGAAGCCGCCGGGGGTCTTCATGTAGAAAGAGATCATCTGGTCGTTGCAGTGGCGGCCGAGCGTCGCGGACATCTTCACGTCGTGCGCGGCGACGCGATCCAGCGCGCGGCCCACTTCGTCCATCGAGTCGACTTCGGTCATCACGTGCACGCAACCCGACGGCACGGCCATCTCGAACAGCGCGAGGCTGTGATGGCGCGCGTTGCGGCAGTGCATGAAATGGATGCGCTTTTCCGGTTCGGCCGGATCGGGCGTGAACTTCACGCGGTAGATGTCGGACAGCTCGAAGCCGAGCACGCCGCGCACGAACGCGTCGGTCGCATCGAACTGCGGTGCGGGCAGCACCGCGTGGCCGAGCCCCATGTCGCCGGTGACGAACCGTGCGACGCCCAGCGGCGACACGAAGCGGCGGAAGTCGCAGCGCGCGCCCCAGTACAGCTCGTGGCGGTTGCCGGACGGGTCGCTACACCACGCCATCGCCTGCACGCGGCGCAGCGCGGCTTCGTCGCGCGTCGCGCGCACCGGCTCGACGCCCGCGCGCTGCAGTGCCGCCAGCGCGGCGTCGAATGCGGCGCCGTCGGGCAATTCCCAGCCCGACGCGAAATAGCGGTCGGTCGCGCCGGGGACGATCACGTAGCGGAAATCACGCTCGTCCATCTTCAGGTACAACGCGCCGTCGGGCGCATCGAGCGCCTGCATGCCCAGCACGTCTTCCGCGTAGCGGCGCCACGCATCGACGCGCGTCGCCTCGACGACGACGTAGCCAAGCGCACGGACATCGATCATGTCGGCCTCCTCCTGGTTCAGAATCCGTTGTTCGTGTAAGGATTCTGGCCGGTCGGGGGTGGCGTTACATCGTCTGTTGGGACGAGAGAAGCGGCGGGAAAAAGCCGGGGTGGCGGCGCGAACGGTGTGCCGGACGGGGATCCGGTGGCAGGGTGCGGCGCGAGCGGCTGCCGCGAGGTCGTACGGTCCGGGCATCGGCCGGATTGCGTCCCGGAAGACGATCGCGCCCTTGTTCCCAATGCGAACGAACGGGCTGCCCCCGCCGGCGCGGCCTTGTCGCGGCTGCCGGGCCGGAGAATTCACCGCAGGCACTTTTGTTAAACTTCGCCGTCCAACCGCCTCTTTCACCGATGACGAAGTACGCCCCTTCCTCCCCAAGCCAGCGTGTATTCGGACTGGATGTACTGCGCTCGGTCGCCGTCCTGCTTGTGCTGGCCTGTCACACGGTCGCGCATGGCGCACCGCCCGCGTGGCTGAAGTGGTATTTCTGGGCTCAAGGGACCATCGGCGTCGAGATCTTCTACGTGCTGAGCGGCTTTCTCATCGGCAGCATACTCATCAAGTCATACAAAACCGGCAAGCTCCGGGCGCCGCGCGACATTCTCGATTTCTGGAAACGTCGTTGGGCACGAACGCTGCCGCTTTATGCGTTCTTCCTGCTCGTCTATCTTCGGTTCGACTACCACGGCCCGGCCACCCTCGACGTCGCGTGGCCGTTCTTCCTGTTCCTGCAGAACCTGGCCTGGCCGATGGCGCCGTTCTTCGAGCACTCGTGGAGCCTCGCCGTCGAAGAATGGTTCTATCTGCTGCTGCCGTGCGCGTTTCTTGCCGCGCTCACGGTACTCAGGACGAACGGGCGGGCGTTGCTCGCGACCTGCGCCGCATTCATCGTGCTGCCGCTCTGCGCCCGGATCTATTTCGGCTGGCACGCGCAATCGCTGGCCGATGTCGATCGTTACGTGCGATCCATCGTGATCTGCCGCCTCGACTCGCTGTTCATCGGCGTCATTGCCGCCTATCTGCGCATCGAGCGGCCCGCGATGTTCGCCCGTTTCGCGAAGTCCTGGAAAATGCCGCTGGCGTTGTTTGTCGGCCTGACGTTCTATTTCGCGTTCGGTGCGCCCTATCTCGCCGGCAACGGCCTCCTGCGTGTGATGTTCTTCCCGATGCTGTCGATCGTCATCGCCGCGCTGCTGCCCGCAGCGATGCAGGTTCGCACATCCGGCAGCCGTCTGTTCGACCGTTTCATCGGCTGGACCAGCAAGATTTCGTATTCGCTGTATCTCGGTCACATCTGCATGCTGACGCTCGGGCTCGGTCTCTTTGCCAGTCGCGGCATCTCCGTTGACGGGCAGCTCGCGACGGCCGCGCTCTACATCACGCTTGTCTGCCTGTACTACGCATTCGCGACCCTGACCTACACGTTCATCGAACAACCTTATATTCGCCTTCGAGACAGATCGATGGGGAACACCGACGATCGCAGCGGCGCGGTTGCGATCACGAGCGACAAGCATACGGCCCGAACCGAACCCGAGAAAGTCGCCGGATACCATTGATGCGTCGCATACGGAAACAGCCGCCGGCCGCGCAGCTTGCCGGCGGATCCGATGGCGGCTCCCGGATTGCGGGCAACCGCCGGCACGGCCTTGCCGGCAATACCGTACCCGGAAAGTACGGCGACCGCGCATCCGCTCAGAACCGGTACGAAATCCCGATCTGCAAGACCGGATACCACCGATATCGCGACATCACCTGTCGCAGTTCATCGAGCCCGCTCGCGACCAGGACCTGACTCTTCGCCGGCCCGGCCGCGGCAGCCAGTTCGGGCGACAGCGTGTACGAGCACTTCGGGATCCCGTACGCGACACCGATATCGGCGACGAATCCAAGCCCCTTCGACGCCGGCCGGTGCCCGTAGCCGATCCCGACATACGGCATCACGGTCGGATAGCGCGCTTCCGCCACCGCGTACATCCCCGGCAGCGCCGGATAGCGCTTGCCGCCGAACACGTAGGTCCCGTTGGTCGGCACCGACACGCCGCGCAGCTCGTCGTCGTTGAAGCGCAGCCCGATCGTCGCCCGGAAGCCGCTGCCGTGCCACGGAAAGATGTCCGCGTACAAGCCGCCCTGGCGCAGTTTCAGGTCGTCCTGATAGCGATTGCCGGCCACCGTGAAGTCATGCGAAAGGTCGATCGCATTGAAATCGGCATGCGCACCCAGCATCGAATTGAAGCTCACGGCAGCCCCGATGCCGACGCCTTGCGTGCCGCCCTGCAGGTAAATTTCCTGCGCGTGCGCGCTCGCGACGAACATCACCGCGACCGCTGCCCATTGGTTCACTGTCGTTTTCACGGGCGCCTCTCCCGACTTGTGCCGGGCGCGACGCTTCGCGCCCGCGGCCTTCGTCGCGATGCGCGGTGCGAACCCCGGCACGACACCTTGCAAGCACGCTTGCTGTTCGACGGATCGGGAACGCGGTGCGCCGTGCGCATGACCGATACCTCATGCGCGGCGCATGCGCCGTGACACGCGGCGCCCGCGATCCGATCCGATTCCCCGTTTGTTTCAATGTCGCTCCACGCCGCCGATGCACTGATCGTTCTGGCGAGATTCGTCTGCACAGGCGGCACCGGGTCAATCGCAAGGCACGTGCCATATAACGCAAACCCACGCGTGGCAAGCGTCGCGGCTCAACACGCGCTATCGCGCAGCGCGAAACAGGGGGAAATGTTTCAGGAACGCATCGATATTCGGCGCGCAAACCCGCCACGCGCGATTGTGTGCGCACGCATCGATATCGCGATGCGCGCAAAACAAGGCCGGGCGGCCGTCAGCGCGAGTTCGTCACCGTTACCGCCGGGCACACGTGGCGGCATGCATCGAAGAAGCGTTGCAAAGGTGCGACCTCGCACGAAGCGCGTGCGAGGTCGACGCGCAAGCTTGCCCGGCGAGTCAGGGTGAATACGGATGCCGGTGTGTTCTCATGCAAACGCAATCGCGGCATGCAGATTTACCGAATTTTTGTATTCGCATCCGAACATAGTGCCTTGGTACAATCCATTGACCAAGACAGGTTGATTTAGAAATCCACACCGCCACCAAAAAATTGCGGGCGATACATTTCACCTCGCATATCCGGGAAAACCATCGGAAATTAATAATATCAATCGACTATCGGGGGAATTGTGAAACAAATAGCACTTATTCTATTGGCTGCAACCCTTGTAATCGGTTGCAATTCGAAGCAATCCGACAACAGTGCTCCGTCGTCAGCGGCGAGCCCCAGTACGTCAAGCGACACCTCCACGCCACTGCAACCGTCTCCAGCTGTAGCTCGTGTGCCGCAGCCCCCTTCACACAACTATGCAATGAGCCAAGATGGCACGTATGGTTACGAGCCTGCGCTTAGTGAAGATGACGTACGGGCAGGAAAAGCGGCGAAGGCGCTTGTCATGATGCGCTACGTCGGCGTTAGGGATGGCAACTATATTCTGCTCTTGGTCGACGAAGACAATCCGAACATTTCTAATCGTATTACTTGTTCGGCGCCCTGTAATTTTGCCAAGTCGCAAACCATGGCCGGCGACTCGATTCTGAAAACCGAAACTATACGGGTTGTACCTAACTCCCTGATCGGTGCGATGATCGAAGATGCAATGGCAGGGCAACTAACACCCTATGGTCAACGCACGCCAACATCGAATCAAGCTCAACAGTCGGCAATGCCCGCACTCTCGACACCATCAACCCTGCCTGCCGCTCAGCCAGTGGCAAGCCAATCTACAAGCGACGCAACGACTTCCGCTCTGCAGCAAACAAGCTTCGACTGTACAAAAGCCAAGTCCATTCCAGAATTTCTCATCTGCCACGATCCGGATCTCGCTGCGTCCGACCGCGATCTTGCCGCGACATACCAACAAGCAAAAGATGCCGTCGTCGACAAGTCGGCCTTCGTGGATCGAACACGCAAACAGTGGAACTTCCGCGAGAAGAATTGTCGCGACAAGGAATGCCTGACATCGTGGTACGCCTACCAGAAACGCGTGCTAACGAAGATCGCGCAAACCGGCGACGTTAACGTCCAAGACAACTGAGGCGACTTGGGTGACTCCAAAGCCCGCTTGTCCGAGCGGGCATTTTTGTCCGATATCCAGTGCCGTGCTCACGGCACCAGGAATCACAATCCTGTATTCCATCCCCATCCGGAAAGGCCTCCGATTACCGCGCGGATCCTCGCAACACCCAATATTTCGTCGCCCGATGACAGCCTGCCAGCGGATGATAGAATCGTCCGTCCATACCCTCTGGACGGACACAATGCAAAAATTGCAGTGGTCTAGCGGAATCGATAACGAAATCGAATTCTGGTCGAAGTGGTTGGAGACAAAGGGCGGTGCGTGGCCAGAAGACTTTCAGTTCCGCATCAACCCCGACACCGAAGTACATCAGTGGATGGCCGAACTGCTGAACGGCATCCCGAATCCGAAGATCCTCGACGTGGGCGCCGGCCCGATGACGGTGCTGGGCAAGAAGATGAACGGCCTGCCGCTGGACATCACCGCCGTCGATGCGTTGGGTGACCTGTACAGCCGCCTGGATTTCCCCTCAGGGCTTCCCCTCATCAAAACCCGGCAGTGCGAAAGCGAGTGCCTGACCACGATGTTCCCGGCCGACACGTTCGACCTGACTTATGCGAAGAACACGCTTGACCACAGCTACAATCCGGTCGAAGCGTTTCGGCAGATGATCGCCGTGACGAAACCCGGTGGCTTCATCGCGACCGAGCATGCAGCGAACGAGGCGCTGAACGAGAACTGGGAAGGCTTCCACCAGTGGAACTTCCACGTCGTCGGGCGCGACTTCAAGATTTCGGATCGAACGGATACCTTCAGCGTCTCGCAGGCGATCGAAGGCATCGCGCAGATCGTTGAACTGTCCCCGGATCATTCCGACTACATCGGTTGCGTGATCCTGAAGCTTTAGCCGATACATCAGTGACGACCCATCAGAACAACACGGGTGCGCAACCGCGCACCCCGCTTCCCCGTGACTTCAACATGCCGAGCGACGTTCCCTATCTGAACGGCTTGCGCGGCATTGCCGCAACCTGGGTCGTCATCGCCCACTGCATGATCTGGGGCGGGTGGACGCTCACCGCGATACCGGACCCGAAGATCGCCGTCGATCTGTTCATGACGATCTCAGGCTTTCTGATGGCCTACAACGCCCGCCGACGAGAGTCGATCGAGCCCATGACGCACCCCGCCACCTGGGCCCGGTTCTATATCCGCCGGTACTTCCGCATCGCACCGGCCTATTACCTGTCGCTCGCGTTCGCGGTCCTCGCATCGGCGCCCTTTTTCGACGGCTACAAGGCACTCCAGTCGATGAACCCCGGATTCTGGGGAAGCGGCGGCATTTACGATCCGTACACGATCAGGTTCACCGCGGCCAATCTGCTCGCCCATGTCACGTTCGTTTTCGGAGCGATACCGAAATACACGTTTGCGACCATGCTGCCCGACTGGAGCCTCAGCCTCGAGATGCAGTTCTATCTCGCGTTCCCGCTGCTCTATCTGCTGATGCGGAAAGTCGGCCCGCTGACGGCGTCGATCGTACTGGCCGCCCTCGCGCTCGCGGCAAGCCACGCGCTCGCCGGCGTGTTTCCGGAGCCGGGCTTCCTGCCGTTGAAGCTCTCGCTGTTCGTGACCGGCATGCTGATCGCCGAGATTCCGTTCGGCACGGACAAAACCGCCACGATCCTGATCGGCATGCTGGCGTTGCTGCTGCCGTTCGCTCAAACGTCGAGCTACGCTGCCCAGTCGTGGCTCCTTCCGGTCATTTCCGCGTCGCTATACGCGCTGACGGTCAACCGGAAACCGGTGTCGTCGCTGCTGCAACCCGTCGCGAACCGCCTCGGCGGCCGGCATGCCCATGCGCTATCGGATGCCTCGTACGGCATGTATCTTTTTCACGGCTTCTTCATCGCGTTGACCGGATTGGTGCTGTCGGGCGAGTTTCCCCGCCTGGCGGCACACGGCAACATCAGGACGATCGTCCTGTTGGCCGTTGCGTTGCCGGGCTCGCTGCTGGTATCCCCGCTCATCCACCGCTTCGTGGAGCAACCGGGTATCGCGCTGGGCAGAAACGCAGCCGCATTCCTGTCGCAGCGCACCTCGGGATCGCGCTGAGTCGGCGACGGAAGGCATCGGTCCGGTCATGCCGGCGTGCGCCGCGATACCGCAGGCATGACCGGCCCGCCAATGCAAAGGCCGCTCGCAACGAGCGGCCCGTCCGGCACGATCGGTCGGCCGCGCGACAGCTACAGCCCGTACCCCCCGGAAACATTCAACTGCTGCCCCGTCACATAATCAGCCCGATCCGACGCCAGGAACACGGCCGCCCGCCCGACGTCGTGCGCCTTCCCCCAGCGCTTCAGTGCGAGCATCTTCTGCGTCTCGTCGATCCACGCCTGGTCGAACTGCCCCTGTTCGAGCAGCACCGGAAACATCCCGGCCTCGATCACGCCGACCAGGATCGAATTCGCGCGAATGTTGTAACGCCCTTCCTCGCGCGCCAGCCCCTTGACCAGCGCCTCGTTCGCCGCCTTCGGCGCGACCGACAGCCCGTCGCGATCGGGCCAGCGCAGGTGTCCGGCCGAGCCGAGCGTCACGAACGACCCGCCGCCCGATGCGCGGAAATGCGGCAGCGCAGCCTTCGCGGCCACGAAGAAACCGATCGTCTCGACATCGATCGCGCGGCGCCAGTCGTCGTGCGTCATGTCGCCGATATGGCGCTGGTTCACGAACGGGCCGGCGGCCCACACGACCGTGTGCACGCGACCATGCGCGTCGATCGCGGCTGCGAGCGCGGCATCGACCTGCGCGGGATCGGTCACGTCCACGCAGTGCGTGGTGGCCGCCGCGCCTTCGCCGCGAACGTCGCGCGCGACGCGCTCGGCGACGTCGGCCTTGCTGCGATAGCCCACCGCGACCGGTACGCCGGCGCGCGCAAATTCGAGCGCGACGCCCTGCCCGATCCCTCCGCTACCGCCGAACACGAGTACCGCGCCCGGCGGAAATCCGTTGTCGTTCATGCGTTCATCCCGTTCATGTGTCGCCTCATCGCTCAGGCCGCCGCCTCGGTCGCTGCGCGCAGCCGGTACTTCAGCACCTTCCCCGCCGCGCTCGTCGGCAGTTGCTCGACGAACGTGAAAAAGCGCGGCACCTTGTAGTTCGCCATGTTGCTGCGCGCCCAGTCGTTCAGCGCATCGGCATCGGCCTGCGCGCCCGGGCGCAGTACGACATACGCGTGACCGACCTCGCCGAGGCGCGTATCGGGCACGCCGACCAGCGCGACCTGCGCGATCGCCGGATGCGCGGCGAGCAGCCGCTCGATCTCCGCCGGATAGCAATTGAAGCCGCCGACGATGAACATGTCCTTGATGCGGTCGGTGATCTTCAGGTTGCCGTTCGCATCGACGCAGCCGAGATCGCCGGTATGAAGCCAGCCATCGGCATCGACGGTCTCGCGCGTCGCGTCCGGCTGGTTGAAGTAACCGCGCATCACGTTGTAGCCGCGCACCCAGATTTCGCCGGTCTCGTCCGGCCCGAGCGGCACGCCGCCCGGCCCCGCGATGCGCAGCTCGACGCCCGGCATCGGCCGGCCCGACGTATAGGCAACCGTCTCCGCATCGTCGCCTTGACGGCACAACGTCGCGAAGCCGCACGATTCGGTCAGTCCGTAGCCGGTCAGCACCGTCTCGAAGCCGAGCTCCGCACGCATCCGCTCGATCAGGCTCGGAGCGATCGCCGCTGCCCCCGTCACCGCGATCCGCAGCGACGACAGGTCGCGCGTCGCGCGATCGGGCGCGTCGAGCAGCGCGTAGTACAGCGTCGGCGGGCCGGGCAACACCGACACGCGGTCGTCGGCCACGCGCCGCAGCACGTCGGCCGGCTGGAACACGAGATGCGGCAGCACGGTCGCGCCGCTCGACAGCGCGGCGAGCCAGCCGGCCTTGTAGCCGAACGTGTGGAAAAACGGATTGACGATCAGGTAGCGGTCGTCCTGCCGTACACCCGCGATCGCCGCCCACGCCTGCGCGGCGCGCAGGTTCTGGCCGTGCGCGGTCATCACGCCTTTCGGGCGGCCCGTCGTGCCGGACGTGAACATCAGGTCCATCACGGTGTCGGGCGTGACCTGCGCCTCGCGTTCGCGCACCGCGGCAAGCGGCACCGCCGCGCCGCGTGCGAGAAATGCGTTCCAGGTCTCGTCGCGCGCGCCTGAAGGCGGTTCGCCGTCGAATACGACAACGCGCTCGAGCATCGCAGGCCGGTGCGGCGCGAGCATCGCCGGATACGATTCGCCGAGGAAGGTGCCGCAGCAGAACAGCAGCCGCACGCCGCCGTCGTGCAGGATGCCGCCGACCTCCATCCCCTTCATTCGCGTATTGACCGGCACGAGAATCGCGCCGACCGTATGGATCGCCAGCGCCGCGACGATCCATTGCGGCAGGTTCGGCGCCCAGACCGCCACACGGTCGCCGGCGTCGATACCGCTCGCCAGCAGCGCACGGGCCGCATCGAGTCGTGCGGCATCGAGTTCCGCGTAGGTCAGCCGGCCGTGCTCCGACTCGATCGCCGGATGCGCGCCGTGGCGCGCGGCAGCCCGCGCGATCAGCGCGGGCGTGGTCAGGATTTCGTTGTCCATCGTCATAGATCAAGGTTGCCGTGCGCGCCGCCGGCGCGGCACGGCTCAGTCGGGAAACACCACGCGCAGCGCATCGCTCGCGGGCCGCGCGCAACAGGCGAGCGTCCAGCCGGCCGCAATCTCGTCGTCGTCGAGCACGTGGTTGCTGTCGAGCACGACCTCGCCGCGCTCGATCCGGCACATGCACGCGCCGCATTGCCCCATCCGGCAGGAATTCGGCGCAGGGACACCCGCACGCAGCATCGCATCGAGCAGCGTTTCGCCGGGCGCACTGTCGAACGCGAATGCGTCGCCGTCGAGCACCGTCTCGATCGCCGCGCCGTCGCCGGACGCCGCCGTTGCCGCGGCTTGCGCCGCGGTGTCGGCCTGCGCCGGCGCATCGGGCAGCGACGCGAATCGCTCGACATGCACGCGCGCACGCGGCAACCCGAGGCCGAGCATCGCGGCCAGCGCGTTCTCCATGAACAGCGCGGGCCCGCAGATGAACGTCTCCTGCTGGCTGAACGGCCGCGCGAGCTCCTCGAGGTGACGCTGCTGCGGAATCCCCTGCACGCTGTCGAGCCAGTGGATCACGCGCACGCGGCCCGGATGACGCTGCGCGAGCTGCTGCAGCTCGTCGCGGAAAATCACCGAGCGTTCGTCGCGGTTCGCATAGATCAGCGTCAGCATCCCGCGCCCGCGCACGAGCGCCGATTTCAGGATCGACAGCACCGGCGTGATGCCGCTGCCGCCCGCGAACAGCAGCAGGTCGCCGTCGAGCGTGCGTGGCGTGAACACGCCGGCCGGCGGCAGCACGTCGAGCGCGTCGCCTGCCTTCACGCGGTCGCACAGCCAGTTCGACGCGCGGCCGTCGCGCACGCGCTTGACGGTGATCTTCGGCGCCGCGTCGATGCCGGGTGCGCTCGACAGCGAATAGCAGCGCGCGACGGTCGCGTCCGCACACGGCACGTTCAGCGTCAGGAACTGCCCGGGCCGGTACGTGAATGCGTCACGTAGCCCGGCCGGTACGTCGAACACGAACGAACACGCGTCGTCGCTTTCGGCAATCACTTCGGCCACGGTCAGCCGGTGGAAGCGTGGATCGCTCATGGCCAGATCCTTGCGTCACGCGGCCACACGGGCCACCGGCGCGCCGGGCGTCGTATACGCGCCGTCGAGATAGACGAGCGGATCGACGTCACCGCTCATCAGCACCTCGCGGATGCGCCCGATGAACACCGTATGCGTGCCGTATTCGAAACGGCCGTCCTGCTCGCACACGAGGCTTGCCTGCGAATCGCGCAGGTACGGCACGCCGTGCGGCGACGTATCCCAGTCGCCGGTCGTGAAGCGCGCCTCGCCCTTCAGGCGGCCGCTGCAGTCGATCGCGATGCCTTCGTGCCGCGCGGACAGCACGTTCACGCAGAACGGCGCGCCCGCATCGAGCGGTGGATACAGCGACGCGGTGCGGTTGATGCAGATCAGCAGCGAAGGCGGATCGGTCGACAACGAATCGACCGCCGTCGCGGACATCGAGTAGCGCCGGCCGTCGTGCGTGCTACTGATGACCGTGACGGAGCGCGCGAGGCGGCGCATCGCGAGCAGCATGTCGGTGCGCAGTGGATGGTTGGTGAGATCGCTCATGATCGGACTCCGTCAAGTTCAGTCGTGGATGGCCGGGCCTGCCGGCCTCCGGCCTCGGCTGCGCGAGCAGCCAGGTGGTCGGCGGCGAGATACCCGAAGGTCATCGCCGGACCGAGCGTCGAGCCCGCGCCGGGGTAGCTCGTGCCCATCACCGATGCGCTGGTGTTGCCGATCGCATAGAGGCCGTCGATCGGCTCGCCATCGGCACGCAGCACGCGGGCGTGCACGTCGGTGACGAGCCCGCCCTTCGTGCCGATATCGCCCGCATCGACCCGCGCCGCGTAGAACGGCGCTTCGTCGACCGGCCCGAGACACGGGTTCGGCGTATTGCGCGGATCGCCGTAGTAGGTGTCGAACGCGTTGTCGCCCTTGCCGAACGCTTCGTCGACGCCGGTGGCCGCGTAACGCGCCATGTCGCGCAGCGTGTCGTGCAGGCCGGCCGCGTCGACACCGATCTTCGCGGCAAGCGCATCGATCGTGTCGGCCTTCACGAGTACCTCGCGAAACGCTTGCGGAATCCGCGCATCGGGCATCATGGACGCCGGCATGACCGGCCCGCACGGATACTTGCGGCGAAAGCGCGCGTCGAACACCATCCACGCGGGCACGGTCGCGCCGGTGCGCGCATGGTCGCGATACATCGCGGGCACGAATTCCGAATACGGCGCGGCTTCGTTGACGAAGCGCTTGCCGAGACCGTTGACGATCACGCAGCCCGGCAGGTTGCGTTCGACGAACAGCCCGCGCTGCTTCTCCTCGCCCGCGACGCGGACCGTCGGCACACCCCACACGTGCTCCATCAAATCCAGCGCGCCGCCGAGCCGGTGGCCTTCGGCGATCGCGTCGCCGGTGTTGGACGGCGGCGTCGCGCTCCACTGCGCCTGGGTCGGTTGCGGCAGGTAGCGCTCACGCATCGGCTGGTTGCGCTCGAAGCCGCCCGCGCCGAGGATCACGCCGTGCCGCGCGGCGATCGTCACCGGCTGCCCGAAGCGTTGCGCGCGCACGCCCGTCACGCGGCCGTCCACATCGAGCAGGTCGCGCATCGGCGTGTCGAGCCACACGGGCACGCTGCGGTCGAGCAGCGCACGACGCAAGCCGCCGATCAACGCGTTGCCGAGCGTCAGGCGCCGGTCGCGCCGCGTGCGGCGGCGCATGCCGAAATCGAGCCAGTAGCGGCCGAACTGCCTGATCGTGAGCGTCATGAAGCCGGGGCCGCGCGCAAACAGCGTGTGCGCTTCCTTCGACGTCACCGCGAGACGCCCGAAGATCAGCGTGCCGGGCGACGGCGGCCGCAGCCGGTCGAACTCGTCGCCGAGCAGCCCGCCGTCGAACGGCATCGGATCGAGCGCGCGATAGCCCGGCATCGCGCCCGGCAGCTTCTGGAAATAGTCCGCGTATTTCGGCAACGCCTGGAAGCGCACGGGTGTCTTCGATTCCAGATAGCGCAGCATCTCCGGCGCGCGATCAAGATACGCGTCGAGCCGCTCGGGTGTCGACGCGCCGGCCACGCACGCGTCGACATAGCCGCGCGCGGCCTCGCGCGAATCGGTCGCACCGAGTTCGGCGATATGGTGGTTGCACGGAATCCAGATGCCTCCGCCCGAAACGGCCGACGTGCCGCCATACAGCGCCGTCTTCTCGATCACGACGACGGACAACCCGTGGTCGGCCGCGCGGCACGCGGCGAGCAGCGCGCCCGCGCCCGAGCCGACGACGACCACGTCGAACGTGTATTGCTGTGCTTGCGTGTCGTTCATCACGGCCTCGTCAGATGAAGAAGTCCGTGTTTTCGCGGCCGAGCATCACCGCGCCGAGGTTCTGGCCGAAGCGGTCCACGTTGTTCGCGTAGTGCGCGCGGGCCGCGTGCAGATCGAGGAAGCGGCGCACCAGCGGATTGCGGTGATAGATGCCGTTGCCGCCCGCATAGCGCAGCAGCGTATTCGCGGCCTGCGCGCAGCGCTCGGCGACCTGTGCGGACTGGTAACGGAAATGCACGCGACGCTCGATCGACACGGCGGGCCCGCCGGTCACCGACGCCATCAGTTCCGCGAAATTGCGCTTGAGCAGCACCTTCATCTCGTCGATCGCGACGGCCGCGTTCGCACACGCGTTCTGCGCGCCCGGATCGTCGGTCGTCTTCGCGCCGCTGTTCGCGGACACGCGCGTTGCCGCATAGCCGGTGAAATCGTCGAGCGCGCCCTGCAGCGCGCCGATGCACGACGTGCACACCGCGCGCACGAAGATCTGCGCGAACGGCAGCTTGAACAGCGGCGCGTCGTTGAGGGCGAGACCGGGGCTCGTGCCCATCATCCCGTCGATCGCCTTGTGCGTGCGGTACGCAGGCACGAACGCGTCGTCGACGACGATGTCGTGGCTGCCGGTCGCGCGCAGGCCGAGCACGTCCCAGTCCTGCTGGATCCGGTAGTCGGATTTCGGCAGCAGAAAGGTCCGGTATTCAGGCGGCTGGCCGGCTTCGGCCGGTGGCACCAGCGCACCGAGGAACACCCATTCGCACAGTTCGCTGCCGCTCGAGAACTTCCAGTGGCCCGACAGGCGGAAGCCGCCGTCGACCGGCGTCACGCGACCGACCGGCATGTAGGTCGACGCGATCAGCGTCGCCGGATCGTGGCCCCATACGTCCTGCTGCGCGCGTTCGTCGAACAGCGCGAGCTGCCAGTTGTGCACGCCGACGACGCCGTACACCCACGCGGTCGACATGCAGCCGCGCGCGAGCGCCATCTGGATGTCGAAGAAGGCCTGCGGATCGAGCTCGTGGCCGCCGTAGCGCTTCGGCTGCAGCACCTTGAAGAAGCCGGCGGCCTGCATGTCGGCGATCGTCTCGGCGGGGATGCGGCCCTGCGCTTCCGCCTGCGCGGCGCGGCCGGCCAGTATCGGCGCCAGTGCCTCGGCCCGGGCGATCAGCGTGGCAGCCAATGCGTTCGAATCGTTGTCGCGATGCACGAATGTCTCCTGTGGAACGGGGGCTGCGCCGTGGCACCCGCCCCGCTCTCGTTCAAAGTTGTTCGGCGCGGCCTGGCCGCGGGCGATGCTCGCCACCACCGATGGTCGGCTTCGCGCGACCGCGCCGCATCGTCCGACCGGACGGGACGACGGGCGCGGCCTCATGCATCACGCGCAGGCGCGTTCCTTCTCGCGGTTGAAGAACGGGATCACGTGCTCGCCGATGTTGCGGATGGTCTCCATCTGCGCTTCATGCGGCACCGTGCCCATCTGGCACAGGAACAGCACTTCGTCGACGCCGGCCTCCTGCAGGCGGCCGACATAGCCGATGCAGTCGTCCACCGTGCCGTACGCGTGGTTCGGGTTCATCATCGCGAGCGCCGGGTCGGCGAAGTTCACGACGACTTCCTCCGACGCGAAGCGCGAGCGGATCACCATCTCGCCGGTGTCGGCCTGCACGAGATCGTCGCCCCACTTCGCCGGGTCCGGACGCTCGCCGCCCGTGTACCAGTACGCGAGCGATTCCATGAAGTAGCGCTGGCCGCGGATGCCGATCTTGCGGGCCGCCTGGCCGTCGGCCATCACGACCGTCGGGCACAGCGCCGCGAGGTGCTGGGTCGGGCGGAAGCCGACCTGGTCTTCCGGCTTGCGGTTCGCCCACGCTTCACGGTAGACGGCGTTCTTCTTCGCGACTTCGTCGGGGCCGCCGAAACCGAGCACCAGCGCGCCCATCCCGCGCTGGCCGGCGCGCAGCAGCGCATCGGTGTTCGTACACGCGAGGTACATCGGCGGGTGCGGATCCTGGAACGGCTTCGGGTGGATCGGGCGCTTCGGGATCTTGATGTACTTGCCATCGTGCTCGATCTCGTCCTGCACGAACATCTTCGGCACGAGATACATCGATTCGTCGATCATCGGCTGCAGTTCGTTGAGGTCGTAGCCGAACGCGCCGGCTTCCTGCTGGCTGCCGCCCTTGCCGACGCCGAAATGCACGCGGCCGCCCGACAGGATGTCGAGCAGCGCGACGCGTTCCGCCACCTTGATCGGGTGGTTCATCGCCGGCGGCAGGCACACGACGCCGTGGCCCAGGCCGATGCGCGTCGTGCGGCCGGCCAGGTAGGCAAGGAAGGTTTCCGGCGCGCTCATGTGCGCATAGTTGGTCAGCGACGTGTGCTCCACGCACCAGATCGTGTCGAAACCGACCTGCTCGGCGAGCAACGCCTGCTCGACCGTCTCCTTGAACACCTGGTGGTCGCCCTCGCGCGATGCGTCGGTGGTCTGGGCTTCGTAGATGAGGGAAAACTTCATTGCGTGCGTCTCCATGTATGTTGGACGAGTCGGGGTCGTGCGGCCCGCCCGCACGATACGGACGAATAGCGACGGTCCACGAATGGGAGTGTCGGCGCGCCGGCTGGCGTGGGCATCATCTGTTCGGAGTATCTGTATGCCGGCGGGGACAGAGGGGTTTCACCGTCATCCGATCGGACTGCGTGACGGCGCGAGCGACGCGCTAGCATCGACCGGCGGCGCATTGCACGCCGCCCTCATCAAGACAAGGGAGAACCGGAATGAAGGTATCGATGCTGCTGTATCCGGTCGACGACATCGACACGGCGCTGCCGCTGTTCGTCGACGGACTGGGCCTGAACGTGAAGTTCCGCGACGGCGACCGCTATTGCGCGCTCGACGGCGGCCCGCTGACGATCGCGCTGGTCGCGGGCGACGAGCAGATCGTCGAGCGCGCGGCGCTCACGCTGCGCGTCGACGAGGACGACGACCTGTATGCGGCCATGGCGCGGGTCGTGAAGGCCGGCGCATCGGTGCGCGTGCCCGTGCAGGCCGGGCCGCACGAATACCGCGCGGTGCTGGAGGACAAGAACGGCGCGCTGCTCGTGATTTCGCAGAAGCGGTCAGCCTGACGACGCGCGGCGCGGGCACGCCGCACGCAACACAGGCGCAAGCGGCGTTACGCGTCCGCGCCCGACGCGCGCAGGTCGCTGGTTTCGAGCAGCTCGAGCAGCGTGCCGGCCGGCTGGCTCAGCCGCTTCGCGGCGAGCGCGATGAATTCGACGTCCGGCAGCACGGGCAACCCGTCGCCGTTCACGGGTGGCGCAAGGCCACGCGCGGACAGGTATTGCGACGTCGCGGTCAGCCCGAGCCCCGCACGGGCGGCCGCGATGCAGCCCGGCTGGCTGCTGCTCGAACACACGACTTCCCAGCCGATCCCCTTTTCCGCGAGCGCATTCAGCACCACCGCGCGCGTGACGCTCGGCTCGGCCACCAGCACGAGCGGGAGCGGCCGCTCCAGGTCGACGACGGTGCCGGGCCGCGCGACCCATTCGAGCCGTGCGCGCAGCAGCGGCGTGCCGCGCCGCTCGCCGAGCCGCCGCTTGCCGATCATCAGATCCAGCGCGCCTGCATCCATCAGTTCGTAGAGCCGGCTCGTCATGCCGGTGGTGATTTCCAGCGCGACGTCGGGATGCGCAGCGCGGAACCCGGCAAGCACGTCCGGCAGCGCGACGAGCGCGAGGTCGTCGGACGCGCCGAGCCGCACACGCCCCTGCAGCCGCGGCTTGCGGAACTGCGATTCCGCGCGGTTCAGCGCCTGCAGGATCACGTTCGCATGCACGAGCAGCGCCTCGCCGTCGGCCGTCATCGCGATCGAATGCGTGTCGCGCACGAACAGCCGCCGGCCGACGCTCTCTTCGAGGCGACGGATGTGTTCGCTGACGCTCGACTGGTTGAGCCCGAGCTGCCGCCCCGCTTCGGTGAAGCTGCGGCAGTTCGTGACGGTCGCGAAGGTCTTGAGCCAGACGGGATTGAGCATTCCGCATTGTCATCGGCAATTCCGATGACAGTCAATGTCTTGAGGCGGCTTCCCGATGACCACCGGAATCGGTACCATCGAGCGCTTGAAGTCCGGCAGGCGCCGCGCGACCGCGCACCGGCGCACCTGCGCCGGGCTTTCGCACCACCGATTTCGCCATGTCCCGGGAACCCACACACTCCGCGCTGCTCTGGATCGTCGCCGCTGCATTCTTCATGCAGTCGCTCGACACGACGATCGTCAACACCGCGCTGCCTTCGATCGCCCAAAGCCTGCATGCGTCGCCGCTCGCGATGCAGCCGGTCGTGGTCGTCTACACGCTGACGATGGCGATGCTCACGCCGGCGTCCGGCTGGCTCGCCGACCGGTTCGGCACGCGCCGCGTGTTCTCCGTCGCGATCCTCGTGTTCGTGCTCGCGTCGATCGGCTGCGCGGCGTCGCACACGCTCGGCCAGCTCGTCATTGCGCGCGCCGTGCAGGGCATCGGCGGCTCGATGCTGCTGCCGATCGGGCGGCTCGCCGTGCTGCGGCGCGTGCCGGGCGAGCAGTACGTCGCG
The DNA here is from genome assembly GCF_902499125.1 of Burkholderia arboris. Lineage (GTDB taxonomy): Bacteria > Pseudomonadota > Gammaproteobacteria > Burkholderiales > Burkholderiaceae > Burkholderia > Burkholderia arboris. Next base: position 72,473 of record NZ_CABVPX010000001.1, read on the forward strand.
GCGATCGCGTTCGTGTCGATCGCCGGCCAGCTCGGCCCGATCGTCGGGCCGACGCTCGGCGGCTGGCTCACGCAGGCGATTTCATGGCACTGGGTGTTCATCGTCAACGTGCCGGTCGGCGTGGTCGGTTTCATCGCGGTGCAGCGCTACCTGCCGCACGACCAGGCGACGCAGCCGCCACCGTTCGACTTCGTCGGCTGTGCGCTGCTGTCGGTCGCGATGATCGCGCTGTCGCTCGCGATCGACCCGCCCATGCCCGCGCATCGCGCCGCGTGGGCGGCCGGGCTCGCCGTGGCCGGCCTCGCGAGCGCACTCGCGTACCTGCCGCATGCGCGGCGGCGCGCGCAACCGCTGTTCCGGCTCGGGCTGTTCCGCGAGCCGAATTTCGGTTCCGGGCTGCTCGGCAACCTGCTGTGCCGGATCGGCACGAGTTCGGTGCCGTTCATGCTGCCGCTGCTGATGCAGGTGCAGCTCGGCTATACGCCGCTGCAATCGGGGTTGATGATGCTACCGGCCGCAATCGCAGGCGTGATCGCGAAACGCTGGATCGCGCCGCTCGTGAAGCGCTTCGGCTATGCGGCGTTTCTGGTCGTGAATACGGCAATCGTCGGCTGCGCGATCGCGGGATTCGCGCTGGTGTCGGCGCGGCCCGCGCCGGTGCTGGAAGGTGTGCTGCTGATCGTGTTCGGCGCGGCGAACTCGATGCAGTTCGCGGCGATGAACGGCGTGACGCTCAAGGGGCTCTCGCATGCCGACGCCGGCAGCGGCAACAGCCTGTTCACGATGATGCAGATGCTCGCGATGGGCCTGGGTGTGTCGATCGGCGGCGGGCTCGTGAACCTGTTCGCCGCCTATTGGGGCTCGATGGCGCACGGATTCATGCTGTCGTTCGCGTGCATGGGGGCCGTCACGTTGCTGTCGTCCGCCGTGTTCCGGCGGATCGATACGGTCGCACCGCCGACCCATGCGGCGGCGCGATCGTCCGCGTAAGCGCGGCCGTCAGTTCACCTGACGGCGTTCGACCACGCGCTTGAGCACCCAGCGGATCGACGAACCGTCGGCCGGCGGCTGCGCGACGTGGTATTCGTCGATTTCAAGCGTGTACAGGTAACCGGGCTGATAGGCGAACCCTTCGATGCCCGCGTACCACAGGCTCCACGGCTCGCTCGGGCTGCTGCGCACCTGCAGGCACTCCATCGGCGCGACGCCCATGCAGCGCGCGGACTGCGGCGCGACATAGACGGTCCTGGTCACCGGCTTGCCGTCGGCCGGGCGGGCCGCATTCGGTGCCGTGGCGGCCGCGTCGGTCTGGCATCCGGCGAGGAGCGTGCTGCCGGCAATGACGGCCGCGCCAAGCAGCGTTCGGGTCTTGTGAATCATCTGATGTGCCTCTGGAAGCGTTGGAGGGCCGATTAGACGCCCGGCGCGGCGAGAAAGTTCACAATTACCTTACAGAACGTGCCCGCCCCCCTCATTTATGGGATGTCGCGCCTATCCCGATACGTTACCGTGTTCCGGTGCCGCCGCGCGTATCGCCGCCGGTGGCCGAACGTGCACGCCAAGCGCATCGCGACCCGGCGGCCGAAACAGGAGACAACCCGAATGACCACGGCGCCCCCGGCCCTGCCGCCGAACCTTGCCCAATCGAAACTGACGCTCGAGCAGTTCGACGCTTTGCTCACGAAAATCTACGAAGGCCCGCTCGAGGACGTGCCGTGGGGCGCCGCACTCGAGCAGATCCGCGTGCACCTCCACGCGAACTACGTGACGATGATCCTGCGCTGGCCGGCCAGCGGCCATACAGGGCTGATGATCAACGCGTCCGAGGAGAGCGCACCGCTGACGGGCGTCGCGTCGTACAACAACTATTACTACGCACTCGATCCGTTCGTGAACCTGCCGGCCGATCGCGTCGTCACCGTCGACGAACTGCTCGGCGTCGGCGTGTGGCGCAACAGCGCGATGTATGCGGAATTCCTGCAGCCGTTCGACGTCGGCTATCTGATGGGCGCCGACCTGCGCACGCACGACGGCGTCGAGTGCCGCTTTCGCGTCTGCCGTTCGCATCGCGGCCACGCGTTCTCCACAGCCGACAAGGCCGTCTGCAACGCGCTGCTGCCGCACCTGAAGCGCGCGGTGCGGCTGCACGCGAAGTTCGGGATGGTCGAATCCGAGCGCACGCTGTATGCCAGCACGATCGACCGCATGCTCGTCGGCACCGCGATTCTCGACGAGCGCGGCACGATCATGCGGACCAACTCCGTCGCGGACGAGATCTTCGCCGAATGCGACGGCCTGCGCGTGCGCGGCGGCACGCTCGAAGCGTCGTATCCGCTGGAGGACCGCAAGCTGCAGAAACTGATCCGCCAGGTGCTCGCGGAACGCACGGGCGTCACGCCGTCGGTCGCGCACGCGATCGCGGTGCCGCGCCCGTCCGGCAAGCCGCGGCTCGGCGTGCTGATCCGTGCGGTGCCGTTGAGCGAGTGGTCCGAGGACAACCCGCGCCGGCCGGCGTGCGCGATCTTCATCCGCGATGCCGAGCGCAAGTCGCAGGCGTCGCACGACATCGTGCGCAAGCTGTTCGACCTCACGCCGGCCGAGACCGCGCTGGCACTCGCGCTCGTCAACGGGCAAACGCTCGAGGAAGCGGCCGACGAACTCGCGATCAGCAAGAACACCGCGCGTTCGCACCTGCGCGCGATCTTTTCGAAAACCGGTGTCACGCGGCAGGCCACGCTGGTGCGGATGTTGTTGAACAGTGTGCTGTCGCTGGGGTAACGGGCGCTTCGTCACCGGCCAGTCGATCGCCTCCGACGGCGGTTTCACCGTGCGGTGATCGTGTACCATCGGCGCTTCCCGATACGCATTGACGCGCTGCCGTCGTCCGCCCGGCCATGCCCGCGCGGTTCGTGCAGCGCGCCTCCCTTCGCATGCCCTCACCCGTTCCGTCCGACGCCGCGCTGCGCCCGCTGCCGATCGATACGCTGACCGTGCCGGCCTCGCTCGACGGACGCACCGGCTCCAACCGTTCGGGCAGCGCGCATCCGCAGATCGCCGCGACCAACGATCTCGACGCCGTGCGCGCCTGGCTCGCGCGCTTCGTCGACACGCCGACCACGTTCCAGAACTACCGCAAGGAAGCCGAGCGTCTGCTGCTGTGGGCCGTGATCGCGTGCGGCAAGCCGCTGTCGTCGCTCACGCACGAGGATCTCGTCGTCTACCGGCAGTTCCTGCTCGCGCCCGCGCCGGCCGACCTGTGGTGCGCAAACGGCGGCCGCAAGCATCCACGCGACGATCCGCGCTGGCGGCCGTTCTACGGGCCGCTGTCGGCGGCCAGCCAGCGGCAGGCGCTGGTGATCCTGAACGTGATGTTCTCGTGGCTCGTGCAGGCCGGCTATCTGGCCGGCAACCCGCTCGCGTTGTCGCGGCAACGGCAGCGCCGGCCCGCACCGCGCGTCACGCGCCATCTCGGGCAGCCGCTATGGCAGTCGGTCAAGGACGCGATCGCCGCGATGCCGCGCGACGATGCGCGCGCGTGCTTCCATGCGGATCGCGCACGCTGGCTGTTCACGCTGCTGTATCTCGGCGGGCTGCGCATCACCGAAGCGGCCGATACGACGATGGGCCAGTTCTTCTGCCGGCGCGACGCGAACGGACACGACCGCTGGTGGCTCGACGTCACGGGCAAAGGCGGCCGGCAGCGGCTCGTGCCGGCCACCGGCGAGATGATGGCCGAACTGTCGCGCTACCGGCGCGCGCATGGCCTGCCCGCGCTGCCGTCGGACGGCGAGCCCACGCCGCTCGTGCTGCCGGTCGGCCAGGCGCGCAAGCCGCTCACGCGTGCGGCGCTGCATAGGATCGTGAAGCAGGTGTTCCGGCACGCGGCCGACCGGCTGCGTGCGAACGGCGAAGCCGGCGCACACGCGGCTCAGGTGCTCGAACAGGCGTCCGCGCACTGGCTGCGCCACAGCGCAGGCTCGCACATGGCCGACGGCCGCGTCGACCTCCGGCTCGTGCGCGACAACCTCGGCCACGTGTCGCTCACGACGACGAGCCAGTACCTGCACGCGGACGACGACTGGCGGCATCGCGAGACGGAAGAGAAACACCGGATCGGGTGGTAGCCGGCATCCGCACCACGCCGTACATCAGGCCCGGTCAGTACACGCCCACCCAGTGCCCGGGCACCCACGCCCAGTGATTGCCGGCCCAGCGGTAATGGCCCTTCGCCCAGCGATAGCCCGGCGCGGGCGGCGGCGGCGCCACTTCGACGAGCGGCGCCGGCTGCGGCGGCCGCACGGGTTCGACCACGCAGGCGGACATCAGCACGGCACTCGCGCTCACCAGCACGGCAAGCGAAGCGGATCGGATCTTCATCGTCAATTCTCCCTGTTGTGTGTGTAATCGGTCGGCGGGCACGAACGCGGCATGCGCCGCGTCACGCAGTCCCGCGAATCAGGCCGCTCATCGGCCGCGTCGCGCCGCTTTCCGCGAACAACGCGGCTGCGGTGCGGCGTGGATCGAGACGCAGGCTTTCGGCAGCCGCGCCCGAGATCAGCGCGTCGAGCGACGCAGTCGGCTTCAGGTCGCGCCCTTCGTACAGGTCGCCCGGCCGCAGCCCCGGCCAGTCGGCGATCACGCGGCCGCCGGCGACCGCGCCGCCCGCGAGCATCGCAACCGATGCCTGCCCGTGATCGGTGCCGCCCGTGCCGTTCACCGCGGCCGTGCGGCCGAACTCGGTCGCGACCAGCACCGTGGTCTGCTGCCAGGCGGGCCCGAGGCCGTCGCGCAGCGCGGCGAGCATCGTGTCGAGCGCCTTCAACTGATTCGCGAGCCGCGCGTTCTGCGCGCTGTGCGTGTCCCAGCCGCCCGTCTCGATCATCGCGATCCGCGGGCCGTCGTCGCGCGCGAGAAACGTCGCGGCGAGCTTGCCGACCCCGGCCGGGTCCTGGCGCGCATGCGCATCGCCGGCGAGACCGCGTGCCTCCATCGCCGACTGCCACAGCGGGCCGAGCTGCGCGTCGGCTTCGTAGAGCGCGGACACGCGCGCAAGCAGGTCGTCCGGCGCGGCCGGCAATCCGGACGGCGCATACGACGCGGCCTGCACGGTGCCGCGCAAGGCGAGCGGCACGGTCGGCGCAAATGCAATGGCGCTGTCGCGCGTCGCCGGCAGCAGCGCGGCGAGCCGGTTCAGCCAGCCGTCCTTCACCTGGTAGGGCGCACGGCCGCCGGTTTCAAGCACGTTCTGGCCGTCGAAATGCGAGCGGTCGCGATACGGCGACGCGATCGCGTGGACGAACAGCGCCTGCCCGTCGCGGTACAGCTGCGCGGTCTGCGCCAGCGATGGATGCAGCGCGAACGTGCCGTCGAGCCGCGTCGCGGCCGTCGTGTCGATCGCCAGCGGGCCGCGCAGCGACGCATACGCGGGCTCCGCATACGGGACGACGATGTTCAGGCCGTCGGCCGCCCCGCGCTGGATCACGAACACGAAACGCCGGTCGGTCGCGACGTTCGCGAACACGATTTGCGGTGCGACGAGGATCGCACCCGCGCCGGCGGCGGCTACGCTCAGGAATTGTCGGCGGGACAGTGCCATGGTCATCTCCGTTGGAAATCGGGCGAAACGAGCAGCAATGCGAGCGACGTGGTCGCACTCTCCGCACGCGACAGCGCAGTCGCGGTCGGCGCGCTCATCGAACCGGCAAGCAGCGTGCCGCCGAGCGTGCGCGGGTCGAGCCGGTCGCCCGTGCGCGCGGCGAGGCGCTGGGCGATCTCGACGCGGCGCACGAGCGCGTCGGGCGCGGCCCAGCTCGCGGCGACGTCGTCGTAGCCGGCCGGCGAGCCCGGCCGCCATACCGGCTGGCCGAGCTGCGCGAGCAACGGCGCGGCCTTCAGGTCGCCCGTATCGCGCCAGCCGAGCCCGCGCAGCGACGACACGGCCCACTCCCACGGCGTCTTGAACTTGCGGTTGACCGGCGACCACGCTTCAGGCGCATCGACGAGCGCGCGATAGACGGTCGGCAGATCGCCGCCGCTCGCATCGAACGCGCGGGCCAGCCGGTCGGTCAGCGCGGGCGGCGGATTGTCGGCGACGAAATGACGGGCGAGCTGGAACGCGATGTGCCGGCCGGTTGCGTCCGAGCGTGCGAGGTCGTGCAGGATCGCGCGCGCCTGCGCTTCGCCCGGCTGATCGTAGGTGCGTCCCATCACCGTGCGCGAGCCCGGTTCGTGCAGCTTCGGGCGGAACACAAACGCGCCGGGCGCCGCATCGCCCGGCTGCGGCCCGCGCCCGCCGGCGATGCTCCAGCCGGTCAGCGCACGCGCGAATTCCGTCACGTCGGCTTGCGTGTAACCGGTGCGCACGCCGAGCGTATGCAGTTCCATGATTTCGCGCGCGAGGTTCTCGTTGAGCCCGCGCTTCGCCGACGGATTGCGTGCTTCGGCGCGCAGCGCAGCCGGGCTGTCGGGGCCGACCGAGCGCGCCTGGTCGAGAAACACCTGCATCGCGGGATGCTGCTCGACGGCGACGAGCATGTCCTCGAAGCGACCGAGCACGTGCGGGCGGATCGCGTCGCGTTCGAACGCGCCCGCATACGCGGCCACCTGCCCCTTGTCGACCGATACCGCGAAATGGTTCGCCCAGAAATGCACGAGACGTTCGACGAACGGCGCGGGCGTGTTCAGCGCGCTGTTCATGCGTGCGGCGACGGCGCTGCGATACGCGTCGTAGCCGTCGCGCCGGATCGATTGCGCGGTCGCGCGCTTCGCGGCTGCGTCGTCGCCCGTCATCGCGTTGCGCGCATTCGCGAAGCGCGTGGCGAGCGCGATCGCGTCGGGCTCGCCGGCCCACGCGGCAGGCCGTGCGTCGTAACGGTCGAATTGCGCGACGAGCGCCGCCTTCGGGTCGGCGGGCGGCGCTTCGTCGGCCCGCGCGCCGAGGCCGAAGCGGTTCAGCGCGATCGCGGCTGGCGTGGTGTCGTTCGGGTGGTCCATGACGGGCTCTCTTGCGGTGCGTACCCACGTTCAACGCGGGAACACCGGGAAATCCGTCGCGGAAACGAAAAATAATCTTGATCGGCGGAAGTCGCGCAGTGCGATCGCGTCGGTCATCGATGGACAACGACCGCGCGATCGACCGAAACCCGCGCACGCATTGCGCGTGACCGATAGCACTCGACGGCGACACGCAGCTCGCGTGTCGCCCCCGGCGCGAGGATTTACTGGCTCGCCGGCGCGCCCTGCTTCTTCTGCAGCTTCGGCGGCAAACGCCAGTTGCCGCTGCGCTGCAACCCGTCGACGAACTTCGCGCGCTCGTCGGGCGCCAGCGTCGCCGCGAAATCGACGACGCTGCGCTCGACCTGGGTACGCATCGCCGTATCGGCCGCGCGTGTGCGGTCAAGCGCGGCGTCGATCGCCGCGCGATCGAGTTGCGGCGCGGCGAGCAGATCCAGCACGGTGATCCGGCCGTCGCGCCCTTCCCGCGCAAAATCGCGGCCGTCCTTGCGCGCCGCCTTCAGCGCGGCGGCGAACTCGCGCTGCCGCGCGTCGGGCAATTCGTCTGCCGCGAATCGCAACGCGGTGCGCGATGCCGGTGCGCCTGCCGCATGCAGGTCGCCATGCGTCGAGAACCACTGATAGGCGCCGCCGCCGATCGCGCCGAGCATGAACACGTTCAGCACGACCGAGCCGACGAGGATGAATTTCCAGCCGCGTTCAGTCATTCGTCACTCCAGTCCACGCTCGGACCGCCGAACGTCGTCGTCAGATAGCCCGGTTCGTGCTGCGACGTCGGTGCGCTGCCGAGCATCAGCATCGACACGGCCACCGCGCCCGCGAGCGCACCGGCCAGGCCGACACCGGCGAACGCCGCACCCGACCACCACACATTGCCACGCCGGCGCGCACGCTGCGGCGCGGGCGCCGTCGCGACGATACGCTCGACCAGCGACGGAGCGGGCGGTGCGACCGTGTCGTACGCGAGCCACGCATCGAGGTCGGCCGCGTCGTCCAGTGCGAGCAGCGCTTCACGCGGGTTCGCTTGCGCCCACGCCTCGGCGGCCGCGCGCTCGCCGGCCGGCCAGCGCCGCGCGTCCGAGCCGTACGCGGCGACGATGGTACGAAATCGTTCGGGTGTCATCGCTTGTCCTCGCTTGGTGGGTCGCCGGCCAGTTGCGCGCGCAGGTTGCGCCTCGCGCGGGCCAGCAGGCTTTCCAGCGCATCGACGGTGATGCCCATCAGGTTGGCCGCTTCCACATTCGACATTTCCTGATAGTACTGGAGCACGAGCGCCTCGCGCTGCCTCGGCGGCAACGCAGCCAGCGCCTGCCGCACGCGCGCGTCGCGCGAACGCAGCTCCGCATGCGCGGCCGGCTCCGGTTGCGTGTCGGGCACGTCGGGCAGCGTATCGACGGGCTCCTCGCGCCGGCCGCGCAACCGGTCGTAGCACAGGTTCAGCACGACGCGATGCAGCCACGTGTCGAAGCGCGCCTCGCCTTCGCGCCAGCGCGGCGCCTGGCTCCAGATTCGCAAGAACGTCTCCTGTGCGACGTCCTCGGCTTCGTTCCGGTCGCCGAGCATGCGCGTCGCCAATGCGAGCAGCCGCGGCAGCTTGCGCGCGACGAGCACGCGCACGGCCGACGAATCGCGCGCGCCGACGCGCGCGACGAGTTCCGCGTCCGGATCGCGGTCGCTGCGGTCGTTCAACGCCGCCTGCTCCGTCGCGCGGCGCGCGGGCGCCGCACTGTCACGGCAGGTGTACCCGCCGCCCGGCTGAAGCTCATCGTCGTGCTCTCCTTGCATGCGTCGGGCCATCACCGGACGGCGCCACTCCGACTGTTCGCCAACGCCGTGCGCATCGCGCCCTGCGTCGCACACGGCGTCGGCCATGTCCGTGTCATCGACATCCGGTTCGCACGGCATATCGATCCTGTCTGCCGGCCGCGCGACCGTCGGCCGGCGCGCTCAATATACGACGACCGGCGCCGGCCGGTAATACACCGGACGGGCCGGCACCACGACGCAGCCGGCCAGCACGAAGGCTGCAACCGCCAGTATCACGATGGTTCGGAAAGGCATGGCTTCGACTCATGAGGTGGCGTGAAGAATCCGCCGCGCCGGCAACACGTGCCGCGCGACGGCGTACGCGTCAGGCCCAGTGACCCGGCACCCAGCGCCAGGCCGGGCCGCGTGCGGCCCAGTGCCCGGGCACCCAGTGGTAACCGACACGCACCATTTGCCAGTGGCCCGGAATCCAGACGTAACGGCCCTGCCGCCAGTGCCAGTGCCCCTGGTCCCATACGTAACCCGCGCGCGGCGCCGGCATCACCTCGACGCGCGGCGGCGGCGGTGCGTAAGGCGCGACGATGACGGCCTGCGCGAATGCGGCGGAGGCCGCGAGCGCGGCCACGCATCCGGCGGCGAATCGCAATGGCACAGAAAGTTTCATGAAAGACTCCGAAGTAACGGGCATCGACCAGAAGCGGCCGTTCATGCGTTAAACGGCGCGGGCGAAAAAATTCCGTCGCGGAATCTGCAAATAAATCTCGTGAGGATCGAACGGAGGTCGAAGCGGGCCGGCTGCCGCGATGCGCGACCCCGCGGTTGCCGTCCTGTCACACCGCGGCAAAACTGCCCTTCGACAATGCATGCGACCGGGATCCCGCTCGTTTCCGGCCCACGCCCCGGCCGTGCTCTCGCATGGCCGCGCGGTTCCGCATCTCGCGTCCCCATCAACGAAAACACCGACCATGTCGAACCAGGACACTCTCCCCGATCAGCCGAACGAGCCGGCCGCCTCCGTGTCGCGTCGCGGCTTCCTGAAACTCGCCGGCGTCTCCGGCCTCGCCACCGCTGCCGGCGGCCTCGCGGCCGCCCGCGCCGCCACGTCGACCCCGGACGGCACGCCGGAACAGGTTCACCTGACGTGGGGCAACGACCCCACGTCCGATGTCGTGATCTCGTGGGCGTCGCTCGCATCGGCCGTCAATCCGCGCGCCCGCATCGTCGCCGACGGCGAGCCGGCGCGCACCGTGCACGGTGTCCAGCGCCTCTACACCGACGGCCTGAACGGCGAGACGGTGTTTGCGTACCACGCGCGCGTGCACGGGCTGAAGCCGAATACGCGCTACCGCTACGAGATCACGGCCGACAACGACAGCAATGCCGCGCAGCCGTTCTCCGCGAACTTCTCGACCGCGCCGCGCGGCCGTGCGCCGTTCCGCTTCACGAGCTACGGCGATCTCGCGACGCCCAACGGCGCGTGGGTGCTGTCGTCGCCGCAGAGCCGCTTCGCGGTGCAGGCCGTCGAGCAGTTCCAGCCGCTGTTCCACCTGCTGAACGGCGACCTCTGCTACGCGAACCTGAACCCCGGACACCAGCCCGAGGTGTGGCGCGATTTCGGCAACAACAACCAGACGTCGGCCGCGAACCGCCCGTGGATGCCGTGCCCCGGCAATCACGAAATCGAGTTCAACAACGGTCCGCAGGGGCTCGACTCGTATCTCGCGCGCTATACGCTGCCGGAGAACGGGACGCACTTCCCCGGCCGCTGGTACAGCTTCCGCGTGAGCTCCGTGCTGTTCGTGTCGCTCGACGCGGACGACGTCGTGTACCAGGACGCCGCCGCGTTCGTCGGCGGCCCGGCGCCGCTCGTGCCGGCCGCGAGCACCGGCCGCCCGCCGATCGAGCCCGGCACGTCGTTCTACGTGCGCGGCTACAGCAACGGCGAGCAGACCCGCTGGCTCGAACGCACGCTCCGTCATGCCGCGCATGACGACGACATCGACTGGATCGTCGTGCAGATGCACCAGGACGCGCTCAGCTCGTCGAAGACGGGCAACGGTTCCGACAAGGGCATTCGCGAAGCCTGGCTGCCGCTGTTCGACCGTTACGGCGTCGATCTCGTGCTGTGCGGCCACGATCACGACTACGAGCGCAGCTATCCGGTACGCGGCTGCAATCACCGCGCGGGCGTCGACGCGACGACCGGCGAAGTGGTCGAGACGCTGCAACCGCGCCCGGTCGGCTCGAACGACCCGGACCGCACGAAGTTCGACACGAGCCACGGCACGATCCACCTGATCCTCGGCGGCGGCGGCACCAGCGCACCGCTGGACGTGTACGGCGAAAACCCGTCGACCGGCTTTGCCCAGGCGAAGGTATTCACGAAGCCGAACCGGCCGGTGCCGGGCACCGCGCCGAACACGTTCGTGCGCCAGCCGGCCGACGCGCTCGAGGATGCGATCTGGTCCGCGCGCCGCGACACGGGCACCGGCTACGGGATTGCGGTGTTCGACCACGATCCGGGCAAACCGGGCGGCCATACGACGATCACGATGCGCTACTACCACGCGCCGGGCGCCGACCAGCACCCGACCGCGCAGTACGAGCTGTTCGAAACGATCGAGCTGAGCAAGAAGCGGCACGAGCGGTGATTGGGCCGGCGCCCGCTGCGGCGGGCGCCGGTTGCCTGGCCGTCGACGGACGGGATGCGGTGGCCCGGGTTAGACTGCCCGCCTCGCACACCGGCCCATGCAGATGAGCTTCGAATACCGCATCCACACGACTCCGTCGGCCGCCGCCTTCCATGCCATCGCGAATGCGCTGCGACAGGCGCATGGCGACATCGACATCGATCCCGCCCGACACCGGCTCGAGGTTCGGGCGGACACCGGCGGCTGGCCGCCGATCGGACTGTCTGCCGACGAAGACGGCTTCTTCCTGGTCACGACGCTCGGGCCAACGCGGAACGCCATGCTCGACTCGATCGGACATGCGCTGTCGGCGATCGGCGCAGTCTGGCGCATCGATGACGCATGACCCGCGGCCCCTTCCAGCGACTCGCCTGACCCGGCCGCACACGCCGCTTCGCTCCAGCGTCGACGCCCGCCGTTCGGCCCGCGCGGCTCCGCCCCTATAAGCTACGCATATCCGGACGCGACAGGTCGTGTCCGCACCTGCCTCGTCCGTGCGCCAAGATAACGCGTAAACCCTTATTTTTACTTAGTCTATTCTCAACCTAAACTGTGTCTACAGTTTGTAGACAATGAAATCATGTCGAGACAGAAGCTTCAGACTGCCGCGCCGGATGCCGAATCCGGCGGTTCGGCAGATCGCAAGAACATCATGGCGGAGACACTGCGGCGGCGCATCGTGAGCATGGAGCTCGCGCCCGGCGCCGTGGTAGACGAGCTCGCGCTCAGCGAGGAGTTCGGGCTCTCGCGCCCGCCGGTACGCGAGCTGATGCGCCAGATGGCGGCGGAAGGCTATCTCGAGCTCGAGCCGAACCGGCCGGCCCGCGTGTCGCCGATGGGTTATCAGTCGCTGCGCAGCTTCTTCCTGGCCGCGCCGCTGATCTACGTCGCGACCACGCAGCTGGCGGCAAGCCACGCGACGGCGGAAGAAGTGGAACGGCTGAAGGCGATCCAGGCGCAGTTTCGCGCGGCGATCGAGCAGAACGATCTTCAGGCGCGCGTGCTGCAGAACGACGCGTTCCACTTCGAGATCGGCCGGATCGCGCGGAACGCCTACCTGATGCCGAGCCTGCGCCGGGTGCTGATCGACCACGCGCGCCTCGGCAAGATTTTCTACCGCTCGCCGACGACGAGCGACATGCAGCAGGACCTGGAAAAAGCGGTGGAGCAGCATGACGAGATCATCGAAGCGATTGCGCAGCGCGACGCGCAGCGCGCCGGTGAACTGGTCCGCAGCCACATGGAGCTGTCGCGCCGCCGCATGGCCGAGTACGTGATTCCCGAAGGCCTCGACGTACCAATCCAGTTTTAATCACCGCGCAAGACGGTGCACGTTCGATCGTGCGCCGATTCTTCATGGTTACGATTAGTACTCTTTACAGATATTGGATTCAGGAATGCAGAATGTTACATCGCTTCCCTCCGACGACAAGATGTGCGGCTGGTATCACACCAGCCGGCAGCGCCAGCCCAGGCCGTCGCACAGCGGGGAATCCGGCGCACGCTGGGCCGTCGTCGGCGCCGGTTTCACCGGCCTCGCAGCCGCCCGCCAACTGGCACTGAATTTCCCGGATGACGAGATCATCCTCGTCGATGCGCAGGAAGTCGGCTTCGGCACGTCGGGACGCAATGCCGGTTTCGCGATCGACCTGCCGCACGACATCGGTGCCGACGACTACATCGGCGACATTCCGACTGCCCGTACGACGCTGAAACTGAACGTGCTCGGCCAGACGATCCTGCGCAGGCTCGTCGCCGAGCACGGCATTGACTGTGCGATGAGCGCGTCCGGCAAATACCAGGCGGCCGTCGAAGCACGCGGCATTGCCGTGCTCGACGCGTACCGCCGCGGCCTCGACAAGCTCGGGCAACCTTACGAGATGATCGAAGGCAAGCATTTGCCCGACCATATCGGCACGTCGTTCTACCGGAAAGCACTGTTCACGCCCGGCACCGTGCTGATCCAGCCATCGGCGCTCGTGAAAGGACTGGCCGACTGCCTGCCGCCGAACGTGACGCTGTACGAGCACACCCCGATCACCGACGTCGAGTACGGCGAAAGGATCGTGCTCGCACATCGCAACGGCCGGATCACGGTCGACAAGCTGGTGCTCGCGAACAACGCGTTCGGCATGCATTTCGGCTTTCTGCAGCACACGATGCTGCCCGTGTTCCTGTATGCGAGCCTCACGCGGCCGCTGACCGGCGCCGAACAGGCGCAACTGGGCGGCAAGCCGTTCTGGGGCGTGATTCCGGCCGACCCGTACGGCAGCACGCTGCGCCGCACGCACGACAACCGCATCCTGGTGCGCAACAGCTTCAGCTTCAACCCCGACGGCCGCCCGCGGGAGAAATACCTGCCGCGTTTCGCCGACCGGCATCGGCTGTCGTTCGAGCGCCGCTTCCCGATGCTGCCGGAAGTCGAGTTCGAATACACGTGGAGCGGCTCGCTCGCGCTGTCGCAAAACCACAAGGGCTTCTTCGGGCAACTTGCGCCAAACGTCTATGGCGCACTGTGTTGCAACGGGCTCGGCATCACGCGCGGTACCGTGACGGGCACCCTGCTCGCCGACTGGCTGGCCGGCAAGCGCAGCGACCTGATCGATTTCCTGCTGGAAACGTCGGGACCGAACCGCACCCCGCCGCAACCGTTCCTGTCGATCGGTGTCAACGCGACCCTCTGGTGGGGCCAACGCAAGGCGGGACTCGAAAGCTGAACCGGCTGAGACGAACGTAGCACCGGCAAGAAGCCCCTGGAAAATCGATACAGATTCACGCATTACGCTTAGTACACCACATCAATAAATCGCGCGATCGTATTCCGCGCTCAATTTCATGGAAGGAGACAGGCAATGTCAACGAATCGCAACTCCATCGAGGATGTCCCGCTCAATGGATTCCATCAGCTGCTCACGATCCGCTCGGGCGGCGGCTGGCTCATGGACGGCTATGTGCTGAGCATCATCGGCGTCGCGATGGTGCAGTTCTCGGCCGCACTCAGCCTGACCAACTTCTGGCAAGGCATGGTCGCCGCATCCGCACTGATCGGGATTTTCTTCGGTGGCTTCCTCGGCGGCTGGCTCAGCGATCGGCTCGGGCGGCAAAAGCCTTACTTCTTCGGCCCCGTCATCTTCTTCGTCTGCTCGCTTGCGCAGCTCTGGGTCCAGTCGGGCGAAGCGCTGTTCGTGCTGCGCTTCCTGATCGGCATCGGCGTGGGCATCGAATACCCGGTGGCCGGCTCGCTGCTCGTCGAGTTCATGCCACGCAAGTATCGCGGGCCACGCCTCGCGATGCTGACGATCATCTGGTTCTTCGGCGCGGCGCTCGCCTATATCGTCGGCAACATCATCCTCGGCAGCGCCGGCCCCGACGCGTGGCGCTGGGTGCTGGCCAGCCCGGCCGTGATCGGCCTCGTCCTGTTCGTCGTGCGCATCGGCACCCCCGAATCGCCGCGCTGGCTGCTCAGCAAGGGCCGCATCGCCGAGGCCGACGATGTCATCCGGAAAGTCTACGGCCCGTCGTTCTCGGTGAAGAACCTGCCGGAAGAACAAGCCGGGAAGAAGATCTCGCTGTGGGCACTGCTGCACTCGGGCTACGGCAAGCGGATGCTGTTCGTGTCGGTGTTCTGGAGCTGCTCCGTGATTCCCGTGTTCGCCGTCTATTCGTTCGCGCCGCGCGTACTCGAAGCGCTGCACCTGACCGGCAAGTGGGAATCGTTCGGCTCCGTCGCGATCACGCTGCTGTTCGTGGTCGGCTGCATCATCGCAACGCGGATCATCAACGAACTGGGCCGCCGCGCGATGGTGATCCACAGCTTCCTGTGGTCCGGCCTCGCGCTGCTGGGCCTCGGTGCGTGCGCCGGTGGCTCGGCCGTACTGATCCTCGTGCTGTTCGGCGCGTATGCGGTGCTGATCGGCGGCGCGCAGGTGCTGCAGCTCGTGTACCCGAACGAAATCTTCCCGACCGACATCCGCGCGTTTGCGGTCGGCATGGGCGCGTCGCTGTCGCGCATCGGCGCGGCCATCGGCACCTGGCTCGTGCCGATCGCGCTGCAGACCGTCGGCATCGGCAACACCATGTACGCCGCTGCTGCCGTCTCGTTCGTCGGGTTGGCCGCCTCGCTCGCACTGGCGCCCGAGACGCGCTCGCTCAGCCTGCAGGAAGCCGCGTCGCTCAACCACTGACCCCGTCACCCGCGCGCTGCCGCGTTCGCGGCCGCGCGCCTTTCGTCAACCCGACTGTTTCCATTTCCGCGGAAGAACATCATGAATTTCGAAGGCATCTACACCCCGGCCATCACGCCCCTGAACGACGCCGGCCAGATCGACAAGACCGCATTCGCCGACGTGATCGAATCGCTGATCGCGGCCGGCGTGCACGGCATCATCATCGGCGGCTCGACCGGCGAGTACTACGCGCATACCGCACAGGAACGCTTCGACCTCGGTGCGTGGGCGCGTGAAGTGATCGGGTCGCGCGTGCCGCTCGTGATCGGCACCGGCGCGGTGCGCACCGAAGATTCCGTCGAGTACGCGAAGGCAGCGAAGGCCGTGCGCGCCGACGCGATCCTGGTCGGCTCTCCGCCCTATGCGCTGCCCACGCAGCAGGAGAACGCGGCACACGCACTGGAGATCGATCGCGCAGCCAACCTGCCGATCATGCTGTACAACTACCCGGGCCGGATGAGCGTGTCGATGGGCCGCGAGTTCTTCCGCACCGTCTGCGACGCATCGAAAAACATCGTCGCGATCAAGGAAAGCTCGGGCCAGCCGGGTCAATTGCACATGCTGGTACGCGAGTTCCCGAACATCAGCGTGTCTTGCGGCTGGGACGACCAGGCACTCGAATTCTTTGCATGGGGCGCACGCAGCTGGGTGTGCGCGGGCTCGAACTTCCTGCCGGCCGAGCACATCGCGCTCTACCGGGCGTGCGCGATCGAAAAGGATTTCGACAAGGGCCGCCGGATCATGTCCGCCATGATGCCGCTGATGGATTTCCTCGAAGGCGGCAAGTTCGTGCAATCGATCAAGTACGGCTGCGAACTCGCGGGGCTGCGTGCCGGCGGCGTACGCGCACCGCTGCGCGCGCTCGACGAGCAGGACAAGCAGGCGCTGGCCGCGATCGTTGCCGGCATCAAGCGTGAAGTCGCCGCCGTCACCGGAGGCAACGCCTGATGGCCGACCTGCTCAGTGCGTCCGAATACGCGGCGCTGGCCGCGGACCTGCGGTTCCCGACCGGGCCGTTCATCGATGGCGCATTCCGCGCGTCCAGCACCGGCGACGCGTTCGCGACCGTCAATCCGGCCACCGACGCCGTACTCGCCCACATTGGCACGTGCAACGCCGCCGACGTCGACATCGCGGTCGCCAACGCGAAGCAGGCATTCGACGACGGCCGCTGGCGCAAGCTTGCGCCGTCGCGCCGCAAGGCCGTCCTGCTGAAGTTCGCCGATCTGCTCGAGCAGCATGCGCACGAACTCGCGACGATGGAAAGCCTCGACAGCGGCAAGCCGATCCGCGAGTGCCAGAACACCGACGTGCCCGAGACGATTCATACGATCCGCTGGCACGCGGAGCTGATCGACAAGATCTACGACAACACGGCCCCTGTCGGCAGTCATGCGCTGGCGCTGGTCGTGCGCGAACCGATCGGCGTCGTCGGGCTCGTGCTGCCGTGGAACTTCCCGCTGCTGATGCTCGCGTGGAAGATCGGCCCGTCACTCGCGGCCGGCTGCTCGATCGTCGTGAAACCGGCAAAGGAAACCACGCTCACCGCGCTGCGTGTCGCGGAACTCGCGCACGAAGCCGGTGTGCCGGCCGGCATCTTCAACGTGCTGCCGGGCGGTGGCAAGGAAGTCGGCGAGCCGCTGGGCCGGCACGCGGACGTCGACATGGTGAGCTTCACCGGCTCGACCGACACCGGGCGGAAGTTCCTCAAGTACTCGGCCGAATCCAACCTGAAGCGCATCGTGCTAGAGTGCGGCGGCAAGAATCCGGCGGTCGTGCTGCCCGATGCGCCCGATCTCGACGCGGTCGCGCAGCACATCGTCAACGGTGCGTTCTGGAACATGGGTGAGAACTGCTCGGCGTCGTCGCGGCTGATCGTCCACGCCGACATCAAGGACGACCTGCTGCAGCGGATCGGCGTGCACATGCGCGAATGGACGATGGGCAACCCGCTCGACCCGGCGCACCGCATCGGTGCGATGGTCAGCAAAGCCCACTTCGAGAAAGTCCGTTCGTACCTCGTGCAAGCCGAAGCGGAGCGCCTGCGCGTCGCATTCGGCGGCCGGACCGGCGACGGTATTTTCGTCGAGCCGACGGTGGTGGACGGCGTGAGCCCGCATAGCCGGCTGTTCCGCGAGGAGATCTTCGGCCCCGTGCTGTCGGTGACGACGTTCACCGACATCGGCGAAGCGATCGCACTCGCGAACGACTCGGTCTACGGGCTCGCCGCATCGGTCTACACCGGCAACCTGAACCACGCGATCCGGCTGTCGCGCGACATCCGTGCGGGTGTCGTGACCGTCAACTGCTTCGGCGAAGGCGACGTGACGACGCCGTTCGGCGGCTACAAGGAATCCGGGTTCGGCGGCCGTGACAAGTCGGTCTGGGCGCACGACCAGTACACCGAGATCAAGACCATCTGGATCGACGTCCCCGCGGACCCCGCGTAAGCGCGCCGCGTTGCATGGCCGGTTGCGGCCGCCGCCTCGTGTGGCGATCGCAACCGGCTTGTTCCGTTTGCGATCGCAGCACGCGCGAACGGCCCCGTATCATCCGAAATCGAATTGGCATGTTGAAACAGGCAGGAAGCATGAAACGCAAGAACAAGGCAACGCTCGCCGGGCTCGGCGCGGTGCTGTTATGGGCCTCGGTGGTCGCGCTCGTCCGCGGCGTCAGTGAAAGCCTCGGCGCGACCGGCGGCGCCGCGATGATCTATACGGTGGCGTCCGTGCTTCTGCTGTTCACGGTCGGCTTCCCCGACCTGAGCAAGTTCCCGAAAAGCTATCTGCTCTGGGGTGGCCTGCTGTTCGTTTCGTACGAACTGTGCCTCGCGCTGTCGATCGGCTATGCGAGCAACGGGCAGCAGGCGATCGAAGTCGCGATGGTCAACTATCTGTGGCCGAGCCTCACGCTGGTCGCCGCCATCGTATTCAACAAGCAGCGCGCAAACCTGCTGGTCGTGCCGGGCGTCCTGCTGTCGATGCTCGGCATCTGCTGGGTGCTCGGCGGCGACCAGGGCCTCGATCCGGCCGGCATGCTGCGCAACGTCGCGGACAATCCGCTGAGCTATGGCCTCGCATTCATCGGCGCGCTGATCTGGGCCGGCTATTGCACGGTGACGGCACGCCTCGCCGACGGCAAGAACGGCGTCACGCCGTTCTTCATGCTGGTCGCCGCCGTGCTCTGGATCAAGTTCGCGATCGAGGGCGGCGGCGGCATGACGTTCAGCGTTCACTCGGTCCTGTATCTCGTGCTGGCGGCGTCGGCGCTGGGGTTCGGCTATGCGGCCTGGAACACCGGCATCATGCACGGCAACGTGACGGTCATCGTCGGCGCGTCGTACTTCACGCCGGTGCTCGCCGCCGCGCTTGCCGCGACGCTGTTGCACGCGCCGCTGTCGGTCGAGTTCTGGCAAGGCGCATTGATGGTGTGCGGCGGGTCGATCCTGTGCTGGCTCGCGACGCGCGGCCGGCGCCGTGAAACGGTCGAACCCGTTCGGGTCGGCAAAGAAGCCGAGGGCAACTGTCACGGCTAACGGTGCACGGCGCTTTCGGCAAGCGCGCCGGACGATTGCCGGCTGTCCGCCGCCGCGCGCTAGCGTTGCGACTCCAGCGCAATCCGCGCGGCCAGTCCGGCCAGCACGGTGCCCATCAACCAGCGCTGCGCCGACGCCCAGAACGGTCGCCCCGCGAGAAAACCCGCGATCGAACCGGCGGCACAGGCGATCAGCGCGTTGACGCTGACGCTCACCGCGATCTGCACGCAGCCGAGCATCAGCGATTGCGCGAGCATGCTGCCGTGTCCCGGCGAAATGAACTGCGGTAGCAGCGACAGATACATCACCGCGATCTTCGGGTTTGCGAGGTTCGTCACGAAGCCCATCGTGAACAGCCTGGCGCGGCTGTCGTGCGGCAGTTGCCGGACCTGGAACGCAGAGCGCCCGCCCGGCTTCAGCGCCTGCCACGCCAGGTACGCCAGATACAGCGCGCCGGCAAAGCGCAGCGCATCGTATGCATACGGCACGGTCATCACGAGCGCGGTGATGCCCAGCGCCGCGCACACCATGTAGAACACGAACCCCAGCGCGACACCGCCGAGCGACACCAACCCGGCGCGGCGACCCTGGCAGATCGAGCGCGAAACCAGGTAAATCATGTTCGGTCCGGGCGTCAGCACCATGCCGAGCGACACGAGTCCGAACGCAAACAGGGTGGGCAAGGCCGGCACGGCAATCTCCTTCGACACACGACGAACAAGGTGCGATCAATGTATTGCATCTTTATCATCGTTGGCATGAATAAAATGCAAGTCGCGCATGAACGGCGTTCATCGTGCCAGCTGGTTGTCAGCTGCCCTTTTTCGCGCGCGTCCGGATTGCCTTTCCTGCGTTCGCACGTTGTGCGTCGACGAGCCTCACGAACGCGTCGGTGACCGCGTTGCCTGCGGTGTTCCACGACAGCCGCACGGAGCGATGCAGCCTCGGCGACAACTCCAGCACGCGGCCGCCGAACGGCGTGTACGTGAGCGTGATGCGCGGAACGATCGACACGCCCATGCCGGCCTCCGCCATCGACAGGATGGTGCGCATCTCGACCACGTTGAATGCGGCGCGAAGCGGTGCGCCGCCGCGCGCGAAATAATCCGCGATCACCGGCCCGCACCCGGCCTTCGAGAAAATGAACGGTGCCGTGGACAACTGCCTGGCCGACACGCGCTTGCGGTCGGCAAACATGCCGTCCGCGGCCACCGCGACGAAATCCTCGTCGAGCAGTGCCAGGTTGTGCGCGAACGTCTTCGTGCCGGCCACCACGCCGACGTCGGCCGTCCCGTCGTCGATCCACCCTTCGACTTCGCTGTCCGTGCCTTCGAGCAGCACCGCCGATACGCCCGGATGCATCTCCTTCAACGCCTCGAGCGCGGGCACCACGAATGCCAGCGAGACGCTCGGCAGCGACGCGACCACCAGCCGCCCTTCGAGCTTGCCGCGCGACAGGCTGAACTGCTGGCGCAGCATCTGCGCTTCCCGCACCACGCTCTGGACGTACGGCCACAGGCGTTCGCCCGCCGCCGTCAGGACGACCGGCTGCCGGTCGCGCCAGAGCAGCTTGACCTCCGTGATGTCCTCCAGCTCGGTCAGCGCATGACTGATCGCGGACTGGCTGCGGCTGAGCCGGTCCGCCGCGGCCGTCAGCGAGCCGAGCTCGACTACGGCCGCCAGGGCCTGCAACTGGGCGAGCGTCATCGGGTTTCCTTGTTCCGGGACCATGTACACCGCGCATGACGCGGGCTTGCGACGTGAATTATATTGAACCGGTGCCTCGTTCACCCGGAGGCCACACGCACCGCGCAGCGCACGCGCCGGATGCCCGGCGCAACGCTCAGGTAAGATGCGTCCTCGAACCGTCGCTTCGATTGACTGCGCATCAGGCTTGCGCGACAGGCCGTGCCATGCGTTCGGATCACCGGTTCACGCCAATCCAGAACAACATGCGTGCAGGATCGCAACGGGCTGCGTCGACCGCGCTCGCTGCCGGATCTGCCGCGACATGCCATTCCATGATGCATTTCAATCTGACTGAAGGTGTGCTGGTCTCCAGCCTGCAGGGGCTCACCTCGCTCGAGCTGGCCGGCATCGCCGTCGCGCTGCTGCTGGGCGGGATGGCCAAGGGCATCACGGGCATCGGCGTGCCGTTGATCGCGATGCCGATCCTCAGCCAGTTCCTGCCGATCCGGCACGCTGTGCTGCTGCTGTCGATGCCGATCATCCTCGGCAACATTCCGCAGGCGCTGGAAGGCGGCCAGGTACTCGCCACGGCGCGGAAGATCGCCGCACCGATCGTCGGCACCGTGATCGGCAACGTCGTCGGGGTGGCGATCCTGCTGTCCCTCAATCCCGGTCACGCGCAGGCGGCATCCGGCGCATTGCTGATCGTGGCCGCGACGCTGATGCTCGCCGCGCCGAAACTCAACCTGCCGCCAGCGTGGCAGAAGCCCGTCGGTTTCGCACTCGGCTTCGGCGCGGCGCTGATGGAAAGCATCGCATCGGTTCCCGGCCCGCTGCTCGCCACCTACCTGATTTCATCGGGCGCGACCGGGCGTGTCTTCACGAAGCAGATTGCGATCATCCTCGTGGTGTCGATCGTCACGCTGATCACGACGTTCAGCGGCGCCGCGCACGCGAGCGGCGCCGACCTCGCGATCTCGGCGGCGGCCAGCCTGCCGGCGATTGCCGGCATGTGGCTCGTTCGCCCGCTGCGGGACAAGATGTCACCGAAACTGTTCCGGATGGTCGTGCTGCTGTTCGTGCTCATCGCGGCATCGCAGATGATCTGGAAATCGGGCGTGTTCCGGCACGGCGGACCGTCTGCCGTCCAGACGGGCAGCGCGCACGCGATCAAGCAGTAGCCGCATGCCGCATGCGCGTCGATCGCGCATGCGTTCTGAAAGCTGCAACGCGTAGTATTCGCGGACCCGGCGTATCGCCCAGCCCCAAGGTGCGGACGATACGTGTCAGGCTTTACTACGCGCACGCTGATGCCGACATCGGCGCTGCCACGTTTTCAGAGGCAAGAAATGGAAACCTATGTGTTGCTGGGCTGTGGATTCGGCCTCGGCCTGTTGATCGCGATCTGGGGAATCTGGTCGCTCAGATAAGCCGCCAGGCCCCGTTCATGCGCAAGCCATCCGTAGGGCAACGGATGGGAAACTGTAGTTTGCAGCCGTGGCTTCAATCTTATTGCTTCGCACTCCGATCCAGTTGTCCCGCAGCGGCCGTTACACACGCCGCTCCGTGTTCGACAGCACGCGCGACCGGGTTTCGCCGAATCGCACGCATTCGGCCTTGAGCCAGTCCGAAAAGGCGGCGGTACGCGGATCGTCCGGGTTGCGCGACAGCAGCATGTAGCGTGCCGGCGCACGCACGTGCGCGCCGAACACATCGACCAGCCGTCCGCTCGCAATCTCGTCATGCACGAGCGCCGCGCGCCCCATCGCGACACCCTGATGGTTCAACGCGGCCGTGATCGCCAGGCTGGAAAAATTGAACTGCGGCCCGTCCAGATGCGCGATCCACGCCGGCCGGACGGCCTCCAGCCACGTGCGCCACTCGACGAACTCGGGCGCGCCGCCCCACGGAGCGGCATCGTGCAGCAACACGACGCCGTCCAGCGACGCCCCGCCGGCGAACGCCGGATGCTGCGCCAGATACGCCGGCGTGGCGACCGGAAACAGGATTTCGTCGAGCATCGCCTCCGCATGCAACCGGCCGTATTGCACCGGGTCGTAGCGCACGGCGACATCGATGTCGCCGGCCTCCATCGCCTGGCGGTCCAGCACCTGGAATTCGGCCTGTACGCGAACCGACACGTTCGGCTGCTGCCGGTGAAATCCGGTCAGGCGCGGCATCAGCCATTGCAACGCAAACGACGGCAGACAACTGACCTGCAGCGGTGCGTCCGACATGCCGAGCGCCTGCAGCGTGCGATGGATGTCGCCGAACGCGCCCGACATCGTCCCGAGCAGAATCGCGCCCTTCTCCGTCAGCCTCAACCCGCGCGCCTGGCGCACGAACAGCGGATAGCCCAGCCGGTCCTCCAGATTCCGGATCTGCTGGCTCACGGCGCTTTGCGTCAGGTTGAACGCGTGCGCCGTCTTCGTGAAGCTCAACAGCCGGCCTGCCGTTTCAAAGCAGAGCAGCGCACCGAGGATCGAACCGTCCAGTCGCATGAATATAAGTCAGGCTAATGTGTTGATTAGAAATCGGCGCTTTTGCGCCGTTGACCGGAATCGTAGCATTTCGGTCCTGTATCCCGATCAACGAACCCGAGGCCGATCCGTGACCGTTACGCTTCAACCTGCCGATCTATTAGCCAGACTGCAATCTCGCCACCCGCTGCTGTGGCTGAACCCCGTGACCGGCCGCCCGTTGCCGCCGGACGCGCCCTCGTTCGACGCCATCGCTGCGGCCGAAGCGAGGCTGGCGCGCTGCGAGCCACTGATGGCCGAGCTGTTTCCGGAGCTCGCGGCCACCGCGGGGAAAATCGAATCGCCGCTGATGCCGGCGGACGGCTTGCAGCGCGCGTTGTCGCACGCGGCCGACGCGCACGGCGCCTGGTTCATCAAGCGCGACGACGCGTTGCCGGTCGCCGGTTCGATCAAGGCGCGCGGGGGCTTTCATGAGGTGCTCGCGCTCGCGGAGTCGATCGCGATCGACCACGGGCTGCTCGCCCCCGCGGGCGACCGGCGGATCCTCGCATCGGCCGCTGCGCGCGCGTTGTTTGCCACGCATACCGTCATCGTGGGCAGCACCGGCAATCTCGGTCTGAGCATCGGCGTGATGGCCGCCGCGCTGGGGTTCGAGTCGGTCGTCCACATGTCGACCGATGCGAAGCCGTGGAAGAAGGCCCGCTTGCGAACACGCGGTGTCAGCGTGGTCGAGCACGACGGCGATTACGCGCAGGCCGTCGCAGCCGGCCGATCGCAGGCATGCCATCAACCGCGCAGCCATTTCGTCGACGACGAAGGCTCGCTGATGCTGTTCCTCGGTTACGCCGCGAGCGCCCGGCACCTTGCGGCACAGCTCGCCGAATCAGGCCGCCGCGTGGACGCCGCACATCCGCTCTTCGTCTATCTCCCGTGCGGTGTCGGCGGCGCGCCGGGCGGCATCACGTATGGCCTCAAGGCGCTGTTCGGCGAGCACGTGCATTGCTTTTTCGCCGAGCCCGTCGCGGCGCCATGCATGCTCGTCCAGCTGGCCGCGGACTCCGGCAAGCCCGTGTCCGTCTACGACGCGGGCCTCGACAACCGGACCGAGGCCGACGGGCTGGCGGTGGCGCAAGCGTCGCATCTGGTCAGCCCGCTGATGGCGTCGCAGTTGTCGGGCGTCTTCACGGTCAGTGACGACCAGCTCTACGCGCAATTGCTCGCGGTTCAACGCGCCACGGGGGTGGAGCTGGAGCCGTCGGCCGCTGCCGCCGTCGGCGGGCCAGGCTGGCTGGCACGCTCGCCGGCCGGCCGGGACTACCTGCGCCGTCACGCGATCGACCTGCACGCGTCGACGCACATCATCTGGGCGACCGGCGGCTCGCTCGTTCCGCCGGAAGAACACCGCCGCTTCCAGTCTCATGCGAAGGCGCTCGCCGTGCCCGGCGCCTGAGGCGTTCCGCCCCGCGCCCTGCCCCGTTCCCGAAGACCGGTTAGACTGTCCGGATGGAACAATGCCGTTATTGCCAGAGAATCCGCGATGAATGGGATTGCCATGGAGACGAATGTCGCCAGGCAATCGCCAAGGCGCTGCGCCGGCAGCGTGCGGGCCTGCCGGTGGTGCCCGACCGCATCCGCAACGAGCTGCCGTCCGGCGCCCCGACCCAGCAGGTGATCGCCGTCCTGTCGCGACAGCGCCTGCGCGCGCGTCGCGGCAACGAGGAACGCCGGGAACGCAAGGAAATCGACGACGACGGGGTCTGATCCGGCCGTCCCGCCGCCCGGCGCCCGCCGCGCCCTCTTCGCCGACCCTTCGCCGACCCTTCGCCGCCGGGCGCTCGCCCGCGCGCCCCATCTGCGTTTCCCTTCCGCGCCCGCCCTTGCAATCCCCGCAACACGGATTAGGGACAGAAGACGTTTATCTCGAAATTATTACCTCGAGCGCAACGATCTTTCACCAAAACTCACGTTTACCCTAGGTCGCCCGACGCCTACGATGTAATCAACCGCTTACGACATGGTGTCGAACGCGGAAAGCCAACAAACATCGGAGGTCATCATGAAATCGCTCGTTTCCGCAGTCGTTGCCGCCGTCGCCCTGTCCGCCTCGTTCGGCGCATTCGCACAAAGCACCGTGACCCGCGCCCAGGTGCGCAACGAACTCGTCCAGCTCGAGAATGCCGGCTACAAGCCGAGCCAGTCGAGCCCGTACTACCCGGCCGACATCCAGGCCGCGCAAGCCCGCGTGCACGGTGTCGACAGCACCGGCTTCGGTTCGCAGCCGGCCGCGGCGGTCGAGGGCGGCGCACCGGTCGTCAAGGCCCAGACCCCGCGCGACTCGGTCTACTTCGGCCACTAAGCCTGCCGCTGCGCGCCCCGCGCGCAGCCCGCCCTTGCAACGAGCCCGTCCCGTGACGGGCTCGTTGCGTTTGCACGGCTCGCGTGGCCGGCCCGCCGTCACCGGCTGCCGCCCGATGCCACGCGGCCGGTTTCGCTCATTGCGTGGCCGCCGCGGACCAGATCCTGATAGCGCACGCACGCGCATTGCGCGGACGCCTTCGCCGCGTACATCGCAGCATCGGCCTTGACGAGCAACTCCTCGGCCGACGCACCGTCAGCCGGAAACTCGCTGACACCGATGCTCGCGCCGACGGCCAAGCGCCGTTCGTCGAATTCCAGTTCCTCGGCCATCACGATCTGGATGCGCGACGCGACATCGCCGATGACCGCCGGTGAACGCACGTCCGCAATCAGCACGATGAACTCGTCGCCGCCGAGCCGCGCGACCATGTCGCCGCTGCGCAGCACGTGGCTCAGCCGCTTCGCGACTGCCACGAGCGTGCGGTCGCCGGCCGAGTGACCGTGCTGGTCGTTGATCTGCTTGAAGCCGTCGAGATCGACGAACATCACGGCCAAGCCCTCGCGCACCGCGGCCGCATGCCGGATCGCGGCGTCGAGACGCTCCATGAACAGCAGGCGGTTCGGCAGCGCGGTCAGCGGATCGTGACCGGCGAGGTGCGTGAGCTCCTGCTGCTTCGCGCGCAGCATCGCGACCTGCGTGCGGATCTCGACGCGCATGCTGTCGAAGCAGCGCGCGAGCACGCCGATCTCGTCCGCACGCGCGACCGGCAATTGTTCGGCGGCCGGATCGTCGAACACGTGCGTCGCGGCGCGCGCGAGCGTCTGCAGCGGCCGCGTGATCGCTCGCGCGAACAGGATCGCGAGGATCACCGCCAGCAGGCTCGACACGAGCACCATCCTGACGATCCGTTCGCCGAGCACGCCGGCCGGCGAGAGCACGTCCGCGAGCGGACGCGCCATCCCGAGCACGACGAAGCGGTTGCCCTCGTCGTGCCCGAACGACGTGCGCGCGAACGCAAACATCTGGCCCGGCGCCTCGTCCGGCTGCGCAAGGCCGTTGAGCGTCACGTTCGCTCGCGCGTCGTCGAACAACGCGCGCGTGGCGGCGAAGCGATCCTGCATCAGCACGCGCCGGCCGCGATCGAAACCGAACGTCTGCGCCGGATCGGGATGCACGAGGAAGTCGCCCCACTCGTTCGCGAGATAGACCGCATAGTCTTCCGGCAGGTCGCGTTCGAGCCGGTCGAACACGCGCGACAGCTCGACGTCGACGACGAGCGCGCCGACCGTCCGGCCCGACGTGTCGACGACCGGCGTGCCCACACGCAGGATCGGCAGCCCTTCGGCCGCGTGCGACCCCGTCTCGTGGTTGATCACGATCGGTGACAGGTAGATATGGCCGGGCGCCGTCGCAAGCGTGTCAAATACGTAGGAGAACTGGCCTTTCTCCTGGAACACGCTTTCGGGCAGCACGACGATGCCGCTCGCATCGCGATCGACACGGATGCGCTCGATCCCGAAATGCCCGCTCGCGATCAGGCGGATCTGCAGGTATTCCGGGTGATTTCTCATGAAGCTGTAATACACCTGCTCGAGCCGCGTGCGGGGCGCACGGTCCGGGTTGTCGCTCCCCGCGACGAGCGCGGACGACGGCAACTGCGCAAGCACGAGCGCATCGTCGGCAACGTCCGACAGCGCGGTCGTGAAGCGTTGACCGAGCAACTGCGTCGACATCAGCAGACTGTGCTGCGCTTCCTGCACGAGCATCGCACGGTTGGCGCGATACGCGTAGTAGCCGGTCGTGCCGGACGCGATCACGCCGATGCAGGCGAACAGCACCGACAGTTTCGACGTGAGCCCGAGCCGGATCATTTTCCGAACCGCTCCGGCCGGTCGCCCGACACGATGCGGCTCCACAACGATTCGCGGCGCGCGATGTTTTCGACCGGCTGGAGCCACACGAGGTGCTGGTGCCCGGTGTCGAGGCCAGGCGGCGGCTCGAGCGTATTCGCGAGCCCCTGGCGCTCGGTCAGCAACGCGCCGATCGCGGGTTCGAGCATGTAGTTGATCCACGCGAATGCAAGCTCGGGCCGTTGCGCGCCGCGCGTGACGGCCCAGCAGTCGAGCCACGCGAGCGCGCCTTCCTCGGGGATCACGTAACCGACGTCCGCGCCCGCGCGCCGCAGCAGCTCGACCTGCTGCGTGCCGTAGTTGCCGAACATCAGCGCCGCGCGATGCTGGACGAACAGCGCGGTCGCCTCTTCGGGAAGCGTGTAATACGTCAGCAGGTTGCGGCGCAGGTCGATCAGCTTGCGCGCGACCTCGAGCGTCTGCGCGGACGACAACCGAAACGGATCGGGATAGCCGAGCGCGAGCGCGGTGAACGAGAAATTGTGCTGTGCACTGTTGAAGTCGAGCACCTTGCCACGGTAGCGCGGATTCCACAGCTCGCGCATCGAGCGCGGCGCGGCCGGCACCTGCTTGCGGTCGTAGATCAGCCCCATCGACGAATATGTGAACGGGATCGCGTAGGTCGAGCCGTCCTGCACGAGCCCGCCGATCGTCGCGAGTTGCTGGAAGTTCGGCAATTGCCGTCGCCGGTTCGGGATGCGCGACAAGTCGATCGGCGCGAGCAGGTGTTCGTGTGCATAGCGCTGGATCTCGGCCGTATTGGCAGCCAGCACGTCGTACGGCGGAGGCGCGGCGCTGTGCATCCGTGTCCACAGCGCTTCGTCGGAATCGACGAACGTCACTTCGACACGCACGTGAAACTGCGCCTCGAATGCGCCGACGATGTCGCTGTCCGCATAACCGGGCCACGCGAGCACGCGCAGCACGGTGTCGTTGACGGTTTCGGGAGAGGCCGCGAAGGCCGGGAGAACGGGCGTCAGTAAGCCCAGCGTCAATATGATGAGCAGCCTGCGCACGGCGCCGCGTGCCTGCGCGCGCGCACCGATTCCCCTGATCAATCGGACCCCGTGTGAATCGCCCGGCTGCATTCGACTGTCCCTTTTCGAGTCGATGCGATATCCCGCAACAAGACCATAAAACATACGGTCGCGCAATCGGAACAAGCCGCACACGGTGCATGCGTTCACCTGCGCCGGCGGCTGAATGCGACGCAGTTACACGCGCCCGTTTCTCCGTCTCCGGCCGCGCAAACGAACGTCAGCGCCAGGCCTGCGTGAACTCCGCGATCACGCGCGACAGGTGCGCGCGCATCGCTTCGCGCGCACCGCCTGCGTCGCGCGCCATGATCGCCGCGAAGATCCGCTGGTGATCTTCCTGCGATGCCTCGCGCAGCGCAGTCGAGTGAAAATGCTCCTCGATCTTGTCCCACAGCGGGTCGCTGCGCGCGCAGTCCCACATCGCCGTGACCATGTGCAGCAGCACCGTGTTGCCGGTCGATTCCGCGATCCGCAGGTGAAACTGGCGATCGGCCGCGTCGTACGCGGCCTTGTCGTCCATCCGCTCGCGCATCGTCGTCAGCGAGAAAAACAGCCGGTCGAGATCGGCGTCCTTGCGTTCGGTCGCCGCCAGCGCCGCGACTTCCGCCTCGATCAGCCCGCGCGCGCGCAGCGTCTCGATCGGCCCCGGGCCGCGCGGCACCTCGAACGTGACCGGTCGCGCGGCATCGGCCGCCGACACATAGATGCCGGAGCCGATCCGCACCTCGACGATTCCCTGCACCTCGAGCGCGATGATCGCCTCGCGCACCTGCGTGCGGCTCACGCCGAACTGGTCGGCCAGGCTGCGCTCCGACGGCAACCGCCCGCCGGCTTCGAACGCCCCGGCGGCCACCATCGCGTGAATCTGTCGCGCAAGACCGATGTAGGAGCGGTCCGCGGCATCGGTGTCGCGGCTGGCAGGCAGGCTGGAAAGATCGGTCATCGAAAGGCTCGCAACGGGCTGGCTGGCGCCGTCGCGGCGCCGGATCGACAAAATGGTACACCAATTCCGGCCCGCATCCGGATTGGCCCTTCGGCCGGTGTCGCAGGCTCGACCCGGAAGCGTCGCGCCGGTCCTTGCCGGTCCGGACAACTGGTAAACCACTATCCCGCATAACTGGCATACCAATCATAATCCACACACCGACGACGGGCCGGCACGCTGCCGCCCGGTCGTCCGTGCATGAACCGCCCAGCCAGGAGCCGCTCCAGTGAAGATGTCTTTCCGTTGGTACGGCGAGTCCGATCCGGTCTCGCTGCAATACATCCGCCAGATCCCGGGCGTCACGCATATCGTGTCCGCGATCTACGACGAACCGGTGGGCGAAGTCTGGCCCGCGCACAAGATCGATGCGCTGAAGGCGACGATCGAACGCGCCGGCCTGCAGTTCGAAGTCGTCGAATCGGTGCCCGTGCACGAGGACATCAAGCTCGGCAAACCGGGCCGCGACCGCCTGATCGACCACTACCGGCAGACGATCCGCCATCTCGGCGCGGCCGGCATCCGCGTCATCTGCTACAACTTCATGCCCGTGTTCGACTGGACGCGCACCGAGTTGTCGAAGACACTCGGCGACGGCTCGACCTGCCTCGCGTTCAGCACCGACGCCGTCGACCGGATCGACCCGAACGACGGCATCGCGCTGCCCGGCTGGGATTCGAGCTACCGGCCGGAACAGCTGCAGGCGCTGCTCGCCGACTATCGCGACGTCGACGAAGCCGCGCTGTGGGCCAACCTCGAATACTTCCTGAAGGCGATCATCCCCGTCGCCGAGGAAGCCGGCGTGAAGATGGCGATCCACCCCGACGATCCGCCGCGCCCGATCTTCGGGCTGCCGCGCATCGTGAAGAACCGCGACGATCTCGCGCGGATCGTGCGCATCGTCGATTCGCCCGCGAACGGGCTGACGCTGTGCTCAGGCTCGCTCGGCGCGGGCCCGCAGAACGACGTCGAAGCGCTGGTGCGCGAGTTCGGCGCGATGGGCCGCATTCATTTCGCACACATCCGCAACGTGAAGGTCGACGCGAACGGCGATTTCGAGGAAACCGCGCACCTGTCGAGTTGCGGCTCGCTCGACATCGCCGCGATCGTGAAGGCGTACCACGACACCGGCTTCACCGGCTACGTGCGCCCCGACCACGGCCGCATGATCTGGGGCGAAACCGGCAAGCCCGGCTATGGCCTCTACGATCGCGCGCTTGGCGCGGTCTACCTGAACGGCCTGTGGGAAGCGCTCGCGAAGTTCGACCGCACGCCGCAAGCAACGCCGTAATTCGCCCTTCGAGGCGGCCGGCGCTGCGGATCGCCGGTCGCCCGTCACGACATTCCGCGCGGAGACACCGCATGCCACGCATCCGATGGGCCATGATCCTGATGTGCTTCCTGGCCAACGTCATCAACTTCATCGACCGCGCGAACCTCGCGATCGCGGCGCCCAGCATCCGCGCCGACCTCGGCCTCGACGCGGTCGGCATGGGCCTCGTGCTAAGCGCGTTCTTCTGGACCTACGCGTTCCTGCAACTGCCGGCCGGCTGGTTCATCGACAAGGTCGGCGTGCGCGTGAGCCTCGCGCTGGCGGTCGGCTGGTGGTCGGTGTTCACCGTCGCGACAGGTGCCGCGCGCGGCCTCGCGCAACTGGTCGGCGTGCGGCTGATGCTCGGCGTCGGCGAAGCGGCCGCGATCCCGTCGTTCGCGAAAGTCGCGTTCAACTGGTTCCCGCGCAGCGAGCGCGGCCTGGCAAGCAGCATCTTCGACAGCGGCTCGCGCGTCGGCTCCGCACTGTCGCTGCCGCTCGTCGCGTGGCTGATCTCGATCGTCGGCTGGCGCGGGTCGTTCGTGATCACGGGCGGCATCGGCATCGTGTGGGCGCTGGCGTGGTGGTTCGTCTATCGCGACCCGGAACGCTACCGTGCGATCGCGCCGGATGCCGTCGATGCGCTGCTCGCGCAACGCAGCACACCGGTCGTTGCGGCCGCAACCGACGGCCCCAAGGTGTCGTGGCTCGACCTGTTCCGCTACCGCACGGTGTGGGGGATGATGATCGGCCTGTTCTGCCTGAACTTCGCGATCTACTTCTTCATCACGTGGTTCCCGAGCTACCTGCTGCAGTCGCGCGGCTTCTCGCTCGCGTCGCTCGGCACATGGGGCATGCTGCCCGCACTGCTCGCGATTCCCGGCGGCTGGCTCGGCGGCTACGTGTCGGACAGCCTGTTCCGGCGCGGCTGGAGCGCGACCGCCGCGCGCAAGACCTGCCTCGTGCTCGGGATGCTGATGTCGTCGTCGATCGCACTGTCGGCATTCGTCGAAAACGTGTGGGCGTGCCTCGGGCTGTTCGCGCTCGCGTATGCAAGCCTGTCGTTCGCGGGCGCCAACGTGTGGACGCTCGTCGGCGAAATCGCGCCGACGCCCGCGCACGTCGCGTCGATCGGCGGCATCCAGAACTTCGCGGGCAATCTCGCGGGGATCTTCATCACGACGTTCACCGGCGTGATGCTGTCGATCACGAAGGGTTCGTTCGTCGTGCCGCTCGCGGTGGCCGGCGTGCTGTGCGTGGTCGGCGCGCTGTCGTACCTGTTCATCGTCGGCAAGGTCGAGCCGCTGCCGCCGCTGCGCGGCCGCGAGAACGGGCGGAATGCGGAGCCGAACGCGGCGTGACGCAGCAGGACAGCGCGGCTGACGCGCGCCGCGCTTTCCTTTTCGAAGCGCGCATCGGACAATGACCCGCGCCCGCCGGCGCGGCGCCACTCCGGCCCGCGCGCGGCGGCGACGCCCTCCGTCCACGCCGATGAAACGCTACGAAACCCTCGCCCACACGATCGCCGACGAGATCCGCAACGGCAACCTTGCCGTCGGCACGCGCCTGCCGTCGCTGCGGCAGATCATCGCGCAGCACGGCGTGAGCCAGTCGACGGTGTTCCGCGCGTATTACCAGCTCGAACAGTGGGGATTGATCCGCGCACGCGAACGCTCGGGCTACTACGTCGCGCCGGGCGCAAAGCCGGCGGCGAGCCCGGCGACGAAACGACGCGCGAGCCGCGCCGGCGCCACGCGCAAGGTCGACATCAGCAACCTCGTGTTCTCGGTGCTCGACGCGGCCACACAACCCGGCATCGTGCCGCTCGGTTCCGCATTCCCGGCGCCGCAACTGTTTCCGCTGTCGCGCCTGGCGAAATCGCTCGCACAGGCCACGCGGCTCGTGAGCCCGTGGAGCACGGTCGTCGACCTGCCGCCCGGCAACGAGGCGCTGCGCCAGCAGATCGCCCGGCGCTATCTCGCCACCGGCATCTCGCAGCCGATCGACGAGATCGTCGTCACGAACGGCGCGCTCGAAGCGCTGAACCTGTGCCTGATGGCGGTCACGCGGCCCGGCGACGTCGTCGCGGTCGAAGCGCCCGGCTTCTATGCGGCGCTGCAGGCGATCGAACGGCTCGACCTGCGCGCGGTCGAGATTCCCGTCGATCCGCGCACCGGCCTCGATCTCGATGCGCTGGCGAACGCGCTCGACCGGCACGACATCCGCGCGTGCTGGTTCATGACCAATTTCCAGAATCCGACCGGCGTCACGCTGTCCGCCGACAAGAAACGCGCACTCGTCGACATGCTCGCGGCGCGCGAGGTGCCGTTGATCGAGGACGACGTATACGGCGAGCTGCATTTCGGCCCCGACTATCCGCTGCCCGCGCGCGCGTTCGACCGTCACGGCCTCGTGATGCACTGCAGTTCGTTCTCGAAGACGCTTGCGCCCGGCTACCGGATCGGCTGGGCCGCCGCCGGCCGCTTCGCCGAGCGGGTGCAGCGGCTCAAGCTGATGACGACGCTGTCGGCCAGCATTCCCGCGCAGGCCGGCATCGCGAACTATCTCGAACACGGCGGCTACGACCGGCACTTGCGCAAACTGCGCGGCGCGCTGCACGCACAGCTCGACCGGATGGACGACGCGCTGCGGCGCTGGCTGCCGCCCGGCGTCGAGTGGGTGCGGCCCGACGGCGGGTACTTCCTGTGGCTCGCGTTTCCCGATCCGATCGACGCGATGGAACTGCATCGCCAGGCGATCGCACGCGGCATCAGCTTCGCACCGGGGCCGCTGTTTTCGGCCGCGCATGGCTTCGAGCGCTGCGTGCGCGTGAACTTCGGCCACCCGTGGAGCCGCGACATCGAGCGCGCGATCCGCGTGCTCGGCGAACTGGTCGCGCAGCCGTCGGTCCGCAAGGCAGGCTGACCGCCCACGGTACGTGAGGTGCGCGCCGCCTGCGGCGCGGCCATGCAGGCAATCCGCGGGCGGGTTACATTGCTGATCCCGCCGCTCCTTCACGATTTTCCATGAGCCAACTGCCTTACCTCGATCACGATGCACTGTTGAAACTGACGGCCGACGCGGCACACGTCACGCAGTCGTGCACGTGCACGAAGACCTCGCTCGCCGGCTGGACGACCCTGCCGCTGTCGCTGCAGGATGCGCAACTGACCGAGGTCGCCACGCTCGTGCCGCCCGGCGATGCCGAACCGACCTATGCGGAATATCATCCGGCCGGCACGCGCTATGCGTCGGACGACGCGCCGATCGCGCTGCGCCATTTCCCGTACAACCGCTGCAGCGTCAGCCGCTGCCGCTCGTGCAGCCGTTTGTTCCTGCGTTACCAGGAGGGCGGCGGTTACTTCATCGACCAGCGCATTCGCGCGCTCGATCCGGCGCTCGTCGTCGACGCCAGCGTTTAACCGCGCCACGGGCAGGGTCGCATGCCCGCCCCTCCACGCCGGCGCCTGCGTGTCGCCGGCCATCTGCTGCGCCTTTTTCGTTCCGATCTGCTGCTTGTCCCGCCGCACCGCGTTCCCTACGCTGTCTTCCGTTGCCTGACACCCGTCGCAACGTCTCTTTGCGCCGCGCGCAATCCACGCCGCGGCGCCTCTCGCGTATCACGTCATGTATCGATATACCGATTTCGACCGGGCGCTCGTGCACAGCCGCGCTGCCCAGTTCCGCGACCAGCTCGAGCGCTGGCAGCACGGCACGCTGAGTGAAGACGCGTTCCGGCCGCTGCGGCTGCAGAACGGCTGGTATGTGCAACGCCATGCGCCGATGCTGCGCGTCGCCGTGCCGTACGGCGAGCTGTCGAGCGCGCAGCTTCGCGTGCTGGCGCGGATCGCGCGCGACTACGACGTGCCCGACGATGCCACCTACCGCACCGCATGCGACGCACAGGCAGTGCTCGGCACGTTGCGCCTGCCGACCCGCAGCGCGCACTTCACGACACGCACCAACGTGCAGTTCAACTGGATTCCGCTTGCGAAGGCGGCCGACGTGATGGACCTGCTTGCGACCGTCGACATGCACGGCATCCAGACGAGCGGCAATTGCATCCGCAATATCTCGTGCGACGAACGCGCGGGTGTCGCGCCGGACGAGATCGCCGACCCGCGCCCGTTCGCCGAAGTGATGCGCCAGTGGACGACGCTCCACCCCGAGTTCGCATTCCTGCCGCGCAAGTTCAAGATCGCGATCACCGGTGCCACCGAAGACCGCGCGGCGACCGACTGGCACGACGTCGGGCTGAAGCTCGTGCGCGACGACACGGGCGCGCTCGGTTTTCGCGTGAGCGTCGGCGGCGGCATGGGCCGCACGCCGATGATCGCGACGCTACTGCGCGCGTTCCTGCCGTGGCAGCACGTGATGAACTACATCGAGGCGATCGTCCGCGTGTACAACCGCTACGGGCGCCGCGACAACAAGTACAAGGCACGCATCAAGATCCTCGTGAAGACCGAGGGGCAGCGCTACATCGACGACGTCGAGGAGGAGTTCCGCCAGATCGTCGTCCTCGACGGCGGCCCGCACACGATCCCGCAGGCCGAGTTCGATCGCGTCGCCGCGTCGTTCGTCCCGCCGCGGCTCAAGGCGCGCACGCTGGACCTGTCCGATGCGAACGCACGCGTCTTCGCCCAGGCGGCCCGACATCCGGCGTTCGCACGCTGGCTCGCCCGCAACGTCGCCGCGCATCGCGACCCGGCGCTGCGCATCGTCACGCTGTCGTTCAAGCGCCGCCTGCAGGCGCCAGGCGATGCATCGCCCGATCAGCTCGACGCGCTCGCCGAGCTTGCCGACCGCTTCTCGGCCGGGGAAGCGCGCGTCACGCACACGCAGAACGTCGTGCTGCCGTGGGTGCACGTCGACGATCTGTTCCTGCTGTGGGAGAACGCACGGGCGATCGGGCTGGCCAGCGCGAACGTCGCGCTGCTGACCGACATGATCGCGTGCCCGGGCGGCGATTTCTGCGCGCTCGCGAACGCGCGCTCGATCCCGGTCGCCGATGCGATCACCGAGCGCTTCCAGGATCTCGACCTGCTGCACGACATCGGCGACATCGACCTGCACATCAGCGGCTGCATCAACTCGTGCGGCCATCATCACAGCGGCCACCTCGGCATCCTCGGCGTCGACAAGGACGGCGCGGAGTGGTACCAGGTCACGCTCGGCGGATCGGACGGCTCGACCGCGAGCGGCCCCGCGCAGCCGGGCAAGGTGATCGGCCCGTCGTTCTCGGCGGACGAGATCGTCGATGTCGTCGATGCGCTCGTCAACGCGTACCTCGACGCGCGAATCGACGCGAACGGCCGCAGCGAACGATTCATCGACACGGTGCGCCGCATCGGCGCGGAACCCTTCAAGGCTGCCGCGAACCACGCGCGTCATCCGGTGGAGCACGCATGAATCAAGCGACTTCGAACACGCACGCGCGCCTCCGCCTGCTGACACCGGCCGAACACGCGGGCGACACGCCGCCGCCCGACGATGCGACGCTGACGATCGGCAACGACGAGGAACTGCCGCCGCTCGCCGCGCGGATCGCGCAAGTCACGCGGATCGACCTGCAGTTTCCGTCGTTCACCGACGGCCGCGCATACAGCCAGGCGTACCTGCTGCGCAAGCGCTACGGCTTCGCCGGCGACCTGCGCGCGACCGGCGAAGTACTGGTCGACCAGTTGCTGCTGATGGAACGCACGGGGTTCTCGAGCGCGGTGCTCGGCGACGACACCGATATCGCGGCCGCCCGGCGGCAGCTCGACCGGTTTCCGGGCTTCTACCAGCGCGATGCGAGAACGGCGATGCCGCCGCAGGACGCGGCGGCGCAGGCAGGAAAATGAAACGGGCGGCTCGCTGGCCGCCCGTACGATGAACCGGAAGCTAACCGGCCGGTGCCCGCCGTCGCGCGAGCGCCGCCGGCGGTCAGCGCGCCGCTGCCGGCTTGCCGAACGCGCCGAGGATCTTCTTCTCGAGCGCGATGTAGTCGCGGCCGAAGTGGTGATCGCCCTGCGTCTTGATCACGTCGGCGCCCGTATTCGCGAGCGCCGGGCACATCGTGTCCTTCTCTTCGGCCCCGTAGAAGCACTGCACCAGCTGCGGCGGCACCTGCGCGATTTCCGGCGCGACCTTCAGCGCCTTGTCGCTCGCGGGCATGCCGAGCCAGCCCGTCACGCGGATCTGGAAATCGGCGGACGGCGCGAAGCCGAGCAACGACATCACCGCAACCTTGTCGCGCAGGTCGGCCGGCAGCCGGTTGTACGCGAACGGCATCACGTCGGCACCGAACGAGTAGCCGACCAGCGCCACGCGGCCCGCATGCCAGCGCGCCATGTAGGTGCGCATCACGCGCGCCAGATCGCGGCTCACTTGCGCGGGCGGCTTCTCGCTCCAGAAGTAGCGCAGGCTGTCGATGCCGACCACCGACACGCCGTCGCGCTGCAGCGCCTCGGCGATCGTCTTGTCGAGATCGCGCCAGCCGCCGTCGCCGGAGATCACGATCGCGAGCCGGTCGCTGCCGCCCCTGGCGGGCAGCTCGACGAGCGGCAGATCCGACACGTCGAGTTCGTCGCCGCTGCTGGTGTCGCGCAGGTGCGACGTAACGAGCGACACGAGCTTCGCGGTGTCGCCCGCGGCGGCCGTTTCGACGAAGCCCGGCATCGCGCGGCGCACGATCGTCGGATCGGGCGGGCACGGCTTGAAGCGCGGATCGAGCTTCACGCCCGGACCGACCGAAACGACACCGGCGATCGTGTTCTCCGGCGCCATCGACAGGATCTGCTTCGCGATCGCGCCGCCCTGGCCCACGCCCGCGACGATCGGCGTGAAATAACGCGACGACTGTGCCAGGCGCTCGAGCTGGTGGCTGACCGCCTCGGCGTCGCCGTCGAGGTGGTGGCAGGTCTCCTGCTTCGCCGCGAGATTTGCCGCGTAACGCTCGGAATCGACACCGACCGTCATCGCCCCGGCTTTCGCGAGCGCATCGGCTGCCTGCTGATCGGCGGCATTCCAGCCGGCCTCACGCGAGAACAGCACGACGAAACCGCGCAGCGGCCCGCTCGGCTTGGTCACGGTAACGGGGCCGTAGCGGCCGCCCGACACGGTTTCGGCTTTCCCTGCGGCCGGCTGCGCGGCGCACGCGGCGCCGGCCAGCATCATTCCCGCGCAGGCGGCTGCCGCCCGCGCGATTCCCTTCGTCAACATCATGAACGCCGACCTCCAGCCAGCAATGACAGATCCGCCAGCGTGACAAACACGCCGACCGAGCCCGAGGCCGCGAGGTAACGCGGCTCCCAGTGCGGTTCGAACTTGCTCTTGAAAGCGCGCAAGCCGCGGAAGTTGTAGAAGCGGCCGCCGAAGCGCCAGACCATCAGGCCGAGCCGGTGCCACGGCGACGGCATCTTCGCCGCCCCCATCCCCGAGAACGGCGCGATGCCCAGGCTCAGCTTGCGGTAACCCGCTTCCTTCAGATGCAGCGCGAGCTGCGTGAACAGATACTCCATCGCGTACGGCGACGCGTCCGGCAGATGGCGCATCACGCCGACCGTCGCCTCGGTGTTGAGGTCGGTCGTCATGAACGTGACGAACGCGATCGGCTTGTCGGCCTGCCGCACGAGCATCACCGACTGCGTCGCGAGATAGCCGTCGTGGAACGCGGCCACCGAGAAACTCTTCTCGCGCGCATCGCGGCTGTCGAGCCAGCCGTCGGAAATGCCGCGCAGCGCCGGCAGCGCGGCCGGCACGTCGCCCGGCGCGATCACCTCGATCGCCAGCGCGTCCTTGTCGCCGCGGCGCAGCGCGTAACGCAGGTGCGAACGGTTCGAACCCTTCAGGTCGAACTGGTCGAGCGCGATATGTGCTTCCTCGCCGAGCTTCATCAGCGTGAGGCCCGCATCGAGATACAGCGGCAGCGCGTTCGCGCGCACCTGGTAGAACGCCGCGCGACCGCTGTGCGCGTGAGCGAGCGCGATGAACTTGCTGATCAGCGCCGGCCATTCTTCCCGCGGCCCGACCGGATCGTGCAGCGCGGCCCACGTGCGGCCGTTCTTCGCGTACATCAGGAAGGCCTGGCGCGATTCCGAGAACAGGAACGACTTGTCGCCCATCAACGCGAGGCCCGCATCGCTGCACTCCTGCGCGCGGATGATCCGTTCGGCGTCGAACAGGTCCTGCGGCACCGGCTTCACGAAGCGGCCCGGCGCCGGACGCAGCAATTGCCACAGCGCGAACAGCGCAACGAACACGCCGGACGCGAGCGTGGCGCGCAGCGCACGCGGCGCGCGCGCATCGAACGAGAAATGCGACCACAGCTCGCGCGTGTACGGCACGTCGCGGAACGCGAAGAACAGCACCCACACGGCCAGCATCAGTACCATCGTCACCGACACGAACCAACTCACCGTGAAGCGCTCGGCGAGCAGCGACGAATGGCGGTTGAAACGGCGCCGGCTGACGAGCAGCAGCACGAGCAGCGTCCCGAGCACGCCGGCCTCGACGAACGCGAGGCCCTTCGCGAGCGACAGCGCGAGGCTCGCGAGCGTCAACGCGAAGGTCATCCACCACGCGCCGTCGAGCCGCCGCAGCAGCCCGCGCGCGACGAACAGCAGCGCGACGCCGAGCACGCTGCAGATCACCTGCGAGCCTTCGAGCACCCACAGCGGCACGATGTGGCGCAGGATCGCGATCCGGTGCCAGAACGCGGGGGTCGCGCTCGAGATCACCAGCATCCCGCCCACTGCGAACGTTACGAGGCTCAGGAACACCGGTGCGAGCTGCGACACGCGCACGGCCTGCCGCGTGACGAGCCGGCGCCGCAGCGCGCGGCCCTCGAAGCCGGCCAGCAGGCCGGCCGACAGCACAAGCGGCACGCCGAAGTAGATCGCGCGATAGGCGATCAGCGCGGCGACCATCGCGTGCGCGGGCACTTCGCGGCCCAGCGTGAACACCATCGCGGCTTCGAACACGCCGATCCCGCCCGGCGTATGACCGATCATCCCGAGCAGCAATGCGGCCGCGTAGACAGTAATGAAGGTCGGGAAGCCGACCGGCGCGGCCGGCAGCAGCACCCACAGCGTCAGGCCCGCGGCCACGACGTCGAGCACCGCGTAGACGACCTGCGCGACGAGATCGCGCCGCGCCGGCACGTCGAACGACAGCCACTTGAAGCGCGTGACGACCGGGCGCGCGGCGTTGCCGCACATCACGACCATCGCGGCCAGCACCACGAGCAGCGCGGCGCCGGTCCACGTGAGCACGCCGGGCGCGACGTGCAGCATCGCGGCGAGCGCCTCCGGCACGCAGACCATGCCGACCGCCGTCATCAACACCATCGCGAGCGCCAGCGTGCCGCTCGTGAATACCGTCATCCGGCCGATCTGGGCGGGCGTGACGCCCGACACGCCGTACACGCGGGCGCGGACCGCACCGCCCGTCAGCGCGCCGAAGCCGGTGGCGTTACCGAGCGCGGATCCGGCAATCGCGCCGATCCACAGCGCGACACGCGGCACCTTCGCGCCGACATAACGCAGGCCGACCGCATCGCGGGCGACGAGCGCGAGATAGCTGAGGGCCGTCGCGGCCAGCGACGCGCCCCACTCGCCGACGGACATGTGACGCAACTGGCGGATCACCGACCGGTAGTCGACGGATTCCGACAGATGCTGGAAAACCACGATCAGCAGCAGGCCGATGCCGAGCGCGAGCAGCGGCGACAGCACGCGCTCGTTGCGGATCAGCGCCCGGGCACGGGCGATCGCCGCCGCGGCACGGCCGGGCGAACCTGAGTGGCGGGAAGACATAAGTTGTTCAGTGGTGATGCATAGCGTGTCGCGGCGCAAGAGGGCCAGGCGGCGACGAATCTGGTTGTTCTGCGTGGGCGGTCGGCCGAAGACGGAGGCAGGCGGCGCCTGGATCAGAACTTACGAGTATACGGAATTTATATTACAGAATCTTTCAGGTTCGCATTGTGCGGTTTTGTGGCTCGCCGGGCGCGTCAACAACACATAAAAATCGTGCGGCCGACAAACGCAAGGTGCGCATCATACCGGGAACGCAGGCAGTTTTTTCATCGGACGAATGACTTGTGATGCATTTGGGAGAAATCTACCGGGCGCGGCCCGGCGGTCGAGGACGAAAACGTGATGCGGCGGGACTTCGCCGGAATCGGGACGGGTTGATTCGGGCCGCTCTCCGCGCCTTGCGTCGGCGCGACGACATGCCCCCATTTCGTCCCCCGCTCACGCTCCCCCAACGCAATCGCCTTGTAGTCGTCAGTCGGATAGCACTCCGTCCGGTAAGCGCCCCATGCCGGGTCCTCGAGCACGCGATTGACCTCGCGCAGCCGCGACGCCGGCAGCCGCAGCACGACGATCTGCTCGATCCCCATCGTCACGGTCCCGCTCGCCACTTCGACGCACGGCGGCGGATAAATTGCTACCGTCAACCGGCCGATGCGATTACGTCGCGTCCGCGCCTTCTCGCTCCCGCAGCACGTCGATGAACGCACGCAGCTTGGCCGGCACGTGCTTGCGGTTCACGTAATACAGCCACATCGGCGGCAGCGTGCGGCACACGCCCGGCAGCACCTCGACGAGCCTGCCGTCGCGCAAATCCTGCTCGATCCGCTCGCGCATGAACGCGAACGCAATGCCGACACCCGCGCGTGCCGCATCGATCACCGCATCGGCATCGTTCGTCACGAACACACCGTCCGGATCGAGATCGACGTCGCGCTGCCCGTCGTGCAGCAGCCACTTGTGCAGGCGCCCGCTTTCCGAGAACCGGAACCGGATGCACGCATGCCGTTCGAGCGCCGCAATCGACGCCGGCACGCCGTGCCGCGCCAGATAACCGGGCGACGCAACCAGCGCACACGACAGCGCCGGCGCGATCCGCACGCCGATCATGCCCGGCTGCAACCGGTCGGCCAGCCGGATCCCCGCATCGAACCCGTCCTTCGCGATATCGACCAGTTCGTTCTCGTAGCGGATTTCGAGCCGGACTTTCGGATAGCGCTCGCGGAACGTGGCGAGTACCGGCGCGATCACGCGTGCGCGCGCCAGCGGCAACGCGGTCACGCGCAACACCCCGCTCGGCTCGCTGCGCGCGTCCTTCAGCTCGTCGCGCGCCTGCATCACCTGCCGGTACGCAGGCTCCGTCTGCCGCCAGTAGCGCTGCCCGGCTTCCGTCAGGCTCACGCCACGCGTGCTGCGGTTGAACAGCTTCACGTTCAGTTCGCCCTCGAGCTGCCCGATCGCGAGGCTGACGGCAGCCGGCGTCAGGCCGAGCGCGGCGGCGGCCCGCGTGAAGTTGCCGGCCGTCGCGACGGTCATGAACACGTGCAGCCCGGCCATCGGATCGCGTCTGCCCATCATTAAAAAAACTTGAAACTCCTTCGAGCGGAATACGGATTCTCCCATATACCGCAACTGCCTACACTGGCGCTGTCGTCCCACCGGAGCCCCGCATGAACCCGCTCGCCGCCGCGCTGCCGCTCGCAGCCGCCCGCCGCACGATCGATGCCGCCCTCGCGCATGCCGCGTCGCTGCAAGTCGCCGGCGTCGCCATTGCAATCGTCGATGCCGGTGCAAACCTGCTCGCATTCGTGCGCACCGACGATTGCTTCCTCGGTGCGATCGATCTCGCGCAGCGCAAGGCGCTGACGGCTGTCCGCTTCCGTGCATCGACCGGCGCACTCGGCGCGATGTCGGGCGACGGTCCGCTGCGCGGCATCGAGCACAGCCACGGCGGGCTCGTCACGTTCGGCGGCGGCGAGCCGCTCTTCGATGGCAACGGGCGCTGCGTGGGCGCGATCGGTGTCTCGGGCGGCAGCGTCGACGATGACACCGCGATCGCGCAACACGGCCGCGACCGCTTTCCGGCAACGCTCCACCTCCAAACCAAAGGGTAAGCACATGACACAGAAACGCATCCTCATCACCGGCGCAGGCACCGGCTTCGGCCGCGAAGTCGCGCTGCGCCTCGCCGAGCGCGGTCACGACGTGACGGCCGGCGTGCGCGTCACCGTCGAGATCGATGCACTGACGGACGCCGCCGCGCAACGCGGCACCGCACTGCGCGCGATCAAGCTCGACGTCACGTCGGCCCATGATCGTGCCCGCGCGGCCGAACTCGACATCGACGTGCTCGTGAACAACGCGGGCGTGGGCGAAGCCGGCGCGCTGGTGGACCTGCCGGTCGAGATCGTCCGCGAGCTGTTCGACGTCAACGTGTTCGGGCCGCTCGAACTCACGCAGCAGATCGCACGCGGCATGCTCGCGCGCCGGCACGGCAAGATCGTGTTCGTATCGTCGATCGCAGGCCTGATCACCGGCCCGTTCACGGGCGCCTATTGCGCGTCGAAGCACGCGGTCGAATCGGTGGCCGAGGCGATGCACGCGGAACTGGCGCAGCACGGCATCCGCATCGCGGTCGTGAACCCCGGCCCGTACAGCACCGGCTTCAACGACCGGATGATGGAAACGACGCGGCGCTGGCGCGATCCGGCCGTGCATACCGTGACGCCCGAGCGGCTGACGTTCCCGCTCGAACAGCACGACCCGGAAGAGATGATCGCGAAGATGATCGACGTGATCGAAAGCGACGGCGGCGCATTCCGCAACCTGCTGCCGCAGTCGTCGGAAGCGTTCGTCCGTGCCGAACAGGCGCGCGCGTGGGACCGTCAGCAGTGATGTAAACCGGCGGTGGCCGGCGGTTCACGCAGGAACGCGATGCCCGCCGCCCGGCGTGACGCGCGCCGCGTTCGCCGTCGCCAGCCGTCCCGACGGCCTGGACCGCCGCACGCCAACCCGTCGCCGAAGCCGGGCCCGCATGCCGGCGGGCCGCGTTAAGCCGCGCCGCCCGCGGTCAGTACACGTCGCGCATGTAGCGCCGTGCCTTCGAAAGCCGCGCGACGTAGTCGTTCGCGGCCTCGTCCGACATGCCGCCGTGTTCGGCAACGACGGCCTTCAGCGCCGTATCGACGTCCTTCGCCATCCGCGCGGCGTCGCCGCACACGTAGAAGTGCGCCCCCTCCTCCAGCCACGCGAACAGTTCCGCGCCCTGCTCGCGCATCCGGTCCTGCACGTAGATCTTGTCGGCCTGGTCGCGCGAGAACGCGAGATCGAGCCGCGTGAGGAAGCCGCTGTCGTGCATCGTGCCCAGTTCGTCACCGTAGTAGAAGTCGGTCTGCGCATGCTGCTCGCCAAAGAACAGCCAGTTGCGCCCGCGCGCGCCGCGCGCCTGCCGCTCGTGCAGGAAGCCGCGGAACGGTGCGACGCCGGTGCCGGGGCCGACCATCACGATCGGCACGTCGCCGTTCACCGGCGGCCGGAAATGCGCGGACTTCTGCACGAACACCGGCACGCGGCCGTCGTCCGCGCGATCGGCGAGAAACGTCGACGCAACGCCTTTGCGCGCGCGCCGGCCGTTGTGATAACGCACGGCCGACACGGTCAGGTGGATCTCGCCCTGGTGCGCGCTCGGGCTCGACGCGATCGAATACAGGCGCGGCTGCATGCGCTTCAGCATCCCGACCAGCTCCGTGCCCGACAGCTCGACCGGGAATTCGTGCAGCACATCCGCGAGCTGCTGCCCCCACAGCCATTGCTTCAGGTCGCCCTTGCGCTCGTCGCCGAGCAGCGATTTCAGCGCGCCGTTCGCACTGCGCGACGCAATGAACGCGAGCGTGTCCGGATGCGGACGCGTGATGTCGAAGTGACGCGCGAGCGCATCGCCGAGGCGCACGTCGCCGACGCCCGCGATCGACACCGGCGCATCGGCCTTCAGCGCGGTGACGGAAAGCAGCTCGTCGACCAGCTCCGGGCAGTTGGTCGGCCACACGCCGAGCGCGTCGCCGGTTTCGTATTCGAGGTTCGCGCCTTCGGTCGACAACGACACGTAGCGCG
The DNA here is from genome assembly GCF_902499125.1 of Burkholderia arboris. Classification (GTDB taxonomy): domain Bacteria; phylum Pseudomonadota; class Gammaproteobacteria; order Burkholderiales; family Burkholderiaceae; genus Burkholderia; species Burkholderia arboris. The sequence goes on from NZ_CABVPX010000001.1 coordinate 117,381, forward strand.
TATCTTTCGCGGCGCCCGGACGGTTCAGCCGCAGGTTCGCAACGAGCTTCGACGGTGCCGGATGCGCCTTCGTCGGCAGCAGCCCCGACGGGCTCATCCCGCCGGACGGCACCGCGTGCAGCGCGGCATCGGCCTCCTTGATCCGCGCGACGACGCGCTCGAGCCACTGGTCGGCGTCGCGCTGGAATTCCACGTCGCAATCGACACGCGCGCACAGGCGGGCCGCGCCGAGCTCCGCGAGCCGCGCGTCGAGCCGGCGGCCGTGGCCGCAGAACTGGTCGTAGTTGCGATCGCCGAACGCGAGCACCGCGAAGTGCACGCCGTCGAGGCGCGCGGCACTGCCGGCCTGCAGTGCATCCCAGAACTCGGTACCGTTGTCGGGTGCATCGCCGTCGCCGAACGTGCTCGTCATCAGCAGCACGTATTGCGCACCGGCGAGCGACGCAATCGGATAGTCGGACATGCACGCGGTGCGAATCTCGAAGCCCGCGTTCATCAGTTGCGTCGCGTAATCTTCGGTCAGCGATTCGATGTTGCCGGTCTGCGACGCCCACAGCAGCACGACCTTCGGGCGCGTGCGCACGATCCGCACGCCGCCGGACGCGGCCGCGTCGGCCGGCAGCGCGGCCGTCGCGGCCACCGGCGAATGCGCAGGCAGCGAACGGCTGAACAGGCCCGCGAGCATCCCGTCGAGCCAGAACCGCACCGGCGGCGTCAGCGGGGCGGCGGCCGGCAGCACGGGCACGCTGCCCTCGCGCCGGCCGGCGCTCGCCTTCAGCCCGCTGACGAGGCCCGCCACGTACAACCGTTCCGTGTCGGTCAACGGCGGCGGCGCGAGATCGGCGACGCCGAGCGCGGCCGCGAAAGTGTCGATGTCTGCCATGTCGGATTCCTGTGAAGCAGTGGCCTGCACCGTCGCCGGCGCGGGCCGCACGTCGTCGGCGCATGCATCGGGTTGCGCCGTTTCGTCGTCGGCGGATGCGAACGCGTCCGTGTCGACGCGCCGCAGCGCGACCGCGCAATATTTCAGTTCGGGTTGCTGCGATTCCGGGTCGATCGCGTCGTTCGTCACCGCGTTGATGCACAGGTCGTCGCCGTACACGTCGTTCCAGTGCATCGGGGCAAAGCAGTTGCCGCGCTGCACGCGTTCGGTCACGACGGCCGGCAATACCGCACGGCCGCGCGCCGAACGGATCTCGACGCTGTCCTTCGCGGCAATGCCGAGCGCGCTCGCATCGTCCGGGTGCAGCTCGACGAACGGGCGCGGGTTCAGCTTGTTCAGCATCGCGACCTTGCCCGTCTTCGTCATCGTGTGCCATTGATGCTGCAGCCGCCCGGTGTTCAGCACGATCGGGAACGTGTCGTCGGGCAGCTCGGCCGGATCGACGTGCGGCCGCGCGAAGAAGCGCGCCTTGCCCGACGGCGTCGGGAACGCGATGCGCGGGGCATCGTTGCCGTCAGCGGCCGGGCGCCGTGTCTGGCTCACGCCGTCGTTCAGGTAGCGGATCGGGTGCCGCTCGCGCGCGGTGCCCGGCGCGACCGGCCATTGCACCGGGCCGTCGCGCAGCGCCGCGTGGCTCGCGCCGCGCAGGTCGTAGCCGGTCGCCGGATTCGAGAACCGCACGATCTCGTCGAACACGTCGGCCGCCGACGCATAGTCGAATGCATCGCCGAAGCCCATCGCGCGCGCGACTTCCGCGACGATACGCCAGTCGGGCAGCGCGTCGCCGGGCGGCGCGACCGCCGCACGCATCAGCGTCATGTTGCGCTCGGAGTTGATCATCACGCCGTCGCCTTCGGCCCACAGCGCGCCCGGCAGCAGGATGTCCGCGTAGCGGTTGGTCTCGGTGTCGAGGAACGCGTCCTGCGCGATCACGAGTTCCGCGGCCTGCAGCCCGGCGATCACGTTCTGCCGGTTCGGCACGGTCGCGACCGGATTCGTGCAGACGATCCAGCACGCCTTGATGTCGCCGGCCGCCATGCGTTCGAACAGGTCGACCGTGCCCTTGCCGGTGTCCTTGCGCAGCGTGCCGGCCGGCACGCGCCACAGGTGCTCGACGAAGCGCCGGTCGTCGTCGGACAGCACCGAGCGCTGGCCTGGCAAGCCCGGACCCATGTAGCCCATCTCGCGGCCGCCCATCGCGTTCGGCTGGCCGGTCAGCGAGAACGGGCCGCTGCCCGGCCGGCAGAGCTTGCCCGTTGCAAGATGCAGGTTGCAGATCGCGTTGGTGTTCCACACGCCGTGCGTGCTCTGGTTGAGCCCCATCGTCCAGCAGCTCATCCACTCCTGCGCGTCGCCGATCCATTGCGCGGCCGTGCGCAGGTCGGCTTCCGCGAGCCCCGTGATCGCCGCGACGCGCTCGGGCGTGTAGTCGGCGAGAAACGCGGGCATCGCGTCCCAGCCTTCCGTGTACGCGTCGATGAACGCGGCATCGGTGCGGCCGTTCGCATGCAGCAGGTGCAGCAGCCCGTTGGTCAGCGCGAGATCGGTGCCCGGCCGGATCTGCAGGAACAGGTCGGCCTTGTCGGCGGTGCCGGTGCGGCGCGGATCGACGACGATCAGCTTGGCGCCGGCCTTCACGCGATCCATCATCCGCAGGAACAGGATCGGGTGACAGTCGGCCATGTTTGCGCCGATCACGAAGAACAGGTTCGCGCGATCGAAGTCCTGATACGACCCGGGCGGGCCGTCCGCGCCGAGCGACTGCTTGTAGCCGGTGCTCGCGCTCGCCATGCAGAGACGCGAGTTCGACTCGATGTTGTTGGTGCCGACGAAGCCCTTCGCGAGCTTGTTGACGAGGTATTGCGCCTCGATCGACATCTGCCCCGACACGTAGAACGACAGCGCGTCGGGCCCGTGCGTATCGAGCACCGCCCGCAGGCGGCGCGCGGTTTCGGCGATCGCGTCGCGCGCCGGCAGCGGCACGAGGTCGTCCTCGCGTGCGCGGCGCACGAACGCACGGTCGAGCCGCCCGGAGCGGCGCAGCGCGACGTGCGCCGACGAACCCTTCGTGCACAGCCGCCCGAAGTTGGTCGGATGGTCGGAGTCGCCGGATACCTTGACGACTTCGCCATCCTCGACGTGCAGCACCATGCCGCAGCCGACGCCGCAGTACGGGCACACGCTCTTGACGGGGGTGGCGGTCATGCGCGCTCCGGGACGGTCAGGCCGCGATCCACACGAAGCCGTCCTCGACCCGCGACGGATACGCGCTCACCGACTGCTCGGGCGCTTCCAGGCATTCGCCGGTGCGCAGGTCGAAATGCTGCTTGTACAGCGGCGACGCGACGACGACACGCTCGCCGAGGCTGCCGATCAGCCCGCGCGACATCACGGCCGCCTGCGATACCGGATCGACGTTGTCGATCGCGAACACGCCGCCGTCGGCATGCGCGACGTGAAATACCGCGACCTGCTCGCCGTTGACGAGCGCGCACACGCCGGTGTTCGGCACGATGTCGTCGAGCGGGCACACGCGGGTCCAGGACAGCGGAAGACGATCGTTCATGATGGGCTCCTTGAAGTGATGCGGGTATCGGTCAGGCGGTTGCGGGTTCGGTCACGGCTTGCGTCGCGCTTTCCGCGACGACGGGAATCGGCACGGGCTTGCCGCCCGCGCGCTCGCCGGGCGTCGCGGGCCGGATCTGGCCGCGCGTCTCGACGAATTCGATCGTCGTGTCCGGCGCGTCGCTGTTCACGAAGTGGCGGAAGCGCTTGCGCGTATCGGGATCGGTGACGGCCTTCTTCCATTCGCACTCGTAGGTGTCGACCACGTGCTGCATGTCGGCTTCGAGTTCGGCGCCGATCCCGAGCCGGTCGTGCACGACGACGTCGGTCAGGTAGTCGAGGCCGCCTTCGAGGTTGTCGCGCCACACGCTGGTGCGCTGCAACCGGTCGGCCGTGCGCACGTAGAACATCAGGAAACGGTCGATGTAGCGCAGCAGCGTCGCGCGGTCGAGATCGGACGCGAGCAGTTCCGCGTGGCGCGGCTTCATCCCGCCGTTGCCGCACACGTACAGGTTCCAGCCTTTTTCGGTCGCGATGATGCCGACGTCCTTGCCCTGCGCTTCAGCGCACTCGCGCGTGCAGCCCGATACGCCGAACTTGATCTTGTGCGGCGCGCGCAGCCCCTTGTAGCGATTCTCCAGGTCGATCGCGAGGCCGACCGAATCGTCGACGCCATAGCGACACCACGTCGACCCGACGCACGACTTCACGGTGCGCAGCGCCTTGCCGTACGCGTGCCCCGATTCGAAGCCGGCCTCGATCAGCTCCTCCCAGATCGACGGCAGTTGCTCGACGCGCGCGCCGAACAGGTCGACGCGCTGGCCGCCCGTGATCTTCGTGTACAGGCCGTACTTCTTCGCGACCTGGCCGACGGCGATCAGCCCTTCCGGCGTGACTTCGCCGCCCGGCATGCGCGGCACGACCGAGTACGTGCCGTCGCGCTGGATGTTCGCGAGGTAGTAGTCGTTCGAATCCTGCAGCCCCGCATGTTCCTTCTTCAGCACGAATTCGTTGAAGCACGACGCGAGGATGCCCGCGACGGCCGGCTTGCACACGTCGCAGCCGAGCCCGTGGCCGTGCTTCGCGAGCAGTTCGTCGAACGTCGTGATGCGCTCGACGCGGATCAGGTGGAACAGCTCCTGGCGCGAATGCGGGAAGTGCTCGCACAGATGGTTGTTGACCGCGAGGCCCTGCTTCTTCATCTCGGCCTTCATGATCTGCGTGACGAGCGGCACGCAGCCGCCGCACGACGTGCCGGCGCCCGTGCACGTCTTCAGCGCGCCGAGGCTCGTCGCGCCGTCCGCGACCGCCGTGCAGATCTGCGACTTCGACACGTTGTTGCACGAGCAGATCTGGGCACCGTCCGGCAGCGCGTCGACGCCGATCGCCGGCTTCGCGACGCCGTCCGACGACGGCAGGATCAGGAATTCGGGCGACTCGGGCAGCTCGATGCGGTTCAGCATCATCTGCAGCAGCGTGCCGTACTCGGCCGCGTCGCCGACCATCACCGCGCCGTGCAGGAACTTGCCGCAGTCGGACACCACGAGCTTCTTGTAGACCTGGCGGCGCTCGTCCGCGTACTGGTAGGTGCGGCTGCCGGCCGTCGTGCCGTGCGCGTCGCCGATGCTCGCGACGTCGACGCCCATCAGCTTCAGCTTCGTGCTCATGTCGGCGCCCGCAAACGCGGCGCCGGTTGCGTCGTTCGCGTCACCGGCGAGCTGCTTCGCGACCACACGCGCCATGTCGTAGCCGGGCGCGACGAGGCCATACACCATGCCGTTCCATGCCGCGCATTCGCCGATCGCATAGATGTCGGCATCGCTCGTGCGGCAGGCGTCGTCGATCGCGACGCCGCCGCGCGGGCCGGTGTCGAGCCCGCATGCGCGGGCCAGTTCGTCGCGGGCACGGATGCCGGCCGAGAACACGATCATGTCGGCGTCGAGGTGCGTGCCGTCGGCGAACGCCATCCGGTGCGTACCCTCCTCACCGTCGACGATTTCGAGCGTGTTCTTGCCCGTATGCACGGTCACGCCGAGCGCCTCGATCTTCGCGCGCAGCATCCGGCCGCCGCCGTCGTCGACCTGGACGGCCATCAGCCGCGGTGCGAATTCGACGACGTGCGTGTCGAGCCCCATGTCACGCAGCGCCTTCGCGCATTCGAGGCCGAGCAGCCCGCCGCCGATCACGACGCCGCGCTTCGCGTGCGTGCCGCACGCCTGCATCGCTTCGAGATCCTCGATCGTCCGGTACACGAAACAGCCTGCGCGATCGTGCCCCGGCATCGGCGGCACGAACGGGCGCGAGCCCGTCGCGAGCACCAGCTTGTCGTAGGCCAGCGTTTCGCCCGACGCGAGCGTGACCGTATGCGCGGCGCGGTCGATCGATGCGACCTGCGCGTTCAGGCGCAGGTCGAACTGCGGATGACGCTCGAAGAAGCCCGGTTCGACGAGCGACAGGTCGTCCGCCGACTTGCCCGAGAAAAATTCCGACAGGTGCACGCGATCGTAGGCCGGACGCGGCTCCTCGCCGAGCACGGTGACCTGCAGCGCGCCCGCCGCACCGGCTTCCGCCGCGACGCATTCGAGGAGCTTGTGGCCGACCATGCCGTGGCCGATGACGATGAGTTTCATGGTGACGATTCCTTCGGTCGATCAGTTCGCGGCGTTGGCGGCGGCCAGCGCGCGGTCGCGCAGTTCGGCTTCGCGCGCCTTGTGTTCTTCGCTGAAGCGCACGGCCATCGCGCACAGCGCGGTGGCGGTGACGGCGAGGCCGAGCATGCTCAGCGTCTGCTGGACGTCGCCGACGCCCTTCAGCAGGAACGCCGCGGCCACCGCGCCGACGTTGCCGCCCGCACCGACGATCCCGGCGACGCCGCCGAGCGCCTTGCGGTCGATGAACGGCACCAGCGCGTAGGTCGCGCCGCACGCCATGTGCGTGAACAGGCCGAAGGTCACCATCGCGACGAGCGCGATGCCGACGCTCTGCGCATGCGAGAACCAGATCAGCCCGAGCCCTTCGCCGATGATCAGTGCGCACAGCAGCGTCGCGCGCACGTCGAGGCTGCGGCGCGCGGCGATCTTGTCGGACAGCCAGCCGCCGAGCGCTCGGGCGAACAGCGCGAGCAGCCCGAACAGGCCGACCGCGAAACCGGCGTCCTTCAACGACAGGCTGAAGTGATCGACGTAGTACAGCGCGGCGATGTTGTGGATGAACACTTCGACGCCGAAGCACGCGCCGTACGTGACGAACAGCATCCACACGCGATAGTTGCCGCACGCGGCGAAGAAGCTCGCCCAGCCCCCCTTCTTGCCACTGTCGACCGTCACGCCTTCCTTGCGCAGCGCGACGATGTCGCCTTGCGGGCAGTCCTGCGTGAAGCGCCAGTACGCCCACGCCATCACGAGCATCGCCACGCCCGGCACGACCAGCGCCATGCGCCACGACGAATCCTCGCCGAAGCCGAGCATCAGGCCGGCGGCGACGAGCAGCGGCATCAGCGCCTGCGTCGCGCCCGCCCCTGCGTTGCCCCAGCCGGCCGTCGTCGCGTTCGCGGTGCCGACCACGTTCGGCGCGAACATCACCGACGTGTGGTACTGCGTGATCACGAAGCCCGCGCCGATCGCGCCGATGCCGAGCCGGCAGATCAGGAACGACAGGTAGTCGTGCGTGAACGACACCGCGAACACCGGGATCGCGCCGAGCAGCAGCAGACCGACATACACGCGGCGCGGGCCGAAGCGGTCGCACAGCGGGCCGACCAGCAGCCGCACGGCGATCGTCGCGGCCACCGCGGCGATGTTGATGTTGGCGACCTGCGCCGCGGTCAGGTGGAATTCGCGCGCGATGAGCGGCATCAGCGGCGCGCACGCGAACCATGCGAAGAAGCACACGAAGAACGCCATCCACGTCATGTGGAACGCGCGCATCGGCGCGGTGCGGAAGCTGAAGAGATCGATACGGGTAGCTTTGTCGGTCATGTCATCCGCCAAACGAAAAACGGCGTCCTGCGCACCCGGTCTCGTCGAGACCCGATGCGTAGGACGCCGTTGCCCATGAAGCCCGTTGCCGGGCGCGTCTGTAATCGGTACTGCGAGCGAATCGCCATTGATCCGCCCGGACCAGCTTACGCAAACGCCGTGCCATGTCATCGAAAATCCGGCTCACAGCCCCGCCGTACAAGGCTCGCGGCGAGGGTATGGCCCGCTGCGGCACACGACGCACGATGCGCCGAGATGCAGCGAGGCACAGATGTGGTGCGCTGCAGCACTGTCGCCGTGCGACATCGCGGTGCGCGCTGGCGGGGCACGATGCACACCGATGCGGCATTGCGGACGGCCGCACGCCGCGGCCGGCTGCATACGTGTGGCCGGCGCGCGGTGCGTCGCGCCACGCGGCCACCATGTGTTGCCCGGGTTGGCCCGGATATTGCTCAATCTCATCCATCACACCGGCAACGGCGCCGGTGGGCAGTCCCCGCAAACCCTGCCCGCCCTTCACGGCGGGCCCGTCAGGACAACGGTGTCCCCCCGTGCGCGGCACGGCCGGATGCCGGTGCGTTTCGACCGCCCGCCGCCGCCGCGCAGACAACGCGTTAGCAGACCGCCGCACGCTCGCGATGCGGCACAGGAACACGACATGACGACTGGCAAAGTCACGCTGCTGGGCGCCGGCCCCGGCGATCCCGATCTCCTCACGCTGAAGGCCGTGAAAGCGCTGGCCGCCGCCGACGTGCTGCTGCTCGACGATCTCGTCGCGCCCGGCATCGTCGAACTCGCCCCGCAGGCGCGCGTGATCCGCGTCGGCAAGCGCGGCGGCTGCCGCTCCACGCCGCAGGCCTTCATCGAGAAACTGATGCGCCGCTACGCGCTGCGCGGCGCACACGTGGTACGCGTGAAAGGCGGCGACGCGCTGCTGTTCGGGCGCGCCGGCGAAGAACTCGCGACGCTGCGCGCAGCCGCGATTCCGGTCGAGATCGTCAACGGCATCTCGTCGGGATTCGCGGCCGCCGCGAGCCTCGGCATCTCGCTCACGCACCGCGAGCACTGCCAGGGCGTCACGTTCGTCACCGCGCACCGCCAGGACCACGGCGAACCCGACTGGGCACGGCTCGCGGCCACCGGCACCACGCTGGCGATCTACATGGGGATGAGCCGCGTCGACAGCCTTGCGGCGGGCCTGCTCGCCGCGCTGCCCGCGTCGACCCCGGCGGCGGCCGTGCAATGGGCCGGCACGCCCGACGAACGCCGCTGGACCGGCACGCTCGGCACGCTCGCACACGGCATCGAGGCCGCGCGGCTCGGCAGCCCGGCCGTGATCCTCGTCGGCGGGGCGATCGGCGAAGCAGCCGTGCAAGGCACGGACGCCGCCACCGAAGCGGCGTTTTCGAGAGCCGCGTGACATGCCCGACATCGTGCGGCTTCGGCCGCTTCCCGTTCCCGTCACCACCGGCCGCGCGTCCGGCCTGCATACGTCGTCAGCAACTTGCACCGAAGCCCCATTGCCCCTGTCGCCCGCCTCATGAGTTCGCCTGCCCTGTCCGCCCGCCTGCGCGTGCTGCTCGTCACCGACACCGACAAGCCGATCGGCGAGCTCGGCGACGCGCTCGCGCGCCTCGGCTACGAGATGCTGAACGACGTCGCGACGCCCGCGCGCCTGCCGGCGGCCGTCGAGGAACAACGCCCTGACGTCGTGATCATCGACACCGATTCGCCATCGCGCGACACGCTCGAGCAGCTCGCGGTCATGCACGCGACCGCACCGCGCCCCGTGCTGATGTTCAGCCACGACGCCGACCAGGAACTGATCCGCGCGGCGGTCGGCGCGGGCGTCAGCGCGTATCTCGTCGAAGGCTTGTCGGCCGAGCGTCTCGCACCGATTCTCGAAGTCGCGCTCGCGCGCTTCTCGCACGACGATGCACTGCGCCGCCGGCTGGCCGACGTCGAGCGCGAACTCGCGGAGCGCAAGCTGATCGACCGCGCGAAACGCGTGCTGATGGACCAGCGCAAGCTGTCCGAACACGACGCGTACGCGGCGCTGCGCAAACGTGCGATGGATCAGGGCCTGCGCATCGTCGACGTCGCGCGACAACTGCTCGACGCTTCACCCCAGTCATGACTGCCATGGATACCTCACCTCCCGCCGCGCCGGAACGCGCGCATCTTCGCCTCGGGTTCGTCGCGCTGAGCGACGCGGCCCCGCTGATCGTCGCGCAGCGCCTGAACCTCGGCGCGCGTCACGGCCTCACGCTCGAACCGAGCCGCCAGCCGTCCTGGGCCGCCGTGCGCGACAAGCTGTTGAGCGGCGAACTCGACGCCGCGCATGCGCTGTACGGGCTCGTCTGCGGGTTGCAGCTCGGCATCGGCGGCCCGCAGGCCGACATGGCCGCGCTGATGGTGCTGAACCGCAACGGCCAGGCGATCACGTTGTCGCGCGGGCTCGCCGACGCGTACCGTGACACCGCGAGCGTGCGCGCCGCCTTCGCGACGCTCGGCCGCAAGCCGCTCCTGGCGCAGACGTTCCCGACCGGCACGCACGCGATGTGGCTGAACCACTGGCTCGCGTCGCATGACGTCGATCCGCTGCGCGACGTGCGCAGCGTCGTGATCCCGCCGCCGGAGATGGTCGCCGCGCTCGCCAGCGGCGAGCTCGACGGCTTCTGTTCCGGCGAGCCGTGGCACGCGGTGGCCGACGCATGCGGCGCAGGCCGGACCGTCGCCGTCACGAGCGAGATCTGGCCCGATCATCCGGAGAAGGTGCTCGCGACCCGGCGCGATTTCGTCGCGCTGTATCCGGCCACCGCGCGCGCGCTGATCCGCACGCTCGTCGATGCGTGCGCGTGGCTCGACAGCGCCGCGCACCGCCGCGAGGCGGCCGACTGGCTCGCGTCGCCCGATGCGCTCGGCGTGCCGGCCCGGCTGATCGCGCCGCGCCTGCTCGGCGATTACGGCGCGGGGCCGTTCGCCGCGCCGCCGCTGCCGATCCGCTTTCACGACGGCGGCACCGTGAACCGGCCCGATCCGCGCGAAGGCCAGTGGTTCCTGTCGCAATACCGGCGCTGGGGCATGCTCGACGGTTCGCACGACGACGCGGGAATCGCCGCGGCGATCGCGCAGACCGCGTTGTATGATGCAGCGGTCGCCGAAGGCAGCGCAGCGGGTCCGTCGCGGGCCTGATGCGTGCCGTGCGGTGCGACAGGCGCGTGCTTCCGGGCCGCGCCATGCCGATCCGGGCCGCCCGGCGGCTGCCTGCCTGCGCCGCCCGTGCGACACCGCCTTGCCACTCCGCCCCCGCTCAGAACCGATGTCGAAACGAACGCGCGCGCCGCTCGACGTGCTGCTCACCGAAATCCGCGCGTGCCGTGCCTGCGAAGCCGACCTGCCGCTCGGCCCGCGCCCCGTCGTGCGCGCCCATCGCGACGCGCGCATCCTGATCGTCGGGCAGGCGCCGGGCGCGCGCGTCCATGCGAGCGGCATCCCGTGGGACGACGCGAGCGGCAAGCGGCTGCGCGGCTGGCTCGACGTCGACGCCGAGACCTTCTACGACGAGACGCGCTTCGCGATCGTGCCGATGGGTTTCTGCTATCCGGGCCGCGGCGCGAGCGGCGACAACCCGCCGCGCCCCGAATGCGCGCAACTGTGGATCGACCGGCTGCTGGCCGAACTGCCGTCGATCCGGCTGACGCTGCTGATCGGCCAGTACGCGCAGCGACATTTCCTGCGCGATGCGCGCAAGGCCACGCTGACCGACACCGTGCGCGCATGGCGCGAATACGGCCCCGACGTCCTGCCGCTGCCGCATCCGTCGCCGCGCAACCAGGCATGGTTCAAGCATCGCCCGTGGTTCGACGCCGAGGTCGTGCCCGAGCTGCGGCGCCGGGTCGCGCCGCTCGTGCAAGGCTGACCGCACGACCGCGGCCGTCCCCGTCGCGCCCGGTTCGCTGTACCATCGCGGCTCAACCGCGTCACGAACAGCAGAATCCTTCATGCCCTCCATCGCCCCGCCGCGCCTGTACGGGATGCCCGAACGCAGCGACCGGCTCGACTTCTACATCCGCGACCAGGCCTCGCGCCAGGCAATCACCGAGCCGCACCGGCACGCGTATTTCCAGATCCAGTTCAACCTCGGCGGCGACACCGAACAGCGGATCGGCGGCGTCACGCGGCCGTTTCCGCGCGGCGCGCTCGCGTTCGTGCTGCCGCACCGCGAGCACCTGATCCCGCATCCGGAAGGCGCGCATTTCATCGTGATCAACTTCAGCCAGGCGTTCCTGCGCGCCGATCTCGACGTCGATCCGCTCGATCTCGAGGACGTGCCCGCGCACCGCTTTCCCGAGTTGACGCCGTTCCGTTTCCAGGAGCATCTCGATTTCATCCTGACCGGCGACTCGTATGACGAAGCGCGCCGCCTCGCGCTGTGCATGCTCGACACCGATCGCGTGCGCACGTTCGGCTCGACCACGTTGCTGCGCGGCTACCTGCTGCAGCTGATCGGGCTCGTCTGCACGCAGTACGCGGGCGCGCTCGACAAGCTCGCGCAGCGCGGCGCCCAGCGTGCGGGCCGGCGCGATGCGCTCGCACGCGTGCTGCGCCACGTGCGCGCGAACCTGACCCGCGAGGACCTGACGCTCGCCGCGACCGCCGAGGCCGCGTTCCTGTCGCCGAACTACCTCGCGCACCTGGTCCGCAAGGAAACCGGCAGCACGTTCACCGATCTCGTGACCGAGCGCCGGATCGCGCTTGCGCAGTCGCTGCTGGCCCATACGAGCCGGCGCATCGCGGACATCGCGCGTTCGGTCGGCTTCCGCGACGAAGGCTATTTCGCGCGGCGCTTCCGCGCGCGGGTCGGCCTGTCGCCGAAGGCCTACCGCGACGCGAACGCCTCGCTGCCGGACAGCGACGACACGCCGCCGGCCGCGGACGCGTAGATTTGTCCCGGTAAAACGCAGTTGCGTCGCATCCGGGCGCACGTTCGTCGGGTATCGTTTCACGCATGCCGGCCCGTGCGCCGGCCTCCGTCTTCCTACCGAACGAGGCCATCCGATGTCCGCCTATGTCATCGACGCTGCCGAGCGTCCTTCCGTCGAAGTCGAACAGTCGTCCGCGCGCTTTCCGGTGCGCCGCGTATTTTGCGTCGGCCGCAACTACGCCGACCATGCCCGTGAAATGGGCGCCGATCCCGACCGCGAACCGCCGTTTTTCTTCACGAAACCGGCCGATGCGATCGTCCCGGCCAGCGGCACGGTTGCCTATCCGCCGCTGACGAACGACCTCCATCATGAAATCGAGCTGGTCGTCGCGATCGGCAAGGACGGCCGGTCGATCGACCCGGCCGACGCGCTGTCGCACGTGTGGGGCTACGGCGTCGGCGTCGACCTCACGCGCCGCGACCTGCAGGCCGAAGCGAAGAAGCTGAGCCGTCCGTGGGACTGGGCGAAGGGTTTCGATGCGTCGGGCCCCGTGACCGCACTGCGCGCGGCATCGGCCACCGGCCACCCGGCGGCGGGCCGCATCTGGCTCGCGGTCAACGGCGACACGCGTCAGCAAGGTGACCTGGCCGACATGATCTGGGCGGTGCCCGATGTCATCGCGTACGTGTCGCGCTCGGTCGAGCTGAAGGCCGGCGACCTGATCTTCACCGGCACGCCGGCCGGTGTCGGTGCGCTGCAGCCGGGCGACCGCGTGACGGGCGGCGTCGACGGCGTCGCGACGTTCGAATTCGTGGTGGGCGCCAAGCCGTAATGACGCGTGCGCGGCGGCTGCCCGTCCGGGGCCGCCGTGCGATATCCCGATGCAGGTCAGCCGAAACGGCGCAGGAATGCGTCGGCGACGGCCGGCGGATTCAGCGCTTTCGCCGAGGCGTTTTCCAGCGCCCTGGCTGCGTCGTCGTCGCTGATCGACACGAACAGCGTGATCGCCGCCCGCTCCTCGCCCGTGCCGAACAGGCCCTCGCGGTCGAGCAGCCGCAATCCTTCGATCATGTCGGCGTGCAGTTGCCGGGTGAACTCCGCGAACCGCGACTGCGCAAATTGCGGGCTCAGCACTTCGTCGGCCAGCCTTCCGCAGATCGCATTGAACGGCGACGCTTCTGCCGCCTCATAGGCCCATTCGGCAGAACCCCACCTATACCAGGGCGCCGGATCGTCGTCCGCGATCGCCCGTTGCGCGCGGATCCGGCGCAACCCTTCGATCGAATTGGCCGCCGGCACCACCGTCATCGCGCCACTGTCCGTATACAGCGCGAACACGTAGAAATGCTCGTCCGGGTGCAACGCCCGCAGTGCCTTGAAGGTCGCCCGCGCGGCATCGGCAATGTCCCGCTGGAAATCTGAAAAGTCGCTCATCGCATCCTCGTCCAGTCACCCTTCGCGCGCGTCGGGGAACATGGCTCGCGGAGGGTGCGTCGTCTCCCGGTATGCGACGGATTGTCCGTCATTCGGCCGCGACACGGTACCGGGCCGCACCCGCGGTCATCGCGCGGCGTCCCGTGCATCGAACGCCCGCACGCAAAAAGCGGCCGCCAGCGCAATCGCCGCCGACAGCAGCATCATCGCGAGCGGCACATACCCGGCGTTGCCGGCGGTCAGCACCGCGCCCGTCAGCGACGACAACGCGGCGCCGCCGGCGATCGCCATCGCGCCGGCCAGCCCCGATGCGCTGCCCGCCAGTTCCGGGCGCACCGACAACGCACCCGCGTGGGCGCCGGGATTGGTCAGCCCGTTGCCGATGCCGACCAGCACGCACGGCCCGAACCATGCAAGCGCATGCGTCGCGCCGCCGGACATCAGTGCAAGGCCGATCAACGGGCCCGTACACGCGACGATCCGTCCGCACAGGATCGTCGTGGCCAGCGCGTAGCGGCGCGCGACACGCGCGGCCAGAAAGCTGCCCCCGACGAACCCGGCCGTGATCGTCCCCATGTAGACGCCGATCTCCGCCGGCGCAATGCCGAACACCGTTTTCGCGGCGAGCGGCGCGCCGGCCAGGAACGCGTAGAACGCGCCCGTCGAAAACGCCATGCAAAGCGCATAGGCCCAGAAACGGCGCGCGCGGAGCAGCGCCGGATACGCACGAAGCTGCTGCCGGAAACTCGACGAGCGGTTCGTATGGGTTTCGACGAGATCGAATGCGCACCAGCCGAACAGCGCGATACCGGCTGCGCCGAGCAACCCGAAACCCGCGCGCCATCCGGCCATCTGATCGAGTGCGCCGCCGAGCGTCGGGCCGAGCATCGGCGCAAACGCGGCGGCCATCGCCGCATAGCCGATCCGGCTCGCTGCGCGCGCGCCGCCGCCGGTATCGCGGATCGTCGCCATCGACACGGGATAGACCGACGTGATCGCCGCCTGCATCAGGCGGCATGCGAGAAACATGCGGATATCGGTCGCCAATGCGCAGCCGAGCGAGCCGAGCGCGAACACGCCGACGCTCGTCAGCACGATCGGCCGCCGCCCGAACCGGTCCGACAGCGGCCCCGTCACGAACTCGAGCGACGCGGCCACCGCCGCGTAACCGCCGAGCGACAGTGCGACGAGCGCATAGTCGACGTGCAGGTCGCGCGCGATCGCCGGCAATGACGGCAGGAACAGGCTCAGCGGCAGTACCGAGAGCGCGCACAGCAGGATCAGCGTCGCATGTCGCGGCGACGCCGGTTCGGACACGGACGACAGGTTCGATTGCAAGCGGATGGCCCTCCGCGCACGCGCCGCATGGCCGTGCGCAACGCAAAAAAAAGCCCCCGAACGAGTCGGGGGCGCATGGGTGCCGGCGCGGTGCCGCTACCGGACCCTGCGCCTGTGGACTACTACGATGAAGCAAGCCGTTTTCATGCCGAATGACTCCTGAATGCGTGGCTGGCTGCCAGCGATACCGGACGATGTTAGGCGGAGGGCGCCGGCCGCGTCAACGCCCTAACGCGCGCGCACCGACACGAACTTCCGCGCGTTGTTGCGCTGGATCAGCACGGCGATCACGCTGCCGCCGCTCGCTTCGAGCGACTGCACGTCGTCCGGCGTCTCGAGCAGCGTGTCGTTGAGCTCCAGCACGACGTCGCCCGGCTGGATGCCCGCGCTCGCCGCCGGGCCGTGCACCGCGTCGACCATCATCCCGACCGCAAGCCCCGTCGAACGGCGCTCGTCGTCGCTCAGCGCGTGCATCGTCAGCCCGAGGCGATCGCCGCGGTCGCCGGCGGCCGGCCCCGGCCGCGCAGCAAGCGCCGGCGCGGCCATGCCCGCAGCCGCACCCGCGGTGCCGGCCGCCTCGTCGGCGCCCGTAATCGTCAGCATCACCGGCGCGCGGTTGCGGATCACCCGCAGCGGCGCCTTTTCGCCGGGCGGCAGCGCGGCGGCCAGGTCGTTCAGTTCGGCCGAGCGGCCGATCGCCTTGTCGCCCAGTTTCACGATCACGTCGCCGGGCTTCAGTCCGGCGGCCGCAGCCGGCGAGCCGGGCGCGACACCGTTGACGAGCGCACCGGCCGGACGCGGCAGCCCGAACGCCGCGGCCAGCCCGACGCCGACGTCCTGGACGTCGACGCCGAACGCATTGCCGGGCGACGCGCCCGGCGCCGGCGCCTGCTGCGCGTGCATCTGGGCCTGCTGTTGCGCCTGCAACTGCGCGCGCACCTTTGCCGCGAACGCGATCGGGATCGCGAACGTCGTGGTCGCGTAGCGGTCGGCGCCCGTATAGACCTGCACCGCGATGCCGATCACGTCGCCCGCGCGATTGAACACGGGGCCGCCCGAGTTGTCCGGGTTCGGCGCGATGTCGGTCTCGAAGAACGGAAACGCGCTGCCGTCCGGCAGCCGGTGCGACGTCGCGCTGACGATGCCGGCCGTGACCGTGTTGCCCGATCCGTCCGGCGCGCCGATCGTCATCACCGGTTCGCCCGCGCGGACCTTCGATGAATCACCGACGCGCACGAACGGCAGCTTCGTCGCGTTGACGCGCAGCACGGCGACATCGCTTTGCGGATCGACGGCCAGCACCGTCGCCTTGAATTCGCGGCGGTCGGTCAGCCGCACCGTCACGTCGGTTGCTTCGTCGACCACATGGGCCGACGTGAGGATCAGGCCGTCGGCACTGACGATGAAGCCCGAGCCGCTACCCGATACCGCGCGAGGCGCCGTGTCGGGCGCCGGCGCCTGCGGAGCCTGTGCCCCTTGCGCTGGCCCCTGCGCCGGCGGCGGTGCGTCGTGCCGGAAGAATGCGGCGAGCGGATCGTCGGGATCGAGGATCGCGAAGGACGGGCCGCCGGATTGCTGGTCGGGTGCGGTGGCCATGATGGTCACGACCGCCGGGCCGTAGCGCTCGACGATCGCCGGGAAATCGACCGGCATCGCATACGGCACGGCGGGCACCCTCTGCTTCATCGCGCGTGGCGCGGCAGGCGGCGCGACGGTGGCGGCAATGGCAGCCGGCGGCGGCAAGAATCCGGCAAACACGCCCCCGATCAACGCGGTGCGAAGCACGGCGCGAGCAAGCGTCTGGCAAACCACGGTGCACCTCCCCCGGCAGTCGCGGCGCCAACTTGCGCGAAACGCGCAGGCGCCCGACAAGCACCGGTACACGCATCCATTTATAGCCCACGCGCCGGTTGGAACATACGAATCGAAACCCGTATGCCGGCGGGAGGCGGCAGGTGCGAAGCCGCGATGGCGGTCGTTTCGAACAAAGTCGGCGATTCGTCAATCCGCACAAATCCGATCACGCGGCCTGCGCCGGCGTTGACCGGACACGAGAGACCGGCGCAGCCGGCATGCGCAGAATGCCTCGCCGCCCTTGGCGGAACAGCATCGCCACACGCGGGTTACTTGACGCACCAGTAGCGCGCCGCGAATTCCTTGTTGATCGTCACCGAGACCATCCCGTAAGCGCCGCGCGGCGGCTTGCCGTCCGTGCATGCGGCGCTGTCCGACACCCAGTACACGATATTGCCGCGCTTGAACGACCAGTCGGTGCTCACGCACGGATCCGTTCCGCCCGTTGCTTCCATGCCGCCGCGCACTTCGACGTCCGGCTTCTGGTCGACCGGACGCGGCTTGTTCCAGGCACGGTAGCGCAATGCGCCATCCGCAACGCGGTCGATCACGACGTGATGCTTGTCGGTATCGCAGATGAAGCCATCGCTCGTGGGTTGCGCGTGTGTGACGGCCGCCGCCAGCGATGCGCAGGCAACGGCAACGAACAGGAATGATTGACGGAGCGTCGTCATGAGCGGTCAGCGGGAAGTTCGAATGGCGGAACCATACCGTCACGCGTCACCCGCGTCCACCCGCTCCGCAATCGCCGACAACATCCGCAACATCGGCTCGAACGCATCGGCCGACGTATTGCCGAAACCGAGCACGAGCCCGTTGCCCGCCCGCCCCGCATCGATCGAAAAGCCCGACAGCGGAAACGGCCCGATCCCGTGCGTGCGCGCCGCGTCGACGATCGCGCGGTCGCGATAGCGCGCCGGCAGCCGCAGCGCGAGATGCAGCCCGCACGGGCCGCCCTCGACCTGATGCGGCACGCTCAGGTTGCCGTCGAGCGCCGCAAGCAGCAATCGCCGCCGGTCGCGATACAGCCGGCGCATCCGCCCGAGATGCCGGCCGTATTCGCCCGTCTCGATGAAATCGGCGAGCGCAAGCTGCACGTGCCGCGTCCCGCCGCGCAGCATCTCCGGCAGCACCGGCCGCACGGCGGCCAGCAACGCCTCCGGCAGCACGAGAAAACCGATGCGTAGCGCCGGAAACATCGTCTTGCTGAACGAGCCGAGATAGACGACCGGCGAATCGGGCGCGAGCCCGTGCATCGCGCCGATCGGCTCGCCGGTGTGACGGAATTCGCTGTCGTAGTCGTCTTCGATGATCCATGCGCGATGGCGACGCGCCGCATCGATCAGCGCGAGCCGGCGCGAGATCGACAGCACGGCGCCGGTCGGGAACTGGTTCGACGGCGTCGTGTAGACGAGGCGCGGCGTCCGTTCGCGCCAGTCGTCCTCTTCCGCGCGCAACCCTTCCGCGTCGACCGGCATCGGCACGACGTCGAGGTCGGCCGCCTGCATCGCGGTACGCGCGCCGCGATAACCGGGCTCCTCGACCCACACCGTATCGCCGGGATTCGTCAGCAACTGCGCGCACAGCGCGATCGCGCCCTGCGCGCCTTCCGTGATCACGATCTGCTCGGGATCGCAGCGCACGCCGCGCGTCACGGCCAGGTGGCGTGCGATCGATTCGCGCAGCGCGGGCTCGCCGAGCGGATCGCCGTACGCCAGCAGGTCGCGGCCGGCGCGGCGCAGCGCGCGGTCGATCGCGTGCCGCCACGCGTCCACCGGGAAATGCGTCAGCGCGGGCACGCCAGGCCGGAAACCTTCCGTTTCGCCGGTGCCGACAAGGCTCGGGCGAATCCGCGCGAGCCGCTGCGCGACGGCCGGCGGCGCGGCACGCCGGCGCGGCGGTGCGGGCCGCGACAGCCCGACCACGCGCGTGCCGCGCCGGTCCGACTGCAGGAAGCCCTCGGCGACGAGCTGCTCGTAGACGGCGGCCGTCGTGTTGCGCGACACGCCAAGCGTCTCGGCCAGCGCGCGCGTGCCGGGCAGCCGCGTGCCGGCCGGCATCGTGCCGCCGAGAATCGCGTCGCGCACGCGGCGCAACAGCTGGCGCTGCAGCGACGGTGCGCCCGGCGTGCGCGCCAGCGGCGCATCGAGCGGCAGCAACGGCGCGTCGCCGGGAGAAAAGGCAGTCGTCATCGGAACGTCGCAGCGTGAAAGTGTCGGAATCCGGCGCACGGCGCACGGCGCACGGCGGGCGGCGGGCGGCGGGCGGCCACATATCGTGGCACCATAAATTTACCGCTCTCTGGCGCTTCTCATGGTACCTCGCCGGGACTACGATCGTCTGCATGCCGGCATGTCGCCGGCCGCCAACCGAAGCGAGATCGACCTTGTCCACGCTCACCAACGCTTTCCAGCAATCCATCGGCCAACCCGTTCCCGACTGGTCCGCGCGCCCGCGCCCGGAGCGCATCGCGCTCGAAGGCCGCTACTGCCGGCTTGAAGCGCTCGACGCCGAGCGCCATGCGGCCGACCTGTATGCGGCCTACTCGCAAGCGCCCGACGGCAGCGACTGGACCTATCTCGCGCACGGCCCGTACGCCGACGAGGCGAGCTACCGTGACTACGCGCGAGGCGCGCAGGCGAGCCCCGATCCGCTGCACTACACGGTGATCGATCGCGCCACCGGCCGCGCGGTCGGCACGCTCGCGCTGATGCGCATCGATCCGGCCAACGGCGTGATCGAGGTCGGCTCCGTCACGTTCTCGCCGCTGCTCAAGCGCACGCCGGTCTCGACC
This sequence comes from Burkholderia arboris, assembly GCF_902499125.1. GTDB lineage: Bacteria > Pseudomonadota > Gammaproteobacteria > Burkholderiales > Burkholderiaceae > Burkholderia > Burkholderia arboris. The sequence continues at coordinate 137,214 of NZ_CABVPX010000001.1, forward strand.
GAAGCGCAGTTCCTGCTGATGAAGTATGCGTTCGACACGCTCGGCTACCGGCGCTACGAATGGAAGTGCGACGACCTCAACGAACCGTCGCGCAAGGCGGCCGCGCGGCTCGGCTTCCGTTACGAAGGCACGTTCCGGCAGGCGATCATCTATCGCGGCCGCAACCGCGACACCGCGTGGTTCTCGATCATCGACGGCGAATGGCCGGACGTCCGCGCCGCATTCGAAACGTGGCTTGCGCCCGGGAACTTCGACGCTGAAGGCAACCAGCGCCAGTCACTCGCCGCGATCCGCCACGCACAAGCCAGCGAACGCGATGCGGCCAGCCGCGCGAACGACGCCACGCGCGTCACGGTGCGCCCGCTCGTTGCGGCCGACGAAGCCGCGTGGCGCCCGCTGTGGCAGGGTTATCAGAAGTTCTACGACACGGCGCTGAGCGACGCGGTGTTCGCCACCACGTGGGCGCGCCTGATGGATCCCGCCGAACCGATGTTCGTGCTGGGCGCATTCGACGCATCGGGTGCACTGGTCGGGATCGTGCACTCGATCTACCACCGCTCGTGCTGGACGGAAGGGCCGTACTGCTACCTGCAGGACCTGTACACCGCCCCCGACGCACGCGGGCAAGGTGCGGGCGGCGCGCTGATCGAAGCCGTGTACGAACGGGCGCGCGAAGCCGGCGCGAGCCGCGTGTACTGGCTCACGCACGAGACCAACACGACCGCACGTGCGCTGTACGACAAGCTCGCGAACAATGGCGGTTTCATCCAGTACCGGCACGATCTGAAGAAGTAACGCCGTCCTGCTACCGGCCGGTGTTCAGCCGTGGACCTCGGCCGGATCGCGTGCGTCGCCGTCCCCCGGCGCGCCGTCACGCGACGCGCCGGCCACGCCTGGCACCGAGGCCGGGCAGATCATCTCGTCGCCATTGGCCGGCACGGGCCGCCGCACCGGCCGGAACACCGGTTCGCCGGCCTCGATCGGTTGCCCCGAGATCGCGCAGCGACCGGGCTGTAACGCGACGCGCAAGCGCCAGCGTTGCTCGCCGTAATGGCAACGGCCGCTCTCGACCCAACGAATCAGCAGGCCGTCGTCGCCCGCCTCCAGCACCGTGACGAACAGTTGCGGACGCAACTGCGAGACCGCCGCCTCGGCGTGCTCGGGAATCGGCGCACGGCCGATCGTCACGAGCGGATGCGCGACGCCGGCGCCGCGCGACGGCATCGCATCGTGATCGTCCAACGCCGGTGCATCGCACGACAGGTCTTCTTCGCAGATCAGGCTTTCCATGATGTTGAACATGCTTGACGGATTTCCGTGCAGGTTGAACGGCGCCGGCGCCGCGCTCAGCGCCGGCCCATCGGCTCGCGCAGCAAGGACAGGCCGATCGCCGCGCCGGCGACGGCCGCCGCGAGCATCAGCCCGATGCCGCCGGACCAGCCGAATGCCCCGACGATCGCGCCAATCGTCAGCGGGCCGATCACCTGGCCGAGATAGTTGCCTTGCACGACCCAGCCGATGCTGAGCGGCGCCAGCGACGGCGACGGTGCGGAGCCCGGCGCGCAGGCCAGGATCGTCGCGGGCAGCATCCCGGCGATCGCCGAGAACGCGAAACCCAGCGCGACCGCGAGCGGCGCGGGGGTCGCCGCGCTGAACAGCCCTGCGCCGGCCGCGCCGATCGCGACCGACGTCGCGGCCATCACGATCCCCGGCCGCGCACCGCGCGACAACAGCCAGCCGGCGGTCAGGTTGCCGGTCACGCACGCGGCGACGATTGCCGCGCTGATCAGCCCCGCCGCGCCCACCGCAACGCCGAGGCGCTGCATCAGGAACACCGGCAGGAACGTCATCACCGCGAAAAACTGCACGTTGTAGGTCGCGAAGCCCAGTGCGAGGAGCGTGGTCGAGCGCGACGCGAGCACGTCGCGCAGCGCAGGCCCGATGCGCGTGGCGCTTGCCTGCCGCGACGGGACATCGGCCGAGGTGGTGACCGGCACCGCGGCCGCCGCGACGAGCGTGAGCGCCGCGGCCGCCAGCCAGCCGTTGCGCCAACCGCCGAGCAGCGGCCCGACCAGCATCGACAGTGCCATGCCGGCCGGCATGAACGTGCTCCACAGGCCGAACGCGAGATTGCGCCGCTCGGGCGGCGTCACGCGGTTCAGCACGGCCGGTGCGGCGACCACCACGATCACGAAGCCGAGCCCTTCCGCGAATCGCGTGGCCAGCAGCAGCGCGAAACTGCCGGCCCACGCGCCCGCGATGCTCGACAGGCCGAGGATGACGAGGCCCGTCATCAGCAGCAGCCGGTCGCCCCAGCGCCGCACCAGCAGGCCGGCGGCGATCCCGCCGAACACGCCGACGAACGGAAACACCGACATGATCCCGCTCAGCGATGCGAGCGAGCCGCCGAACTCGTGCTGGAGCGACGGCAGTGCGATCGTCGCCTTGCCGACATGCAACGCCGACACGATGCTGGCCAGCACGACGTTCGCGACGGCGGCCCGGTAGCTGCGCGACGGCCGCATGGCGGCATCGGCCGCGACAGGCGCTTCGGTCATCTTCACCTCCGTTGAAACGGCCGCGTGCAACGGGATGTCCACGCGGTCGCAATCGGACTGGCGCACATGATACAAATTGAAGTTAACTTCAAGTAAAGGGGTAATGTGCGCAACGCTCCATTTCAGCGATCGCAGCAATGGCCCGCGCGACACGCGGCGGCATCCTGATCTAAGCTGTCGGCCTTGTCCCGACAACGCTGCGCGCCCACCCATGCCGACCGCCTCCCCCGCCCCGGTCACGCTGTTCCCGCTCGACGAAGCCTGGTCGGCCTTTCCCCGCCGCAAGGCGGCCGTGCGCACCTTCATCGCCGGCTACTGCGCCGCGCGCGACCGGTGCGACGCACCGCTGCGCGACAGCCCGGACGGCCACGTCGTGCAGTTCGACGGCGGCATGGGCCGGCCTTTCGAGCACTTCGTGATCGAGGGTGCGCCCGTGTCCGGCGACGGCCCGTTCGCCGTCGGCGCGTGGATCACGCGCTACGGCGCCGCCCCGCTGCCGCCCGCGCTGCGCGGCAGGACACGCCGGCTGTCGGACGAGCATTTCATGGCCGCCGATATCGGCGTGCTGTCCGGCGACGACGCACTCGCACATGCGCTTGCCTGCGATACGCCGGGCGGCGTCGACGCGTTCAACGCCAGCGACGCATTCCCGCCGTTCCAGCCGAATCCGGCCGCGTTCCTGTTCGCGCACCGGCTCGACGGGCAGATCGCGGCCACCGCACGCTACGGCTTTGCGTCGCCGCGCGATATCGTGGTCGATCGCGTCGGAACCGCGGACGCATTCCGGCGTCGCGGCCTCGCAACGCAACTGCTCGCCGCGATCGTCGCGCACGCGCGGCAACGCGGCGCACAGCGCGTGTGGCTCATCTCGACCGAAGCCGGCCAGCCGCTGTACCGCGCCGCCGGCTTCACGCCGCTCGCACCGGTCTCGGTGGACGAAGTCTTGGCCTGAACGCGCATCGAATCGTGCCGCCGATCGTGATGCGTCTCGCGATTCGTCTCATTCGCTGAGACGAATGTCCCGGCGTCTCAGCCGATTCACCGTTTCGCAGTCGCAACAAACATGACGCGCGCAACCCGCCGGATTGCTTTACGTCAACGAAAGCCGGCGTGTTGCGCCGCACACTTCACACGCTGACCGAGCGCCGCATCCCGTCCCGATTCACGCTGGCCCCGTTCCTGCATACCGGTCGATCGCGCAATCGCGCGACGGGCGCACCGGCAGCCACGCCTCGCGCCCGACGACAACCCGACGGAGACAGCAACGTGAGTACACCGGCACCGAACACCGCCCCCCGCATGAAAGCCGCCGTCTGGCATGGCCGCCAGGACATCCGCGTCGAAGAGGTTCCCGTTCCGGAGCGCCCGCCCGCTGGCTGGGTCACGATTCGCGTGCACTGGTGCGGCATCTGCGGCTCCGATCTGCACGAATACGTCGCCGGGCCCGTATTCATCCCGGTCGACGCGCCGCACCCGCTGACGGGCCTGAAGGGCCAGTGCATCCTCGGTCACGAGTTCAGCGGCGAAATCGCCGAGCTGGGCGCGGGCGTCTCCGGCTTCGCGGTCGGCGATCGCGTGACGGCCGACGCGTGCCAGCATTGCGGCACCTGCTGGTATTGCCGGCACGGGCTGTACAACATCTGCGAGAACCTCGCTTTCACCGGGCTGATGAACAACGGCGCGTTCGCCGAATACGTGAACGTGCCGGCCGAGTTGCTGTACAAGCTGCCCGACCATTTCCCGACCGAAGCCGGTGCGTTGATCGAACCGCTCGCGGTCGGGCTGCATGCGGTGAAGAAGGCCGGCAACATCGTCGGGCAAACCGTCGTCGTGGTCGGCGCGGGCACGATCGGCCTGTGCACGATCATGTGCGCGAAAGCCGCGGGCGCCGGGCGCGTGATCGCGCTGGAAATGTCGGCCGCGCGCAAGCAGAAGGCGCTGGAGGTCGGCGCGAGCGTCGTCATCGATCCGAAGACGTCCGACGCGATCGCGGAAGTCAAGGCGCTGACGGGCGGCTACGGCGCCGACGTGTCGTTCGAGTGCATCGGGCACACGGCCACCGCGAAGCTCGCGATCGACGTGATCCGCAAGGCCGGCAAGTCGGTGATGGTCGGCATCTTCGAGGAACCGACGCCGTTCAACTTCTTCGACATCGTGTCGACCGAGAAGGAAGTGATCGGCTCGCTCGCGTACAACGGCGAATTCGCGGATGTCATCCGCTTCATCGCGGACGGCCGCATCGACGTGCAGCCGCTCATCACCGGACGCATCGCGCTCGGCGACATCGTCGCGCACGGCTTCGAGGAACTGGTCAACCACAAGGACCGCAACGTGAAGATCATCGTCCAGCCGGCCCTCTCCTGACGCCGCGCGCGGTGCGGTATCGATTCGCACCGCGTCCCCCTCTGGTCCGACGTTGAGCGTCGCCCGCGCACGGGCGACGCGCCTGCCTGCCGACGCTTTCCCGCCACCACCCATCTCCTTGCCGCCATCGCCGGACGCGGCCGTCATGCCGATCTCCGTTGCGAAACGGCATCCATGAACATTCGCAATCCAAACCATTCACCGCTACGTGCCGCACGCCTGGCGCACGATCAGGGTTTCCCCGGGTCAAGCGCGATTCTTCCGGTGTCGACAGGAAGGTGGCGCAAGGCGATCCGGCGCCACGCGCGATCCGGCTTCCCGGCCGCGATCGTTGCCGCCCCGCGACGGCGGAACACCTGTTGAACCTCGCGGCGCAATCGCGCCGACAGGCCGAGAATACGGGCCTTCCCGGGATAGCTTGCAAACAGGGTGTGTCATGAATCTCTCGTTCAATCGGGAATGCGCAAACAACGTTCGATCGCTGACGATCCAGCAGAAGACGCATATCGGCGTTGCACTCGTCACCACGCTGCTGGCCCTGCTGTGCGGCACGATCATCTGGGGGAGTGTCCGGCAATACCGGCAGGAAAACGCCGATCTGCAAAGCTTCGAATTCATCCACGGCGCGATGGCCGCCGCCAACATGATCTCGGCCGAGCGCGGCCCGACGAACGACCTGCTGGTACGCCTGCAGCGCGACGATGCGACGGAGCTGCGCAACCTGCGCGCGGCACGCGATCGTTCCGACCAGGCACTCGCGCGCTTTCGTACCGCGATCGGGCAGGCCGCCGCGCTCGACGACCGCGAGCGCAGCAACCTGCTGCGCTCGCTCGACGCGATCCGGATCACGCTCGCCGATGCCCGCGCGGAAGTCGACGCGCTCGACGCCCGGCCGCTCGCATCACGCACCGTCCACGCGATCCAGCATGCGCAGGCGCGCCTGTTCCGCGTCGTCGACGCCGTGTCGCTGCTGATCGACGGCGCGATGACCGATACGGCGATGGGCGACCCGCACACGTCGGGCGCGATCCTGCTGGCGCGGCTCCTGAGCGATCTCCGCGAATACGCGGGACGCACGGGCTCGCTGCTCGTTGCGCCGATGTACAGGCGGCAGGTGCTCGACCGCCCGCAGTTCGCGGACATCATGCGGATGCGCGGCCGCATCGAGCAATTGCGCGCGCGGATCGACGGCGCGATCGGCGCGCAGCTCGACGATGCCGGCGTCGCCCGCGCGTACGCGCAGCTCAACGCGGCGTTCGACGATCGCCTGCTCCCGCTCGTCGACACGGTCGTCGCAAGCGGCCAGACCGGTGCCTACCCGATGAGCGCCGCCGATTTCTCGAGAACGATCGTCCCGTACTTCCAGCCTTGCGAACTGCTGCGCGACCGCGTGATCGACCTGGCGCGGCGGCGCGCCGTCTCGGACCGGAACACGGCCCGGATCAAGGTGGCGATGTCGGCGATCGCGGCCCTGCTCAGCGTCGCGATCCTGCTGTCGCTCACGCGCGGCACGCAGCGGCTGCTGTCCAAGCCGCTCGATACGCTCGGCCGCCGGATCGTCGCGCTCAGCGACGGCGATACGACGCACGTCGCGATGCCGCGCGGGATTGGGCCCGAGATCACCCGCATCCACGACGCGCTGGAGGTATTGCGCAATGCGTATGTCCGCCGCGACATGCTCGAACGCCAGCGCAACGACATGCTGACGCTGTTCTCGCACGACATGCGCGCGCCGCTGACGTCGCTGATCATCCTGATCGACGCGCAGGAACACCGTGCGGGCGATGCGCAGACGAAGCGACAGTGCGCGAGAATCGGCAAGCTCGCGCGCCACACGCTGGCGATGGCCGACGGTTTCGCGCAGTTGTCGCGCGCGGAGGCCAGCGAATACGAGCGCGTGCCGGTCAACCTCGCCGACCTGATGAACGAGGCGCGCGACGCCGTATGGCCGATCGCGCACCGCAAACATATCTCGATCGACGACGTGCCACGGCGCGACGACGCGATCGTGCCGGGCGACCCGGCCCTGCTGTCGCGCGCGCTGATCAACCTGCTGGACAATGCGATCAAGTACAGCGCGCCGCTCACGAGCGTCGAATGCCGGGTCGAACCGGGCGCCGACGGCAGGACCGTACGCTGCACGATCCGCGACAACGGATGCGGGATCGGCAGCGCGGACCAGGCACGGCTGTTCGAACGCTACCGGCGCTTCCGCACCGCCGGACAACCGGAAACCAGCGGCGTCGGGCTCGGCATGGCGTTCGTCAAGGCGGTCGTCGAACGGCACGCCGGCGAGATCCACGTGCAGAGCGCCGTGCTGCAAGGCACCACGATCACGATCACGCTGCCGGCGGCGGTCAACGCGTGACGAAGCCGGCGCCGGCAACCGGCGGTTGCGACACCGCAGCCCGGCGCGATTCTTCGATATACTGGACCGAACCCTTTTCGGGGCAACCGGGGACAACCACACCTTTCGCGCGTTCGCCCCAACCTGCGTGGAATTGCGACCCGTGAAACCGCGAGCCGGACTGATTCTCGAACTCTTCGTCAACCTCGTGCTGCCGTGGGTGGCCTATCGGGTCGCGCATCCGCATTTCGGCGAAACCGGCGCGCTGTACGCGTCGGCGATTCCGCCGATCATCTGGTCGATCATCGAATTCATCCGCTCGCGGCGCGTCGACGCGGTAGCGGCCATCGTGCTGCTCAGCATCGCACTGTCGATCGTCGGAATGGCGCTCGGCGGCAGCCCGCGTACGCTGCTGATGCGCGAATCGCTCGCGTCGGGCACGATCGGCGTCGTGTTCCTGCTGTCGCTGTTCCGTGAACGCCCGCTGATCTTCTATCTCGCTCGCGCCACCGTGGCCCGCGAAATGGACGGCGGCGCCGCCCATTTCGAAGCGGTCTGGGACGCGCAGCCGGGGCTGCGGCAGATGCTGCGGCTGATGACATTCGTCTGGGGCGCCTTCATGACGCTCGAAATGCTGTTGCGCTGCTGGATGGTCATGACCTGGCCGGTCGAGCGCGTGCTGGTCGTGTCGCCGGTCATCGGCTACACCGTGTTCGGCTGTCTGCTGGCGTGGACGTTCTGGTACCGGCGGCGGATGCGCGTGCGCAACAGCGTCGACATTCCGGGCCGCAACGGTGTCACCGAGACCGCCGGGCGCTGACGCCCGGCAGGCAGGCCGCCCGGCCATCGCCGGCCCGAGGGCGTGTCACGGCCGCTGCTGTATGATGCGCGGCGTCTCATCCGACAAATGCCTCTCCTGTCATGTCCCTTTCGCTCCTTCCGTGCGCCACGATCTGGATCGCCCTGTTCGCGGCCGCCGCATTCGCCTGGCATCGCCCGCTGCATGGCCTGAGCATCGGCCTCGCCGCGCTCGGCTATGCGGGCGCGCTGGCGTTCGGCCAGCTCGCGCCGGTCACGCTGGCGCCGCTCGCGCTGCTGGTTGCGGCGACCTGGGGCGTATTGCCCGAACGCCCGCTCGCGGTGCGCATCGCCGCGCACCTCGTCTTTGCCGCGCTCGCGATCGCGCTGAGCCTGCACCTGCTTCCCGGCTTCCACAATCCGCGCGTGATCGCGCCGACGCGCTTCACGCCGGACGCCGTACCGTTCACGATGTACCTGAATTTCGACAAGCCGCTCGTCGGCCTGTGGCTGCTGTGGGTGCTGCCGTGGGTCGCCCCCGACGTCGCACTGTCGCGCGCGCTGCGCACCGGCGTGGTCGCGGCCGTCGCAACGGCCGCCGCGTGCCTGGCGGGCGCACTCGCGATCGGGATGGTCGGCTGGGCGCCCAAGTGGCCGCCGTCGGGCTGGCTATGGCTCGTCAATAACCTGCTGCTGGTCACGCTCGCCGAGGAAGCCCTGTTCCGCGGCTACGTGCAAGGCGGGCTGACGCGCGCGCTCCGCGCCTACGCGTGGGGCCCGTGGGCCGCGCTCGCGACGGGCGCGGTGCTGTTCGGGGCCGCCCATGCGGCCGGCGGCTGGCAATGGATCGTGCTCGGCACGGTGGCCGGCGTCGGCTATGGCCTCGCGTGGCGACGCGGCGGCCTGCTCGCCGCCGCCACCGCGCATGCGGGGCTGAACGTCGTCCATTTCGGGCTGTTCACCTACCCGATGCTCGCCGCCGCGCACTGAGCGCGGCGCGAGCGTCGCCCGCGCGGCCGCTCAGTTGAACCCGGCGACCGCGTGCGGCACGTATGGACGTTCGAGCGTGGCGATTTCGTCGTCGGTCAGTTGCAGCTCGAGCGCGCCGAGTGCATCGTCCAGTTGCTGCGGCTTCGAGATGCCGACGATCGGCGCGGTCACGCCGCGCTTCTGCGCGACCCACGCCAGCGCAACCTGCGCCCGCGGCACGTTGCGCGCGGCGGCAATCGCCGCGACGGCCTCGACGACCGCCTTGTCGGCTTCCGCCGTCGCGTCGTACAGCCGCAGGCCGACTTCGTCCTTCTGCTGGCGTTCCGACGATTCGTCCCAGTTGCGCGTCAAGCGCCCGCGCGCGAGCGGGCTCCACGGAATCACCGCGATGCCTTCGTCCGCGCACAGCGGCAGCATTTCGCGCTCCTCTTCCCGATACAGCAGGTTCAAGTGGTTCTGCATGCTGACGAAGCGGGTCCAGCCGTTCTGTTTCGAAATATGCAGCGCCTTCGCGAATTGCCACGCGAACATCGACGATGCGCCGATATAGCGTGCCTTGCCGGCCTTCACGACGTCGTGCAGCGCCTCGAGCGTCTCCTCGATCGGCGTGCCGTAGTCCCAGCGGTGGATCTGGTAGAGGTCGACGTAGTCGGTACCGAGCCGCTTCAGGCTCTGGTCGATGTCGGTCATGATCGCCTTGCGCGACAGGCCGGCGCCGTTCGGCCCCGGTCGCATCCGGTAGAACACCTTGGTCGCGATCACGACGTCGTCGCGCTTCGTGAAATCGCGCAGCGCGCGGCCGACGATCTCCTCCGACGTGCCGTCCGAATACATGTTCGCGGTGTCGAAGAAGTTGATGCCGGCTTCGACCGCCCGCTGGATGATCGGGCGGCTCTCCGCTTCCGGCAGCGTCCACGGGTGCGTGCCGCGCAACGGCTCGCCGAACGTCATGCAACCCAGCACCAGCTTCGACACGTCCAGCCCGGTCGACCCGAATTTCACGTATTCCATTGCACGCCTCGCCACTCAAGTTGGGTTTGCGGCGACATGCGCATCGCGCATCCGCCGGACGTCGCATGGTATCTCGCAGGGCACAAACGCGTACGGCACGCGCACGCGCGCAGGCTGCGTGAAAGGATGAACCGGGACGGCCCGTTACTTGGCCTGGTCGGCGATCGGCTGCAGAAACGCGGAGAAGCCGGTCAGCATGATCTGCACGCCGATGCACAGCAGCAGGAACGCCGACACGCGCTTCGCAACCTTGGTCCCTTCGCTGCCGAGGTAGCGCGCAAGCAGCGCGGAGCGGCTGTAGACCTGCCAGATCACGACCGCGACGAGCACGGAGACGGCGATCGACACGATGCTCGACAGCATGAACTCCGACAGCTTGTGCGTGCGGTTCGCGTTCAGCGCGATCGCGGTCGCGATCGAGCCGGGCCCGACCGTCAGCGGCACCGTCAGCGGGAAGAACGCGCGCGTCATGATCGCGTTCGCGTCGATCGGCTTGACCGGCGTGTCGCCGCCGCCCGGGCCGTCGGGTTCGTTCAGCATCTGCCAGCCGGCCACGGCGACCGCGAAGCCGCCGCCGATCCGCAGCGCTTCCATCGAGATCCCGAAGAAATGCAGCACCGGCGTGCCGGCAAAGAACGCCACCAGCAGCACGACGAACGAGTTGAACGCCACCTTCCTCGCGAGCAGGTCGCGCTCATGCTCGGTCAGCGCCTCGGTCCGTTCGAGAAACAGGAATGCGATACCGATCGGATTGATGATGCCGATCAGGCCGGTGAAGCCGAACAGGATCTCGGAGATAAGGCGGTTGACGATCATCGGGCGAAGCATCGGTCAGGGCTGGGCCGGCAGCGCGCCGGGGGTCACGCATTGTAGAGCAAGCGCCCGGGCCCGAGACGCAAATTGCGGCCGGGCCCGGCTCGCCGTCGATCGTCGTCGTCCTGCCTTACTCGGCGCCCGCCTCCCAGGCCGGCGGCCGCTTCGCGAAAAAGGCCGCGAAGCCTTCCTTCGCCTCCGGCATCGCCCGCATGCGGGAGATCGTCTGCGCGGTGAATGCCGCGCGCGCGTCCGACGGCGGATACTCGCCGATCGCATCGAAAAAGCGCTTGATCTCCATCAGCGCGTTCGGGCCGTTGCGGCCCAGCTCGGCGAGCGTCCGGTCGAGCGTTTCGTCGAGCGCATCGAGCGGCACGGCCTGGTGGATCAGGCCGATCGCGACGGCTTCGGCGGCGGCAAGCTGCGTCGCGGTCAGCGCGAGCCGGCGCGCCTGGCGCTGGCCGACCGCCTCGACCAGATACGGGCCGATCACGGCCGGCAGGATCCCGAAGCGGGCCTCGCTGACCGAAAAGCGCGCGTGGTCGCTTGCAATCACGATGTCGCAGGCCGCGCACAGGCCGACGCCGCCGCCGAACGCGTGGCCCTGCACGCGTGCGACCGTGGGTTTCGGGCACTGCCGGATCGCGTGCATCATCGCAGCAAACCGCTCGGCGTCGCGCAGGTTCGCGGCTGCGTCGTTCGCGCTCGCGCGCTGCATCCACTGCAGGTCGGCGCCCGCGCAAAATGCACGGCCGTCCGAACGCAGCACGATCGCGCGCACGTCGTCGCGCCGGCCGAGCGTCGTGAACGCATCGGTCAGCTCGGCGATCATCGTCTCGTCGAACGCGTTCAGCACGTCGCCGCGCTGCAGCGCGACGGTCGCGATGCCGCGCGCATCGACCGTGACGGCCAGGGTCTTCAATCCATCCATCGAACAGGTTTCCTCGGGTAGAACGGCAAACATCGGGCTCAGGCGGCCTGGCGGCGGTCGATCACGCGCCGCGCCTTGCCGGTCGCGGTCGCGGGAATCCCGCCGGCCGCCAGCACCGTCACGCCGGACGACACGCCGACCATCGTCTTGATCCGGTGCTGCAACTCGCGCGCAAGCGCCGCGCGATCGCCGTCGGTGACGGACGCCGCCATCTCGGAGCGCAGCTCGACCGCGAGGTCGAGACGGTCCATGTGACCGTCGCGCGACAGCGTGATCTGGAACTGGCCCGACAGCTGCGGCAGCGCAACGACGATCTCTTCGATCTGGCTCGGGAACACGTTCACGCCGCGCACGATCAGCATGTCGTCGGAGCGGCCCGTGATCTTCGCGAGCCGGCGCATCGCGCGTGCGGTCGGCGGCAGCAGCGCGGTGAGATCGCGCGTGCGGTAGCGGATCACCGGCATCGCCTCCTTCGTCAGCGACGTGAACACGAGCTCGCCCTGGCTGCCGTCGGGCAGCACTTCGCCCGTGACGGGATCGATGATCTCCGGGTAGAAATGGTCTTCCCAGATCACCGGGCCGTCCTTCGTCTCGACGCATTCGCACGCGACGCCCGGGCCCATCACTTCCGACAACCCGTAGATGTCGAGCGCATCGATGCCGACGCGCGTCTCCACTTCCTCGCGCAGCGCCTGCGTCCACGGCTCGGCGCCGAAGATGCCGATCTTCAGCGACGACTCGGCCGGGTCCATCCCCTGCCGCACCATCTCGTCGATCAGGTTCAGCATGTACGACGGCGTGACCAGGATGATCTTCGGCTCGAAATCGCGGATCAGCTGCACCTGCTTCTCGGTCTGCCCGCCCGACATCGGCACGACCATGCAGCCGAGCCGCTCCGCACCGTAATGAATCCCGAGGCCGCCCGTGAACAGGCCATAGCCGAACGCGTTGTGCAGCGTGTCGCCCGGGCGGCCGCCGGCCGCGCGGATCGAGCGCGCGGTCACGTTCGCCCATGTATCGATGTCGCGCGCGGTGTAGCCGACCACGGTCGGCTTGCCGGTCGTGCCGCTCGACGCATGGACGCGCACGACCTGCTCGCGCGGCACCGCGAAGAGCCCGAACGGATAGTTGTCGCGCAGGTCGTTCTTCGTCGAGAACGGGAATTTCGCGAGATCGGCGAGCGATTTCAGGTCGTCCGGATGCACGCCGGCCGCGTCGAACGTGCGGCGATAGTGCGGGACGTTGTCGTACGCGTGGCGCAACGACCACTTGAGGCGCTCGAGCTGCAGCGCCTGCAGTTCGTCGCGGCTGGCGGTCTCGATGGGCTCGAGGGCGGCGGCGGGATGCGTCGGGTGAGTCATCGGGGTGCTCCTCCAATGGAGTGATGTCGTTTTCGTGTTCGGTGTGAGCGGGGCCTGTTCCCGCCAATGCAAGTCCGTGATGAGCGGGAACAGGCCCTGGCGGTTAGGACCGGAACGTGCGGCCGGCCGCGTGCAGCGCGGCGAGGCGCGGCGACACGCGATAGCGGTCCTCGCCGTAGCTCGCCGCCAGGTTCGACAGCACGCGATGCACGCGGCCGATGCCAATCGCATCGGCCCACGCGAGCGGGCCGCACGGGTAGTTCACGCCCTTCTCCATCGCGAGATCGAGATCGGCGGGCGAGCACACGCCCTGGTTCACCGTGTCGGCCGCCTCGTTCGCGAGCATCGCGACGGTGCGCATCGCGACCATCCCCGGCACGTCGGCGACGCCGACGACGCGGAAGCCCGCTTGCTGGAACAGGCCGACCGCGTCCGCATATGCCGCGTCGCTGCACTGGAGCGCGCGCGTCAGCGCGACGAGCCCGGCCTGCGCGTAATCGCGCGCAAGATCGACGAGCACGAGATCGGCCACGCCCGTTTGCGCGGCACGGGCGGTGGCCGTCCGGCCGTCCGTCAACGCGATCGACGCGCGGCCGGCCGTGGCGAGCAGGTCGTCCGGCTGCGCGCCGGCCTGCCGGGCGCCGACGATACGTTCGGCGAAGCGTGCATGCAACGCGGCAGCCGGACCGTCCTGCGCAAACAGCACGACGTCGGCCGGCGCGTCGCGCGGCGGTTCGAGATCGGGTGCGGGCGGCGGCGCGCCGTCTGCATACGCATAGAAGCCGCGCCCCGACTTGCGCCCGAGGAAGCCCGCATTCACGAGTTCCTGCTGGATCAGCGACGGCGTGTAGCGCGGATCGTTGAAATACGCGCGGAACACCGATTCGGTGACGGCGAAGTTCACGTCGTGGCCGATCAGGTCCATCAGCTCGAACGGCCCCATGCGGAAGCCGCCGGCTTCGCGCATCACCGCGTCGATCGAGGCCGGCGTGCCGCCCTGCTCGTTCAGCACACGCAGCGCCTCCGCGTAGTACGGCCGTGCGACGCGGTTCACGATGAAACCCGGCGTCGATTTCGCCATCACGGGCCGCTTGCCCCACGCGGCGGCAGTCGCATGGAGCGCCTGCGCGACACCGGGCGCGGTCGCGAGCCCGCTGACCACCTCGACGAGCGCCATCAGCGGCGCCGGATTGAAGAAATGCAGGCCGGCGACGCGTTGCGGCACGCGCAGCCCGGCCGCGATCGACGTGATCGAGATCGACGACGTGTTGGTCGCCAGCACGCACGCGTCGTCGACATGGCGTTCGAGCGTCGCGAAGATCTCGCGCTTCACGTCGAGCCGCTCGGCCGCCGCCTCGACGATCAGCGCGGCGCCCGCGAAATCGGCCAGCGCGCGCACTGCACGGATCCGGTTGCCGGCCGCGTCGGCCTGCGCCGGTTCGAGCCGGCCTTTCTCCGCGAGTCGCGCGAACTGCGCGCGAATGCCGGCGAGCGCCTTGTCGCACGCCGCTTCGTTCAGGTCGTACAGCAGCACCGTGTGGCCGGCCGCGGCTGCGACCTGCGCAATGCCTGCGCCCATCGCGCCGGCGCCGATCACGCCGACGACGGACGACGGCGCCAGCGCGCCCGAGTTCACCGATTGTGCAGAGGAAACAGCCATCGCTTGCGATCCGTCATGAAGTGGAAGTGCGGCCTATTATAAACCGACCGGTCGGTAGATTTATGTCAGGGCGAGCCCGAATTTGTCGTGCAAGAGCGCGTTACGGAAACTGCAAAGGTAAAAAAATTGGAAGATCAGGGCACTTTTTGTAAACCGAAAGGTCAACGTAAGCGTTCGAATATGAGATAGTGACCCCCGAACGCCTGATAAAATTCGACAAACCGCCGGATTTCAGGGGGAAACCGCGTGTCACGCCGCCACCGCCGTCCACCGCCCGCCGCCCTCTCCGGGGCGGAACCGAGCCTCCGGCCCGCGCGTCGTCGCGTGTGCTTGCCTCGCCGTCTGCGGGCAGCTGCATCGAACCGTTTCATCCAGCGACGGGCTTCAGCCCGCCCGCGCCCCTCGCCGCCTCACGGCAGCGAACCCAGGGCAGCACCGTTGCGTGCTGCCACCCTTCGGTTTCATCGTCCTCGTTCGGCGGATAGTACGGCCGGGCTTCGTCAACCCGTGACGGCGCGTCGCGCGCCGCCACTCGCATAAGGAAACCCTCCATGCCGCTCTCGTCCAACCAGCTCCCGCGCTGGACCCTCTGGGCCCCGCTTGCCGCCTGGCTGGTACTCGCGCTGTCGCGCGTCGTGCCGGCCGAAGGTCTCGTCATCGCGGTGTTCGCTGTCGCGCTCGCCGGCGCCGTGTTCGCCGCCGTCCACCATGCGGAAGTCGTCGCGCACCGCGTCGGCGAACCGTTCGGCACGCTCGTGCTCGCGGTCGCCGTGACCGTCATCGAGGTCGCGCTGATCGTGTCGGTGATGCTCGGCGCGGGCCCCGAGAAATCGGGCCTCGCACGCGACACCGTGTTCGCCGCCGTGATGATCATCTGCAACGGCATCGTCGGCATCTGCCTGCTGGTCGGCGCGTGGAAACACGGCGAACAGGACTTCCAGGGACGCGGCGCGAGCAAGGCGCTCGCGGTACTCGCGTCGCTGTCGGTGCTGTCGCTCGTGATGCCGAACTACCTGAGCGCCGCGCCGGGCCCGTTCTTTTCGAAATCTCAGCTCGCGTTTGCCGGCGTTTCGTCGCTCGTGCTGTACGGCGCATTCGTGTTCGTCCAGACCGTGCGCCACCGCGACTACTTCCTCGCCGCGCACGACAGCGCGAACGAGTCGGTGCACGCCGCGGCGCCGAGTACGCGTACCGCCATCATCAGCATGATCCTGCTGTTCGTGAGCCTCGTCGCGGTCGTGCTGCTCGCGAAGCTGCTGTCGCCGGCGGTCGAGCACGCCGTGCTGAAGCTTGGCGCGCCCGAAGCCGCGGTCGGCATCGTGATCGCCGCGCTCGTGCTGCTGCCGGAAGGGCTCGCGGCCGTCACCGCCGCGCGTGCGAACCGGCTGCAGACCAGCATGAACCTCGCGCTCGGTTCGGCGCTCGCGAGCATCGGGCTCACGATCCCGACCGTCGCGGCCGTGTTCATCTGGGTCGGCCAGCCGCTCACGCTCGGCATCGGGCCGATGGAAACCGTGCTGCTGGCGCTGACCTTGCTGGTCAGCACGCTGACGCTCAGCCAGGGGCGCACGACGGTGCTGCACGGCGTCGTGCACTTGTCGCTGTTCGCCGCGTACCTGTTCCTGTCGATCACGCACTGACGCCCGAAAACGCGCGGCCCGGCGGATCACGCCGCCGGGCCGCGTTTTTTTACGCCCCTTCACCCACGTTCGTTCACGTCACGCCATCGTTACCGGACCGGAATCACCAGATGCTGGCCCGCCAGGATCAGGTTCGGGTTCGCGAGGTTGTTGCGGCGCTGGATCTCGCGATAGCGCTGGCCGCTGCCGAGCTTGCTCGCCGCGATCAGGTTCAGCGTGTCGCCCGCCTTCACCACATACGTGTGCTCGCCCGATGCGGCCGCGGTCGTCACCGCCTGGTCGCTGACGAAGTACTTGCGCAGCAGCTCGAGATACTGCGGCGACTGCTTGAGCTTCGCGATCGCGGCGTTCAGGTAGATCAGCAGGTCCTGGTCGTCGGCGCGCACGCCGATCTTGTACGCGATGTTCGAGCCGTCGAGCTTGGTCACCGCGAATTTCAGGTCGGTGCCCTTGATCGAGCTGACCGCGAACGGGTAGTCGTAGATGAACGCGTCGACCGTATGGCCGTCGAGGCTCTTCGCGATGAACGCCGGATCGGAATCGTCGACTTCGACGAAATGCACGTTCGGGTACTGGCGCGTGACGAACGCGCGCACATCGGGGTCGCCCTTCAGGATGCCGACCGTCTTGCCGGCAAGATCGTCGGTCGAGCGGATCGCCGAGCCTTGCCGCACGATCAGCGAATAGCCGAAATCGTCGACGTACGGCACCGAATAGACGACGCCGGCCGGCGCGTTGTCCGGGAACGTCAGCCCGTCCATCGCGACGTCGACCACGTGGTTCCCCTTCGCATCGGTATCGAGCAGTTGCTTCGGCACGCCCGGGTACGTGTCGACCTCGTGGCGCGTATCGACGACGACCGGCTTGCCGCCGTGCGAGAACGACGGATCGGCGAACAGGAGCCGCGCGAACTCGACGTTGAAGCCGTGCGGTGCGCCCTTGTCCTCGCCGAAGAACGGCTCGCTCGGGTTCTGCACCGAGATCCGGACGATGCCGTTTTCGGCAATCGATTTCAGCGTGCTGGCCTGCGGCGTGAAGCCGGCCGGCAGCACATTGGCCGACGGCGGCGTCTGCGCGGGCTGGCCGGTGTCGCCACTTTGCGCGGCCGTCGTGGACGGCGCCGCATCATGCGCGGGAATCAGCGTCGACAGGCCGCCCTGATGCACGATCCATACGCCGACGAGCACGACCAGAAACGCAACTGCGCCAAGAAGTTTTTTCATGGTTGAGGGCCTGCGGGAAGTTATTGTTGTTTCGACGGCAACTGCGCGGGGTTCGCCGCGTCGAGGCCGGGGGCGTGGCCGCCGTTCATCACCGCCTGCTGCTGCGCCTGCTTGACCTCGGGGTTATCCATCAGCGACGTCTCCATCTCGGAGAACGCCTTGTTGACCGAGCGCATGACCGAATCGACGGCCACGTCGGTCTTGATCTGCTCGAACGTATCGGACGCCTGCCGGCCCGCGAGCTTGTTCATCTGCTGCGCCGCCTGCGACATGTCCCACATCGCCTTCGCGCGGTCGATCGCCGACGCGAAGTTCTTCAGTTCGGCCTGCACCTGCTTGTAGCGGCCTTCGCGGAACGCGAGCAGCTGCTTCATCGTGTCGAGCTGCGACCGGAAGCGCGGCGCGTCGTCCGGGTACTGCTTCTCGAACAGCTCCGTCTTGTTCTCGAAGTTCTTCACCTCGGTGCGAAACGCGGTGATGCTGTCCGCGAACTTCTGCGCGGCCTGGCGCTTTTCCGCGAGCTGGTTGATCAGCGTCTCGATCGGATTCGCCTGCGCCTCCTCGACGATCATCTTCACCTTCTGGTTCGCGAACTTCATCGCGACGACCGGCGCGAAATAGATCGCGCCGAGACCGATCACGCCCGCCGTGACCAGCGCAATCACGCCCTTCAGGATGAACAGCGCGGCCGGCGCCGCGATCGCGACGCCGGCAATGATGATCGCCCACTTGACCAGCTTGACCTTGCCACTCCCCGAACTGCCGTTTGCTTCATTCGAAAGCTGCGACATGAGTTTTTCTCCTTGAACCTCGAACCGAACTGCGTACGTGTGCTTTTTCAAGCTCAATCGAAATGCTTCGGACTCCGGTGCCGCCTGGCAGTCAGGAAAGCCGGCGGCGCAATACAAGGACGGGCGCGTGCGGACGTCACGAGACGCCGGTGTAGGCGCCGGTCGGGATGCGGTGATCGGGGGCAGCGTGCGGCGGGGCGATGCGGCAGGCCGGATCGGCGCCGTTCATCGGCGCGGCCAGCGCGCGGACGGGAAAGTGTACCGAGGCACGGTACGAAACGGGATGACGGATACGTGACGCGACGGGCGTCGGGTGAAGCGTTGTTCCGGCGTGCGGACCGATACCGCGCCGGTATTCCGGTACGAGGGCGTAAAGGCTCATCGTTGTTCTTTTGCGTGTCGCGGGTGCAGGAACCGCGCGGCCGGCGCGTCCCGCTCCAAATGCACGGACGTATCCTGCGCCGACCGGCATGCAGCGTCAAGCGGTCGCCGCAGTGCGTTGCCTTTCGCAATTGAAAACGTGCGCGCGACGTCAGCTTTCAGAATCGCAAGGATTCCGGCGGTACCGGGACGCGCCCTACTCGATGAGGATTGCTTGTCGTCACGATGCGACCGGCTTCCGGATCGAAAGCTTGTTACGTAGCGGCATCGAAGCCGGTGTCTGCGTGAAATCCGTAAAGCGCAGCCGCGTTGTCGACCAGGATCGCCCGGGCAAGCGCATCGTCGGCCGTGCAATCGTGCAACCAGCCGAGCAGGCCGGCATCGTCGGGCAGCGGCGACGCGTTCGGGTGCGGCCAGTTGCTGCCCCACACGCAGCGTGCCGAATGGCCGCGCGCCAGCACGGCGGCAAGGCACGCGACATCGTCGTAGCCCGGCGCGCCGGATTGCGACGTCTCGTATGGCGCGGACAGCTTCACCCACACGTGGCCACGATCGAGCAGGCGTCGCAGGGCGAGAAAAGCCGGCGCATCCGGTGCGACGGGCGTCAGGAACTTGCCCGTGTGATCGATCACGACGCGTGCCGGCAGCCGCGCCAGCGTCCGCTCGATCCCGGGCAGCGTGCGGCCATCGATCTGCAGGTCGACATGCCAGCCGAGCGGTGCGATCCGCGCCGCCATCCGCTCCAGATCGTCCCAGCGCGCGATGCCGCCCGGCAGCATCATGAACCGCACGCCGCGCATGCCCGCGGCATGCAGACGTTCCAGCTCGGCATCGGGTATGTCGACCGGCAACGTCGCGACGCCGCGCGCCTGCGGGCCGAACGCCGCCAGCGCGTCGAGCGTGCATCGGTTGTCGGCGCCATAGCCGGTCGGCTGCACGATCACCACGCGTGCGAAACCGAGCGCTCGCTGCACGCGGCGATACGCGTCCACCGGCGCATGCGGCGGCCGGAACGTCGCCGTCGGTGCGAGCGGATACGCATCGTCGTAGATGTGGATATGGCAATCGCACGCATCCGGGAACGGCATGCCGCCGGCGCGGCGCGTCATCGTGCCCCCGGTTCGACGGATGCGTTCGTCGCGCGCCAGCGCGCGAGCCGCGTCGCCTGCGCGGCGTTGACGGCGCCGTCCGGCACGCGCCCGGCGAGCAGCGCGGCAAGCTGGTCGACCGTTTCCAGCGCCTGATGCTCGACCGCCGGCAGCGTCAACCCGCCGATATGCGGGGTCGCGATGACGTTCGGATGCGCGGCAAGCGCGGGCGTCGGCATCTGGTCCGCCGCACGGCCGACGTCGAGCGCGCAACCGGCCAGCCGGCCGCCGGCGAGTGCGTCGACCAACGCCTGCTCGTCGACGAGTTCGCCGCGCGACGCATTGATGAAACAGGCGCCCGGCTTCATCGCGGCGAATGCGTCCGCGTCGATCAGGTTCGCGGTGGCCGACGTAGCCGGCGCGAGACAGACGACGAAATCCGCATCGCCCAGCAAGGTGGCAAGGGCGACCTGTTCAAGCGGCGGCGCATCGACACGCACGTACGGATCGCTGACGAGCACACGCATCCCGAGCGCCGTCGCGACCGGTGCGAGATGGCGCGCGATCTGCCCGTAGCCGATCAGGCCCAGCGTGCTGCCGCGCAATTCGCGCCCCATCCGCGGCACCGGCGGTGCGCCACGGTGGTAGGCATCCGCATAGCGGCCGATGCCGCGCGCGAGATCGATCATCACGCCGACTGCCCACTCCGCGACAGCCGGCGCGAAACCGGGGCTTGCCTGCGTGACCAGCACGCCGAACGCGCTTGCCGCGGCGACGTCGACCGTGCGAATGTCGACCGCGCAACGCAGGAACGCGGCGAGCGCCGGCAGCCCCTCGAACAGCGCGCGAGGCGCAGGGGTTTGCCGGTACCCGATGATCGCGTCGCATCCCTGCGCGGCGACAATCAGTTCGTCCGTGCCGAGTTCGCGATCGAGCGGGTTGCAGGTGACGTCCGCGATCGCACCCAGCGCGCGCAGCGCCCTGGCGCCGAAGTAATGGTCGATCATCCCGGCCGGATGGGTGACGTAGACGCGCGTCATGCGTGATCTCCTCCCGGGCCGGCCACGCGCGGCGGCGGCGCCACCGACGCGCGCTCCACGAGCGTCACGCCCGCGAACACGCATTGCCCGGGCGCGGACGGTGCGTCGCCCTCCTGCCGCATCACGCGCCGCACCATTTCCTCGGCCATTTCCGTGACGGGCAGTTGCACCGTGGTCAGCGCCGGCCACGAGATCGCCGACAGGAAATGACCGTCCATCCCGATGACGGACACGTCGTCCGGCACGCGCAGCCCGCCGTCGCGCAGCCCGGCCATCAGGCCGAGCGCAAACAGGTCGTTGACCGCGACGATGCCGGTCGGCCGCGCCGGATCGGCCGCGAGCCCGACGCCGAGCGCACGCCCGACATCGACGATCACCGAGTCCCCGTATTCGTTGGCGGGGCCGCCGTCGAGCACGCGCGCCTGTGTGGCGCCGCCCGCATCGCGTGCCGCGGCCAGAAAACCGCGGATCTTGTCGCTGCGGCTCACCGTGATGCCGGCGACCGTCGCGAACGCGAGCCGCGTATGCCCCGCATCGACGAGACGGCGCGTCGCGAGCCGCGCGGCCGCCTCGTTGTCGGCCGTCACGTGGTCGACCTTCGACTGCTCGCCGGGTGTCGCGCGGCGGTCGTAGCTGACGACCGTCATCCCGCGTTCGGCGGCCCGTTCGAGGTGACTTTCGTCGGCGAGCGACGAGATCACGATCACGCGCCGCACGCCATGCGCGTACAGGTCGTCGAAGAACGACGCCTCCTTGCCCGCATCGCGATACGTGTTGCCGATCAGCACGCGATGACCATACCGTTCCTGCGCGCAGGTCTCGACCTCGCGTGCGATATAGCCGTACATCGGGTTCGCCATCGACGGCACCAGCAGCCCGACGAGCGGCGTCTGCCCCGTCTTGAGCTGGCGCGCGAGCGTGCTCGGCCGGTACTGCAGCGCGTCCATCGCGGCCTTCACGCGTTCGAGCGTTTCCGGCTTCATCTGGTCGGTGCGCCCGTTGAGCACGTTCGAAACCGTGCTGACCGAAACCGCCGCCTGACGGGCCACGTCCTGAATCGTACTCATGTCGTCTTGCATAGAACGGGCTACAGGCCGAACCGGGCCGGCAGCCACAATGAAAACGCCGGTGCGAAGATCAACGCCACCAGGGCAGCGAACAGCACCAGCAGGTATTTCACCATCGGCCGGGCCACCTGCCCGACCTCGGTGCCCGTGATCGCACAGGTCGTGAACAGACCGAGCCCGACAGGCGGCGCGAACAACCCGAGCCCCATCGCCACCACCACCACGGTGCCGAAATGCAGCGGGTTGATGCCGAGCTGCAGCGCGATCGGCGCGAGCAACGGCCCGAAGATGATCAATGCTGGCGCGCCTTCGAGCACCGCGCCGAACACGATCATCAGCAGCGCCGACAGCAACAGGAACATCGTCGAGCCGTACTGATGGCCAAACGCGGTCATTGTGCCCGAGACGAGGGTTGGAATCTGCTCGATCGACAGCGCGAACGACACGCTCGACGCGGCCGCGACGATGAACAGGATACCGCTCGCCATCGACGCGGCACGCACGAACACGCGCCCGACCGATCGCCACGTCAGTTCGCGGAACGCGAGCCAGCCCACGACGAGCGCGTAGACCACCGCGAACGCGGAGACTTCGGTCGACGTCGCGATGCCCGACGTCACGCCCTTGCCGATCATCGCAACCATGACCAGCGCGACGAGCGCACCGCCCGCGAGCGGCAACCACGCGCGACGCTCCGCGAACACCTCGGCCACGTCGATCTTGCCCCCGGTGGCCACGGTCACGACCGCGAGCGACGCGGCCAGCACGGCCGCCGGCACGATCCCCGCGACGAACAGGCCGGCGATCGAAATGTTCGCGACGAAGCCCATGATGATCATGTTCACGCAAGGCGGGATCGTCTCGGCCATCACCGCGCTGCACGCGAGCAGCGCGGCGGTTTCGTTCGGGTCCTGCCGCGCGCGGCGCACCGCCGGCATCACGACGCTGCCCACCGCCGCGATGTCCGCCAGTTTCGATCCCGACACGCCGGAAAAGCAGGCCGTCGCGAAGATCACGATCAGGCCGAGCCCGCCGCGCACGCGCCCGAAGATCCGCAGCAGCAGCTCGACGAGCCGCGCGGACATCCCGTTCGACTCCATCAGCAGCCCCGCCAGCACGAAGAACGGGACCGCGAGCAGCACGAAGTGGTCGGCACCGGCCATCACCTGTTGCGAGTAGACGAGCAGCGGCAGCGTCGGATCGGCGAGGAAGTACAGCAACGCCGAAAGCGCCAGCACGAAACCGATCGGCACACCGAGCACCAGCCCGCCGACGAAACCCGCGACCAGCAGCGCGCCCGGCGCGATCGCCCGCGCGGGCCACAGCGCGTTCCAGCCATACACGGCGGCCGCGAGCGCCGCGCAGCACACGAAGGTGCCGATCACGCGGCGCCGCGGCGCATTCAGCGCATTGGCGAGCGCGAATACCGTCATGAACAGCGCGCCGAACATCATCGGATAGCCGTTGATCCAGCCCGGCAGGCCGCCCGTCGTCATCTGGCCGTACGAGTCGGCGAGCAACTGGCACGACGACACCAGCAGATTCAGCGAGACGGCGGCCACGATCCAGTGACCGGCCTGGATCGACGCGCCCTGCCAGCGCGCCGGCAGCAGGCCGCGAAACACATCGATGCCGACATGCTGGCTACGCCCCAGCACCGTCGCCGCACCGAAGAACACCAGCACGATCATCAATGCGCTGGCCACCTCCTCGGCCCAGTCGACTGGGTCGTGCAGGAAATAGCGAAACACGACCGACACGAACACGACGAGCACGTCGACAGCCAGCACCGCGGCAGCCAGGTATTCGATCCAGCGCAGCGCCGCATCCAGCACGCGGGCGGCGCGATGCACCGGAAGGCCTGCGCCGGACGCCGGCGCGGCACTCGAGACGGAATGCAGGTCCATCGTTCAACCCCGCGCGGCGGCAATCGCCGGAAACAGCGGCGCAGTCGCCGGATACTGCTTCGCGAACCCGACATAGAGCCGGTCGTGCATCGTCTGCCGCAGCGCTACGCGCTCGGCATCGGCCAGCGGGTGAAACGACATGCCGCGCTGCTTCAGCGCCTGCTCCGCCTGCGCGGCTTTCTGCACGGCGATCGCGCGCTGCTGCACGGTCGCGTCGGCAACCGCACGGTCGAACGCCGCACGCAGGTTGGCCGGAATCCGGTCGAGCGCACGCCGCCCCATCACGACGGTCATCGCCGCAAACACGTGGTGCGATTGCCAGCACGACTTCACGATCTCGTCGAAGCGGCTCGCGAGCACCGTGGCGGGATCGTGTTCGAGACCATCGACGACACCCGTCTGCACGGCCATGTACAGCTCGCCGAACGGAATCGGCGTCGGCACCGCGCCCATCGCCTTGAAGGTATCCATGAACGCGGGCGTCGGCAGCACGCGCAGCTTCGTCCCCTTCAGCCCCTGCAGCGCCGACACGGGCTGCTTCGTGAATACGCAGCGCCCGCCGAAATGCGAGCCCCAGGTCAGCACCGAACAACCGGCACGCTTTTGCAGCAGCGCGTTCAGGCTTGCACCGACCGGGCCGTCGAGCGTCTTCGCGACGTGCGCATAACTGTCGAACAGGTAGCCGAGATCGAGCATGCCGAGCTCCGGCGCGACCGTGGCCCAGATCGACGACCCCGCGATCATCATGTCGATCGCCCCGATCTTCACCTGCTGCACGACGTCGCTCTCCTTGCCGAGCTGGCTGTTCGGAAAGTAGTCGACCCGAATCGCGTCGCCCACACTCGCCTTCAGGTTCGCGGCAAGACGCTCGTACCACACGTAATGCGCGGCGTTCTGGTCGGCCGGCATCGACGACGCGCAGCGCAGCGTCACGACCGGCTGCGCGCGCACCGTTTCCGGCAAGCCGCCTGCGGCCGCGAGCGTCGCGGCGGACACCGTCTGCAGAAAGCGCCGCCGGGTGTAGGTATTCATGGGCCGTCTCCTTTGCGATGGCGTCTCACGACGCACTGTATCGATTTAGTGTATCGATACAGTAATACGACGACCGATGAGAGAAAAATGAGGGTTTCCCCTGTCCAGGATGAAAATGCGTGAGTCGCCAGACCTGTTTCCAACCGGATTCGCGTGGAATCCGTGCAGTTTCCATGCATTCCGGATGAACTGAAAACGATTGAAGCCCGAGTTTTCAATTGTCAGACGACAGACTTTTCGGCCTGCGCAGACGCGCTGCGCAGGCTCATGCTCATGCTCATGCGAGCAGGCGCGCCTAGACGCCCGCGTCGTCTGCGCTCTCGGTCAGAAACCGCTCGACCATCGCGTTGAACACGGGCAGCGCCGGATTGTCGTTGTCCGCTCGCCACGCGAGATACAGCTCGGCCGCCACGTTCACGCCCGCCAGCGGCCGGAACACCACGCCGTCCACGTGAAGCTCGCGCGCCGACGCCGGCACCAGCGCCGCGCCGAGCCCCGCGCGCACGAGGCCGAGGATCGTATGCGTCTGCCCGACGTAATGCAGGTAGTTCGGCAGCCGGCCTGCGCCTGCGAACATCCCCGAGATCATGTCGTGGAAGTACTTCCCCTCGTTCGGCGAATACGCGATGAACGGTTGCCGGTCGAGCTCGTCGGGGCCGATCTGCTCGTAGGCGGCAAGCGGCGCGCCTTCCGCGACCGCGACGAGCATCGGCTCGCGCTGCACGAGCCGGTATTCGAGCGGCTGGCGCGCGGCGCGCTGGCGCACGAAACCCGCGTCGAGCATCCGCGACGCGAGCGCATCGATCTGCACGGTCGACACCATCTCGCGCAATTCGACGTCGACGTCCGGCAGCGCATGCGCCGCGTGTGCAAGCAGCACCGGAATCATCCGGTACGCGCTGACGGCCGTGAAACCGAGCGTGATGCGGCCGGCCCCGCCGTGCGCGACGCGCTGCGCGGCCTGTTCGGCCCGTGCCGAGAACTCGAGGATGTGCCGCGCGTCGCGCAGGAAGCGCTCGCCGGCCGCGGTCAGGCTGACCTGCCGGCTGCTGCGCTCGAGCAGCGCGATGCCGAGCGCGTGTTCGAGCAGCTGGATCTGCCGGCTGAGCGGCGGCTGGGTCATGAAGAGCCGTTTGGCCGCGCGGCCGAAATGCAGTTCCTCGGCCACCGCGACGAAGCAGCGAAGCTGGTGCAGTTCAATCATCCAATTCTTGAATCAATCGATAGTCTTTTGATGTTAGACCCATATCGATGCGATTCCTATACTCGGTTCCACCTGATGCGCGGCCCGCGCCGCACACGACGACCGAGACCTTCATGACCATCGACATCCTGCTGACCCAGCCGCTCCCCGACACCATCGACGCCGAACTGTCCGCCCGTTACGCGGTGCACCGGCTGTATGCGGCCGAGCAACCGGACGCGCTGCTCGATCGCGTGGCCTCGCGCATTCGCGGAGTCGTGACCGGCGGTGCGAACGGCCTGTCCGCCGCGCTGATGGACCGGCTGGGCGCACTCGAAATCGTCGCGATCAGCGGCATCGGCACCGATGCGGTCGATCTCGACCGCGCCCGGTCGCGCGGCATCCACGTGACGACGACGCCCGACGTGCTGACCGACGACGTTGCCGACATGGCGCTGGGGCTGATCCTGATGACGTTGCGCGACCTCGGCGCCGGCGAGCGGATCGTGCGTGCCGGCCGCTGGGGCAAGGCAGCCCAGCCGCTCGCGACGCAAGTCACGGGCAAGCGGCTCGGCATCATCGGGCTGGGCCGCGTCGGGCGCGCGATCGCGCAGCGTGCGCAGGCGTTCCGGATGCCCGTCAGCTACTTCGGGCCGCGCGAGCATCGCGACAGCGGCTATCGCTACGTGCCCGACCTCACCGCACTCGCGCGCGACAGCGACGTGCTCGTGATCGCGGCATCGGCCGATCACGGCAACGTGCTCGTGACGGCCGACGTCCTCGCCGCACTCGGCTCCCAAGGATTCCTGATCAATGTCGCGCGCGGCAAACTGGTCGACGAAGCCGCGCTCATACGCGCACTTGCCGACGGCACGATTGCCGGCGCCGGACTCGACGTCTTCGCGAACGAACCGCACGTGCCGGCCGCGCTGCTTGAACTCGACCGCGTCGTCGTTCAACCGCACCGCGCGAGCGCCACGCATGAAACGCGCGAAGAGATGGGCCGGATCGTGCTCGCCAACCTCGCCGCGTGCTTCGCTGGCCAGCGCCCGCCGACCAGCGTCACCGGCTGACCGCCGCGCGGCCGCACGGCCGGCATCCCCGTTACGACAACCGATGCTTCCGCGCGACGGAGGCCAGGAGACACGCATGTCCAATCGATCCAGCGGCGCCGCCCTCGCCGCGTCGCCCGCCGCCTCGCGCACGATCGGCCGCGTCCGCTATGCGGTCCTCGCGCTGATTTTCGCGGTCACCGTCATCAACTATGCGGACCGCGCCACGATGTCGATCGCCGGCACCGGCGTCGCACACGACCTCGGGCTGACACCCGTGCAGCTCGGCATCGTCTTCTCGGCGTTCGCATGGGCTTATGCGATCGGCCAGATTCCGGGCGGCTGGCTGCTCGACCGCTTCGGCGCGCGGCGCGTGTACGGCCTGAGCCTGCTGCTGTGGTCGGTATTCACGATGCTGCAGGGCACGGTCGGCGGGTTCGCCGTGCAGGGCGCAGCCGCGACGCTCGCGCTGTTCGTCATGCGCTTCATGCTCGGCCTCGTCGAATCGCCGGCCTTCCCGGCCAATTCGCGGATCGTCGCGTGCTGGTTTCCGACCGCCGAACGCGGCACCGCGTCGGCCTTGTTCAATTCCGCCCAGTACATGGCCGTCGTGCTGTTCACGCCCGCGATGGCCTGGCTCACGCATGCGCTCGGCTGGGAACACGTGTTCCTGTGGATGGGGCTGCTCGGCATCGCGCTCGCCGCGCTGTGGTTCGCCTGGTATCGCGAGCCGCACGGCCACCCGCGCGTCACCGATGCGGAGCGCGACTACCTGCGCGCGCACGGCGCGCTCGTCGATCTCGAGGCGAACCGCGTGCGCCAACGGCCGCGCGTGTCGTGGCACGATGTGTCGCAACTGTTCCGCCACCGGAACCTGTGGGCGATCTATATCGGCCAGTACTGCATCACGGCGCTCACCTACTTCTTCATCACGTGGTTCCCGATCTACCTGATCAAGGGGCGCGGGATGACGATCATGGAAGCCGGCTGGGTCGCCGCGCTGCCGGCGATCTGCGGGTTCACGGGCGGCGTGCTCGGTGGCGTGCTGTCGGACTGGCTGATCCGGCGCGGCATGCATCCGTCTAAGGCGCGCAAGACGCCGTTCGTCGCGGGCATGGCGATGGCGACGCTGCTCGTGCTCGCGAACGGCGCCTCGTCGAACGCGGTCGTGATCGCACTGATGACGATCGCGTTCTTCGGCAAGGGGCTCGCGGCGGTCGGCTGGGCCGTGCTCGCCGACACGGCGCCGGAAGGCATGGTCGGATTGAGCGGCGGCGTGTTCAACGGTCTCGGCAACATCGCCGGCATCGTCACGCCGCTCGTGATCGGCTACTTCGTGGCCAGCACGGGTTCGTTCGCCGGTGCGTTGTGGTTCGTCGCCGCGCACGGGCTGATCGGCATTGCCGCGTATGCATGGCTCGCCGGCCGCTTCGAGCGGATTCGCATCGTGCCGGCCGCATGAACGCCGCGGCGGCGCGAAGGCGCGCCGTCACGCGCGCTTGCGGCCGCCCGGTGTCTGCTCGATCGTCAGCCGGTCGAGTTCGCGCAGGTCGTGTTCCAGCGCAGGCGTGAGCGTCGTGCGCAGGTGGTCGAGGAACGTGCGAATCTTCGCATCGAGATAGCGACGCGTCGCATAGACGGCATACACGCTCACCGTCTGCAGCCGGTACTCGGGCAGCACGCGGATCAGCCGCCCTTCGCGGATGTCGTCGAGCACCGTGTACAGCGCGACGCACGCGATCCCGCGCCCGGCACGCACCGCGACGCACAGCGCGTCCGGCACGTTGACCTGGAACGGCGCCGGCTGCAGTTCGTAGACGGTTTCCTCGCCGTCGCTGCGCTCGAGCCGCCATTCGCTGGCCGGCGAGGCAGGCGTGTCCAGACGCAGGCACACGTGGTTCGGCAATTCGTCGGGCGTCTGCGGCGTGCCGTGCCGCGCCAGGTATTCGCGCGACGCGACGAGCACGCTGCAGCTCGTGCCGCAGGTCTGCGCGACGTAACCCGAATCGGGCAGTTGCGACGCCGTCACGATCGACACGTCGTAGCCCTCCTCGACGAGATTCGGCATCCGCTGCGCGAGCGTCAGCTCGACCGACACGTCGGGGTTGTCCTCCTGGTAGCGGACGATCGACGACACGACGTGACTCTGCCCGAGCCCCGTCATCGCATGAAGTCGCATCTTCCCGCTCGGCCGGAGCAACGCGTTGCGCGCCTCCGCGTTCGCGTAGTCGATCTCCGCGAGGATCGATTTCGCGCGCTCGAAATAGCGCTCGCCGCTTTCGGTCAGGCCGAGGTGGCGCGTCGTGCGATGCAGCAGGCGCGTCTGTACGTGCGCTTCGAGGTTCGAGACCGCGCGCGACACCTGCGCGGTGGTCGCGTCGATTTCCTTCGCGACCGCAGTAAAACTGCCGGCTTCGACAACGCGCACGAACAGGCGCATGTTTTCGAGCATGTCCATTGGATTGGCTTGGGGAGAGTCGGTGGGGAGGCGTCGGCGGCGCTCGCGTCAGGTGGGGAACGGAACGCAGCCGCGAACCACGTCGAATCGATCACCGAGCCGGGGGACAGGCAGGAGAGCGGACATCGCGGACGTGGTTCTGGCATGACGGGGGATTCAGTGGCCCGAATTGTACGCCGCTGCAGACAATTTTGCGCGCGTGCCCGGCCTCCAGGCTTTCATCCGATGAAAGGTTCTGGAAAGACTCGCGCGTCGTGCGCATGCAACGCGTTGATGCGATGCGACAATTTGTATCACAACACGATATAATCGCGTTTTTGTCGCCGCACGCCCCGCGCCGTCATTTTTACCGCTTACCCGTCCATGTCGTCAGGCTCCTCTCCATCGCGCCGCACGTTGCAGCAATGGCTGCACAGCTTCATTCCCCATCCGATGTCGCTTGGCTGGCGCGAACGCCTGCGCTCGTGCACGGGCGCGCTCGTCGGGATCGCGACGGTCGGCGTCACGATGCGGCTGCTGCCCGGCGTGCCGGGCCTCGTGCCGCTGCTCGTCGCGCCAATGGGGGCCTCGGCCGTGCTGCTGTTCGCGGTGCCGGCGAGCCCGCTCGCACAGCCGTGGTCGATCATCGGCGGCAATCTCGTCGCGGCGACGGTCGGCGTGGCCTGCGCGCAATGGATCGCCGATCCGATCACGGCCGCCGCGGTCGCGATCGCGTGCGCGATCGGCGGCATGTTCGTGCTGCGCTGCGTGCACCCGCCATCGGGCGCCGTCGCGCTCACGGCCGTGGTCGGCGGCCCGGCGATCCATTCGCTCGGCTTCAGTTTCGTGCTGGAGCCGATCGCGCTGCAATCGGCGATCCTGCTGTCGGCCGCGCTCGCGTATCACGCACTGACCGGGCACCGCTACCCGCACGGCGGCGTGCGCCCCGAAGCGAAACCGCAGGCGGGCGGCGCGGCGCCGGCGCGCGGCGGCTTCACGCGCAGCGACCTCGACGCAGTACTGAAGCGCCGCAGCGAATGGCTCGACGTCGATCCGGACGATCTCGAATCGCTGCTGCGCGAAACCGAGATGCACGCGTATACGCGCACCTTCGGCCAACTCACGTGCACCGACCTGATGACGAAGAATGCGATCGAGGTCGCGCCGTCGACCTCGGTAACGGCCGCGCTGACGCTGCTCGACCGCCACCGCGTGAAGGCGCTCCCGGTGGTCGACGGCGAAGGCCGCCTGGCCGGCATCGTCACGCGCGCCGACCTCACGCGCCAGCTGCGCCGTCCGACTCCGCTGTGGCAACGCCTGTCCGCGCGGCTGCCGCAGTCGCTCGGCGGTCAGCCCGCGAGCGTCGCCACCGTGATGACGCGCGACGTCGCGTGCGTGCCGGAAACGATGCCCATCACCGCGCTCGTGCCGCTGTTCACGCATTCGGGCCACCACCACATTCCGGTCGTCGATGCGTCGCGCCGGCTCGTCGGGATCATTACGCAGACGGATCTCGTGACGGGGCTTTATCGGCAGACCCAAATGCTCGAGGCCGCGTAACGCGCGTCATGCACCGTAACGACTGACACAACGCGGAATGCATTCATTCCGCCCAAGCTCGGCCATTTATATCATGTTGTGATATATTTTGCGCTACCGAAACAGACTGACCGACCGACCCCGATGAACGATACCCGACGCGCGCTGGCGAAAAGCGATTTCCAGCAATTGTCCGAGTTCCGCTACCAGATGCGCTGCTTCGAGCGCTTCTCCGAACGCGCCGCGCAAAGCGAAGGCGTGACGCCGCTGCAATACCTGCTGCTGCTGCACATCAAGGGCTATCCGCATCGCGAATGGGCAACCATCGGCGAAATCGCGGAACGCCTGCAGGCGCAGCACCACGGCGTCGTCGCGCTGGTCACGCGCTGCGAAGCGCTCGGGCTCGTGAAGCGCAAACCGAGCGAAGCCGATCGCCGCCAGGTCGAGGTCCACCTCGAGCAAGCCGGCGAAACGCTGCTCGCCCGCCTCGCAGCCATGCATCGCGCCGAGCTGAAGTCGCTCAAGGACGCGTTCCAGGTTCCCCAGATCGATTACTGACCCTTGCTCTTTCCACTCCGATGAACGCACCACACAAACGCGATTTTTCGACCAACGAACGCCTGCCCAGGATCGCGTTGCTTGCCGCCGGGATCGGCCTGCTCAGCACGCTCGCCGCGTTCGTGCTGTTGAGCCTGATCCACCTGTTCACGAACCTGTTCTTCTTCCAGCAGTTCTCGTTCGCCGACCGCTCTCCGGCAAACAACACGCTCGGCGCATGGGTGATCGTGATTCCGGTGATCGGCGGGCTGATCGTCGGGTTGATGGCGCGCTTCGGCTCGGAGAAGATCCGCGGCCACGGCATTCCCGAAGCGATCGAGGCGATCCTGTTCGGCAAGAGCCGCATGTCGCCGAAGGTCGCGATCCTCAAGCCGCTGTCGTCCGGCGTCGTGATCGGCAGCGGCGGCCCGTTCGGCGCCGAAGGCCCGATCATCATGACGGGCGGCGCGCTCGGCTCGCTGATCGCGCAATGCGTGCACGTGACCGCCGCCGAGCGCAAGACGCTGCTCGTCGCCGGTGCGGCCGCCGGCATGACGGCCGTGTTCGGCACACCGGTCGCAGCCGTGCTGCTCGCGGTCGAGCTGCTGCTGTTCGAATGGCGGCCGCGCAGTTTCCTGCCGGTCGCGCTTGCCTGTGCGGTGGCCGGGTTCGCACGCGCGGTGTTCTTCGGCGTCGATCCGCTGTTTCCGCTGACGACGGCCGCGCCGACGCCGGTCGCGCTGCTGTCGTGCATCGTCGCGGGCCTGCTGTCGGGCATGCTCGCATGCGGCCTGTCGGCAGCGCTCTACCGCGTCGAGGACACCTTCGCGAAGCTGCCCGTGCACTGGATGTGGTGGCCTGCGCTCGGCGCGATCGTGATCGGCATCGGCGGCT
Organism: Burkholderia arboris; assembly: GCF_902499125.1. Lineage (GTDB taxonomy): Bacteria > Pseudomonadota > Gammaproteobacteria > Burkholderiales > Burkholderiaceae > Burkholderia > Burkholderia arboris. The sequence continues at coordinate 169,858 of NZ_CABVPX010000001.1, forward strand.
GGCTCGAGCCGCGCGCGCTCGGCGTCGGCTACGACGTGATCGGCGACCTGCTGCATCAGCACATCGCATTGAAGATCGCGCTCGCGCTGCTGATCGTGAAGGCCGTGATGTGGGTGATCGCGCTCGGCTCGGGCACGTCGGGCGGTGTGCTCGCCCCGTTGCTGATGCTCGGCGCCGGCCTCGGCACCGTGCTGTCGCCGATGCTGCCTGGCGGCGATCCGGCGCTCTGGCCGCTCGTGTGCATGGCCGCGACGCTCGGCGCGACGCTCGGCGCCCCGCTCACCGCGATCGTGTTCGCATTCGGCCTCACGCACGACGCCAACGCGCTGTTGCCGCTGCTCGCGGCGACGCTCGTCGCGCACGGCTTCGCGACCGTCGTGATGAAGCGTTCGATCATGACGGAGAAAATCGCCCGCCGCGGCTATCACATCTATCGCGAATACGGCGTCGATCCGCTCGAGCGCCATGACATCGGCGAAGTGATGACGTCGGCCGACGTGCTCGTCGCGATCGACGGCGCCGCGACGCTCGATACCGTCGAGTCGCAGTACTTCGGCGCGAAGCAGACGCATCGCGCGTACCCGGTCGTGCAGAATGGCCGCCTGCTCGGTCTCGTCGATCGCGCGACGCTCGATGCGCAGCGCGCGCAGGCAGGCGCCGACGCGCCGATCTCCGGCGCATTCGCCAACCGCGCGCCGTCCGTCGCACTCGCACACGAAACGTGCCGCGTCGTCGCATCGCGCCTCGCGATGCTGGGCCTCGAACGCCTGCCGGTCGTCGACAACGAGCAATCGCTGCGCATCACCGGCATCGTGTCGCGCAGCGACCTGATCAAGCCCGCACTCCAGCACTTCGACGACGAACACAAGCGCGAGCGCTTCCGCCCGATCGTCCCGGCCAACCTGCGCGACGCAGGCACCCGCAAGGCCGGCTGACGCCACCCGCGTGCGCGGCACCCCGGCCGCGCACCGCTTGCTCATCCCGCCTCACCTCGCTGCACGATGCGGCGCGCCCATCGCGCGCCGCATCGCATGCGGTCGCGTCCCGTGTTTAAAGTTGGTTAACAATTCGACCGACGAAAGTTTGTCATCATGGCTGCCATGCGACGGGGCCATCAATCAGCCATTCCACTTCGCCATCAAATAAAGAGCCGCGGCACGGCATGCACACCCATGCCGTTTGCCGCGGCCGTCACGACACCACACGACCGGGCAGCGCGCCGACCGAGCAACGCATGACGTCGAGCCGCATACGACGCATGCCGCATCGCAGCAACGCTGCACAGCACCTGAGCCGCCATTTGGCAAGCGCGTTAACAACTTGTTTCGGAATAGCCGGAACCGTGCGTGCCCGCTGCAATCTCACTAGCACGCAGTACTGCTGCGCATCCCACTCAATCAATCACGACTCGAGGGAGATAACGTGAACGCGAAATACTTACCGCTCATCGCATTGACCGTGGCATTTTCTGCTCACGCAGCCGATTCTGCCCTGCAGAACGTGGGACAAAGCCAAAAGCCCGCCGACCAGGTGGCGCAGTGCATCGCCAAGACGTGGGCCGACAAGTCGCAACAACAGGTGACGTCGCAGTACGAACTGGCGAACGGCCTCGCAATGGCCGTCTATGCGCCGGGCCAGCAGCCGCCTAACGGCGCTGCCGCCGTGGTGCGCCCGGCCAATGCCGGCAACGCGAAGACCTGGGTCGGTTTCCGCGGCGGCGATGCCTCGTCGGCCGGCGACATCAACGCCTGCCTGTAACGAGAACAGGCGCTCCGGATGGCCTTGCGCCATCCGCTTGTGACAAGCCCCGCTTCGGCGGGGCTTTTCTTTTGCTGCCGCCTGCGCTTACAGGTAGCTGCAGACGTAATCGAGCGTCTCGAGCACTTCGATGTCGAAGCGGCTCTTGCCCGGCACCGAGAACGACTCGCCGGCGCCGTAGGTCTGCCATTCGCTGCTGCCGTCGAGCTTCACGCGGCACTTGCCGGCCTGCACTTCCATCAATTCGGGAGCGTCCGTGCCGAAGTTGAGCGCGCACGGCAGGATCACGCCGAGCGTCTTGCGCGTGCCGTCCGGGAAGAGCACGGTATGCGACACGCACTTGCCGTCGAAATAGACGTTCGCGCGCTTGACGACCGATACGTTGTCGAATTGGGTTGCACTGGTCATGTGATGCCTCTGATTGCTGGATGCCGGATGGCGATAGTTGTCGGCGGCCGGCCGGAGCGGCTGGCCGGCCGATATCATACCGGCTCGCGCGACGCGTGCCGAGCGCCAAACAATCAGGATGACTATGCGATCGCCGGCGAGCGGCGGCTCAGCGCAATCCCTTGCGGCGCGCGGAATCGCGCAGGCAGTCGAGCAGCATCGCCGCGGCCGGCGTCAGCGGGCTGTCGCGGCGCGTGACGACCTGCACCGAGACACCCGGCAGGCGCTCGCGGATCGGCAGCACCGCGAGCTGGTCGCGCGCCCACTCGCCCTGCAGCAATTGCTCGGGCATCGATGCGATCAGGTCGCAACCGGTCATCAGGCTGTGCGCGAGCCCGAAGCTCGGGCATTCGACGACACGCGCCGGCACCGGCAGCCCGTACGCAACGAATGAATTGAACAGCACCTGGGTGGAGCTTTCCGGCGACGGATTCATCAGCCAGTCGGCGTCGACGAGATCGGCGAGCGACGTGGCCGACGCGAGCGGATGCCCCTTGCGCGCGACGATCAGCGAGCGGCTCGCGTAAAGCTCCGCGTGATCGAACTCGGCTGCCAGCAGCTCGGGCACGACGACCGCCACCGCGAAATCGAGCGAGCCGTCGTGCAGGCGCGGCAGCGCGACGCCCGGAAACCCTTCGATCAGGTTGACGCGCGCCACCGGGAAGCGGCGCCGGAACGCACGGAACGCGTCGGGCAGGATCGTCACCGCTGCCGCTGGCGTGATCGCCGCCGCGACGGAACCCGTCATCGCGCCCTGCGCCTGCTCGATATCGTCGCGGGCGCGCTGCATTTCGGCGACGATCAGCCGCGCGCGCACCTGCAATTGCTGGCCGAACGCAGTGAGCTGCACGCCGCGCGCGGTGCGCACGACGAGCGATACGCCGAGCGCGATCTCCAGCTCCTTGACCGCCTTCGTCAACGCCGCCGGCGACACGTTCAGGCGCCGCGCGGCCGCGCGGATGCTCCCTTCTTCAGCAACGGTGACGAACGCTTTCAGTTGATGGTATTTCATGGCGGCAACGCGTGATCCGTGGAAACCCTGTGCGTCGCGACGTGTGCCGCCTCAGGGTATTCCCGAGCGGCAACCGATGGTGTGCACCAAAGCAATTTATCAGCTTCTGGTACGCAAAAGAAATTTATATGCTTGCTCGTCATAGGTGCGTCAAACGCCCCATCGGCCCCACAGGAGACACCATGCCGCAAGCCGTGAACCCCGTCATCCCCGGTATCGCCGCGATCGCCCCCGAGCTGGTCGAGGTGCGCCGCCGCATCCACGCTCATCCCGAGCTTGCGTTCGAAGAAACGCTCACCAGCGATCTCGTCGCCGAGCTGCTCGCCGGCTGGGGTTACGAAGTGCATCGCGGCATCGGCAAGACGGGTGTCGTCGGCGTGCTGCGCGAAGGGCAAGGCACGCGCACGGTCGGCCTGCGCGCCGACATGGACGCGTTGCCGCTCGCGGAAGCCACGGGCCTGCCGTACGCGAGCCGCCATGCGAACAAGATGCATGCATGCGGTCACGACGGCCACACCGCGATGCTGCTGTGCGCGGCGCGCCACCTCGCGGCGACGCGCCAGTTCTCCGGCACGCTGAACCTGATTTTCCAGCCGGCCGAGGAAAACTTCGGCGGCGCGAAGGCGATGATGGACGACGGCCTGTTCGACCGCTTCCCGTGCGACGCGATCTTCGCGATCCACAACATGCCGGGCCGCGCGGCCGGCGACATGGCGTTCCGCACCGGCGCCGCGATGGCGTCGGCCGACCGCGTGACGATCACGCTGCGCGGCGTCGGCGGTCACGGCGCGATGCCGCATTTCGCGCGCGATCCGATGTCGGCCGCGGGCAGCATCATGGTCGCGCTGCAGACGATCGTCGCGCGCGAGGTCGATGCGCAGCATGCGGCCGTGATCACGGTCGGCAGCGTGCAGGCCGGCGAGACGTTCAACATCATTCCCGAAACCGTCGTGATGAAGCTGTCGGTGCGCGCGCTGAACGCCGACGTGCGCGCGCTGCTCGCACGCCGCATCGAAGCACTCGCAAAAGGCCAGGCGGAAAGCTTCGGCATCACCGCGGAAGTCGACTACGACTACGGCTACCCGGTGCTCGTCAATCACGCGGAACCGACCGCATTCGCGGCCGACATCGCGCGCCAGATGCTCGGCGCCGACCGTGTCGAAACCGACGCCGCGCCGCTGATGGGCAGCGAGGATTTCGCGTTCATGCTCGAAGCGCGCCCCGGCTGCTACGCGTTCATCGGCAACGGGATCGGCAGCAAGGGCGGCTGCATGGTGCACAACCCCGGCTACGACTTCAACGACGACATTCTCGCGATCGGCGCGAGCTACTGGGTTCGCGTCGCCGAAGCCTGGCTCGCGGCCTGACGGCCCTTCACCACGCAGTTTCGCGCTTACCGGGGGAACCCCATGGAAACGTCCGCCCTTCCGTTCACCGGCACGCCGGTCGATGCCCGCGCCGCCGCCAAGAAACGCCGGCTGATTGCGGCCGCCGCCGTCGGCAACGCGCTCGAGTTCTACGACTTCACGGTCTACAGCTTCTTCGCGATCCTGATCGGCAAGCTGTTCTTTCCCGTGCATTCGTCGTTCGGGCAGCTGATGCTCGCGGTCGCGAGCTTCGGCGTCGGCTTCGTCACGCGTCCGCTCGGCGGGCTCGTGATCGGCATGTATGCCGACCGTGCCGGCCGCAAGAAGGCGATGATCCTCACGCTGCTGCTGATGGCGCTCGGCACGGCAGCGATCGCGGTCGCGCCGACCTTCGCGCAGATCGGCATCGCCGCACCGATGCTGCTCGTGCTCGCCCGCCTGCTGCAGGGGTTCGCGTCGGGCGGCGAAGTCGGCGCGTCGACGACGCTGCTGCTCGAACAGGCGCCGCAGCACCGTCGCGGCTTCTACGCATCGTTCCAGTTCTCGAGCCAGGGGCTCGCCGCGCTCGCGGGCGCGCTCACCGGCGTCGCGCTGACGTCGACGCTGACTGCCGCACAGCTCGAAAGCTGGGGCTGGCGCGTGCCGTTCATCATCGGCACGCTGTTCGTGCCGATCGGTTACTGGCTGCGCCGCACCGTCGAGGAAGTGCCGGCTACCGCACCGGCGGCCGCGCACGACGAGCCGGTCGCATCGCTGCCGCTCGCCGACGTGCTGCGCCATCACGGCAAGGCCGTGTTCGCGGGGCTCGGCGTAACGATCGGCGGCACGTCGATCCACTACATCATCGTGTTCTACATGGCGATCTACGGCGTGCAGGTGCTGCACCTGCCGACCTGGCTGTCGATGACGGCCGGCTGCGTCGCCGGTGCGATCCTGATGCTCGTGACGCCAATCGGCGGCCACCTGTCCGACGTGTACGGTCGCAACCGGATCGTCTGGTGGACACGCATTGTGCTGATGGTCGCGATCTACCCGGCGTTCATCGCGCTGAATCGCTGGCCGGGTGCCGCATCGCTGCTGTCGATCATCGCCGCGCTGTCGATCGTGCACGCGATCAACATCGGCGCGACGGGCGCGATGCTCGGCGAACTGTTCCCGCGTGCGGTGCGCGCGACCGGCGGCGCGCTCGTGTACAGCGTCGGCGTCGCGATCTTCGGCGGCTTCGCGCAGTTCTTCGTCACGTGGCTGATCGCCGCGACCGGCAATGCGAATGCGCCCGCGTGGTATGCGATCGGCTGCGGCGCGATGACGCTGCTCGCGATTCGCTGCATGGATGAAAAAGCCGGGAAGGCGCTCGACTGAGCGGTGAGCGATGCGGCCGCGCGCCGCAAACGAAAAAAGGCACGGGTGCGACCACCCGTGCCTTTTGCGTATCTGGCGTTGCCCCGCTCAGAACGTATGCATCATCCCCACATACGCACCCGTCTGCGACTCACCTGCGAGCGGGCTCGTGCCCGACGTCGCATCGCGCGGCGTCGCCAGCAGCGAGAAGTTCGAGTTGCCACCGTTGCGCACATACGCCACCGTGCCGTACAGGAACGTGCGCTTCGACAGGTTGTACGTGGTGCCGAGCACGTACATCATCGCGTGGCCCGACGGATCGTGCGACGCATCGCTGCCGCCGTCGCCCACCTTCACGTAATAGCCGCCGGCCGTCACGGCCCATTGCGGATTCGCCGCATAGGTCGCGCCGAGCCAGTAGTGATCGGCGCGATCGGCGACGCCGGCCGGGCTGTCCGGCGCCTGGTAGTGCGTATACGCGCCCTGGATCTTGAACTTCGACACCTTCACGTTCGCCCCGACGAAGTACTCGCGCGACGCCGTGAAGATGTTGCTGAACTTGCCGTTGTTGTCGCGCAGTTCGTCGTACATGCCACGCACGTCGAACACCGGCGAGTGATACGAGATCATGATCCCGTCCGAGCGGCCGAAATCGTCAGCCGCACCGTAGTTGAAGCCGCGCGACTGGTTGCCGAACGCATACTGCGCCTGCACGTCGAAGCCGCCGATCACCGGGCTGTGGTATTCGATGTTGTTGCTGCTCTGCTGCCAGTTGCGGCCGCGCACGAGCGACGCGGACGAAAACGCCTGCTGCACGAACGGATCGAATTCCCACACGCCGTCGCTGTCGATGAACAGGTTGCGGCCGGCCTGCAGCTGGCCCCACGTGTCGCTCTTCAGCCCGACATACGCGCGCCGCGACCACATGCGCCCGCCGCCCGTCGTGCCGTTCATCACCTGGAACGCGGTTTCCAGGTTGAAGACGGTCGACAGCCCGCCGCCGAGATCCTCGAAGCCCTTCAGGCCGAACATGCTGGTACCCCAGTCGCCGCCTTCCGCGCTCCAGCGCGACTTGCTGCCGTTCGGCGTCGCGATGTGGTTCAGGTATTCGATGCCGCCGTCGATCCGGCCGTACAGCATCACACTCGTCTGTGCAAAAGCAGCCGCCGGTGTGGCAGCCGCGATCAGCCATGCGAAATGTTTAAGTCGCAAAATGATGCCCCCTCGGAGTCTCGACCTTCCCGCGCGCGCCCCATGCGCGCGCCCAGGGTCTGTTTATCCGCGATCGATCGAATATCGACCGGGGCCCGCTGCGCACAGTGCAAGCAGGCCGCCCGCGATCGCGATGTTCTTGTAGAAATGAATCATGTTGTCGATCTGCTCGCCGCCCGTCATCGTCCAGTAGTGGTGACCGATGATGCCGGTGCCGATCGTATAAAGCGCAAGCAACAGCGCAAGCGGGCGCGTCTGGAAACCAACGAGGATCGCGATCCCGGCGAACAGCTCCATCACGACGGAGATCGCGGCGGAGATGATCGGCGCGGGCGCGCCTTCCGAACCCATGAACGCGATCGTACCGGAGAAGTCGACGATCTTCTTCCAGCCGAACATCACGAACAGGATCACGAGCAGGATCCGGGACAGCAGCAGCAGCACATCGCGCTGGGACGCGAGAAACGGTTGATTCGGTGTCATGGTCTCGATCAACGAAATCGATGCGCGGCCTACGCGCACCGGATTGCCAACGAACCAGGACGGGCGGCCGCCTGCGCCGCCCGCCCCGCTCTGCAACAACCGGCATCGGGCCCGCCCGATGTGCTGTGCGCCTCCTCTGGGTGGTCGCCCTGCTTTGTCGCGCGCCGCATCAGCGCAGCTTCGCGACGTCCTGCTCGGTCACCTTCGCGGCCGGGTTGCCGAACTGCCCGGTCAGGTAGTTCGTCAGCGCGGCGATCTGCGCATCCGACAGCTCGTGGCGGAACGCCGGCATCCCGACGTCCTCGCTGCCGGCCTTGCGCTGCACGCCGTTCAGGATCACCTGCACGAGGTTGGTCGGATTCGGTGCGCCGACCGCCGAGTTGTGGAACAGCGGCGGGTAATAGCCGTCCGGCGTGCCCTTGCCCTGCATCTGGTGGCAGGTCGCGCAGTTGCCGAGGTACAGCCGTGCCGGATCGATGCCCGACGACGCGAGCGCGACGCCACGCAGCTTCAGGCCGTCCTCGGCCGGCTTGCCCCACGACGAGCGCGACTGCTTCGCGTCGCCGCTGGCCACCGCCGGCACCGTGCGGATGTACGTCGAGATCGCGCCGATGTCGGCTTCCGTCATCTTCGAGAAGCTGTGCTCGATCGCCTCGGCCATCGGGCCGGCCGCCTGCGCGAGGCCCGGCACGCTGCCGGTGCGCAGGTACTGGACGAGCTGCTGCTGCGTCCAGCCGCCGATCCCCGCGTTCGGGTCGGACGTGATGTTGTAGCCGTCCCAGCCCGCGAGCACCGAACCCGACAGGAAGCTGCCGCCGGTTTCATCCAGCGACTTCTCCTGCATCGCGATGCCGCGCGGCGTGTGGCACGTGCTGCAGTGCGCGAGGCCCTGCACCAGATACGCACCGCGGTTCCACTCGGCGCTCTGCGCCGGCTTCGGCTGGTACACGCCGTCCTTCAGGAACAGCCAGTTCCAGATCTTCAGCGGCCAGCGCATGCTCAGCAGCGCGGGGATCTCGTTCTTCGGCGGCGCCTGCTTGACCGGTTCGACGCCGTGCATGAAGTACGCGTACAGCGCCTGCACGTCGTCGTCGTTGATCTTCGCGTACGACACGTACGGCATCGCCGGGTACAGGTTGTCGCCGTTCTTCGAGACGCCGTGACGCACCGCGCGCTCGAAGTCGTCGAAGGTCCAGTTGCCGATACCGGTATCGGGATCGGGCGTGATGTTGCTCGTATAGATCTTGCCGAGCATCGGCACCGGCATGCCGAGACCGCCCGCGAACGGCTTGCCGCCCTTCGCGGTATGGCACGCCATGCAGTCGCCCGCGATCGCGAGGTATTCGCCGCGCTTGACCTGCGCAGGATCGGCCGCATCGGCCGCGCGGACGAGCCCCGGCAGCGCGAGGCAGCCGGCGAGGAGGAAGGTGAGAGTAGATTTCCGCACGGTCAGACTTCCTTCTTCAGCGTGTCCGACATCCGCAGCGCAAGCGCCGCGATCGTCAGCGTCACGTTCACCGTACCGACGGTCGGCATCGTCGAGCTGCTCGAGATGAACAGGTTCGGATGGTCGAACGTGCGGCAGTCCTTGTCGACGACCGAGTCGCGTGCATCCGCGCCCATGATCGTCGCGCCCGTGATGTGGTTGTTCGGCGCGAACTCGTCGTTGAAGACGACTTCGGTGCCGCCGAGCACCTTCGCGGCCGTCGCGTAGACCTCGCGCGTGTGCACGGCGCCGCGCTTCACGTAATCGTCGATCGCATACGTGATCTCGGGGCGCGGGATGCCGACCGCGTCGGTGGCCGTCTTGCTCGGCACGATGCGGTTCTCGGGCTGCGGCAGGATTTCGTGGAAGCAGTCGAACTGCACGTAGCGCGCGGAACGGTCGCGGATCTGCGCGTCGAGCTCCGCGGGCTTCATCAGCTTGCCGCCCTTGAAGATCTTCTGCGTTTCCTGATTGATCCGCGACATGTTCGACAGGTGGATCTTCTTCGCGGCTTCGGTCGCGCGGAACGGGCCGTCGCGGAAACCGATCAGCGACGTCATTTCCTGCGGGCCGCGGCCCGGCCACAGCTTCTCGTTCGCATAGAACGACACGCCAGTGCCCGGATGGTCCATCAGGTTGCGGCCGACCATGTCGGAGCTGTTCGCGACGCCGTTCGGGAAATCGCGGTTCGCGGACATCAGCAGGATCTTCGGCGTCTCGATGCCGTTCGCGGCGATCACGAAGTACTTGCCCTCGACGCGATGGTCGGCGCCCGTCTTGTCCTTGTAGATCGCTGCGACGATGCGCTTGTCCGGCCCGGTCTCCAGCTTGTAGACGACCGCGCTGTCGATCAGCTTCGCACCGGCCTGCTCGGCCTTCTCGACGTGCACGATGCCGTTGTACATCGCGCCGATCGGGCAGATCGGCATGCAGTTGTTGTTCCCGCAACAGGTGGGCCGGCCGTCGTACGGGCGGCTGTTGCGCGCGACGGGCTCGGTCACCACGTGGAACTTCGGGTCATAGCCGTTGAGCGCGCTCTTGATCGTCTGCTCGTTGAACGACAACGGCAGCGGCGGCATCGGGTACGGCTCCTTGCGCGGCGAGTACAGGTCTTCCTCGGGGCCCGGGCCCCACACGCCGAGTTCTTCCTCGGCGCGCTGGTAGTAATGCTCGATGTCGTCGTACTGGATCGGCCAGTCGCGGCCGACGCCGTACACCGTCTTCATCTTGAAGTCGTTCGGGATGAAGCGCCACGCCGACGCGGCCCAGTGCCACGTCGTGCCGCCCACCGCGCGGATGTACTGCGAGTTGAACTTGTGCTCGCCCTTCAGGATCAGGTAATCGTTCGGCGGGCCGTATTCCGGATGCGGCGCCCATGCGCTCGACGGGTACGGCGCCATGAAATCGGTCTTGTCGACCTGATTGCGAAAGCGCTCGACGATTTCCCAGCGCGGCATGCGCGGGCCGGCTTCCAGCAGGATCACGGACTTCCCGGCCATCGCGAGCTGGTGGGCAACGATCGCGCCTGCGACACCCGATCCGACAACCACGACGTCGGCTTTTTGCGTATCGGTATCGGCCATCAGGCTTGCCTCTCGATCGGTTTTTCGGCCCAGAAGCCGGGTTTGTTGGGGCAATACGAAGGAATCACGAGCGTATCGGATACGACGCTGAACATTAATGCTTCTTCGTAGGTAATCGCGACGTTATCGACAATGCCGAGATACCACGCTTCAAGAATCTTCAGCGCGAGTGCTTCCTGATCGGGATTCAGCGAACCGGACGCGAGTGCGCCGGCGAGTTGCGGCAGGCTGTCGGCCGTCTTGAACGAGCCCTTCTGCAAGGCCTGCAGGAAGCGTTCGCCGAGCACGCGGCTCAGCCCCTTCTTGCCGGTCAATGCTTCGGAGAGCGTCATGAACGTATCGAGCGGCGCAGTGCCGGGATCGTCAGCCAGGGCCCGCAACGCCAGCGAGCCGGTGAGGCCCGCCGCCGTCAGCGCCAGTGCGCCCTGCAGCCATTGACGCCGCGTGATGCCGCTTGCGGCTGCGTCGCTTTCACGACGCGAGTGGGGAGTGTTGTCGTTGTGCATGTTTCCTTCTCTCGAACACCGGATTCGGGAAAACCACGCTTGATATTTCTCAAACATTGGCGCGGACCTGAAATGTACGCGCACAAATCGGATCGAACAATCTTTTTATAGTCCATTAAATGTTCCGCAATCCGAGACAATCGACATTTCGCTGCATTTTTGTGTCGTTGACGCGACAAATCTGCGGCACCGGCACCAGTGTCGCATGCCGGCGACAGACTGCGTGCCGCGATGCGCGTGCATGACCGTCGGTTAGAATCGCGTGCAATCAAACAGAAAGCTTCCCTCCGAGGGCAATCGAGCGATGAAGCAGCACGACAAGCACAACAAAGAAACGCATCAACCCGGCCACACCACCCGGCTGCTCTGGCGCATCGGCGCCGTCGCGCTGCTCGGCGGCGCCGCGGCGCTGTCGCTGCATGCGGGCGCTGCGCGCACGGTGAGCGTGTCGCCGCAAGGCACCGTCACCGAAGTCCGGCAGAGCGTCGTCAAGTTCGACGAGCCGATGGTCGCGTTCGGCTCGGCCTCCGCGCCGAATCCCGCGCGCGTGACCTGTAACGACTCGACGGCCGCGCGCGGCCAGGGTCACTGGCTCGACGACAAGACCTGGGTTTACGATTTCGAAAACGACCTGCCGCCCGGCGTTCGCTGCTCGGTCGCGCTCAACGACACGTTGCGCTCGGTCGCCGGCAATGCGGCGAGCGGCCCGCGCCGCTTCACGTTCCAGACGGGCGGCCCGTTCCCGGTGTCGGTACGCCCCGGCTCGCGCGAGATCGAGGAACGCCAGGTCTTCGTGATGAAACTGAACGGCCCGGCCGAGCCGCGCTCGGCGCTCGCGAACATCTGGTGCGAAGCGGCCGGCATCGGCAACCGCATTCCCGTCACGGCGGCCGACGACGATACGCGCAACGCCCTGCTCGATCATTTCGGGCTGAAGAAGGAAGCCGCGCGCGTGCTGACGCTGTCATGCTCGCAGGCACTGCCGGCGAGCGCGAAGATGCAGCTCGTGTACGGCAAGGGCGTCGCGAGCCCGAGCGGCATCGCGAACGAAACCGAACGCCGCTTCGACTTCACCGTGCGCGCACCGTTCGCCGCGAGCTTCTCGTGCGAACGCGAGAACGCGAAGGCGCCCTGCACGCCGCTCCGTCCGCTCACGCTGTCGTTCAACGCGCCGATCTCGCGCAAGAACGCCGAAGCGATCAAGCTGCGCGGCCCCGATGGCTCGTTGAACCCGACTTTCGCGGCCGACGATCACAGCGAGGAAGTGACGACCGTCACGTTCAACCCGCCGCTGCCCGCGCAGGCCGCCCTGACGATCGAACTGCCGTCGGGCCTGCGCGACGTGACCGACCGAGCGCTGTCGAACGCCGACCTGTTCCCGCTCGCGACGCGCACCGCGCCGATGCCGCCGCTCGCGAAATTCTCGTCGGGCACGTTCGGGATCGTCGAGCGCTTCGCCGAACCCGATACGCCCGCGCTCGTACCCGTCACGCTGCGCAACGTCGAGGCCGACCTGCATATCGCGGGCCTCAACGCGGGCGGTGCGCAATTTGCCAACCTGAAGGTCGAGAACGACACGGCAATTCGTCAGTGGATACGCACGGTCGACCGCTTCGACAACTGGTCGATGACGGCCGGCTCGATCGACAGCCAGATTCCCGGCCTGCTCGACCGCAAGGGCCAGCACCCGGTCTTCGTGCCGCTCGAGGCCGGAGAAAAGCAACCCGCGCCGAAGAACCGCCGCATCGACGTGCGCTCGCTGTCGCTGCTCAAGGGCGAGCCCGGCGCGCAGACGCTGACGCTGCCGAAGGCCGATCCGAAGACGCTGCGCCCGTTCGAAGTGGTCGGCGTGCCGATCGACAAGCCCGGCTTCTACGTGCTCGAACTCGCGTCGCCCGCGCTCGGCCGCTCGCTGCTCGCGAAGCCGTCGAGCATGTACGTGCGCACCACCGTGCTCGTCACGAACCTCGGCGTGCACCTGAAACAGGGCCGCGAGAACAACCTCGTATGGGTCACGACGCTCGACAAGGGCAAGCCGGTGCCGAACGCGCAGATCCGCGTGTCGGACTGCAACGGCGATGAAATCGCGTCCGGCAAGACCGACGCGCAGGGCCTGCTGAAGATCGACGGGCCGTTCGAGCCGAAGCGCGCGTGCAGTTCGTCGGAGCAGCGCTTCGACGACTACTTCGTGTCGGCACGGGTCGACGATCCGAAGACCGGCCCCGACATGGCGTTCGTCAGCTCGGGCTGGAACCGCGGGATCGAATCGTGGCGCTTCAACGTGCCCACCGACACCGACAGCGCGCCGACCGTGCGCGCCCACACGGTGTTCGACCGCACGCTGCTGCGCGCGGGCGAAACCGTGTCGATGAAGCATTTCATCCGCGCCGAAACGCTGCAGAGCCTCGCGTTCCCGTCGCAATACCCGACGCGCGTGACGATCCGCCATCTCGGCACGGGCCAGACGTACAAGCTGCCGCTCACGTGGGCGGCCGACCATAGCGCGGACACGCAGTTCACGCTGCCGGCCGCCGCGAAGCTCGGCGAATACAGCGTCGAGCTCGAAGGCGGCCCGGAAGATGCACCGACCGCCACCTACTACAGCGGCAGCTTCCGCGTCGAGGCGTTCCGCCTGCCGGTGCTGAAAGGCTCGATCGGTGCGCGCGACGCGCAGAAGAGCCCGCTCGTCGCGGTGAAGGAAGCGCCGCTCGCGGTGCAGATCGACTACGTGTCGGGCGGCGGCGCATCGAACCTGCCCGTGCAGGTATCGGCGCTGATGAAGTGGGCGTCACCGCCGTTCGCGGATCGCTTCGAGGATTTCAGCTTCACGCCGTATCGTCCCGACGCGAGCGACGGCAACGCCGACGACGATTCGCAGGACGGTGACAACACGTCGTCGTCTTCGAACAACGACCCCGATGCGACGAAGCTGATCGCCGACAAGCTGCCGCTGACGCTCGACCGCAACGGCGCGGGCTCGGTCACGCTCAAGGGCCTGCCGGATGTCGACGCGCCGAAGCGCATCGCGCTCGAAGCGACGTTCGCGGATCCGAACGGCGAAGTGCAGACGATCCGCGGCGACACGATCCTGTGGCCGGCCGCGGTAGTGGCCGGCATCAAGGCGGGCCGCTGGGTGTCGGTAGGCCAGCGCGTGCCGGTTCAGGCGCTGGCGGTCGACCTGCAGGGCAAGCCGCGCGCCTCCGTGCCGATCGAAATCAAGGGTGTCGCACACATCACGACGTCGTCGCGCAAGCGGATGGTCGGCGGCTTCTATGCGTACGACAACAAGAGCGACACGCGCGACCTCGGCGTGCTGTGCTCGGGCAAGACCGACGACAAGGGCCGCATGGCCTGCGACGCGACGCTCGAACAGGCCGGCAACGTGCAACTGATCGCGGTCGCGAAGGACGGCGACGGGCGCACGTCGAACGCGTCGACGTCGGTGTGGGTCACGCGTGAAGACGAACTCTGGTTCGGCGGCGACAACACCGACCGGATCGACGTGATTCCGGAGAAGACTTCGTACGAACCGGGCGAAACGGCCCGCTTCCAGGTGCGGATGCCGTTCCGCTATGCCACCGCGCTCGTCGCGGTCGAACGCGGTGGCGTGATGGAAACGCACATCGTCGAACTGAACGGCAAGAACCCGACCGTCGACCTGAAGGTCGGCGAATCGTGGGGGCCGAACGTCTACGTGTCGGTGCTCGCGCTGCGCGGCCGGATCCGCGAGGTGCCGTGGTACTCGTTCTTCACGTGGGGCTGGAAAGCACCGGTCGAATGGGCGCGCGCATTCTGGCGCGAAGGCC
Organism: Burkholderia arboris; assembly: GCF_902499125.1. Taxonomy (GTDB): domain Bacteria; phylum Pseudomonadota; class Gammaproteobacteria; order Burkholderiales; family Burkholderiaceae; genus Burkholderia; species Burkholderia arboris. The sequence continues at coordinate 184,859 of NZ_CABVPX010000001.1, forward strand.
GCCACTATGAAGCGCCGACCGCATTCGTCGACCTGTCGAAGCCCGCGTTCCGCTACGGCCTCGGCGAAATCAAGGTCGGCACGGGCGTCCACCGACTCGGCGTGACCGTGACGACCGACGCGACGCGCTACACGGTGCGCAGCAAGGCGCAGGCGCACGTGAAGGTCACGCTGCCGAACGGCCAGCCCGCACCGGCCGGCACGCAAATCGCCGTCGCGGCCGTCGATGAAGCGCTGCTCGAACTGATGCCGAACAACAGCTGGGACCTGCTCGACGCGATGCTGCGCCGGCGCGCGTACGGCGTCGAGACGGCCACCGCGCAGATGGAAATCGTCGGCCGACGCCACTTCGGCCGCAAGGCCGTGCCGGCCGGCGGCGGGGGCGGCAGCGCGCCGACGCGCGAGCTGTTCGACACGCTGTTGCTGTGGAACCCGCGCGTGACGCTCGACGCGAACGGCAGCGCGACCGTCGAGGTGCCGCTGAACGACGCGCTCACGCGCTTCCGGATCGTCGCGATCGCGGCGGTCGGCCCCGACCGTTTCGGCACGGGCAGCACGTCGATCCGCAGCACGCAGGATCTGCAGCTGATCTCCGGCCTGCCGCCGCTCGTGCGCGAAGGCGACGCGTTCCGCGCGCAGGTCACGCTGCGCAACACGACCGACCGCGCGATGCAGGTCGTCGTGACGCCGCGCGTGACGGGCCTCGAGGTCGCACCGCAAACCGTGTCGCTGGCAGCCAATACGGCGACCGAGGTCGCGTGGACGATCACCGTGCCCGAGCAGGCGCTCGACGCGGCCGGCGCGCTGAACTGGCGCATCGAAGCGGCCGAGCAAGGCGGCAAGCGCGCGTCCGACGCGCTGGCGGTCGCGCAGAAGGTCGTGCCCGCGCTGCCGGTGACCGTGCAGCAGGCGACGCTCGCACAGGTCGACGGCACGCTGACGGTGCCCGTGTCGGCCCCGGCCGGCGCCGTGAACAACGCGCAGGGTTCGCCGCGCGGCGGCATCGCCGTGTCGATGCAGTCGAAGCTCGCCGACGGCCTGCCCGGCGTCCGGCGCTGGTTCGAGCGCTATCCGTACCGCTGTCTCGAACAGCAGACGTCGCGCGCAATCGGGCTGCGCGATCCCGCCCAATGGCAGGCGCTGATCGCCCGCATGCCCGTCTACCTCGACAGCGACGGACTCGCGAGCTACTTCCCGCCGTCGTCCGACGATTCGCACCACGGCAGCCCGACGCTGTCGTCGTACCTGCTCGTGGTGTCCGACGAAGCCAGCCGCCTCGATCCGCGCTTCGCGCTGCCGGAAGACCTGCGCACCCAGCTCGAAGCCGGGCTCGCGCGCTTCGTCGACGGCCGCATCGAGCGCAACGCATGGGCGCCGCGCCAGGACCGCGACCTGCGCAAGCTCGCCGCCATCGAGGCGCTGTCGCGCTTCGGCGCCGCACAGGGCCGCATGCTCGGCTCGATCGAGATCGCGCCGAACCAGTGGCCGACGTCGGCGGTGATCGACTATCACGCGATCCTGACGCGCGTGAAGGACATCCCGCAACGCGACGAGAAACGCGCACAGGTCGAACAGATCCTGCGCGCGCGCCTCACGTACCAGGGCACGCAGCTCGTGTTCTCGACCGCGCGCGACGACGACCTGTGGTGGCTGATGACCAGCAACGAGACCAACGCCGCGCGTCTCGCGCTGGAATTCGCGGGCGACCCGGCATGGAAGGACGAGATGCCGCGCGTGACGGCCGGCCTGCTCGCGCTGCAACGCCAGGGCGCGTGGCAGACGACGACGTCGAATGCGCTTGGCCTGCTCGCGATCGAGCGCTTCTCGCGTACCTACGAGAGCGCGCCGGTCGCCGGCGCAACGAAGATCGCGCTGGGCGGCGACGAGCGCTCGATCTCGTGGTCGCAGGCGCAGGCGCCGGCCGACACGCCGGCATCGGCCACGGCCGCCACCCGCGCCGCCGCCGCACGCAGCGTGATGCTGCCGTGGCCGCGCGCGTCGCAAGCGCCGGCCACGCTGTCCGTCACGCAGGACGGCACGGGCCGCCCGTGGGCGACGGTCGAGAGCCTCGCGGCGGTGCCACTGCGTTCGCCGTTCGCGGCCGGCTACCGGATCACGAAGACCGTCACGCCGGTGTCGCCTGCCGTCAAGGGCGTGCTGACGCGCGGCGACGTCGTGCGCGTGCATTTGGACATCGATGCGCAAAGCGACATGACGTGGGTCGCCGTCAACGATCCGATCCCGGCCGGCGCGACGATCTTGGGCTCGGGCCTCGGCCGCGATTCCGAAGCGGCGACGCAGGGCGAGAAGACGCCGGACGGCGCATGGCCGGCGTTCATCGAGCGCGATTTCGACGGCTACCGCGCGTACTACGACTATCTGCCGAAGGGCAAATTCTCGGTCGAGTACACGGTGCGGCTGAACAACGTCGGCACGTTCGGGCTGCCGCCGACGCGCGTCGAGGCGCTGTACGCGCCGTCCGTGTACGGCCTGTGGCCGAACCCGCCGATGACCGTGAAGGCGGCCGACGCGAGCAAGTAACGAGTCAGTGATGATCGATCTGGCATTGCCGCGGCCGGCGCGTTTCGCCGGCCGCCTGTTCGTCGCCGTCGTGCTGGCCGCGCCGCTGGTCGCGCATGCGTTGCCCGGCTACGACGACGTGCGCCGCAACTGGCGCAGCTCCGACTGGGTGCTGCTCGCGCGCGACGGTACGCCGCTGCAACGTACGCGCGTCGACCTCACCGAACGGCGCGGCGACTGGGTGTCGCTCGCTGATGTATCGCCCGCGTTTCGCGAGGCGATCGTCGTGTCCGAGGACAAGCGCTTCTACGAACACAGCGGCGTCGACTGGCGCGGGATCGCCGGCGCCGCATGGGGCAACCTGTGGAACGAGCGCACGCGCGGCGCATCGACCGTCACGATGCAGCTCGCCGGGCTGCTCAGCGATTCGCCGCGCCGCTCGGGCCAGCGTTCGCTGCCGCAGAAGGCCACGCAGGCGATGAACGCGCTGCTGCTCGAACGCGGCTGGCGCAAAGACCAGATCCTCGAGGCCTACCTGAACCTGGTGCCGTTCCGCGGCGAGACGGTCGGGCTCGGCGCACTGTCGCAGGTGCTGTTCGGCAAGGCGCCGTCGGGCCTCGACGCGCGCGAAGCCGCGATCGCTGCGGCACTCGTGCGCGCGCCCAACGCAGCACCCGCGAAAATCGCCGAGCGTGCGTGCCGGATCCTGCGCGACATGCACGCCGAGCAGGCGTGCGCATCGCTCGACGGCTATGTGCAGCTCATCGTCGCGCGCCCGGCCAACCCGGTGCGCGACGACGGCGCCGCCCTCGCCCCGCATTTCGCGCGGCGCATCGCGGCCGAGGTCAAGCCGGCGGCCGGCGCGCAGGTGCGCACGACGCTCGATGCGCCGCTGCAACGCTTCGCGCGCGACACGCTGGTGCGCGCGCTGACCGAACTCAACGCGCCCGCGCACCGGCGCAACGTGCAGGACGGTGCGGTCGTCGTGATCGACAACGCGACCGGCGAGATTCGCGCGTGGGTCGGATCGTCGGGGGCCTTGTCGAGCGCGCGCGACGTCGATGCCGTGCTCGCGCCGCGCCAGGCCGGCTCGACGCTCAAACCGTTCCTCTATGCGCAGGCGCTCGACGAGAAACGGCTGACGGCCGCGTCGCTGCTCGACGACGCGCCGATCAACCTCGCCGCCGGCGGCGGGCTGTACATTCCGCAGAACTACGACAAGGATTTCAAGGGCTGGGTAAGCGTGCGCAGCGCGCTCGGCGGCTCGCTGAACGTACCGGCCGTGCGCACGCTCGTGCTCGTCACGCCGCACCGCTTCGCGCGCACGCTGACCGCGCTCGGCCTGCCGCTCGCGCAGGAAGGCGATTACTACGGCTTCAGTCTCGCGCTCGGCAGTGCGGACGTCACGCTGCTGTCGCTGACCAATGCGTATCGCGCGCTCGCGAACGGCGGTGTCGCGCGCCAGGTCGTCGACCTGCCGGCCGCTGCACCGGCACCGGCGTCCGGCGCGTCGGCACCGGCGCGTGCGCGTGCAGACGGCGGCACGCGCGTGTTCAGCGAGGCAGCCAGCTTCGTTGTCACCGACATCCTGTCCGACAACAACGCGCGCGTCCGCACGTTCGGCTTCGACAACCCGCTCGCGACGCGCTTTTTCTCGGCGGTGAAGACCGGCACGAGCAAGGACATGCGCGACAACTGGACCGTCGGTTTCACGTCGCGCTATACGGTCGGCGTGTGGGTCGGCAATGCGGACGGCTCGCCGATGTGGGACGTGTCGGGCGTCACGGGCGCGTCGCCCGTGTGGTCGGCCGTCGTCGGCTACCTGCACCGCGACCTGCCGAGCCGAGCGCCGCGCGCGCCGGCCGGCGTCGAGACGCGCCGCATCGCGTTCGAACGCGACATCGAGCCGGCGCGCAACGAGTGGTTCCTCGCCGGGACGGCGGTCGACACGATCCGGCTCGCGGCGCCCGTCACGCCGGGCAAGGACGGCGCGCGTGCGCCGCTGACGATCGGCGCGCCGACCGACGGCACGATCTTCGCAATCGACCCGGACATTCCGCCGAAGAACCAGCGCATCTGGTTCGAGCGCTCGGCCGGACGCGCGACGAAGTTCGCGTGGCGGCTCGACGACAAGGTGATCGGGCATGCCGACCGTATCGCTTGGCTGCCGTGGCCGGGCCGGCACCGGCTCGAACTCGTCGATACGCGCGGCAACGTCGCGGATACGATCAGCTTCGAGGTGCGCGGCGCGTTCGCGAAAGCGGCCGCGCGCAAGCCCTGAGCGGGCAAGCCGGCCTGACTGGCCGGCCTGCCTGTCGTTTGGAGGACATGTCGGAAACGCCGCGCCGGCTCGCTCGTGGACGGCACGTTCTCCGGTCGTTTTGATCGTCCCGCGACACAACCCATCGCGAAAGGGACTGAAGGTTTCCGGCGGAGCCGGCAAACGGGCATGCAGCCCGCAGGTCCGGAATCTAGAATGTGAACAGCGCCGCGTCCCCGGGCGCATCCCAGCTGCTTCCCTCTCCCGGAGACCAGCGACCATGAACATCCGCCCGATGCGCTTCACCCGCCCCGCGCTGGGCGTCTTGTGCGTTGCAACGCTCGCCGCCCTCCAGGCGTGCAACGGCGATGCCTGCTTCGGCGTCGACGCGTGCTTCAACAACAACACGCAAACCGTCGCGCTGTCGGGCACGGCCGCGACGGGCGACCCGCTCGCCAGCGCGCAGGTGACGGTCAGTTGCGCGGCAGGCTCGGCGACGACGCTGACGGACGGCGGCGGCAACTATCGTGTGACGGTCAACGCCACGCTGCCGTGCGTCATCACCGTGGCGTCGGGCGGCACGAGCCTGCATTCGCTCGCCTATGCGGGCGGCACCTTCAATACGACGCCCGAGACCGAGCTGATGCTGGTCTATCTCGCCGCGCAGCTCGGCACGAACACGGCCGGGCTGATCGGCAATTTCCAGGGCAGCCTGCACGATCAGCAGGTGATGAACGATCCGAACGCGGTCCAGGCCGCACAATCGGCCGTGGTATCGAACCTGCAGCAGCGCTATGCGGTCACGCTCGCGTCGCCGGCGTTCCTGACGACGTCGTTCGTGGTCGGGCAACCGGGTGTCGACAGCGACCTCGTCGCGCTGGCCAAGGCCGGCGCGATCGATTCGAACGGGCAGCCGGATCCGGCTGCCGTATCGTTACTGGCGCAGGCCGGCGCCGCGCGTCCGCTGTAAGACCCGACTTGATCGCGGACGATCTCGCGGATATTTCAGATTCATCGCCGCTGTAACTGCCAATCGGCGGGAATTCATCCGGGAATCCCGTTCACTGCGCCAGATCGATGCATGCCGCCGCGATTTAAATGGGTCACGTATCCGGCTTATTTTCATTCAAAATCCGATCGCCGGTCTCCGATTGACTGAAATGATCGACATCGAGCATATCCGCCTTATTTTTTCTTGAATTGAAATAAAAGGCGGTTTGCCACCATTTCCTAAACAATCAGCGTTAGACCACACATTTCCCATCCGACGAACAATTGGGTAGAGTGCCCACCATCTGACGACGCAGGCACTTCATTCGCCTCACGTAGCGCAATACCCTTCCGAGTCACATGAATACGAAAGCAAAGATTCTAAATTACTGGCGCGCCACTGAAATCTTCAATCCGCAATCCGTTCCCGATATTGATCTGAAACCCGGCAAGCGAACGAAGCAGACAGACAGGGTTACGCCGGAAGACAATCTCGCGCCCTGGCAACCCGGATTCAAGCGCCTTCCGGCCGCGGAGGAGGACAGTGTATGGCGCCACGACATCTACGGCGGTGTCTATCTGGTTCGGCGTGTACGCGAATTTCTCGAATCGATCTTCGGGAAGGATCCGCAATCATTCGACTCGCGGCTGGACAGTCTTTCCGCATGCTTCCTGATTCGTGTCGATCATGACGGGCGTCCGCTCTTCGACACGTTCGTCGTGTCCGCATGCGCGTGGGCATGGGGACGCACGATCACACTGGGCCCGGATTCGCCGGGCTGGCTCAATGGATTCGAGCTATTCGCCGATGACTTTCTGATCAGGTTGCGCCAGATATTCGCCGTTCCTGACGACGACGAGGAAGGTAAGGCGCTACTCGCGCAGAAAATCGACGTCGGGCGCAAGCTGACGTTGGGCGACGTCGACGCCATCACCGAATTGCTGTTCAAGGAGATCGGTCTGACGAAAGAGGTGCCGGACGAGCGTGCCCGCATCCAGTCGCGACAAGTCGCGACGAGCAAGGAATATCAGGTCGACCGCGCCGACTTCCTGAACAGCTTCTTTGTCGACGACCTGAAGCGGGTCGCCGACGCCTTCGAGCGGAACGACACGGGAGCCGCTTTATCGTCCTACCTGAGCCCGGATAGCGAGATTGACAACGCAGCACGCAACGACACACGGCAATCGGTCGATGCGATGTACGACGCCCTGTCGCCCGACCGCTACCCGTCCGGGCGCTGGCCGGCGAACGGGCACCACCCGCTGGTCTTCAGTCAGCAGTTCGCGATCAATCGGATGACTCGCGAACTGGACGGCGGCGCCGGCATATTCAGCGTCAACGGACCGCCCGGCACGGGCAAGACCACCTTGCTCCGCGATCTCGTCGCGCACATCGTCGTCGAACGGGCTGAAAAGCTTGCTTCGCTGCGCAGACCGGAAGACGCGTTCAACGGCATCGACGGCTGGGGATCCGACAATCGTCAGCGAACCATCCATTTATGGAAGCCGGAGTTCTCGGGCTTCGAGATCGTGGTGGCCTCCGCCAACAACGGCGCGGTCGAAAACATCACCCTCGAACTACCGGGAGCCGATGCGATTGACGACATCTGGAAACCGAGCATCAACTATTTCCCGGATCTCGCCGCGCGGGCGCTCGGTGACGACAAGCCGGTATGGGGCTTGCTGGCGGCCCGTCTCGGCAACAAGACGAACCGGATGGCGTTCCTTCGCGATGTCTGGTGGGATGAAAAAAAGGACGAGCGTCGATCGAACGACGAACCGGCGAGCGAAAAAGGGCTGCCGGGCCTGCTGACCTGGCTCGGCGATCACGCCAGACGCCGGCCGTCGATATGGCGCGAGTCGGTCGAGCGCTTCCGACGAGCCTGTTCCGATGAATCGAAACTGCGGACACAGCGCGAAGACTGGGCCCGGCAAGCCGACCTGCTTCATGCCGCGCGGTCGCGCCTGGGTGCGCTGCGCGCACTTGCACGGGACCGCAATCAGGCAACAGCGAACGCGGCAAACGCGCACGAAGTCGCACGAACACGTCATACGGCAGCGATCGAACGGGCAAGACAGGCGCATGCTCAAAAAATCGATCACCTGCATGCCCGCCCGGGCTTCATCGAGAATTTGTTCAGCTTCGGTCGCGCGCACCGGGACTGGCGAATCAGATTTCTCGCGTGCGTCGATACCGAAAAACAGGCCGGCGATGCGATGGACGCCGCCGCCGGCATCGTGGATCAGGCCAATGTCGCGCGCCAAGGCGCGGAACAACTCGAACGCGAGGCTCACGCCGAAATCACGCTGCTGGCGGACGACATCACGCGACTCGATGCCGGGCTCGTCCACGCACGCGCGATCCTGGGCGACCATTTCTTTGATCGCGATTGCACGGACCACAACCGCGAACTGTCGTCGCCTTGGACCGACCGGGCCTGGAATGACGCCCGGGCGAAGGTGTTTCTTGAAGCGCTGAATCTGCATCAGGCGTTCGCAGCCGAAAACGCCCATATCTTCCGGTCCAATCTCTTCGGCATGGTCGACATCCTGCAAGGTTCCGTACCGGGAGGCGTGTCCCGCCAAGCCGTGAAATCCGCGTGGCAAACGCTTTTCACCGTGGTGCCGGTCATATCCAGCACGTTCGCTTCGTTCGGTCGCCTATTCACCAATCTTCAACGCGAGGAAATTGGCTGGCTGTTGATCGACGAAGCCGGACAAGGGCTGCCGCAGGCCGCCGTGGGTGCGCTCTGGCGTGCCAGGCGGGCCGTCGTGGTCGGCGATCCGCTTCAGCTCGAGCCGATCCTGCCACTGCCGTTCACCTCGCAACAGGCGTTGCGCACCCGCTTCGGTGTCGATGCGACGTGGACGCCCGGCCGCCAGTCGATCCAGCGACTCGCCGACCGGATCTCGACGGTCGGCACCTATCTTCCCGATCACGAAGGCAACGCGCTCTGGGTCAGCGCCCCGCTTCGGGTTCATCGTCGCTGCGACTCCGCCATGTTCAATGTCGCCAACAAAATCGCGTACAACGGGATGATGGTATTCGGCACCGTCACGCGCGCGAAACTTGCGCTTCCCGACACGACTTGGATTCATGTCGAGGGACGCGACGCGCATGGGCACTGGATCCCCGACGAGGGGCGTGTCGTCGCCACGATTCTCGACGACATTCATGCGCACGACGACGTCTCCGGAACGATCTACGTCATCTCCCCGTTCCGGGAGGTGACACAAGGTTTGCAAGACACGCTCGGCAATCGATACGGGAATGTCAAGATCGGCACGATCCATACGGTGCAGGGCAAGGAATCGGATGTCGTCCTGCTCGTACTGGGCGGCCATCCGGAGCGCCACGGCGCGAAAGCATGGGCATCGGAGAAGCCGAACCTGCTCAACGTCGCAGTCAGCCGCGCCAAACGCATACTCTATGTGATAGGCAATCGCGACGCGTGGCGAGACTATCCGTTTTTCAGCGAATGCGCAGTCACGCTCGAACATCGGACGACGTGGCCGGGCGTCGCCCGGCACGGCGCCACGATACTGCTGCGCGACGAGGCATAACGAATGGACAACGTGATGGAACGTGCCACGCATCGTGCCGAATCAAGCGATACGATCGACGCCGACACCTATTTCCAATGGCTCCGACTCGCAGGCACGGCACGTGACGCCGGCACCGACGTCATCGGCGCACTGCGCTCGGCGGGCACACCGGAAGCCGATGCGGACGCCATCGCATGCGGCCTCACCCTGCCCGACGGCATACGTTCCGCACCGGCCGTTGCCACACCTATCGTGTCCGACGGGCTTCCCGACCACGGGATCGTCGAACGCCGCAGCATCACGCAGCGGGATAGGCGCGCTTCATCGCGTGTCGGATACGGACGCCGGATCGCCGCCGGCGCGGCAGTCATTGCCCTCGTTGCCGGCGCGACCCTCGCGCTGATCCATCGCCCGTCCACACGGCCCGCGGAAGCACCCGGCCGGCCCGCCGGCCAGCGGCGCGCGGCAACGACCATCGAAAGCCACCCGGCACCGATAGCACATCAGCAGCGCGACAGCGGCCGCCCCGAGCGATCGGAGTCGCCGCCGACGCTCACGGACCGCGCGCGATCGCAATCTCGCCCCACACCGCTCAAGCAAACGGTCAGTGCGCCCGTGCTCGATACGCGGCCACCGATGCAAATGGAGGCGCCTCGTCCGGAATCCTGTCCGCCGGGAGTCGATCGTCTCGGGTGTCCGGGCGCGTCGCGCCAGACTGAGCACGAATCGCCGTGCCCCAACGGCCTCAGCCGCATCGGATCGTCATGCGTGCCGGCTGCCATACCGCAGCACGCGCACGCGATTCCAACCGGTTTCGGATGGGAATGCGACGCCGGCTTCATTCAGACCGGTGGAAGCTGCGCACGACTGCGCGTGCCACCCAACGCGCATGTCGATTTCACCGGGCGCTCGTGGGAATGCGATTCGGGTTATGAACGTGTCGGCGAAAGCTGTCGTCCATCGTGACCATGCATACGTCCCGGTCGTGACATCACGACCGCACAACGCAGCCTTGGCAGGCATGCGCGCATAGCGTCATGCATTCAGTGGCGGCGCCACCTTCCGGCCTGCTACGCCGCTTCCCCGCTCCCGCACACGACGGGCGCGGCCTGCTGCTGCGACAGGTACCGCAACAGCTTCGTCACCATCCATACGACGATGAACGACAACGCGACGAAGAACACCGCGAGCGGCGTCAGCACGTGAATCGACACGAACCCGGCCAGCCCCATCATCGCGGACGACACGAGCAGCAGCGCGCAACCGAGGATCGCGCTCGTCAGGCCGGCGATATGCGGAAACAGCGAATTGCCCTTGGCCATCAGCGTCGGGTACATCGCGCCCGCGCAGAAACCCATCACGAGCACCGGCGTCGCGAGCGTCCACACGCGCAGGCCGACGGTCAGCGCCAGCACCAGCATCGCGACCGATGCGCCGGCCATCACGCGCGCGCCGATGCGCAGCCGCTGCTCGGCGCTGGGCAGCCCGCGGCCGTGAATCCGGTTCGACAGGCCGCCGAGGAAATACATGAGCCCGATCCCGAGCGCGAGATAGCCGAAGAAGGTTGGCGGCTTGTGCAGCGTGGTCTGCACCATGAACGGCCCGACGATGTTGAACACGAGCAGGATGCTGTAGCACAGCCCCTGCGCGAGGAAGCAGCTCTGGAACACCGGGCTCGCGAGCACCTTGCCCGCATTCGTCATCAGCGTGCGCGGCTCGAGATGCACCGGCTTCGGCAAGGTTTCGCGGTAGTGCCACAGCAGCGCCCACATCGCCAGCGAGTACACCAGCAGGAACACGAGGCACGCGCGCCAGCCGAACCATTCCTGCAGGTGCGCGCCGATCACCGGCGCGATGATCGGTGCGAGCCCCCACGCGATCGACATGTACGTGAACGCATGCATCAGCGCCTGGCCCGAGAACGAATCGGTGATGATCGCCTTCGCGAGCAGGTTGGTGGTCGCGATCCCGAAGCCCTGCAGGCAGCGCGCGAGCACGAACGTTTCCAGGTTCGGCGCGCCGAGCGACAGCACGCAGCCGATCGTGTAGATCACGAGCCCGAACGCGAGCACCCGCTTGCGCCCGTATGCGTCGGCGATCGGCCCGAAGATCAGCTGGCCGAGCGCATAGGCCGCCATGTAGCCGGACACGCTCGACTGGATCGCCTGCGGCGTGGTCGCGAACGACCGTGCCATGTCGGGCAGCGCCGGCACGTAGATGTCGATCGCAAGCTGGCCGGCGGACGAAAACAGGCAGATCAGGAACAGCAGGAAGCGCGGCGAATTCGACTCGCGCGCGGGAGTGGACGTGGCGTTCATGACGACTGGGAAGGATCTCGGGCAGCAGTGTCGCACCGTCAATGTTCGAATTACGAACATGCGTGCGATCGTGGCGAATTCCGTATTGTGCCTGTTGTTGCATCAGGCGACAGGATTCCCCTGGCGCAGGCGAGGTTGAATGCCGATTGCGGCACATCCTGAAAGACGCTAGCCGGGATGCATCCGTCATCGTGACGGCCCGGCGCCACGCGCGCCCGACCTCGCCGCCCGACGCGTTTCGCGTCACTCGCCCTTCCCGTCCGACCCGCCGGCACGCGCCGGCGGTTGTTCACCGTGACGGCCGGATCAGTACTGCGCCTGGTCCGTCGGATTCTTGAACAGCTGCTTCATCTCCGGCGACAGCGGATAGTTGAGGCTCACGCCCTTCGGCGGAATCGGTTGCGTGAACCACCGGTCGTAAAGCTTCTCGGCCGCGCCCGACGTCTGCATCTTCGCGATCACGCCGTCGACCACCTGCTTGAACGCGGGATCGTCCCTGCGCATCATGCACGCGTAGTTTTCGTGGACGAGCGGCGTGCCCGTGACTGAATACGCGCCCGGGTTGCGGTCCTTCGCGATCTCGCCGTACAGCAGCGGCTCGTCCATCACGAATGCCACCGCGCGCCCGGTCGTGACGTTCATGAACGCTTCGGCGTGATCCTTCGCGCTGATGATCGTCATGTTCATCCCTTTCTCTTCGTTGAGCTTGCGCAGCAGGCGCTCGTCCGACGTGCCGGCCGTCGTCGCGACCGTCTTGCCGGCCAGGTCCGTGAAGTCCTTCACGCCCGAATCCTTGCGCGTGCTGAAGCGGATGCCATACAAAAAGATGCTGTTCGAGAACGCGGCCTGCTTCTGCCGTTCGAGCGTGTTCGTCGTCGATCCGCATTCGAAGTCGATCGTCCCGTTCTGCAGCAGCGGAATCCGGTTCTGCGACGTGATCGGAATTTCCTTCACCGCGAGGTTCGGCAGGTTCAGGTCCGTCTTCAACTGATCGATGATGCGCGCCGCGATGTCCCGCGAATAGCCGATGTTCTTCTGCTGATTGTCCGAATACGAGAACGGCACCGACGACTCGCGAATGCCCAGCGACACGATGCCCGTGTCCTTGATCTTCTTCAGCGTACCGGTAAGGGCCTCGGCGTGCGCGGCGCCTGCCAGCGCACAGGACAGCGCGACGGCCAGCCAACGGAAACGGCGATCCATGCTTGTCTCCTGACGAAACGTTGAGCGAAGCACGATCGTACGCCCGACAATATTCGCGTCACATCAGGGGAAGCGTAAACAACCTTCCACCGCGGCCGGATCCTGAAAGATGTTTTCCGTACCGCGCAAACCGGCCCGCGCGGCACGTTTCACCCGACCGGGCCGCGCGCCGGCTCGACCCCACCTTCTGTACCGGCCGTTCCAAACGCGCGTTCATGCTGCGAAGCAGCAACGTAATCGTTTGCGCCAACCCCTGTTTTTCTCGTGAAACCTGCTCAAGAAGCCGTCGCGCACGCCGTTACCCAGTGCATGGCGCGTCGCAGCAACCTTGCTGCAACCGTCAGACAAAAACGACAAGGTCCGGGTCAGCCGGACCAGCGCCACCGCCGGCACGACGGTTATCTACGAGGATCGAGTTTCACATGAGAGCCAAACGTTTCAATTTTGCGCTGGCGCGCTCCGCACACGCGCGCATGCTCGCCGGCATGCTATCCGCCGCCGCCCTCCTGCCTCTCGCCGGTTGCGGCGGTGGAGGCGGCGACGGCAGCAACCCGTCTTCTTCCAACGCGGCGCCCGCACCGGCGCCCGCGCCCGCCCCGACGACCCCGCCCGCCTCGACCGGCAGCAATGCATGCACCACGCAGCAGGCTGCCGTGCAGATGGCCGCACAGGCCGCGCCCGTCGAGCCGCCGGTCGATCACATCATCGTCAAGCTGAAGACGCTGACCGCCACGCGTGCGATGGCCGCCATCGACAACGGCACGCGCCTCGACGCGGTGATCCAGCGGTCGATGACGCGCTGGACGGCGCCGGTCGCCGGCAGTGCACGCGCCTATGCGAGCACCGTGGCGCAGGCGCCGGTCAACGTACAGGTCGAACGGACGATCTCGAACGGCGCGGCCGTGCTGTCGCTCGGCCAGCGCATGGCGTCCACCGACGCCGCCGCGCTCGCGCAGGCGTTCGCAGCCGACGGCGATGTCGATTACGCAGAACCGGATCATCCGATGCAGATCCGCGACACGCCGAGCGACCCGCTCTACAGCCAGCAGTGGTATCTGTCCGACCCGACCGCCGGCATCGACCTGCCGCCCGCCTGGAACGTGACCAAGGGTTCGCCGACCGTCGTCACGGCGGTGCTCGACACCGGATACCGGCCGCACGCCGACATCGTCGGCAACCTGCTGCCCGGCTACAGCTTCATCACCAACGTCAACACCAGCAACAACGGCCTGTCGCGCGGCCCTGACGCAACCGATCCGGGCGACTGGGTCACGCAGCAGGAACTGAGCAACGCGAGCGGCCCGTACTATCAATGCGAGAGCCAGCCGAGCGACAGCAGCTGGCACGGCACGCGCGTGATGGGTGTGATCGGCGCGACCGCCAACAACGGCACCGGCATCGCCGGCGTGTCGTGGCTCGGCCGGATCCTGCCGGTGCGCGTGCTCGGCAAGTGCGGCGGCGTGACGAGCGACATCGCCGACGGGATGCGCTGGGCAGCCGGCATCCCCGTGAACGGCGTACCGACGAACCCGACGCCTGCCAAGGTCATCAACCTGAGCCTCGGCGGTGTCGGCGCATGCAGCACGACGTTCCAGCAGGCGATCGACGACGTGACCGCGAAAGGCGTGACCGTGGTCGTCGCGGCCGGCAACGACGGCCTGTCGACCGGGCTCGACCAGCCCGCGAACTGCCGCGGCGTGATCAGTGTCGGCGCGACCGACGCGACCGGCCGACGCGCATCGTTCAGCAACTTCGGCGCCGATGTGTCGCTGAGCGCGCCGGGCGTCAACATCCTGTCGACGTCGAACACCGGCACGACGACGCCGGGCTCGGACACCTACGGCCTCGCGAACGGCACCAGCCTCGCGACGCCGCAAGTGACGGGCGTCGCCGCACTGATGCTGTCGGTGAACGGCAACCTCACGCCCGCGCAGATCCAGCAGAAGCTGCAAGGCGGCACGCGTGCGGCGAAACTGGCAGCGGGCACGTCGTGCACCGCGATGCCTGCGGGCTCGGGCATCCTCGATGCAGGCGCCGCCGTGGCAGCAGCCCACTGACGCCGGTACGCCGCGTCGACTCGGCCGCGCGCATGCCAACCTGGCCTGCGCGCGGCCGTTTCTTCTTTGGCGCGACGGCGCGCCGGCGAGCGCGCATCGGCCCGGTTACGCTTCTCGAAATAACACCTGACAAAAGGGTTGACGCTTCGCACAGCGAGCCATTACCATCGCTCCCGTCTAATTACATGGAGTGTTCTGTGAACACCGATGCGAGTTGTAGTTGGTGCTTGGCCAACTTGACTGCTGCCTGAGGAAAACGCGCAGAGCCTCGTCTTCTGCCGCATCCCGGGAAGCAGGATGCGGCGTCCTTCCGGCCTGAATACTGGCCCGATCTCCCGCCGAATTTTTCGATGTTGTCGAATGCACGCGACGCGCCGTCGCGCGCGTGCATTCGTGTTGCGCGCAGCGCCAGCCGCGTGCACCTTCCGTTCGCGTGCCGTCCGGCCGCGCGCCTCGTTGCGCGTGGCGCAGTCGATCGCCCGTGCCGATTATCCGCAACCGACAGGAGTGCAGATGAACTCAGACGACAGTAGTCGATTACCGCTCGCCGGTGCGACGCTGCGCATCGACACGCCGACCGCATCGCGCGCGCCGGCGAGCGTTCCCGCCTTTACCGATCCACAGCCGATCGCGCCTGACGCGACGCGGCGGGGAGCGCTCGTGCGTCGATAACGTCACGGCCGCTCCCCGCCCGCCGCCTCGTGCGCAAGGAGCGACTCATGACAACACGACACAACACATCGCAGAAGAAACAGCGCGGCTTCATCAAGACCGGCGCCGGCCAGCAGAACGCACCGCGCATCATGCGCGCCGCGCAGGAAGCAGCCCGTCCGCTCGAAGACACGCTCAAGGCGCTGCACACCAGCACGCGCGGCCTCACCTACGACCAGGCCGCCGACCGCCTGCAGCACTACGGCCCGAACGAAATCGCGCACGACAAGCCGCCGCACTGGACCCGCCAGTTGCTGCTCTCGTTCCACAACCCGTTCGTCTACGTGCTGCTGGTGCTGGCCGCCATCAGCTTCTTCACCGACGTCTACTTCGCGGCGCCCGACGATCGCGACTACGTCGGCATGACGATCCTGCTGACGATGGTCACGATCAGCGCGCTGCTGCGCTTCGTGCAGGAATTCCGTTCGCTGCGCGCCGCCGAGAAGCTCAAGGCGATGGTCCGCACGACGGCCACCGTGCAGCGTGCCGTGACCGACACGTCCGAGCCGACGCGCCGCGAGGTGCCGATGCGCGAAGTCGTGACCGGCGACATCGTGCACCTGTCGGCCGGCGACATGATCCCTGCCGACGTGCGCCTGCTCGCATCGCGCGACCTGTTCATCAGCCAGGCCGTGCTGACCGGCGAGGCGCTGCCCGTCGAGAAGTACGACACGCTCGGCGCGGTGGCCGGCAAATCCGCGAACACGCGTGCGGCCGGCGCGGCAAACGATGCGTCGGCGTCGCTGCTCGATCTCGAGAACGTGTGCTTCATGGGCACCAACGTCGTCAGCGGCACGGCAACCGCCGTCGTCGTCGCGACCGGCGAGGATACGTACTTCGGGTCGCTCGCGCGCAACGTCGTGAGCCACAAGCGCATCGAGACGAGCTTCGACCGCGGCGTCGCGAGCGTGAGCTGGCTGCTGATCAAGTTCATGTTCGTGATGGTGCCGATCGTGTTCATGATCAACGGGCTGACCAAGGGAGACTGGCTGAGCGCGCTCACGTTCGCCCTCGCGGTGGCCGTCGGCCTGACGCCCGAGATGCTGCCGATGATCGTCAGCGCGAACCTCGCGCGCGGCGCAGTTGCGATGGCGCGCCGCAAGGTGGTCGTCAAGCGGCTGAACTCGGTGCAGAACTTCGGCGCAATGGACGTGCTGTGTACCGACAAGACCGGCACGCTCACGCAGGACAAGATCATCCTCGAACATCACCTCGACCTGTCCGGTCACAAGAACGAGGAAATCCTGCGGCTCGGCTGGCTGAACAGCTTCCACCAGAGCGGCCAGAAGAACCTGATCGACATCGCGGTCGTCGCACGCGCCGACGAGATCGGCGAGCGCGTGAAGCCACAGGGCTACAAGAAGATCGACGAACTGCCGTTCGACTTCGTGCGGCGCCGCCTGTCGGTGGTCGTCGAGGACAAGCACGGCACGCACCAGCTGATCTGCAAGGGCGCGGTCGAGGAAATGCTGGCGGTGTCGACCCACGTGCAGGATGAGGACGGCATCCGCCCGCTCGACTTCGTCGCGCGCAAGCGGCTGCTCGAACAGGCCACCGCGTACAACGAGGACGGCTTCCGCGTGCTCGTGCTCGCGACCCGCACGATTGCGCGCGGTGACGAACGCGCGCAGTACCGCACTGCCGACGAACACGATCTCGTCGTGCGCGGCTTCCTGACCTTCCTCGATCCGCCGAAGGAATCGGCCGCGCCGGCACTCGCCGCGCTGCGCGAGAACGGCGTCGCGGTCAAGGTACTGACGGGCGACAACCCGACCGTCACGATGAAGGTGTGCCGCCAGGTCGGCCTCGAGCCCGGCAAGCCGATGCTCGGCGCGGAAATCGAAGCACTCGACGACGAAACGCTCGCCAAGGTCGTCGAACGCACGACCGTGTTCGCGAAGCTCACGCCGCTGCAGAAGGCGCGCATCGTCAAGGCGCTGCAGGCGAACGGCCACACGGTCGGCTTCCTCGGCGACGGCATCAACGATGCCCCCGCGCTGCGCGACGCCGACGTCGGCATCTCGGTCGACAGCGGCGCCGACATCGCAAAGGAAACCGCCGACATCATCCTGCTCGAAAAGAGCCTGATGGTGCTCGAGGAAGGCGTGATCAAGGGCCGCGAAACGTTCGGCAACATCCTGAAGTACCTGAACATGACCGCCAGCTCCAATTTCGGCAACGTGTTTTCGGTGCTCGTCGCCAGCGCGTTCCTGCCGTGGGAGCCGATGCTCGCGACCCAGCTGCTCGTGCTGAACCTGATCTACGACACGTCGCAGATGCTGCTGCCGTGGGACAAGATGGATCCCGAGTTCCTGAAGAAGCCGCGCAAGTGGGAAGCCGGCAACATCAGCCGCTTCATGCTGTGGGTCGGGCCCACGTCGTCGGTGTTCGACATCACGACGTACATCCTGATGTGGACCGTGTTCGGCGCGGGCGCGCTGTATCACCTGAACGGCGGTACCGGCGGCCAGATCGTGATGAACTCGGGCTGGTTCATCGAGAGCCTCGTGTCGCAGACGCTCGTCGTACACCTGCTGCGCACGCAGAAGATCCCGTTCCTGCAGAGCACGGCGTCGCTGCCGGTGCTGCTGTCGACCTTCACCGCGATCGCGATCGGCTGCTGGCTGCCGTTCTCGCCGTTCGCGGAGGCGATCGGCTTCATGCACCTGCCGGGCACCTACTGGCTGTGGCTCGCCGCGACGATGGTTGGCTACATCGTGCTCGCGCAGATGGTCAAGACGATCTACGTGCGCCGCTACAAGCAGTGGTTCTGATTCCGTCCTGAATCTGTACCGATTCCGACCGGATGACGACGCGCCGGCCCGCACCACGCTGCGGGCCGGCACGCTCACGACGCTCTACGGGTAATGTGATGAAAAGAATCCTTCCGCTCGCCGCCGCGAGCGCACTCCTCGCGCCGATCGAAGCCTTTGCCGCCCATCCGCTCGTCAGCGACGACACCGGCACGCAGGGCAACGCCAACTGGCAGTTCGAGTTCAACGGCGAGGAAACCTCGAAACAGGAAGACAGCGGCCGCCACCAGTTGTGGAACGCAACACTCACGCGCGGCTTCGGCGAACACGTCGACGTGTACGTCAACGCGCCGTACACGCATCTGCAGACGCGATCCGACGAGAACGGCGCCGGCATCGGCGATGTCGAGATCGGCATGAAATGGCGATTCGTCGAACGCGGGCCGCTGTCGTTCGCGCTGAAACCGAAACTGACGATGCCGACCGGCAACGACAGCCGCGGGCTCGGCACGGGCCGTGTCGGCACCGGCGCGACGCTGCTCGTGCAGGCCGACGCCACGCGTGTCTCGCTGCTCGCGAACGCGGGCTTCACGTACCAGCCGAATCGCCAGGGCGACCTGACGTCGGTCTGGGCCGTGTCGGCCGCGGCGATCTACAAGGCGACCGACCGGCTGCAACTCGTGGCCGACATCGGCACGTCGCGCAACACCGAACGCACGGCCGGCGCGAATCCGGCGTTCGTGCTCGCGGGCGCGATCTATTCGCCGACGCGCTGGCTCGATCTCGACATCGGCTACCGGCGCGGGCTGAACGACCAGACCTACCGTCATTCTGTGATGGGCGGCGTGACTGCCCGCTGGTGATGTGCGGTCCGGCGCGGCGGACGCGCGTGGCCAGCACACGACGGGCCGCATCGGCGGCCCGTTTTTCATTCATCGGGCGTCGTTCGCCCCGAACAGTTGCGCGCACACCGCGCGCCCTTCGTCGGTCAACGCGGCGCTGCCGGTGCCGTCGTCGTTCAGCGTCGTTGCGCTCAACCCAGCCGCGTCGAGCTGCGTCAGCACGCGGCGCAGCGTGCTCATCGGCAATTGCGTGCGCTTCGCGATCTTCGGCAGCGACCAGGTCTTGCCGGCCGGATCGTTCGCGGCCTCGTTCAGCGTCGCGAGCGTCGCAACGAGCGCGGGATCGAGCGGGGAATCGTCGGATTCGGAAGTCATCGGTTCGGGTTCGTCGGCCGGCGCCGGGCCGGCCTTCATTCGGAAAAGGGAATCGCAACCACTATACGCCGCGTCACGCGCCCTTGAGCGCGGTGCGCATGAACGACACGAAACGCGCGGTGACGGGATCGTCGCGATCCGACAGCCATGCGAGCCCCACGCGCCACTTCGCGTCCCGGCCGTCGAGCGGCATCACCGTCGCATCGCGCAGCAGATACTGCGCGCTCGACGGGATGAACGCGACGCCGACGCCCGCCGCGACCGACGTCAACACCGACTGCACGTCCTCCGCCTGCTGCATCACGTGCGGCACGAAGCGGCGCTCGACGCACCATCGGTCGATCTGCGCGGCCAGCCCCGGGCCGCGCGCCCGCTGCAGCGCGATGAAGCCGATCTCGTTGAGCACGTCGAGGTCCGCCGGCACGCGTTTGAAGCCGAGATGCGGTGGCACCGCGAGCGCGAGCGACTCGTCGATCACCTTGAACGACGACAATCCTTCGTCGGAAGGCAGGCGCAGGAAACCCGCGTCGAGCTTGCCCGCGCGCAGCCGGCGCGTCTGCTCGGACGACGACAGGTCGCTCAGCGTGACCGCGATGCCCGGATTGCGACGCCGAAACTCGGCGATGAGCTTCGGCACCAGCGTCAGCACGGACAGGCAGATGCCGAGCCGCAGATGGCCGCGCTGCCCGCTGGTCGCCTCCCGCGCACGCGCAAGGATCTCGTCGGCATCGCGCACGAGCGTCTGCGCGTCGGGCAGGAAGCGTTCGCCGAACGGCGTCAGCTCCGCGCCGTGGCGGCCGCGCTCGAACAGCTTGCCGCCGAGGCTCGCCTCGAGCGCGCCGATCTGCTTGCTCAGCGCCGGCTGGCTCATGTGCAGCGCATCGGCCGCGCGGCTGAAATGGCACAGCTCGGTGACCGTCAGGAACGTGCGAAGCAGTTTCAGTTCCATTCCTGAAAAGAATCGTATCGATTGAAATATTCATTTTACCGATTGAATGCGATGCCGTTCAATACGGGCATGCCCTTCCCGGAATTCACCGTCATGCCTGTCGATCAAGCGGCCGATTGTGTCGCCGAGCCATCTTGCGATGTCGAAAACACCAACGAACATGCGGCCGCGGCCGATGCCCGCGCACCGAAGCGTCGTGCCGAACGCACGGACGGACGCAGCCGCCGCTTTCGTTTTGGCGATGCGCTGAATGAAGCGCCGCCGCGTGCCGTGACGGGTTCGATCGCGATCAGCTTCGCGGTCGTGTCACGGCGGCACTGGCCGCGCTGAGCGGCCCGCCTGCCCGGTCTTCGCCACACGCGCACCGCCGGTCGGCAGCACGAAAACGCCCCAAATCCGCCCGCATCACGCGTCATTGCGACTCATCCCATCGTCATCGCCACGCGATCGACCGTATAATTTCCCGCACCCGCCGACCGCCCATGCATTCCGCGCAGCCGCATTGCGCGTGAAAAGGAGACTTTCGCTTGACCGGCCTCATCGCGCGCCTGCCTCGCGCCCGGACCACCCTGATCCTCGCCCTCTCGTTCCTGTTGCTCGCGTTCGCCGCGAATGCGTCCGCGCAACGCGTGCAGCCGCATCGCACCGTCCATGCACAAGCGCATGCGCACACGAAGGCCGTCAAGAAGAAGCCCCACCGCAAGAAAAAGGCCGTCAAGCATCGCCGCCCTCGCGTCACGCACCAGGCAGCCAAACGGCACGCGGCACCCGCGCCACAGCAACGGCGCGCGAAACGCCCGGCCGCCGTGCGGTCGCGCCCGCCCGCGAAACCGAAGCTGCTCGCCAGTTGCGGCTACACGCCACGTGCAGTCGGATCGCTGCATTCACGCGCGGCCTACGTGCTCGACGTCGATTCCGGCACACCGCTACTGGCCCGCAACGCGCGCACCGTGCGGCCGATCGCGTCGATCTCGAAGCTGATGACGGCCGTCGTCGCGCGCGACGCCGATCGTCCGCTGAACGGCGTGCTGCGCGTCACCGCGCACGATCGCGACACGATCAAGTTCACCGGCTCGCGCCTGCAGGTCGGCTCGGAGCTGTCGCGCCGCGACATGTTCCATATCGCGCTGATGTCGTCCGAGAACCGCGCGGCCGCCGCACTGAGCCGCGACTATCCGGGCGGTCGCGCCGCATTCGTCAACGCGATGAACCGCGAAGCGCGCCGGCTCGGCATGCGCCATACGCACTTCCGCGAGCCGACCGGCCTGTCGCCGCACAACGTGTCGACGGCGGAAGATCTCGCGCGGCTCGTCGGCGCGGCCGCACAGGATCCGCTGATCCGCTATTTCTCGACGGACACGTCGACCACCGTGCGCCCCGGCGACGGCGAACTCGTGTACGTGAATTCCGACCCGCTCGTCCGCTACCGCCGCCTGCCGATCCGGTTGCAGAAAACCGGCTTCATCAACGAATCGGGGCACGGCGTCGTGATGCGCATGCGCGTGAAGGGCCGCCGCGAAACGGTCGTGCTGCTCGGTGCGCCGACGCGTGCGGGCGTGTCGAGCGACGCACTCAAAATCCACCGCTGGCTGTCCTGCTCGATCCAGTAAACGCGCGCGGGCAGCCGGTGCGTTCACCTGACGGGAGCGATGCCATGCAGGACGAATACCGCTTCAATGCATTCGGACGGCTGCTCGCCGTCGTGCGTACGAACGGCCGCTGGGCCGTGTTCGATCTCGGCGTCGAAGGCAAGCGGCGCCCGGCCAACCTGCAGATTCCGTCCGCGCTCGCCGCGGACGAACTCGCGCAATACCTCGGCGACCTGCTGCACGAGAACGCGACCCCGAGATACAGCGAAGTCGTCCCGGTCGAATCGCGCCGCGCGTAATCGCACGTCGGACCACACCGCAATCCGGCAGAATATTAGACAGTTAAACTTGCAAGTTTAACTGTCGTACTCTATGATTCGCCGCATGAACCCGCCACGCAAACCCGGCGTTTCCGCCGACATCGTTGCCGCCGACCTGACCCTCGCCGTCGGCCAGCTCATCCGGCGACTGCGCTCCGAGATCGAATCCGAAGGGCTCGGCATGTCCCAGACCAGCGCGATCGCGCGGCTCGAACGGCACGGGCCGATGACGACCGCCGATCTCGCCCGCGCCGAGGCCATGAAGCCGCAGTCGATGAAGGCGATTCTCGCGAGCCTCGAGGAAGACGCGCTCGTCGAGCGCGAACCCCATCCGACCGACGGCCGCCAGATCCTGTTCAAACTGACCGCGGCCGGCCTCGACGCACGGCGCAAGCGCAACGCCGCGAAACACAAGTGGCTCGGCGCGGCGATCGAGAAGCTCGATCCGGAAGACATCGACACGCTTGCCGCCGCGATCCCGCTGATCCGCCGCATCGGCGACCAATGAATCCTGCCGGCGCGCCGCGTGGTAGCCGCGCGCCCGGCTTTCCCCGCCCTTTTCCACGGAGCCCATCATGAGCGCAACCCGCCTCGACACGAACACGGCCCTGGTCGTCATCGACCTGCAGAAAGGCATCGTCGCCCTCCCCACGGCCCACCCGGTCGCACCGGTGATCGCACACGCCCGCACGCTGCTCGACGCCTTCCGCAGCCGCGGCCTGCCGGTCGTGCTCGTCAACGTCGCCGGCGGTGCGCCGGGCCGCACGCAGCAGCAGGCGCGCCTTGATGCGCTGCCCGCCGACTGGGCCGAACTCGTGCCCGAACTGAACCAGCAACCCACCGACCACGTCGTGACGAAAAAGACCTGGGGCGCCTTTACCGGCACCGGTCTCGACGCGCACCTGAAGGCGGCCGGCGTCACGCAGATCGTGCTGACCGGCGTCGCGACGAGCATCGGCGTCGAATCGACCGCACGTCACGCGCACGAACTCGGCTACAACGTGACGCTCGCCGTCGACGCGATGACCGACCTCAACGCAGATGCACACGTGAACAGCATCGAGCGCCTGTTCCCGCGCCTCGGCGAGACCGGCACGACGCAGGACATCGTCGCGCTGCTCGACCGGCGCGGCGCGTGAGCGACACGCGTACGCAGCCGGCGCCAGGCCACGCGGCCGGCCGGCTCGACCCGTCGATCTGGAAGGTCAGCGCGGTCGCGACGCTCGGCTCGCTGCTGTCACAGCTCGACGCGACGGTCGTCAACGTGTCGCTGTCGAGCCTCGCGACCGACCTGCATGCGAGCCTGTCGACGATCCAGTGGGTGACGAGCGGCTACCTGCTCGCGCTGACGCTGGTGCTGCCGCTGAACGGCTGGCTGGTCGACCGCATCGGCGCGAAGGCGCTGTACCTGTGGTGTTTCTCGGCGTTCACGCTCACGTCGGCGCTGTGCGGGCTCGCGTGGTCCGCGCCGTCGCTGATCGCGTTTCGCGTGCTGCAAGGCGTCAGCGGCGGGCTGCTCGCGCCGATGGCGCAGATGATGATCGCGCGTGTCGCCGGCCAGCAGATGGCGCGCGTGATCGGCTACGCGGCGGTGCCCGTGCTGCTTGCGCCGATCCTTGGGCCCGTGGTCGCCGGCGCGATCCTGCAGCATGGGTCGTGGCGCTGGCTGTTTCTCGTGAACCTGCCCGTCGGCGCGCTTGCGCTTGCACTGGCCGCGCGCTTCCTGCCCGGCGACCGCGACGACGCGCAACCGCGCGAACTCGACTGGGTCGGTCTCGCGCTGCTGTCGCCCGGCCTCGTGCTGTTCCTGTACGGCGTCGAACGAATCGGCTCGGCCCTCGGCATCGCCGCGGTCGCCTGCTCGGCGCTGCTGCTGGTCGTGTTCCTGCGCTTCGAGCGACGCAAGGGTGAACATGCGCTGATCGATCTCGCGCTGTTTCGCTCGCGCGTGTTCGGCGCGGCGGCCGGCACCCAGTTCCTGTCGAACGGCGCGATGTACGCGGGCCAGATGCTGATCCCCGTGTTCCTGATCCAGGCCTGCGGGCGCTCACCGGGCGAGATGGGCTGGCTGCTCGCGCCGCTCGGGCTCGGGATGCTCGTCACCTATCCGTCGATGGGCGCACTGACGAGCCGCTTCGGCGTGCGCCGGCTGGCCGCTGCCGGTGCATTGCTGGCGCTGTTCGCGACCTTGCCGTTCGTGTTCGTCGCGCTGACCGGCTACGACCCGCTGGTGCTCGTGCCCGCGTTGTTTCTCCGCGGCATGGGCCAGAGCGCGATCGGCGCACCGTCGATCGCCGCCGCGTATGCGTCGGTCGAACGCCGCAACCTGCCGATGGCGACCACGTCGCTCAATATCGTGCAGCGCCTCGGCGGCCCGACGTTCACGACGGTGTGCACGCTGTTTCTCGCGTGGCGGCTGCAGGCCGAATCGGTATCGCCCGGCGGCACGCCGGCCGTCGCGTATGCATGGGCGTTCGGCCTGCTGTGCGCGCTGCATGCGGCAAGCTGCGCGACGACGCTGCGGTTACCGGTGTGGTCGGCCGGCGCCGGTGGTCGGCCCGACGGTACCGCGCGGGCCGGCTCGCACTGAACAGCGGGAGCGCCGCGTGCGCGGCCTCCCGCTACGGCAGCCACATCGGCACGATCGACACCACGAGCAGCAAGCCCAGCCCGGCATTCAGGCAGCGCCACTGCCGCTCGGTGCGCAACACGCGTGCGAACAGCAGCCCGGCGAAACACCACAGCGACAGCGACGCCATCGCCGCCACGCCGAACGCGAGCCCGAGCAGCACGCCGAGCCGCGCCGGCCCGGACGCGAGCGCAGCGAACGACGCGGCCGCACCGAGCGTCATCGCCCAGCCCTTCGGGTTGTGCCAGAGCATCCACACACCGCTGACGAATCCTTGCGGCCGTTGCACGGCGGCATCGAGCCGCGGCTTGCCGCCGCGCCCGATACGCACGGCCAGCCACACGAGGTACAGCGACCCGACCGCCTTCATCGCAAGCTGCAACGTCGGCAGCGCGAGCAGCACACTGCCGAGCCCGGCCGCCGCAGCGGCCGCCATCGACGCCAGGCCGGCCGCGATCCCGGCCATCAGCGGCAGCGAACGCCGGTAGCCGAAATGGGCGCCCGAGGCGGTCGCGAGCGTCGTCGCGCCGCCGGGCGTCACGGTGGACACGATCACGAACAGCATCAGCGGCAGGTAGTCGTGAAGCGGCACGGCAGCTCCGGTAGTCGTCGTCGAAGCCCCGTTTTACCTGCGATGCACGCATGACGAAAGCGAAAGCTTTTTATGCCTGCCATTAGCATCCATAATGCGACGCATGGCACGCAATCTCGACATCGCGCTGCTGCGCGCATTCGTCTCGGTCGCCGATCATCGCAGCATGACGGCGGCCGGCCACGCGCTGCACCTGACGCAGGGCGCGATCAGTCAGCAGGTCGCACGGCTCGAAACGCTGTCCGGCCCGCTGTTCGTCCGCGAGCATCGCAGCCTGCTGCTCACGGCGGCCGGCGAGCGGCTGCTCGAACAGGCGCGCCGGCTGCTCGCGGTCCACGATGCGCTGCTCACCGACCTGACGGCCGGTGCGATGGAAGGCGCGGTGCGTCTCGGTGCGCCGCAGGATCTGGTCGGCACCTGTCTCGCACCGATCCTGAAACGCTATGCGCAGGCGCATCCGCAGGTTGCGCTCACGCTCGTGTGCGCGGCGTCGCCGGAATTGCGCCGGGGGCTCGCGCAGGGCGACCTCGACGTCGCGCTGATCGAGGCGCCGGCCGGATCGGCGCGCGGCGAGTGCATCGCCGTCGACCGGCTGGTCTGGGTCGGCGCGAAAGGCGGCACCGCGCACCGGAACACGCCGCTGCCGGTATCGATGGTCGCGCAGACCTGCGCGTTCCGCCCGACGGTGCTCGACGCACTGCGCGGCTGCGATCGCGCGTGGCGCACCCTGTTCGAGAACGGCAGCTTCGACGCAACGGCCGCGACCGTGCGCGCCGATCTCGCCGTAACCGTCTGGCTCGCGTCCACCGTACCGGCCGATCTCGACATCCTGCCGGCCGGCAACGGCCTGCCCGCGCTGCCGAACTTCTCGATCAACCTGCATGTGCCGCGCGGCCAGCACACGCCGGCCGCGGCGGAACTGGCCCGCTACTTGCGCAACGGTTTTGCGCGCTTGCGCACGGCCGCGTAGCGCCGGTTCGCGCTACACCGTGCCCGGCTCCTGCGGCGCAGGCGTGGTGCCCGCCGCTTCCAGCGCCTGATGCAGCGTCGCAAAGATGCATGCCGCGCCGACCACCTCGGTGATCCCGTGGCGATCCATGTCCGCGCGCAGGTAGCGGTTCACGCGCCCGAACAGCACGCCGATCCCGCGCGCATGCAGCGCCCTGACGAGATCGGTGAGGGTCCGCGCGGCCGAATAGTCGACGTCGGTGATCGCGCCCGCATCGACGACGAACCAGCGCGGCGGCACCGGCGCCGCCTCGACGAGTTCGGTCACTTCGGCGGCAAACAGGTGATCGTTCGCGAAGAACAGGTCGGAGCCGAACCGGTAGACGATCAGCCCCGGCGCCGTCATCGCGCCGCGTCGCGCGGGCACCGGCTGCCAGCGCCCGTTGCCTGCGACGGGTTCGAGCACCATCGTATGCGGCTGGTAGCTGTGACGCACGTGCCGCATCAGCGACAGCGCGACGGCCAGCAGGATGCCCTGCTCGACGCCGACCGTCACGACGGCCGCGGCCGTGATCAACGCAAGCGTGAATTCACCGGGGCTTTCCTTGCGGATCGCCGCGAGACTGCGCACGTTGATCAGCCCGAGCGCGATCGTGAACACGATGCCGGCCAGCACCGCATGCGGCAGATACTGGAGGTAGGTGCTGAAGAACAGCAGCACGACGGCCACCACCGCGGCGAACGCGAGATGCCCGATCTGGCTGCGCACACCCGCGCCGTCGGCCATCGCCGTCTGCGTCGGGCTGCCGTTCACGACGAACGCGCCGCCGACCGCGGCGGCCGCGTTCGCGGCCGCGAGACCGAGGATGTCGGCATTGGTGTCGACGTCCTCGTCGTACTGCTGCGCGAACACGCGCGCGGCCGCCGCGCTCTGCGCGATGATCATCACGAAGCACGATGCGGCGACCGGCACGAGATCGAGGAACTGCTGCCACGTGACGGAGGGCCAGCGCAGCGGCGGCAATCCGCCCGCGACGGGCCCGAGCACCGCGATGCCGTGCGCGGCGAAGCCGAACGCATCGCTCGCGGCGATGCTGCCCACGACCGCGATCATCGGCATCGGCACGCGCGGCAGGAACCGCTTGCACGCGAGAATCGCGACGACGACGAGCGCCGCGAGCGCGAGCGTCGGCCGGTTCGTATGGACGAGATGCGTGACGACGTAGTCGAGTTGCGCGAGGCTACGCGACGCCGGGTACGGCACCGACAGGCCGAGCATGTCGCCGAGCATCGCGATCGACACCTGCACGCCGACGCCGGCCAGAAAGCCGACCAGCACCGTGCGCGACAGGAAATCGGCGAGAAAGCCGAGCTTGAAGATGCGCGCGAGCAGCAGCATCGCGGCCGTCAGCAGCGCGACCATGCCGGCCAGCGCCGCATAGTCCGCGCTGCCGGCCGGCGCCATCGACGACAGCCGGCTCGCGAAGATCGTCGCGGTCGCGGAGTCGGCGGCGACCACCAGATGGCGCGACGCGCCGAAGCACGCAAACGCAACGAGCGGCAGGAACACCGTGTACAGGCCCGTGACGGCCGGCATCCCGGCGATGCGCGCGTAGCCGAGCACCTGCGGGATGTCCATCGACGCGAGCGAGACGCCCGCGAATACGTCGCGGATGGCCCCGGCGCGGCGGATCGGGAGAATGCCCTTCAGCAGCCGCACGCCTGACGAGCGGCTTTCGTTGGAATCTTGCATGCGTGAAATGCGTGAGGTCGATGTGACGGGGTTCGCGAAGTCGTTCGAGCATCGTGCCCCGGGCGGCCCCGGCATGGCAAGTGCGCGAAAGCGCCGCGTGTCGCTCACCGCTGGCTGACAGGCCGCACGCGGGCGCGAGCGACGCCCCGGCAACGCATGCGACGTCCGCATGATGGCACGGATCGCCGATCGAGCGCATCGAAGCGCGAAGGCCCGCTGTAAAGGCTGCGCGCCGATCGCAGGCAGGCGCGCGATGTATCCGGCAAGCGACTCGACACCGGCCTGAGGTGACGCAGATTCACTGCGCGCCCTCACCTGAATGCAGAGGACACCTGCACAAGGGTGAGCCTATTCGGGAGCCGGTCGACGCGGCATTCACGGCATGCGCCCGGAACCCGATGGCACAATCACGGTCCCTTTCATGTGCCCTTCACCGGGCGCGCGCCGCGTCGCGGCGCCGATTCAACGCACCAGAAGGCCCCTGTCTGCCGCCATGACCCTGAACGAATCCTGGTTGACGCCGCTCGTCGGCATCCTCGTCCTGCTCGCCGCCGCCGGTGCGATCACCGTCGCCGTCCACTTCCTGCTGTTTCGCGTGGTTGCGCGCCTCGCGCGGCTGTCCGCCACGCGCGTCGACGACGCGCTGTTCGAGTTCGGCGCATTCAAATGGCTGAACCGCATCGTCCCGTTCGTCGTGGTCAAGCTCGGGCTCGGTGCGGTGCCCGGCATTCCCGACACGGCCGCTCAGGCCGCCGACAAGGTGCTGTTCGCGCTGATCGTGTTCCTCGTGACGATGACCATCAGCGCGACGTTGTCGGCGCTCGAACACGCGCACCGCACCTATCAGCGCGACCAGCCGCGCCTGTCGCTGAAAGGCGCGATGCAGCTCGTCAAGCTCGTGATGTTCATCACGGCGGCGCTCGTCGTGATCGGCGACGCAACCGGCAAGCAGATCGGCCTGCTGCTGTCCGGCATCGGCGCGATGTCCGCGGTGCTGATGCTGATCTTCAAGGACACGCTGCTCGGCCTCGTCGCCGGCGTGCAACTGTCGTCGAACGACATGCTGCGGATCGGCGACTGGATCACGATGCCGTCGGCCGGCGCGGACGGCACCGTCATCGACATCACGCTGAACACCGTCAAGGTCGCGAACTTCGATCACACGATCATCACGGTGCCGACGTGGAAGCTGATCACCGAGAGCTACCAGAACTGGCGCGGGATGACCGAAGCGGGCGGCCGCCGCATCAAGCGCGCGCTGTTCGTCGACGCGACGAGCGTGCGCTTTCTGTCGAACGACGAAATCGAACGGCTCGAACGCCTGACGCTGCTGAAGGACTATCTCGAGGACAAGGTCGACGCGATCGAGCAATGGAACGGCTCGCTCGGCGCGGCCGGCGACTGCCCGGCGAACCGCCGCCAGCTGACCAACCTCGGCACGTTCCGCGCGTATGTCGCGAACTACCTGAAGGGCCATCCGCGCATCCGCCGCGACATGACCTGCATGGCGCGGCAGCTGCCGCTCACGGCCGAAGGCATTCCGCTCGAGCTGTACTGCTTCACCGACACGACGTCGTGGGTCGACTACGAAACCATCCAGTCCGACCTGTTCGATCACCTGATCGCGGTGCTGCCGGAGTTCGGGCTGCGCGTGTACCAGCACCCGTCGGGCTTCGACATGCGGCAGATGGCCGTCGCCGCGAAGGCCGGGTTGCAGGCGCCGCAAGCGGGTTGATGCGCGACGCGGCGGCCGGTCACCGGCCGCTGCCCTTCGCGACAACGCTCACCGCGCCGCGCACTCCGACGCGAGCCGCCCGAGCACCTTCAATGCGTCCTCGATCTGGCGCGACCACGGATAGCTGTAGTTGAGCCGGATGAAATGCCGGTAATCGGTGCCCGCCGAGAACATGTGGCCGGGCCCGACCGTGATCCGCTGCGCAAGCGCGAGCGTGTACAGCTTCATCGCATCGACCTGCGGCGGCAGCTCGACCCACAGCACGTACCCGCCCTGCGGCTGCGACAAGCGCGTGCCTTCCGGGAAGAAGCGCCGCACCATCGCGCTCATCAGGCTCGCCTGCTGTGCGTACTGCTTGCGCATGCGCCGCAGGTGGAAATCGTAGCCGTCGTATTTCAGGTACTCGGCGATCGCCAGTTGCTCGATCGCGGGCGTCGCGAGCGTATTCAGAAATTTCAGTTTCTCGACCTGGTCGCGGTAGCGGCCCGGCATCGCCCAGCCGATCCGGTAGCGCGGCGACAGGCTCTTCGTGAACGACGCGCAATGCAGCACGAGCCCGTCGCGGTCGAACGATTTCAGCGCGCTCGGCGTCGTGTCGCCGAAATGCAGCTCGTGATAGACGTCGCTCTCGATCGCCGGCACGCCATGCTTCGCCAGCAGTTCGACGAGCGCGCGCTTGCGCGCATCGGGCATCTGGAAGCCGAGCGGATTCTGGAAATTCGGCATCACCATGCACGCGGCGATGCGCTCGCGTTCGAGCACCCGCTCGAGCGCGTCGAGATCGATGCCGTCGCCCGGGTGCGTCGCGACTTCCAGCGCACGCATGCCCATCCGCTCGATCGCGTGCAGCATCGCGTAGAACGTCGGCGATTCGACGGCAATCGTGTCGCCCGGCTTCGCAACGGCCTGCAGGCACAGGTTGATCGCCTCGGTCGCGCCGATCGTCATCACGATCTCGCCCGGCTCGACCGGGATCCCGCGTTCCGCATAGCGCCGCGCGATCTGGCGGATCAGCTCCTGGTTGCCGGGCGGCAGATCGTCGATCACGCCCCAGCGCGTGCGGCGCCGGCCGATCGCCTGCGCATAGCGCGCGAGGCGCTGCACCGGAAACTGCGACGCGTCGGGGTAAGGCGAGCCGAGCGGGACCGCGTCGTCGCGCGCGATCGAGCGCAGCGTCGACAGCACGAGCCGGCTCACGTCCACGGCCGACGGCTCGGCCGTCGGCGCGGACGTGTGCAGCTCGGCCTCGGCCGGCGCCGACGCGCGCGCCCGCACGAAATAGCCCGACTGCGGCCGGCTTTCGATCAGCCCGCGGCTTTCCAGCACGAGGTACGCGCGCAGCACGGTCGTCACGCTCAGCTGCTGCTGGCGGCTCGCCTGCCGCACCGACGGAATCCGCTCGCCCGGCCGGTACACGCCACGCTCGATCTGCGCCTGGAGATCGTCGGCCAGTTGTTCGTAACGCTTCACGCGCCTCCCTTTCAACTTCCCTTCAACAACACAGTTGCGATCCGCACTGTATGAATGGCCGCAACTGTACTCTTTTTTGAAGTGAACAGGTGTACACACAGCCGGACGGGTGCCGCGCGTACTCTGCAGCCATCGACCCCGACACCCGCATCATGAAAAAGAAATCCGCCACCGCGCGCATCGAACCGTACACCCACCCGGCCGCCGGCTGGGGCGCGCTGAAAGCCGTCACGATCAACCTGATCAAGGAAAAGGTCGCCGGCGGCAATTACCGTACGCTGCTGCGCCAGAACCAGCCGGACGGCTTCGACTGCCCGGGCTGCGCGTGGCCCGACCGCCAGCACGCGTCGACGTTCGAATTCTGCGAGAACGGCGTGAAGGCCGTGGCCGCCGAAGCGACGAGCAAGCGCGTGACACCCGACTTCTTCGCCGCGCATACGGTCACCGAGCTGCTCGAACAGTCGGACTTCGAACTCGAACAGCACGGCCGGCTCACCGACCCGATGGTGTACGACGCGCAGACCGACCGCTACGTGCCGATCGCGTGGGACGATGCGTTCGAGCTGATCGCGCGCCACCTGCGCGCGCTGCCCGACCCGAACCAGGCGGCGTTCTACACGTCCGGCCGCGCGAGCAACGAGGCGGCGTTCCTGTACCAGCTGCTGGTGCGGCTGTACGGCACGAACAACTTCCCCGACTGCTCGAACATGTGCCACGAAGCGACGAGCCGCGGGCTGCCGGCCTCGGTCGGCGTCGGCAAGGGCACCGTCACGCTCGACGATTTCGAACATGCGGACACGCTGCTGATCTTCGGCCAGAACCCCGCGACCAACCATCCGCGGATGATGGGCGAGCTGCGCGAATGCGCGAAGCGCGGCGCGACGATCGTGTCGATCAACCCGCTGAAGGAACGCGGCCTCGAACGCTTCGCCGATCCGCAAAGCCCCCTCGAGATGCTGACGATGTCGGGCACCAAGATCGCGTCGACGTTCATCCAGCCGACGATCGGCGGCGATTTCGCGCTGATCAAGGGGATGGCGAAGCGCGTGCTCGAACTCGACGACGCCGCGCGCGCCGCCGGTGCGCCGCGCGTGCTCGACACCGCGTTCATCGGCGAACACACCGCCGGTTTCGATGCATTCGCCGACGACCTGCGCGCCGAAAGCTGGTCCGCGCTGACGGCCGAAAGCGGCGTGCCGTACGAGCAGATCGACGCCCTCGCCCAGCTCTATGCGCGCAGCGAACGCGTGATCGCGACATGGGGCATGGGCATCACGCAGCACAAGCATTCGGTCGCGACCGTGCAGATGCTGACCAACCTGATGCTGATGCGCGGCAACATCGGCCGCCCCGGCGCCGGCCTGTGCCCGGTGCGCGGCCACTCGAACGTGCAGGGCAACCGCACGGTCGGCATCGAGGAAAAGCCGTCGCAGGCGTTCCTCGACCGGCTCGGCCACGTGTTCGGCTTCGAACCGCCGCGCCATCATGGCTACGACGTCGTCGAGACGATCGAAGGGATGCTCGAAGGCCACGTGAAGGTGCTGATCGGCCTCGGCGGCAACTTCGCGATGGCGACGCCCGACACGCCGCGCACGTGGGAAGGCATGCGCCGCTGCGACCTGTCGGTGCACATCACGACCAAGCTGAACCGCAGCCACCTGATCCACGGCCGCGACGCGCTGATCCTGCCGACGCTCGGCCGCACCGAGATCGACCTGCAGGACAACGTCGCGCAAGGCGTGACGGTCGAGGATTCGATGAGCATGGTCCACGTGTCGTACGGGATGAACAAGCCGGCGTCGCCGAACCTGATGTCGGAGCCCGCGATCGTCGCGCATATGGCCCATGCGCTGTTCGGCAGCGGCAAGATCGACTGGCTCGCCTACAAGGACGACTACGCGAAGATCCGCGACGCGATCGAAGCGACGCTCGACGGCTTCTACGACTACAACACGCGCATCGCACGGCCGGGCGGCTTCCACCTGCGCGTCGCGTCGCGCGACCGCGAATGGCTCACGCCGACCGGCAAGGCGAACTTCATC
Organism: Burkholderia arboris; assembly: GCF_902499125.1. Classification (GTDB taxonomy): domain Bacteria; phylum Pseudomonadota; class Gammaproteobacteria; order Burkholderiales; family Burkholderiaceae; genus Burkholderia; species Burkholderia arboris. Next base: position 218,460 of record NZ_CABVPX010000001.1, read on the forward strand.
GCGCACGCAATGCCGACCGACACGCCGATCCAGCGCGCCCGCGCACTGCACGGCGAACGGCTGATGACGCTGATGACGACGCGTTCGCACGACCAGTACAACACGACCGTCTACGGGCTCGACGACCGCTATCGCGGCGTGTTCGGCCAGCGCCGCGTGGTGTTCGCCAACCGCGACGATCTCGCGATGCTCGGCCTGAAGGCCGGTGAATGGGTCGACATGGAGACCGTGTGGCACGACGGCATCGAGCGGCGCGCGGACGGCTTCCTGCTCGTCGAGTACGACATCCCGCGCGGCTGCATCGGCGCGTACTACCCGGAAACCAACCCGCTCGTGCCGCTCGACAGCGTCGGCGACGTGTGCAATACGCCGACGTCGAAGTCGGTGCCCGTGCTGCTGCATCGCGCGGCCGCGCCGGCGTCGATCGCCGCCTGACGGAGCACGACGATGATCGTTCGGCCGCGCGAGCACTGGCTGCGGATGCTGCTCGTCTGGAACGGCTCGGTGCTGCCGACCATCCTGCCGCAGCTCGTGCTGACGCTCGCGATCAGCCTCGTCGCGGTGTGGGGCGGCGGCCGCGTGCTCGGCGAGAAAGTGCCGCTGAACCCGACGCCGTTCACGCTGATCGGGCTCACGCTCGCGATCTTCGCGGGGTTTCGCAACAACGCGAGCTACGAACGCTACCGCGAGGGCCGGCAACTGTGGGGCGGCGTCCTGACCGCCACGCGCACGCTGGTGTCGCAGGCGCTCTGCTACGGCGCCGTCGATCGTGACGACGCATCGCGGCGCGCGTTCGTGCGCCAGGTCGTCGCGTTCGTCTATGCGCTCAAGCATCAACTGCGCGGCACCGATCCGGCCGCGGACCTGCGCGGGCTGCTCGACGATGCCGCCTATGCGCGCATCGCCGGCTCGCGGTTCCGCCCGGTCGTCATCGTGCATGCACTGCGCGAAGCGTTCGCCGCACGCGCCGATGCGGGCCGCCTCGCCGACACGCGCCTGTGGATGCTCGACGCGCGCCTCGACGATCTCGTGTCGATGGTGAGCGGCTGCGAGCGGATCGCGTCGACGCCGATCCCGTTTTCATACGATGTGCTGCTGCACCGGACCATCTATGCGTACTGCGTGCTGCTGCCGTTCGGCCTCGTCGACTCGATCGGCGCGGCGACGCCGTTCGTCACCGTGTTCGTCGCCTATACGCTGATCGCGCTCGACGCGATCGCCCATGCGATCGCCGAGCCGTTCGGCGACGGGCCGAACCATCTCGCACTCGATGCGATGACGCGCCAGATCGAGCGCACGCTGCTCGAACTGAACCGCGAGCCGCTGCCGGCCGAAGTGACGCCCGGCCGCGCGTACCGCCTCACCTGAGCCGCCGCCCCGCTCAGTCGCCGCGGCCGCGCAGGAAGCGGCCATGCTCGGCGGCGGCGTCCGCGATCCGCCGCAACAGCACGACGCCACGCAGCAACGCGGGCGCGGCATCGCCCTCGCGAACGGCCACGCGCCGTCGGAGCACACGCGCCGCCGCATCGCAAGTCCGGTCGAGCTGGGCGAATTCCGCCCGCGCGACGCGCCCGCGCACCACGGACACCGCACGGCGCGCGGCCGGCTCGCGCGATGCCAGTTCGGCAAGCGACAGCAGGCTGTCGCCGATTCCCCAGATCGCGAGCAGGTCGCGCATGTCGCGCTCGATCAGCGTCTGCGGCAGGCTGCCCGCGAAGCCGAGTTCACGCGCGAGACGGTCGGCCGTCCGGCTCAGCCACGCGCTCTCCGACCACGCACGCGGGTCGCGCGCGATGCCGGCCAGATCGCGGCGCACCGCGCGATGCAACCGCCGCCGGCTGGTGGCGGGATCGCCGGGAAACACCAGCGCGAAGATCAGCGCACCGAACGCGATGCCGAGCAGCGTGGCGAGCGCGCTGTTCAGGAACGCGGCGTCGCCGATGCGCGCGGTGTTGTCCGGCGACGTGAAATTCCAGAAGAAGATCGCGAATGCGCTGCCCATCGCGGCCGTGCGCGGATGACGCATCGCGATACCGGTGCCGATCAGGAACACGCCGAGGATATAGGCCAGCATCTCGAAGCCCGACACCGCCGGCAACAGGATGAAATTGCAGACCGCGCCCGCGACCGCCGCGCAGGCCGTGCCTTTCAGGAAGCCGACGGCCGCGCGCACCGAATTCGGCCGCGTCGAGAACAGCGCGCCGACCACGGCCGTGATCGCGACGAAACCGGCGCCCGACGGCCATGCGGTGACGATCCAGATCGCCGACGCGGCCAGCACCGCGATGAATGCGCGGATCCCGTTGTGCCATGCGAGCACCGGATCGTGGTGGAACGCATAGCGCACGCGCGCAGGCGGCGGCTCGGGCCGGTCGAGCAGCGCCTGGCTCGCGAACGCGCGCTCGAATCCGGCGAGCAGCGCCGCCAGCCGGTCGAGCGTCAGCAGGCGCGACGTATCCGGGCCGACCGGCGCGGCGGCCTCGGCGTGCAGCGCGTCGTCCACGCGTGCGCGCAGCGCCGCCATCCCGTGTCCCGCGTCGCCCGATGCGGCAATGCCGTCGAGCGCGCGCGCGACCTCGTCGACCAGCGGATCCGGCGCATCGCCGGCACGCGCCGCGTGCTCGCGGATCGCCTGCCCGGCGGCCTGCGCAGTCAACACGCCCAGCGCCGCTGCGCGCAGATGGCCGATCGCGTTGCGCACCGGTGGTGCGCCGGCCGCCGCATATTCGGCTGCCGTGTCGAGTTCGAGCGCGTCCACGAACAACCGGTGCACGGCCGCGCCGTTCGGCTCGCGGCGCAGCGCGCCCGCGCCGACCGCCACCGCGCGATCCAGATAGCGGGCGAGCCGCGTCCGGACGTCCTTCAGCGGTGCGCCCGGCGCAAACACCGTTTCGAACAGCGCGCCGCACAGGATGCCGACCACCACGTACAGGAACCGCGCGACCGCGATATCGAACGCATGCAGCGGCGCGGACACCGCGTCCATCGCGATGATCGCGGCCGTATAGCCGGCGAGCACCGCCGCATACGCGCGGAAATTCCGCTGGAACGTCGCCACGCCCGCACAGAGGCCGATCCACGCGGCGAGCGCCGGCAGGAACAGCTCGGGCGTCTGCGCGAACGCGCCGGTCAGCACGAGCGCGACGGCCGCGCCGATCGCGGTGCCGAGAATCCGGTACTGGCTCTTCGACAGCCCCATCCCGCGGCTGCCCTGCGCGACGATCCACACCGTCGACGCCGCCCATTTCGGATCGTCGAGATTCATCCGGAACGCGATATAGAGCGCGAGCAGCGACGCGGCCGTATTGCGCAGTGCGAATGCAAGCGCACCGGGCGGCAACGCCGGGCGCGCGTCGCGCAGCGCGGCCCGGACAGCCGCGAGCGGCGGCATGCTGGGAAAGGCGAATTTCATCCCGCGAGCATACGGTTGCACGCCGGCCGCCACTACGGGGCAGCGGCAGGATGCGTTATTGCACCGGGCAGGATAATCGGCGCGACCCGCAGCGATCCGGCGCGCGACGGTAAGATGCGCGCAGGCCGAACCCTGATACGCCCTGTATGGACCTCGAAAGCATCCGGATATTCTTGCGCGTGGTGGAACGCGGCAGCTTCACGGCCGCCGCCACGCAACTCGACATGCCGCTCAGCCGCGTGAGCCGCAAGGTCAGGCAGCTCGAGGACGATCTCGGTGTGCAGCTGCTCTACCGCACGACACGCCGCGTCTCCGTCACCGAAGCCGGCCGCGACTATTACGAGCGCTGCCTGCGTGCCGAGGAAATCCTGCTCGACGCCGACCGCCAGGCCCGTGCGCTGCGCACCGAGCCCGAAGGCACGTTGCGCGTGCTGGTGCCCTACGCGATCGGCCTGCTGGAACTGGAGCCGGCGCTGGCCGAGTTTCGCCGGCGCTATCCGCTGGTCCAGCTCGTGCTGATCTACGACAACAGCGCACTCGATCTCGTCGAACACGGCTTTGACGTCGCGCTGCGCACGGGCGTGCTGACCGATTCCGGCTATGTCGCGCGCTCGCTCGGCTGGTCGCACGCGAAGCTCGCGGCCAGCCCGCACTATCTCGACCGCACCGGCCGGCCGCGCACGCCGCAGGATCTCGCGGAGCACGACATCCTGTTCGTCGGCCGCGACACGCCCGGCCTGACGCTGCGGCTCACCAACGCAGCCGGCGACGTCGCAGAAGTACCGGTGCGGCCCGTGCTGATCTCGAACGAATCGGTCACGGTACTGCGCCAGGCCGCGAGCGGCGGCGGCATCGCGCTGATTTCGACGCACTTCACCACGCGGCGGCTCGAGAACAACGAACTCGAAATCGTGCTGCCCGACTGGCACCGTACCGACGACGTCGAGCTGCACGCGCTGTACCCGAAGCGCGCAACGCTCGACAGCAAGGTGCGCGCATTCGTCGAGTTCCTGACGGAAGTCTTCACCGCGTGGCGAGCTGCACCGTAACCGGCACCGTACGACCAGCCATCGATGCACGTCGACCGCATTATTGCGCCGCACGAAAGGAATTAATGACCGCGCGAGCGTTGATCGCCGCTCGCCGCGTCGTTAGCCTGTGCCCATGAAAAACCACCGCACACGCGACGGCAGCCACGTGCCCGCTGCCCGCCGGCGCGTCACGCGCGTCGCGCCTTCCTGACCGGCCTGCCCGCGCCCCGGAGCCCGTCACGGCTTCGCCGATCCGATTGAACGCCTGAACCGCACGCTGCGCGCGGACGGCCCCTGTTTGCCGGGCCGCCCGCGCGCGGTGCGTGTCCGTCCGCTGCGCGGCCCGCCCGCGCAGGCGTCGCACGCGTGTGCGCGCCCGCCAGTGCGCGCCGCCCGGCCCCCTTTCATCACGCAGGAACACCATGTCATCTCCGTCACCCCAGGCGCCGCTGTCGGGCGCCAAGCTCGCGATCGGCACGATCGCGGTCTCGCTCGCCATGTTCATGAACGTGCTCGACTCGTCGATCGCGAACGTCGCGATCCCGACGATCTCGGGCGACCTCGGCGTGTCGGTCGACGAAGGCACGTGGGTGATCACGATCTTCGCGGCCGCGAACGCGGTGTCGATTCCGCTGACGGGCTGGCTGACCCAGCGCTTCGGCCAGGTGCGCCTGTTCGTCACGTCGATCCTGCTGTTCGTGTTCGCGTCGTGGCTGTGCGGGATCGCGCCGAACCTGCCGACGCTGCTCGCCGCGCGGATCCTGCAGGGCGCAGTCGCGGGGCCGCTCGCGCCGCTGTCGCAGGCGCTGCTGCTCGGCGCGTGGCCGCGGCAGAAATCGTCGAGCGCGCTCGCGCTGTGGTCGATGACGGCGCTCGTCGGCCCGATCGCGGGGCCGTCGCTTGGCGGCTGGATCACCTACGACTACAACTGGTCGTGGATCTTCTACATCAACATCCCGGTCGGCTTCTTCGCGGCGGCCGTCACGTGGTTCGTGTTCCGCGACCGCGAATCGGCCACGCGCCGCCTGCCGATCGATACCGTCGGCCTGCTGCTGCTCGTGCTGTGGGTCGCGTCGCTGCAGATCATGCTCGACAAGGGCAAGGACCTCGACTGGTTCAACTCGCCCGTCGTCGTCGCGCTGGGCATCGTCGCGCTGATCGGCTTCGCGTTCTTCCTCGTGTGGGAGCTGCACGAGGCCAACCCGATCGTCGATTTGCGGCTCTTCACGCAGCGCAACTTCGCGGGCGGCACGATCGCGATCTCGGTCGCGTACGGGATGTTCTTCGGCACGCTCGTGCTGCTGCCGCAATGGATGCAGGGCTACCTCGGCTACCGGGCGGTCGATTCGGGGCTCGCCACCGCGCCGCTCGGGCTGTTCGCGGTCCTGCTCACCCCGGTGATGGGGCGCCTGCTGCCGCGCACCGATCCGCGCTACATCGCGACGCTCGCGTTCGTCGGCTTCGCGGTCGTATTCATGATGCGCACGACCTTCTACACCGACGTGTCGCGCTGGGATCTCGTGCTGCCGACGCTGCTGCAGGGCATTCCGATGGCGATGTTCTTCGTGCCGCTGACGTCGATCATCCTGTCCGGGCTGCCGCCCGAAAAGATCCCGGCCGCGGCCGGCCTGTCGAATTTCGGCCGCACGTTCTGCGGCGCGGTAGGCACGTCGCTGATCAGCAATGCGTGGAACGACCGCACGATCCTGCATCACGTGCGGCTCACCGAACAGGCGAGCGTCACCAACCCGGTTTTCACGCAGCAGGTCGACGCGACGCGCTCGCTGCTGCACATCGGCCCCGATTCGGCGCTCGCGTTCTTCAACGCTTCGGTCGATTCGCAGGCGGCCGTGATGGGATTGAACGACATCTTCTTCGTGTCGGCGATCATCTTCATCGCGATCATCCCGCTCATCTGGATCACGAAACCGTCGCGCTCGGGCGGCGGCGATGCCGATGCGGCGGCGGCCGGCGCGCATTGATCCGTACCCGCTTCGGCCGGGCCCGGTGTCCTGCACGCCCGGGCCCGCGCCGCCCCCCCGCCGACGTAATAAAGACTTGCAATCGATACAGGCGGAAACGTCAACAGCCGGTGCCCGCCCCGCGTTTTTTCCTCATGCGCCCACGATCCGGACGCGCAACAACAGGAGAAAACACCATGCGAGCCCTTACCCGCCAAATCGCGATTGCCGCCACCCTGATGTCGGTGCTGACCGGCACCGCGTTCGCCGACACGCCGTGGCAACAGGCGCATCCGCGCCGCGAAGAGGTCAACCAGCGCCTCGCGAACCAGAATCGCCGCATCCATCACGAAGTGAAGGAAGGCGAGATGTCGCACGCCCAGGCAGCACGCCTGCATCGTGACGACCGCAAGATCCGCCAGGAAGAGCGGGACATGGCTGCGCAGGATCGCAGCCACATCACGAAGAGCGAAAAGCACGTGCTGAACCAGCAGGAAAATGCGGTCAGCAACAAGATCGGCCAATAACAGCGACAACACCGGCAAGCGCCCATTCGCCATCACCTGAAACGCCCGCTGCCGCGATGCGGTAGCGGGTGCTTGTGCTTGTTGTGTATCGAATCGTTTCAACGCGCCAACGGCTTCAAATGCTGCGGGTATACTCCGTCGTCAGCCGCCTGTCGCATCGTCGTCCGTCAAAAAATGGCCCGATTCCGGGCGGTTTCGTCGCGAAGCTTCGCGTTTCGCCTACCCCGCGCCCCAGCCTCGATACGAGACACACGACGACCGACCATGAAACGATTCCTGCTGCTCCTTCCCGCCGCCCTGCTCGCCGCCTGCGGTTCCGCGCCCTCGTCCGATTCGGCTTCCTCGGGTGCCGCGCCGATGATCTACGTGTCGTCGCAACGTCCGGCCTACGCGATCGCGAACTGCCTCGACAGCCGCCTGTCGGGCACCGAACAATCGCAGCACAACGGCGTGACCGACATCTCCGTCGGCTCGAATTCGTACTTCGTCACGCTGACGCCGTCGGGCAACGGCTCGGTCATCAAGGTCGTCCGCGGCTCGGGTAGCGAGCCGGCCGAGGAAGCGATGCGCTTCGCGATCGCACGCTGCGCGATCTGACGCCCGCCGGTGCCGGGCGCCCGCCCGGCCCGCCGCTGCGCGCCAGCCGGCGCGTACGCCGAATATTTTCATCCGGGCGTCCGTCGATGAGAGAATCGCACCACGATTCCTTTTCGATGGAGCCCGCATGAAGCACCTGCTGTCCCGGTTGTTCGTCAGCGCCGCGCTCGTCGCGCTTGTTCCGGCGCTGCCGGCGCAGGCTGCCACGCCGCCCGGCATCTTCGTCGTCGCCACGCAGCTCGGCGAATTCACGACCCTCGACCCGAGCGGGATCTACGAGCTGGTGCCGTCCGAATATGTCGCGAACACCTACGAACGCCTGGTGCGCGTCGACCTGAAGGACCCGACACGCTTCGACGGACAGATCGCGCAATCGTGGACCGTCGGCGCCGACGGCACGACCTACACGTTCAAGCTCCGCCCCGGCCTCACGTTCCATTCCGGCAACCCGGTGACCGCCGACGACGTCGCATGGTCGCTGCAGCGCACCATCCTGCTCGACAAGGGGCCGGCCGGCGTGCTCGCCGATCTCGGCCTCACGAAGGCGAACGTGATGCAGAAGGTGCGCGTGGTCGATCCGCAGACCGTCGTGCTCGAAACCGACCGCAAGTACGCGCCGAGCTTCGTGCTCAACGTGCTGAGCGCGTGCCCGGCCTCGGTGTTCGACAAGAAGCTCCTGCTGTCGCACCAGCAGGGCAACGATTTCGGCAGCGGCTGGCTGCGGACCAACGATGCGGGCTCGGGCCCGTACCAGCTCGTCAAGTGGACGCCGAACGAGACCATCGTGCTGCAGCGTTTCGAGAAGTACCGCACGCCGTACCCGATGAAGCGGGTCGTGCTGCGCCACGTGCCCGAAGCGTCCGCGCAACGGCTGCTGCTGGAGAACGGCGACGCCGACGCCGCGCGCAACCTGAGCCCCGACAGCCTCGCCGCGCTGACGAAGGCCGGCAAGATCAAGGTCGCGTCGTGGCCGGTATCCGCGCTGCTGTACCTGAGCCTGAACACGAAGAACCCGAACCTCGCGAAACCGGAGGTGCAGCAGGCGATGAAATGGCTGGTCGACTACGACGGCATCCAGCGCAACATCGTCAGCACGACCTACAAGGTGCACCAGACCTTCCTGCCCGAAGGCTTCCTCGGCGCGTCGAACGCGCGGCCGTACAAGCAGGACGTCGCGAAGGCGAAGGCGCTGCTCGCGAAGGCCGGCTTGCCGAACGGCTTCGACGTGACGATGGACATGCCGAACGACTATCCGTACCTCGAGATCGCGCAGGCGCTGCAGGCGAACTTCGCGCAGGGCGGCATCCGCGTGAAGCTGATCCCCGGCGATGCGAAGCAGGCGATCGGCAAGTACCGCGCGCGCCAGCACGACATCTTCATCGGCGAATGGTCGCCCGATTACATGGACCCGAACAGTAACGCGCGCGGCTTCGCGTGGAATCCGGACAACTCGGATCAGTCGCCGACGAAGATGCTCGCGTGGCGCAACAGCTGGGACATTCCGCAACTGACGAAGGACACCGAGGCCGCGCTCGTCGAGCCGTCGCCCGCGAAGCGCGCGCAGCGTTACGAGGCACTGCAGAAGGCCGTGCTCGCGAACTCGCCGTTCATCATCATGTTCGAGAAGGTCGTGCAGGTTGCGACGCGCCCCGGCGCGACCGGGCCGGAGATCGGGCCGATCAACGACCTCGTGTCGTACCGGACGCTCGCGAAGTAATCGCGGCGGCCCGCGCACCCGGCCCTGCCGGAGCACGGGTCATCGCCGCCGGCCGCCACGCCGGCGCTGCGCCGTGCGGCGGCCGCGATCTACAATGGCCGGCGCCGCGCCGATGCCGCGCCGGGCACACGTAACGGGGAAACAACATGCATTCGAGCGAGCACGCAGTCTGCGTCGCGATCAACGACAACAACCGCGCGTGGTATGAAATGCTCGTGCCGTTCCTGCTGTCGCTGCGACAGACCGGCTACGACGGGCGGATCGCCGTGATCGGCTACGGGCTGTCCGAACGCAAGCGGCAGATCCTCGCCAGTCAGTCGGTCGACGTGATCGACGCGTCGGACGCGTATGCGCTGCCGGTCGGCCGCTTCATCGAGGCCGCCGAATATTGCGCGCGCCATCCGCAGATCCGCAAGCTCGCGCTGTACGACGCCGATATCTGGTTCTGCGCGCCACAATTCGACCTGTTCTCGCAGATCGGCGATGACCGGATCCATGTGTGCCCCGACCCGCTGTTCTGCACGTTCGTCGTCACGCCGCTGATCGGCGAGCGGCGCGACCATCACTGGCGTCTCGTCGTCGATGAAGTCAACGCACGCCACGGCGGCGCGCTGCAGGCCGGGCTCGTGGCCGGAACGGCCGATGCCTGGGCGCGTTATGCCGATCACCTGCGCGACTGCATGGCCCGCATCGGTACCGATTTCCAGGAATGCTTCGGCATCGATACGACCTTCCTGCATCTGTGGAGCGCGCAAGGCGAAACGACGCTGCTCGACCCGGTCCAGAACTTCGTCAGCAAGTACGGCATTCACGAATCGTTCGATGCGGGCAGCGGCAAGACGACGCTCCGGTATCAGGGCGAACCGATCCGCGCACTGCACATGACCGGCGATATCCGCTTCCTCGACCGGTGGCGCTACTACACGAACCACATCGACGCCGCGCTGCGCGACGGCACGCCGTTCGCGCTGTCGGACGGCACACCGGCACCGTCCGACGCCGTCGCCGCACGCATCGCCGCGGCGGACTACGTGCAATCGGCCGGGCTGGCCGTGTCGTCCGCAGCGATCGAGGCCAGCGCGGGCGCGTATCTGCAGGCGATCGACGAACCGGGCGGCACGATGCTCGTCGGCAGCGGAAACCACGAAGCGGTATTCACCGCGACCCGCGACATCGCGCGGCTGAACGTCTACGTCACGCACCCGTCCGGCTCGCCGTCACCGCTGCAGTGCGAAGTGCGGGTCGACGGGCAGGCCCAGCGCAAGGGCACCGAACTGATGGCGCATTTCTCGTATCAGGTAGCGGCCGGCGCCGTCATCACGCTGCGCTCGACGAGCCTCGGCGGCCAGCAGTGCAACGCGATCTGGCGGCTGCGCGAAGCGCCGGACATGCAGCAGTAGGCACCGGGCCGCTGCCGGTCAACCGAATGCCGCCCACACCAGGTAGGCATTCAACCCGACGATCACGACCGTCGCCGCGCCGGCGACGATCCGCAGCGGCATCCGCATCGCGTAAGCGCCCATCACGTCCGCGCGCGCCGACAGCATCAGCAACGCGATCATCGGCATCGGCAGCACGAAGCTCAGCACGACCTGGCTCGCGACCATCGCACGGGTGACGTCGCAGCCGAGCGCGACCACCGCGAATGCGGGCGCGATCGTCACCGCGCGCCGCACCCAGACCGACATGCGGCGGTGGATGAAGCCCTGCATCACGACCTGCCCGGCCATCGTGCCGACCACCGAACTCGATACGCCCGACGTCAGCAGCGCGACGAGAAACAGCGCGCCGGCCGCCGGACCGAGCACCGGGATCAGCGTGTGATACGCATCGCCGATATCGGTCATGCCCGGCGCACTCAGATGGAACGCCGACGACGCCATCATCACCATCGCGAGATTCACGAATCCGGCCAACCCGAGCGCCACGACGACCTCGCGGTTCGAGAATCGCACGAGCCGCCGCCGCTCCGCGTCGTCGCGCGGCGCGGTGCGATCCTGCGTGAGCCCCGAATGCAGGTACAGCGTGTGCGGCATGATCGTCGCGCCGATGATCCCGACCGCGATCGTCAGCGCCGCGTGATCCGGAATCTGCGGGACGACCAGATGGAACGCGGCCGCGTGCCAGTCCTGCGGCGCGATCAACAGTTCGCCGAGATAGCACGCGCCGATCACGCCGACCAGCGCCGCGATCGCGGCCTCCAGCGGCCGGAAGCCGCGCTTTTCGAGCGCGAGGATCGCGCAGGTCGCCAGCGCCGTCGCGATCATCCCCGCGAACAGCGACAGGTGGCACAACAGCCCGAACGCGAGCGCGCCGCCGAGGAATTCGGCAAGATCGGTCGCCATCGCGGCGATCTCGGACGCGATCCACATGCTCCACACGACGGGCGCGGGGAAACGGTCGCGGCACAGCTCGGCCAGATTGCGGCCGGTCACGATGCCGAGCTTCGCGGACATCGCCTGGAACAGCATCGCGATCGTGTTCGCGGCCAGCACGACCCACAGCAGCCGGTAGCCGTACGCGGCGCCGGCCTGGATGTTGGTCGCGAAGTTGCCGGGATCCATATAGCCGATCGACGCGATCACGGCCGGGCCGACGAACGGCAGCAGCGCGGCGACGCCGGTGCGGCGCCCTTCCAGCGCGGCACGCGTCGCGCCGTCGATACGCTCGGGAGACGGGCCCGGCAGCACGAGGCCGCCGGCAGGTTTGCTCGGGACGGGAAGCATGGTGGAGTTTCCGTTCGAATGAGGAAGACCGATTCGGGAGCGGGCGCCGCGGCCGGCATGCCGCCTGCCGGCCGCGGCGCTGCACTGCGCATACCGCGTTACAGCGGCACGACGTCGGGACGATTGCGCGGAAACTGCGCGATCACGTCGGGCGCGACGTTCAGATGCGCTTCGACGAGCTTCGGCGGCGTATGCGCGAGCCAGTCGGACAGCGACACCTCCGCGTAGCGGTCGGTCTTGAAGATCTCGAGGAACACGAGATCGGTCTGGCCGGTGTTCTGCACGTAGTGCCCGAGACTCTTCTTCACGTAGCCGACGTCGCCCGCGCGGAAGTCGGCCGTCTGCGCCTTCGGCCCCGTGTCGAACACGGTCATCCGCGCTTCGCCCTGCAGGTAGTACTGCCATTCGTCCGCGTTCGGGTGCCAGTGCAGCTCCCTCATGCCGCCCGGGTGCACGGTGACGAGCGCCGCCGCGACGGTCGTCGACACGTTGAAGTTGGTGCTGTCCGCGATCCGCACTTCGCCGCCGCGCGTCTTCCTGACGGGCTTCATGTCGCCGAGCGAGAAGATGAACGGATGCGGCGGCGCCCCGGCCGACGCAGCCGACGCGCGCTGCGCTTCCGCGAGCGGGCCCGGTTCGTCGCCCTGGAAGATCCACAGGTTGTCGAGCGGAACGTTCCTGAACGCATCGGCCGGCACGCCGAAGTTGAGTGCGAGCACGTCGGGCGGCGTATGCGCGATCCAGTCGGTCAACAGCAGCGTGTTGAATTCCGATGCGCGGCCGTTATCGAACGCGAGCAGGAATTCGGCGCCGTCGGTGCCGAGGCCCTGCAGCGAATGCGGCAGGCCGGGCGGGAAATACCAGAGATCGCCGGTCTTGACGTCCTGCACCGACGGCCGCCCCAACTCGTCGAGCACCGTGATCCGGCAGCGGCCGTCGAGCATGATCGCCCACTCGGCCTGCTGGTGCCAGTGCATCTCGCGAATGCCGCCGCGCGTCAGGCGCATGTTGACACCGGAGATGGTTTCGGAAATCGCAAAATCGTCCTGCGTGACTTCGCGCGCCCAGCCGCCATTCTGGATGCGTTTATGCGCATTATTGAACGACGCCCAGAATAACGGCATCCCGTTGATATCGGTGGCCGGCGGATTTTGAAAGGACGGAAATTGATTGGCGATGGCCGGATTTTTAGGACCCGGGTCGGTCACGCTCTGGCGATTGAGTGCATTCACCGCACCTTCCGGCGGGCGGTCCGGATTACCGAACGAGGCGGCCTTGGCCGACACCGCGATGCCTGCCGCAGCAATGGCGCCGGCCGTACCTGCCAGCATTTTGCGTCGAGAAAGATTCGTCATGGTTTCCTCTTCATTCCTGCAACCTTGAACACTTCCATTACGGAATACCTGCCGTTTTTCGATTATCGAAAATCAAGGATCCCGTGACTCAAGTTAAATCCAAATCATCACATAAATTAAATGAATTATTAATCTGAATTAATGATTTAATCTGATTTACTTTAATTTTGTAATTATTGCGTTGCAGCGGGAGGATGAGCGATAGCGACGGAAGATCGAAACATGCGCGCCGATGCAACGCCATTGATTCGCATGACTGATCAAATCGGCGCGCCATGCTCGCCGGAACACAAAAGTCGCCGTTCACCACCGGCCCGGCGGCCACCCGCCCCTATCACCTATCCTCACACCATAGTTTTTATCCGCTGGCGCGAATGATTTTGGTTTTGTTAGATGGATGACATTCGCTCATTCGACGACAACGATCTAACAGCCGATGACCTGCGCGTTCGCCCATACCGTCGAATCCCGCTATGCCGAGCTGACGCCGACCGCCAAGCGCATCGCGAGCTACATGCTCGCGAACCTCGACCGGCTCGGGCTCGAGACGGCCGACCAGATCGCGCAGCAGGCCGGCACCAGCGGCATCTCGGTCGGGCGCTTCCTGCGCAGCGTCGGCTATCGCAATCTCGACGACCTGAAACGCGAACTGCGCGGCGGCGGCGACCGTCCGTGGATGATCACCGACCGGCTCGACGAGTACCGCCGCGTCGCCGGCACGCCGCCGGCCGAACGCAACGGCAAAGGCGACGGCAACGACGGCACGCTCGCATCGTCGCTCGAGCGTGAACTCGACGCGATCCGCCACGTGTACCGGCTCGCCGAAGGCCCGGTGTTCGCGCAGGTCGCCGACCGGATCGCGCAGGCCGACGCGGTATTCATCCTCGGCATCCAGTCGACGCGCGGCATCAGCAACGCATTCAGCAGCTACCTCGAATACCTGCGCCCGCGCGTGTTCTATTCCGACGGCCAGTCGGGCTCGTACGTCGATTCGCTGAACTCCGAATTCGAACGGCCGTACTGCATCGTCACCGATACGCGCGCATATTCGCGCAGCGCGCGCCGCTATTGCCAGGCGGCCGCCGAGCGCGGGCAGCCGTACGCGCTGGTCACCGACCTGTCGTGCCCGTGGGCGCGCGACTGGCCGGCCGACCTGCTGCAGGTAAAGACCGACGTCGGCCAGTTCTGGGATTCGCTCGCGCCGCTCACCTGCCTGTTCAACCTGCTGATCACAGCCGTGGTCGACCGCCTCGGCCCCGCGATCGACCGGCGTGTCGCGCGTAACCGCGAACTGCAGCACACGTTCGACCAATTCGAATCCTGAGCGAGCCCGACCGAACCCGAACCACCGATGAACGACCACCACCTCGTCGAAATCACGCCCGCCACTCATCACGTCGACATCGATCTCGTCTACGCGACCGATCGCAACCTGACTGGCAAGCAGATCTATCGTCGCGCGCACTGCCTGCTGCTGGCGCCGGCCGAAGCTGCACTGCGCCGCGCGGTGAGCGTCGCCGCGCAAGCCGGCTTCACGCTGTGCATCTACGACGCGTACCGGCCGCCGCAGGCGCAGCTGGTGCTGTGGGATTTCCTGCCCGACCCGAACTTCATCGCCGATCCCGGCGGCGGCTCGAATCACAGCCGCGGCACCGCGCTCGACCTGACGCTCGTCGGTGCGAATGGCGAACCGCTCGACATGGGCACCGGCTTCGACGAGATGGTCGCCGCATCCGGCCACTTCCACGCGGGGCTGCCCGAAGCCGTGCAGCGCAACCGCCTGCTGCTGCTCGGCGTGATGCACGCGGCCGGCTTCGCGCACGTCGACGACGAGTGGTGGCACTACGAACTGCCCGGCTCACACGCGTTGCCGCAGATCGACAACGCGGCGAGCGGCCCGTGGCGCCTGATGTGATGGCCATACGCATTCCCCTCACCGTTCACGTTCGACGACTTCAACGACACATGGAGCGCAGATGAAACCCCTGACATCCCGGCTCGTCGCGGCGCTGGCCGCCGCATCCGTTCTCGCCGCCGTCCCGCTTTCCGCCGCGCGCGCGGAAACGCCGAAGGACCTGTTCGTGATGGCCACGCTGCTCGACGAATTCACGACGCTCGACCCGGGCGAGATCTACGAACTGGTGCCGGAGGAATACGTCGCGAATACCTACGACCGGCTCGTGCGCGTCGACCTGCGCGATCCGTCGAAATTCAACGGCGATGTCGCGCAGTCGTGGACGGTGAGCCCCGACGGCCTGACCTATACGTTCAAGCTGCGCCCCGGCCTCAAGTTCCACTCGGGCAACCCGCTGACGGCCGACGACGTCGCCTGGTCGATCCAGCGCGCGGTGCTGCTCGACAAGGGGCCGGCCGCCGTGCTGACCGGCATCGGCCTCACGAAGGCCAACGTCGCGGCGAGCGTGAAGAAGCTCGACGACCAGACGGTGTCGGTCACGACCGACCGCAAGTACGCGCCGACCTTCGTGCTGAACGTGCTCGGCTCGTGGCCCGCGTCGGTGCTGGACAGGAAGCTGCTGCTGTCGCATCAGCAAGGCACCGACTTCGGCAATGCGTGGCTGAAGACCAACGAAGCCGGTTCCGGCGCGTACAAGCTGGTCAAGTGGACGGCCGGCGACAGCATCGTGCTGCAGCGCTTCGACGGCTACCGGCTGCCGCTCGCGATGAAGCGCATCGTGCTGCGCCACGTGCCCGAAGCCGCGAGCCAGCGCCTGCTGCTGGAAAACGGCGACGTCGACGCGGCGCGCGACCTGAGCCCCGACGATCTGGCGTCGGTCGTGAAATCCGGCAAGGCGAAGGTGTCGGCCTCGCCGCAGGCCACGCTGCTGTATCTCGGCCTGAACACGAAGAACCCGACGCTCGCGAAACCCGACGTGCAGGACGCGCTGAAATGGCTCGTCGACTATGCGGGCATCCAGGGCAACGTCGTGAAGACGACCTACAAGGTGCACCAGACCTTCCTGCCCGAAGGCTTCCTCGGCACGCTGAACGCGAACCCGTACAAGCTCGACGTCGCGAAGGCGAAGGCGCTGCTCGCGAAAGCCGGCGTGCCGAACGGCTTTTCGGTGACGATGGACGTGCGCAACGACTATCCGTACACGGAAATCGCGCAGGCCGTGCAGGCGAACTTCGCGCAGGCCGGCATCAAGGTGCAATTGATCCCCGGCGACAACAAGCAGACGCTCGCGAAGTACCGCGCGCGCCAGCACGACATCTACATCGGCGAATGGTCGGCCGACTACATCGATCCGCACAGCAACGCGCAGGGTTTCGCATGGAATCCGGACAACGCCGACAAGTCGAGCTATAAAATGCTGGCCTGGCGCAACAGCTGGGACATCCCGCAACTGACGAAGGAAACCGACACCGCGCTCGCCGAACCGACCGCCGCGAAACGCGCGCAGCTGTATCAGACGATGCAGAAGGAAGTGCTCGCGCGCTCGCCGTTCGTGATCATGTTCGAGAAAGTCGCGCAGGTCGCGACGCGGCCCGGCGTGAGCGGGCTCGAAGTCGGGCCGATCAACGATCTCGTGTCGTACCGCAACCTGAAGAAGCAATAAGATTCGCCGCATGTCGACTCCCGCCTCCTCCCTCGAAGCACTGCGCACGCTGCCCGCGCGGCGCCCGGCCGTGCGCTGGGCACTGCGCGGGCTGCGCTGGGCGCTCACGCTCGCCGTCACGTTCGCGGGGCTGCTCGCGCTGACGTTCGTGATCGGCCGCAAGGTGCCGATCGATCCCGTGCTCGCGATCCTCGGCGATCGCGCGTCGGCCGAGGCGTACGCGGCCGAACGCATCGCGCTCGGGCTCGACAAGCCGCTCGTCACGCAATTCCTGATCTACGTGCGCGACGTGCTGCACGGCAATCTCGGCGTGTCGCTGCTGACCGCGAACCCGGTGCTCGACGACATCAAGCGCGTGTTTCCGGCCACGCTCGAACTCGCGACGATCGCCACCCTGATCGGCATCGCGATCGGCGTGCCGCTCGGCGTCGCGGCCGCCGTGAAGCACAACCGGCCGATCGATCACATCGCGCGCTTCGTCGGGCTGATCGGCAATTCGGTGCCGGTGTTCTGGCTCGGGCTGATGGGCCTGCTGCTGTTCTACGCGCGGTTGCACTGGGTCGGCGGGCCGGGCCGGCTCGACCCCGTGTACGACGGGATGGTCGACCCGCGCACCGGCAGCCTGCTGATCGACTCGGCGCTCGCGGGCGAGTGGGACGTGTTCCGCAACGCGGTATCGCACATCGCGCTGCCGGCCGCGATCCTCGGCTACTACTCGGTCGCGTACCTGAGCCGGATGACGCGCTCGTTCATGCTCGACCAGTTGAGCCAGGAATACATCGTCACCGCGCGCGCGAAGGGCTTGTCCGAGCGGCGCGTGATCTGGCGGCATGCGTTCGGCAACATCATGGTGCCGCTGCTCACCGTGATCGCGCTCACGTACAGCAACCTGCTCGAAGGCTCGGTGCTGACCGAGATCGTGTTCGCGTGGCCGGGGCTCGGCTCGTACCTCACGGGCGCGCTGCTGAACGCCGACATGAGCGCGGTGCTCGGCGCGACGCTCGTGATCGGCGCGATGTTCATCACCGTCAACCTGCTGACCGACGCGCTGTACCGCGTGTTCGATCCGCGTGCGCGCTGAGGGCCGCCCCGACATGACCGCTTCCACCCCGCTTCTTTCATCGCCGATGCCGAAGGTCGTCCAATCATGAACGCCGAGCGCCTCACACTGCGCGCGTGGCTGCTGTCCGATGCGCCCGCGTCGCGCCCGCAGGCCGCACTCGGCCTTGCCTACCGACGCTGGCGCCGGCTCGCCACGAATCCGCTCAACCTGTTCGGGCTCGCGATCCTCGTCGCGCTGATCGCCGTTGCGATCGTCGGCCCGCTGATCATGCCGCACGACCCGCTGCGCCAGGTCCTGTCCGACCGGCTGCTGCCGCCCGGCTCGCCGTCGCACTGGTTCGGCACCGACCAGCTCGGCCGCGACATCCTCTCGCGGCTGATCGCCGGTTCGCGCCTGACGCTCGGCATCGCGCTGCTCGTCGTCGTGATCGTGGTGCCGATCGGCCTCTTGATCGGCACCACGGCCGGCTATTGCGGCGGCTTCGTCGACAGCGTGCTGATGCGCATCACCGACATCGCGCTCGCGTTCCCGAAGATCGTGCTCGCGCTCGCATTCGCGGCCGCGCTCGGGCCGGGCGTCATCAACGCGGTCGTCGCGATCTCGATCACCGCGTGGCCCGCGTATGCGCGGCTCGCACGCGCGGAGACGATCCGCATCGCCCAGGCCGATTACATCCACGCCGCGCGGCTGCAGGGTGCGTCGGGCCCGCGCATCCTGCTGCGCTACATCATGCCGCTGTGCATGTCGTCGGTGATCGTGCGCGCGACGCTCGACATGGCCGGCATCATCCTGACCGTCGCGGGCCTCGGCTTTCTCGGCCTCGGCGCGCAGCCGCCGAGCCCCGAGTGGGGCTTCATGGTCGCGTCGGGCCGCAACGTGCTGCTCGACGCATGGTGGGTCGCGACGCTGCCCGGCATCGCGATCCTGCTCGTGAGCCTCGCGTTCAACCTGCTCGGCGACGGGTTGCGCGACGTCTTCGATCCCCGTCATGGAGCGTGACATGCCGATGCATTCCACCACCGCGCCCACGCCGCTCTGCGAGATCGACGGGCTGAAGATCGGCTTTCGCGGCCATGACGGCGTCGTCACCGACGCCGTGCGCGACCTGTCGCTGACGCTCGCGCCGGGCGAGCGGCTCGGCATCGTCGGCGAATCGGGCTCCGGCAAATCGCTGACGGGCCGTGCGCTGCTCGGCCTGCTGCCTGACGCCGCGCGCTGGTCGGCGCGCACGATGCGCTTCGCGGGCCACGACCTGCTCGCGATGTCGCCGCGCGACCGCCGGCGGCTGTGCGGCAGCCAGATGGGCATGATCCTGCAGGACCCGAAATATTCGCTGAACCCGGTGATGACGGTCGCGAAGCAGATGGGCGAGGCGTTCCGGCTGCACGAGCCCGGGCTGCGCGGCCGCGCGCTGCGCGAACGGATCGTCGATGCGCTGTCGGCCGTGCAGATCCGCGACCCGGCGCGCGTCGCAGACGCGTATCCGCACGAGCTGTCGGGCGGCATGGGCCAGCGCGTGATGATCGCGATGATGGTGTCGACCGGCCCGCGCCTGCTGATCGCCGACGAGCCGACGTCCGCGCTCGACGTCGCGGTGTCGATGCAGGTGCTCGCGGTGCTCGACGCGATGATCGCGCGGCACAACACCGGCCTGATGTTCATCAGCCACGACCTGCCGCTCGTGATGTCGTTCTGCGACCGCGTCGCGGTGATGTATGCGGGCCGTGTGGTCGAAACCTGCGCCGCGCGCGACCTGCGCGACGCGTCGCATCCTTATACGCGCGGGCTGCTCGCGGCGAACCCGCCGCTCGCGAACCCGCCGGACGAACTGCCGGTGCTGCGGCGCGACCCTGCGTGGCTCGAGCCCCTGCAGCCTGCCGTCACGCCCGCCGACCGACAGGAGGCCGCACGATGATCGACGTCGATCACGCATCGATCCGTTTCCCGACCCGCACGGGTCACGTCGACGCCGTGCGCGACGCGAGCTTTGCCGTGCGCGACGGCGAAGTGTTCGGGCTCGTCGGCGAATCGGGCTCCGGCAAGTCGACGCTGCTGCGCGCGCTGACGGGCCTCGTGCCGCTCGCATCCGGCAGCCTGTCGATCGATGGAAGGCCGGTCGGCGGCACGCCCGATCGCGCGTTCCGCCGCCACGTGCAGATGGTGTTCCAGGATCCGTACGCGTCGCTGCATCCGCGCTTCACGGTCGACCAGACGCTGCGCGAGCCGCTGTCGATCCATGCGATCGGCGACGCCGATGCACGCATCGCCCGCGCGCTGGCCGAGGTCGGCCTCGGGCCCGCGTTCCGCTTCCGCTATCCGCACCAGCTGTCGGGCGGCCAGCGGCAGCGCGTCGCGATCGCCCGCGCACTGATCGTCGAACCGCGGGTGCTGCTGCTCGACGAGCCGACGTCCGCGCTCGACGTGTCGGTGCAGGCCGAGATCCTGAACCTGCTGCGCCGCCTGCATCGCGAACGCAGCCTGACGATGATCCTCGTCAGCCACAACCTCGCGGTGATCGGTTTCCTGTGCCAGCGCATCGCGGTGATGCAGCACGGCGAGATCGTCGAGCAGCTCCGGATCGAGGACGTGCGCGCGGGGCAAGTCGCACGCGACTACACGCGCACGCTGCTGAATGCGACCGAAGGCTACCGCCGCCTCGACCCGGTGGCCGGCGCGCCGGTGGCGTGACATCTGCGCGACGCGCCGGCGTGCGATACTCGGCACGCCACGCGCCGGCTTGCCGCCGCATGGAACCCTTGTGCGCCGCACGGGTCAACTTCCTTTCGTCAACAGCACAGCAATAGGGAGGCGTTCATGCTGCAATTCATCGAAACCCTGGTCGTCGGGCTCATCGTCGGCCTCCTCGCCCGCGCGCTCAAGCCCGGCGACGACAAGATGGGCATCCTGATGACCACCGTGCTCGGCATCGTCGGCTCGCTGGTCGCCGGCTACGTCGGCCGGGCCGCCGGCTGGTATGCGCCGGGCCAGGGCGCAGGCTGGATCGCATCGATCATCGGTGCGATCGTGCTGCTCGTTGTCGTTGGTGCGATTCGCAAGCGCGCGGGCTGAACACCGCACGCATCGTTCCAATGCAAAACGGCCGCTCGTCACGAGCGGCCGTTTTGCTTTCCGGGCGGCGCCAGAGCCGTTGCCTGCGCAACGGACTCGGCAACCGTTCGTCCTGCGATCCTATCCCGCCCGGCATTTTCCCGACTTGCGGTTGCGCAGATCCGGCCTACATTGGTTGAAGCAATCCGCAGTCATTTGCTTATTACCTTTATTTCCATTTTTTGATTCAAGAGGTCCGATGGTTTTGCCGTTTACGCATATAGCATCGCAGCGTTAGACGGACTGCCACCCGAGCGGCCCCGCTGCGACGCGCTTCCTCTCTGGAGCCTGTCATGAAGCATCGCCTGTTCGCCGCCTCGTTCGCCCTGGCTGCCACGCTTCTGGCCTCGTCCTCGTCCTTTGCCGGCGGCACGTCCGGCATCATTCATTTCTCCGGCATGATCGTCGAGCCGCCCTGCTCGTTCGCACTCGACACGGCCGATATCGCCCGTCCGCACGTGCGCCCCGACTGCCCGCGTCCTGCGAGCGGACAAGTCGCGTTCGTCGACGCGGCCAGCCTGCGCACGATCAAGACCACGACCTTTACTCAGGCCTCGCGCGCAATCGTTTTACCTGACCGTCCGGGCAGCGATCATGCCCCGATGATCGCCGTCGTGACCTACCAGTAGAGCCCGCTGCCGCACGCCCGTCGCCGAGGTCGCGCGTCAGTCGCGATGGCGCGCGATCCAGTCGCTGAACGCACGGATCTTCTGCTGGCTGCCGAGGTTTTCGGGGTAGACGAAGAAGTAGCGCGCGCCCGTCTCGAGCACGATGTCGAACGGCCGTTCGAGCCGGCGTGCGCTGACGTCGTCGTCGACGAGCGTCACGTCGCCGATCGCAATGCCGAAGCCCTGCATCGCCGCATTCGTCGCGAGATCGAGCGTGTCGAACGTCGGCCCGCGCGCGGGATCGACGCTGCGCTCGCCCGCGTGATCGAGCCATGCACGCCAGTCGCGATGGTCGCGCGTCGGATGCAGCAGCGTATGACGCGCGAGATCGCCGAGCGCGTCGAGCGGCGCCGCCTGACGTAGCTCGGGCGCGCAGACGGCTGTCAGCCGCTCGTCGAACAGCGGCAGCGCGACGACGCCCGGGCCCGGCGACGTCCCGTAGACGATCGCCGCATCGAACGGCTCGGTCGAGAAATCGACGACGTGCTGCCACGTGGTCGTGATCTGCACATGCAGATCGGGATGCTCGCCCTGGAAGCGCATGATGCGCGGCAGCATCCAGCGCATCACGCAGGTCGGCACCTTCAGCGCGAGATCGGTACGCTGTCGCGTCAGCCGCATCGAGATGTCCTCGATCCGCGCGAAGCTCTCGTTCACGACCGGCAGCAGTTGCTCGCCCTCCGCCGTCAGCGTGAGCCCCTTCGCATGTCGCTTGAACAGCGGAAATCCGTAATGCGCCTCGAGCGTCTGGATCTGCCGGCTCACCGCGCCCTGCGTGATGCACAGCTGCTCGGCCGCACGCGTGAAGCTGCGGTGGCGAGCCACCGTCGAGAAGATCTGCAGCGCGTGCAGGGGCGGAAGTCGGCGCATGGCGAACGGGATACAGGGAAACGGCGCGGAAGGACCGCGCGCCGACGCCGGCGCGCGCTGACCGACACGATAAGCCAAACGCCGGCTTTGCGCGAGACGCCGGGCGCTCAGGCCGTCGCGGCCAGTGCACCCGCCGCGATGCGCGCTGCCGATGCGACGACGTCCGCGCGAACCGCCGCATCGGCCTGCTGCTGCGTGAACGACACGGCCATCACGATCGGCGCACGCGACGGCGGCCACAGCACCGCGATATCGGTCGTCGTGCCGTAGCCGCCCGTGCCGGCCTTGTCAGCGACGCGCCAGCCCGGCGGCACCCCCGCCGCGATGCCGGTCGCGCCGCGCGCGCCGCCGGCCATCCATTCCGTCAGTTGCGTGCGCTGCGGCTCTTGCAGTGTCTTGCCGAGCAGCAGCCGCTGCAGCGTGTCGACCATCGCGACCGGCGTCGACGTGTCGCGTTCGTCGCCGGGCGCGGCCTGGTTCAGTTCGGGTTCCCAGCGATCGAGGCGGAACGTCGTATCGCCGCTCTCGCGCGCGAACGCCGTGACGGCCTGCGGGCCGCCGAGCACGCCCATCAGCAGGTTGCCCGCGCCCTTGTCGCCCGCTTGCAGCATCGCCTCGCACAGCTGCGCGATCGTCAGGCCCGTGTCGACGTGGCTTTCCGTGACCGGTGAGCCCGCCACGATTTCATAACGGCGGTAGAGGATGCGGCGCGGCAGCAGCGACGCGTCGAGCGAACCGCGCGCGAGCATCGCGGCGGCCGCCATGACCGCATACGTGCCGCACAGCGGGAAGCGTTCGCGCGCGTGATGAGCGAGGCGCACGCCGTTCGACGTATCGAGCGCGGCGACGCCGAGCCGCCCGTTCGACGCCTTTTCGAGCGCGGCCAGTTCGGCCTGGGCGGCATGGGCGCGCCCCTGGTCGGCGACCGGTGCGGACGTGCAGGCGGCGACGAACGGCGCGGCAACGGCGGCAAGCAACAGCGAGCGGCGTGTCGGAGAGTGTTCCATGGATAAGATGTGTTCGGTCGGAAACGGTGGCACGAAGCAACACGGGCGCGCATCGGCGAAGCGCCCCCGTTCACGCCGACGGCCGGCCCGCGACGGCCTTCGCCGCGCATCCCCGAAAGACGCCCGTCGGCCCCGCATGAAGCGCGGGACGCGCATGAACAGACCCTAGCGTAGCAGCGACCGCCGCCACGTTCCAGCAAAACGGCCCTGCGTCACCCTTGCGACGACGGCAGGTACGGCATCGGATTCACCGGCTTGCCGTCGCGCCGCACCTCGAACAGCAGCGCGACGCGCGAGTTGTCGAGGTCGCCCATCTCGGCGATCTCGTCGCCCTGGCGCACGATGTCGCCCGTCTTCACGAGCAGCTTGCGGTTGTGCGCATAGGCAGTCAGGAAATCCGCGTTGTGCTGGACGATGATCAGGCTGCCGTAATCGTTCAGGCCGGTGCCCGCGTACATCACGCGGCCGTCGGCCGCGGCGCGGACCGGGTCGCCCGGCCGGCCGGCGATCTGGATGCCGCGGTTCTGCCCCGGCCGGAAGCCGTCGACGATCTTGCCGTTGGCCGGCCACTTGAGCGCGACGCCGCCCGCATGACGCTTCGTTTCCTTGACGACCTGGCGATCGTTCGTGCTCGATGCGGTGGTCTGTGAAGCGGCCTGGCTACCTGCGGCCCCATTGCCCGCGGCAGTTTGCGTGCCGGCCGCGCCGGCCGGCGGCAGCGGCTGCTGCTTGACGATGCGCAGCACCTGCCCCATCCGCAGCCTGCCGTTCGGGGCCAGCTTGTTCCAGGTGCGCAGGTCGGCCACGCTGCAGTTGTTCGCTGACGCGATGCCCGTCAGCGAATCCCCGCGCTTCACGACGTACTTCTGCGCGACGAGAATCGGCGCCGGCGGCATTGCGTTTGCCGACGGCGCAGCAGGCTGGCTCGAATCAGGCGGCTGTCCCGCCAGCGTATCGCTCGGCGGAACGGACTGCGTGCTTGCACAACCGGCCATGACGAGCACGGCGGCCAGGCCCGACAGCCGCGCCGCATTGCGGTAAATCTCGCGCGTTTTCATGGACGATCCGACTCCGGTTTGACAATCTTTCAAGCATCTCAAAAACGGATCGGCCGACGTGTAACCGGATGCAAACAATGATGACAAACGATCACGAACCGGATGCCGGCCGGCATTCGATACCGGTAATACGGTCCGATTCAGAAAAACTTGATGGTTTTTTTGCAAGAAGGCGGAAGAATTTTCGTCGCTTAAAACTATGACAAGTTTGTTTCAATAGGCGCGAGGCCGCACTCAACGCAACCATCCGACGAATTCGGAACAGGCCCACGCGACGCCGATGCACAGGAACAGCAGATGCAGCGCGATCTTGAACGACACGCCCCACGACGAATCGATCTGCATGACGGGCTCCCCGGTTGATGTGCGTCCATGATCGGCCATCGATCGCGCCCCTGAAATGCGGAACCGGCGAATCGGGTCTCAGGCTGCGCCTGAGACCCGGGCGGCGGTTCCTGCTAACTTATCGGCCATTCCACCGCCATCGCCCCCTGCCCATCATGCGCTTCGACCTGACCGACCTGCGGCTCTTCCTGAACATCTGCGAAGCCGGCACGATCACGAGCGGCGCCGAGCGCACGCACATCACGCTGCAGGCCGCGAGCGAACGCATTCGCGGCATGGAAGACGAGCTCGGCGTGCCGCTGCTGCACCGGACCAAATCCGGCGCGCAGGCAACCGACGCGGGCCGCGCGCTCGAACACCACGCGCGCACCGTGCTGCAGCAGATCGACCACATGCGCGGTGAACTGCAGCAATACGGCCAGGGGCTGCGCGGCCATATCCGGCTGCTGTGCAACACGGCGTCGCTGAGCGAATACCTGCCCGACGCACTGGCCGACTACCTGCCGCACCATCCGAAGCTGTCGATCAGCGTCGAGGAGCGCTCGAGCCAGGAGATCGTGCATGCGCTCCGCAACAAGACGGCCGAGATCGGCATCGTCGCCGATTCGGTCGGGCTCGGCGGGCTCGAACAGAAGCCGTTCCGCGCGGACTGGCTGATCGTCGTCGTCCCGGCCACGCATCCGCTCGCGGCGCACGACACCGTCGCGTTCGACGACATCGCCGGCGAAGACTTCATCGGCCTCACCGACGGCAGCGCATTGCAGGTGCATCTCGCCGATCAGGCCCGCGCGCTCGGCAGGCGGATCCGATACCGCGTGCAGTTGAAGAGCTTCGACGCGATTTGCCGCGTGATCGCGAGCGGCGTGGGCATCGGCATCGTGTCGCGGCATGCGGCCGAGCGCGCGATGCAGACGATGGACGTGCGGCTCGTCGAGCTGTCCGATGCGTGGAGCCACCGGAAACTGACGCTCTGTGCGCGGTCGTTCGATACGCTGCCGAAGTACACGCGGGAATTCGTCGCGTTCTTGTCCGGCGAGACAACGTCGCCGTAACGCGCGCCGCATCGTCGATACACGGAGACCTGACCATGACCGAAACCGATCTCGCCACCCGCTATCGCGCGTATATCGATTGCCTGAACCGGCAGGACTGGGCGGCGCTCGGCGAGTATGTCTCCGACGACGTGATCCACAACGACCGGCCGCTCGGCCTCGCCGGTTATCGCGCGATGCTGGAACAGGACTACCGCGACATTCCCGATCTCCGCTTCGAGATCCGGCTGCTCGTATGCGAGGCGCCGCGCGTCGCATGCCGGCTGCGCTTCGCCTGTTCGCCGAAGGGAACGTTCATGGGGCTCGCCGTCGATGGCCGGAAGGTCGGGTTCGCCGAGAACGTGTTCTACGCGTTTCACGAAGGCAAGATCCGTCAGGTCTGGTCGGTGATCGACAAGGCGGCGATCGAGGCACAGCTTTAGCCCCGTCGCAGCGACCGCTTGCCGGCCCGGACCGGCGCACCGATATCCGGCCTGATACGGCCTGATCCTTATGGATAACGTTTTCTCTCGTCATCCTTCGAAAGCGCGCCGCCAATCAGTCTTGCTGCCTGCCGCAGCTGCACCCGCATCCCGCGCGATGCCATCTCATTCATTGAGAGAATTCCGCGCGATTTCCGTGCAATCTTGATCCGCATACCCGTTTCACCATTCCCACTATCCGGGTTTTCACCGGCGCATCCGGCGTGAAAGTTCGTTGACATCACGTCGCTCGATGCCTAAATTTGGAAAACGTTTTCCAATGCTTCAGCGCGACGCCGGCCACGGCCCGTGCAGGGGGAACGCTTGCCCGCTCGAGTTGTGATTCAGGCCGTCCGCCTTCAGGGATCAGGGTTGCAAGGCGGAGGTCAGGTACGGGCATCGAGCGCGGCAACGGCCACATCCGCCCGTCCTTCATCACTATTCGAAACTGGAGACACAATGCATCCGCGCAGCAGATTCGCGCTCGGCGCCGCGTTCAGCGCCCTTTCCGTCCTGTTCGTCAGCGCATGCGGCGGCAACGACGTGACCGACACGCCGGCGGCGTCGCCTTCGTCGTCCGCACCGGCGACGCCCACGCTCGCGTCGAATTCGCTGCAGGCGCTCGTCTACGGTGCGCCCGACACCAGCGTGCCGGCCGGCACCGGCATTCCGGTCACGATGATGGGCCAGATGCGCGCGCTGTTCGACCTGATCCGGAAATCGCCCGACTTCACGCAGGTCGTGATGGATCTCGGCGACGGCACGCCCGTCCACGTGCTCGATACGAATACCGGCGACAAATTCCTGCCCGGCAAGCTCGCGCTCGGCCTGTCGTACATCCTGATCGACATGAAGTCGAAGAACGACCCGCAATACGCAAGCTACCTCGCGACGTACCAGACGATCACGACCGCGATGATGGCGCAGTCGGGCAGCAACTATACGTATGCGAACACGTCGTGGGGCGAGTACTACTATCTCGTCGCACTGAACAACCTGAAGGCGCACGGGATGCTCAACGAAGTCTTCAGCGACGCGATGCTCGCGACGCTGCAGCAGCGCCTGACCTTCTGCGACATGTTCGGCCCCGATGCGAGCGGCAAGACCAGTACGTGCCCGGCCGCCGGCACGCCGATCGATATCGCATCGCTCAACACTGCGCAGAATTACTATGCGGTGTCCTACGGAATTGCCGGGCTGCGCCAGAAGCTCGGCTGGAGCAGCCCGTCGTTCGCCTCGAAGACCGATCCGTCCGTGGCGACGATGGGCGCGCGCGACGCGCTGCTGTACACGCTGACGAACCACATCCGCAACGATTCGTCGGGCGGCTTCTCCGACGAAGCGTCGAACACGCACACGACCTACTACGACCAGGCGCGCTTCGACCGCTACAGCACGCTGCTGATCGGCGAGGTGGTCGAGCGCACGTTCGAGATGGACAACGTGGCGAACCTCACGCCCGAACTGAAAGGCTATCTGCGCAAGTCGGTGGACCTGATCCTGCCGCAGTTGAACGCCAACGGCCAGGGCTTCAACTACGGCCGCTCGATCGGCCCGTACGGCGATTCCGCGTTCATGGAAGTGCTGACGGCCGCCGCCAACGCGGGGGTGCTGACCGACCAGGAGAAGCAGGTTGCGTATGCGTTCATCTACCAGGCCGCGCATCGTTTCGACACGTACTGGTACGACCCGTCGCTGCCGACGCCGTCGGTGAACATGTGGGTCAAGGGCCGCGGCACCGACGCGTATCGCGGCAAGCCGCGCGTGATGGGCGAGAACTTCAGCCTGCTGCACCAGTACCTGTACGTGAATGCGTGGTGGAACAAGCTCGGCTTCGGCGGCAAGGCGCCGATGGCCGATGCGGACTACGGCGCATGGCTCGACGCGCTGCCGCGCTACACGCTCACCTGGTACAACCAGCCGACCGATGCCGCGCACCCGTACAGCGCGGCGCTGCTCACCGTGCGCGACGGCCGGCGCGTGATCAACCTGAACCTGAGCCAGGCGCCCGACTACAACTCGTTCACGCCGTACTACCCGGTGCCGTTCTCCGACAAGCTGATCTACGGCACGACCGACCTCGGCTACGCGCTGCTGGTGCCGCAGGTCACGTACAACGCGAAGAGCTACATTCCCGTCACGTACTACAAGAACCTGAGCGTGCAGCAAAGCAACGGCCAGGTGGTCGTGTCGTTCGATACGACGAAGTTCCGCCTCGCCTCGAAGAATGCGGCCTACACGACGGATCTCGACCTGCAGGTACACACGGTGCTGACCTTCGCGCACGGCGCGGTCACACGCAGCGATACGCTGAGTTCGGGCACGCTCACGGGCAACCTCGCGGTCGAGACGGACTTCACGTCGTTCGCGGATTTCGCGTCGACGCAGGCCAACGGCGACGGCGTATCGGTCACCTATGCGAACAGCCCCGCGACCGGCTATGCGGCGTCCGGGTTCGACACCTGCGCACTGTCCGCCTTCGACACGGCGAACGGCACGACGAACCCGCTGTCGACGACGCCGATCGGCCAGCTGCATTCGAACTTCGCGTGCACGACGAAGCCGTTCGCACTCGGCGCGGGCGCGACGCGTACGGTCGGGTGGACGCTGAAGTACGCCGATCCGGCCTGAGCCGTGTGATCCACGCCGTGTGAACGCGCCCGAAGCCGGTTGCCGAAACCGGCTTCGGGCGCTTCACAACCCGGCAGGCGTCACACTCGCCCGGAATACCCGTTCACAGCCACCCCGAAACCGCCATATACGCGCCGAGCGCCATCAGCCCGACGAAGAAGCAGCGCTTGAACGCCTTCTCGCTCATCACGCGCCGCGCATACTGGCCGCCCACCATCCCGGCCAGCGCCGGCACGAGCGCGAGCGCCGACACGCCGAGATCGACCGTCTGCAGCGCGCCCGTCACGCGCAGTTGCAAACCGAGCACGATCGTCGACGCGGTGAACGACAGCCCAAGCGCCTGGATCAGGTCGTCCTTCGACAGCCGCAGCGCCTGCAGGTACGGCACGGCCGGCACGACGAACACGCCGGTCGCGGCCGTCACGACACCCGTCAGGTAGCCGACCACGGCCGACAGCCATTTTTCATGGCGCCCCGGCGCGGGCAGCCGCGCGGCAGCGAGCCCCCACAGCCCGTACAGGATCAGCACCACGCCGAGCGCCGCGTGCGTCCAGGAACTGCCGGCCGCGAGCGCGGGCAACCCGCCCGTCAGCGTCCCGATCGTGAGACCGGCGAGCAGCGGCCACAGCCGGCGCAGCAGCGGGCCGAACGACGGGCCGAGCCACAACTGCCACACGTTGGTGATGAACGACGGTACGAGCAGCAGGCTCGCCGCGGCCGACGGCGGCATCGCGAGCGTCAGCAGCCCCATCGCGATCGTCGGCAGCCCGAGCCCGATCATGCCCTTGACCGCGCCGGCCAGCAGGAAAACCAGCACGATGATCGTCAGCGTATGAATTTGCATGGAGGCGGCTCCATCCGGTTGAGTACGGCGCCGATGGTGCCGCCCCGCCATGCTGCCCGCCATCTGGCTTTGCCTGATGCTGGCTAGGGCCCGCCGGACGGGCCTGTCAGGCCCGTCGATCCGGCCCCGTGAATCACCCCCGTCCCTGCTCGCTGTCGAGGTGCGCCATTTGAGCAGCCGGATAGCGCTCGCCGGCAGCCGCCCCGGCGGGCACCGCCGCTTCGATGCGGGCGAGATCATTGACCGTTAGTTGCAACTTAGTCGCCAGCAAACCATCCTGCAGTTGCGTGCGCTTGCGCGCGCCGACCAGCGGCACGATGTCGGCGCCGCGCGACAGCGCCCACGCGATCGCGACCTGCGCCGGATTGCTGCCCTTCTCGTCGGCGATCGTGCGCAGCGCATCGACGAGCGCGAGGTTGTGCTCGAGGTTCTCGCCCTGGAAGCGCGGGCTCGCCGCGCGGAAATCGCGCTCGCCCTGCCGTGCCGCGCTCCAGCGCCCGCCGAGCAGCCCGCGCGACAGCACGCCGTAGGCCGTGACGCCGATGCCGAGCGCGCGACAGGTCGGCAGGATGTCGGCTTCGATCCCGCGCGACAGCAGCGAATACTCGATCTGCAAGTCGGCGATCGGTGCGACGGCCGCCGCGCGGCGGATCGTGTCGGCGCTGGCTTCGGACAGCCCGACATGGCGCACGTATCCGGCCTTCACGAGATCGGCGATCGCGCCGACCGTGTCCTCGATCGGCACGGCCGGATCGACGCGCGACGGCCGGTAGATGTCGATGTAGTCGGTGCCGAGCCGCTTCAGCGAATACGCGACGAAGTTCCGGATCGCGTCGGGCCGCGCGTCATAGCCGGCAAACCCGCCGGCCGGATCGCGCAGCGCGCCGAATTTCACGCTGATCAGCACCTGGTCGCGTGCCCGGCCGCGCAGCGCGTCGCGGATCAGCATCTCGTTGTCGCCCATCCCGTAGAAATCGCCGGTGTCGAGCATCGTGATGCCGTGGTCGAGCGCCGCATGCAGCGTCGCGATGCTTTCGTCGCGGTCGGCCGGCCCGTAGAAGTCCGACATTCCCATGCAGCCGAGTGCGATGGCCGAAACCTGCGGGCCGGTGCGGCCCAGTTGACGCGTGTCCATGTCCGTTTCCTTCGAGTGGTGAGTGGATGGAGCGGATTCTGGTCGCTTTGCCGCGCGCGATAAACGCGAAACGTTCCACCAAACCATTCGACGCTGATTAACAATGGAGACTGTCTTCCATCACTGCCAAGGTTCTCGCCCGCATGGATCATCTGCAAGCAATGCGCATCTTCGCTCGCGTCGCCCATCTCGGCAGCTTCACGAAGGCGGCCGAGCAACTGCAACTCCCCCGTCCGACCGTCAGCAACGCGGTCCAGTATCTGGAAAAGCACCTGAAGATCCGCCTGCTGCAACGCACGACGCGGCGCGTCGCGCTGACCGCCGAAGGCGCGACCTACTACGAGCGCTGCGTACGACTGCTCGCCGATCTCGACGATGTGGAAACGCTGTTCGAGGACGCCGGCACGTCGCCGCGCGGCGTGATCCGCGTCGACCTGCCCGAGCGTTTCGCGCTGAACCAGGTGATCCCGGCGCTACCGGATTTCCATGCGCGCTACCCCGACCTGCGCGTCGTGATCAGCACGACCGACCGCTTCGTCGATCTCGTCGCCGACGGCATCGACTGCGCGGTGCGGGTCGGCGTGCTGTCCGATACGTCGCTCGTCGCGCGGCGCGTCGGCGAGATGGCCCAGATCAACTGCGCGTCGCCCGCGTACCTGGCGCGCCACGGCACGCCGCGCTCGCCGGACGAGTTGCCGGACCACGTCGCGGTCGGCTATTTCTCGAGCCGCACGGGCCGCGAGCTGGACTGGGAATATGCGGACATGGATTCGGGCGACGTGCACACGGTGAAGATGCACAGCGTCGTGTCGGTCAACAGCTCGCAGGCGTATCTCGCGTGCTGCGTCGCGGGCCTCGGGCTGATCCAGGCGCCGCGCGACGGGCTCGCGCCGCTGCTCGCCGACGGCGCGCTGGTCGAGGTGCTGCCGGAATGGAATGCGGGGCCGCTGCCCGTATCGGTGGTGTTCCCGACCGGCCGGCACCTGGCGCCGCGCGTGCGGATCTTCGTGGACTGGCTCGCGGAAACGCTCGGCGGCATGCACCGGGCGGACTGACGCGGACCGGTGCCGGGGCGCCCGGCCCCGGCCACCGGCCGGTCGAAACGATCAGAACTTGTGGCGGATCGCGGCGCGCACCGCGAACTGGTTCGACGACGCCGACGGGCCGTCCGTCCCGACGACGTAGCCGCCGTCGGCCGCCGTGCCCGTCTTGTCGCCGGCCACCTTCTGCCACGCGCCCTGCAGGTACACGTCGGTGCGCTTCGACAGGCTGTAGTCGGCCATCAGGCCGACCGTGTGGTACTTCGGTTTGAACGAGCCGGCCGCGGCATCGAACTTGCCGTCCGTGTACACGTACTGCGCGCCGAGATAGAAATCGGGCGTGAGCTGGTACTTGCCGTTGATCTCGAAGTTCTGGAACTTGGTCGCGGTCAGCCCGAGGCCGGCGAACGTCGACGCCGGCAGGTAGACGGTCGACACCGGGTTCTTCACGTCCGTCTTCGTGTAGACGAAGCCGACCGTCGCCGGGCCGAACGTATAGTTCACGCCGCCGCCGAAGATGCGCAGGCGATCGGCGACGAAGTTCGCGTCGTCGGCCGAGATCGCGCCCGCGCTGCCGACGCCCGGGTTGTTCGCCTGCAGGTATGCAGCGGCGACCTGCAGCCCGGCCAGCGAATACTGCGCGCCGATGCTGTACTGGCGGTTGTTCGAGAAGCCCGTGCTGTTGCTGAAGCTGTACGTGCCGCCGAACGTCAGGCCGTTCCAGTCGGGGCTCGCGTACTTGACCGTGTTGTTGACGCGGAACGAGTTGTCCGTGTTGTCGTTGTCGAACGGGTGCGAGAACAGCGTGCCGCCCCAGTTGCCGTTCGCGGTCAGCGGCGCGAGATAGTCGACGACGGAGTCGTACTGGCGGCCGAACGTCAGCGTGCCGAAGCGCGACTGGCTCAGCCCGACGAACGCCTGGCGGCCGAACATGCGGCCACCCTGGCCGAGCCGGCCGTTGTTCACGTCGAAACCGTTTTCCAGCGTGAAGATCGCCTTCAGTCCGCCGCCGAGATCCTCGCTGCCCTTCAGGCCCCAGCGGCTGCCCTGCGCATAACCGCTCGCGAGCTGGTAATTCGTCTTTCCGACCCCATTGACGTTGACGTTGTTCGTGTAATTGAAGCCTTCGTCGATCAGGCCGTACAGCGTCACGCTGTTCTGGGCAAAGGCCGGCGCGGCGAAGGCAGCGAGCGCGGCGGCAAAAATGACGTGCTTCTTCATGACGGATCTCCGGAGCCGAGGGCCGGGCAGGCCGAGCGCCCGGCGAATGTTTGGTCTGTTCTATGTGTGGCCCGCAGGGCGGACGACGCGGTGTGCGGCCGCGTGAGGACAAAATGGTGTCACGTCGGAAACCGTCCGTCCATCGGGGGTTGATCACCGCGCGCAAAGCGTTGCGCTCGTCCAACTGCTCCGTTGCGCCGACAGCCTGACCGGGCTTATCGGCAGCGGCGGGCCGGCCCGCCATCCGCGTAAACCCGGCCGGTGTCGCATCGGTGGCACAATGCGCATCCGTTCGCCATTTCTTCACGAAGTCATGCTTCACCCCGATTCATGCGCGGCATGGGCCGGCCGCGCCCGCGGCCCGCGCCGGGACGCGATCCGATGACCGCGCCTGCCCGGGCCGGCCGCTACGCCGAACTCGATTTCTTCCGCGGCCTCGTGCTGCTCGTCATCGTCGTCGACCACATCGGCGGCAGCATCCTGTCGCGCGTGACGCTGCACGCGTATGCGCTGTGCGATGCGGCCGAGGTGTTCGTGTTCCTCGGCGGCTTCGCGACCGCCATCGCGTACAACTCGCTCGCCGAGCGGCACGACGAGGCCGCCGCGCGCCAGCGCTTCATCCGGCGCGCGTTCGAGATCTATCGCGCATTCCTCGTGACGGCCGGCCTGATGCTGCTGATCACGGCCGCGCTGAACGCGTTCGCGATCGACGGCCCGAACATGCCGACCAACGATCTCGACGGCCTGCTCCACAAGCCGCTCGCCGCGCTGCGCGACATCCTGTTGTTCCGCCGCCAGCCGTATCTCGCGTCGGTGCTGCCGATGTACGCGTTCTTCGCGCTGCTCGTCCCGCTCGCCTTGCCGCTCGCACGCACGCAGCCGTGGCTGATGCTCGCGTTCAGCGGGTCGCTGTGGTACGCGGCGCCGCACGTCGCGCGCTTCCTGCCGACCGTCGAAGGCGCGCCGTGGGACTTCAATCCGTTCGCGTGGCAGTTCCTGTTCGTGCTCGGCGTGATCGCGCGCTGCCAGCCCGTCTACCAGACGCTCGCACCCAAGCCGCAAGGCTGGCTGCTGACGGCCGTGTCGCTCGCGATCGTCGCGGCCGGCGCGTACTACCGGCTGCGCATCGAGCCGTTCCCGACCGATCCGTCGATCAAGCAGAACCTCGGCGCGCTGCGGCTCGTGAACTTCCTCGCGATCGCGTGGCTCGCCGCCAAGCTCGTGCACCTCGGCTGGATGAAGAAGGTCGCGCACGCGATGCCGTGGATCGGCACGATCGGCCGGCAGGGGCTGCTGTGCTTCGTCGCGGGCACCGGCATCTCGCTCGCGGTCGATTCGCTGCTCTACCAGGCGACCGAAGGCTATCTCAACGTGCCGCTCGGCCTCACCGCCGACGTCGTCGCGATGGGCCTGCTGTACCTCGTGGCCAAACTCTACGGGCCGCTCGTCGCGCGGCTGCCGTTCCGTTCGCGGCGATGATGCGCCGCACCGTCACGCGCCGCTGCTACGATAGCCGGCGCCTCTCCTGAAACGCTTCGCCATGCGCCGACTCACCCTTCCGTTCGCCATCGCCCTGATCGCCGGCTCCATCGCCGCGGCCCGCGCCACGCCGGCCGCGCCGCCGGTCCAGCCCGCGCCGCCGCCGGCCGTGCAGACCGCGACGACGCCGTCGTCGATCCAGGAACCGCCGGTCAATCCGGGCAGCAGCGTCGTGCTGCGCACGTTCCGGTCGGCCTCGCTGAAGCGCGACTGGTCGTATACGGTCTACCTGCCACCCGGCTACAACCCGGAAGGCGCGCGCTACCCGGTGATGTACCTGCTGCACGGCAATGCCGGCAACGCGAACGACTGGGTCACGCAGGGCCGGCTGCAGGCGACCGCCGATACGCTGATCGAGCGCCGCGAGATTCCGCCCGTCGTGATCGTGATGCCGCAGGGTGGCACCGACTGGTACGTCGACCGCAAGGAGAAGATGCAGAGCGCGTTCCTCAACGACCTGCTGCCCGAGGTCGAGGCGCACTTCGCGGTGTCGAACCAGCGAGCGGGCCGTGCGATCGGCGGCGTGTCGATGGGTGGCTTCGGCGCGCTGCGCTTCTCGCTGCTCGAACCGGGGCTGTTCTGCGGCGCGATGCTGCTGAGCCCCGCGATCTATGCGAACGAGCCGCCGCTCAATTCGGCCGCGCGCTACGTCGGCGTGTTCGGCGACCGGCAGTTCGACTCGCGCGTGTGGCACGAACTCAACTACCCGGCGCTGCTGCGCGGTTATTTCGCGCGCAGCTGGCGCGTGCCGATGTTCATCGCGGCCGGCGACGACGACCTGACGATCCAGGCCGAATCGAGCGTGCTGTACACGCACCTGCGCCGCGCGCAGAACCCGGCCGAGCTGCGCATCGTCGACGGCGGGCATACGTGGGACGTGTGGCGCGGGCTGCTCGGGCAGGGGTTGAAGTACGCGCTCGAGTGCGTGAAGTGACGGCAGGCGGGCGTTGCGCCGCCCGTTTTCGTCTGGCGGGCCGCTCACCGGCCGGTAGCCGTCGAGCGGCATGCGCGCCGATACGCTGCCCGCGTCACGCAGGCACGCAGGCCGCCATCAAAGCCACGTCCCGCCCTGCCGCTCGCTCGGCGCCTCGTTGAGCGCATCGAAGTCGTGGATCCAGTCCAGGTGATGCAGCACGCTGTCGCGTTCGGCCAGACGCGCGTTGCGCGCCTGCGCAGCCGGCCCGTCGGGCAGGTGCAGCACGTCGGCCGCTGAAATCGACGCGTACTGCACCTTGCGCGTGCGGCCGCGACGCAGCCGCTCGTACGCTTCCTGCGCTTCACGCCAATTCCCCGGCCCTGCCTTCGCGAGTTGCGCCGCCAGCACCACCGCATCCTCGATCGACTGGTTCGCCCCCTGCCCATGGTGCGGCACCAGCGCGTGCGCGGCATCGCCGATCAGCGTCACACGCCCGCGGCTCCAGCGGCCGAGCGGCGGACGGTGGAACAGCCCCCAGCGCTGGCTGACCGGCACCGCGGTGATCATCTGCACCACGGCCGGATGCCAGCCCCCGAACGCGCGCAGTTGCTCGCCCTCCTCGGCCGGCATGACCCAGTCGCGCGACGGCCACGGTGACGGATGCCGCTCGACCAGCAGGAAATTCTGGTCGCCGTTGTCGCCGATCGGATAGTGCAGCAGATGCCCGTGCGGCCCGACCCAGAACTGGATCGTCTCAGGATCGGGCAGCAAATCCATGCGCGCGGCCGGCACCACGCCGCGAAAACCCGAACAGCCCGAGTACAGCGCATCGTCGTAGCCGAGCATCCAGCGTCGCGTGATCGAACGCGCGCCGTCCGCGCCGATCACGAGATCGGCTTCGATGCGTGCGCCGTTGTCGAACGACAGCGTGACGCGCTCGGGATGCTGCGCGAGATCGACCAGCCGATGGCCGAGATGGATGCGTTCGAGGCCGACCGCCTTCGACAGCACGGCCTGCAAATCCGCGCGATGCACGCCCCAGTACGCGCCGCCGAATTGCCGGCGGTAATCGGGAGTGCCGCGATGATGGCCGATCACCGCGCCGCTGCGCCCGTCGCGATAGACGAGACCCGGGATGTCCGCGCATACCGCATCGAAGGCCGCGCGCAGACCCATGCGTTCGTAGAAGCGCGTCGCATTGGCCGACAGCGCGACGGCCGCGCCGACTTCGCGCAATTCATGGGTCTGCTCGTAGAGTTGGGCGTCGATGCCGTGCTCGCGCAACGCGAGCGCGAGGGTCAGGCCGCCGATGCCGGCGCCGACGATCGCAATCTTCAGGTTCGTCTGCATGATGAAGATGTCTCCGATATTCCTATGTGGGGTCTGCGACTTGCGCAGCGGTCATGTCGAATGCATGCGCCGTATCGGTATTTTCAGGAGTGGACTTTCATCCCGCAATAAAATGAAATGAATCTGCTTCATCACCAAATGCAATGAACTGGGCCATGCGAAACCGATGGAACTGAGCGAGATCGACCTCAACCTGCTGCTGCTTTTCCAGCGGCTGATGCAGGAGCGGCGCGTGTCGAGCGTCGCCGAACAGATGAACATGAGCCAGCCGGGCGTCAGCAACGCGCTCGCGAAGCTGCGCCGCCGGCTCGGCGATCCGCTGTTCGTGCGCGGGCCGGGTGGTGTCGTGCCGACGCCGTTCGCGCTGCGTCTCGCGGAACCCGTGTCGCATGCGCTCGCGACGCTGCATGCCGCGCTGAATCCCGAGACCGGTTTCGATCCGTTGCGCGCCACGCGGACGCTGACCATCGGCATGACCGACATCGGCGAAGTCGTGTTCCTGCCCGCGCTGCTCGAACACCTGTCGCACGCGGCACCGGGCATCGCGCTCAATACCGTGCGCGACACGAGCGTCAACCTCAGCGACGAAATGGCCGACGGCCGCGTCGATCTCGCGATCGGCCTGCTGCCGCAGCTCAAGGGCGGGTTCTATCAGCGCCGGCTGTTCGATCAGCGCTATGTGTGCCTGTTCCGGCGCGGGCACCCGCTCGAGGACGCGCCGCTGACGGTCGACGCGTGGTGCGACGCCGAGCATCTGGTGGTGGTGTCGGCCGGCACCGGTCACGGGCAGGTGGACGAATGGCTGAAGCGGCGCCGCGTGAAGCGCCAGGTACGGCTGACGGTGCCGCATTTCATGAGCGTGGGCTACATCCTGCAGCGCACCGACCTGATCGCGACGGTGCCCGAGCACCTCGCGCTGCAACTCGCCGCGCCGTTCTCGCTCGGCTGGCGCGCGTTGCCCGTCACGCTGCCCGGTGCGCCGATCCATATGCTGTGGCACACGCGGGTCAATCAGGACGAAGGGAACCGGTGGCTGCGCGACGTGGTGGTCGATCTGTTTGCGGAAACGGGCGCGCACGCGAAGAAGCGTTCGCCTGGCCGGAAGAAATAGCTGCGGTTATCGCGCGGCCGGGTGCGCTTGCGATGTCGCTTGAATCCGTATGCCGCGCATTTCGTCTACATTGCCGAAGTGGCGATGACACCGGTCGTCGCCCGCATCACCCGTCACTCAACCAGCAGGAAATCAAGCCATGTCTGTCTCGAAGCAATTCGCAGCCGTCACGGGCGCCGGCTCCGGCATCGGTCGTGCAGCGGCCATCGCGCTCGCTGCCGCGGGCTTCACCGTCGCGCTGCTCGGGCGCAACGCGGCATCGCTGCGCGAAACGCAGGATGCGATCCACGCCGCCGGCGGCGATGCGCAGGTGTTTCCCGCCGACGTGACCGACGAAGCATCGGTCGACCACGCGTTCGCGCAGATCGCGCAGCAGTTCGGCCGGCTGGACGTCCTGTTCAACAATGCCGGGCGCAACGCCCCCGCCGTTTCGCTCGACGAATACGACTTCGACGTGTGGAACAGCGTCGTCGCGACGAACCTGACCGGCGTCTTTCTGTGCGCGCGGGCCGCGTGGCGCCTGATGAAAGCGCAAACGCCGCAGGGCGGCCGCATCATCAACAACGGCTCGATCTCGGCACACGCGCCGCGCCCCGATACGATCGCGTACACCGCCACCAAGCACGCGGTGACCGGGATCACCAAATCGCTGGCGCTCGACGGCCGCCGCTACAACATCGCGTGCGGCCAGATCGACATCGGCAACGCGGCCACGGCGCTGACGGACCGGATGACGCAAGGTGTCCCGCAAGCGGATGGCAGCCTGGCACCCGAGGCGCGCATGGACGTCGCGCATGTCGCGAACGCGATCGTCCAGATGGCGAACCTGCCGCTGGACACGAACATCCTCACCATGACGATCATGGCGACCGCCATGCCGTTCGTCGGTCGCGGATAAACCGGCGCTGGGGCCCGCGCCGGAAGATGTCGCCAGGCCCCTGGCGCGATGCCTCCCGGCGCTCGACTCGCTGCGCCGCTCAGGCCAGCGACTGCGTACGCTTCCGGACTTCGCGCTGGTCGATGCCCAGCCGCGCGGCAAGCCAGTCGCAGATGAACTCCTGCCCGAGCGTCGGATTGTCGACCTGGCAGTGCGCGGCGCCCGTTTCATCCGGATCGAACAGCCGCAGCGTCGCGTCGACACCCTGCGCCTTCGCATAGTCGTAGGTATCGGTTGCCGTCTTCAGGCCGAGCCAGTCCTCGGTGCCCTGCAGCACCAGGTACGGCACCGAGATTCGATCGATCACGCCGGCGAGACGGAAATCCCGCGCCTTGTCGACCACATCCTGCGGCGTCGCGCAGCCGAACACCCATTTCAGGTGCCGCCAGATGAGCCGCTCCGGCGTCTCGAGCCAGCTCGCGAACAGTGCCCCCATGTCGAACATCACCGAATCCGAAACCGCCGCGACGATGCGCTTCTCGAACGACGCCGCGCGCGCCGCATAGACGCCGCCGACGCTTGCGCCATACAGTGCGATCCGGCCGGCATCGACGTCGCGGCGCGTCAGCAGGTAATCGACGCACGCGCCGACCGGCACTTCGGTATCGGGCCGGTTGACGATGCCCTGCCGGCGCAGCGTGCCGCCCTGCCCCGGCAGATCGACCAGCAGCAGCGACATGCCGCGCGTGAGCGCGTGCTTGGGCATCTCGTGGAGCAGTTCGTCCTTGTACTCGTCGAGCCCGCCGAACGCAATCACGGCCGGCGAACGCACGCCGTCGCCCGCGCACGGGATGAAATACGCGTCGAGATCCGCGCCACCCTCGTACGGGATCCGCACGATCTCGCCGGCCGGCGTCAGCCCTTCGAGATAGCGATGCGAACAGCGTTCGACGCTGTCGAACGTGTCGCACCGCCGCGCGTCGTCATGCGCGAGGTAGAACTCCGACGACCGGTAGTAGTTGGCCGCGCGCAGCCAGTTGCTGCTCGCGGTGCGCAGGAAGCCGCGCTCGAATGCGTCGAGCGCGCGCTGCTCGCTGGCCCTCGCGAGGAGTTGCCATTCGCGATACCAGCTCTCCGTGTCACCGGGCGTCATCCGCGCCGCCGCGCGAAAGCACTCGCTGATCAGGCTCGCACCTTCCTGCGCACCGCCGAGCGTGCGCGCGAACTGGAAACTCAACTCCGGCTCGCCGGGCCATTGCACCCAGCCTTCCGCGCGATACGCGCCATTCATCCGGTCGTCTTGCAGATTCATGTCAGCCTCTCCGAAATTACCGATACGTAAATTTCTGGTCATGCCGATGCGCTACCGCTTGTGCCTCCATTCATCATGCGTGCAGCATCGCGCGCCGACAGCCGGGACGAGATGCGTTGCGTTCAGTTCTCGAATTTACATATACGTAAATACAGGAACCGAAAAAACGAGGCATCGAAGATGCCCCGCTTTCGTCACGTCAACACGCTGGAAGTGTACGCCTCGATGCCGGCCAGCGACAAGCCTCGCACATTTGATCGGCCGGGTTCGTGCCGATGCGGTATATTTTTATTACGTATCAGTAAAATCATTCTCCCCGGTGAACGTCAATGAGCAAGAAATCCCGCGTCGCGTCGCTCCTGTCGGCACTGCCGCTCAAGCCTCAGCGTCGCGAGCACCTGCAGGTTCCCGCCGACCAGATCGGGCAACGGCTGCGCGCGCTGCGCCAGTCGCGCGACCTCACGCTGAACGAGGCCAGCCGGCTGACCGGCGTGCCCGCGGCGACGTTTTCGCGCATCGAGACCAACAAGATGTCGCCGACCTTCGGCGTGCTGCACCGGATCATCGAAGGGATGGGCTTCGACTGGCGCGACGTGCTGACCCACCACCCGCGCCATCGGGCTTCGCTGAGCGTTTGCCACGCGGGAGACATCGTCACGACGCGGATTGCGAACATCCCGTACACATACGCGCTGCTGCATCGCGACAGTTCAGCCGGGATGATCACGCTGCGCATGCAGGTCGACGCGCGCACCGTGGACGAAGCCGGCGGGCTCGCCGGTCATGAGGGCGACGAGTTCTGCTATGTGCTGTCGGGCGAACTGGCGCTGCATTTCGAGCACGGCGAGCCGACACGGTTGCGTGCCGGGGAAAGCGCGTTGTTCTCTTCGCACCGGCCGCATGCGTACGTGGCGCCGTCGCCGGACGGCGCGACGCTGCTCGTCGTGCTGACGCCGCCGGGCCACACGCCGCAGCAGCCCGCATCGCCTTAGCTCACCCCTGCAACGCACGGTCCACGCCCACCCGGTTCCGTCATCGCCTTTTGGCTTTCTTTCCAAAGGCCGGTGGCTTGCATATGACGAACTGACGGCGGTCCTTGCCCCGGATCCAGAGCGGCGCGTTACCGCGCCCGCTCCACTCCTTGCCGCTCGCCGGATCGCGATAGCGCGCCGGCAACGCTTTCACGATGTACGAGCCACGGCGGCCGTTGCGGCCGACCAGGTCGCGATGCTTGATCGCATAGGTGTCCATCAACGAGTGAACCTTCTCGATCGCATCGATGCGTTCGCGCTCGCGGGCGCGCTCGATTTCCTCGTCCAGTTCGGACAGCTCCACAACGAGCTGCGCATAGGTCTTGCTCACGCTCATCTTCCGCTTCCTGCCACGCATCCACATGCAAATCGACATGATTCGCATGACTAACCGACTGTTTCATCACGACGCACGAGGCCGGCATACCTGATCGACCGGCGACGCGCTCTGCGCATCGGCGGCGCGACTATCCCTGGCGCACCGGCACCGCATCGACGCCCCCGCACCGGCACGATCGTCCGCCTGGTCCCCGCCCACTGCGGACATTCGGGTGCACAATCGTGCCCGGCGTTTCAAATATCAACTGATATCTGGAATGCGATCGTAATGATTTCCATCTCAAATATCAACTGATATCCTTCCGGCCATGATCACGGCACCCCTTCCCCCGCGGCTGACCCGCGAAGAAAGTCGACTGCAGACCCGCGCGCATTTGCTTGCCGCGGCGAAGCGGCTGTTCGTCGATCGCGGTTTCGGCGCGACGTCCCTCAGGGATATCGCGGCCGAGGCCGGCTACACGCAGGGCGCGTTCTATTCGAATTTCGCGAGCAAGGAAGCGTTGTTCGTCGAACTGATGCAGTCGCGCTCGATGGCGCAAGTGGCAGACGTCGCCCGGGCGCTGAGCGACCCGTCCGCGTCCGGGAACGACATACTGGATGCGCTGGAAGTGTGGTCGCGGACCGTCGATGCCGAGCCCGAGTGGTCGGTGCTGGGCGTCGAATTCAAGCTTCACGGGCGTCGCAATCCCGATTTTGCGAAGGCGGTGCAGGCATTACTGGATGCCCACCGCGATGGTCTT
Organism: Burkholderia arboris; assembly: GCF_902499125.1. Classification (GTDB taxonomy): domain Bacteria; phylum Pseudomonadota; class Gammaproteobacteria; order Burkholderiales; family Burkholderiaceae; genus Burkholderia; species Burkholderia arboris. Next base: position 261,082 of record NZ_CABVPX010000001.1, read on the forward strand.
GCCTGTTGCATCGAACAGATTTTTGCCCGGTTCGGGAAAGTGCCGCCCGAGTCGCCGACCGTCCTGGCCGTGTCGTTCATGGGGCTCTCGCAAGGGTTGTCGCTGCACGAGTCGATCCTGTCGGAGGTGCCGATCGGGCACATGATCATGGTGTTCCTGCGCAGCCTGCTGGCGTCGGCCGAGCCCGTGCGTTCATCTGCGAGGCCACGGGCGCAAAAAAATTGACCGGCTCCGCGATGGAACCGGATGGTGCGTGATGCGGCGGCACGATGCGGCGCCGCATGCCAATGCGCGGCGTTACGCCCGCACGATATCTTCGGCACAACGGTCGACCGTTTCGTCGCGATACTGTTTACCGGATGAAAAATGACCGACGTACCTTACTTCTCGCAGTGGGAATCGAGGATGCTGATCGACAAGTTTCTGTCCGGCGCGCTGCGTTCGGAAGACGATCCGCTCTGGCGCGAGTCGGGCGCCCGCAGCCCCGAAGAGTACGCGCAATGGAGCCCGCACATCTGCGGCATCGCATGCCTGAAGATGCTGCTCGCGCAGCGTACGAAGCGCGTGTTCCCGTTGCTCGAACTGGTCCACGACGCCGTGACCTTCGGCGTCTACCGCCCTGAACTGGGCGATGGCGGCAAACGCCTGCTGTACCGACCGTTCGTGCAATGGCTCGGCGAGCGTTTCCAGATGCGAGGCAGCGTCGTCGAGCATACGGAATCGGCGGTCCTTGAAGCAAGGCTACGCGACGGACACAGGCTGATGGCGTCGGTCCATCCGGGAATCCGGCATCGGGATGTCGAGCCGCCGGCGCGTGGCGGCCATCTGGTGCTCGTGCTTGGCGTCGACGCACAATCCGGCGACTGGATCTTTCATAACCCGTCAGGATTTGAACGGGACACGCAGGAAAACGTGACGATGCGGCGCGAAACCTTCGATCGCTACTTTGCCAATCGAGGAATCCTGATCGCCCCACCGGACTGAATGCCCTCACACATCCGGATCCGGAATCCGCGCCGACTGAATCACGACCAGCGTATCCCCCGCCTCGATCCTGCACGGCGGATCCTCGTAGAACGAATAGATCTTCCCGCAGCGATCGAGCCCGACCACGATCGCACCCGGCACGACGTTCGTCAGGCACCCGATCTCCTGCGGCAACGCTTCGCGCTCCAGCAGCGTCGCACGCCCGCGCGTCGACAGCATGTCGTTCACGAATGGCACGATATAGCGGCTGTGCACCGCATCCGCGAGCAGCAGCGCGCCGATCTTCGTCGACGACACGATCACGTCCGCGCCGGCCTGCCGCAGTTGCCGCTGGTACAGGTTTTCCTGGATCCGCACGACGATCTTCGTATCGGGCGCGATGCTGCGCACCGACAGCGTCAGCAGGATCGCGGTCGGATCGTCGGTCACCGAAATGATCACGGCCTTCGCCGCGCGCACCTGCGCCTGCTGCAGCAGATCCTCATGCGCAGGATCGCCAAGCAATCCCGTCACGCCGAGCGACGTCGCGGCCTCGAGCGCCTGCTGCTGCGAATCGATCACGATGACCGTCGCGGGATCGACGCCGCTTTCCAGCAACTCGCGCACCGCGATCGACCCCGACAGGCCATAACCGCACACGACGATGTGATCGGACAACTGCTTCTGCAGGCGCTTCATGCGGAATTCCTCGATAACGCGCTGGATCACGAACTGATACGCCGTGCCCAGGAAAATGAACCAGATGACGATACGGATCGGCACGATGAAGAACGCATCGAGCAGGCGTGCCCGCGCGGTGACCGGCACGATGTCGCCGTAGCCGACCGTCGCGACGGTGACCATCGTGAAATAGACGAGATCGGCGACGGTCATCGGCGTGCTCTTGGTCGAATCGCGCAGGCCGTCGCGATCGAGATACAGCACGATGAACGCGAGCGTGCACAGCAGCACGACCGCGCCGATGCGGAACAGCAGCGTGCGCCGCGGCGACGTCGCGGGACGCGTGAACAGCGTGCGCGTACGCGGCGCCTGCCACGGATTGCGGGCACGACGCAGGCGTAAGCGCAACGAGCGGCGCTGGTCGGATGGCGAAGCCAACGGGGAGTCTCCTGAAGAATGCGGGCTCGATTTTACGACGGGAACGCGCGCGCCCGGCCGTCACAGCATGCTGCGCGGCCGCACCATCGTTCCGTCGACGAAGCGCCGCGCGCGAAACGCCGACAGGTCGAGCGACGGCGTCCCGGTATCGATCCATTCGGCGAGCAGCCGGCCGACGATCGGCCCCATCGCGAAACCGTGACCGCAGAACCCCGTCGCGATCGCGAGCCCCGACGGCGTGCCCGGTGCATCGATCACCGGGATGCCGTCGGGCAACACGTCGATCAGGCCGGCCCACGCCTCGACGATCTGCGCGTCCTTCAGCGCGGGAAAGATCGCCTTGAGCTTCGCGAGTGCGCGCGGCGCGTGGGCGCGATTCGGCTGCGGCTGCGGATCGCGCGGCTCGACCGGCCCGGTCGCGCCGCTGATGCGGGCAAGCGCGTCGCGCCAGGCAGACGCATTCAGGTGCAGCCGGAATTTGTCGCGCTGCGACCAGAACTCCGGCCAGAAGAGACTCAACCCGCGCAGGTGGCCGAGCGTCAGATCGACGTCGACCTGCATGTCGTCGGCGAGATTGATCGCGCCGTTCTCGCGCTGCCGGATGCCGAGGCCGTGCCCCCAGACCGTCGCCGCCGACACCGGCGGCACCACATTGGTGCGCATGCAGGTGCCGCGCACGGCCTGCTGCGGCAGCCGGATGCCGACGCCGTCGAGCAACCGGAAACTGGTCGCGCCGGCCGCACAGATCGCGCGCCGCGTACGGATCGTGCCGCGCTCGGTCACGACGCCGACGACCGCGCCGCCGGCCGTCTCGATCGCCGTCACGCCGCAGCCTTCGAAGAAACGCGCGCCGGCCTCGGTCGCGCGCGCCGCGAACGCGGCGGCCACGCGACGCGGCTCGGCCTGCCCGTCGGTCGCGGTGTACAGCCCGCCAAGCGTGCGTGCCTGCGGCGAAAGGCCACGGACGCGCTCGTCGATCTGCGCGCGCGTAAGCGTGCGCGTATCGAGCCCATGCTCGCGTGCGACGGCGAGCCACGCGTTGAACGACGACCAGTCCGTTTCGTTGTCCGCAATATAGAGACAGCCGCCCTGCCGCCATTCGAGATCGAAACCGAGGGTTTCCTCTAACCCCTCCCAGATCCGCATGCCCGCCATCATCAGCGGCACCTCGGCGGCTTCACGGCCCTGCTGCCGCACGAAGCCCCATGCGCGCGTCGACTGCTGCCCGGCGATGCGCGACTTGTCGAGCACGACGGCCTTCAGGCCACGCAGGCCCAGGTAGTACGCGGCCGCGCAGCCCATGATGCCGGCGCCGGCGATCACGACGTCGGCTTCGGCCGGGAACGCCGTTTCGGCGCGGGTCAGGGCATCGTGCAACGGATAGGTTGTCGTCATTGTTTCCTGTCAGTCGTTAATGCGTTCGAGATGCGGGTGCTTGCGGTAACTTCGTGACACACCTTTCACACAATCGCACCTTTCACGACACTGAATGACGACCATTTTGCGGTAAAGTTATCTTTTGCGCGCGTGGCCGGTCGGCTCGCCATTGGACGTCATGAAGACTGTCCGTCGAGACTGCCGCAAGGCGTCGTTCTGAACGTCACGATCCGTTCCCGTAGCATGACCACTGAAGCAATCACCACGGATTCCCTCGCGGTTGCCGAGCGCGTGCGCGAGCTGATGACCCGCAACGGCATCGGCAAGCGCCAGCAGACCACCGAGCTGTGCCGCATCCTCGACCTGAGTTTCTCGCAAGGCCACCGCAAACTGCGCGGCAGCAGCCCCTGGACGCTCTCGCAGATCAAGAAAGTCGCCGAAGCGTACGGCGAACCCGCCGCCCAGCTGTTCGGCGCGCAAACGCTCGACCCCGGCATGGTCGGTGCCTATTCCCAGGAAGCCGTCCTTTATGCGGGCGTCGCCGAGATCCCGTGTACCGCGTGGATCGGCGCGCCGCTCGAAGCCGGCGCGCGTCCCGAGTTCGTCGCGTACGAACAGAACGGCCGCTGGCGCGTGCTGCGTCATACCGGCGTGCTGTACCAGAACGCGTACGACGTGCACAAGATCGAGATCTATCCGCGCCGCGCGGAGAGCGACAAGCTCGTCGTCGCGGTGATCGACCCCGATCGCGTCAGCGCGACCGAGCTGTGCCGCTATCTCGAACGGCAGGGTTTCGCGACGGCCGCGTTCGACGGTCTCGCGCCGTTCGTCGACGCCCTGCAGGGCCAGGCCTTCGACGCCGTGCTGACCGAATGGCTGTTCGACGACAGCACGGCCGCGACCGCGATCAAGGCCGTGCGCACGTCCGACAACCCGGGCGCGCCGATTTTCGTCCTGACGGGCGACCTGCTCACCGGCCGCGCAAGCGAAGCCGACATCAGCGAAGTCATCCGCGCGTTCGACGTGGTCTGCTACGAAAAACCCGCGCGCATGGCGATCCTCAGCGCGGATCTCGCGAAACGGCTCGCGCGCGGATAATCCCCGCCGGCACGCCTCACCTCAGGGTGGCCAGCGGGCGCGCAATGCCGCGGGCATGGACAGGTTCCTCAGTACAATAGCCGGACCTGTTCACGCCCGCACCGGCATCCGCCGCCCGACGCCATGGCCCGCCTCATCCCCGACGACTGGAAAAGCCTCGCCGCGACCGGCGCGGCCGAACGCGAACGCGAAACGCTCGCCGCGCTCGAACACGCACTGCCCGACAGCTACACGGTGTATCACGGCGTCCACTGGACGCGCGCCGATCAGGCGTTCTCGGTGTTCGGCGAAGCGGCGTTCGTCGTCGTGAGCCCGGCCGGCCGCGTGCTGCTGATCGAGCAGAAGGCCGGCTTCCTGCGCGAAACGCCGAAGGGGCTCGTGAAGGTCTATCTGCAGAAAGAGCGCAATGTCCCGATCCAGCTCGCGCGCACGCAGGAAACACTGCACCGGCGGCTGACGGCCGCGCTCGGCGCGGGCGTCTACGGGGTCGAGGCGCTGCTGTACTGCCCCGACTACTCGATCCGCGACGCGTCGATCGCCGGCGTCGCGGCCGACCGCATCGTCGACGCGTCGCGCAAGGCGCAGCTCGCGCAGGTCGTCCTGCAGATCCTGCCCGAGGACGACGCACACTTTCCGAACGCGCCGAAGCTCCACCATTTCCTCGCGGACGAGCTCGCGCTCACGCCCGACACGAGCGCGCTCGTCGGGCAGGCCGGCACGCTCGTCACGCGGCTGTCCGGCGGGCTCGCCGAATGGGCGCGCCAGCTTGAGTTCGCGCCGTTCCGGCTGCGCGTCACCGGCACCGCCGGCTCGGGCAAGACACAGCTCGCGGTGCAGGCGATGCGCGATGCCGTCGCGGCGGGCAAGCGCGTGCTCTATGTGTGCTTCAACCGGCCGCTCGCCGACTACATCGCGCGCATCGCGCCGCCCGGCGCGAAGATCGCGAATTACCACCAGCTGTGCGACTGGGTCGCGCGTGACGGCGGCTATGTGCCCGACTTCCAGGTGCCCGGCGAATTCGAGCGGCTCGAAGCGCGTTTCGCGGAAGCGCCGATTCCCGAGCACTGGCGCTTCGACGTGCTGGTCGTCGACGAAGGGCAGGATTTCCATGCGCCGTGGGCGGCCGCGCTGGCGCGCGTGCTCGCGCCGGACGGCGCATGGTGGTGGCTCGAGGATCCGCTGCAGAACCTGTACATGCGCGAACCCGTCGCGCTGGCCGGCTGGGTCACGCTGAAGGCGCTGACGAACTACCGCAGCCCGCGCGACCTGCTCGAATTCGTGCGCGACGTCGTCGGCCGGGTCGAGCCGCTCGCGGCCGAGCTGCGCGCGGGCAGCCCGTTCGACGGTTCGGATCCGTCGGTGTCGGCATACGGGGAAGATGGCGCGTCGGGAGACGCATTGACGGAAGCCTGCATCGACGCGACCAAGCGCGCGATCACGCACGCGCTGTCGCTGGGCTTCCGCAAGCAGGACATCGCGGTGCTGTCGTATCGCGGCCGCGAGGGCTCGGTGCTCGCGCCGCTCGACCAGCTCGGTCCGCACCGGATCAAGCGCTTCACCGGCAAGTACGACCTGTTCGGCAACCCCGAATATCGCGAAGGCGACGTGCTGCTCGATTCGATCTACCGCTTCAAGGGCCAGTCGGCGCCGTGCGTGATCCTCACCGAAGTCGACTTCGACACGCTCGACGCGCGGGCCGCGCGCAAGCTGTTCGTCGGTGCGACGCGCGCGACGATGAAGCTGCTGATCGTCGCGTCGTCGCGCGCGGCCGCGCAACTCGCGGCGGTCTGACGCGGCGGTCTGACGCGGCGGTCTGACGCGGCGAAACGGTTCGCCCGGCTCGGGGACACTATTCGACGTCATGGTGGCCGACACAATCGGGCACATTTCTTTCTGCCCCGGCCCCTTGTCCAATCGCGCTTCGCCCTGTTTCGGCAACACCTGATGGTTTGTCCGCTTGCAGTCGGCTTTTACGATGCCAGGCTATTCGTTGCAAACGGAAGAGTCCATGGCCGACGTAAAGAAGGTGCCTTACTACAAGCCGAAAAATGGGTGGTTCGGATCGGAGTTGAAGGAATACAAGGGTTCCCAAGGATGCATTCCGCTTGATACTCAAAGAGGCGTATCGATCGACAGGCTCGCACCGGGGGAAAAGCCTCCACCACCGCCTCCTCCTCCAAAACCGATTTCCAAGCCCTCGAACGCGCCGCAGCCCCCTCCAGCACCTCAACCGCCGCCGCAAGCCGACCAGACAATAACCAAAGGATCACCGCGGCAGGCGGAATCGGAAGTTTGCGATAACCCGCCACCTTTCGATCTCCAGGACGTACCAATCGCGATGGACAAATTGGGCTGGAAGGTTTCAGCCAAACTTGCGCGAATCTGGTTTGCGGGTGCTGCGCATATTTACAATGACGATCCAACGTCGGCCCAGCCGCTGAATGACGATGACGTTTCCCTCGACTGGGCGTTGAAATTCGGAAGCGTCAGAAGAAAATACGAAAAAACTGCTTTCGAGTGACATCTACAGCGAGCGATCCGTACGCACTGCGTCAGATATCACCCAGTCCTTTGTCAAGAAGTTATTTTTTGACAGAAATTCCACATTCAATTTCAACACCTCTTCATTCACCGGAAATCCTCAAAAATTTCACAGGGATTGGCAATTTCAATTATTGTCAATAAGAAACCTCGACACCCTTGAAAATCTTGCTCCAACAGACCTCACGGGAGCCCTAGCCAACTTCAATATTTATACCGCCATCGGAAATGTCGAAATATCATTCGAGAAATACTTCAAATATGAAAAATCAGGAAATCTGTATTGCCTTAACGCCATCGGAAAAATCACACACATCTATGCTTATTTAAAAGACAGCTACTCATTCAACGGAAAGCAATACCTAGGGCACTGGAACAAGCATGGAGTCATCATCGCGCCGGGGTCAATCCTCACCGGATCAAGCGCGCTCAAACGAGATTCCGACATTGACATTTGGTCAAGAAACCTCAGCAAACCCGTGGATACGAGAAGAAGTTTTGCAGGAAGATTCAAATCCACCGATGTTTACTTCCCAGTCTATAACGCCGACTACAGTCGTTGGCGGGAGAGGCATCGCCGGGGAAGAGACTTCATGATATATTCAAAGCCGGTTTATTTGAAACTGAAGAAGCCGATCGACCTCAAGCTTGGCGAAATATGCAGACTAGAGCCCTCAGATACATTGGCCTAGCCATTGTTGCCTATATCGGCGTAGGCCTGACCATTCATCTCAACCGCCCCGTCTACGGGCGATGCGATTTCTATGATCGCCCAGAAACACTGGATGGTGGCAAAAAAAACATGAATGGAGTTCCGTATCGATTCAAGATGTGCGGCACCGGCGGGAATGATCAAGACGCGACGAACGACAATATAGAGCTACGGGTTTTCAGCGAAGAAGGCGAGCTTCTTGCGAGGCGATATTTCTCCGTCAACTGGCATCATGGAGACAGCTTCCATCGCCCCCTGAATTACGAAGGCAATCTGGTTCGCTACATCGACTTGACCGACGAATCGAACCACAATAAATATCTCACGATTCCACCTTCAAAGTGGGATTGGCTTCGCGCCAGAATGCCGTTGTTCTAAAAGCGCATCGCAATACTTTGATTTATAAAAAATAAAGCCCCGCTACCGGGGCTTTTATTTCTTGACCGACCGCTCGAACAGATCAACGAAGATAACGCCGGCCAATCCGCGAAGCTGGCCGCGTCAACCGACCATCGGGTCACCACTCGCCTCGCGCCTGCGTTGCTCAAGCCACCCGGAACGCCCCCACCGCACGGCGCAACCCGTCAGCCTGTTCCTCGAGCGACGCAGCCGCCGCCGCCGCCTGCTCGACGAGCGCCGCGTTCTGCTGCGACACCTGATCCATCTGCGACACCGCGCGGTTCACCTGCTCGATCCCGTCGCGCTGCTCGCTCGATGCGGCCGCGATCTCCGTCATGATGCCGGTCACGCGTCCGATCGCCTGCTGGATGTCCTGCATCGTCGCACCGGCCGTGCCGACGAGCCGCGAGCCGATCGCAACGCGTTCGACCGATTCGCCGATCAGCGTGCGGATTTCCTTCGCCGCGGACGCCGAGCGTTGCGCAAGCGTGCGCACCTCGCCTGCGACCACGGCAAAACCGCGGCCCTGCTCACCTGCGCGCGCAGCTTCGACCGCCGCATTCAGCGCAAGAATGTTGGTCTGGAACGCGATGCCCTCGATCGTGCCGATGATGTCGGCGACCTTCTGCGAGCTCTGGTCGATCTCGTTCATCGTGCCGATCACCTCGCCCACCACCGTCGCGCCGCGCGTCGCGATTTCGCTCGCGCTGTCCGCGCAGGCCTGCGCCTCGAGCGCGTTGTCGGCGTTCTGCTTCACGGTCGCCGTCAACTGCTCCATGCTCGCGGCCGTCTCCTGCAGCGCCGACGCCTGTTCCTCGGTACGCTGCGACAAGTCCGTGTTGCCGGCCGCGATCTGGTGCGTGGCCGTCGAAATCGCTTCGGAACCCTGGCTGACCTGGCGCACCGTGTCCGCGAGGCTGCGCTGCATGCCCGTCACGCCCTTCACCAGCTCGGCCATTTCGTCACGCGACGACCAGCGCACTTCCGACGTCAGGTCGCCGTCCGACAGGCGGCGGAAATGCGACAACAGGCGATTCACCGGTTGCGTGATCGCGAAATGCAGGCCGATCGCACAGCCGAGGCACGCGGCCAGCCCGAATGCGATGCCCGCGATCGCGCCCATACGCATCCAGCCGTAATAGGTCTGCGCGGTGTCGTAAACGTCCTTGCCGCGCGCGACCTGGTACGCATCGAGCGCATCGGTCGCCTGCGTGAGCGCGACCGACAGCGGCGGCGCGACCGTCATCAGCAGCCGGTCGGCCTCGTCGCGCCGGCCTTCGCGGATCGCGTCGATCATCGGCTTCAGCGCCTGCCCGATCAGCGCCTGGCGCGCGGCGTCGAGGCGGCTCGCGAGCGGGCCCTCGTCGCCGTCGTGCGGCATCGCCGCGTAATTGCGCCAGGCGGTGTCGGCCTTCGCGAGATAGCCTTCGGCCTTTTTCACGAGATCCGGCACTTCCGGCGCCTCCGGATGCAGGAGCGCGCGGTCGAGCGTCGTGCGCACGATCGTCAGGTTCAGGCTCGCCGCGGACAGCGCGGTCTTCGCAGCCAGTTGCTGCGTATAGGCCTCGTCGAGTGCGCGGTTCGAGCTTTGCATGCCGGCAAGGCCGATCAGCCCCGACACGACGAGCAGCGCGGCAACGAGACCGAGCGTGGAGAAGATCCGCGTACGGATCGAGAAACGGGAAAACAGGGCGTTCAGGTTCATGACGGCACGTGAGCGATGAAAAATGCCGCGGCAATCGGTCCGCAGCACTCTGTATTACGGTTTGCCTGCAAAAAACTTGAGTCCGTCCCTGCTTTCCGTCTGATCACGGTCAATTTTTCCTGCCGGCAATCTCCTGTTACGACTGCAACAGACTGAGTCTGAGCAGAAATTGACTAGTCAAGTATATGTGGCTATATTTCGGCTCAATTCCCTGCCACGGCAGATATCTCGATGACAACCAACACCCTCCTCACTCCGCCGGCCGCCGAAACGGCCCGCCGCGACGCGCCGACCGGGCTGATCATCGCCGCGCTGCTGCTCGTCATGCTGCTGTCCGCGCTCGACCAGACGATCGTATCGACCGCGCTGCCGACGATCGTCGGCGAGCTCGGCGGGCTCGACCAGTTGTCTTGGGTCGTCACCGCGTACCTGCTGTCGTCCACCGTCGTGCTGCCGCTGTACGGCAAGCTCGGCGACCTGTACGGCCGCAAGATCGTGCTGCAGGCGGCGATCGTGCTGTTCCTCGCCGGCTCCGCACTGTGCGGCGTCGCGCAGGACATGACGCAGCTGATCGTGCTGCGCGCGCTGCAGGGGCTCGGCGGCGGCGGCCTGATGGTCGTCACGATGGCCGCGATCGGCGATCTGGTCCCGCCCGATCGCCGGGCGCGCTACCAGGGGATGTTCGGCGGCGTCTACGGCCTCGCGACGATCGTCGGCCCGCTGCTCGGCGGTTTCCTGGTCGAGCACCTGTCGTGGCGCTGGATCTTCACGATCAACCTGCCGCTCGGCTTGCTCGCGCTCGCGGTGATCGGCATGGCGTTCCGTCCGCACACCGCGCACGTGAAGCACCGGATCGACTACATGGGCGCCGCGTTCCTCGCCACCGCGCTGACCTGCGTGATCCTGTTCACGAGCGAAGGCGGGTCGCTGCTGCCGTGGACGTCGCCGCAACTGTGGATGACGCTCGTGCTCGGCCTCGTCGCGATCGGCGGCTTCATTTATGAAGAGCGCCTCGCGGCCGAGCCAATCATGCCGCTCGCGCTGTTCCGTCAGCGCACCTTCGTGCTGATGAGCCTGATCGGCTTCGTCGTCGGCATCGCGCTGTTCGGCTCGGTCACGTTCATTCCGCTGTACCTGCAGGTCGTGAAAGGCTCGACGCCGTCGCAGGCCGGCATGCAGCTGCTGCCGATGATGGGCGGGATGCTCGCGATGTCGATCATCAGCGGCCGGCTGATCTCGCGCCTCGGCACGTATCGCCCGTTTCCGATCGCGGGCACGCTGATCGGCGGCATCGCGATGGCGCTGCTGTCGACGCTGTCGCTCGACACGCCGCTGCACACGATGTACGCGTACATGGCGCTGCTCGGGATCGGGCTCGGCATGGTGATGCCGGTGCTGACGCTCGCGGTGCAGAATACGGTCGAATTCCGGCACATGGGCGTCGCGACGTCGGGCGTGACGCTGTTCCGCTCGATCGGCGGCTCACTCGGCGTCGCCGCGTTCGGTGCGCTGTTCTCGCACGGGCTGCAGTCGCGGATCATGCAGGCGCTGCCGGCCGGCACGGAATTGCCGCCCGCGATGGGCCCGGCCGCCGTGCACCAGTTGCCGGACGCCGTGCGCGACGCGTACCTGCATGCGTTCGCCGGATCGCTGCATGTGGTGTATCTCGCGGCGGCGGCCGTGATCGCGATCGCATTCGTGCTCGCGTGGTTCGTCGAAAGCGCGCCGCTGCGCAAGCATCACTGACCAGCAAGGTGGCGGCGTGCCGGTATCGTCACTGCGAAGCACCGGCCCCGCCGCTGGCCGTCACGGCACCAGCACCACGCCCCCCGTCGTCTTGCGCGACTCCAGCAGCCGATGCGCATCGGCCGCCTGTTCGAGCGGCAGCCGCGCGCCGATCTCCACGTGCATCCCGCCCGCGAGCCGTTCGAGCGTCGCGCGCGCCGCTTCCCGATAACCCGCCACGTCCCGTGCGATGAAGCCGAGCACGCTCGGCCGCGCGAGCGCGATCGAACGGACCGGGCCCAGTTCGTCGAGATCGAAGGTCTGCCGCGCGCCGATCGCGGCCACCTGCCCGATGCTCGCGACCATCCCGAACGGACGGATCGCACCGAGCGTGCGCGTCAGCACGTCGCCGCCGATGCCGTCGATCGCGTAATCGACGCCCGCGCCGCCGCCGAACGCGCGCGCGGCCGCGACGAAATCCTGTTCGCGATAGTCGACCACCGCTTCGGCGCCGTGCGTGCGCACGAGCGCAGCCTTCGCGGCCGATCCGACCGTACCGATCACCCGTGCGCCGAGCGCGCGCGCCCACTGCGTCGCCAGCAGCCCGACGCCGCCAGCCGCCGCATGGACGAGCACCGTATCGCCGGCGCCGACCTGCCGGACGCGATGCAGCAGCATGTAGGCGGTGATCCCCTTCAGCAGCCCGGCGGCAGCGGCTTCGTCGCTCAGGCCGTCGGGAATTGGCAGCACGCGTTCGGCCGGCATCGTGCGCAGGCTCGCATAGCTGCCGGTCGGCATGCCCGCATACGCGACGCGCTGGCCGGGGACGAGATCCGTCACGCCCGGCCCGACCGCGTCGATCACACCGGCCGCCTCGACACCGAGCGCATCGGGCAGCGCGGGCAACGCGTGCGCGCCCGTCCGGAAATAGATGTCGACGAAATTCACGCCGATCGCGGTCTGGCGAATCCGCACTTCGCCGGCGGCAGGCGGCGCGACGGGCGCATCGACGCGGCGCAGCACGCCGGCGTCGCCGTAACGGTCGATCCCGATCCGGATGGCGTTGGCAGTTTGGGTCATGACGTTCCTCGCTATCGAATGAAGTGACACGATCATCCCATCGTGCATAATCGAACGGAATTCACGTTGACCGCCCATTTACTGTGCAAAAATCGACCGATCCGATTGCCGCTCCCCCCTCCGCGCTGCCGATGAGCTGGGATGACATCCGCTACTTTCTTGCGGTGATGCGCAGCGGCAGCCTGTCTGCCGCCGCCCGCGCGCTGCAGGTCCAGCATTCGACGGTCGCGCGGCGCATCGACGCGCTGGAATCCTCGCTCGGGGTCCGGCTGTTCGACCGGCTGCCGCGCGGCTGGCCGCCGACCGACGAAGGACTGCACCTCGCCGAGCACGCCGCGCGCCTCGAAGCCGATGCGCATGCGTTCGCGCGCGCCGCGCAGGGGGCGGCGGCGCTCGACGGCGTGGTGCGCGTGTCGGCGTCGCCGGTGTTCGCCAGTCATTTCCTCGCGCCGCGCCTGGCCCGCGCGCAGCGCGCGTGGCCGGCACTGCGCATCGACCTGATGGGCGAAATGCATGCGGCGAACCTGTATGCGCGCGAAGCCGACCTCGCGGTGCGGCTGTCGCGGCCGAGCGAACCGGGGCTCGCCGCACGCCGGCTCGGCACGATGCGCTTTGCGCTGTGTGCCGCACCGGAATGGGCCGACGCGCCGCCCGACACCTGGGCGTTCGTCGGCTACGACGACGCGCTCGCGCAAACCCCGCAACAGCAATGGCTCGAACGCTTCGCGGCCGGACGGCGCTTTGCGTTCATCGCCAACGACCTCGCCGCGCTGCATCGCGCCTGCGCGGCGGGGGCCGGCGTCGCGCTGCTGCCGCGGTTTCTCGTCGACGATCCCGTCGCGCACGCTGGCGCGCCGCTCGTCGAGCTGACCGACGCGCCGCATTGCGACATCGAGCGCGAGATCTGGCTCGTCGTTCACCCCGACGTGCGCCGGTCGCCGCGCGTGCAGCGCGTCGCCGATGCCATCGCCGATGCGGTTCATGCGGCGGACGGACGGCTGTAGGCAACCCGCGCCGCACTCCGTCGAACGGCTTTGCCACACGCGCCGGCGGGCGGCATAGTAGCGATTTGCGTTTGTCCGCCCCGCCGCCATGTCCACCGCTCCCGCCTGCGTCGTTCGCGACGCAACCGACGCCGACCTCGACGCGATTCACGCGATCTATGCGCACCACGTTCACCACAGCGTCGCGTCGTTCGAGGAAACGCCGCCCGACGTCGCCGAGCTGCGCGCACGCCGCGACGCGGTACTGCGCCACGGACTGCCGTATCTGGTCGCCGCATGCGACGGCCGCGTGGCCGGCTATGCGTACGCGACGCCGTACCGCACGCGCAGCGCGTACCGCTTCGCGATCGAGGATTCGATCTACATCGACGATGCGCAGCGCGGGCGCGGAATCGGCCGCGCCCTGCTCGCGGCGCTGATCGCGCGTTGCGAAGCCGGCCCGTGGCGGCAAATGATCGCGGTGATCGCCGACGGCGGCACCGGCGGCTCGACGTCGCTGCATCGCGCATTCGGTTTCGAACCGGCCGGCACGCTGACAGCGGTCGGCTTCAAGCATGGCCGGTGGATCGATACGGCGCTGCTGCAGCGCCCGCTCGGCGACGGCGCGCGAACGCTCCCCGCCTCGCCCGCTCCCGCCGCGTCGCGCTAGAATGGCCGCATGTCAAAACAGACTCATTCCACGCCCGACGAGGCTGCACCGGATTCCCGCAACGAGTACACGGTCGACGAACTCGCGCGCGTGTCCGACACCACCGTGCGCAATGTCCGCGCGTACCAGGATCGCGGCTTGCTCGCGCCGCCGGAAAAACGCGGGCGCGTCGGCATCTACGACGACACGCACGTCGCGCGCCTGAAGCTGATCAACCATCTGCTCGCACGCGGCTACACGCTGTCGAACATCCAGGATCTCATCAAGGCGATCGACGAAGGCCACGACCTGCGTTCGATCCTCGGCCTCGAAAACGCGATCGGCGGCCGCTGGTCGCACGAGCTGCCGAAGACCTATTCGCTCGCCGCGCTCGCACAGATGTTCGGCCCGCAAGCGACCACGCAGCTGTCGCGTGTGACCGAGCTCGGGCTGCTCGAACGGCGCGGCCTGTCGTTCGTCGCGAAGAGTCCCGCGCTGCTCGAGGCGGCCGCCGCGATGACGAAGGAAGGGATTCCGCCGCGCGAGCTGCTCGACGTGATCAGCCTCGCTCGCCCGCACTTCGACGCGATCGCGCGGCTGCTCGTCGATCTCGTCGTGAAGCGGCTCGACCGCTACGACGCCGGCACGCTGCCGCCGGCCACCGACGTGCCCGAACTGGTCGACGCGATCTGGCGCCTGCGCCCGCTCGCTGCCGTGTTCGTCGAAGGCGAGACGAACCGCGCGCTCGAAACCGCCGCGAGCGCGTATCTCGGCGGCCGCGTTGCAACGATCCTCGACAAGAAGCTCAGCGATGAAGCGGCGCGGCAGTCCGGCGCGCCGGATACGTCCGATACATCCGATACGCAAGGCGACGGCGACCACACCTAGGGCGGCTGCCGTCTCGTTCATGATCGGCAATGCTTCGTGTGCGGGCGCCATCGACGACGCGACGATTCTTTCGATCGAGCGGTAACAGCCACGCCCCGAAGATGTCTCGCATGGCGTTCGTTCGACGATGCGTTTCCCCCGCCGGATCACCCGCACCGCCGCCGTCACGCATGCGTCGACTGTTCGCGACAACGCGCGCGGTCCGGACAGAGGAAAGACCAGCGACCGTTGCAGGTGACAACCACCGCTTGCGTCGGTCGGCGAACGGCCGGACGCGCCACCCGTCGCCCCCTCCTGCCAGACGGGGTCGCATCGCTGCGCCCTCGATAACGGGCCGTGCTGTGAAACAGTTACAAGATAACGGTTGACGCGAGCCCCGCCCGGCGGTTACCGTATCGTCCGAAGTTCAAGAAGTCCGATTGCTGTTCATCAATTGATCGCTCCTCAGCGGTATTCGTTGTCCTCTCCCTCCTTGACGCTTCACGCGCTCTTCAACAGAGCAAATCTTTCTATTTTTTCTCAAGGAATCTTCATGGATACCGGTATCGTCAAGTGGTTCAACGACAGCAAAGGCTTTGGCTTCATCACCCCGGACAACGGCGGCGACGACCTGTTTGCTCACTTCTCGGAAATTCGTGCCGACGGCTTCAAGACGCTGGCTGAAAATCAAAAAGTGAGCTTCGAAACGAAGCAAGGCCCGAAGGGTCTGCAAGCGGCCAACATCACGCCGCTGTAAAGTTTGAAGGGCCCGGCCTCCCGCGACGGACGCCGGGTCGCAGCGACACCCCCACGGAGCCTCGCCTCCCAAAGTTGGCGCTATCGCCTTTAGCTGCATCGGTTTGTTCAGCAGCTTGCCAAGCGCCACACGCCTCGTTGCACTTCATCCCCCCTCTGGCCGCAACGCCTGATTTTCGTTTCTCGACTGCGTCGGATTCAGCTCGCAATGGCTTTGAATCGGCCTACCCGTGCGCATTTCGCACGGCACGCGCGCACTCGAACATCATTAAAATTAAAAATGCAAAACAATCGAATTCAACAGTACAACGGCTATGCCGTCCACCCGTCGGCGCATCGCTTGCCCGATGGCAGTTTTTCATCCAACCTGCTGCTCGAACGCAGCGGTAGCCCGCGCAACGAAGGCCGCTACCAGTTTTATTCGCTCGATTACTTCGCGAGCGAAGCGCTGGCGCTGGAGCATTCGGCACGCTGGGCACACAACTGGGTCGATGCGCGCGGCTAACGGCAGCGCCCCGGTACCGGCATCCGCCGCCTGTGAGTCATCGGTGCGCACGCGACCAAGCGTGTCCCGACATCGCGCGCAACCGATTCGAAACCTTCCGGTTCGAGCGGCGCCCGATTCGAATTTTCGAATGGCCCCTTCGCCGGCGTCGTCACGCCGCGCCATCTCCGCGTCGAAATTGACGACGGACTTGCGTTACCGGAGCCGACCAGCATGAAAACCGGCGGGCAACCTGCCCGCCGGCCTCTTGCATTGCACGCCCGCTCACCTACTTCAACGCGCCCGCCACCTTCTTCTGCCGCCACAAGCACAGCAGATCGCACGCGACATGCGCGGCCGCGATCGCGGTGATGTCCGCGTGATCGTACGCCGGCGCAACCTCCACCACATCGGCCCCGACCAGATTCACCGCCCCGAGCCCTCGCACGATCGCGAGCGCCTGCGCGGACGACAACCCGCCCGCGACCGGCGTCCCCGTCCCCGGCGCAAACGCCGGATCGAGGCAGTCGATATCGAACGTCAGATACGCGGGCCGCGCACCGACGATCTCGACGATCCGCTCGACCGCCGCGCGCGAACCATGGTCATGCAGCCACGCGGCATCGAGCCGCTCGATCCCGAGAAAATCGTCGTTCCACGTGCGGATGCCGACCTGCACCGACGTCGCGGGATCGATCAACCCTTCCTTCACGGCCTTGTAGAACATCGTCCCGTGATTGAGGCTGTCCGGCTCGTCGTCGGCCCATGTATCGCAATGCGCATCGAAATGGATCAGCGACAGCGGCTTGCCGTAGCGCTCCGCATGCGCGACCAGCAGCGGATACGTGATGTAGTGATCGCCGCCGAACGTCAGCATCTTCGCGCCCGAACGCAGGATCGTGCGCGCATGCTCGATGATCGCGGGCTTGATCGACAGCGGGTTGTGCGCGTCGAACCAGCAGTCGCCGTAGTCGACGGCCGCGAGATCGTCGAATGGATCGAAGCCCCACGGATACGGATTGAGCTCGGCGAGTTGCACGCTCGCCGCGCGGATCGCGGCCGGCCCGAGCCGTGCGCCTGACCGATAGGTCGTCGCGAGATCGAGCGGCACGCCCGAGATCGCGACGTCGACGCCGTCGAGCGCACGCGAATAGTTGCGGCGCATGAACGACAGCACGCCCGCATAGGTGTTTTCGATCGAGGAACCGTAAGGCGTCGTGCGACGGATCGCGCCGTCGCCGTGGAGAAGTTCGGTCATGGGTCGGACCTGTTTTCGTGGGGAGCCGGCACCGCCCCGCTTTCGACGAGCGCGCGGGCCGGGCACGGCATGGATTCATCGGGCACGCACCGGCGTACGCATCCAGTCGCGCGGCCGGGCGGAACATCGACAACGGCAATACCGCGGCGATCATAGCAAGCCGAATTGAAGTCGTTGCCCCGGTTCGGCCGGGGCAACGCGCGGAGAAATCCGCCGGCGGCATCGTCATCCGTCGCCATCGATGACTAGAAGGATTCGCCGGTTTTTGCGTGCCCGTTCTTCCGGATAATGGCCGGCAGCCGCGCCCTCGACGGCGCGCCGTCCACCGCAGACAACAACAATCCGGAGACACCCGCCTTGATCGCCACGCTTCCCGCCACCTACCGCCGGCTCTGGCCGCTCGCCATCGCCGCCGCGCTGCTGTACGGGCTGTCGCTCGCCACCGCGCCCTATCCGGGCCAGGCCGTCGCGAAAGCCGCGATGGGTATCCTGCTGCTCGCCGCGGGCAGCACCTGCGGCGCGCCGCGCGAACGCGCGTGGCTGTGCGCGGCGCTCGCCACCGCAGTGCTCGGCGACGTGCTGCTCGCGCTGCCCGACTGGCCGCTGTCGTTCGTCCTCGGTCTGGGCGCGTTCCTGCTCACGCACGTGTGCTACTGCGTGATCTTCATGCGCTGGCGCGCACGGCCGCACGGCTGGCGCATCGTCGCGCTGATCGGGCTGTGGATCGCCGCGCCGGCTTTCTATGCGGCATTCTTCCCGCACCTCGGCGAGCTGCTGGCGCCGGTCGCCGTCTACATGCTCGTGCTGTGCGTGATGGCGAGCTTCGCGCTCGCGGCCCGCACGCACGGCGCGCTGGTCGCGATCGGCAGCCTGATCTTCGTCGGCTCCGACACGCTGATCGGCGTCGGCCGGTTCCTCGGCGGCTTTCCCGGCATCGACTACCTGATCTGGGGCCTCTACGCGCTCGCGCAGGTCACGATCGTGGCCGGGGTTTTCCATGAGACGGCCGCCCGATCGATCCGTCCCTGATACTGTTTCAAACAGACCGCCGCGCGCCGGCGGTCTCGTCCAGCACCTGTCTCGTCCTGCCGACGGCCCTTTCCGCCCATCCCGCATCGCGGAAAGCAAACCGTTCCAAACCCCGCTCAGCCTTTTCCCGTCTGGCTTCCGGCCCTTAGAGCGCCGCTTCTAGCCTCTTGCGGTTTCCGGGTTCACCCACTATCGTTACATCAAACAATGTAACATTCGAAAATGAGCCAAATCGGAGACACCCGGATGAATGCTCGCACGTTGCCTTTCGGTCCGCCCGGCCACGACGGCCAGGACGAAACCATCGACATCGCCATCATCGGCACCGGCTTCGCCGGTCTCGGGATGGCAATCCGCCTGCGGCAAACAGGCGTGACCGACTTCGTCGTCCTCGAGAAGGCCGCGTCGGTCGGCGGCACGTGGCGCGACAATCATTACCCCGGGTGTGCATGCGACGTGCAATCGCACGTCTATTCGTTCTCGTTCGCGCCGAACCCGCGCTGGACGCGCATGTTTGCGCCTCAGCCGGAAATCCGCGCGTATCTGGAAGACTGCGTGCAGCGCTTCGGCGTCGGCCCGCACCTGCGCCTGAACCACGAGTTGCAGCGCGCCGAGTACGACGAAGCCGCGCAGCGCTGGCACCTCACGTTCGCGAACGGCAAGCGGCTGTCCGCGCGCGTGCTGGTGTCGGGGATGGGCGGCCTGTCGCGCGCCGCGCTGCCGTCGATTCCCGGCGTCGAGAATTTCCAGGGCCGCGCGTTCCATTCGCAGCAGTGGGATCACGACTACGCGCTCGAAGGCAAGCGCGTCGCGGTGATCGGCACCGGCGCGAGCGCGATCCAGTTCGTGCCGCAGATCGCGCCGCGCGTGAAGGAACTCGCGCTGTTCCAGCGCACGCCGCCGTGGATCATGCCGAAGCCCGACCGCAACCTGAGCGGGCTCGAGAAGTGGCTGTTCCGCACGCTGCCGTTCACGCAGAAGGCCGTGCGCAGCAGCATCTACTGGATGCTCGAATCGCGCGTGCTCGGCTTCGCGATCCATCCGTCGCTGATGAAGAACGTGCAGAAGCTCGCGTTGCGCCACATCCGCAAGCAGATTCCCGATCCGGAGCTGCGCAAGACCGTCACGCCGGACTACACGCTCGGCTGCAAGCGCGTGCTGATCTCGAACGACTACTACCCGGCGCTGTCGCGCAAGAACGTCGACGTGATCACGACCGGCATCGACCACATCGAAGCCGACGCGGTCGTGACGACCGACGGCAAACGCCACGAAGTCGACTGCCTGATCTACGGCACCGGCTTCCAGGTGGCCGACCCGTATCCGCGCGGCGCGATCGTCGGCCGCGGCGGGCTCGACATCGTCGACGCGTGGCGCGACGGCGCGCATGCGTATCTCGGCTCGACGCTGCCCGGCTACCCGAACTTCTTCATGATCGTCGGCCCGAACACGGGCCTCGGCCACAACTCGATGGTGTTCATGATCGAGTCGCAGATCGAATACATCCTCGGCGCGCTGCAGGCAATGCACCGCGAGCGAGCGGATGCGATCGAGGTGCGCCCGCTCGTCGAGGCGCAGTTCAACAGCGACCTGCAGGGCAAACTGAAAAAGGCGATCTGGTCGACGGGCGGCTGCAAGAGCTGGTACCTCGACCCGCGCACCGGCAAGAACACGACGCTGTGGCCGGGCTTCACGTGGCGCTTCCGCCAGGCGACCGCGCGCTTCGCGATCGCCGATTACCACGCGTATCGCGCGCCGCAACACGACACGACGGCGCGGCCCGTCGCCGCGCCCGCCGCTTCCGCATCCACGTCCGCCGAAGCGGCCTGAGTAAGACAAGGAGCCAACGACATGAGAGATTTCGCCAACAAGGTCGCCGCGATCACGGGTGCCGGCTCGGGCATGGGCCGCTCGCTCGCGATCCAGCTCGCGCAAGCAGGCTGCCACGTCTCGCTCGCCGACAAGAACGGCGTCGGCCTCGCCGAAACCGAACGGATCGTCCGCGCGATCGCGCCGAACGCGCGCGTATCGACGCGCGTGCTGGACGTCGGCGACCGCGACGCGATGTTCGCGTGGGCCGACGACACCGCGAAGGAACACGGCAAGGTCAACCTGATCTTCAACAACGCGGGCGTCGCGCTGTCGAGCACGATCGAAGGAATGGAATACAGCGATCTCGAGTGGATCGTGAACATCAACTTCTGGGGCGTCGTGCACGGCACGAAGGCGTTCCTGCCGCACCTGAAGGCCTCGGGCGACGGTCACGTGATCAACACGTCGAGCCTCTTCGGGATCTTCGCGCAGCCGGGCATGAGCGGCTACAACGCGACCAAGTTCGCGGTGCGCGGCTTCACCGAATCGCTGCGCCAGGAACTCGACATGATGAAGTGCGGCGTGTCGGCGACCTGCGTGCATCCGGGCGGCATCCGCACGAACATCGCACAGGCGAGCCGCGTGTCGAAGAACATGGTCGGCTTCATGGTCGCGAGCGAGCAGCAAGGCCGGGACACGTTCGAGAAGTTCTTCATCACGACCGCCGACGATGCCGCGCGCACGATCCTCTCGGGCGTGCGCAAGAACAAGCGCCGCGTGCTGATCGGCCGCGACGCGAAGGCCGGCGACTGGATGGCGCGCGTGCTGCCGTCCGCGTACCAGGCGCTCGTCGTGCTCGCGACGCGCCGCGAGGCCGCTCGCGCGCGCCGCGATGCCGCACGCGGCACGCCGGCGCCCGCACCGCTGCACGCCACCTACAACAATGCAGGCAATCAGGGAGGAGAACAATCATGACGACCCCGAACATGATGCCCGTACGGCGCGACATCCGTTTCGCGCTGCCGCCCGAACGCGCGCGCGACTGGCACGTGCAGGGCGTGCCGGTCACGCACTTCATGAATGCGCTGTCGCTGCTGTTCCCGGCCGGCGAACGCTTCTTCATGGATTCGGTGCGCAACTACCGCGACCGGATCGAGGATCCCGAGCTGAAGAAGCAGGTGCTCGGCTTCATCGGCCAGGAAGCGATGCACACGCGCGAGCACATCGAATACAACGACCTGCTGCAGTCGTCGGGCCTGCCCGCGCACAAGCTCGA
The DNA here is from genome assembly GCF_902499125.1 of Burkholderia arboris. Lineage (GTDB taxonomy): Bacteria > Pseudomonadota > Gammaproteobacteria > Burkholderiales > Burkholderiaceae > Burkholderia > Burkholderia arboris. The sequence goes on from NZ_CABVPX010000001.1 coordinate 282,918, forward strand.
CAAGCGCCTGTGGACGATCCTCGGCTGGTTCAAGAAGGTGCTGCCGCATTCGATGCAGCTCGCGATCACGATCGCGCTCGAGCACTACACGGCCATTCTCGCGAACCAGCTGCTGTCGGGCCACGAGCACCGGATCGACGGCTCGGTCGAAGGCTATCAGCAGATGTGGATGTGGCACGCGATGGAGGAAACCGAGCACAAGGCGGTGTCCTACGACGTGTGGACCACGGTGATGAAGCCGGGCCTCGGCAGCTACCTGCTGCGCACCGGCACGATGCTGACGACCACCGTGTTCTTCTGGACGATCGTGTTCGACTTCCACGTGCGCCTGATGCGCGCGCACCGTCGCGAACACGGCAAGTTCGGCGGCATGTGGCGCCTCGTGAAGTATCTGTACGGCCCGAAGCACGGCGTGTTTCCGAGCATCGCGCGCGAATGGCTCGACTACTTCCGCCCGGGCTTCCACCCGTGGGACCACGACAACCACCAGTACCTGCAGGGGCTCGACACGCTGCTCGAGAACATCGACGCGACCAACGCGCGCTACGCCGCGCAAGCCGCCCCGCGTCGCGTGCCGCTGCACCCGGTCCCGCAGGCATGACGCCATGGCGCGCGCCCACGAGATGCTGACCGTCCAGTCCGGCGACGTGAAGCTCGCCGTCTACGTGAGCGGGTCGCGGCGCGCGCCGCCGCTGATCCTCGTGCACGGCTACCCCGACTCGGCGGCCGTGTGGGCGCCGATCCGCGCGCGGCTCGCGAAGCGCTACCGCGTGATCGCATACGACGTCCGCGGCGCCGGCGCGTCCGATGCGCCGCGCCGCCGCGCCGACTACACGCTCGAGCGGCTCGCCGCCGACCTGAAGGCGGTGGCCGACGCGACCTGCGGCGGCCGGCCGTTCCACCTCGTCGGCCACGACTGGGGCTCGATCCAGTGCTGGGAGGCCGTGACCGACCCCGCGTTCCGCGGCCGGATCGCGTCGTACACGTCGATCTCGGGCCCGTGCCTCGATCACGTGTTCCGCGCGAAGATGCGGCTCAAGCAGAGCCTGAAGTCGTGGTACATCGCGTTCTTCCACCTGCCGCTCGTGCCGTCGCTGGTGTGGCGGCTCGGCGGCGCGGCGCTGTGGCCGCGCTGGCTGCAGCTGACCGAACGCGTGCGCGCCGAGCGCGATCCCGTGCAGCTGAAGAATGCGTTGAACGGGATGCAGATGTACCGCGCGAACTTCCTCGCGCGGGCACGCAAGCCGCGCGAACGGTACGCGCAGGCGCCGGTGCAGATCCTCGTGCCGGTGCGCGATCGCTACGTGACGCCCGAGATGTCGGTCGGCCTCGACCGCTGGCTCGGCGACCACGTGCGGGAGGAAATCGACGGCAGCCACTGGATCGTGCTGCGCCACCCCGACATGATCGCGCAGCGGATCGACCGCTTCGCCTCCGCGCAGGAGCGGCCGGCGGTCACGACCGCCGCGGTTCAGCGCCCCGTCGGTGCCGGCAGGCGTCTGAACAGCGTCTCGTAGTCGACGACGAGCCCATCGTCGTCGATGTCCATCTCGGCCGTGAAATTCCGGAAGATCCCTTCGTAGCGGTAGCGCCGGCCCGGCTCGATGCACGCGTAGGCCTGCTTGACCGGCGTGACCATCAGGTCCGGCGTCGAGATGTACGCGACATCGATCGGCCGCCGCTCGCCGCGCGCGAGCCCCAGGCGGCCGATCGGCAGCGCATTCGTAAACGGCGTCGCCGCGATGTCGATGTCGATGCAGCCGTCGAGCCCGGGCAGCGCACGGCCTGAGCCGTCGCGCCAGTGGCCGGCGCCGTCGCTGCGCAACTCGAGCGTGCCGCCGCCCATCACCTTGAGCACCGCGTAGGCGACACGCCATTGCGCATCGCACTCGACGCGATACGCGAGCCCGTACGCGCGGCCGTACCGCTGGCCGACCACCGCGCTTTCGACGACGATCGCGCCGCCGCTCCGGTCGAACGTCAGATGTTCGACCCCGTCGCCCTCAAGCGACGCCCAACGCACTTCGCGCATCCTTTCGCCTCCCGGTTGCCCGATGTCGGGCATCGTCGCACGAATCCGCCGACGGAAACGCCGGCGAATGCACCCATTCGCTGGTCACGCCGATTTCGCATCGGAAAGCGTTCACGCAGCGCCGGTCAAACAGCGGCGCCGCGCCTCATTCCCCACCTCGGTGCATCCACGACAAATCCTGACTATCCAGAATTCCCTATTCCGGTGCATGGCATTGTGTCCTATGCTCGCGGCTCGTCCTGTTCCGCCGCCATCATGCCTACCGCCCGCCCCGTCCCGCCGTCGATCGACCTGCGTATCCTGCTGCGCGGCATCGGGCAGGTCGTGCTGCAGGCGAATGCGCTCACCGGCGCGCTGCTGCTCGCCGCGCTGGCGCTGACCGACCTGCGCCTCGCGAGCGCTGCGCTGGTCGGTTCGGCCGCCGCCAGCATGACCGCCGTGCTGACGGGCGCCGAGCGCCGCGACGTCGAACAGGGGCTGCACGGCTTCAACGGCGCGCTCGCGGCGCTGATCGCCGTACTGTTCGCGCCCCATCAACTCGCCGCCGTCGCGCTGGTGCCGCTGGTCTCGATCGGCGCGGCACTCGTGCAACGCGCGATGCGCGGGCCGCTCGCCCGCTGGCGCCAGTGCCCGTATTCGAGCCCGTGTCTCGCCGTCACCGCGCTGTGGCTGCCGTTTGTCGCGCTGCAGCATGCCGACGGCGCGACGGCCGCCCCCGCGCTGACGCTTGCTTCCACTGCCGACGCCCTCCTTTCAGGCGTCGCGCAGACCACCTTCGCGCAAGGCGCCTGGGCCGGACTGCTGATCGTCGCCGGCGTCGCCATCGCGTCGCGCCGCGCGGCCGCGTTCGCGCTCGGCGGCGCGATCGTGTCGACCGTGCTGCTGGTCGCGCTCGGCGCGAACGGCGCCTTGTTCGCCGACGGCCTGCTCGGCTTCAACGGCGCGCTCGCCGCATTGGCGCTGATGCCGCGCGGCCCGCGCGCGGCGCTTGCAGCCGCCGCCCTCGCCGCGCTGATCCAGTGGCTCGCGATGCGCGCGGGCCTCCCCGTGTTCACGGCCCCGTTCGCGCTTGCGTCGTGGGTGACCGTAGCCGTCGCGCGCCGCTTCACCCTCGGAGATCCCGATGTCGTCATTCGCACACCGTCCTGATGCCGTGAAACCCGGCGGCCCGATCTCGGACGCCGAACGCGCACGCCGCGTCGACCTCGCCGCCGCCTACCGGCTCGTCGCACTGAACGGCTGGGACGACCTGATCTACACGCACCTGTCGGCAACCGTGCCCGGCGAGCCCGGCCACTTCCTGATCAACCCGTTCGGCCTCACGTTCGACGAAGTGCGCGCGTCGAACCTCGTGAAGATCGACCTGGCCGGCAACCGGATCGGCGACAGCGAGCATGCGGTCAACGTGACGGGCTTCGCGCTGCATGCGGCCGTTCACGCCGCGCGCGCCGATGCCGTCTGCGTGATGCATCTGCACAATACGGCCGGGATCGCCGTGTCGATCCAGCGCGACGGGCTGCTGCCCGCGTCGCAGCACGCGCTGCGCTTTCACGGCGACCTTGCGTACCACGACTACGAGGCGCTCGCGTTCTCGCCGGCCGAAGGCGCGCGGCTAACCGCGAACCTCGGCGCGAGATCCGCGATGCTGCTGCGCAATCACGGCACGCTGACGGTCGGCCGCACCGTGGCCGAAGCCTATGTGCTGATGGATACGCTGATCAAGGCCTGCGACATCCAGGTGCGCGCGCAAGCAGGCGGCGGGCCGCTCGTGCTGCCCGACCCGGCGATCGCGGACCGCACCGCCGAACAACTGCGCGACGGCGGCGCGATCGAAGGCGAACTGGAATGGCCGGCGCTGCTGCGTCGCCTCGACCGGATCGATCCGTCGTATCGCGACTGACCTCGCAGCTGCATTCAACCGAATCGTCCAATCCCAACCGGAGCATTTGTCATGCCGACTTTCAATATCCAGCTGTTCGAAGGCCGCACCGTCGACCAGAAGCGCGAATTCGTCGAAGCGATCACGCGCGTCACCTGCGAGACGCTCGGCTGCGCGCCGGGCTCGGTCGATATCATCCTCACCGACGTGAAGAAGGAGAACTGGGCGACGGCCGGCAAGCTGTGGAGCGACGAGCGCTGAGCGTCGACGGCGCCGCCGCTTCGGCACCGCCCGCCCCGCACTGATTCACACGCTGCGGCGCCCGCGACGGGCGCCGCACGCGGCCGCCCCGGGCCGCCTGCGTTGTGCGCCCGCACATCGCTTTGTCACGCAATCGGCGCCATAATGCCGGACAGACGCAGCAGCCAATGGCCACCCGACGAGGAGACCGCCATGGAAGCGAAGAACGAGGAAGTCGTCGCACACCTGCTCTCCGATGTCGTCGAATTCGCGCGCGGGCGCCTGCCCGAAGCCACCTTCCGGATCGTCGAACCCTTCCTGCGTCACTACTACGATTTCGTCGACGCCGACGATCTGCAGAACCGCAGCATCGCCGACCTGTACGGCGCCGCGATGGCGCACTGGCAGACCGCCCAGAAATTCGTGCCCGGCAGCGAACGGCTGCGCGTGTACAACCCGATCCTCGAACAGCACGGCTGGCATTCCGATCACACGGTGATCGAGATCGTCAACGACGACATGCCGTTCCTCGTCGACTCGGTGACGATGGCCGTCAACCGCCTCGGGCTCGCGCTGCATTCGGCGCTGCACCCGGTGTTCCGGATCTGGCGCGGCGCGGGCGGCGGCATCGAGCGCGTCGACGCGGGCGGCGCGACGCCCGGCGACGGCCAGTCGCAACTCGCGTCGTTCATCCATTTCGAAGTCGACCGCTGCGGCGACGCCGCGCTGCTCGACACGTTGCGCGAGGACATCGCACACGTGCTCGGCGACGTGCGCGCATCGGTCGAGGACTGGCCGAAGATCGTCGACATTGCCCGCGCGACGATCAAGGAGATGAAAGCGCGCGAATCGACCGCGGAAGACATCGAGGCGCGCGCGTTCCTCGAATGGATGGCCGCCGATCACTTCACGTTCCTCGGCCAGCGCGACTATGCGCTGGTCTCGGACGGCACGGGCTTCGGCCTGCGCGGCATCGAAGGCTCGGGCTACGGCATCCTGCGCGAATCGCTGCGCCCGTCGGGCGCACCCGATGTGACGCCGCTGCCGCAGGCCGCCGCCGACATCATCACCGGCGCGTGGCCGATCTTCCTGACCAAGGCGAACTCGCGCGCGACCGTGCACCGGCCGGGCTATCTCGACTACGTCGGCGTGAAACTCGTCGGCGCGGACGGCAAAGTGACCGGCGAACGCCGCTTCATCGGGCTGTACACGTCGACTGCGTACATGGTGTCGAGCGCCGAGATCCCGATCGTGCGCCGCAAGTGCGCGAACATCGTGCGGCGCGCGGGCTTCCTGCCGAAGGGGCATCTTGGCAAGACACTCGTGACGGTGCTCGAAACCTATCCGCGCGACGAACTGTTCCAGGCCGACGAAGACCAGCTCTACGACATCGCGCTCGGCATCCTGCGGCTGCAGGAACACCAGCGCACGCGGCTGTTCGTGCGGCGCGACCGGTTCGACCGCTTCGTGTCGTGCCTCGCGTTCGTGCCGCGCGACAAGTACAACACCGACCTGCGCCGCCGCATCGCGAAGCTGCTGGTCGACGCGTTCAACGGCGTGAACGTCGAATTCACGCCGCTGCTGTCGGAATCGGCGATCGCGCGCATTCATTTCGTCGTCCATGCCGAACCGGGCACGATGCCCGACGTCGACACGCGCGAGCTCGAAACGCGGCTCGTGCAGGTCACGCGCCGCTGGCAGGACGATCTCGCCGACGCGCTGCTCGACGCATTCGGCGAAGAGCAAGGCAACCGCCTGCTGCAACGCTATGCCGATTCGTTCCCGGCCGGCTATCGCGACGACTACCCGGCGCGCACGGCCGTGCGCGACATCGAGCTGATCGAGCGCGTGAAGGACACCGGCCAGCTCGCGATGAACCTGTACCGCCCGATCGAGGCCGAGCCGCGCGCGTTCCGCTTCAAGGTCTATCGCGCGGGCGACCCGATCGCGTTGTCGCGCAGCCTGCCGATGCTCGAGCATCTCGGCGTGCGCGTCGACGAGGAGCGGCCGTACCGGATCCAGACGCAGGACGCGACGCACGCGTGGGTACACGACTTCGGTCTTGAACTCGCCGACGATACCGAGTTCGACATCGAGCGCGTGAAAGACCTGTTCGAAGACGCGTTCGACCGGATCTGGAGCGGCCGGATCGAGAACGACGATTTCAACCGTCTCGTGCTGCGTGCGCACCTGAGCGCGCGCGAAGTGACGATCCTGCGTGCGTATGCGAAATACCTGCGGCAAGTCGGCTCGACGTTCAGCGACGCGTATATCGAACGCGCGCTGACCGGCAATCCGGCCATTGCGCGGCAACTCGTCGAGCTGTTCCTGCTGCGCTTCGACCCGGCCACCGGCGACACGCGCGACGTGCAGGCCGAACGGCTGCTGAAAGCGATCGAAGGCGCGCTCGACCAGGTGCCGAACCTCGACGAGGACCGCATCCTGCGCCAGTTCCTCGGCGTGATCAACGCGACCGAGCGCACGAACTACTTCCTCGTCGACGCGAACGGCGAATCGAAACCGTACCTGTCGTTCAAGTTCAATCCGGCGAAGGTACCGGGCCTGCCCGAACCGAAGCCGATGTTCGAGATCTGGGTGTATTCGCCGCGTGTCGAAGGCGTGCACCTGCGCGGCGGGCGCGTCGCGCGCGGCGGCCTGCGCTGGTCGGATCGCCGCGAGGATTTCCGCACCGAGGTGCTCGGGCTGATGAAGGCGCAGATGGTGAAGAACGTCGTGATCGTGCCGGTCGGCTCGAAAGGCGGCTTCGTCGTGAAGAACCCGCCGCCGCCGAGCGATCGCGAAGCGTGGATGCGCGAAGGCATCGCGTGCTACCAGACTTTCCTGCGCGGCCTGCTCGACCTGACCGACAACCTGGCCGGCAACGCGATCGTGCCGCCGCCCGACGTGGTGCGTCACGACCCCGACGATCCGTACCTGGTCGTCGCCGCCGACAAGGGCACGGCCACCTTCTCCGACTACGCGAACGCGATCTCGCACGAATACGGCTTCTGGCTCGACGACGCGTTCGCGTCCGGCGGCTCGGTCGGCTACGACCACAAGAAGATGGCGATCACCGCGCGCGGCGCGTGGGAATCGGTGAAGCGGCACTTCCGCGAGATGGGCATCGATACGCAGACGACCGACTTCACCGTGGTCGGCGTCGGCGACATGTCGGGCGACGTGTTCGGCAACGGGATGCTGCTGTCGCCGCATATCCGGCTCGTCGCCGCGTTCGATCACCGGCACGTGTTCCTCGACCCGAACCCCGATCCCGCGACGAGCTTCGCGGAGCGCGCACGCCTGTTCGCGCTCGAACGCTCGAGCTGGGCCGACTACGATCCGGCCGCGATTTCGTCGGGCGGCGGCGTGTATCCGCGCACCGCGAAGACGATCCCGCTGTCGCCGGCCGTGCAGGCCGCGCTCGGCATCGACGCGCACGCGCTGCCGCCGACCGAGCTGATCCGCGCGATCCTGCAGGCGCCGGTCGACCTGCTGTACAACGGCGGCATCGGCACCTACGTGAAGGCCGCGCGCGAAACCCACCTGCAGGTCGGCGACCGCGCCAATGACGCGGTGCGCGTGAACGGCGCGGACCTGCGCTGCAAGGTCGTCGGCGAAGGCGGCAACCTCGGCTGCACGCAGTTCGGCCGCATCGAGTTCGCGCAGCGCGGCGGCCGCATGAATACGGATGCGATCGACAACTCGGCCGGCGTCGATTGTTCGGATCACGAAGTCAACATCAAGATCCTGCTCGGGCTCGTCGTGTCGGACGGCGAAATGACCGAGAAGCAGCGCAACGCACTGCTCGCGGCAATGACTGACGAAGTCGGGCTGCTCGTGCTGCGCGACAACTACTACCAGACGCAGGCGCTGTCGATCGCGGGCCGCTATGCGGTCGAACTGCTCGACGCCGAAGCGCGGCTGGTGCGCTGGCTCGAACGCGCGGGCCGGCTGAACCGCGTGATCGAATTCCTGCCGACCGACGACGAAGTCGCCGAGCGGCAAGCCGCGAAGCTCGGCCTCACGTCGCCGGAGCGCGCGGTGCTGCTCGCGTACAGCAAGATGTGGCTCTACGACGCGCTGCTCGAATCCGACGTGCCCGAGGATCCGCTGGTGGCCGCGATGCTGGTCGACTACTTCCCGAAGCCGCTGCAGCAGCGTTTCAGCGAACCGATGGGCCGCCATCCGCTGCGCCGCGAGATTCTCGCGACGCACCTGACCAACGCGCTCGTGAATCGCGTCGGCTGCGCATTCGTGCACCGGCTGATGGAGGAAACCGACGCGAAGCCGGGCGACATCGTGCGCGCGTGCATCATGGCGCGCGACGTGTTCGATCTCGATGCGGTATGGCGCGACATCGACGCGCTCGACAACCGCGTGGCCGACGACGTGCAGGCGCGCATGTTCGTCGACGTCGCGCGGCTGCTGGAGCGCGCGGCGCTGTGGTTCCTGCGGCATCTGCAGTCCGGCGCGGTGGCCGACGGCGGCGTCGCCGAGCTGATCGCACGCTGCCGCGATGCGGCAGAGCGGCTGGCGCCGCAACTGCCGTCGCTGCTGCCGGCCGACGATCTCGATGCGCTGTCCGAGCGGCAGCGCGTGCTGGTCGAAGCCGGCGTCGACAGCGCGCTCGCGGTACGCGTCGCGAGCGGCGATATTTCAGCGGCGCTGCTCGACATCGCCGAAGTGGCCGCGACCAGCAACCGCAGCCTCGAACTCGTCGCGGGCGTCTATTTCTCGCTCGGTACGCTGCTCAATTACGGGTGGATCAGCGAGCGCGCGGCGACACTGCCGACGCCGACGCACTGGGACATGCTGGCGCGCGCGGCCGCGCTTGCGGAAGTCGCGCGCCTGAAGCGCACGCTGACGACGAGCGCGCTCGCGGAATCGCCGGATTCGACGACGCCCGAGACGATCGTCGGCGCGTGGCGCGAACGCCGCGAGGCCGCCCTGGCCCGCTACGAGCACCTGCTCACGGACCTGCGCGCATCGGGCGGTGCGAGCCTGGCGGTGCTGCTCGTGGTCGTGCGGGAAATGGCCGTACTCGAACGCGCGTGACGGGCGTCACGAACGCGACGGATCAGACCGTCGCGACCAGCAGCGCTTCGGCGTTGTTCGGCGGCCGCAAGCCGTCCGTGCGATCGGCGAAGTAACGGCGCGTCAGGTCGGCGGCCGACACGTGCGCGGCCTTCGCAAAACCGGCCGCCAGCGCAAGCGCCTGGATCTGCGCCGGCATGAAGAAGCTGATGAACGGCGTACCGCTCGCACGTGCGCCCTTCGCGGCCATTTCCAGCCCCGGACGCACGTCCGGGTCCGCGTGTTCCAGCGGCAGCAGGAACGTCATCGCGAGCGTCGAGCCCGGCGCGAGCGACGCGACTTCGCGCAGCGCGGCCGCGTTCGCCTCGCGCGTCAGGTACATGCTGACGCCGGTGGACACCACGACGGCCGGCTTGCCGGCATCGAAGCCGGCGCCGACGAGCGCGTCGCGCCACGACTGCTTCGCCTCGAAATCGACCGGCACGAACCGCAGCCAGCCGGGCACGCCGTAGCCGAGCTCGGCCAGGCGGCGCTGCTTCCAGGCCTGCGGCGCCGGCGGGTCGACTTCGAAGACGGTCACGCGCGACGCCATCTCCGGCCGGCGCTGCACGAAGCTGTCGAGCCCGGCGCCGAGGATCACGTACTGGCTCACGCCGCGCGCGGCCTGCTCGGCCACGAGATCCTCGATGAAGCGCGCCCGCGCGACGATCGACGCGCGAAACGGCCGCGTGAATTGCGGATCCATGTCGCCGCGCTGCTGCCAGCCCGGTTCCGGCGCGAGCAATCGAAGCCCGACTTCGTCGGCAAGCACATGCGGGGGGGCGTCGAGTTCGACGTGCAGCGCGCGCCACAGCGCGACGCGGGCGGCCGTGCTGTCGGGGGCGCCTTCGCGGAGGTCGGTCATGCCGGCCTCACGCGCCTTGCTTGCCCGGCGCCTGCAGGCGCCACACGCGGCCGTCCGGGTCGCGCACGGTCATGTCGCGCGTGCCCCAGTGAGTATCCTCGAACGGCGTGACGACCTCGACGATCGGCTGCGGCTGCACCGCCTGCTCATCGGGCACCTTGAGCACGACCTGCATGGCCGGCGTCTCGCCCGGCGGCACTTCGGCGATGAACAGGAACGGACCGTCGCCGCTGCGCAACTGGCCCGAGTGGTGATCGGTTTCGAATTCCAGCTTGAAGCCCAGCGCCTGGAAGAACTTCGCCGACTTGCCCCAGTTGTGCGTCGTCAGGTACACGGCTTCGATTCGCTCGGATGACATGTCACTCCTCCTTGGTGGACGGCGCCGCGCCCGGCGGCGGCGCGGCCAGGTACGCGCGCAATGCATCGGCCACCAGCGCGGACAGCGACTGCTCCGTTTCGATGGCGCGATGCTTGACCTGCCGGATCAGGCCGAGCGGCAGGTACACGTTGAATTGCTTCACTTCTTCGTCGGTCATGAATACTAGTATGCTAGCAATCTAGCAAATGTCAACCGCGCCTGCGGCGGAATGGATCGATTGCATCGAGGCGCGGCCCGCAGGCGGGCCGCTTGCGCGCATCGTGCGTGCGCGTTACCGCGCGGCCAGCCGCGTGAACAGCGCGTCGAGATCGAAACCCGCCGTATTGATGCCGATCGTGTCGCGCAGGCACGCGCCCCACTCGGCTGCGTTGTCGAACGTGACGGTGCGCCCGGCGCCCGCCGCGTCGCGCAGCGTCAGCGCCGTGTTGAGCAACGCCGCACGGCCGTCCGGCAGCACGCGGCATGCGATCAGGTCGTTCACGAAGATCGATTCGGGATACGTCGACGTGAACCAGTTCGCGGCGTCGTAATCGATCCATTCGGCCGGCTTCAACGAGAAGCGGTAGGTCGTCTGCCAGCCGTCGGGGATCTCGAACTGCATGTCGAATTCGCCGTCGACCGGCGCGTCGACCACGCGGAACGCGCCATGCGGGGTCAATTGCCGCTCGCCGGGCACGAAGCGCAGCGGCGCGGTCAGCGTCGCGCTGCCGAAGCCGATGTCCGCGAGCCACGCCGCGCCGTCGAGATCGATGCGCAGCAGCATGTGCGTCTGCGCCGTGACGATCTCGGGCGGCCGCATCCAGCGCACGCGCGCGATCAGCGGCGTCACGCGAAAGCCGATCGTCGTGAGCGCGGCATGGAACAGCTTGTTGAGTTCGAAGCAGTAGCCGCCGCGGCGGCGCTCGATCACCTTGTCGACGATCGCGGGCAGGTCGAGCGCGACGCGTGCGCCGGTCAGCGGATTGAGGTTTTCGAACGGGATCGCCTGCGGATGCAGCAGATGCAGCCTGCGCAACACGTCGAGCGTCGGCTCGACCGGGCCGTCGTAGCCGATGCGGGAGAAATAGCGCGAGAGGTCGAACGAGTCAGTCATGAACCGGCACCGATAAAAGGGACACGCCACGATAGCATCGCGCGACATCCCCATGTTGTGCGGCGCGATCGTCCGTCGCCGCGCGCGATGCCGGCACCGCATCGCGCGCACCCGCACGACGTTACGGCAGCAGCTTCAGCGCGGACGCGGCGACCGACGGCACCGAAATGCCCTGGCTCGTCGCGAACTGCACGGCCTGGCTGAGCGTCGCGGCAAGCGACTGCAACTGGCCCGGCGCGCTTTGCGCGATATACGACGCGGCCTGCATGTTCTGCGGATTCAGGCCCGACTGCAGCAGCGACGCCGCACTCGTCGAACCGAGATTGCCGAGCCCCGACTGCAGTTGCGAATACTGCGTGAGCCCCTGCCCGAGCGACGCGAGGCCGTTGCTGAACGCCTGCTTGTCGACCGGGCCGTGCGTTGCGCCGCCGCTCGCGAACGCCTGGCCGAGCGCCTGCGACACCGACTGCTGCGCGCCACCCATCTGCGACAGCGCGGCCGGCGTCAGCGCATCGCCGCCGGACAGCTGGCTCGCGGCTTGCTGCGCCTGCCCGGCCGCACCCGTCAGCCCCATCGCCGACGCGAGCGACGACTGGCCGGTCAGCACCTGCTGGTTCGCGCCGACATACGCCTGCAGCAACTGCGCGACACCGCCCTGCGCGGGCGCAGCTTGCTGCTGCCCGCCGGCGCCGCCGAGCAGCGATGCGCCGATCGATTGCAGGTCGAGCTGCGCGTGTGCGGCGCTACTGATCAGGATGCCGAACGCGATGCCTGCCGAGGCCAGGTGCCGGCCCGTCGCGCGAATGTGCTTCATGTGTTTCCCTCGTGCCCGAATTGTCGAGGCGATATTGTCGAAGCGCGTCGCGCGCCGCCGCAACGACTGAAACACATCGAAACGAAATCAGGCCACGCGACCGCTTGCAATTCGGCGACCAACGGACACCGGCGCGCAGATTCGCGCGCGTTTGCCGCGCGATGTCATGCACGTCCTGCGATTCGTTCTCCGGTTGCATCAATCGAGGCAGGTTCCGGCATGCGCCGGCGGCGCAACGCATCGCCTCAAAACGAAACGGGCGGCTCGCCGCCGCCCGTTTCGCCCGCCTGCTACCGGCTTCCCGCCGGTCGCGACGTTACGCTGCCATCCACGCCGGCAACCGCTGGCTGACCCAGTCGGCCGCTTGCTCGTAGCCGCGTGCGAGCTGCAGCACGGCGAGATCGGCGCGCGGGCGTCCGATCAGCTGCATCCCCATCGGCAGCCCCGCGTCGTTGAAGCCGACCGGCACGTTGATCACCGGGCAGCCCGCCAACGTCCACGGCACGACCGTCTCCATCCAGCGGTGGTAGGTGTCCATCGGGCGGCCCGCGATTTCTTTCGGCCAGCGCTGGTCGACGTCGAACGGGAACACCTGCGCGGTCGGCGCCGCGATGAAGTCGTAGCGGTCGAAGAAACGCAGCACGGCCTGATGCCACGCGGTGCGCTCGACGCTCGCGTCGAACACGGCCGCGCCCTGCATCGCGAGCAGCCCTTCGACCTCGTAGATCGCCTCGGGCTTCAGCAGCGCGCGCCGCGCCGGGTCGCGATAGTGCGCGAGCAGCCCGCCGCCCGACAGCAGGTGCCGGTGCGCGAGCCACAGGCGCCAGATCCGGTCGGGCGCGAACGCCGGCAGCGCGGCATCGACGTCGCAGCCGATCTCGCGCAGCGTCGCCAGCCCCTGCTCGCACTGCGCGAGCACGCCGGCCTCGGTCGCGAGATAGCCGTTCCAGTCGCCGACCCACGCGATGCGCTTGCCGCGCAGGTCCGCATCGAGCGGCTGCGCGAACACGGCCGGATCTTCCGCGAGCGACAGCGGATCGTTCGCGTCGTAGCCGGCCTGGATCGCGAGCAGCTGCGCGACGTCGCCGACGGTGCGGCCCATCGGCCCTTCGATGCCGAGCTGCTGCATGTACACGTCGACGCCCGGCCAGCGCGGCACGCGGCCCTGCGACGGACGAAAGCCGTAGATGTTGCAGAACGCGGCCGGATTGCGCAGCGAACCGCCGAAATCGCTGCCGTCCGCCACCGGCAGCATCCGCGCCGCCAGCGCCGCCGCCGTGCCGCCGCTGCTGCCGCCCGCGCTCTTCGTCAGGTCGTACGGATTGCGCGTCGCGCCATAAACCTCGTTGAACGTGTGCGAACCGAGCCCGAACTCGGGCGTATTGGTCTTGCCGATGAAGATCGCGCCGGCCGCGCGCATCCGCGCGACGCCGACGGAATCGGCCTGCGGCACGTTCTCGCGGAAGATCGGCGAGCCGTAGGTCGTCCGCAGCCCCTTCGTCATCGCCAGATCCTTCGGCGCCTGCGGCATCCCGTGCATCCAGCCGCGGTACTCGCCGCGCGCCAGCTCGGCATCCTTCTGCGCCGCTTCGGCGAGCAGCGCATCGCGGTCGCGCAGCGCGACGATCGCGTTGACCGCGCCGTTCACGCGCTCGACGTGGTCGAGATACGCGCGCATCGTCTCGACGCACGACACCGCCTGGCTGCGGATCGCCGCGGCGAGCTCGCTGGCCGACAGGCGCACGATCGGATCGACGGAAATGGAAGCGGAGGCGAGAAACTGCGGGGCGCCGTGCGGCATGCGGGGTCTCCTGGAATCGGGATGGAATGGCGGGCCGCGTAGCGGCGGCGATCGCTCCCGGGCCGGCCGGGAGAGGCCGCGCCGCGGCCGATGTTCTACTCTACGCGACGCCGGATCGGCGACCTCCGATATTTTCCGTCGCGATTCATTGCGGATCCGACTAAATCGGGGCGGCGCCTACCGGACCGCTCACGCCGTTCCGGCCGATGAAATCGTTTATGCGCATAAACTAAAATTTCTTATATTTCTAATAGGCGCGTCACGCGGCCGCACGCGTTAACGCGATTTTTATGCGGCCGCCCGATTTCTTTAGATGGCTCGATCCGGCCGCACGCTACGCTGGAAGCATCTCGTTCCCTGGACATCGTTCATGCTCAAGCTGCTGGTTCCGGTCGGTCACTCGCCCCGCTCGCTTCAGGCGGTTCGCCACGCGACATTCCTCTATCGCGAACGGTGCGCGTCGGAGATCGTGCTGATCAACGTGCAGGCGCCGCTCGAATCGACGCGGCTCGAGGCCTATTACCCGCTGTCGCGGCTGCGCTCGATCGAGGAGAAGTTCGCGTCCGACGATCTGGCGATGGCGGAACGGATTCTGCGAGAGGCCGGTGTCAGATACACCGTCGTGATGAAGGTCGGCCCGGTGGCCGACACGATCGCAACCGCGGCAGCCGAGACCGGCTGTGACGAGATCGTGGTGGTCGCGCCGCGGCACGATCCGCTGCATGCGCTGATGTCGGTATTTCGCCGCAGCGTGATGAGCCGGCTGGTGCGCATTTCGAACGTGCCGGTGACGGCCGTGCAATGACGGGCATCCGGCACGGCGGCGCAGCTGACGCCGGCCGCCCGACGGGCCCGCAGCCTTGCGCCCGCGACCGTCGAACGTGCGACGAAGGACGAGGGACGTGCGGGCGCCGTGCATCGCACGCGTACCCGCCATCGTGCAGCACTCAGTCGATGACCTTGCGCCAGAACACGAAATACGCGGCAGCCGACGACGCCATCAGCAGGATGGCCCACAACGGGGCAAGACTGATCAGGACGGAAGAGACGTTCAACATTTGGATTCCTCACTATTTCGACAGCGCTGTTCAACACGCACCTGCTTGCCGGAACCGATGCATTCATCCGCCATCGCGTTCCGTCAAATCATGTATTCATGCTATCGCTTTGAACGTCCGCACAACCGTCTCCGCCTGACCGTACCCTGACATTCGTCAAACTCGCGCGAATCGCGCGCCGGGCCGCGCCCCCTCCTTTCCACGCAAAATCCGGAAAACAGGACGGGATCACCCCGCCCGCCCCGCCACCTTTTTCAGCAGACGTTTACCGGGGGAAGCCCCAAGTGCTTCGTCAAACGTGTCCGCGTTACGCTTGGGCAACGAGGAGACAAACCATGAGACGAGCCGTACATATCGCTGTTTTTGCGCTGCTGGCCTATCTCATCGGCGATCGCGCGATCCTGCATGCGCAGGGCCGCGACGCCAGCCCGCTCGCGTGCGAGCAAGGCGCCGCGCAGGTCAAGGCCGACGCGCTTGGCCGCGGTTTCGGCGAAGCCGCCGCCGGCAGCCAGAGCGAGGCCTTCATGTCGGGCTGCCTGGTGACCGGTCGAGGCAATCAGGACGTCGCGCTGGCGAACCGTTGACGGGAATCCGGTGACGTGCCGGTCGCGTTCAAGTCGAAATGGCCGAACCGAAGCCGCGCGCGCCCGCGTCAATTCCCGCTGTTGACCGTCATTTTCCCGATCGACGCCGCGACGGACGTCACGGTCCGGACACCGTTCACGCTGAACGTCTGCTCGCGGTCCGTATCGTTGGCGGGAAGACGCATCGACAGTTGCGCCATCAGGCCGTCCTTGCCGTACTGACCAAACCAGTCGATCAAGCGGCCGATATAGCACGTGCCCCCGACATGCACCGGCATGTCGCCGACGATCTCGTACGAATAGTGGCCGGGCCCATAGTTCGAATACGCGGCGCGGTCATCGCCCTGCACCGTGGACGGAACCGGGCACAGCGGCTTGCCGGCGCCCGCATCGCGCGCCTGGCTGTCGCTCACATCGCGCAGCGCCTGCTCGAGCGCCATCTGCAGCGGGCCGTCGAGCATCGTTGAACCCGTCTTGCCGTCCTTGTGCTGTTCGATCGGCACCGACAGGCGGTAGCGGTAATGCACCGTCAGCATCGGCACCCGGTCGACGACGGTAAACGGTCGCAGCAAGTAAAAATCATCGACGCCGTAGTGACTGTCGCGATACAGCGCATAGACGCGCCCGCGCAAGCGAATCCAGTCGGCCGCCTGATTCGCGCCGCGGCCATTCGTCGTGTACAGGCTGCGCTCGATCGCCCCGTTCGAATCGCCGGGCACCTCGAACTTGCCGCCGTTACGGCGCAGGACGTCGACCGACGACCACAACCCCGTTCCGTTCGCCGCCGACTCGATCACCAGATCGCGCTGCCCGTTGCCATCCAGATCGATCAGCGTGTAGGACGCGCTCGCCTCCGTGTCGTCGCCATCGACGTGCGACGCCTTCAACGCCTTCCATTCGTCGGCTGTCACGCCGTCGGGCCGGGTCGTCGGAAACGCCGCGCCCTGCCCGTCATCGGACGCGCTGGAAAACCGCGTGACTGCCGTCCTGATCCGCAGCCGTGCGATCACCTGCTCGACGGGCGAGCTCGCATCCGTTCGTCGCGCCTGATCGACGCGCGTACGCAAATCGTCGAGCGCGGCCTTGTCTTCGGCGTCGGGGCGATAGGCGAGCACCACGGCCAATTGCGATTGCAGGTCGCTGATCCACGTCAGATAGCGTTGCTCGATACAGCCATGATCGGCGCCGCATCGATCGCGCGTCGTCAGCCAGCCGCGTTGCGCGGTCCGCAACGCAGCGCGTTGATCCTGAGGCAACACGCCGGACAACTTCCGGTAAAAGGCCGACAGCCGGCCGTCGTCCAGATGCAGGTCGTTCGACGCGCACACGGCCTTTTCCGTCGGGCTGGATGCCTGCGCACAGTCGAGCCCTGCCGCGAAAGCGGGGAATGCGTGCGCGAGCAGCACGAGCAGCCACGTAGGCCGCAACGGCGCTTCAACGCGAAATATCACGAATGGGTTCTCGACGGTCATGGCGCGCTCGCGGATCGAGGCCCTGCCGGCCTCCAGCGCGGATTGTCCATCAATTGCCCGGCGGGCGAAACAGCCGGCAGAAACCGGCTCATGCCGCCGCGCCGGTCGGCGACAGCGCATTCGATTTCCGCTACAGTGGCTTGCCCGGCGCCCGGCCGCCGCGTCGCGATTCCGCTTCATCGACAACGACATCCAATCAAAAGATGAGTCATCCGAACACCGAACTGATCCAGCGTTTTTACACGGCCTTCCAGCAGCGCGACATCGACGCGATGCTCGCGTGCTATGCGGACGACATCGTCTTCAGCGATCCGGCGTTCGGCGAACTGCACGGCGAACGTGCACGCGACATGTGGCGCATGCTGGTCGCGCGGGCGCAGGAGTTTTCGCTGACGTTCGGCGAGGTCGCGGCAGACGAACACACCGGGCGCGCGGAGTGGATCGCGCACTACCGGTTCACCGCGACCGGCCGGATGGTGGTCAACCGGATCGACGCGCGGTTCCGGTTTCGCGACGGACGCATCGTCGAGCATCGCGACCGTTTCGACCTATGGCGCTGGGCGCGTCAGGCGCTCGGGCTGAAAGGCGCGCTGCTCGGCTGGACGCCGTTCATGCAGCGCGCGATCCGGGCGCAGGCCCGAAAGAATCTCGACGCGTATCGGGCCAAACGGAAGTAAGCCGCGCACCGCTATGGCTTCATCGTCGCGTCGATCAGGTCGTAGGCCATGTCCGGCAACACGCCGTCCGGGTTCTTGAGGCGGTTCTGGCGATACCAGCTTTCATCGGCCTCGGGATGCGGACCGGCGAGCCCGACGCGCCCTTTGCCGTAACGGTAGGTCGCGGCCGCGATGTCGTTGTTCGGATAGGTCGCCAGCACGACGCCGCCGGAGCCGGCCGGCACGGCCGGGAGCATCGCGCCGTCCTGGTAATAGATCCAGCGCTTCTTTCCGCGCCATACGACCGGCGTCACCGTGTCGGCGATACCGTGAAGCGTCGAGCCCGGCCGGTCGACCTCGGAGTCGATGTCGCCGGCGACCAGCCGGAAACCCTGTTCGCCCGCCAGGTACGCGCCCATGCAGAGCCCCAGGTATCGCCCGCCGTTCGCCACGTACTGCCGCACGGCCTTGATTGAATTGCGCCCGATGCTGGTGGCCGCGCCGGGGATATCCTGCCCGCCGCCGGGTTGCACGTACAACGCGGCACCGGCCAGCGCCGCAGGCGTGATCTTGAGCCGTTCCGCCGGCCCGACGTAGATCACCCGGAACCGGTAGTCCGATTCCTGCAAGCGCGCGGCAATGGCCTCGGGGCAGCCGTCGCACGCCGCAGGGCCGCGATAGACCAGTGCAACGGGCCGGCTGGCCGCGCCACGCGATGCGTCGCCGGTCGCCGCCGCATGCATGACCGACGACGCGACGAGCAACAGCATCAGGACTATCGAATCTCTGGAACGCATGTTCTTGACCGTCGGAGTAAGAGGGATCGCGACCGCCCGGGACGAATCGACGGGCACGCACCCGTTTCCGCCCCGTGCTGTTGAAACCTGATCGCAAGCCGGGTGACAGGAAGCCTAGACGTGCGAGCGCGCCTCGTGTGTACCGTTTCCTGCGGGCTTGTGCAGAAATGTGCGGTGCCTGTCACCGGATCCGGCCCCCGCAAGCCACCCACCGGGCCACGCCAGACAAGGCCGGCTGCGCGATGCCGCCACGATTCCCGGCCCCACGCGCATCAACTCTTATATAAGACATAAGACATTTGACGTTCCAGACCATTGAGATTAGAATCCCGCTCAAAGCAGTGCCTGGAATAGCCCCGGAGTGCCGGCAAGGCCTTCCCCTCAAACGCAATATCAGCAGGTCTCCCCATGCTTGAAAACTTTCGTGCTCACGTGGCCGCCCGCGCCGCGCTCGGTATTCCTCCCCTGCCGCTGACGGCTCAGCAGACCGCCGAACTGGTCGAATTGCTGACGAACCCGCCGGCCGGCGAAGAGCAGACGCTCGTCGACCTGATCACCCATCGCGTGCCTGCCGGCGTCGACGAAGCCGCCCGCGTGAAGGCCGGCTTCCTGGCCGCCGTGGCCAAGGGCGAGACCGCCTGCCCGCTGATTTCGCGCGCGCGCGCCACCGAACTGCTCGGCACGATGCTGGGCGGCTACAACATCCAGCCGCTGATCGAGCTGCTGTCCGACGACGCAGTCGCGGCAGTCGCTGCCGACGCACTGAAGAAAACGCTGCTGATGTTCGACCAGTTCCATGACGTGAAGGAACTCGCCGACAAGGGCAACGCGCACGCGAAGGCCGTGCTGCAGAGCTGGGCCGATGCCGAATGGTTCACGAGCCGTCCGGAAGTGCCGCAAAGCCTGACCATCACCGTGTTCAAGGTGACGGGCGAAACCAACACCGACGATCTGTCGCCGGCCCCGGACGCCACCACCCGCCCGGACATCCCGATGCACGCGCTGGCGATGCTGAAGAACGCGCGCCCGGGCATCACGCCGGAAGAAGACGGCAAGCGCGGCCCGGTCAAGTTCATCGAATCGCTGAAGGAAAAGGGCCACCTGGTCGCGTACGTGGGCGACGTGGTCGGCACCGGCTCCTCGCGCAAGTCGGCCACCAACTCGGTGCTGTGGTTCACCGGCGAAGACATCCCGTTCGTCCCGAACAAGCGTTTCGGCGGCGTGTGCCTCGGCAGCAAGATCGCCCCGATCTTCTACAACACGATGGAAGATGCCGGCGCGCTGCCGATCGAACTCGACGTGTCGCAGATGGAAATGGGCGACGTGGTCGAACTGCGCCCGTACGATGGCAAGGCGCTGAAGGACGGCAACGTGATCGCCGAATTCCAGGTCAAGTCCGACGTGCTGTTCGACGAAGTGCGCGCCGGCGGCCGCATTCCGCTGATCATCGGCCGCGGCCTGACCGCGAAGGCGCGTGAAGCGCTCGGCCTCGCGCCGTCGACGCTGTTCCGCCTGCCGCACCAGCCGGCCGACAGCGGCAAGGGCTTCTCGCTCGCGCAGAAGATGGTCGGCCGCGCATGCGGTCTGCCGGAAGGCCAGGGCGTGCGCCCGGGCACGTACTGCGAACCGAAGATGACCTCGGTCGGCTCGCAGGACACCACGGGCCCGATGACCCGCGACGAACTGAAGGACCTCGCGTGCCTCGGCTTCTCGGCCGACCTCGTGATGCAGTCGTTCTGCCACACCGCCGCGTATCCGAAGCCGGTCGACGTGAAGACGCACCAGACGCTGCCGAACTTCATCAGCACGCGCGGCGGCATCGCGCTGCGCCCGGGCGACGGCGTGATCCACTCCTGGCTGAACCGCATGCTGCTGCCCGACACCGTCGGCACCGGCGGCGATTCGCACACGCGCTTCCCGATCGGCATCAGCTTCCCGGCAGGTTCCGGCCTGGTCGCGTTCGCGGCCGCCACCGGCACGATGCCGCTGGACATGCCGGAATCGGTGCTGGTCCGCTTCAAGGGCAAGATGCAGCCGGGCGTCACGCTGCGTGACCTCGTCAACGCGATTCCGCTGTACGCGATCAAGCAAGGCATGCTGACGGTCGCCAAGCAAGGCAAGAAGAACATCTTCTCGGGCCGCATTCTCGAAATCGAAGGCCTGCCCGACCTGAAGGTCGAGCAAGCGTTCGAGCTGTCGGATGCATCCGCCGAACGTTCGGCTGCCGGTTGCTCGGTGCACCTGAACAAGGAACCGATCATCGAGTACCTGAACAGCAACATCACGCTGCTGAAGTGGATGATCGCGCAGGGCTACCAGGATCCGCGCAGCCTGCAGCGCCGTATCGCGGCGATGGAACAGTGGCTGGCCGACCCGCAACTGCTGTCGCCGGATGCCGACGCCGAGTACGCGGCCGTCATCGAGATCGACCTCGCCGACATCCACGAGCCGATCGTCGCCTGCCCGAACGACCCGGACGACGTGAAGACGCTGTCCGACGTCGCAGGCGCGAAGATCGACGAAGTGTTCATCGGTTCGTGCATGACCAACATCGGTCACTTCCGCGCCGCGTCGAAGCTGCTGGAAGGCAAGCGCGACATCCCGGTCAAGCTGTGGGTCGCGCCGCCGACCAAGATGGACCAGAAGCAGCTGACGGAAGAAGGCCACTACGGCGTGTTCGGCACGGCCGGTGCGCGTACCGAAATGCCGGGCTGCTCGCTGTGCATGGGTAACCAGGCTCAGGTGCGCGAAGGCGCGACGGTCATGTCGACGTCGACCCGCAACTTCCCGAACCGCCTCGGCAAGAACACGAACGTGTACCTCGGCTCGGCGGAGCTGGCGGCCATCTGCTCGCGTCTGGGCAAGATCCCGACCAAGGAAGAGTACATGGCCGACATGGGCGTGCTCAGCGCGAACGGCGACCAGATCTACAAGTACATGAACTTCGACCAGATCGAAGACTTCAAGGAAGTGGCCGACACCGTGCAGATGTAATCACGCAGTCGGGCTGCGGCGGGTGGTCGACGTCGCAGCACCGCGCAATGGCGCCGCAGGCCGAATGGCCGCGGCGCCATTTTTTTATGCGGCGTCGCCGCCTGGTTCGCGCCGGATCACCAGTTCGTTGAAGCCGGTGCCCGCGTCGGGTTCGCGCGAGAAACGATGCGCAGGCAGCAGCGCGAGCAGGATCTCGGCCGTCGTGCGTACCACGCAGCCGCTCGCCACATGGCCGCCCGTTACGCGGCCGTCCGCATCCGAGACGGCCATGTGCAGGTGTGCGCCGTCCGGCGACACCGAGCCGGCCAGCGTCAGGATTTCGAGGTCGCCGCGCAGCTCGGCCGGCTGGTCGACGCCGGCGAAGCGCAACTGCGCGACGCTCAGGCTGCCGATGCCCTGGATCACGAAGGCGGCGTGCGCGCCGTGCCGGCGCAATGCCGCCTCGATGGCGCCGCGCAGGTCGTCGCCGGGGGAAAGACGCAGGGGATGGGCTTGCATGGTCGAGAACCCGTGGTGGACCGTGGTATCGGCAAAGCGTACGTTCGCCCCGTGAATCCGGCAAGTCATCCAACTCTGAAACGGCCGCGCATCGACCTCACACGGTAAAGCGCTCGCTCGCGAACTGCGCATCCGGCACCCCCGCTGCCGTCGCCGCCTCGCGCGCGCCCTGCACGAGCGGCGGCGGCCCGCATACGTAGATATCCGGCGGCGCCCCCGCCCGCGCAAGCGCCGCGCGCAACGCATCGACCGGCGTACCGCGATACCCGGCCCACTCCCCATCCGGCCGCCATACACACAGATCGACGCGCAACTGCGGCAGCTCGGACTGCAATCGCGCCAGTTCGTCGAGCATGAACAGTTCGCTTTCCTGATTGACGCCGAAGAACAACCGCGCGTCCGCCATCTCCTGATAGTCGGCCATGCGCCGCAGCATCGACAGGATCGGCGCGAACCCCGTGCCGCCCGCGACGAACCAGCGCGGCCGCAGGCTGTCCGCGAACAGCCCGAAGCCGCCCATCGGCACGCGCACGGTCAGCGGATCGCCCGGCCGTGCACGCTCGCGCAGGTAGGTCGAAAACCACCCGCCCGGCCGCAGCCGGACCAGGAATTCGAGGCGCCCGTCCCAGTTGCTCGTGTTCGCCAGCGAATACGGGCGACGCAGGCCGCTGCCCGGCACCTCCAGCTCCGCGAACTGGCCGGGCTCGAACTCCACGGCCGCACCGGATGCGTCGTCGGGTTCGACCTGCAACTCGACGCGCATCGTGTCGGCCGCGATCGTCTCGAGCGCCGCGATCCGCGCGGCACGCACGGGCACCGGATGCAGCAGCACCTTGGTCCGGTCGTACGGTGCGGCGATGCGCAGATCGCCACGCGGCGTGGTCCGGCACAGCAGGACCGCGCCGCGCTGCCCGGCCGGCAGCACGCCCGCGGTGTCGGGCTGCATCTCGTACGCGCCGTCGACGACGGTCGCCTGGCACGCGCCGCAACTGCCGCGCCGGCATTGCGACGGCAGCGTGATGTCGGCGTCGGCCGCCGCCGACAGCAGATCCTGTCCGGCATCGCACCCGAAGCCGAACCGCTCGCCGTCGTGTGTCGTGATCTCGATCCGGTAGGTCATCGAACGATCCCGCTCAAGCGGCGTTGCGCGCCAGCGACGCGGCCAGGTCGGACCCGGCGTCGCCGATCGGCTGGATGCCGAACTGTTCGACCAGCACCGCGAGCACGCCCGGCGTGATGAATGCCGGCAGCGTCGGCCCGAGGCGGATATTGCGCAGGCCGAGCGCGAGCAGCGTCAACAGCACGGCCGCCGCTTTCTGCTCGAACCATGAGATCACGAGGGACAACGGCAGGTCGTTCACGCCGCATTCGAACGCGTCGGCGAGCGCCGTGGCGATCCGGATCGCCGAATAGCTGTCGTTGCACTGCCCGACGTCGAGCAGGCGCGGAATGCCGCCGATGTCACCGAACGCATGCCGGTTGAACCGGTACTTGTTGCAGCCGAGCGTCATCACGACCGTATCGCCGGGCGCCTGCTCCGCGAACTCGGTGTAGTAGTTGCGGCCCGGCGCCGCGCCGTCGCAGCCGCCGATCAGGAAGAAATGGCGGATCTGTCCGGCCTTGACCGCCTCGACGACCTGGTCCGCGACGCCGAGCACCGCATGCCGGCCGAACCCGACCGTGATCGATTCCTCCGGCGCCGTGGCCGGGAAACCGGGCAGCGCCTGCGCCGCGCGGATCAGCATCGAGAAATCGTGATGCTCGAGATGGCGCACGCCCGGCCAGCCGACCGGCCCCGTCGTGAAGATGCGCTGCCGGTATTGCGGCATCGGCTCGATGATGCAGTTGGACGTCATCAGGATCGGACCGGGGAAATGCGCGAAATCGCTCTGCTGGTCCTGCCACGCGCCGCCGTAGTTGCCGACGAGATGCGGAAAGGCCTTGAGCATCGGGTACGCGTGCGCCGGCAGCATTTCGCCGTGCGTGTACACGTGGATGCCCGTGCCGGCCGTCTGTTCGAGCAGCGCATGCAAGTCGCCGAGATCATGGCCCGACACGAGGATCGCCTTGCCCGCGACCGGCGACACGCGCACGGCCGTCGGTTGCTGCGCGCCGAAGCGGCCGGTGTTCGCGCTGTCGAGCAGTTCCATCACCGTCAGGTTCAGCCGGCCGAGTTCGAGCGCCTGCGCGAGCAGCGCATTCACGTCGTCGGGGTCGCTCGCGAGAAACGCGAGCGCCGCCTCGACGCCTTCGTAGATGTCGTCGCGCTCGTAGCCGAGCACACGCGCATGATGCGCATACGCACACACACCCTTCAGCCCGTACAGCACCAGCGCACGCAGGCCGACGATGTCCGCGCCGACGGTGTCGAGCCCGTTGTCCACGCCGACGGAGGCGGCCTGCTCCAGCAAGCCGGTCAGATCGGCCGCCGGCTGCCACGTCGCCGGCCCCTGCGGGGCAGGCACGATCGCTCCCGCCGCCCGCGCATGCGCTTCGCATGCGGTCTTCACGCGGTCGCGCGTCTGCGCCGCTTCACGCAGCAGCGTGACAAAGCGCGCCGCGTGGAAATTCACGTTGGTCAGCGTCGTGAACATCGCGTACAGCACGAACCGGTCCGCGTCGCGATCGGACGCGCCCGCCGCACGCGCGATCGCGCCGTATTGCGCGATGCCCTTCACTGCGTGGACCAGCAGGTCCTGCAGGTCGGCCGTTGTCGCATCCTTGCCGCAGTTGCCTTTCGCCGATGCGCAGCCGGGCCGCGCGCCGGTCCGGTCGGTCTGTTCGCATTGATAGCAATACACGCTGCTCTCCTTTCTCGATCATGGGGACGCGGGTCGGCGCGACGGCGGCGGAACGCAGGTTCCTGGCCGCCGGGCATCCCGCCCGCTTCAAGATGCTTTTCGTGTGCATCTTTGTTCATGATGTTTCGGCGCGCTTTTCGTGGCCGTGATGCAGATCAAGAAACGGAACGTGTGCGGGTGAGGCAACTTGTCGCTACGGCCGCTCGCCGGTTTCGGTCGTGTGTTCGTGTTTGCTGTCGTTGCCGGCATCCGCGCATTCGATGCCCCAGTCGCCATATCGGTACCAGTCGTCGCCGAGCAGTTCGCTTGGGTGCTGCGTGCGGCTGGAGCCGTTGCCGCAGCGCATCGCGTGTGTCGGGCAGTAGTTGTCGCATCCCCAGCAGATCCGCTCCGGATGCACGGGATGCAGCGGAAATTTCTTGGCCATGATGTGTCGTCTTCCCGGTGTCGTTTCATCCGCTACCGTTCGACTCTAGTTCAGCGGCACACACGGGCCATGCGGCATTCGTTCGCACCGGCCGCAGCGTATCGGCTAGGCATGCGCGGGCGATTGGTCTAGTCTGCACGGTATTCCGCGACGCAAGCCGCCTACCCGACCTCCTCCGATGACCTCGACTCCGAACCGAAGCGCCCGCCTGCGCGGCGGCCTGTTTGGCCTGCTGATCGGCGACGCGCTGGGCGTGCCGTACGAATTCCACGACGCCGCGTCGATCCCGCCGCCCGCTGCGATCGACATGACGCCGCCGCCCGGCTTCGCACGCGCGCACGACGGCGTGCCGCCCGGCACCTGGAGCGACGACGGCGCACAGGCGCTCGCGCTGCTCGACGCGTTAGGGCACGACCGCGACCTGAATCTCGACACGTTCGCCGGCAACCTGCAGGACTGGTTCCATCGCGGCGCATTCACGCCGGACGGCCGCGTGTTCGATGTCGGCCTGCAGACGCAGCGCGCGTTCCATGCGCTGGCGGCCGGCGCGGCGCCTTCAGCCGCCGGGCCGGCCGACGAGCGCGACAACGGCAACGGTTCGCTGATGCGCTGCTTTCCCGTCGTGATGGTCGCCGCATCGCGCGATGAAGCGATCCGGCTCGCGTGCAGGCAGAGTGTCGTCACGCACGGCCACGTGCGCTCGCAGCTTGGCTGTGCGCTCTACAGCCTCACTGCAATGGGAATCGTCGAAGGTCAACCCGCGCCCGATGCGGTGCGCGCAGCCGAAAACGAACTGCTGATGCGCTACGAAGGCACGGCCGACGAAATCGAGCTGAAGATCGTGCTCGACGGCCGCTTCGACGCACCGCAAGGATCGGGCTACGTGGTCGACAGCTTCTGGTCGTCGATCCATTGCCTGCTGTCGACAGGCAGCTACGAGGACTGCGTGAAGCACGCGATCGCGCTCGGCAACGACACCGATACGACCGCGGCCATCGCCGGCAGCCTCGCCGGTGCGCTGTATGGCGAACCGGCATTGCCCGATCGATGGGTCGCGACGCTGCGCGGGAAGGAGCGGGTCGAGGGCTGGCTCGCGAAGCTGTGAGCGACATGCACGGCCGCCGGCCGTCCGTTGAGTCGAACCTGGCGAGCCCGATCCGGCCGCCCCGAACCACTGCATCAACCTGAGAGGATGCTCCGATGCTGCGTGCAATCAATCCCCCCGGCGCCACGATTCCCGGCATTTCGCAGGCGATACTCGTCGAAGGCGGTCAGCCGCTGTATCTGTCCGGACATGTCCCGTTCGATGCCGAAGGCGCCGTCGTCGGCGCCGATCATGCGACGCAGCTCGATCAGGTGTTCCGGAACATCGCCGCTACGCTTCGTGCCGCGGGCGTCGGCTTCGAGTCCGTCGCGCGGCTGACGATCTATGTCCGCGATTTCGACTCGAGCCTGTTGCCGCAGATTCGCGAGGTGCGCGACCGCTGGGTCAATACCGCATGCCCGCCCGCGAGCGCGCTCGTAGGCGTGGCGTCGTTGTTCCGCACGGATGTGCTGGTCGAAGTGGATGCATTCGCGATCGTTCCCGCCGCGAAGTCATCCGGCTGAGGCGCAACGTCAGCGGCGATCGCTCGCCAGCAGCCCGTACAGCGCGCTGTCCGACACTTCGCCGCCCACGATCCAGCGTTCGCGCAGCAGCCCTTCCCTGACGAAGCCCAGCCGTTCGAGCAGCTGCGCCGACGCGACGTTGCGCGGATCGATGTCGGCCTCGATCCGGTTCAGCTTCAGTGTGCCGAACGCGTGGCCGATCACGGCCGTCGCCGCTTCGCGCATGTAGCCGCCGCGCCAAAACTTGCGCCGCAGGCTGAAGCCGATCTCGGCACGCCGGCATTGTTCGTTCGCATGGAACAGCACGCATTCGCCGAGCGCTTCGCCGGTTTCCCGCAGTTCGAGCACGCAGATCAGGTCCTGCCCGCTCGCGGACGTCGTCAGGTTGCGCGCGACGCGCGCCGCGGCCTGTTCGATCTGCGTCATCGGCGAGAACGAGAAATAGCGCATTGCCTGCGCGTCCGACCAGATTTCGAAGAACGCCTGCGCATCGGTTTCGCGAAGCGGCCGCAGGACGAGGCGGGAGGTATGCAGCGTGACGGGTTCGAACAGGGGCATGGCAATGGTCTGACGAAATCGGGATCGTGAATTAGAACACGCAAGCCGACCGTCAACAATCGCGCCCGTTCGCGGCGACGGATCGCCCCAAAACGAAAAAGCCCGGGGAACATCGCCCGGGCCTTTCCCTTCGCTTCATCCGGCGTTGCGGAATGTGCTTACGCCTCCAGCGCCTCCAGCACCTTCCCCTTCGTCTCGATCCCGACGAAGTGCACGGTCACCGCCGCGATCAGCGGCACGATGCCGATCAGGTAGAACGCCGGCGCGAGGTTTCCGCCGATGATCGCGTGCGGCACGACCATCGGCGCGACGAACGACGCGATCTTCAGCCACGCGCTGCCGAGCCCGCAGCCCGACGCGCGGATGCTCGTCGGATACTGCTCCGGCGTGTAGACGTACGCGGTGATGAACCCTGACGCCATCAACCCGAGCGACAGCGAACAGAAGATCGCGACGACGTACACCGACGACGCGTGATAGATGCCCGCGAACGCCAGCGACAGCGCGCACAGCACGAACGACCACACGATCACCGGCTTGCGGCCGAGCTTGTCGACCAGCAATGCAGAGGCCAGCGACCCGAGCACGCCCATCACCGAGCCGATCACCGCGAGGTTCAGCGCGAGCTGCAGCGGCGCGTGATAGAAGTTCTTGTAGATCGTCGGCAGCCACGTCGACAGCCCGTACTGGATGAACCCGCAGGTCGCCCACAGCGTCGCCACCGCGAGCGTGCGCTTGCGATACGCGGCGCTGAACAGGTCGCTCATCTTGCGCTTCGGATGCTGGCGCACCATCTCGTCGAACGCGGCCGCCTGCGTGACGGGCGGCAGCTCGCCGCGCACCGACGCTTCGAACACGCCGACCGCACGCCCGGCTTCCGGGAGCCGCCCGCGCGACGCGAGCCAGCGCGGCGATTCCGGCACGAGGCGCGTGAGCACGAGCGACAGGATCAGCGGCAGCCCGCCGACGAAGTACATGATCTCCCAGCCGAAGCGCGGCACGAGCCACGCGCCAAGCGCCATCGACACGAGCAGGCCGATCGGGAACACGATCTCGTACAGCAGCACGAAACGGCCGCGGCCATGTGCACGCGTGATCTCGTTGATGTACGTCGCGGCGACCGGCAGCTCGCCGCCGAGCCCGAGCCCCTGCAGGATCCGCAGCAGCACGAACACTTCGAAGGTCGGCGCGAAGCCGCACGCGATGCTCGTGATGCCGATCACGGCCGAGCTCCACGCGATCGCCTTCACGCGGCCGTGCTTCTCCGCGAGCGCGGGAAACAGGAAGGCGCCGATCAGCTGGCCGATCGCGCCGGACGCGATCAGCATGCCGATCTGCGTCGGCGACAGCCCCCATTTGTGGATCAGCAACGGCAGCGTCGCCGCGATCGTGATCACGTCGAAGCCGTCGAAGAACGTCGCGGTGCCGATCAGCACGCGCGCACGGATCTGCATCGAGTTGGCCGGAAGCCGCTCGAGCCGCGCGATGATCGCGCCGGGCGTGGAGGCGGCAGCTTCCATCGTGGCGCGACCGGCCACGACGTTGTCGAAAGTGCTCATGCGGGGTGTCTCCTGGATCTTTTTGCCGTATTGGCCGTCAGGCAAGCGCTTTGGTCGTGTCTGCCAGGGCTTCCGTATCCACTGCCCGGCCCTGGTTCATCCACTTGCGCGCGAGCTTCAGCTCGCGTGCGTTGTTCACGGCGATGACACCTCTCACGTGCCCGTCGCCCACAAAAAACAGCGTCGCACGGCGCGCGGCGAGATCGCCGCGCACGACGAGCTGCGCATCGGCCGGCAGATCACCGAGGATCTGCAGGTTCACGTCGTACTGATCGGACCAGAACCACGGAATCTCCGCGTACGGTGCGCGCACGCCGAGCACGGCCTTCGCCGCCGCGATCGCCTGGTTCTGCGCGTTGGCCCACGATTCGAGCCGCACGCGCCGCTTCAGCCAGCCGTTGTGGTGGTTCGCGACGTCGCCACACGCGAAGATCGCCGGGTCGCTGGTCGCGCCGTATTCGTCGACGACGATCCCGTCGTCGACCGCCAGCCCCGCGTCGCTCGCGAGCGACGCGTTCAGTGCGAGGCCGATGCCGGCCACCGCGAAATCGGCGTCGATCGTCGTGCCGTCGGCCAGCGTCGCACGCACCTTCGATGCGTCGTCAGGCTGCGCATCGAGCGACGCGAGCGCGGCGCCGGTCCGCACGTCGACACCGTTCGAACGATGCAGGTCGAGCAGGAAATCCGACACGATCTGCGGCACCGAGCGGCCGCACAGCCGCGGCGCGCCTTCGACCACGACGGCGTCGACGCCGAGCTTGCGCGCGGTCGCCGCGACTTCGAGGCCGATCCAGCCGCCGCCGATCACGAGCACGCGCCGGCTCGCGCGCAGCTGCTCGCCGAGCGCGGCCGCTTCGTCGAGCGTGCGCAGGTAATGCAGGTTCGGTGTATTGACGATCGCATCGGGCAAGCGGCGCGACGTGCCGCCGGTCGCGATCACGAGCCGGTCGTATTCGATCTCGCGGCCGCTCGCGGTCGTCACCACGCGGCGTGCGCGGTCGATCGAGGCCGCACGCTCCGGCTGCCATGCTTCGACGTTCAGCGCGTCGAATTCGTCGGGACGCACGACGCGCACGGTTTCGATGTCGGCGTCGCCGGCCAGTACGGCCTTCGACAGCGGCGGACGCTCGTACGGCAGATGCGCCTCGTCGGCGATCATCACGAGACGGCCCGCGTAACCTTCCGCGCGCAGCGTCTTCAGTACCCAGCCGGCCGCCTGGCCGCCGCCGATCACGACGACCGTACCCGGCGCAGGCTGCGCGGGCGTATTCGCTTCGGTCATGATTTGCGCTCCGTCATGAACTTGCCTTCCGGCGCCTTCGCGTCCTTCTGCCGGCGCGTGTTGCCGTCGAGGCCGCCGTCGACTGCCCATTCGGCGAACACGGTCGGGCCCGGCTCGAATTCGCGCGGCTGCCACTCGGGCGTCAGCATGTCTTCGTCCGCGTAGTACTCGATCAGGCCGCCGGCCGGATTCTGGAAGTACCAGAAGTACGCGGACGACACCGGATGGCGGCCCGGGCCGAGTTGCGTTTCCCAGCCGCAGCGGTCGATGTGCATGCCGCCGCCGAACACTTCGTGGATGTCGCGCACGGTGAACGCGACGTGGTTCAGGCCGCGTTTGCCGTTCGGCAATGCAAGCAGGAACAGGTCGTGATGGCCGCCGTGCGGCGCGCAGCGCATGAATGCACCGCGGCCCGGGTAGCGATCGGACGTCTCGAAGCCCAGCAACTCGTGATAGAACTTTTCCTGCGCGTCGAGGCAGTTCGTGAAGAACACGACATGCCCGACCTCGACCGGCTCCGCACGCGCATAGATCGGGCTCGGCTGGTCGACGCGCAGCGTCTTGCCCCACACGTTCGACGGCGAGCCCGTGATGTCGAGTTCGCGCTTGCGCGTGACTTCGACGCGGATCGCCATCCCGTTCGGGTCGATGCAGCCGACCGCATCGTCCTGTGCGTAATAGCCGGGCTGACCGGCGAGCTTCGTGCGCAGCGCATCGAGTTCGGCCTGCGTCGGCACGCCCCACGTGACTTCCCGCAGCGTCGGGCCGGCTTCGAATGCCGGCGGCAGCGCCGGATCGTCGGCCTTGACGGCCAGCACGGTGCAGCCGTTCAGCGTCTCGAAACGCGCGCGCGTGTCGTCGTGCGCAACTTCCTTCATCCCCCAGTCGGCGAAAAAGCGCCGGCAGGTCGCGAGGTCGTCGACGCCGTACGTGATCTGCTCGATTCCCAAAATGCTCATTGCGTCATTCCCCTTCGCTCAGTTCGCCCACGGCAGCGGCGCGTCGTTCAAGCCCCAGTAGAGGCTCTTCTGCTGCATGTACTCGCGAATGCCGAGACGGCCCTTCTCGCGCCCCATCCCGCTCTCCTTCCAGCCCGAGAACGGCGTGGAAATCGAAAACAGCTTGTACGTGTTGATCCACACGGTGCCCGTTTCGAGCGCGCGCGCGATGCGCCAGGCGCGCTTGTAATCGCGCGTCCAGATGCCGGCCGCGAGGCCGAACACGCTGTCGTTTGCCTGCGCGATCAGCGACGCTTCGTCGTCGAACGGCATCGCGACGAGCACGGGCCCGAAGATTTCTTCCTGGCAAATGCGCGCGGTGTTCGGCAGGCCTTCGAGAATCGTCGGCTGATAGAAGAAGCCGTGCTCGCGCCCGTCACCCGACGGCCGCTCGCCGCCGCACAGCAGGCGGCCGCCTTCCTCGAGGCCCAGTGCGACGTAGCGCTCGACCGATTCGCGATGCTTCGCGGTGATCAGCGGCCCCATCTGCGTGTCGGGCCGCGTCGGGTCGCCCACGCGCAGCTTGCGGGCGCCGGCCACCAGGCGTTTCATGAATTCGTCGTACACCGCGCGCTGCACGAACAGCCGCGAACCCGCAATGCACGCCTCGCCGGACGAGCTGAAGATGCCGTACAGCACACCGTTGACCGCGTGATCGAGATCGGCGTCGTCGCACACGATCGTCGGCGACTTGCCGCCGAGTTCGAGCGACACGGGCATCAGCTTCTCGGCCGCGATGCGCGCGATGCCGCGGCCCACTTCGGTGCCGCCGGTAAACGACACCTTCTTCACCAGCGGATGACGCACGAGCACGTCGCCGATCACCGAGCCCTTGCCCGGCAGCACGCTCAGCACGCCCTTCGGCACGCCGGCTTCCTCGCAGATGCGTGCCAGCGCGAGCGACACGAGCGGCGTGACTTCGGCCGGCTTGAGCACCACCGCATTGCCGCCCGCGAGCGCCGGCGCAAGCTTCTGCGCATCGGACGCGATCGGCGAATTCCACGGCGTGATCGCCGCGATCACGCCGATCGGCTCGTACACGCTCATCGTCAGGTAATCGCCACGCGACGGCGTCAGTTCTTCGTCGAGCGTTTCGAGGCACGCCGCGAAATAGCGGAACGTGTTCGCGGCGCTGGCCACCAGCACGCGGGTCTCGCCGATCGGCTTGCCGTTGTCGCGACGCTGCAGGTTCGCGAGCGCCTCGTGGCGCTGCATGATCAGGTCGGCGATGCGGTACAGCACCTGCGCGCGCTGGTGCGGCTTCAGCCCGGCCCAGTCGGCGCGGCGCCACGCGGCGTCGGCGGCCTCGACGGCTTCGGCCGCGTCTTCCGCATTCGCGGTCGACACTTCCATGTTCAGCGACTGGTCGGCCGGATAAATGCTCGCGTAGGGCGCGCCACGGCCGCGCCGCCACTCGCCGCCGATCAGGATGGTGCCGTCGGGTACGAGGCTCGTATCGAAAGGAGTCATGTCACAAGTCCCACAAATCTGTCTCTGCACATCCGCCCTCGCCGTGGCGCGGGCGGACGGTCCAAGGCCCGGTCAGATCACGCAGCGGGCCGCGCGGTTGCGCAGCGCGCGGATCGCGCAGTACGCCGTCAGCGCGGACGTCTTCGGGTTGTCGGGCAGCGGCTTGCCGCTCATTTCCAGCGACATCTCGCCGAATGCGCCGCGCGCGGTGATGCGGTGCACGTTGCGCTCGACCGCCGGATCGGCGATCAGGCGCACGTGGGTCGCGTCGAGGCCGAGGCCCGCGAGCGCGACGGTGGCCGCGACGTTCGCGTTCTTCGGATACAGCCGCGCGGCATCGCGCGCGGTGCCCTCGAAGATCACCATTTCCTCGGTCATCGCGCGCAGGTCGCACAATGCCTCGGCGGGCGTACCGAGCCAGCCGAGCGGCGGCTTGCGGCCGACGTACAGCACTTCGTCGAGGCCGCCCTGCTTCGCGGACGCCAGCGCATCGATGCCGCCGATCGCGCCGGACAGCAGCGTGACCGTCGCGCCGCCTTCGTCGGCCGCCTGCGACAGCACGTCGAGCAGCGCGAGATCGGACAGTGCGCCGATCGATGCGACTGCGCAGTCGGTGCCGGCCTTCAGCAGCGGCACGACGTGATCGACGAGCGCGCTGTGGCCCGCGCATTCGAGCGCGAACTCGGGGCGGCGGGCCAGTGCGTCGACCGACGACACGACCTCCACCGCGCCGCCGAGCACGCCCTGCACCGCCGCGCGCTGGTGTTCCGGCACGATCACGTGCGCGACGCGCAGCGACGCATCGTGCTCGACTGCGCGGTACACGGCCGCGCCGATCGCACCGAAGCCGATCATCGCGACGTCGACGGGTGCGTGGGCGTTACGCATACTGGCGCTCCGTCGGCGCTTCCTTCTTCACCGGCGGGCCGGCGAAGTTCGACGCGAACGAGCCGACCGACAGCATGTCGACCTCGACCATCACCGGCCCTTCCTTCGCCATCCCTTCGCGCACGATCGCTTCGGCGTCGTCGAGCGACGTGATCCGGTAGTGCGTGAGGCCGAAGCTCGCGCAGAACTGCGCGAAATCGGGCTGGTGCAGCTGCACGAAGCAGCGGCGGCCGCCGTAGTGCGCGTCCTGGATGTTGCGGATCACGCCGTAGCACTGGTCGTTCATCAGCACGATCATCACGTTCGCGTTTTCCTGCACGGCCGTGACGAGTTCGCCGACGTTGACCATCAGGCCGCCGTCGCCGACCAGGCAGACCGTCTTCGCCGCCGCGCCTGCGAGCGCCGCGCCGATGCCCATCTGGATGCCCTGGCCGATGCCGCCGCCGAGCGCATGCACGCCCGAGCGCGGCTCGAAGATCTTCAGCAGGCGGTTGCCCCACGTGCTGTTCGAGATCGTCACGTCGCGCACCCAGTTGTAGTCGCGGCCGACGGCGCCCTGCAGCGTGTCGACCAGCTTCTTGTAGGGCCCGAGGCCCTCCGCCACGCTGGCGACGGCCTGCTCGCGCGCGGCCGCGAGATCGGCCGCGAATTGCGGATCGACCGACAGGCGGCCTTCGAGGCGGTCGGCCAGCTCGGCCAGCACGCGCTTCGAATCGCCGTGCACGAACAGCTCGTTGCGATAGCCGCGGTTGTCGGCGAGCGCCTCGGCATCGACGCGGAACAGCGGCTGCGGCAGCGCGAGCTTGTACTTCAGCGTCTCGTTGCCGCGCAGGCGCGAGCCGACGACGACGAGCGCATCGCAGGTCTTGTAGAACGCTTCGACGGACGCGTGCACGTTGAACGCGCCGAGGGTCGCCGGATGATCTTCGGGCAGCACGCCACGGCCCTGCACGCTCGTCACGACGCCGAAGCCGAGCTTCACGAGGCGTTCGACTTCCTCGCGAGCGTGGCGCGCGCCGCCGCCGAGCCACAGCAGCGGACGACGTTTCGCCGCCAGCGCGTCGGCGAGTTTCGCGACGCGCGCGGTGTCGTGCTCGCGCACCGTGACATGGGCCGGCGCGAGATCTTCCGGCCATTCGATTTCGGCGGCCTGAATGTCGATCGGAATCTCGACCGACACCGGGCCCGTCGGCGCCGTCTGCGCGATGCGCACGGCTTCGCGGATCGTCGGCAGCACGGTTTCGACGGTGCGCACGCGGAATGCGGCCTTCGAGATCGAGTCGAGCATCGACAGCTGGTCGGGGGCTTCATGGATGTACGCCAGATCCTGGTCGAGGTAAGGCGTTTCGATCTGCCCCGTCACGTGCAGCAGCGCGGTGCCGGCCGTCAGTGCCTCGACCATCGCGCCGGCCGCGTTGCCCGCCGCCGTGCCCGTGCTCGTGAACGCGACACCGAGGCCGCCCGACACGCGGGCCAGGCCGTCGGCCATGTTCAACGCACCGGCTTCACCGCGCGCGCCGACATACCGGATGTTGCCGCGCGAGTTGATCGCGTCGAGGATCGGCATGTTGTGGATCGAGATGACACCGAATGCGGTTTTCACGCCGCACTGCTCGAGAAAGGCGGCAATCAGCTCGCCAACCGTGGTTTTTTTAGACATGGCGTGCAAAGCCTCCAGAAACGTCGATATGGCTGCCCGTCGTGTACGACGACAGATGCGTTGCGAGATAAAAGAGTGCCCAGGCGGCCTCGTCAGGCTTGCCGAAGCGGTTCAGCGGAATGTTCTTCTTGCGGGCGAGCGCGCCCGTCCAGTCTTCCCAGCTTTCGCCGGGCTGCGCCTGCGTTTCGTAGCGGCGACGCCACTGGCCCGACTCGACGATGCCGATCAGGATCGAGTTCACGCGGATGCGCAGCGGCGCCAGCTCGGTCGCGAGCGACTTCACGAGGCTCAGCACGCCCGCGCGCGCCGACGACGTCGCGACCATGTGCGGCTCGGGCTGCAGTGCGAGCAGCGAGTTCACGCACGTGATCGTCGGCGCCTGCGCGTCGCGCAGCAGCGGCAGGAACGCACGCGTCGGGCGGATGATGCTGAAATACTTCAGCTCGAGTTCTTCGCGCCACGCGTCGTCGGTCGTGTCGGCGAAGGTCGACACGCGGCCCTGGCCGGCGTTGTTGACCAGCATGTCGGCACGGCCGAAGCGTGCTGTGACCGCTTGCGCGAACGCGGCCACGTCGGCTTCGTCGAGCACGTTGCAGCGCGTAGCCAGCAAGTGCGCACCGTCGTACCTGTCACGCAGCATCGCTTCGGCGCGCTCGAGGCGGTCGCTGTCGCGGCCGCAGATTGCAACCGACGCACCCGCCTGCAGGAACCGTTCGGCCGTCGCGAGGCCGATGCCGGACGAACCGCCCGTCACCACCGCAACCTGCCCGGTCAGATCGATCTGAATCATCGGAGTCCTAAAGCCTTCAGAAACGTGTGCTCGTCATCCGAGCGGTAATTGAGTCGCCGCGACAGTTCCGCCGCCGCGCGCTGCACCTTGTCGATCAGCCCGTCCGCGATCAACGCCGCGTCGATCTCCGGACGCGGCACCGTCACCGTGATGCACGCGACGATCCTCTGCGTCTCGTTGCGCACCGGCGCCGTCACCACCGAGATCCCGCGCTCGAACGACGAATTGCTGACGCCGTAGCCGCGCAGCGCATCCTCGCGGATCATGTCGTGCAACGCGTCGACCGTTTCCGGCGTCGCGCTCGTCATCCGGTTCAGCGCGCCTTCCGGATACAGTGCGTGCAGTTCCTTCAGCGACAGGTCGCCCATCAGCACGTGGCCGTGGGTCGTCGCATGCGCGGGCAGGCGCGTGCCGACGTTCACGCGAATCGAGCTGAACACCGGCGACTGGCTCTGCGCCTTCGCGACGAACACCACGTCGCGGCCGTCGCGGATCACGATGTGCGTCGTGAAGCCGGTCGCATCGCGCAGGCTTTCGATCACCGGCAAGCCGAGATCGGTCAGCTCCAGCGAGCTCAGGTATTCGAAGCCGAGCCGCAGCACGGCGATGCCGAGCTTGTAGTTGCGATCCTTGTCCGCGCGCTCGAGAAAGCCGAGCGATTCGAGCGTCTGCAGCAGACGGAACACCGTCGTGCGCGGAATGCCCAGCCGTTTCGACAGTTCGGGCGCGCCGAGCACGGGCTCGCGCGG
Organism: Burkholderia arboris; assembly: GCF_902499125.1. Classification (GTDB taxonomy): domain Bacteria; phylum Pseudomonadota; class Gammaproteobacteria; order Burkholderiales; family Burkholderiaceae; genus Burkholderia; species Burkholderia arboris. The sequence goes on from NZ_CABVPX010000001.1 coordinate 319,943, forward strand.
CGAGAATTCGGCGAGAATCCGCAGCCCGCGTTCGAGGCCCGGCACCACATAGTTGGCTTCGGCCTTCGCGTTTTCGGATTCGTTTTGTTGCAGCGGTTCGCTCATGATGCCTCCCGCCGGGCCGCCCCAAGGGAGACATCCGCCCCCTTGGGGGGCAGCGAACGAATGTGAGCGTGGGGGTTTTTCATCCCAGCCCCCGCTGTTGGTCGCACTGGCGGCAGAAGCCGTCGATCAGTGCGGAATAAACGGCCGGCGCTTCCACGTAGCCGGCATGACCGGCTTGCGGAATCACCTGCAGCGCGACGTGCGCGGCCGCGGCGATCCGCTCGCACGCGGCGGGCGGCGTGATCGCGTCGTTCGCACCGACGGCCACGGCCGTGCGGCCGCGGAAGCCGGCGAGATCGGTCGCGAGGTCTGCGTTCGCGAGCAGATGCGTGGCCTGCGCGTAGCCGGCCGGCACGATGCGCGCCATGTTCCAGCGCACCCACGCCTTCGCCTCCTCGTTCGCGAAACCGGACACCATGTTGCCGCTGCGCTGCTCGGCGAGCCCGGCCGGGCCGAGTTCCGCGAGCATCGCGAGCCGCGCGTCGCGGCGCGATTCGCGCGTTTCGGCCGGTGCGCTGCCATAACCGCCAGCAGGCGACACCAGCAGCAGGCCGGCGATCCGCGCGGGCATCACGCGGGCGAGACCGCCCGCAACGATCGCGCCGAGCGAATGACCGACCAGCACGCAGCGTTCGATGCCGAGTGCCTCGAGCCACGCGTTCAGCGATGCCGCGTAATCGGCGGCAGCCGGCGACGCGCCGTGCACGGGCGTCGACACGCCGTAACCGGGCGCATCCCATGCGAGCACGCGCCGCGATGCGCCGAGCGTGTCGAGCTGGCGGACCCACGATGCGGCGCCCGAGCCGATCCCGTGCAGCAGCACGACGGGCAGCGTGCGGCCCGCATGCTGCGCGCCGGCCTCGCCTGCGCCGGCTTCACGGTAGCCGATCGTGCCCGCCGCGCCGGCCGCGCAACGCTGCTCGGGAAACTGCCCGAGCAGCGCGGCGAACGCCGCGGTGCGGTCGCGTTCACGTTTGTCGATGACACTCATTGCTTCACCCGCTCCGTTTCAACGCTTGATCTTCGCGAGCGGCGAATCGGGCGGATACGTCGGCGTGATCGGCTTCGGCGAACCGAGCATCACGCACATCAGCGCATCTTCCTCGCCGATGTTGATTTCCGTGCGATACACGCCCGGCGGCACCGAGATCAGGTCGCGCTCGCCGAGGATCGCTTCCCACGTCTCGCCGTCGCGCTCGCAGATGACTTTCATCTTGCCGCGCAACACGAAGAAGATTTCCTCGACGTCCATGTGGATGTGGCTCGGGCCGATGTTGCCGGCCGGGATGACCATCGTCGAGAACGTGAAGCCGCCGGCCGGCACCGTGTTGATGTCCTTCGCGACGCCCGTGCCGCCCGTGCCGACGTAGCGCATCTGCGCACGGCGGTACTTCGGGTCGTAGTCGGCCTGGAACTTCAGCGCGTCCCAGTCGTAACGGCGTGTCGCGTAGCGCGCCACGCGCCCTTCCATCCAGTCGTTGAAGCTTGCGCCTTCCGGCTGGTCCCACGACTTGCGTTCGAGATCGGCGTCCGCCATCGTCCTCTCCTTCATTCAGTGTGAAAACATCAATTCATTACGAAGCCGCCGTTCACCGGCAGCAATTGACCCGTCACGAAGCGCGCGCCGTCGGACAGCAGGAACAGCACGGGGCCCGTCACGTCTTCGGGCACCTGCGCACGTGTCAGTGCGCGGCCCTGCATGTAGAACGCGTGGCGCTCGGCCGGTACGTAGGCGGTCGCCTCGACTTCGGTGAGCCCCGGCGCGATCGCGTTGACCGTCACGCCGTGCGCGCCGAACTCGCGTGCCTGCGCATGCGTCATCGCGATCACCGCGCCCTTGCTCGCGACGTATGCGAGCAGCTTCGGCGCGCCCCACAACGCAGTGTCCGACGCGAGGTTCACGATCGCGCCGCGGCCCGACCGTGCGAGGTGCGGCAGCGCTGCATTGCTGACGAGCCACACGCCGCGCACGTTCACGTTCATCACGGCGTCCCATGTCGGCACGTCGAGCTCCGTCGACAGCTTGCCGCCCGAGTTCGTGATCGCCGCGTTGTTGATCAGTGCGTCGATGCCGCCGAGCGCCGCCGCGCCCTGCGCGACGAAGGCGTCGATGCTGGCCGGATCGGCCAGGTCGAGCGCGAAGAAGTGCGCGGCGTGGCCGGCTTGCGTGAGCGCTGCGGCCAGCGCGCGGCCCTCTTCGACGAGCACGTCGCCGAACGCGACCTGCGCGCCGGCCGCGACCAGCGCCTTCACGAACGCCGCGCCGAGCCCGCGCGCGCCGCCCGTGACGAGCACGCGGCGCCCCGGCAGCGACACGACCGGAGCGAGCTCAGCCATTCGCGGGCTCCGAAGCGGCGTGAGCCGCGCGGTGCGCGTCGAGTGCCGACAGGTGTTCCTGCGCACGCTGACGCAACATCCGGCGCACGCGCGTGATGCCGACGTCGTGCTGGTACAGGTATTCGTGATCGCGCGCGTGCGGCGCGAGGCTTTCGAGGACGTAGCGGTCCTGCTCGAGCACGTCCCAGTGCAGGCCCTCGAGGCGGTTGCGGTACATGAAGCGCCATACGTCGCGCTGCCAGCCGCTGACCTTGCGCGTACGCCAGAAGTAGACCTGGCAGTTGTCGCCGTCGACCGGCGTCGCGAAGCCGATGATCCCGAAGTTGCCGCCCGGGCCGAACTTCTGCTTGTACGGGATCGCGAGGCGCATCCACAGGCAGCCCGTTTCGCCGAGTTCGACCCAGTCGAAGTTCACGTCGCGCTGGCCGATCTTCTCGAACATCAGGCCCGTTTCCGTCTTGCGCACGCGCATGTCGGCCTGCTTGTCGCCTTCGGCCATCGAGTGCGACGTCGCGTGCAGGTACGCGCCGTGCATCGGATCCATCACGTTGTCGATCGCGTACTGGTAATTGCACTTCCAGTTCGACACGCACAGGAAGTGCCCGTACTCGTCGGCAACCAGTTCCTCGGGCAGGTTCAGCGGCGCCGGCTCGCCGTGCGCTTCGTCGCCGAACCACAGGAAGATCGCGCCGGCCTTCTCTTCGACCGGATACGACTTCACGCACTTCGTGCCTTCGAGCGGACAGTTCGAGACGGCCGGCACGCGGTTGACCGTGCCGCCGCCGTCGATTTCGACGCCGTGATACCAGCACGCGATGTTGCCGCCGAGGTTCCAGCCAAGCGACAGGCGCGCGCCGCGGTGCGGGCAGCGGTCTTCCAGTGCGTGGACCTTGCCGTCGTGATCGCGCCACAGCACGATCTGCTCGGACAGGCGCGTGAGGCCGACGGGCGCATTCGACACCTGCCAGCTCGGTGCAACGGGATACCAGTAGTTCTTGATGCCGCGGTCGAGATAGTCACGGACCGGGTCGTGTTGGACTGCGTGTTGTACGGGGGACGTCATCAGTGTGCTCCGGATGCGGTTGTCGTCGGGTCGGCGGTCACGCGCGCGGCGCGCTCATTCCGCGAGCGCGGCCATTTCGGCGCGGAAACGTTCGGCGCTCCACGCCGTGCCGTCCGGCGCGCGGAAGCCGATGCGATTCAGGCCCGCGACGACGTCGTCCAGCTCGGTTGCGCCGGCTTCGAACACGCGTTCGAGCGCATCGCCGAGGTCGTTCTCGTACTGGGTCGGCGCGGCCTTGCGGTTCTGCCAGACCTGGTTCTCGACCTGGCCGGGGATCTCGATCTGCCCCTTGCCCGCGACGTTGTTCGGCTGCGGCGCCACCCACGGCTTCAGGAAGGGATTGAAGTTGACGGTCGCTTCTTTCATGTCATTCCACCTTGATCTGGATTTCCTCGCCGGCGAGGCGCACCGCGTACTGCTTCAGCGCGCGTCCGCCCGGACCCTTCAGGCATTCGCCCGTCTTGATGTCGAACACGGCCTCGTGCAGCGGGCATTCGACGGTGCCTTCGTCGACGAACCCCTGCGTCAGCAGCGCGTACGCATGCGGGCACACGTTTTCGAGCGCATACACGTCGTCGCCGACGCGGTAGATCCCGATTTCCACGCCGTCGGTCCGCTTGAACTCGATCGGCGTGTCTTCCGACAGCGCGCCGGCATGACCGGCGCAAATCCATTGTTCAGACATCTCACACCCTTCCTTCTGATCGACTCTCAGTTTGTTCCATACCCGGAACAGCAGTTTATGGATGGTGATTATAGGAGTGACTTTCCACGAGTAAAACAAAAAGCTGCATGTCCTAGGGAAAATACTGACCGGTGGGTCGGGGATCGCGCCCGACCGCCTTATCAAATGTAATTTTTCTTTGTATGGCGGGGATTTACCGGGTTTATCGAGGCGCCGCGCACCACTGCCGGGCATCGATCCGGCACCCATCCGTCCCGAAAAATTTATTTTTGATCCGGCGCTTGACGCCTCTATACTCCATTCCATCAGAGGCACACTGTTCCTTATATGGAACATAAAAATGCCCGCCGGATAGCGGACAACCGCGCGACGGACGACCGTCCGCGCGCATGCCGCCACGGCACGTTTTCATCAGGTTGGAGATTCAGGAGATCAAATGGTCAAGCATGCGGTAGCAGCAGCAGTGATCGGATTGGGCGCCGCGTCGGGCGCGTGGGCACAGAGCAGCGTGACGCTGTACGGCAGCCTGGATGCGGGTGTCGCTTACGTGAACAACGTCGGCGGCCACGCGAAATGGGCGATGATCCAGGGCAACACGCAGCCCGACCGGTGGGGCCTGAAAGGCAAGGAAGACCTCGGCAGCGGCCTGTCGGCGATCTTCCAGCTCGAAAACGGCTTCTATACGAACAACGGCCAGTTCGCGACCGCGAACACGATCTGGAACCGCGCGGCGTACGTCGGCCTCAGCTCGGAGCGCTACGGCACGCTGACGCTCGGCCGCCAGACGCCACTGACGTTCGACTATCTCGATCCGCTCAGCACGGCCTACCTCGCGATGAGCTGGTACGCGTTCCACCCCGGCAACATCGACGGGCTCGCCGCGACCGGCAACGTGCCGTACAACAACGCGGTCAAGTACCGTTCGCCGACCTTCGCGGGCTTCTCGGCCGCGGCCACGCTGGCCTTCGGCAACACGACCAACTTCTCGACCGGCAAGTCGGTCGGTGTCGCGCTGAACTATGCGAACGGGCCGTTCAAGGCGTCGGCCGTGTACTCGAACGAGCACGACCGCTCGATCCTGATCAGCCAGACGGGCATTACGTCGTTCCAGGGGCAGAACACCGCGAACGGCTACCTCGCGAACAAGGTCGAGAACATCGGCGCGGGCGCGTCCTACCAGTTCGGCGACTTCCTCGTGCATGGCCTCTACACGCGCACGAAGATGCAGTCGAACGGCTATTCGGATACGTTCCAGAGCTACGACGCGGGCGTGAACTACCGCAGCAGCGCGTTCAATACGATCGCGGGCGGTGCGGCGACCACGACGCTGGCCGGCCGCCGCTGGACGCAGGTCGAGCTCGGCGACATCTACGCGTTGTCGAAGCGCACGCAGCTGTATGCGAACGTGCTCTACGAACACGGCTCGGGCGGCGCCCAGGCCGCGTTCTTCACGGCCGGCGTGTCGAGCACCGCGAACCAGGTGATCGTGCTGACCGGGATCCACCACTCGTTCTGAGCGATGCAGGGCATTCGGTGCCCGACATGAAAAGAGCGGCCCGCGGGCCGCTCTTTTTCGTTTGCGATGCCGCGTGCCGCGGCCCGTCCGACGCGCCGGCGTCAGAACATCGCGACCTTGTGGCGCGCATGCGCGAACGTCGGGTCGCTTTCGAGCGGACGGTAGTTCAGTCGCTGCGACAGATCGACCGCCGCCCCGCACACGGCTTCGACGAGCCGCTCCTTCTCGCGGGCCTCGCCGATCTCCGAGCGCGGCACCGTCGCGGTGATCGCCGCGACGATCGAGCCTGAATGATCGCGCACGGGTGCGGTCACGGCCGAAATGCCGCTCTCGAATGCCGCCTCGCTGACCGCATAGCCGAGCCGCGCGTAATGCCGCACGCGTTCGTACAGCTCGTCGACGCTGCCCGGCGTGCGCTCGGTGAACTGTTCGAGCTTTTTCTCCGGATAGAGCTGGCGCAGCGCGTCGCGCGTGAGGTCGCCCATCAGCACGTGGCCATGCACCGTCGCATGCGCGGGCAAGCGCGTGCCGACGTGCACCTTCACCGAACCGAACATCGACGCATTGCTCTGTGCCTTCGCGACGAACACGACATCGCGCTGGTCGCGAATCAGCAGATGCGTCGACAGGCCGGTCGAATCGCGCAACCGTTCGAGCACGGGCGTACCGAGATCGGTCAGTTCGAGCGAGTTCAGGTATTCGAAGCCGAGCCGCAGCACGCCGACGCCGAGCCGGAAATAGCGGTCGCCGTTCACGCGCTCGAGGAAACCGAGCGCCTCGAGCGTCTGCAGCAGGCGGAACGTGGTCGTGCGCGGAATGCCGATGCGCTTCGACAGTTCGGGCGCGCCGAGGACGGGCTCGCGCGCGGAGAATTCGGCGAGGATCCGCAGCCCGCGTTCGAGCCCCGGCACCAGATAGGACGAAGCGCCGCCGGACGACTCGTCGTCGCCGGGCGTCGCCGGATCGGGTGCGTCGCTCATCGTTGTCTTGACCATGTGGACATGGACGGAAGGAAATCAGTCACGAAACGGGTCATGGATCATCGTGGATATTCAGTCATGCTACCTCAGCGCGCGCCCGGGCTCGCACCGGTGCGCGTCGCCGCGATGCAGCATGGGCATCCACGCCTCCATGAGGCGTCATTCAAGGTCGAGAGGATAGCAGCGTTGGAGCGCGACGCCATGCGGAAATCGCCGAACGTCAGGCCGGCGGCCGCGCGGCGCGGCACGGATGCGCGGCACACGGCCGGGCAACGATGCCCGGCGTGGAACCCGACGCCGGAGCGGCTACAGGCGCGACAGATAGACGCGAATGTTCGTGCGGTCGTACGTGAAGCCGCCGGCCGGATCCGGCTGCAGCACCCGAGCCAGGTCGACCGTATGCAGCCATCCCGCGCCCAGCAGGCCGCCGTTTATCCCGCGGATCCGAGTGCCGCCGACGGCGATCGCCGCGTGAAAGACATTCGTGCCGCGCGCGAAGCCGACCGCGGTGCCCGCCGGAATGCTCGCGCGCCCGTCCCACTGATCGCCGGTCTCGAAGTTGAACCGCGTCCTCCACAGCTGACCGATCGTATCGAGCAGCGCACCGGGCGCGATCATCGCGTCGGCGCGCAGCAGATACCGGACATAGGCCGCGGCGTCGTAGCAGACGCCGCGGGATACGTACTCGTCGATGTTCGCCATCCCGAACATCAGCGCCTGCGCGTGTTTTTGCCGTTCGGCGGTACCGGATTGGGCGACATGCCCGCCTAGCTGGGTCAGTTGCATGGAAGCTCCTTTTAGGGGAAGCAGAACGTCATCGTCCCGCCAATGCAATAACCTCATATCTTATTACGATATCGGCCGACGTCGATCCGGCTCAGAACGTCATCGCGCGCGCCGCGGACGCCGACGCCGGCGCGGCGGCGTCCGCATCGGGATTCGGCGCGAGCCGCAGGCGCACGCGCAACGGTTGCAGCATGTCGCGCGGCGGCGGCTCGGCGAGCGGGCCGGCCGTCAGGAGCTGCCGCAGTGCCGCGTCCGCATCGGAATCGCCGAGCGACGCGAACTCGACGCGCGTGACGACGCCGTTCGCGCCGATCCACGCACGCACGACGATCGCGGGCGGCGGCGCATCGGCGCGCGCGTTCAGCACGCGTGTCTCGAGATAACGGTGGAGCCGGTCGGCCGCCTCGCCGTCCGCTTCGAGCCACGTCTGGAACTGCTGCCCGGCGAGCTGGCCGTAGCGGAGCCACGTTGGCGGCACGTCGGCCGTCTGCGCGAACGCCGGCGCAACGCCCAACGCCAGTACGGCGGCAGCCACGATCGCGCGCAGCCATCCGGATGCGCCCCGCCTTTGCATTTGCATTTGCTTCATCCCGCCTCCCGTTTCGACGTTGGGTCCGCCCGTCCGATCTCGATCGGCAGATACAGCCGCGTGCCGCCCCGCTGAACCAGCAGCGCGACGTTGCCGTGCGCGGCGTCGATCCCGGCCATCAGCGCACCGATGCTCGCGACCGGCGTGCCGTTGACCGACAGCACGATATCGCCGGGCTGCAAACCCGCGCGAGCGGCCTGGCCGCTCGCCTGCTCGACGACGAGTGCCTGACCGACGCCGAGCCGCAGGCGCTCCGGCTCCGTCGCCGCACGCAGCGCGAGTCCGAACCGCGCCGGGCCCTGCTCGGCACCGGCCGGCGCCGTGCCGCTGTCGACCGCGGCGACCGTCGCGATCACATGCATCGCCCGGCCCGCGCGCCACACGAGCAGGTCGGCCTGCCGCCCCGCCCGCATGCCCGCCACCGTGCCGAGCAGATCCGCCGATTCGGCGACCGGCCTGCCGTCGACCGCGAGCACGACGTCACCTGCCTGCAGGCCCGCGTGCGCGGCCGGGCCGTCCGGCTCGACCATCGTGATCAGCGCGCCATCCGGGCTCGCGAGGCCGAACGAACGCGCGAGCGCCTGGCTCACTTCCTGCACGGCCACGCCGAGCCGGCCGCGCGTGACCTTGCCGGTACGCAGCAACTGGTCCTTCACGTCGAGCGCGATATCGATCGGAATCGCGAACGCGAGCCCCTGATAGCCGCCCGTCTTCGAGAAGATCATCGAGTTGATCGCAATCACGCGGCCGCCGAGATCGAACAGCGGGCCGCCCGAATTGCCGGGGTTGATCGGCACGTCGGTCTGGATGAACGGAATTGCCTGCTCGCCGGGCAACGAGCGCGACTTCGCACTGACAATGCCCTGCGTGACGGTGTTCGCGAACCCGTACGGCGACCCGATCGCCATCACCCAGTCGCCGACTTCGGTGCGCGCCGGATCGCCGGTCGCGACGACCGGCAGGTTGTGCGCGTCGATGCGGATCACCGCGACATCGGACACCGGATCGCTGCCGATCACGCGCCCCTTGAACTGGCGCTTGTCGGTCAGCTTCACGTCGATGCTCACAGCGTCGCCGACCACGTGACGATTGGTCAGGATCACGCCGTCCGCACTGACGATGAAACCCGAGCCGAGACTCACTTCCTCCCGGTTGCCGATCACGCGCCGCGCGAGAAACGGTGCGAGCGGATGGTCGGGCGCGATGCCCGGCGGCAGCTGGATACCCATCTGCGTGACCTCGCGCGTGACGCTGATGTTGACGACGGCCGGCCCGACACGCCGGACCAGCGCGGCGAAGTTCGGCAGCGCGACGGTCGGCGGGACGGCCACCGCCTGCGCGGACCGCTCGACGGACTGTGCCGCCGCGCAGGCGCTTGCGCCTGCGTACGCGATCGCGAGCGCCCCCGCGATCGCCCGCAGCACCGCCGCCCGCTCCGTATGCCAGCCCGCTGTCATGGTGCCGCTCCTCGTCGGTTCGCGCCGGCACGCCGCCGGCTCATCGATGCCTTTGCCGCACTGGCGGCCGCCTCCGTTACCTCGGCGGCACCGCAACCGGCGCATCGGGCCGTTGCGGCGTCACCGACCGGCCCCAGTTCGAGCCGAAGCGGTTCCTCTCGGTCGACAGGTTGAACGTGCCGAGACGGTTCGACGGCTGTTTCGACAGCCGCTCCGAATCCGTTTGCGAGGCGCCCGCCTGCGCGTCGGCTTTCGGCTTCAGTTGCTCGCTCAGGCAGTCGTACGACAGCGCGCGCCGGCCGTCGACTTCCGCATCGACGCACACCGGCTTCGCCGCCGAACCCGGACCGGCCGGTGCGGACCCACCCGGGCCCGCGCGGCTGCCCTGCGCATGCGCGCCGGCCGCCAGCAGCACGCAGACGATCGCCGCGATTCCGCTCCGTTGCATCTTCATCCGCCCCTCCATCCGTGACGACTCCATCGCGGGCATGCCGTCAACCGCCCGCACCCGACACCGGCGCGCGAGCCAGGAAGCGCGCGAACGCCGCGCGATCGGCAGAGCTGACGGCCGGCTCATCCGCATCGGCATGCCGTGCCCACGCCTCGCGCATCCCGTCGACCGGCTGCCACGCGTGCACCTGCGCGCCGGTTGGATACGGCGTGACGAGCGGTTCCCGGTAGTCGACGCGGAACAGCGGCGGCGCGTCGTTGCCGGCCGTCCACAGATCGCCGGCGTCGCGCACGCTCGCGTCGAACCAGAAACGCACCCAGCGCACCGCGGGCGCGCGCGCCTCGGTGCCCGATGTATCGGCGCCTGGCATACCGGCACCGTGTGTACCGGCACCGGGCGCTGCAGCGCCCGACGCAGCGGCACCCGACGTATCCGGCACGCGCAGGAAACCGGCCAGCACGAGCAGCAAGGCCGCGAGATCGTCGTCGCGCAACATCCGGTACGACCAGAGATCCGCGACATCCGCGCACGAGATCACCGCGATGAAGCGCCCGATCGTCAGCGCGGGCCACGCACGGCGCATCAGCGCGTAATGGCGCGACCACTGCGCGATGAAACGCTCGCGATGACGGGCCGCGACCTGCACGTCGCGCGAGCCGCGAATCGTCAGCTCCTCCGGCTGGTACTGGCGCGTCGTGAGCACGCACTGCGCGGAACATCGCGCGCTCCGGTGCCGCGCATACCCGCCCGCACCGGGCAGCGGCTCCAGCGCACCGAAACACAGCGGACAATGCGTCGGCCACTCGCCGGGCCGGCCCGGCCACGGGTTCGCCTTCGGCATGCGCGGACGATCGGCGGCCGCGGCCGGGCGCCGCCGCCCGGGCGTGCGCGCGTCGGGCGCCGCGATGCGCGGCGTCGAACGGACAGTTGCCATGAGCGTGCCTACCGGGCCGACGCGAGCGCTTTCTTCAGCGCGTCTTCGTTGATCGGCGCGTTCGCGGCGAGCTTCGCGAGATAGGTTTGCGCATTCTGCTGCGTGCGCTGCGCGCGCAGCATCGCGCGCAGTTGCTCCTTCACGTCGGCCAGCGGGCGCGGCGCGGCCGCGCGACTGTCGATCAGCTTCACGACGTGAAAGCCGGCCGGCGTGCGGACCGGCGCGGACACCTGGCCCGGCTTCAGCGCATCGGCCGCCTGGCGGACCGCCGGCACCATCAGCTGGTCGGGCACGAACCCGAGGTCGCCGCCATTGGCGGCGCTCGCCTTGTCCTGCGAATTCGCCTTCGCCAGCGCCGCGAAGTCGCCGCTGCGCGCGCGGTTCGCGAGATCGGCCGCCTGCTTGCGCGCCTTCTCGAGCGTCGCTCCATCCGCGTTCGGCGGTACCGCGATATAGATCTGCGCGACGTGCAGCGCGCGCGGCGCGGTGAACGCGGCGCGGTTCGTGTCGTAGGCGGACTGAAGCTCCGCGTCCGACGGGTAGTCGGCCGGCGGCGCATTCACCGACGCCAGATAGCTGCGCACGACGATATCGCGCTGCGCCTGCTCGACGGCCGCCTGCACCTGCGCCTGTTTGTCCCAGCCCTTCGATTTCGCCTCGGCCAGCACGGCTTTCTGCGCGAGCGTCGAACGCACGACCTGGTCCAGCGCCGCGGGATCGGCCGCAAGGCGCTCGCGCCCTTCGGGGCTCACCGACTTCAACAGCCCCGCGATGTCGGCCTGCGTCACCGACGCCTGTGCGGCATTCGCGATCACGTCGTCCTGTGCGTGCGCAACCAGCGGCGCACCCAGCACGAGACTGCCTGCCACCATCGCCCGCATCTTCATCTTCGTCATCATCGTTCGATTGCCCTCTGGATTGTTCTGGATACGCGGATGCCGCGTCAGCGCGAACCTGTCAGCGTCACGCGCAGCACCAGCGGTTGCGCCATCCCGCGCGGCGGCGCAATGCCGACCGTCCGGCCGACGAGCGCCGCATGCAGCGCGGCATCGAGCGCCGGCTGCCCACCCGCCCCGCTATCGACGCGCGTCACGCGCCCGCGCCGGTCGAACCACGCGCGCACCGGCAGCACGGGCCCGTCGCCGCCGGTCCCGGCCTGCGCGTCGGCCCAGCGCTCGACGCCGGCACGCAGATCGCGTGCGGGTGCGTCGTCGCCATCGAGTACCGCGTGCAGCCACGGCGCGACGCGTTGCGCATACGCGCCCCACACTGCGGGCGCATCGCCGGCGGGCATCGCGCCGGATCGCTTGCGACCCGGCAGCCACGCGCATAGAGCGGCGGCGATCCGGCCGGCGGCGATCACGATTGCGCGGCGGCCTCGAATCCGGCCGTTGCGACGGCGGCCGATTCGCGATCCTGACTGCCCGCCGCCGTACGTGCGGCCGCCTCCTGCTCCGCCATCGCCGGACGGTTGCGCAAGTGCAGCAGGAATTCCTGGATCAGGCGATCCCACAGCTCGATCGTCGAGCGCAGGTAGCGCTCGGACACGCCGCCCGCGACGACCACGTCCATCTCCAGCGCGAGAAACGGCCCGTGGCTCGCGAGACGTGCGAAGCGCTTGGTGCGGTTCCAGTCCGCAACGAGTTCGATCGGCAATTCGCCCTGCACCTGCAGCACGCACGACAACGTGTAGTCGATGTACGGCAGCGCGGCGGGCGCCGCGTCGCTGCCCTGCGGCGCGAGCGCCGCGGCCGGGTTGCCGAAGCGCACCGCGAAACCGATGCCCTGGCTCGCGCTCATGAGCTGCACCGCGCCGTTCTGTTCGGCCGCCGTCACGCGGTAACCCGCGCGGCGCAGCACGTCGGCCAGACGGTCGGCGCTGATCGCTTCGATCGGCGCATCGTGTGCCGCGCGTTCGTCGCCGGCGTTCGGTTGTGTGTCTTGCATGTCTGTCTTCCTCGTAATCGGCGAATCGATGAAATCAAGCGAGATGCCGGGCCGCACGCTCACGGTGCGCTCGCCGCCGAAGCCGCCGCAGCAGCAGCGGCCTGACGCGTGGCCGGATCGTACTTGCCCGCATACAGCGCATCGCCGTAGCGTTGCGCGAGATCGTCGTACTTCACGCGCGCCGACTGCGCGAACGGCTGCCGCGACGAGAAGAACGTGCCGATCCCGACGTGCTCGTACGCATCGAGAATCTCGTGCCCCACGCGATACAGCTCGGCATTGTGGGCCTGGCAGGTTTTCAGTTGCGTGTCGCGCGCAGCGGCGTCCTTCTGCAGTTGCGTGTGCTGCGTATCGCGGGCGCGCGATACGGCGAGCAGGTCCTCATAGGACGACTTGTATTTCGCCAGCGACTTCGCGTCCTGCTCCCGGCCGGCCCGCTCCTGCGCGAGCGCACGCTTCGCGGCCGCCTCGGCGCCCGAATCGCCGCGCGCCGCCGCCAGTTGCCCCTGCATCGCCTTCAGTTGCGCGAGCGCGTCGTCGCGCTGCTTCTCGGCCGCCGCCTTGTCGCTTTGCAACTGCGCCTGGTTGTCCTGCAACTGGCGCAGCTCCTGCACGGTGGTGCGCAACTGGCTGCGCAGCTTGTCCTCGATGCCCTGCGCGTGCGCGCCGCCGGCCGCGAACAGCAGCGCGCCGGCCACGCCGGCCGCCAGCATCGTGCGAGTGATCGTGTTCATTCGCGGCTCCGGTCAGAAGCGAGCGTTGAGCTCGATCTGCAGCACGTCGATCGATACCGGCGGCCCGTACACTTCCTTCGAGCTCAGGTAGCGGGCCGACACCCATGTATCGCGCGCGACCGCATACGCGGCGCCGATCACGTAGCCGCGCGCGTTGGTGCCGCCGAGATGGAAGTCGGGATCGTTGAACGCGTCGAGCACGGCGTCCGGCTGCAGGTACTTGTACGCGATCGAGAAATTCCACTGGCCCTTCTCGCGCGGCTCCGGCTCGCCGACCGTCGCCTTCGCGAGGAAGCCGTTCGGGCCGCTGCGATAGTCGGCACGTGTCGCGTTCACCGTCGTCGATTCGTAGTTGTTGACCGGCAGCGACGCCGCCGCAAACGCCTTGTTGTCGTTGTACGCGAGGTTGCGCACGTATTCGCCGTCCAGGCGCAGCTTGAAGCGGTCGGCCACCACCGTGTCCCACTGCGCCTTCAGGTCGAGCAGCCGGTAGTTGTACGCGAGCCCGAAGAGTTGCGGCTGCGGCGTCATCCCCGGCGCGAGGTTCGGGTTCTGCACGATGTTGCGCAGCGCGATCAGCGTGTTGCCGCCCTGCATGAACGCCGGCGCCTGGTTGTCGGTGCTGCAGTTCGTCGCGCCGAGATACAGCGCGCACGGCGACGACAGCGTGCCGCGCATGTTCTGGAAGTCGTAGTACGCAACCGCACCGCGCAGCCGGTTCTTCGCGTCGATCTTCCAGTCCGCGCCGAACTGCGCGCCGAACATCCATTTCGTGTCGCTGCCGGCCTTGTCGGTGCTGTTCGACGGGAAGTTCTCGCTCGTGTACTGGATCGGGAACACGCCGAGCGTGCCGAACAGCGTGACGTCCGGATTCCACGGCAGCGCATGGCGCAGGTTCGCGGCCAGCCCGTCCATCATCAGGTCGTCGGAGAACACGAGATCCGACTTGAAGAACGGATTGTCGAAACGGCCGGCCGTCAGGTTCAGCCACGAGGTCGGCTTGTATGCGAAGAACGCCTTGTTCAGCCAGATGTTCTTCTTCCCCCAGCCGCCGCCGGCAGTCGACGTCGTCGATACGGGCCCGTTGTCGTTGCCGCTCGCGAGCTGGAGGCCGGCCGTCATGTCGTCGGACAGCGTCGCGGTCACGCCGAGCCGCGCACGGTAGCGCAGCAGGTTGTTGCGGTTCTGCGTGGTGTTCTGCGTCGGCAGCTGCGTCGTGTTGGTGTTCGGGTTGATGTCGAACCCGCCGCCCTGGTTGATCGCCGCGAAGTTCGTGACGTTGTTCGCGTTACGGCTGCCGTAGAAGTGATACTCGTCGCGCACGCGCAGGTCGCCGTCGAGCTTGATGCGCGACACCCAGTCGGGGAACGTGTTCGGCTGCGCCCAGTTCTCGGACTTCGCCTGCGCGATCACTTCCTGCTTCACCTGGTCGCGGATCTGGTCGCGCACGAGCTGCGGCACATACGGCACCGCGACGTCGCCCGGCTGCGTCGGCGGGTTGACCACGCCGCCCGCCACGACCGGTGCGCCCGACGCGCGGGCCGCCCTGGCCTGCGTGGCTTCGGTACGCGCCTCGCTGATCAGCTGGTTCGCATTCTGCTGCGTGAGCACGCCGCGCTTGACGAGCAGGTTGATCAGGTTGATCACCACGCTTTCCGTCGGCGCGGCCTTCCCCGATGCCGCCTGCGCCTCGAGCGACTGCCCGTGCGCGACGGATGCGCAGGTCAACCCGAGCATGACCACGGCGGCACTGACACGCGAGCGCCTCATCTGCACTCCTTCATTGCCGTCATGCTCGCCGCAATTTCTCTTCTTCCGAATCATTCCAGCTCTCCGCGTATCTACTGTATTTTTCCTGGCACAGCCCTCTCGCCGGACCCGCCCCGTGATTCCCGTACCGCCCCCGTCTAGCTCCGTCCGGTCAAAGTCACCCACTTCGGATAACGCACGCCGGGAGGCGGTGGTTCGTCGATCTTGCCGATCGACTCGATCGACGCGACGATCGCCGCATCCAGCCTCGGATCGCCGGTCGATTGCGTAATCTCGACCTTCGTGATGTGCCCGGCTGGGTCCAGCCACAGATTCAGGCGGACCGTGTACCGATTGCCGCCTGCCTCCTGCACGTGCTTGTCCTGCTGAACCGCGTGTTGAAAGACGCTGCTGAGATACTGCGAGTAACCGTCACTGCCAAACGTCCCGCCGCCCCCACCACTGCCGACCATCCCCGAGCCGTCGCCCGCGCCGATGCCGAAGTTGTCGCTGCCGGCCTGCGCATCGGCATTCATCGTCATCTGCTTCGGCTGGTTGTCCGACGGCTTCGGCGCCTCGGACGGCTTCGGCGCGATCGTCGGCCGGTCGACGGGCGTCTTGACCTCTTCCTTCACCTTCTCGGGCGGCGGCTTCTGCTTCGGCGGCGGAGGGGGCGGCGGCAACGGGATCACCGTCGTCACCTGCGGCGCGCTCACGCGCTTCACGCCCGCGGTATCGCCCGCGAAACGCCAGATCAGCGCGGCCAGCCCCGCGAGCACGAGCGCGATCGCAACCGGCTTCACGAAGCGGCCGGGGCCTTTCTGCGGCGGGCCGCCGTTGTAGGTCATTTCCATCGCGTCAGCCGCCCTGCTTCGCCTTGCCGGTCACGAGCCCGACCTGCGACAGGTCGAGGCGGCGCAACAGGTCGAGCACGTCCATGACCTTCTGGTACTGCACGGCCGCGTCGCCCTTCAGCACGATCGGGAATTCCGGATTGGTCGCCTTCTCGGTGCGCAGCCGGCTTTCGAGTTCGTCCATCGTCACCGGATACGCGTCGAGGAACACCTGCCCCGAATCGGCGACCGTGATCGCCTTCGTCTTCGGCTTCGCGAGACTCGCGGACGAGCTCGCCTTCGGCAGGTCGACCTTGATGCCCTGCACCGACGCGGTCGTCATGATGATGAAGATGATCAGCAGCACGTACGCGAGGTCGAGCATCGGCGTGATGTTGATGTCGTCGTACGGCTTGTCGTCGTCCTGAACCTGCATGGTGGTCTCCTGCGTGCGGTCAGTCGGCCAGCACCGCGTGATCGGGCGCGCGGTGGGCTTCGGCGAGGCGCGTGACGAATTCGTCGACGAACACCTGCATGTTCGCGGTCACGTTCTTGTTGCGGATCAGCAGGTAGTTGTAGCCGAACAGCGCCGGAATCGCGACGAACAGGCCCGTCACCGTCGCGAGCAGCGCGGCCGCGATACCCGGTGCGATCGCGTTCACGTTCACGTCGCCGGCCGCCGCGATCGCCGCGAACGTGATCATCACGCCGACCACCGTGCCGAGCAGGCCGAGGAACGGGCCGCCCGAGATCGCGATCGTCAGCAGCACCATCGATTTCGACAGCTTCTGGTTCTCGCGCACGAGCGTCGCGTCCATCGACGCGCGGATCGCCTCGATCGATTCGGACGTGATCACCGTGCGGCCGTTGCCGTCCACGCGGCTGTGAATCTCATGCACGCCGGCCTGGTACAGCCGGTACAGCGACGACTGGTACAGCCGGCGGCCGTCGACGCTCGCTTCGTCGACATGCGCGAGACCGACCAGGTGACGCCCGGCCACTTCGCGGAAGCGCTGCACGAAATACAGGTTCGCCTTGTCCACCGTGCCGACGTAGCGCGCCTTCGTCCACATCACGACCCACGACACGAGCGCCATGCCGAGCAGGATCGCGATCACGACCCACGCATCGACGGTCACCGACTGCACGATCACGCCGAAGTAGCCGAACCCGAAGCCCGACTGCTTTTCATCGGCGCCGTACGCGACGAGCTTCGATTCCGAGCCCTGCGCGAGCGCGTCGACGGCGATCGCCGCCGGCGAACGCGCGATCTTCGACAGACGCAGTTCGTCGAGCGCACCCGCATACGCGGCAAACCCGGCCGGTGCACCGGCGGCGTCCGCACCGACCGTCGCCGCGCCGTTCAGCGCCGGCAGCGTCGCCGCGACCTGCGCGGCCTGCTTGCCGTTCACGTAGACGGTCAGGTTCTTGCCGTCGGCCGTGACGGCGAGATGGGTCCACTGGTTCGCCGCGACCGGCGGGACGGCCGGCGTGCGCACCGGCGCCGGATTGTTGGCCGCGCCGTCGGCTTCCGCGAACGGCACACCGTTGTCGAGACCGATCAGCAGCGCGTTCGCGCCGTCGCGGTGGCTGTACAGCAGCGTGTTCGCCGCCAGCGCCGACGGCTTCACCCACACGCTGAACGTGAAGCTGCCACCGGCCGGCACATTCAACGACGCGCTCGCCGGCAGCGTCAGCGACCCCGTGCCGTCGAACCGCGCGCCCTTGCCGACGATGCCGTCCTCGACCGTGCGGAACGACGCGTTCGGCGCGTTGTTGCCGTACGCAGTCGCATCCTTCGGCGGAGCGCCCGCCGCGCCGTTGAAGTGGTAGACGAGCGTGTAGTCCGCATCGAACGTCTCGGCCGGCTTGCCGCCGTCCGGCGCCTTCTTGTTGCCGTAGTACATCCAGATCGACTCGGCGGCGCCGGCCGGCATCTTCGGCACGTCGACCCAGATGAGGGCGACGCCGAGCACCGGATCGTATTGCTCGACATGGAAATTCAGCGGCGTCTTGTCGTCGGCGGCGACGAAGCGGATATCCGCGCCGTTGTCGGCCAGCCCGTCGAACTGGAAGTTGCCGGCATGCAGGCGGATCAGCAGCGGCACGCGGCCGGCCGATTCCGCGAGGTTCGCGCCTTTCGCGCTCGCGTCGATCGTGATCGCCTTCCGGTACGACCAGTCGTTCTGCCACCATGCGTTCGCGATGCCGGGCAATACGCCGAGCATCACCGCCAACAGGAAAAACAAGACTCGCTTCACGATCCACTCCCCGAATGGGCGGGCGCCGCGCTCGTCGCATCGCCCCGCCACGATCAAAAAAACCGTCAGAACCCCAGCCTTACGTAGAAATCGAACCGCGGGCTGTACTGCCGCGTATAGACGCCCGCCTTCAACGGCCAGCCCGCCTCGAAATCCGCGCTCGCGTACTTCATGAGCTGCAGCCGCGTGCCGACGCCGACGCTCATCAGGTTGAAACGCGCCGTCTGCTCCGGCAGCGGGCTCAGCAGCCACAGGTGCGCCGCGTCGAAAAATGCGTGGAAGCGCCACTCGTTCAGGCGGCTGCCGACCGCGCCGCCGAGCCACTTCGCGACCGACGGGCTGCGCAGCTCGACCGACGCGATCACGCCGCTGTCGGCCGTGTTCTCGGCCTGCATGTAGCCGCGCACGCTGTTCATCCCGCCCGCGGCGAACTGCTCGCTCGACACGAGCGGCGAGTTCGAGATCTGTGCGTTCACGTGCGCATTGGCCTGCATGTCGTTCGCGAAGCGCTGCGTGTGGTTCACGTCGAACTTGCCGTACACGAAATCGGGCGTCGCGTTGTAGCGCTTGTTGTCCCAGGCGCCCCAGTCGCTGCCGAGGCCGCGGATGTTGGTCGTCAGCGACGCGGAGAACGACGTCTGCGAGTTCTTCAGGCTCAGCTGGCCGTTGTACGACAACGTCACCGGCACGTACGTGAGCGGCGCCTTCGAACCGCCCTGGCCCGGCAGCGACACGTCTTCGTCGTAATGCTTGCGGTCGATCTCGATGCTGACCGAATGCGCGTAGGTCTCCGACGCCGGCAGTGAATAGATCGCGGTGAAGCCGTACGTGGTGCCCTTGCCGAGCACGTTGGTGTTGCCGACCGACGCCACGTTGCTGTCCGAATGCACGACCGTCGCGAGGAAGCTCCAGCGCGAATCCTTGATCGGCGCGAGATACGAGAACGCGTAGACACGCGCATCGTTCGGATGCTGCGGCGCGATCACATAGGTGCCGGAAATCACGTGGCCGAGCTGCCAGAGATTCGAATAGCTGAGGCTCGCGGTCGTGCGCAGCGTCGACGTGCCCGGGCTGTTGTCGTTGTTCAGTTCGAGCGAGCCGTGCAGCGGGCTGCGATCGTCGACCTTCAGGTCGACGTCGACCGTCTGCGGCAGCGCGCCCGGTTTCAGCACCGGGATCACCTGGCGGTCCGCCGAGCGGTTCAGGTCGGTGAGCTGCTGCTGCGCCTGGTTGAAATCGGGCACCTGGCCTTCGGCGAGCGCGGGCACCGCGTCGCGAATGTTCTGCGGCGAGTTGTACTTCGCGCCGTCCACGCGCAGGCGCCCGACCTTTGCCTCGGTCACCTTCAGCAGGATCACGCCGTTCTTGACCTGCTGCTGCGGCAACTCGACGACGACCGACTGGTAGCCACGGTCCTGGTACGCCTTCTGCAACGCATCGCGCGCCGCGTTCACGTCGGCGAGCGTGCGGCCCGGCCCTTCGAACGGATACACGGCCTTCTCGATCTCGAGCGTCGGCAACATCGTGTTGCCGCGCACCACGAAGGCATTCACGTCGAACGACTGCGGAGCGGCCGGCGCCGCCTTCACGGCCGGCACGGCTTCCTGCGCATGAATGCCCGGCGCGACGCTCAACCCGCCGGCCAGCACCGCACCGGCCAGGCATCGGCAATTCAGCCGCCATCGTTCGCGTGACTTGCGGTCTACTCTCGGCGGCATGCGCCATTCCCCTTTTGTTGTTCCGGATCGCGGCGAAGCGGCCTGCACCCGCCGCTCGCTTCGCTATCAGTTGCCTGTTTCACTTTGATGACGATTGATTCGCCATCCTTATGATGATCTGCGCAATGCTTTTCCCGAATCCCGTACCCGGTGCGTTCGACCGCATCTACCGGAAAGGACGAAGCGAATCCGGAAAACCCGCAACTTGCGATGCGCATCGTCACGACCGGCCGCCCGACGACGCATCGGCACTGTTGCGTCGATCGGCGACCGCCGTCGTGCGCGGCGTACGAGTCGCCGCTCTCACCTACCTAGACGGAACCGGGCGCGCATTGCCGCAAACTTTTTTTCGCAGGCCGTCCGGCTCGACGCCGGAAACGGGACAAGGCCGCCAGCGGGCGGCCTGCAATGCGCGCGCAACGAGCACCCGCGCGCATCGCGCGGGACGTTGTGCAGGAATGTGCGTGGCCCCCGTTTCGTGTGCGTATCGTCCGCCGTGGCCGTCAAGGCGCCCGCACGTCGCGCGCATGCGCGATCGCCGGCAAACGAATTGCCGCTCCGAAGGCGTCGCGCCAGGCGCGCCCCCTGTGGCGGCACGACAATCCTCGGGTTTCAACCGGGAAGTTTTTGTGACATTCCGCTGAAGATATTCACGAAACGCCCGCGAGACCGTTTCCGCACGCCGGGTTTGCGATGCGGCGCCGTGCAACGTATCCCGGTCATGCGAAATCCTGCGGTTTGCGGCGGCCCGCTTCGTCCTAGCTATTGGGTAAAAACATCAACGACGGGATCGATCCATGTCATTCGCCACGATGTTCGCGCGGTGGCTCGCCGCTCGGCTGTCCGGCCATACCGCGACCGCCGGCCGGCAGCCTGACCTGTTCGCCGGGGCGCGGCGTCCATTGCGCTGGCGCGCGCCCTGGCTGGCCTGGCAACTGGCGTCGTGGTGCGTGCTCACGATACTCGCACCGCCGATCTGGACGATCGGCACGCTGCTGCTGATCAATGCGTCGAGCGACCAGCCGCTGTTCTGGATGCTCGCGATGGCAATCGTGCCGGTCGCCAACGGCGCCGCGATCGTCGCGACGAACCAGCGGCATCACCGCACCCCGTTCACGCGGCGCACGACGGTTGCGCTGTACCTGTTCTTCGTCGCGATGGCGGTCGGCTGCGCGCTGTTCGTCCTGCTGCTGTGGCGCTCGCATACGATCGCTTCGCTGGTCGGCCCGCTTGCCCTGACAGCCGACGGCACGCATCCCGCCACGCTCGCGTTCTGGGTGGCCGGGCTCACCGCGATGTTCGGCGTCACGTCATCTGCGCATGCGAGCATCGCACACGCGTGGCTGGCGTTCGAGCCCTGAGCGCCATCGCGCCGCGATAGCAGGAGCATGCGCATGCATCGACATGGAAGATCCGGAAAGGCGCGGCGGCCGCGCGAACGCGGCATCGCGATCGTGACGGTGCTGCTCGTCGTCGCACTGGCGGCGACGCTCGCGGCCAGCGTGCTGTGGCGCCAGCAGGTCGCGACGCGCGACGTCGAGAACCAGCGGCTGGCCACGCAGACGATGTGGATCGAACGCGCGGCGGTCGAATGGGCGCGCGCCACGCTGCGCGCGCAGAGCGCGACGTCGAACGTCACGTTCGTCGGCCAGCCGTGGTCGTCGCCGGCCGCCGACGTGCAGCTCGCCGACCTGCTGCCGCCCGATGCCGCGGCGGTCAACGCGGAACTGTCGCGCGCGTGGGTCTCGGGTCATGTCGAGGATGCGCAGGCGCGCTTCAACCTGACGAACCTCGTGATGCGCATCGCGCCCGGCAAGCCGTGGCAGGCCAACGGCGAAGGCGTGCTCGCCTACCGGCGGCTGCTCGGCCAGCTGTCGCTCGATCCCGGGCTCGCGCAGCAGACGGCCGACTACATGCTGCGCTCGCTGCGCGACACGAACGGCCCCGGCGGCTGGCCGCTGCAGCTCGTTTCCATCGACGATCTCGCGCGCGTGCCCGGCTACGATACGCATGCGATCGAGACGCTCGCGCCGTACGCGACGGTCCTGCCGGATCTCACCACCGTCAACGCCAATACCGCGGCCGAGCCCGTGCTCGTCGCCGCGATCCCGACGCTGTCGCCCAGCCAGGCCAAACGGCTCGTCGACCGGCGCGGCACCGCGTATTTCGTCAGCACCGGCGACGTCGCCGAGTACCTGCTGCCCGCGCGCGGCGGCAATCCGACGCTGCCGGACGGTTCGGTCGTCGGCGTCAACAGCACCTACTTCATCGTCCATTGCCGCGTGCATTCGCCGCGCATCAACGCGCGCGTCGACACGCTGATCGCGCGCTACGGCAGCGGCAATTTCACGTGGACCTCGGTGATCTGGGTTCACCGCCTGACGAGCTGAGCGCGACGCCCGCGCGCCGCGCCGCCGGCTAGTTCAGCGACGATTCGCTCAACGCAACCGTACGCATGCCCTGCGTCGCCGCGCCGTCGAACGACAGCCGCGTGAGGCTCGTCTCGCGCACCTCGCCGAGCAGCCGGTTCCAGTCGTCGATCGACACGAGCAGCGCGATCGGCCGGTTGTACTTGGTCACCATCACGAGCGCTTCGCCCGCGTGCCGCAGCGCCTTCGACGGATTGCTGCTGAAGTCGCGCGTCGCCATTGCGATCGTGCGCAGGCTGAACACGTTCGCGGCCGGATCGCCGCCGTCGTCGTGCAGCAGGCTTTCGAGCGTCGCCGCGCGCAGCAGCGCCTGCGATTTCGCGGACAACCGGTTGTCGCGGCGCCTGCGCCGCTCGCTGCGCGGATCGACGTGCACGGCCAGCATCCGCACGATCTGGCCGAGCGTCGCCGCCGGCAACTGGTCGTAGCGCCGCCACCAGTCGGGCGGCAGCGCGATCATCATCCCTGCGTAGGTGGCCGCGACGCCGTCGGCGATATGCGCCGGCACGCGTTCCGCGTCGCGTTCGTCGAGGCCGAGTGAGCCGGCGACGACACGCGCCATCACGCTGAACGCGTTGTACGCGAGTGCCGCGATCCCGCTCGCGAGCAGCGACGCGCGCGCGGGCACGCCGCCGAACGGCATGCCGTCGAATACGGCATCGAGCGGAAACGGCAACGCGTCGCGCCAGCGGCGGCGCGCCATCTGCATCACCTGGCACGCGTCGAACTGTTCGGCCGGCAGGTTGGTCAGCACCGCGACCGTCGCGCCGTCATCGGGCGCGTGGCGGCGCCATTCGATCCGCCTGAGCGTACCGGCCGTATCGCCGTCGCCCGCCGTGCCGACCGCCTGCTCGCGCACGTCGCCGCCGTCCAGCGGACCGGCATCGCGCCAGCCGCCGGGCGGCCGGCACGCAACCGCGGCGCCGTCATCGCGCAGCACGAACGCGCCGCCGCGGCGCGGCCAGCCCGACACGATCGCATCGGTATCGAAACGGCCGTCGACGATCCACAGCTCGCCGGGCCGCACCGTTTCCAGCAGTGCGCCGACGAACGCACGTTCGTGCGCACGGCCACGCTCGACCGGCAGCAGGTCGACGATCATCGCGAGATCCGGATCGTAGACCGGCAGCACGCGTGCGCCCGTCACGCCGATCGCCGCGTCGCGCACCGGATCGTCGCACGCGCGGCCGCAGCCGCAACCGGCTGCGGCGGGCGCGCAACCGGCGCCGTCCAGCACGCGCAGCCGCATGCCGCCGGACCCGCCCGCCCGTTCGTCGGCCCGCGCCGCCGCGACAGGCAGCAGCAGATCGGCGCTGTCCCGGACGAGCGCACGCCCCCAGCCGGCCCGCCATCGGCTCATGTCGTCGTGCAGCGCGGCCACGGCGGCGGCGGATGCGGACGACGCATTTCCCGCCGCTGGCTGCTGTACCTGAGGCATCTGCATCTGCGTCTGCGCGGCCAGTGCCGCGATCGCGTCGACCGCGAGCGCGAACAGCGTCTCGCGAATCGACTCGTCGTCGAGCGCTTCGTCCGCGTCGGCCGCCGTGTCGATCCAGTCGTCATGCAGCGCGCACTGCAGCACGAGCCGCGTCATGATCGTCATCGGGCTCTGTTCGACGAAGCGTTCCACGATCGTGCGCATCATGCGGTCACTCCCCACTGTTCGGCCAGGCCAGCCGGCTGGCCGGCGTCGCGGCGCATTCGCACTTGACGGGCCGTGCGCGACACCGCAGCATCGTGGGCGACCCGATCCGCGCGACGATGCGCCGTCGCGGCGGTCCGCCCGCAATCGATGCACGAGGCACCGGCATGTACGTAGATCCACGCGTGGCGCACGGCCGCGCCCGGTTCGACCTGAGCGGCTCCCCGCGGCTCGTCGCCGACGAGCGCCGCTGGGAAATCAGCGACGTCGTCACGCGCGGCATCGACGATTTCACCGGCGTGCGCAACCGCCGCAACCTGCTGCGGCTGCTCGAGCGCCAGATCGCGCCGAAGCTCGCGCGCCTCGGGCTCGAGCCGTACGTGGGCGCACTGGGTCACGTGGAAGGGCTGTTCGTCAATTTCTCGACGATGAGCGCCGAGCACGGCCTGCGCGAATTCCAGCTTCAATTGACGGTGCCCGATCTCGTGCTGCGCAGCTTCGCGTCGAACGCGATCCGGCCGCACGCGGTCGCGCGCTGCATGCAGCGCAACGGGGTGATGTCGCTCGCGGAAATCGAGCATGAGACGCGCATCGCGTTCGTCGCGGCGCGCGTGATGCGCTCGCTGGCCCTCGCGGAAGGCTGGCAGCAGATCGGCGTGCCGACGCCGCACGGGCTGTTCGTCGGTACGCTGACCGACGCGCACGACGTCGCGATGAATACCTATTTCCGCCCTGGCGACAACGATCGTCCGTCGCGCTGGAGCGGCTTCTCCGCCCTCTTCTCGACGATGCCGGACTGGCGGCCGGAACAGGTCCGGCACGGTGGCGAACTGCTGCATTGGATGGTCAACCATATTGTGGCCCTGCAAGAATCCGCACCGTTCGTCGAACGTTTTCCCTTTCTGCGCGAGCCGCTGCGCGACGCCGGCGATCCGCTCGACGCCGCATGGAGCGGCGCACGCGCCGGCCTGCAGCACGGGTCGCCATCCTGAATCGTGCAGCCGGGCTTTCGTGGCCCGGCCGGCGCAATCTCGCCGCGCGCCGGCCGCCGTGCGTGCACGGCGATCCGGAAGCCCATTCCGGCTCCCGTTCCCCGGTCTCCCTGCCGCGGCCCCGCTTTGCGGCCGCGCTTCATGGCCCCTCTTCACGGCCCCCTCGCTCTCTCATATACAAGGTCGAAGCGGGTGCGCCTAACCCGCAGACTTTATTGAAACGCCCGCCCATCCCGTCAATGCGTGCGCGTCGGCCCGCCCGGCTCGCCAGGTTCCTGGCGGCCGACCAGTTCCAGCACGGCCCACATCCAGATCAGTTCGCGGACCGTGCGCGCATGCTCGTCGCTCTGCGCGCGCCAGCGCCCGAAGGCGTCGCGCTCCTGTTCCGTCGTGTCGCCGGCGCGCAACCACAGCAGCCAGCGCACCGCGCCCTCGCGGATTGCGTCGGCGCGCGTGTTCGCGTCGCCGGAATCCGTATCCCGTTGCGATTCGTTCATGATCACGCCACCGCCCGAAGCTCATTCGACACACCTTCCCCGCACCGCGCATCGCTGCGCGGCCGGAGCGCTTGCCACCCACGCCTCGGGTCCGACGACGCCCCGCCGGGCCGTCACGAAAGACGGCCCGGCGTTTGCCGGCCCTCATGGATAAAGTCGTATCGAAGGGCCGTAACCCGCAGCGCGGGCAGCCCCGGCACCGGCGATGCAGCCGCCTGACGGAGAAAGGGAGAACGGAAGGAAACGGAAGACGCGGGAAGCCGCAGGAAGCCGCGTCAGCTCAGCAGCACGATGTTGCCGGGCAGGCGCGTGATGTGCGCGCCGTACAGGCGGCCGACCATGTCGATCACGTCGTCGAGCCGCGTGATCGGGAACTGCGCCTGCATCCGGTTCGCGCCGAGCGACGCGCTGCGCAGGATGACCTTGCCGTGCCGGTAGCGGTTGATCTCGTCGACGACGTCCGACAGCGGCACGCCGTTGAACACCAGCATGCCGCGCCGCCACGCGCTGACGGCGCCCGGATCGATCCGCGACACGGGCTGCACGCCGCGATCGTCGTAGACCACCTGATCGTCGGCGTTCAGCGTACGCGCACCGCGCGGATGGTTGAGCGCGACCGTACCGGACAGGCAGGTCACGCAGACCTGCGTGCCGGTGCGCCGCACGTTGAAACGCGCGACCGTCGCCTGCATGCGGCCGCCGCCCGCGACGACCGTGACGGGCTGGATCGGCGTCGCGCGGCCGGCCGGCGGCGCGACCGCGTCGATCTCCGCCTCACCCGCGACGACTTCGACGCCGTGCGGCGCATCGCTCGCCGGCAACACGTCGAGACGCGTCTGCGTATTCAGTTCGACCGTGACGCGCGACGACAGCGCAACGCTGCGCTGCTCGCCGGTGCCGGTATGGTAATCGGCCGCCATGTCGCCCAGCGAAGGCCACAGCTGCATCGGCGGGCGCAGCGCGAGCCACGACGCGCCCGCCGCGACCGCGAAGCCGATGAACGCGCGGCGCCCGGTGCGCATCGTGCGCTCGCGCTTTGCAACGTTTGCCCAGGCAGCGGCCGTGCGCTCCTCGTGCGCGAGTTCGGTTGCGGCCGTGCGCAGCGAACTCCAGGTGTCGCGCAGCAGATCGGCGGCTTGCGGACGATCTGCGCACCAGCGCTCGAACGCGTCGGCTTCGGCCTGGCTCGCGTCCCCCGAGCGCAGACGCAGCAGCCACGCACTCGCTTCGTCGAGTTCGTCGTGGGCAGGTTGGGCCTGGGCTTTCGTCATCGTCCGGATGCTCAAAATTTACGCGGGCCGCCTCGCGTGCCCGAGTACGGATCACCGTCTTCCTGCATGCGTTGCAGGCAGTACTTCATCGCCGCGCTCAGTTCGCTTTCCACGAGCCGCAGCGAAATGCCGAAATGCTCGGCGATCTCGCGGTTCAGCAGGCCGTCCACGCGGGCGGCCAGCAGGATCGCGCGGCGCCGCGGCGGCAGGCCGCGCAGCACGTCCTTCAGCGTCTCGACCTTGCGGCGCGCCGCGACGATGCGCTCGGGGTCCGCCAGCTCGTCGGGCATTTCCAGCAGCGTCTCGACATCGTCGTCGTGCAGATGACGCCGTTCGCGGCGATGCTGGTCGATTGCAACATTGTTCGCCATCCCGAGTATATAGGCGTCCGCGTTCGTCACCTGCGTGGAGACGTTCGCATTCTCGAGACGCAGCCAGGTTTCGTGCAGCGCGTCGGCGGCGCCGTCCTTCGACCCCGTCACGCGCTCGAGGCGCCTGACGAGATACGCGTAGCGCGTCGCCAGCAGATTCCGGAGCCCGCTGCGGTTGCTGTCGGACATGGCGGCCTAGCCCCGAACCGCCGGCTGCGGCGCCGGACAGCGGAAATGCACGCCGTTGCCGGCCGGCCGCAGCAGGATCGTGACCGGCTGCGGCAGGTCCGCAGGCGGCGCGTCGTCCAGCTTCAATGCACGCAGCGCGCGCATTACCGCCGCGTCGCGGGCGGCCGAACCGCTCGATGCCACCATGTTGACCGCCACCACCGCCCCCCTGTTGTCGATGCGCACCTGCGCGACGAGTCGATAGCTGCCCGGCACGGCCGCAGGCTGCGCGCAGAGCGCATCGATCAGATGCGCCTGCAGCAGGCCCGCGAACGCGCGCCGATCGCCGGAATCGCCGATCCCGTCGATCGGCAAGGCCGCATCCGGCGGCCTGTCGGCCGTCGCGGGCGCCATCTCGGCGGCCGGCTGCGCGACGATGATCGCTTCGTCCGGACGCGAGAATTCCGCACGCAACCCCGTTCCGGCCAGCATCCGCTCGAGCGCGTCGCGCGGCGCGAATTCACCCTGGACCGGCGCACTCGTGCGCCCGTCGAGCAGCGGCGCCGGCGCCAGCACGATCAGCTCGGTGAGCCGCGCGAAGTCCTGCAAGGTCTTCGCGAGCGGCTGCGCGGGCAG
Organism: Burkholderia arboris; assembly: GCF_902499125.1. Taxonomy (GTDB): domain Bacteria; phylum Pseudomonadota; class Gammaproteobacteria; order Burkholderiales; family Burkholderiaceae; genus Burkholderia; species Burkholderia arboris. The sequence goes on from NZ_CABVPX010000001.1 coordinate 348,094, forward strand.
ATCGAAATGCACCGCGCTACCCGGCTGACGGCCGATGGACCCGGGCTCCTGCGCGTGCACGCCGCGCATGCACAGCACGACGAACGCGAGCCACGCGACGAGCGCCAGGACACCGGTCGGCGCCCGTGAACGAGTCATGAATGCCTGGACGGAAGTGGAGTTGCACGTTGCCGTGCGGAACGCGCCCCCCCGTGAGCGGTTCCGCGGCAAACGAACGTCAGATTGTGAGCGGGCACTATGACAGTCAGGTGAACCGTGCCGCGAAGCGATTCAATACTTTCCCGAGTGTCGTGCGGTACGCATTCAACGCACTGTTTGCGGCTGCAGCAGCACCGAAACCGTCGTCACGCCGGGCTTGCCGTCCGCGCTCGCGTGACCACTCACGACGCGCACGTGATGCGTGCGGCGCATGCGGTCGAGCCAGTCCATCCACGCAGCGAACGAGACGCCCTTCGCGTCCACCTGGATGCCTTCGCCGAGCACCGCCACCTGCGCCTTCGCGATCCCCGCCTGCGCGAGCGACGCGGCCAGCGCTTCCCGCAATGCAGCACCGGCCGGCGGCCGGATCGCGGCGGCCGCGCGCAGCCGTCGTGCCTCCGCGAGTTGCCCGCCGGCTTCCGCAACCTGGCTCTGCAATGCAGGCAGGTTTGCCGCAATGCGCGCGCGGCCCGTGTTTGCGGGCTCCCACATCACGTTGTAGACCAGTGCCGCGAGCAACACGGCACCACCCGACGCCAGCAGCGCACGCTCGCGCGGCGCACGTCCGTCGAACCACTGCGTCAGCGCGGCGCGGGCCGCGTGGAACCGAGCATCCACTTCGCCTCCTCCTCGTTGACCGTCACGCCCTGGGCCTGCAGGCGCCGGCGGAATCCGTCGCCGTCGACGGCGGTACCGGGACGGAAGGCGACCGCCAGCATGCCGTCGCGATAGTCGAGCGTCGCGATCGCATCGGACGGAATCGGACCGAGCGCGCGCGACAGCGCCGCCGACAGCACCAGGTAATCGTTTGCGCGCAGTTCGCCCGCCGCCGCACGCAGGCGTTCGAGCCCGGTGCGCATCTGCATCGGCGGGTCGAGCATCACGGTGGTTTCGGGAAAGGCGGCTTTCACGCGGGCCGTCAGTTCCGCATTCAACGCATCCTGACGATGACGGAGCTGAAACCATTGCACGTTGATCGTCGCGATCGCGACGGCGGCCGATGCGATCGCCAGGCCGGCAGGCACGCGCCAGCGGCGCCATCCGCCCGTGTCAGCGCGTGCGGTGCGGGCGAATTCGAACTGGCACAGGTCGAACCTGCAGTCGTACGCGCCGCGTGCAAGTGTGTCCCACCGCAGCGTGCGTGCGGCGAGCGGAAATGCGGAATGTCCGGACATGCGAGCACGCAGGTCCGATGCGGCGGTGGAAGCACCTTCGACCTCGTCGTGAACGTCGACAACCAGCGCGTGCACTCGCACGGAATCCTGTTTCGACAACTCGACAATCGTCGCATCCAGTGCGGACGCACGCGTTTCAAGGCCGAACCCCGACGCTCCCCGCCTGACGGCCAGTTCGAGCCGGAGCGGGTGGCCGGCCGCATCGGTATCGGCTTCGCTCGATGCGGGCGGACAGACGATCAGTACGTCCGCTTCACTGCGGCCGGCATCCACTTCGCTCAACGCCGGTGGACTGACGAGCCGCGCATCGGCTTCACTGCGCATGAGCACCGTCGCTTCGCCGTCTTCGTCGCCGTTCGGTAATGACAATGCTCGCGATGGGGGCGACGTTGCGGGCTCGGGCAACACGGTGCCCTGCTCGCCGCCATCCGCATGCTCACGGTCCGCCGTCATCAAGCAGTGAATCAACGGCACCGCACGCACGCGCCGATGGCCGGCATCGTCGAACCAACCGACCACTTCGCGGAACCGCTCGCGATCGACGACCGCCACGGGCCGCGCCGTATCGCCGCTTGCCGCCGGGCCGACGGCGACGTGACTTCGCTGCGCATCGCCGATCAGATACTCCTCGATCGCATGCGGCAGCACGCGCCGCAGCTTCGTGCCCGTCACGGGCGGCAGGTTCACGTCGACGAGCAGCGTATCGCGTGCGGCGAGCACGAGCACGGTCGACGCGGCCTTCGGCCACGCGTCGCGCTTTGCCCGCCCTCCGCGCACGCGTTGCCCGCGCCGGTCGAACAACGCGTACGGCATCTCGGTTGCTTCCCACCCCGACGCATCGAACGTGCCGATCGACGGCAACAGTACGACCAGGCTCGTCATCGCGCCTCCCGGGCGCTTCGCACGCCGCTCATGGCCGCCTCACGACGAAGTTGCCGATGCCGGTGCCGACGACGGCCATCCGCACGTCGCCGGACCACAGCGTGATCGTCACCGGCACGTCGATGCTTTCGCTGCCGAGCACGATCCGCGACGGCGTTTCGCCGCCGCCGGTATAACGCACCGACACGCCCGTCACCTCGGCGCCCCAGCGGCGCGCGCGATACAGATCGTCCGTCATCGGCGCCCACGCGCCGCTTTCCGTGCGCTGCACGAACCGGTACCCGCCGCCCACCGGCTGCCACGCGATCGGCATCGAGCGCACCTGCGCTTCGTCGCCGGCCGATTCGAGCAGGTTCGCGAGCCGCTGCGCTTCCTCGGCCAGATCGGTGCGGCGATTGCGCGTCGGCGCGAGCGTGACGACCGCGACCAGCAGCCCGACGATCAACAGCACGACGAGCATCTCCAGCAGCGTGAAACCCGCCGCGCGACCATGCGTGAACGGGCGCCGTCTCCTGGCATGCGCGATCGTCATGCCGTTACTGCCACGAACCGATGTCCGCATCATTCCCCTCGCCGCCCGGCTTGCCGTCCGCACCGTAGCTGAACACGTCGATCGCACCGTGCGCGCCCGGGTTCAGGTATTGATACGCGTTGCCCCACGGATCCTTCGGCAAGCGCTCCAGATAACCGCCGTCCTTCCAGTTGTTCGGCACCGGATCGGTCGCCGGCTTCTGGACCAGTGCGGCAAGCCCCTGCTCCTGCGAAGGATAGCGGCCGTTGTCGAGGCGGTACAGGTTCAACGACTGCATCATCGTGCCGATGTCCTGCTTCGCGGCAATGCGGCGCGCCTCGTCGGGACGGCTCATGATCTTCGGCACGATCAGCGCCGCGAGAATCCCGAGGATCGCGACGACCACCATGATCTCGATCAGCGTGAAACCGCGTTGCTTGCGACGGCGCGCATGCAGCATTCGGACTGCTTCGTGGTGCGTCATCATGCATTCACCCTTGCGTCAAAGAATGGAAGCTGTTCCCCGTTCATCGAACCGACCCGTCGCCATGAAACCGCTCGCCCTGCTCCGCACCGTTCCGTCCCGCATCGATCCGATGCCGCTCGCCGCGACCGTCGCCGCCGCCGCGGCGCTCGTCGCCGTCTCGATGTGGGCCGCACGCGTGCTGAACGCGCCCGATGCACCGCCGCCCGCCCGCACCGCGCCGCCCGCACCTTTCGACGTGACGGCCGGCGCGCAGCTGTTCGGCGCCAAACCCGACGACGGCCGCGACACGATCCAGTTGCTCGGGGTGCTCGCGTTCGATGCACGCCGCGCGGCCGCGATCGTCAGTGTCGGCGGCGAAGCGGCGCGCGTCGTACGGCTCGGCTCGGCGATCGGCGAAGCCGCGAAGCTCGCGGAAATCCGCGCGCGCTCGATCGTCGTCGACCGCAACGGCCTGCAACGCGAGATCGCGCTGCCCGCCGTGCAAAAGGCAAACGCGTTCGTGCGCTGAAACGCGCCTCACTGCACCATGTTGTTCAACTCGATGATCGGCATCATCACCGCGAGCACGATCACGAGCACCACGCCGCCCATCGCGAGGATCAGCAACGGTTCGAGCAGGCTCGTCATGAACATCGTGCGGCGCTCCAGCTCGCGCGATTCGCCTTCGGATGCGCGATCGAGCATCGTCGTCACGTCACCCGTCGCCTCGCCCGAACGGATCAGGTGCACGAGCACGGGCGGGAACGTCTTCGTATGGGCCAGCGCGCGTGACAATGCCGAGCCTTCGCGCACACGCACGATCGCATCGTCGACGTTCGCGCTCATCGCACGGTTCGACAGGGTTTCGCCGGCCGCCTGCAACGCACGCAGGATCGGTACGCCCGCCGCAGTGAGAATGCCGAGCGTGCTCGCGAAGCGCACCGTGTTGTAGCCCCGCACAAGCTTGCCGGCGAGCGGCGCGGTCAGCAGCCAGCGGTCAAACCTGAGCCGCGGCCCGTCCTGCGCCAGCACCTTGCGGATGGCGAAGACGATCGCGACTGTCGCCGCGAGCGACGCCCACCACCAGTGCCGCACGAAATCGGACAACGCCAGCATGACGACCGTCAGCGTCGGCAACTGCTGCTTCGTGCTGGTGAACACGTTGGCCACCTGCGGCACCACGTAGCTCAACAGGAACGTGACGATGCCGAACGCGATCAGCGTGACGATGCCCGGGTAGGTGAATGCAAGCAGGATCTTCTGTTTCAGTGCGTTGCTCTGCTCGATGTAGTCCGCGAGACGCGACAGCACGATGCCGAGCTTGCCCGTGTGCTCGCCGGCCGCGACGAGCGCGCGGTAGATCTCCGGAAAATCGCGCGGATGCTGGCCGAGCGCATTCGCGAACGAATGGCCGCCGACGATTTCCGCACGGATCGACGCCATCAGCTCGCGCACGTATTCGCGCTCGGCCTGCTCGCTCAGCACCGACAGCGCTTCGTCGAGCGGCAGCCCCGCGACCAGCAGGCTCGCGAGCTGGCGCGTGATGATCGCCTGCTCGCGCTGCGACAGCTTGCGACCGAGCGACAGCCGTTGATGACGTTGGCCGTGCAGGCGTTGTGCGGCCAGTTCGACGACGAGCGGCGTAAGGCCCTGCGTACGCAGATGGCTGCGGCCTGCGCGTGCGCTGTCGGCTTCGAGCACGCCTTTCAGCGTGCGGCCGGTGGGATCGATCGCTTCGTAGCGGAATGCCGACATGTCAGTACCCTCGTGTCACGCGTGCGGGTTTTTTCGGCGACATCGTGCAATGTGGCCGACGGAATCGCCGGGGAAGACTACGGAGCGAACCGGCGCAATTTTGTGACGGATGTTGGGCTACCTTTTAGGGCTCCGGCGGGCCTTATTACCTTTGGTCGTTTTTTTATATTGGAAAAACGATTTCATTTTCATCAATGCCTAAAATTAATCACCATTCATTCAGCCGCCACGAATTGAATGGCATTTAATGACTCGATGCGCTCAATTCCATAAACATCCTGACCGGATACCTCATTCACACGCGGAGGAAATGTTCCGTAGCATTCGCCACGAAACTGACTTGGAGTTGCGATAGCGACAATCCGCGCAACTTCAGATCCGTAAAGCAAGGCCCTGCCGAGGCACACCCTCGTCTTCCCGACATCCGGGAACCGTCCATCGCGCCAATCTACCGTAAATCGTTGCTCCGCCCACCCCGATAACGCACCGGCAATATCGCCAAAAATGTTCCGTACCTTTCGTTATTAAAAATTCACACGCGTCATACGGATTTCCCCCTACATTTACCCGGCGGTCAACACGGTATTCAAACCGCAGCAGCAGGCTTCCCGTTTATCTTCGTCCAAGGAAATTTCTCATGAAATCCAGCAAGCGCAAGATCTGTCAAGTCCTCGCTCTCGTCGTTTCGGGCATGGGCGCATCCCTCGCGATGGCCGCAGGCCCGGTGATTCAAGGTGGCGGTTCGTCGCTCGTCGCTCCGACGATCGGCTCGGTCAGCAACCCCGCCAGCGAAATCGGCCTGTTCGGCACGTCCGAAGGCACGTTCACGTACTTCTCGGTCGGCTCGGGCGCCGGTCAGAACGCATTCCTGAACAACCAGCCGACGTTCTTCGGCTCGGGTGTCTCGGGCACGGTTCACTTCGCCAACAGCGATGCCGCGCTGACGACCGCTCAAGTCACGGCGTACAACAACACGGGCCTCGGCACCACGAACGGTCCGCTGATCCAGATCCCGTACATCGTGACGGCCATCACGGTGCCGGTCGTCAACGCGCCGGCCGTGTCGAGCTCGGTCACGCCGCAAACGACGCCGGGTCAGGCACACAGCATCGCGCTGAACGACAACGATCTGTGCGGCATCTTCTCGGGCAAGTTCACCGACTGGAACCAGGTGATCAATCCGGAAACGGGTTCGGCCTACACGACGACCAGCTCGCCGATCAAGGTTGTCTACCGCTCGGACAGCAGCGGCACGTCCGAACTGCTGACGCGCCACCTGGCTGCTGTCTGTACGACGGCCAACACCAAGGCCGGCGTGACGTTCATCGATTCGCTGACGTTCGCGAACACGAGCGCCTTCCCGTCCGGCGTGCCGTCGAACTTCGTCGGCGCATCGGGTAGCGGCGGCGTGCGCGGTTCGCTCGCAGCGCTGTCGGCAGCGGGTACGGCCGCTGTCGCGTACCTGAGCCCGGACTACACGAACACGTTCCTCGCGTCGCAAAGCTCGGTCGTGACGTCGTCGGGCGCGCTGCAACTCCCGATCGCCAGCCTGTACAACACGACGGCCAAAGCCTACTACGCACCGACGTATGCGAACGCGACGACGGCGATCGGTACGATTACCGCTCCGTCGGGCAATGCTGCTGGCGATCCGACCCAGTGGGTTCCGGTTTCCGGTTCGGCATATGCTGCCCTGGCCAACCCCGCTTCCGGCTATCCGGTCTCGGGCACGAGCCAGATCATCCTGAGCCAGTGCTATTCCAACGCTGCGGCGGGTACGGCTGTTCATGACTTCCTGAACAACCACTTCACGAACGCCAGCTACGCGTCGGTCGTCCATGGCAACGGCTTCGACACCGTGCCGTCGGGATTCCAGACCGCGATTTCGTCGAACTTCCTGAGCAACTCGAGCAACAACTACCTCGACATCAACGATTCGGCCGTCTGTGGTGCTGGCGGCTATGCCGGCCGGTAAGCTGAATCGCTCCTGAATCAACGTCCCGATGAACCGTCTCGAGTAATCGAGACGGTTTTTTTTATTCAACACGCCGACCATGCGCGACACCGTCACGCTGGAACCTGACGTACGTCATGCTCCGAAGGGTGCGCGAACATCCGTCGGCATCGTGAAAGCCCTCCATGAATTTCATCCGACGAAAAATCTGTCAGGCGCTGGCTCTCGTCATTTCGGGCATGAGCGCAGAACACGCATTCGCTGCGGGCCCGGTCATTCAGGGCGGTGGTTCGTCGCTCGTCGCGCCGTTGCTCGGCAGCACCGCGAACGCAGCGACTGAAACCGGCTTGTTCGGCACGTCCGAAGGCACGTTCACGTACTATTCGGTCGGCTCGGGTGCTGGCCAGAACGCATTCCTGAACAACCAGCCGACATTCTTCGGCACGGGTGTTACGGGCGCAGTTCATTTCGCGAATAGCGACGCCGCACTCACGACTGCTCAGGTCACGGCATACAACGACACGGGTCGCGGCACCACCGACGGCCCGCTGATCCAGATCCCGTACGTCGTGACGGCTATCGCGGTGCCGGTCGTCCGCGGCCCCGCCGTGACGAGCTCGATCACGCCGCAAACAACGCCGGGGCAGGCGCACAGCATTGCACTGAACGACAACGACCTGTGCGGCATCTTCTCGGGCTGGATCACCGACTGGAGACAAGTGATCAACCCGGAATCCGGCGTGCCCTACACGACGACCCCCACGCCGATCAAGGTCGTCTATCGCCAGGACGGCAGCGGCACGACCGAACTGCTGACCCGCCACCTGGCTGCCGTTTGCACGAGGGCAAACACGAACAACATCGGCGTCACGTTTGTCGATTCCCTGACGTTCGCAAATGTGACGGCCTTCCCCACAGGCATGCCATCCAACTTCATCGCAGCGTCAGGCGACGGTGGTATTCGTGCGTCACTTGCATCGCTGTGGTCGATGGGCACGGCGGCCGTCGCTTATTTGAGCCCGGCCTATGCGAACACGTATTTGGCACCATCCAGTTCGGTCGTAACGTCGTCGGGTGCGCTGCAGCTTCCGGTCGCCAGCCTGTACAACTCGGCGGACAAAGTCTACTACGCACCGACGTACGCAAACGCGACGAAAGCGCTCGGCACATTCTCGCCACCGCAAGGAGCCACTGGCCAGGATCCCACGTTGTGGGCCCCTGTTTCCGGCAACGCCTACAAAGCCCTTGCCAACCCGCTTTCCGGCTATCCGATATCCGGTTCGAGCCAGATCCTCCTGAGCCAGTGCTACACCAGCGCAGCGACAACGACGGCCGTTCACGATTTCCTGAACAACCACTACACGAACGCCAGCTACGCGTCGGTCATTCATGGCAACGGCTTCGATACCGTACCATCAAGCTTCCGGAGTGCCATCGTTGCAAGCATCCTGAGCAACACAAGCGGAAACTACATGGATATTGGCAACCCGGAAGTCTGTGGCTCGTCGGGGGGCCTGTATTCCGGCCGGTAAAGACCCCCCTCCATCCAGGCGTTGTCGGATAGACCACCTCAAGCGATCAGGGTGGTCTATCTTCTGCTTGCCCTACGTACCGCTTGATCTCAGAACCGGCCCAATTTCCCTAACTCCTCCTTGCTGAGCAACGTCTTCTGCGTCGCCCCCGCCGCCCCGAATCCCAGCAGCGAAACCGCATTCGACGAGTCGTAGCCGACCTGTTCCGATTTGCGCCGCTTCGATCCGCCATCCGGGCCGTTGTCCCCGAAACCCTCGACCTGCACGCTGATCGTCCAGCGACGCGGCGCGACGCCCGATGCGTTGTTCTTCGCGATGTCCTGCGCGACCTGGCTCGCCGCCGATGCCGCCGAACTCGCCGCCGTCAGCGCCCCCGTGTTCACGGCCTGCACGAGCGGAATCCCGGTTGCCTTGCCCGTCACCTGGATGTTGTCCGCGTTCACCACACGCAACGCCGCAACGTTCAGGTTGCCCGCACGAATGCCGGCGTCGCCCGCATCGACGGTCCCTCGCGGCGCGATCAGGTTCACCGTGCCTTTCGGCGCACCCGGTATGCTCTGCAGCGTCGCGATACCCGCACCCGTCACCTGCCCGCGCGCATCAACCGTGCAGTAGTGGTTCGCGTCACAGACATACTGCGGCGCCGGCGTGTCCGCCGACGTCTTCGCGCCCTTGCCCGCGTTGATGTCCCCGTTCGAACTCCAGATCGTCATGTTGCCGCCCTGCTCGGTGAAGATCCGGCTCTGCGCGAGCAGCACACTCTGGTCCGTGAAGATGTCGACGTTCCCCTTCTCGAGCGTCAGGATCCCCATCGTGCCGGGGCCCGCAACCACGTTCCCGGTGCTGTCGACGATCTGCGGCGGCGCCGTCGTGCTGCCGACGAGCGCCTGTCCGCCCGGCCCGAGGATGGTCACATCGCCGCCTTGCTGCGTCTGGATCGTCGTGCTCCGGATGTCCAGATTGCCGGTGCCGACCTGCTTGTTCGCACCGTTCGACCCGCCGCCCAGATTGTTGGCCGTATAGCCGAACGAGGCCGGGAACAGCTTGTTGATCGCTTGATAGCCTCTCGCATACTGCCCGCTATACGGACTCGATGGATCGTTGAAGTCCGCACCGACTTGCGCGAGCACGCCGAACAACACCTGCTCCGCGAAGCGTTGCTGCACGTACGACGGCAACGCCTGGAATTGCTTCCACGCTTCGTCGGCGGTCAACCTGCCAACCTTCGCCAGCGCCGCATCCTTGTCTGCCTGCAGGCCCGTATCGACGCCAAGCCCCGCGTCGTACTGCTCCATGAACGCAATCAGTGCTGGCGTTGCACTCGGCACGCCAGCAACCGAGCTGCCCGGCGCGATATAGGTCGAGACGAAGCCGGGAAGATCGACGCCGGCGCCCACGCCGAACAGCACGTTGACGTTCGCGCTCTCGTGCGGCAGGTTCGGATTGTTCGCGTTTCCGACTGCATCGATACCCGTGAAAACGTGCGCGATTCCACCCGTGTCGGCTTTCTGGTTATACAACTCGGCTTGACTCGTCAACGGGCCGATGTTGCGTCCCGCCTGAACATCGAACCAGCCTGGTCCGCCGATCGCCAGCACCGGAACAGCGCCGCCGTTGGGAGGAATCGGTGTGTCGTAGATGTCACGGCCGGCCACGATGCGCGTCGCATCCGAGCTGCGCAGGTTTTGCCCCCAGAACGCGAGGTTCACGATGTCCTGTCCAGCCTGCACGAGTGCCGGCTTGTCCACCGATAACGTGACAAGATTCCTGTAGAAGTCGTCACTATAGCCAGGAGAATCGACCGTGCCGTTGACGATGCTGCCGTTCAGACTGTAAAAGCGCACAGGTTGCACGTCGGCATCGTGAAGCGCGTTCGGTGCATGTGCGGCAAGTGTCGTATTCGTCAACAACGGGATATTTGGCTTCACTGACGGATTCGTCGGCGAAGGCGTCTGCGACGGATCGGCGTCGGACAGACCGAATGTATTGGGCAATGCGACGTTGGCGAGCCCGGCCGATACGTTGGACAGATACACCGACTGGTTCGCGACCAGATTCAGTTGACCCACCGCCGACGGAAAAAGCGCGCCGCCCGATTGAATCACGATCGATCCGTCGAATGCAGTCAGATTCACACTGGCCGGCAGTACGCCATTCGCGCCGGTCAACATGCCGCCAAGCGTACCCAGGCGAACGTCGCCGGTCGTCGAAAGCACATTGACTGCCGAAGCAGATGAAAAGCCCTGGTTGTCAGGATATTGACCGTAGCTGGAAAGATTGACGACGCCAGTCGGCTGCCCCGCGCTCGACGTGAAGCTGCTCGAATAAGACGGATTCAGTACCGCCCCGACATTCACACCCTGGCGCGCGGCAACATCGAATGTCCCGTCCTGAGTCGCAAGCACGGTCGACACCGCGATGGGTGATCGCCCGACCGTCCATGACGTTCCGGAAATGTCTGACCCGATGCTTCCGCCAGCCGAGATCGTCCCTGTTCCCTTCGCGACGAAGTAATCGCCGCTCAGAATGTCGCCGCCAGCGTGTACCGTCAGATTTCCGCCGCCTACGGTGACGGGCTTGCCGCTTCCGTTCAGGTACCACGTGGTCGGCAGCGACACGGCCAGATCCGAAATATTGCCACCCGCGCTGATCGATACGTTACCGCCAACGCTCATGACGCCTTGGTCAAATGCACCGAAATCGATCGAGGTTCGGCGCAACGGAGCAAGGACGAAATTGCTATCCGCGGTTTTCGCTCCGGTAATCTGCATCCACTGCCACCAGTACTGACTGATGCTGTTGCCAGCCCCGCCAGTTACCGTTCCGGTCGTGTCGATCACGTTCTGCATGCCCTCGATGTTCCCTTGGGCATGAATCGTGATATCACCGGCCGAATCGGGATTCACTGCCGGTGTCACCAGGATGTCCTGCAAGCCGCCGACACTGGCATGGGCAATCGCAGTCGACGTACCCACCGATGGCGCCCCTGCGGCAGGCGCGCCGGCCGTATAGATCACGCCGGGAATGATCAAGGTTGACGCATCAGCCGTCTTGCTCGTATCGAACAAGGACACATCGTTGCCGGCCGCCACGTCGATCGATCCCGTGCCGGTACGGATCGTTACCGGTTCGACGAGTGTCAACCCGTTGCTGCCGACATAGCTGGTATGCCCGCTCAACATCACGTTGCCGGTGCCGTCGGAGCCCGCTCCAGCATTGACGAACGTCGAAACCGGTTGCAACGCGAGCGGGTTCGCGCTCTGCGTGTCTGCACCCGACACGATGCGGTATGTCGAGCTTTCACCACCGAGCAGCGTCGCGAAGGCAACCGGCAGCGGGTTGTTTGCACTCGGCACGTTCGCGACCGTGTTGCCTGGTAGTGGACCGATGTTCACAACGCCAGTGTCCGGCACCGCGCCTGGTGAAACAGGCGCGTAGAACATGTTGTAGGCGCCTCTCGTCGCTCCGATAACGCTCTTGATACTCGTGAGAGTATTAAGGTAACCAGAATAGACAAGCACGTAGTTGGCGTAATCAGCCAAATAGGCAGCTTGCTCGGCAACCGACGCGTTTGCCACTGGCTTTGTTGGCGGCGTCGGCGCAGCAGGCGTGCCGAATCGGGCGGCAGTAGCGGGATTGTATCCGTTACCCAGATAGGCGGTGCCGGCTCTGGGGCCCGATAAATCGGGCCCCCAGTAGGCAATCAGATAGTTCGTGTATGTCGAGAAACCAGATGGCACCAACGGCGCAGTCACCGACGGCGTGACCGGCAGAATCTGTGCGACGTACTGCGGGAGGCCGATGCGCGCCAGGTCAGCCTGCCATGCGCCTGCATACGACAGATAGGTGGAATAGTAGCCAGCGGTTTGCCCCATCAACGGTGCGCTCAGCGCCGCGTTTGGATCAAGGGAAGTCAGGCTCGCCGTGGCGCCGCCCCTAAAATTCACCGTCACTTGGGTCGGGTCATTGATTGCCACAAGCTGGTCGAACGTCTGCTTTGCTCCCGCGTAGGTCCCGGTCGGGGTAACCGGCCCCGACCCACCCAGAATCGACGCGACCTGGCTCTGGTAGAACCCGTCCGAAATGCTTGCGTACGCATCGAAGTTGTTCGCCGCACGGAACGTCAGCGTCGGCGCGATCGTCGACTGATAGCGGAAATCGGGCGTGATGCTGCCGCTGTTGTTCGGCGCGCCCGCACCAAGATTCCAGTTCGACAACACCGAAATATTGCCGCCGTTGACTGCGCTCCCCGGATTGTCGAGTTCGATACCCGGCACGACGCTGAATTTTTGCAGCGGCGCGCCGGCAAACTGACCGGCAACGCCATCCGGCCCATGCTGAACAAACGCCATCAACGTGCCCGGCGACGTTCCGGTCCCGTTGGCGCGATAGCCATAGAACGCGACATGATCGGCGTTCGCGGTCCCCGGCGCGAAATACGCGCCTGTCAGCCCGGTAAAGCCGCTGCCGGAAACTCCGTTGCGCAGCTGGTCTTCGGTCACCGCCGTCGTCTGTCCGGTCGCGCTGTTGGTCAGCGTTCCGCCCCCCGTGCCACTCGGTGCGTAGCTGTACGTTACGGGGTTGCTGCCGGGTACCGTGAAGGTGCCCGCAAGCAAATGGCCACTGCCGTCGTACCAGCCGGCCGGATCGATGAGGCCGTCGAAATGCTGCGAACCGGTCGTCGCATCCGCTGCGCTCCACACGGCGTACGCCTCAACCGTGGTCTTGCGGGAACCGCGCACGCCTGCTCCCGATTGCGCGGGCGCGTCGAAGGCGACGTTGACCGTGCCGTCCCGCAGCAACGGCGCACGGAAGCTGACGGAGCCGTCGAGCGTGCCGCCCGGCGTCCCGCCGGACACGTCGATCGACGCGTTCGAGCCGAGCCGTATCAAGCCGGACTGCGCAGCGGACACGTTCTCGTAACCGTAAGTCGCGTTGTACGGATTGGCCGCGGCCGGATCGAACGTCGCACTCGTGCCGACCGTGACCTTGCCGCCACGCTGGCTTGCGTTGGTTGCCTTCGCCAGCAGCGAACCCTCGATATCGACACCGCTCTTGCCGAACAGGCTGATCTGCCCGCCGGCCTTGCCCGACGCATCGATCTTCCCCAGCACGTTCACGTTGCCGTTCGCGGTATCCGATGCATTGCCCGCGCCGCCGTCGGCAGTCAGCGATACTGACTGCGCGACCAGCGCATTACCGGCCGACAGCGTCAGGTTGCCCGACTTGGTATGAATGTCGATTGACTGGTTCACGCCGCTCGATGCGAGGGTCTTCGCCAGTGAATCCAGATCCGCGGCACCGGCCGTGTCGAGCGACAGCGAGCCGCCCGCATAGCCGTTCGTCGCACCGCCCTTGATCGTGCCGTTCAGGTTCACGACCTGCTTCGGCGCCGACAGCGTCAGGCCGCCCGCCGCGCCGCCGCCTTTCGCGCCCGAGAAATCGAGCGTCGCACCCGGCTGCAGGTCGACCGTCCCCGCATCGGCGGTCAGGACGATCGAACCGGCCGGTGCGTACTGCGTCACGTCGAAGAACTGCTTCGACACGCCCGCGGCGCTGACCGTCGAGCCGTTGCCGATCGTCAGGTTACCGGTGGTCGCCTCAAGGCTCACGTTGCCGGCCGGCGCCGCGATCGTCGCGCCGTTGTCGGCAAGCGTGCCGCCGACGAATTTCCATGCGCCGCCGACCGGCGTCTTCGTCAGCGCGGTGCCCGCCGCGCCGTTCAGCGTCAGCGCACCGGTCGTCTTCACGGTCGACGCAGAATTCGTATCGGCCAGGTACACGGGTGCATTCAGCGTCACCGGCAACACACCGAAATCGAACGTCCCCGTGCCTTGCCCGACGATGCCGCCCGTCGCCGTCAGGGTTGCCGACGAGAATCCGCTCAACGTCTTCGTGCCGGTGCCGAAGTCGATCTCTTTCGCGTTGACCGTCAGCATGCCGCTGCCCGGCACGACCGTGCCGTTGGGCGCGCCCGTCTCGTTCGTGAACGCGATCTGCTGCCCGTTCAGCGTCACACGCCCGCCGTCGCTCGTGAACGTGCCCGCGCTCAGGTCGATGCTCTTGCCGAACGTCGCGTTCACGTCGCCGACGAAGCCCATCGCGCCATAGCTGCGCAGCGACACGAGATCCGCGTTGGCGAGCTGCGCAAGTCCGGCCTGATCGATCACGAAGCCCGGCAGGCTTGCCGCGGCAGCGCCGCGCGCATTCGTGAACGTGATCGCCGAACCATCCACCGTGATCGCTTTCGCGGACAGCACCGCGCTCGGGTCGACCTTCAGGCTGCCCGACGAATCGAGCATCAGCGCCTGGCCGCCCGACAGCGTCGCGCCGGCACCGACCGTCAGCAGCCCCTTGCCGGTGCCGCCCGTGCGCGTGAGCGGCGCCATCGCGCCGTTCGACACGCGCAGCAGCGCGCCGTCGCCGGCAATCGCGATCGGCTGGTCCTTCGCCGCCGGGTAGTCGCCCGCCGCCGCGATCGACGCGCCCGCATCGACACGCAAGCCGTTCGCCGCATTCGGATCCGTGCCGCTCGAATCGGTCTTCGTCACGAGCAGGATCTCGGGCCCCTTCAGCGACGAGCTTGCGTCGTTCGATACCACCACGCTGTTCGCGATCGGCGTGATCGTCACGCCCTTGGTCGTCGCCGCACGCGTGCCGCCGATCAGCAGGCTGCCGGCATTCAGCGAATCGAGCGCATCGCCGCCGATCTGCAGATAGCCGGACAATGCCGCGCTGCCGTTGCCGGTGATCTGGATGTCCTGCGACGCAATGTCGACCTGGGCCGGCGCGCCACCGGCCCCTGCCGCCGCGTTCAACGTCGCCCCGAGCGTGAGCGCCTTCGTCGCGGCCAGCACGAGCTGACCGCCGTCCACCGGCAGCGGCGGCGTCACGTTGCCCTGCTTCGCGGCCTGCGCGGCGAAGAAGTCGTTCGCGCCCTTCAGCGTGTATTGCGAATACTGCTGCCACGTCGCGCCCGACTGCACATTGAAGAGTGTCGGCGTCGCACTGCGGCCGCCCGTCACGGCATCGGCAAAGTACCCGGCCGTCATGACGGTGCCGTCCGGCAGCACCTGCGATGCGCCCGGCACGACGTTGCCGGCCGTCGCCGACACGGTCACGCGATACGCGCCCGGCAGCGTCGCGTACTTGCCCGGCAGCAGCGTGTAGTAACCGGGCGCGAGGCCCGGCACGCCGGACAGGTACACGGCCTTGCCGATCGCGTCGTTCAAGCCGGCCTGGCCGACACCGAGCGTCGCGGTCCTGGTCGTCGGCGTCCCGTTGCTCGCGACGTCCGGCTGCACGGTCTGCGCGAACAGCGGATCGTATGCGGCAACCGGCGACTGCTTGCCCGGCACGATCGCATAGACGTTCCCTGCGCCGGTGTTGACCGGCACCGCCGTCGTGCCTTTGCCGCTCGCGTAGCTCAGGTTGTATTGCGACAGCACATCGCGCGTGCCGCCCGTGCCCGGCACCCATTCGGCCGCCTGCAGGTCGCCGCCGCCCGACAGGTCGATCGTCGCGCCCTTGTTGAGCGCGACGCTGGTGCCGTTCACGCCGATGTACTTCGCGGGCGGCGCCTTCAGATCGGCGGCCGTCGTGCCGGCGATCGGATTGAACTGCCATTCAACACCGTCGATCGTCGCGCCGTAGGGAATGATCGACCCGCCGTTCGAAACCGACGTCACGCTGCCGTTCGCGAACGTCACCGAATCGGTCGCGACGAGCGGCAGGTTGCCGAACTGCTTCTGCGTCGCGCTGTTCGTCGGGTCGCCGACGCCGAATACCAGCGTGCCCGACGGTGCGCGCACGGCACCGCCCTGGACGATGTTCGTTGCATCGACGAGCAGCGTGCCCCCCGCCGACAGCGGCGTGCCGGACGAGCCGGTCGTGCCGAACGAGACGGTGGTCGGCATGCGCTTGCCCGTCACCGGATCGACGGGCCCCACCGCATCGACGATGAACGTGCTGCCGGTGGCCGGGTACAGGCTCGCCGCGTTGAACGTCACGTTGCCGGGCGTGTACAGCATGCCCGGCGACAGCACGGCGCCCGACGGATTGGACGAGCTCAGGCGGATGTCGCCGCTGCTGGTGAAATTCGCCTGACCGACGTTGTTGAGCTGGAACTGGTTGCGCAGGTCGACGAACGACGCATTCACGTTCAGCGTCGCATCGGAACGCGTGGCGACCGGCGTGAAGGCGGGCGTGGCCGAGGGCGCCATCGGGCCGACCAGTGCGACATAGGGTGCGCCAATCGTCACCGACGTGCCCAACGCATGCGCCGGCGGCTGTGCGAGCAGATCTGCAAGCGCCGAGCTGCCGCCCGCCGGCTTCGCAGGTGTCGACAGCAGCGTCGACAGCTGGTCCATCCCGATCGCCGCGATCCGGCCGGTATTCAGCGTCACGGATTCGGGCAACGTCAGGTTCACGTTACCGGCAAACGCGATCGGCGGCACCGTGAACGGGGATGGTGTGCCATCGCCCAGCACGAGATTCGCGATTCCCGAATCGTTCAGGCGATCGGCGGCAAACTGGATCACGCCGGTCGGTTGGCCGGTCGGCAACCCGGTGGTCGGGTCGACCGGCGTCGAAAAGTCCTTGCCCGGGGCAAGCCCCGCGGGCAAGAGCATCCCGCTTTGCTGCACAACAAGCGCCGTCGCACCGGGTGCGCTGTTGTTCGCGCGCGGCAGGATCGCCAGCGTGCCGCCACGGGCTTGCGACGCGCCGCCATGGCCGAACAACGCCCCGTCCGCGAAGAGGCCGTACGCAGGCGACAGCGTGATCGAGCCGGCATCGCTCCACACGGGCTGCGACGCATAGGTGCCATTCGCCTGCAAACGATCGAAGTTCGCCGACGTGCCCGACACGTCGATCTTCGACCCGGCTTGCGTCACCACATAGCCCGCATCGCTCGACAGCGTCACCGCCCCGCCCGACAGAACCTTGCCGGTATTCGGCACGACGGCCGTTCCGCCGATCTTGGCCGGGGCGGCGAGCGGATTGGCGAGCGCGACACCGGATACGTCGAGCGTCGCATCGGCACCGAGCCAGACGGACCGGCTGCTGCTCGGCGTGAAGACATTGAATTGGCCCGGCTGAGCGGTCGCGGTGCCGGTGTCGGCGCTCAACACGACCGACCCGCCCGGCGCGACCACCGAGCCGAGCACGGTCACCTGCTTTGGCGACGCCAGCACGATGGCCGCACCGGCATCCGCGTTGATCGATGCGCCGGACGACAGCGTCACCGCACCGGTCACGCCCGGATACGACGGCACCGTACCGTCGTTGGCCGCCGTCAGCCACGACACGGCGCTACCGCCGGTCAGCACGAGGCCCGCCGGTTGCCGGTGATATGCATCGAGCTGGCCGACGGCCGTCAGACCGCCCGTGGACAGGTTCGCGCCCGTACCCGCCTGCTGGAGCGCCAGTGCGTCGGGAAGCAGGTTCTTTTGCGTGAGCGCGACCGTTGCGCCCGGCGCGACGGTCGCGTCGTAGTACGCGTTCAGCACATACTTGCCGAAGCCCTGTTGCGCAAAGAAGTTCTCGGGCAGATACACGTCCCACGGCGCCGCAGCCGCCCGGTCGCCGCCGATCCGGAAGCCGAGCGCGCCCAGCGTCATCGTCCCGCCGCCCGAGAAACCATCGCTCAGGATCGTGCCGCCCATTGCGATCGTGCCGGCAGTCGGCCGGGTGCCCGGCAGGTTCGCGCCGCCGTCGTTCGTATGACCGAATTGGGCGCCGCCTGCAGGTATCGCATAGGTCTGCAACGCAACGTTGCCGCCGCGCCCGGCCGCTACGCCGTTCTGCATCAGCAACTGGCCGTTCGCGAGCATTTCGCCGCCGCCCGATACATCGAGCACGCTGCCCGGTTGCAGCAGGATCGAGCCCGTCGCATCCACGGCATTGCCGTTCGCGAAAGTCGTCCCCTGCATCGCCGACAGCGAAATGCTGCCGCCGTTGATGAACTGGCTGTTGCCGGGCGTCGTGCCCGGCGCGGCCTGCACGTCGTTGTTCACCCATTGGCCGGCCGCGCTGATCACCCCTTGCGGACCGACGACGACATTGCCGCCGCTCGTGATCGAAATCGAGCCGGACGGCACGGACAGCCGCCCCGCGACATTCACGTTCGCGCCGGCCGCCGGGCTGTTGAGCGAAATCGATCCGCCCGGCTGCAGGTTCAACTGCGTGCCCTGCGCCACCACGATCCCCTTGCCCGCGTTCTTGTCCTCGGTCACGTTCAGGTTCGCGAACCCGCCGTTGTTCAGCACCGCGACCGGGACCACGCGCGTTGCCTGCAGATTGTTCGGATCGTTGCCGGACAGGGCCTGCGAGGCGTTCTTGTCGAGCGGCGTATCGATCGAGAAACCCGGCATCAGCGCGCCCAGTTGCGGCGCGTTGTCCTGCAGGATCGTCAACCCCGAGAGCGCATTGAGCGGCAGCGATGCGGTGTTGGCAGCACTGTTCCACGTCATCCCGGCCAGCGCATTGCCGGCCAGCTTCGGATCGGCTCCCAGGTTGAACGTGCCGCCGGACGGCAGGCTGTTGCCCTGCATCTGCTTCGCGCCGCCGAATGCCTGCGCGCTGATGTCGCCATCGAGCACCAGCGCCTGCGATGCGAACAGGTCGAGCGTGCCCGCGTTGCCGCCGACGATGTAGTCGGACTGGTAGGTGCCGCCCGTCTGCAGCGGGTTGAACCACGACTTCGTCACGCCCCAGCGCGGATGGCTCTCGACGAACTGCCCGGCGATGCCGACATAGCGGTCGTACGGGTTCGCCTGCCCGATCGGCACGATCGCGCCGTTGGCGTCGACGAGCCGCGTCGTGTTGACCATCCCGCCGTTGTAATGCACGTACCCGCCGTTCAGGTTCATCGACGAACCGGTCGCGGTCATCACCTCGTTGCCGGACAGCGTGATCGTGCCGCCGTTGGTCAGCAGCTGGTCGACGGTCCGCGGAATCAGGTTCACGTAACCCGACAGGTTCAGGATCGGGCTACCGACCCACTGCACGCCGTCGCTGCGCGTGCCCGTCAGCGTGCTGTCGACGACCACGCCCTTCAGCCCGAACAGGAAACTGTTGCGCAGCAGCGGCGAATCGGCCAGTTCGTTCTGGCCGATCCGGTCGACCGTCACGAGCGTCTGCGAAATCGGCGCCTGCACGTTCGCCAGCCCCGATACGTCGATCGTCGCGCCATCGTCCACGTAGATCCGGCCCGGCACCGCCGTCTGGCCCGGCACCTTGTTCGTCACGACCGACGGCGCATAGGCCGTCACCGACACGTTCGAGCCGGGCGCCTCGATCAGCGAGCCGCCCTGGAACCACACGGAGCCGGCCGTCATCGCGATGCCGCCCGGCGTGAACGTCGTGCCCGGCGTGGAGGTCGCGGTCTGGCCATTGTTGTCGGGCAGCACGGTCGTCACCGATCCCGGGCCGAAGCTCAGCAGGCCGGCGCGGCGCACGTCGAAGACGCCGTTCAGCACCTGCCCCGGATACGGATTGCCCAGCGGATTGTTCGACGCATACTCGTCCGCCGTCGAAATCGTGATCGTGCCCGGCGTGTTCACGCTCGTCGTCACGCCCACCACGCCGTTCTGCGCAACACGGCTGCCGAGCAGGTTCACGTTGCCGCGCGCGGCCTGCACGATACCGGTGTTCGTCAGCGTGCCGGCCGGTGTGACGTCGACCGACGCACCGGTAGCCGGATCGACGGTCACGATCTGCCCGCTCAGCTCCGGCAGCAACACCTGCGGATTGATCGTTTTGCCCGAGTTCGGCAGCAGGCTCACCCCTACGCCCGCCGCCAGCACGACCTGCCCCGACGTCGCCGCAATGCTGCCCGCGTTCGTCACGTTCGGTGCGGCGACCAGCACAAAGCCGCCGTCGCTCGCCGTGCCGTTGGTGTGCGTCGTGATCGACGCCCCTTGCTCGATGGTCACATCGCCCGGCGGCTGGTACGCGCCGGTCTGCAGCACCTGATTGCCGAGCCCGAGCACCTCGTTCGGCTTGCCCGTCGCCCCCGCCACCCCGCTCGAACTCCCCGACTGCGGATAAGCCAGCCCGCCCGTCGTCCCCGCCGGCAGGCTCAGGAACTGCTGGTTGCTCGCGACGATGCCCGCGGGCGTCGGCACCAGCTGGTTCTTCATGTCGAGCAGGTTCAGCGACGACGCGACCAGCGAATGCACGTTGACCTGCGACCCGGCACCGAACAGCACGCCGTTGCGGTTGATCACGTACACCGCGCCCTGCGCGGTGATGTTGCCGAGAATCTGGCTCGGCCGCCCGCTCGGATCGTTGATCCGGTTCAGCACGGCCCAGTTGTTCGTGCCGTTCGTCTGCGTGCCGGCCGACTGGTCGAAGTTCAGCGTCGTCTGCCGGCCGACGTTCATCGTCTCCCACGTCAGCACCGCGTTCTGCCCGGTCTGCTTGACGTCGACGTTCACGTGCCCGTTCGCGTCGACGTTCTGCGTCGGCGCGTTCGCGTTGAACCACAGCACGGGATTGTTCGTATCGGCCGTCGCGCCGGCCGCCACCTGCAGCCCGCCCGGCGCCAGCCCGTTCGGCACGGTCGACGGCAGCTTCGCCGCCGCCGCGGCCGCGTTCTGCTGCGCGGCGATCTGTGCGGCGATCGCATGCGCGGCGTAGCCGAGGTTGCGGATCGACGGCTGGCTCGCCTGCAGCGCCTGCTGCGGCGACACGCCGAGATTCGGCATGCCCGGCGCACCGCCGGCGCCGCCCGCCCCGCCCCCCGATGCGCGCGGCGTCGCCGCGCCGAGGTTCATGATCCCCGCCGCCTGCACGTGCGCGGACGCGCCCGCCAGCAGCATCAACGCCACGGCCTGCACCAGCGGCCGCAGTTCCGATTTCAGGATCGAGCGCGAACCCGTCGCGTCAGGTTGTCGTGCCGTGCGTGCGCGTGCTGCCATTCTTCACCCCGAATCCTATGAAATTGCGCTGGACGACGATCGCGCCGAAAGCGGCATCGATCCGTTGCCATGTCTGGTCGTTGCGCCCGGGCCTGAACCCGGGCACTGAATCACAAGAACATACGAAGCCGCGATGGCAGCGGCGTGGCGGGTGCTACGGACCATTCCGGCCGCGCATGAAAGGTCCGTAGCTTTTGTCACAGTCGGCCGGTCACGCGGTGTCGCCATGCGCGCGGATGCGGGCCGCAAGCGCATCCGCCACGCGTTCGACCAGCGCCTGCCAGTCGCCGGGCCGCCCCTGCCGGAACAGCGTCGCGGCCGGATACCACGGGCTGTCGTCGCGCGCGAGCAGCCAGCGCCAGTCCGGCACGCGCGGCAACAGCACCCACACCGGGCGCCCGAGCGCGCCGGCCAGATGCACGACCGACGTATCGACGGCGATCACGAGATCCAGCGCGTCGACGAGTGCGGCCGTTTCCGCGAAATCCGTCAGCTCCGCCTCGAACGACAGCACGCCGCTTGCCGCGAATGCATCGGCATCGCGTGCGCGGACGCCCACCTGCAGGCTCACGAACGTCGCGTCGAGTTCGACCAGCGGCGCGAGCGCGGCGAACGTCATCGACCGGTTTTCGTCGTTGGCATGATTCGGGTTGCCCGACCATGCGAGCCCCACGCGCAGCCGTCGCGACGGCGCGCGCGCATCGAGCCGGTCGGTCCACGCGGCACGCCGCAGCGGGTCGGCATGCAGGTACGGCACGTCGGCCGGCACCGTATCGAGCGTCGTCCGGAATGCGAACGGCAGGCTCATCATCGGGCAATGAAGATCGAACGCCGGCGCAGGCTGGCCGTCGGCGACGACACGGCTCACGCCACGCAAGGCGCCGAGCAGGCCGGCCAGCGCGGCCGGTGCGTCGATCAGCACGGTCGCACCGCGATCGTGCGCCAGACTCGCGTAGCGGCAGAACTGCAGCGTGTCGCCGAAACCCTGCTCCGCGTGCAGCAGCAGCGTACGCCCCGCGAGCGGTTCGTCGCCTGTCCATTGCGGACGGTCGGCATGGCGCCGGTGCAGCATCACGTCGGCGGCATCCCAGCGCGATTCGTGCTGCCGCCAGCCCGCGGCGTAGTCGCCCATCACCAGGCGGCAGAACGCTTCGGACCGGCGGGCGATACCGTGATTCGGGTCACGCACCGTGGCCAACGCGAAATCGGCGAGCGCGGCGGCGTAGTCGCCGAGCTGCTGGCGTGCGACTGCGCGCGTGTAGATCTCCTGCGCAGTCCGTCCCGGCGCACCGGCCGCGGCGGCGTAACTCGCCAGCGCATCGTCGTACCGGCCGAGCAGCTGCAACGCGATCGCGCGATTGCACAGCACTTCCGCGTGCGGGCCGTGCGCGTCGAGCGCACGATCGTAATGCGCGAGCGCTTCGTCGCACGCGCCCAATGCGCGCAGCGCGCCCGCCCGATTGCGCAGCGCATCGAAATCCGCCGGTACGCGCGAAAGGGCTTCGCCATATGCGTGCGCGGCTTCCTCATGCCGCCGCAGCCCGAGCAATGCATTGCCGCGGCCGATCCACGCGCCCACGTTGTCGCGGTCGCGCGCCAGCAGCCGGTCGCAGCGCTTCAACAACTCGTCGCGCAAATGCAGCAGGTCGAGCGCCACGCAACTCACGAACAGCAACTGCACGTCGTCCCGCAATCGCGCCAGCGCTTCGTCGAGGCACGCGAGCGCTTCGGCCGGCCGCCCCAGTTCGATCAGCGTATAGCCGCACGCATAGACGAGATCGGGGGTCTTGCCGCGCACCACCATCGCGAGCTGAAAGCAATGCAGCGCCTCGTCGCCTCGACCGAGCGCGCGCAGCGCATGGCCGCGCTCGGCGAGCGCAGCCGGATCGTCCGGATCGATCCGCAATGCGCGCTCGATGCTGATCAACGCATCGGCGGGCCGGCCGAGCGCGCGCAAGGCTTCGCCGCGCCGTACCCACGACACCGCGCGGCCCGGCTCGCGCGTCAGCGCGAGATCGTAGGCGCCCACGGCTTCGCCGTGCCGGCCGAGCGCATGCAGGGCATCACCGCGCGCCGCGTGCGCCGGCGCATGGCCGGGATCGCGCGCGAGTGCCTGTGCCGCGGCGTTGAGCGCCTCGCGATGCCGGCCCGCACCGGTCAGCGCCGCCGCATGATTCACGAAATTCCACGGCTGATTCAGCCCGAACCGCATCGATCGCGCGATCAGCGGCTCCGCGCGCGCGGGCTCCCCGAGCTGAAGATGCACGAACCCGAGCAGGTGCAGCGCCTCGACGTGATCCGGCATCATCGCCAGCACCCCGGCGTAGAGTTTTCCCGCTCCGGCGAAATCGCGCTGTTCGAGCCGCGCGCGCGCATGGCGCAGCGCATCGTCGATCGCGGCCCGCAGCGGCGCGGCACCCGCGCCGAACGCCGGTGCCTGCGCCGTGCTCATCGCGACGCCCCCGCCACCAGCGCCGGCAGCGCATCGCGCATCCGCTCGACGACTGGCGCCCATTGGCCGCCCTCCGGCTGGCGAAACAGTCGCGCGCCCGGATACCACGGGCTGTCGTCGCGATCGAGCAGCCAGCGGAAATCGGGCGTGTGCGGCAGCATCACCGCGAGCGGCCGGCCGAGCGCGCCGGCCAGGTGCGCGACCGACGTATCGACGCTGATCACCGCGTCCAGCGCCTCGACCAGCGCGGCCGTTTCCGCGAAGTCCGTCAGTTCGTCGCCGACGAAGCGGATCGCGCTCGCGTCGAGCGCCGCCCGATCCTCGTCGCGGATCACCTTCTGCAGGCTGATCCATTCGTAGCGATCGTCGAGCAGCGGCGCCAGGTCCGCGAGCGTGATCGAGCGGTTGCGGTCGTTCACGTGCAGCGGGTTGCCGGACCACACGAGTCCGATCCGCGGCCGGCCGGCGACGCCCAGACGCTCACGCCAGTGCGCGACACGCGCGGGGTCGGCCCGCAGGTACGGCGACCCCGCCGGAATCGACGCCAGACCGGTGCGGAATTCGAGCGGCAGGCTCAGCAGCGGGCAATGCAGGTCGAACGGCGGCAGCGGATCGCCGCGCGCGACGAGCACGTCGACGCCGTCGAGCGTCGCGAACAGCGCCTTCAGCTCGACCGGCGCCTCGACCACGACGCGCGCACCGAGCGCCTTCACGAGCGGCACATAGCGGCAGAACTGCAGCGTGTCGCCGAGCCCCTGCTCCGGATACAGCAGGATCGTCCGGCCGTCGAGCGGCATCCCGTGCGTCCAGCGCGGCTGCGCGAAATCGCGCCGGCTGCCGTCGAGCTGGCTGTCGCGCCAGCGCCATTCGTACTCGGCCCAGCCGGCGTCGAAATCGCCGATCGACAGGCACAGGAACGCACGCATGCAGTGTGCGTGCGCAAAATCCGGATCGATGTCGATCGCGTCCGCATACGCGCGCAGCGCGTCCTCGTGCCGCCGCAATGCGCGCAACGCGTTGCCGCGGTGGAAATGCGCGAGCTTGTCGCCCGGCGTCGCGGTAATCACGCGCGTGAAATCGTCGAGCGCGTCGTCGTAGCGATGCGTTTCGAGCCGGACCCGCGCCCGTGTGAACGACGCGGGCGCATAGTGCGGATCGATCGCCAGCGCGCGATCGCACAGGTCGTGCGCGTCGTCGTGACGGTCGACCCGCATCAGCGCGCTCGCGTAGTTGCACAGCACGCCCGTGCTGCGCGGCTCCACGTCGAGCGCGCGTGCATAGCTGTCGACCGCGTCCGCATAACGGCCCAGATGGCTCGCCGCATTGCCGCGATTGGCGAGCGCGCGCGCATGGCGCGGATCGATCGCGATCGCACGGTCGCAGCGCATCAGCGCCTCGTCGTGCCGGCCGAGCTGTTCGAGCGCGATCGAGCTGTTGAAGATCGCGTCGACGAACGCGGGGCTCGCCGCGATCGCCGCATTGAAATCCGCCAGCGCGTGGTCGGGGTCGTGCAGATCGAGATACGCGACGCCGCGCAGGAACAGCGCTTCGGCGCTGCCCGGCCGCAGCGCGAGCGCGTGACCGTAGCTGTCCGCCGCGTCGCGAAAGCGGCCGAGTTCGCGTAATGCCAGCCCGCGCCCGCGCATCGCGTCGAACGTGCGGCCCGCGAGCGCGATCGCACGGTCGCAGTCGGCGAGCGCATCGTCGAAGCGGCCGAGCGCGCGCAGCATGTCGCTGCGCTTCACATGGCCGTCGGCGAAACCGGGCGTCAGTTCGAGCAGCCGATCGTAGACCGCACGCGCTTCGTCATAACGCGCGAGCTGCGCGAGCAGCCCGGCCCGCTGGAACAGCACGCGCTGATGCACGGGATTGATCGCGAGTGCCTCGTCGAGCCGCGCAAGCGCATCGTGCTCGCGCCCGAGCCCGGCCAGCACCGCCGAGTAGTTCGCGAGCGCGAGCGGCACCGGCTGGCGTTCCACCGAGCGCCGCATCAGCGGCTCGGCATCGTCGAGCCGCCCCTGCTGGAAGCGCACCGCGCCGAGCAGGTGCAGCGCCTCCGGATGCTCGGGATCGAGCGCCAGCAGTTCGGCGTAGGCGTTCTCCGCATGCTGCAGCGCGCCCTCGTGATGCGCCTTGCGCGCTCGCACGAGCAGCCGTTCGAGCTGCGCGGTATCGGGTAGACGGCGCTCCGGCGCGACCGGCGCGCCCGCCAAGGTCGTCCCTTCCCCGTTCGGTGTCATCGTGTGGCCCCCACTGATCGCTGTTCGTATTGCGTGTCGTGTCTAACGTGTCATCGATTCGAGCGCGGCACGCACCGCGTCGATCGCATCTGCCCAGTTGCCGGGCGCGGACTGGCGAAACAGCCGCGCGGACGGATACCACGGGCTGTCGCCGCGCGTCCGCATCCAGCGCCAGGCCGGCGGGTCCGGCAGCAGCACCCAGACGCGCGCACCCAGCGCGCCGGCCAGATGCGCGACCGCGGAATCGGCCGCGATCACGAGATCCAGCGCACCGATCAGCGCACCCAGATCCGCGAAGTCGCCGAGTTCGTCGTCGACGCGGCATACCGGCGCGTCGGCCAGCAGCGCTGCGTCGCGTTCGTTCATGGACGTTTGCAGGCTGATCCAGTCGACGTCGAGATCGAACAGCGGCGCGAGCCGCGCGAAATCGATCGACCGGCCGGCGTCGTGCCGGCGTGCCGGCTCGCCCGCCCACGCGAGCCCGACGCGCAACCTGCGTCGTGCGCCGAGCAGCGTGTCCCACTGGCGCGTGCGCTGCGGGTCCGCATGCAGACAGGCGGCGGTGCCCGGAATGGCGCCGGCTTCGGAGTGGAATGCATGCGGCAGGCTCGGCAGCGGCACCTGGCAGTCGAACGCGGGCAGCGGCTCGCCGCGCGCGATCACGTGGGCCGCGCCGTCGAGCGACGCCATCAGCGTGCGCAACGACGGCGGCACCTCGAGCACCACGCGTGCGCCGCGTGCCGCGACGAGCGGCACGTAGCGGCAGAACTGCAGCGTGTCGTCGACACCCGGCTCCGCATGGATCAGGATCGTCTTGCCGTCGAGCGGCTCGTCGCCGCGCCACACCGGTTGCGCGAACGGCCGTGCATGCCGTGCGAACGGCGCATCGCGCAGCCGCCATTCGTACGCGCGCCAGCCGTGCGCGAAGTCGCCTTCCATCAGGAGCAGCGATGCGCGCGCGCAATGTGCGCCGGCGAAGTCGGGTTGCAGCGCAATGGCGCGATCGTACGCGGCGAGCGCGTCGTCCACCTGCCCCAGGTCGGCCAGCAGGTTGCCGCGGGCCAGCCAGTGCGTCGCCACGTCGGCGCGCAGCGCCAGCGCGCGATCGAGCGACGCGAGCGCGTCGTCGTAGCGGTGCAGATCGCGCAGCACGTTGCCGCGGTGCGTCCACGCTTCGGCGAAATCCGCGTCGAGCGCGAGCGCCGCATCGTAGCTGGCGAGCGCCGCGTCGAAGCGCTGCAGGTCGCGCAGCGCCGTGCCGCGATTGCATAGCGTGTCGGCCGAACGCGGCTCGAGCACCAGCGCCCGCTCATAGCTGGTGAGCGCGTCGTCGTGACGCTCGAGCTGCAGCAACGCGTTGCCGCGGCCCGCGAGTGCGCGCACGTGATCCGGATCGCGCGCCAGCACGCGTTCGCAACGCGCGAGCGCCTCGTCCGCGCGGCCGAGCCGTTCAAGCACGGCCGCACTGTCGCAAAGCGCGTCGAGTCGCGCGGGATCGGCTGCGATCGCCTCGTTGAACGCGGCAAGCGCTTCGTTGAGGCGATCGAGTTCGGCAAGGGTACGGCCGCGCTCGACCATGATCGCGGCGATGCCCGGCCGGATCGCCTGCGCACGATCGAAACAGTGCAGCGCATCGGCCGTGCGCCGCATCTCGCGCAGCACGAGGCCGCGGTTGAACCACGCTTCGAACGAGTGCGGATCGACCATCAACGCGCGGTCGTAGGTGTCGAGCGCGTCGTCGAGGCGGCCGAGCGCGCGCAGCGCCCCGCCGCGATTGCACAACGCGTCGAGCACGAGCGGCGACACCGCCAGCGCGCGGTCGAAGGATACGAGCGCATCATCGTAACGGCGCAGGCCGATCAGCGTGTTGCCGCGGCGCACGAGCGTCTGCACGTCGTCGGGCGCCGCTTGCAGCGCGGTCGCGAAATGCCCGAGCGCCTCGTCGATGCGGCCGCGCTCGCCGACGATCGCGCCGAGGTCCGACAGCGCGCGCACGTCCGGCGCGACCGCGATCGACTGGCGCAGCAGCGCTTCGGCATGGTCGGCCGCGCCGCACTGGAACTGCAGCACGCCGTACAGGTGCAGCGCCTGCGGATGATCGGGCGCCTTCGCGAGCACCGCGAGATAGTCGCGCGCCGCGTCGTCGAACTGTCCGGCGCTGTGCCGGTGTTGTGCGCGGCTCAGGATCGCCGCCGCTTGCCATTGCCCGGGCGCGTCGTGTCCCGACGCGCCCGCCTGTGCATCATGCCGGTGCTCGACCGTCACGTTCGCCCCCTTCCCGTTTGCCGATGCCGCCGCTGACCCGGTCGATGGAACCGGTCGCGGCGGTCATGCTCGTGACGAGACTAACGGACGGCCAATAACAGACGTATGACGAAAGTTACGGACCATTTTGCCCGGGGACGGAACGGCTTTCCCCGCGGGGCCGCGTACGCCGGACGGCATCGCGCGGTCACTGGCCGATCGGGATCGTCCGGACGTACTCGACCGCCGGCGCACCCATCGTGACCGCGAAGCGGATGCCGCGCGGCACCGGCACCCCGATCGACGTCGAATTGCTGATGCCGTGCTGCGCGAGAAACTGCGCATAGGCCTGTTCGACGACGGTCTGGCTCGTCGTCCAGCCGCCGGGCGGAATCCACACGGAAAGCTGCATCGTCCGCGCATCGTTGCTGACCACCACACGCGCGAACGCATCCATGTGCTGCAGCGCGTCCTCGACGTCGGCCAGCGACGCGAGCGGCTGCGACGCGCTGCGCACGAGCTCGCGCCCCTTCAGCTGATAGCGCACGACCTGCATCTGTGCCGGTCCGCCGCCGACCCCGAGATGGCGCACCATCACGAGTTCGTTCGGCCGGATGCGCAGCGGCGGCCCGAACACTTCGTCGGGCGTCACGAGGTTCGTCAGGTCGAATTGCAACTGGGAGAAGTAGCGGCCGAGCAGACGCGTTTGCGCCAGATTCGACGCGATATCGTCGCGGCCGCGGATCGTCGCGTCGAGGCCGCGCCACGACAGCAGCGCGATCACGGCGAGCAGCGCGATCGCGACCAGCATCTCGATCAGCGTGAAGCCGCGCGCACGCGCGGCCGCGCGCGGCTCAGCGCCGCGCTTCATTCTGGATCACCGTGACGACTTCGGCGAGCACGTTGCGGCTCGACGCGGACGGATAGACGCTCACCGTCACGCGCCGCACGAGCGGGCTCGGCAGCGCGGCCACCGACTGGCGGCACACGAACCGGTAGCGCCCCTGCGGACACGCGAACGTGTTCGTGCCGACGGACGGCCAGGTCGATGCGATGCGGATCTCGCCGAGCGCGTTGTCGGCACTCCATAACGCGAGCAGGCGCATGCGCGCCATGTCGGTATCCGACGCGAGCGCGCCGATCGCACGCATCACGGCGCCCAGCGCGACGGCCACGATGGCCAGCGCGATCAGCACCTCGATCAGCGTGAATCCCCGTTCCGGCACCCGCACCGGTCGCAATCCGCCGCGCGCATGGCGGCGGTAGTCGGTTCTGTCGTCGCACATGACCTGCATCATTCTTGTCGATGGGTCGGCGTCCGGCGTTCGAACCGCGGCGCAGGCCACGTCGCCGGCGCGACGGACGCCGTGCACGGACGTTAAGCGCGACGTATGGCACGCACGTGTCGAATGGTACGGACCATTTGGCACGGCAAGCGCCGGCGCACCGCACGCGGCGGCGCGCATCGCGACGGGCGGATGACACGAAAACGGAAAACGATCGGGAAGGCACCGTCCGGCACCGGACGGCAGGGGTGAAGACGATCCTCGGGCGGGATCGCCGCGACGGCGTCAGGCCGTCACGGCGGCGTCATATTCGGCGCGGGCGAGCTGCCCGGCGGCGTATGCCTCGGCTTCGCCGCGAAAGCCTTCGCGGCTGAACGCCACGACTTTCACGCCGACGCCGGTCGCCCGCTTCACCGTCAGCGCCCATTGCCATCCGCCGTCTTGCTCGAAGACGTGCAGCGAGGGTTCGAAGGAAGGGTCGAGTACGGTCACGCGTTTTGCTCCTGCCCCCTTGCGTGCCGCATCGGCAACGCTCAGGGCATGTCGAAAGGATCGCGCCGGTGTGCCGACGCGTTTCTGCCATTCGACAGTCTAGTCAATTATTGTTGCGACGCACCATCAGAGGTTTCACTCATCTATCGGAACCGGGCGGTCGATGAAATTTACCTGAAACCCATACGGGACGGGCCTCCGGGCCATGCCGGGCGGCACGGAATCGCATTCGTGCGGCAACGTGCCGCACACACGGGCGATTGCTTGCATCGACCTTTCGTGGATCACGAAAACAGGGAGCGATCTATCCGGCCGCCGCCATCACGCGCCGGAAGGTCAGGTTGACCCGCTCGCCCTGCACGCCCGGCGCCTTCGGCACGCGGTGCTGCCATTCCGCCTGCGTGCGGCCGCGCATCACGAGCAGGCTGCCATGCACGAGGCGGTACGCGTGCGTGACGCCGGTCGCGCGATGGCGCAGATCGAACACGCGCATCGCGCCGAGGCTCACCGACGCGATCACCGGCGCCTCGCCGAGTTCCGGCTCGTTGTCCGCGTGCCAGCCCAGACTGTCCAGCCCGTTGCGGTAGCGATTGAGCAGCACGCTGTTGAAGCGCGCGCCGCACGTCGCCTCGACCGCGCGCTTCAGGTCGAGCACGGCCGGCGTCCACGGCGCGGGCACGTTGCGGATCCCCGAATACACGTACACCGCGTCCGGCTCGCCCTGCCACGCAGTGAGTCTCGGCAACGGAATGCGCCCGCGCGGCGTGCGGATCGTGTCCTGCCGCCAGGCGACTTCGCCGATCAGCGCGGCGAGCGCGCGATCGGCGTCGGGCGGCGCGAGCCAGTCCGGGTACCAGTCCACGTCGGGCGCGGGCGTATCGGCGAAGAGATCGGGCGTCGACATGTCGGAAGGAGCGGGCGATGAACGGGGCGAACGATGCATGTCTGCATACTAGCCAACGGCGCCACGCGCCGCCATGCGCTGTCATTCGCCGATGAAAGGAAACCGCCGCGCACCGCGATGCGCAGGCGCGCATCACGCTATCATCGCGGCGTGTCGCGGCATGCCCCGCCGAGGGGCGCCGCATTCTTCCGCCACGCGGGCCGGCGCAACCCGGCCGCTTTCTTCCCGGATCCCATCATGACGACGCTCTCCGATTCCGCCCTCGATCAACTGTTCCTCACCGCGCGCACGCACAACGCATGGCAGGACAAGCCCGTCGACGACGCGCTGCTGCACCGGCTGATCGACCTGACGAAATTCGGTCCGACGTCGGCCAACTCGAGCCCCGCGCGCTTCGTGTTCGTCAAGTCGCCCGAAGCGAAGGCGCGCCTGAAGCCCGCGCTGTCCGAAGGCAACCTCGCGAAGACGATGGCCGCGCCCGTCACCGTGATCGTCGGGATGGATTACGCGTTCTACGAACACCTGCCGCGCCTGTTCCCGCACGCCGACGCACGCAGCTGGTTCGCTGGCAACGAAGCGCTGATCCAGGCCACCACGTTCCGCAACGCGTCGCTGCAAGGCGCGTACCTGATCCTGGCCGCCCGCGCGCTCGGCCTCGACGCGGGCCCGATGTCGGGCTTCGACGGCGCGAAGGTCGATGCCGAATTCTTCGCGGGCACCGCGATCAAGAGCAACTTCCTCGTGAATCTCGGCTATGGCGATCCGGCCGGCCTGTTCCCGCGCAGCCCGCGCTTCGATTTCGACGATATCGCGCGCATCGAGTAACGGCGGCCTCCGGGCCGCGGGCTAGCCGCGCGTCAGCCGGATCAGCGTGATCTCGGACGGCACGCCGAAGCGGTTCGGCGGCCCCCAGTAGCCGGTGCCGCGGCTCGTATAGAGCCACATGTCGCCGAAGCGGTTCAGCCCGCCGATCACCGGCTGCTGCAAGCGCACGAACGGCGGCCAGGGCAGGAACTGGCCGCCGTGCGTATGCCCCGACAACTGCACGGTAAAGCCCGCGCGGTTCGCCGCCTCGGCGCTGCGCGGCTGGTGCGCGAGCAGGATCTTCGTGCCGACGTCGCGCGGCGCGCCCGCCAGCGCCTGCACGGGGTCGCTGCGATGCGCGGGATCGAACCCGCCGGCCGTGAAATCGGTCACGCCCGCGAGCACCGCGCGGGCGCCGTCATGCTCGATCAGCACGTGCTCGTTCAGCAGCACCGTCAGCCCGATGCGGCGGAATTCGTCGATCCACGCATGTGCGCCCGCGTAGTACTCGTGGTTGCCCGTCACGAGGAAACTGCCGTGCCGCGACCGCATCCGGCCAAGCGGCGCCGTGTGGTCGCGCAGGCGCTTGACCGAACCGTCCACCACGTCGCCCGTCACGACCACCAGGTCGGCGTCGAGCGCATTGACCGCGCGCACGATCCGTTCGATATACGGCCGCTTGATCGTCGGCCCGACGTGGATGTCGGACAGTTGCACGATCGTCAGCCCGTCGAGCGCGGCCGGCAGCCCCGCCACCGGAATCGACACGCGCTTGACCGCCGCCGTGCGGCGCGCGCCGGCGAACCCGATCGCGGTGACGAGCACCGCGGCCGCCAGCACGCCGAGCGCCGTGTCGGGCGCCGCGCCGCTCCAAGCGCCGTCGTGCCCGAGATGCCGCCACGCGATCACGCCGAGCAGCACGAATTCGCGCAGGAACGTCAGCACCAGCAGCGACGAGAAGAACCCCATCACGAGCGCCCCGGCCCAGCCGACCAGCGTCGCGGCCCAGCCTTCGTCGAAGCGCCGCGAAAACATGCCGACCGGAATCAGCACGACGAAACTCGCCAGCACGAGCGCCGCGATCGTGCGCGCGACCGGCGACGCGAACGCGTCGGGAATGATCCGCATCCCGACATACAGATGGAACAGCACGCCGATTGCAATGAACCGGACAAAGAAACTTCGCATGGAACGCTCACCTTCGTTGCGATACCGCTTCCGCGACACGCGTCGCGCGGGGCCGTGATGCCCCGTGCCGCGCGTCGCGCCATACGCACGATGGTACACAGATCCCGGCCGCGACGACCGGTCGCGCCCGCCGGTGGAGCGTCGCGCGGCTTCGCGCGATAATCCGCCATCCTCCCGCCGCCACGCCCATGCGCTTCGATCTCGTCGACCTCAAACTGTTCACGCACATCGCGGAGGCGCGCAGCCTCACGCGCGGCGCCGAACGCGCGCACCTGTCGGTGCCGGCCGCGAGCATGCGCATCAAGAACCTCGAGGAACAGGTCGGCGTGAAACTGTTGAGCCGCACGAGCCAGGGCGTCACGCCGACCGCGCCGGGCGAGACGCTGCTCGCGCATGCACGCCGCGTGCTGCGTCAGCTCGAACAGTTGACCGGCGACCTGCAGGAATACGCGTCGGGCGTGAAAGGTCACGTCCGCGTCTTCGCGAACACCACGGCGATGAGCGAGTTCCTGCCGGGCGTGCTGCGCCGCTATCTCGTCGATCATCCCGACGTGACGATCGACATGCAGGAGCGGCTGAGCCCGGACATCGTGCGCGCGGTGCAGGAAGGCGCGGTCGACATCGGCATCGTCGCC
This sequence comes from Burkholderia arboris, assembly GCF_902499125.1. Taxonomy (GTDB): domain Bacteria; phylum Pseudomonadota; class Gammaproteobacteria; order Burkholderiales; family Burkholderiaceae; genus Burkholderia; species Burkholderia arboris. The sequence goes on from NZ_CABVPX010000001.1 coordinate 381,735, forward strand.
GGCGACGTGCGCACCGACGGCCTGCAGGCGATGCCGTACCGGCGCGACCGCCTCGTGCTCGCGACCGCGCCCGGGCACCCGCTCGCCGGTCTGGCGTCGACGCCGTTCGTCGCGACGCTCGACCACGACTTCATCGGCCTGCCCGAGGCCAGCGCGCTCCACACCTTCCTGAAGCGCGCGGCCGCCGACGTGCAGCGCACGCTGCGCTGGCGCATCCAGGTCAGCAACTTCGAAACGGCCTGCCGGATGATCGAGGCGAACGTCGGCGTCGGCGTGCTGCCCGAAGGCACCGCGCGCCGCCATGCGAAGACGATGGCGCTGTGCGTCGTCGCGCTCGAGGACGGCTGGGCCGAGCGCCAGCTGCAGATCTGCGTCGCGGATCTCGATGCGCTGCCGCGCTTCGCACGCGATCTGGTCGACCTGCTCGTCGCGGACGCGCACGGTCAGTCGAACTGACGGATTCATCCAGGTTCGACGCGCAATCGGCGGCTTCCGCGCCGATTCCATCGCACCGGAACGGCAAATTCCGCCCCCCTTCTTTCATCTGACGATCCTTTACAGTCCGTTAGCAACCCTACGCGAGCGGGCGCTGGCAGAATCGCGGCGATCAGGCGGCATCTGCCGAACTCGCGGACGGACGAAGCGGCATGATCGCCGGCGCCGCACGGGCGGCCGCAGCCCGCGCCGCCCCTGCGCACCGGATGGCTGGCGATCCGCATCGCGCTGATTTATTATCGGCTCCGTATCCCGGAATCGTCGTCGCGGCGACGATCCGCATTGCGCCGCGCCCGGCATCCACCCCCAACGTCGAGCTCGTCACACCATGAGAAAAACAACGCCGCGCGCGCCCCTGCGCGTCGCCGCCGTCCTGTCGCCCGCCCTGCCGCTCGCAGGCTGCGCATCGCGCGGCGCACCGTCGTACGTGCTGTTCGGCGCGTACTTCCCGCTCTGGCTCGTCAGCGCGATCGTCGGCGTCATCGGCGCGATCGTCGCGCACCGCGTATTCGTCGCGACCGGCTGGGCTTCCACCGTGCCTTACCAGCTCGCCGTCTGCACCGCGATCGGGCTCGTGGTCGCCGTGATCGTCTGGCTCACCGGCACGGGGCCGTTCGCATGAAGGCCGCCGGACTCCCCCGCCCCTCCGCGAAAGGCCGCGCGATCGCGCTCGCAATCGTCGCGCTCGGCATCGCCGCGCTCGTGTACGCGTACTGCCGCACGACCGCCTATCCGTCCACCGACGACGCGTCGATCGACGCGGACGTCGTGCATGTCGCCTCGCCGGTCGGAGGCCGCATCGTGCAGCTCGCGGTGCACGAGAACCAGCGCGTCGCGAAAGGCGACCTGTTGTACGAAATCGATCCCGTGCCGTACCGGCTGACGGTCGCGCAGGCACAGGCCGACGTCGAACTCGCGCGCGCGTCGCTCGACACGCGCCGCCGGTCGCTGATCGGCGAGCGTTCGAACGCGGCGGTCGCCGCCGAGCAGGTCAAGCGCGCGACGCAGAACGCGGATCTCGCGACCCGCGACGTGAACCGGCTCGCGCCGCTCGCCGCGCAGGGTTACGTCAGCGCGCAGCAGTTCGACCAGGCGAAGGTCCGCCAGCGCGACGCGTCCGTCTCGCTCGCGCAGGCGCAGGAGCAGCAGCGCGCGTCCGCGCAGACGATCGGTGACGAAGCCGATGCGATCGCGACCCTGCATGCGCGCGAAGCCGCGCTCGCCCGCGCACAGCATGCGCTCGACGATACGGTCGTGCGTGCGCCGCACGACGGGCTCGTGACGGGGCTGAGCGTGCTCCCCGGCGAAACCCTCGCGCCGAACCAGTCGATCTTCACGCTGATCGACGCACGCGAATGGTTCGCCGTCGGCAATTTCCGCGAGACGTCGTTGAGCCGCATCGCGGTCGGCGATTGCGCGACCGTCTATTCGATGATCGACCGCAGCCGTCCGCTGACGGGCAAGGTGGTCGGCATCGGCGCGGGCATCGCGGACAGTGCGCGCATCAACCTGCCGCGCTCGCTGCCGATCGTGCAGAACTCGGTGAACTGGGTGCACGTCGCGCAGCGCTTCCCGGTGCGCGTGAAGCTCGACGAACCCGACGCGAAGCTCGTGCGCGTCGGCGCCAGCGCGATCGTCGAGGTCCGGCATGGCACTGCCTGCCGCTGACGTTCGCGCGCCGGGCCCGCGCGAAGTCCTGCGGCTGCTCGCGCCGTTTCCGGGGCGCATGGCGATCGCCGTGCGCGTCGCGCTGATCTGCGCGCTGACCGCGCTCGTGACGGCCGCGTACGGCACGCCCGAAGCCGCGCTGTCCGCATACGTCGTGTTCTTCATGATCCGTGCCGACCGCGTGACGAGCGTCGTGCTCGCGGCCGCGCTGCTGCTGATCGTCACGATCGTGATCGGGCTCGTGCTCGGCATCGCGATCTTCAGCATCGACTATTCGATCCTGCGGGTCGCGTGCATGGCCGTGCTGTCGGTCGCCCTCCTGTACCTGACGTCCGCCAGCAAGCTGCGCCCCGTGGGCGCGATCCTCGCGATGATCGTCGGCTTCGGGCTCGACCAGCTCGGCCTCGCACCGTTCGGCGAAGCCGCGACCCGCGCGCTGCTCTATATCTGGCTGACGATCGCGATCCCCGTCGGCGTGGCGATCGTCGTCAACTTGCTGATCGCGCCGTCGCCGCGCAAGCTCGCGCACGCGCAGCTCGCGAAACGGCTGCGGCTCGCCGCGCGACGACTGCGCGGCGACGACGACGCGCGCGCCGCGTTCGACGCGAGCCTGCGCGAGGGCGACAAGCAGTTGCTCACCTGGCTCAAGCTGTCGAAGCTCGAAGGCTCGTCGGCCGCCGCCGACGTCGTGGCGCTGCGGCAGGCCATCGCCTCGAGCACCGCGCTGATGGTCGGCGTCGCGCTGGCCGATCGCGAACCGGACGCACGGCTGCCCGATGCGTTCGCCACGCCGATCGCCGCGACGCTCGACGACATGGCCGCCATTCTCGAACGCGGCGGCTATCCAGTCGACGTGACGCTCGCGCTGCCGCCCGCCGACGCGCTGCCGCCGCTCGCACGCATCGCCGCAACCGATCTCCAGGCCGCGATCACCCGTTTCGCGGAGCCGGACGCGACGGCCGATGCAGCGCCTGGCGCGCCTGCGGCCGCGCCCGCCGCACCCGACGCACCCGCCGTGCCGCCGGCACCAGCACCGCGAGGCGGCTTCTTCCTGCCGGACGCGCGCACCAATCCCGACCATATCCGCTATGCGCTGAAAACGACCGCCGCAGCGATCTTCTGCTACCTGCTGTACTCGCAGCTCGACTGGTCGGGCATCCATACCTGCGTCGTCACCTGCTACATCGTGTCGCTCGGCTCGACGGCCGAGACGGTCGAGAAGCTCACGCTGCGGATCTTCGGCTGCATGGCCGGCGCGCTGCTCGGCACCGCCGCGCTCGTATTCGTCGTGCCGGCGCTGTCGTCGGTCGGCCACCTGATGGCGCTGGTGTTCGTCGGCGCGTGGCTGTCCGCGTGGATCGCATTCGGCTCGCCGCGCATCGCGTATGCGGGCTTCCAGATCGCGTTCGCGTTTTTCCTGTGCGTGATCCAGGGCGCCGGCCCCGGCTTCGACCTGACGATCGCGCGCGACCGCACGATCGGCATCCTGCTCGGCAACGTCGTCGTGTATCTCGTGTTCACGCGCATCTGGCCCGTCAGCATCGGCAAGCAGATCGACGTGGCGTTTGCCGCGCTGCTCGATCAATGGCGGCGCATCGCGCAGATCGCGCAGCCGGCCGAGCGACGCACGCTCGCGGCCGAAGCGTTCGCACGCCACGGCGCAATCGCGCAGGAACTCGGCCTGGTCCACTACGAACCGTCGTGGGTGCGGCCGGCCGCGACGTGGCTCGCCACCCGGCGGCGCGCGCTCGCCGAACTCGGCGCGATCGAAGGCCCGCTGTTCCTGCTCGCCGAACGCCAACCCGGCGACGCAGCGATCGGCGCGCAACTCGCGCGCGTGACCGAGCCGCGCGACGACGAAGCCGCGCGCTCGCCGAACCCGGCACCCTCGTCCCCGGCGCCCTCGTCCCCGCCGCCGGCCGCCGCCCCCACCGACCCCGCACGCGACGCGCTGCTGAACCTGATCGACACGCGGCTCGCGCATATCGCCGACACCGCCCGTCAAGCCACACCGAAGGAGCCTGCCCCCCATGCGTCGACCTGAACCGCCGGCCGCCTCGATCGCCGTAGCCGCCCTCGCGACCGCCGTCGCGCTGGCCGGTTGCGCGACGTCGTCGATCGATCTGGCGCCGGAGGCATCCGACCGCCCGTGGCAGCCGCAAACGTCGGCCGCGGGCGACATCGTGCCGGGCCCGCCGCGGGCGTCCGCGCAACGCGCGCACGACTACACGCTGCCCGCGTCGCCGGCGCTCGCATCGGTCGCGCCGCCGGCCGAGCTCGATGCCGCGCATCCGTACACGCTGGCCGAGCTGATCGACCTCGCCGAATCGTCGAACCCGCTGACCCGCATCGCGTGGAACGATGCACGCAACGCGGCGCTCGCGGTCGGCCTGGCCAAGTCCGCCTACCTGCCGCGCCTGTCGGCAACGGCGATGGGCGCGTACCAGACGAGCCACGGCTCGACGTCGACGATCCTCGGCGATTCGTCGAGCAACACCACCGTGCACGGCACGATCTCGGCGCTGTCGCTGCAATGGCTGCTGTTCGATTTCGGCGGCCGCGCGGCGCGTGTCGAAGCGGCCGAACAGGCGTCGATCGCATCGAACGTCGCATTCACGGCGGTGCACCAGCAGGTGATCCACGACGTGACGGTTTCGTACTACCGCTACGAAGCCGCCCGCTCGCGCGCTGTCAGCGCGCAGCAGGGTCTCGCGAACGCGGATGCGATCCTCGCGGCTTCCCGCGCGCGGCTCAAGCACGGCGTCGGCACGGTCGTCGAGCTCGCGCAGGCGACGCAGAACCGCGCGCAGGCAAACCTCGCGCTCGTGCAGGCGAACGGCGCGGAAAGCGACAGCTACCTCGCGCTCGTCTCCGCGCTCGGCATCTCGCCGCTGTCGAAGCCGACGATCGCCGCGCTGCCGAAGCGGCCGCTGCCGCCCGCGCTCGGTTCGTCGGTCGATGCGATCGTGTCGGACGCGATCGCGCGCCGCCCCGACCTGCAGGGCGCGTTCGCGCTCGAGAAGGCCAATCGCGCGAAGATCAAGGCGGCGGAAGCCGCGTTCATGCCGAAGATCTTCCTGTCCGCGTCGACCTCCTACGCAAGCGGCGGCACGGCCATCTCCGCGCTGCCCGCGATCGGCGACCAGGCGCCGACCGTCAACCTGAACGGCAGCCGCTACGGCGGTGGCGTGTTCCTCGGCGTGACGATTCCGCTGTACGACGGCGGTCTGCGCTCGGCCGTGCTGATGCAGGCGCGCAACGATGCGCAAAGCGCGTCCGCGCGCCTCACGCGAACCAAGGAGGAAGCCGTGCGCCAGGTCGTCGCCGCGCAGAACGCGGTACAGACGAGCCTCGCGTCGCACGATGCCGCGAGGGCCCTCGTCGATGCCGCGCAGACGAGCTACGACGCGGCGCTCACCGCGTACCGGAACGGCGTGGGCTCGGTCACCGATGCGACGATCGCGCAGAGTCAGTTGCTCGCCGCCCGGAACGCGGAGGTCGACAGCTATGCCGGCGCGCTGTCGGCCGCCGCCGCGCTCGCGCTTGCGACGGGGACGATCGGCTCGGCGCAATAGCGCAGCCGCCGCAAGGCGGTTGACGCAGGCGCGCGCCGCCCACTAGAATGCCGCCCATTCTTCCTTCAGGAACCATCGTGGACAGTTGCAGCACTCCGTTGCGTGCGCCGCTTGCCGCCTGAACGCCTGTCCGACGCAGTTCTCCTGCCCCGGCTCGCGTTCCGCGAGCCGCACGCCTACCCGTTTCACACTGAATGACGCATTCGCGCGGTAAAGTACCGCGCGATGACGGCTATCGCCGCGTCGCCCCCGGCCTTGCGCCGCGGCGACGCAGGCCGGCATGCGCTTCTTGCACGGCAGGACAACCATGACTTTCGATTTCGCACTTCGTCTTTTCACCGCGTTCGCCTGCGGCGTCGCCATCGGCCTCGAGCGCCAGATGCGCCAGCGCACGGCCGGCCTGCGCACCATCACGCTCGTGGCGAGCGGCGCATGCCTGTTCGTCACGCTCGGCGTGCTGACCGGCAACGGCGTCGCGGGTGTCACGCAGATCGCCGCGTACGTCGTGTCGGGCGTCGGTTTTCTCGGCGGCGGCGTGATCATGCGCGACAAGGGCTCGATCCAGGGCATCAACACGGCCGCGACGCTGTGGTGCTCGGCCGCCGTCGGCGTGCTGGCCGGCTCCGGCCATTACGTGCCTGCGCTCGCCGGCACGGGCGTCGTGCTGCTCACCAATACCCGTGCTGCGCGGCGTCAGCCAGACGATCAACGCGACGCCCGTATCGAACGCCGATCTCGTGCGCGAATACCAGATCACGGTGATCTGCCTCGCCGCCGACGAAGTGCATATCCGCACGCTGCTGTCGAACTCGATGTATGCGAAGCCGCTGTCGTTCCAGAGCCTGACGAGCGAGGACGTGCCCGACCAGCCGGACCGGCTGAAGGTGACCGCGACGCTGAAGCTGCATCCGAAGGATCAGCAGAAGCTCGAGCAGATCGCGAGCCGGATGAGCATGGAGAAAAGCATTTCCAGCGTGAGCTGGACCGCGAAGGAAGCGGAGCCGATGATGGAATGAGCTGGCGTGGCGGCTACCGCATCCGGCGCCGCCGTCGCGTGCGTCAGGGTGCTTCGATGAGCCCCGCAGAGATCGACTTGACGACCGCCTGGACCTTGTTGGTCGCGCCGAGCTTCTCGAGGATGTTGTTCACGTGGAAGTTGACCGTCCGTTCCGAGATGCTGAGGATCTGGCCGATTTCGCACGCGGTCTTGCCTTCGGCCGTCCAGCACAGCACCTCGCGCTCGCGCGCGGTCAGCGTGACGCCCGCCGCGGGCGACAGCTTCGGCACCATGAAGCGGCTCATCAGCGAATGCGACAGGTTCGCGAGCCAGTTCGTCTGCAGCGTCAGCATGTTGATCTCGGCCGGCGTCAGCCGGTCGGCATGGCGTGCGATGCTCAGCAGACCGAACGCACCGCGGGCCGCCCAGCTCGACTGCGCGACGCCCACCGACAGCCCGAAATCGCGCGCGTCCTGCCACAGCGGGCACGGGTCGATCCGGTCGACGTCCGGCCAGACGATCATGTTGGTGCTGAGTGCGCCGTCGCGAACCGTCGAATCGATCTCGATGTAGTTCTGCGCCTGGTAGTGCGCCATCCAGCCATCCGGATAGGTATTGAAGATGGCGACCGCCGGCTTCGAAACGGGCAGCGGTACGCGAATGCCGTAACAGCAGTATTCGAATCCCAGCCGCTTGGAATAGGCGGCGATCCGCTGGAAGAGTTGCTGCTCGTCTTCAGCGGCGCTGAATTGTTGGTAGGCATCCTGCCAGCGCAGTTCCATTCGTTCTCCGACAACGTCACGCTGTCATACTTGTCAGGTTCCAGCACCCTATCGAGGCTGATACATTCCGCGCATGACTTCACCTTTGCTGCACCCAGTCCCCGGCCCGTCTCCGGACGGCTACGTGCGCTTGTCAGAAGGCGCACTGGCCGTGCTTGTGCTTGACCATGTCGCAAGCGGCCTCGATGCATCGCTGCTTGCCGAACTGCGCGACAACGCGATCGACGCACGCCTCGCCGGCTATACCGAATGGCATCGCACGGCCAGTGCCGGCGTCGCTTACGTGACGGTCGGCTGGGACTGGTACCTCGAACGCGCGACGGGCACGTTCGTGATTGCAGGCGGCGACGTCCGCAGCAACGTGATGGCCGTCGACGCCAAGGGTGCCGACATCGGCATGTTCCGCACGGCCGCCGCGCTCGCGGCACGGCTAACCGGCATCGACTGGCCCGCCGCGGTCGCGTCTGCCCTGCTCGGTCGCAACGACACCTATCATGCCGGTCCGACGCTCCAGTGACAACCGGCCGCGCAATCTTCCGATCATTTCGCAAGACTGGCGCTCTTTATAAGCAAAAGCAGCCTGGTTTTCAATCCCGCCGGTCAAGAAACCGTTACCACGCCGCAAATGGCGTGTTTGTCCGCCCGAACCTGTAAGAGTTACTAGTTACAGCCCCCTCGTCCTGCGCGATGTAATGCACGCATACAAAAGTACAGATCCGAGGACACCATGCGGACCTTCGTTCACGAGGAAGGGCGGTTGCCACACGAACTTGCTGCGGATCTAGGGCGCTATCGGCGCCGTGTGTTCATCGAACAGCTCGGCTGGGCGCTCCCGTCGGCGAACGAAAGTTTCGAGCGCGACCAGTTCGATCGCGACGATACCGTCTACGTGTTCGCGAGGAACGCGGTCGGCGACATGTGCGGATGTGCGCGCCTGCTGCCGACGACGCGCCCGTATCTGCTGAAGTCGCTGTTCGCCGACCTGATCGCCGCAGACATGCCGCTGCCGCAATCGGCCGCCGTCTGGGAGTTGTCCCGGTTCGCGGCGACCGACGACGAAGGCGGGCCGGGCAACGCCGAGTGGGCCGTGCGCCCGATGCTCGCGGCCGTCGTCGAATGCGCGGCGCAGCTCGGCGCGCGGCAGCTGATCGGCGTGACGTTCGCGAGCATGGAGCGGCTGTTCCGCCGGATCGGTATTCACGCGCACCGCGCAGGCCCGCCGAAACAGGTGGACGGTCGTCTGGTGGTCGCGTGTTGGATCGACATCGATCCGCAAACGTTTGCCGCGCTAGGAATCGAGCCGGGGCAGGCCGCCCGGCAAGCTATCGCCGCCTGAGCCGGAACGCGCGTTTCGGTCCGGGCGGCATCGTAACGAAGGAGAACCAACGTGGACCAGTCTCAGGTCTTTCGCGCGATGATGCCCGGGTTGACGAGCGCCAGCGGCGCCCGCATCGCGGTCGCTTATCCGTCGTTTCCCAGGCCGCTGCCGCTCGTCCGGCTCGACCGCCGCGGGCTCGTGTTTCGTGCCGCCGGCGCCGCGCCGCTCGTCTGCGGGCTGCCGCGCCCGGCAACACTGCTGGTCGCGGACGAGCCGCTCTGCTCGCTGCGCCTCGTGATCCGCGGCGTCGCCCCGGCCGGCGACGGCCGGCACGACCTGACGATGCAGCCGTCCGGCGCCGCCGGCGACGAATTGCTGTGGCATGCATTGCGCGATCGCGAGCCGTACCGGCACATTCAGCATCCGCTCGCCCCGGTCGACCTGCCCGCCGCCGCCGACGGCGAACCGCATGCGGCGGTTGGCGACGCCGGATCGCGCCCGTCGCGCAGCGCGGCTTTCCGCCTGCCCTGCCATAGCGACGCGCTGTTCTTCGCGGACTGGCTCGAATATCACTTCGACGAGCTGCGCGCGCTGTCGCAACAGCACGGGCCGCAACTGCAGCTCAATCAGCTCGAACGACAGGTTGACGACGACGAGGTCGGTGTGCGCTTCGTCTACGACATCGACGGGCACGCGACGCGCCACGCGCTGACCGACTGCGCGCGTGAGGCCTGCGCATGGATCGAGACGGAGATGCGCAGCAAGTACGCGCTGCCCGTCGCGCAGGAACGGTTCGGCGCGTTTGCCGCGCACGCGCGGCCCGGCGGTATGTGAATGAGGCAACGACCGCCAGTTGCATGAATACAACGAGGGCTTGCAAACGTCCGGGTTTTCCCTTAAATTTACGTCTGTCTCCTCCATGTCTCCAAACATGGATTCAGCCCGCTCAAGCAGCGGGCTTTTTTATTGCCTGCGCGGATTGCGGGGACACATTACTCTTCGCCTTCGCTACCCGGCGAGCTTGCATTCCGACACGCCATCATCCGGACCGACCGGATATCATCGGCGGGTCTGCCACGCTCCCCCGAGGCCATCTTGCACGCCCATCTGCGCATTGCCCGCCCGGTCGGCAACCTCGCCCGAACCGAACGCATGTATCGCGACGCCCTCGACCTGTCGGTCCTGGCGCGCTTCGAAGACCACGACGGCTTTTCCGGCGTGATGCTCGGACGCGAAGGCCTCGACTATCACTTCGAGTTCACGCACTGCCCCGACCATCCGATCGCGCCGTCGCCGACGCCCGAGGACCTGATCGTCTTCTATCTGCCCGATCGCCCGGAATGGGAAGCCGCATGCGAGCGCGCCACCGCGCACGGCTTCATGCCCGTGACGTCGTTCAATCCGTTTTGGGAAATCTCCGGCCAGACCTTCGAGGATGCCGACGGCTACCGGATCGTGTTGCAGAACGGTACGTGGCGTTGACGGGCGGATACGCGTGAACCGCTACGCGCCGGCGTTCCCGCCGGGGCGTGCGACATAGACGACGTGCCGTCGCAGCGCATGCCCGTACGGTAACGCGGGATGGTCGAAATCGCGTGCCGGCTGGCGCAGCATGCCGAGCCGCTGCATCACCCGTTGCGATCGCAGGTTGGTGTCGGCCGTCCACGCGAAGATCTCGCCGAGCCCGATCCGGCCGAACCCGTCGGCCATTGCGGCGGCCGCCGCTTCGGCAATGTAGCCATGCCCCCACGCGTGGCGTGCCTGCCGCCACATGATTTCGACGCACGGCGCCATCGGATGCGTTGCGCGTGCTTCGCGCGACAGGCCGCACAGGCCGATCAGCGTTGCGTCGGCGCGGCGCTCGACCGCCCAAACACCGAAACCGTGTGCGTCGAAATGCGCGTCGAAGCGCGCGAGCACGTCACGCGCCTCGTCGGCCGGCATCGGGCCGCGCGCAAGCCACGCAGTCACGTCCGGATCCGCATGCATTGCCGACAGCGCTTGCGCGTCCGCTGGTCGCCAGCGACGCAGCGTCAGGCGCTCGGTTTCGATCTTCGATGGCGTGGTCGTCATGGGATTGTGGAACGGACTCGCGGCGAATGAATCGCAGATGACGTCACGAACCCGGAACTGGTACGAGCGAAGGGGAAATCGCGATCGTCGCTTCTACGCGCGACGATCGGACGAACAGAGGATGGGAAATGGGCGCGAGTGCGCCCGCTCCCGTTACTCGTTTTCCTCGAAGTAATGCCCGAACTTCGTCTGCTTCGTGCGGATATAACGCTCGTTTTCCTCGCGCACGGGCACCGCGAGCGCCACGCGCTCACAAACGGGAATGCCGTGCTTCACGAGCGTGTCGAACTTCTTCGGGTTGTTGCTCATCAGCCGCACCGACGTCACGCCGAGCATGCGCAGAATCGCAGCGGCCGAGTCGTATTCGCGGGCGTCGTCGGGCAGGCCGAGATCGAGGTTCGCTTCGACGGTGTCGCGCCCCTGCTCCTGCAGCGCATAGGCGCGGATCTTGTTGCTCAGGCCGATCCCGCGGCCTTCATGGCCGCGCAGATACAGCAGCACGCCGCGGTCTTCGGCCGCGATGTAGCGCAATGCGAGATCGAGCTGCTCGCCGCAATCGCAGCGGTACGAGCCGAACACGTCGCCGGTCAGGCATTCGGAATGCAGCCGCGTCAGCACGGACTGCTCGCCGGTCACGTCGCCCATTACGAGCGCGAGATGTTCGGCATCGCTGCCCGATACGCGGAACGCGTATGACGTGAACGTACCGTAGCGCGTAGGCAGCGACGCGGTAGCGACGAGCGTCACGCACTCGTCGGCCTGGCCATTGCCCGGCGTGGGCGATTGGGGACGCGAAGACATCATGAATTCAATCGAAACGTTCAGGAATGTAGGAGTTGTGTGGATAGTGCGTGACGGGAGTTTACCGCTAATCTGGAAACGTCACGCGACTGCCACTGCCTGCCCGGCTATACTGGGCTCATCGGGTGTCGCGCACCAACGCCCAGCCTTCCCTGTATCGACCACACGGAGAAAGCGAATGAGCACGACTGTCGCGCAGATTCTCAAGGCCAAGCCGGATTCGGGCCGCACCATCTACACCGTCACGAAGACCGATCTCGTTTACGACGCCATCAAGCTGATGGCGGAAAAAGGCATCGGTGCGCTGCTGGTCGTGGACGGCGACGACATCGCGGGCATCGTCACCGAGCGCGACTACGCGCGCAAGGTCGTCCTGCAGGACCGCTCGTCGAAAGCCACGCGCGTCGAGGAAATCATGACGGCGAAAGTGCGCTACGTCGAACCGTCGCAATCCACCGACGAGTGCATGGCGCTGATGACCGAGCATCGGATGCGCCACCTGCCCGTCCTCGACGGCGGCAAGCTGGTCGGCCTCATCTCGATCGGCGACCTCGTGAAGAGCGTGATTGCCGATCAGCAGTTCACGATCAGCCAGCTCGAACACTATATCCACGGCACGCCGGCGGTCACGTCCGCCTGATTCGCCCCAGCAAAAAAGGCCCAAACGCATAAGCGTCTGGGCTGAAAGCCGCCGACATGCGGCGACGGAGGTTCTGCTCCTGCGGGCGAACGACGCGCGCAACTGGCGCGCGTCTCGTCGATTCAGTGGTGCGCTCGGGCAGACCGGGGGACGTTCGATCAGTTACCGAAGTAAACCGAGTTCACGGGGTTCGGCGTTTCCCGCGTCATGCGGCGGCCAGCTTGCCCGGCGCCCGTTGCCACGGCACCGTAGCCGCTCGTGTCGGCTTGCGCGAGCATCGGCTGGTTCGGCTGAATGCGTTGTTCGGCTGCCTGGATGTTGTTCGGGTACTGCGAATCGCTCGCCAGCGGCTTGTAGCCGTTCTGCTCGAGTTGCACGAGTTCGGCCTTGACCTGGTCGCGGGTCAGCCCCTGCTCGGACTGCGCAAACGATGCGATCGGGGTGGCAAGGACGGATGCGGCGATTGCTGCGTAGATGATCGACTTCATGATTTACCTCCGGAATATGTTCTCTTTTGACGTCGCCCCGGCAGTGACTGTCTGAAGCGATTGAGTCCAGTGTAGTGCCCGCCATTCCAAGGGGAAACCCTTAGTTTGAACATACAGCGTTGCAATATTGGCAAATATCGCCCACGGTTTCCGAACCGGGCCGCCACTACTTACGTCATCTGCACAACAATCGCTGACGAAACGCCAACAGCCGGATCACATATCCCGAAAGTTGTGTTGTAGAATCGTAAGGTTTTATTCGCCAGCCGATATTCCATCCACCATGTACGCGCTCACGCCCCTTTCGGTTTCGCCGTCCGGCCCCGCCGGCGTGCGCGCGCACGCCGGCCATCCGGCGCACCCCCTCGCTCGACGCACGGCCCAGGCGCCGCTCGCCCCTGCCCGGCGCCTGATCTGATCGTTCGGTCTCCACCCGGAGCCAGGTCAGACAGGCTCCGGGCGATCCTCATAGGCACGCCACGCCTGCCCCTGCCGATCATTTGGAGAACTGCCATGAAACAACGCCTTTACCAGCTGACCGAACTCGACGTCGCTCGCCTCGAAAAGCACGCCGAGCACAACCCGCGCTTCCAGACGATGCTCGACACGCTGCTCGAACGCGCCGATATCGTCCAGCCCGACGCCATCAAGGCCAACGTCGTCACGATGAACTCGCAGATCACGCTGCTCGACGAAGCCACCCAGGAACAAGCCACCTGGACGATTGTTTATCCGGACGCTGCCAATCTCGAACTCGGCCGCCTGAACGTCTTCTCGCCCGTCGGCATGGCGCTGCTGGGCACGCAACGCGGCCAGATGGTCAAGGTGACGCAGCCGAGCGGCGCCGAAAAGCAGATGAAGGTCGCTGCCATCGTGTTCCAGCCGGAAGCCAACGGCGAATACACGCGCTGAGCCGCCGGCCGGCCAGCGCCGCGCCAGACAGGCGCAACACGCAAAAAAGCGAGGCACGGGCCTCGCTTTTTTGCGTCCGGACGATCCGGATGACCGCCATCGCATTCCGTAGACGAAAAAAAGGCGCCCGAAGGCGCCTTTTTCGATGCTGCGAAGCGGGTTGCCCCGCCCGTCACGCTTAGAAGCGGTGACGCAGACCAACCGTTGCTGCGGTTTGGTTGATCGACGAGCTCGATGCCGTCGTGTTGTCGCCGTTGTAGATGCCCGTGCCGACGATGTTGTTGCCCTTCGCGCCACGCTGGTACACAGCTTGTGCGTAGACGTCGGTGCGCTTCGACAGAGCGTAGTCAGCTTGCACGCCGAACTGGTTCCAGTGCGAGCTGCCGTTGTTGACCTTCGCGTTCGTGTACGTGTAAGCAGCACCCAGGCCGAGAGCCGGCGTCAGGTTGTACTTTGCGTTGACTTCGTAGTTGTCAGCGCGCAGCGTGCCAGCACCGTTAGCTTGGTTGTCGATACGCGATTGCGTCCATGCAGCGCCGACTTGTGCCGGGCCGAATGCGTAACCAGCAGCAGCGCCGTACGTACGGACACGACCTTGGCCGCCGATCGTCGATGCGCCGTTGGCGTTCGTACCGTCACCCAGGTTTGCTTGCGAGTACGCTGCACCCAGCTTCAGGCCTTGGAACTGGTACGACGCACCAGCGCTGTATGCGCGGTTGTTGCCGAAGTTCGTGTTGTTCGAGAACGAGTACGTACCACCGAACTGCAGACCAGCGTAGTTAGCGCTCGTGTACTTGATCGAGTTGTTCAGTGCGACGTCGCCGTTCGTGCTCAGACGATCGTTGTTGATCGGGTGCGCGAAGTACGTGCCGCCCCACGAACCCGTTGCCGTCAGCGGCGCCAGGTAGTCTTGCGTTGCGTCGTACTGCTTACCCAGCGTGACCGTGCCGTACTGGCTCGACAGGCCAACGAAAGCCTGGCGGTTGAACATGCCGCCGTTGCCGTTTGCGAACTTGCCGTTACCGATGTTGAAACCGCTTTCCAACGTGAAGATTGCCTTCAGGCCGCCACCGAGGTCTTCCGAACCGCGCAGACCGAAGCGGCTTTGGTCGATACCCGAGCCCATCGACCACAGCGACTTGCCGCCGACGTTGCTTTGGTAGGTGATGCCTGCGTCCAGCACGCCGTACAGCGTGACGCTGCTTTGCGCGTGAGCGACGGTTGCGAACGATGCTGCAGCTGCTGCAACGATCAGAGTCTTGTTCATTCGTGGAGCTCCCTTCTAAAAAGAGGCAGGTCTCGCGACCTTGTTCATAAACGGTCTTCAACCGCCCG
The DNA here is from genome assembly GCF_902499125.1 of Burkholderia arboris. GTDB lineage: Bacteria > Pseudomonadota > Gammaproteobacteria > Burkholderiales > Burkholderiaceae > Burkholderia > Burkholderia arboris. The sequence continues at coordinate 396,819 of NZ_CABVPX010000001.1, forward strand.
GGAATGCCATCGGTCCTGCTGGCTACGCCCGGATAGTTGCCCGTTTGGGAACCGTGAGTTTAGGGGTGTACCCTAGGGGAGCGATCCGCAAATAAAGAAATAAGCTTTTCCAGAACTAGAAATAATGAAAGTGGGGCCGCGTCATAAGTATTTGTTTTAACGATTATTTTTGACTTCTTGACGAGGGCTTTTTGGAGGCATTCATCGCATCATTCTTTCATGTCATCGTCTTGACGGTTGCATAGAAACAACAAACGGATTCGATCCGGCACCCCAAATCGGCAACTTTTACCCACTCCTGTCTCAAATATTAGGCGCCTCGCGCCTAAAACGCACCTGCCGCCCCGTAAACATGGCGTGGCATCCGGGCCGCCGGCGATCTCCCCGTCAGCCGACGGAAAGGGAAAGGCGGCTTGCGCCCGCCGTGACACGCGGTAACAGCCTTAACGGCCCGCGTAACCCGGCAAGCACACCGGCAGGCTAATGTAAGGCAGCCTCGAATACACAACAGGACACGCCATGAACCGACGCTCGTTGCTGCGCGCCATCGGATTGACCGCCGCCTTCGCCGGCACCGGCTGGCTGCGCGCCGCCTCGGCCCAGCCCGCACCGCCCGTGTACCGGCCATCCGGCCCGAACCGCGTGCCCGGCGGCCCGCCCTACGACGATCGCCCGGGCTTCGCGCCGCCGGCGGCGCGGCACGACCGCCGCCCGCCGCCGCCGCGACAGCACGGCTATATATGGGTGGATGGCTACTGGCGCTGGCAGCGTGGCCGCTATATATGGGTGTCCGGCCGCTGGGTCGCACGGCGCCCCGGGCGCCGCTGGGTGCCCGGCTACTGGCGCCGCCAGGGGCGGGTGTGGGTCTACGTCGACGGTTCGTGGCGGTAAATGCCCGCACGGCCCCGGTCGATGACAGTCCGGAGTCCGGCGGGCGCGAACCCGCATCGTGCGCACGGCGGAATCTCGATGTGCGGCCAGTGCGCCCGGTCGGCACGCCGCCGGCGACGCTTATCCTGCCGATGTCATTCGGATAACGAAATCACGCATGGCGATGCGCACGCATCCGTTCATGCGTCACCCGGCGGTGCGCATCTGCAGCCCACCGCCAATGGATGGGCCGGTGCGCGCTCAGCGCCCGCCTCCCTCCTGCTCGCGCGCACGGCGGCGCGCCGCGCAGATCGCGCGATGATGTTCGTCGGCCCACCGGATCATCGCCTGCATCGGCGTCAGAAACGAACGCCCGAGGTCGGTCAACGCATATTCGACGCGCGGCGGCACCTCGGCGAACAACGCGCGACTCACGAAGCCATCCTGCTCGAGCCGCTTCAGCGTACGCGACAGCATCTGGTTCGACACATCGCCGATCGCCCGGCCGAGTTCGTTGAAGCGCATCGTGCCGCCCGCCAGCGCTTCGAGCACGAGCAGGCTCCACTGGTCGCCGATGCGGTCCAGCACATCGCGGATCGGGCACGGCCGATCAAGTTCGACGGTATCGTCGGCGGACGGGAGCGGCATGACGGGATTCTCTTTCACGGGCAACGCACGGTCATCGCGGTGTGACCTGTTCACACCGCGGTGACTTCTTGTGACGGGTTCGCGGCAACTGTACCATTCGACCGGCCCGACAGCCGCCCGGATTCGCCAGTTCAACGAAGCATGACGATGCCGCACAGGATCAGCCGCGACACCGGCACGGACTGTTCGGCGACGCCTTCGCGCCGAGACGGCATGTGTGCCGCAGCGACTCCCGCCGGTCGTCGCGAGCGGCGCAATCCGCAGTCGCGCATCGCGCGCCCATCCACGAATCGTCAGACAAGGAAACCGCTACATGTCATCGTTCCGCTCCCCCGTTCGCGCCGTTGCCGCATGCGTTCTGCTGGCCGCATCGACAGCCGTGCTGGCTGCCGGCCCGGCCACGCGCGACCTGGCTGCCGAGGAAGCCAACCGCCAGCTCGTGCTGACGTTCTACGACCGCTTCTTCAACAAGCACGAAGCGGTCGAGGCCGCGGCTGTCGTCGCGGACGACTATAAACAGCACAACCCGCACGTGCCGGACGGCAAGAAGCCGTTCGTGTCGTACTTCGTCGGCGCGTTCCAGAAGAATCCGGCATCGCGCGCGCGCATCGTCCGCAGTGCGACCGACGGCGATCTCGTCTACCTGCACGTGCATGCGACCGAGCGTCCGGGCGATCGCGGCGAAGCGGTGGTCGACATCTTCCGCGTGAAGGACGGGAAGATCGTTGAGCACTGGGATGTCATTCAGCCGGTACCCGAAACGTCCGCGAACCGGAACACGATGTTCTGACGCGCGCCCGGCAAGTGTCGATGCAACATCGGCCGCCCGCCGGGCAAGCGCGAATGCCCGGCGGCAACGAAGTCCCCTACAATCGGGCTTCGCCGCCGCGCGGCCTCCGTCTCGCATGACCGCACCGCCGCCCGCCGTGCCGCCGCACGCGAAGCACGGCCCGCGCGGGCGGCCGTTCGCGAAGACGGTGTCAACGATGAGCCCCGCCCATATTTCCCTGAGCAACGCCGGCGACCTGGTCGCCAGCCTCGGCAGTCCGCAGTTTCCCGCCCGGCTTTGGGCGTGGCTGCGCGAAACCGTCGATCCGCAATCCCATTACAGCGTCGCGACGCGTTACCGTCGCGACGCGCCATCGCAATCGGTCGACAGTGTCGACGTGCTGTTCTTCGCCGGTGGTGACGATCCCGACGGCACGCGCCACGCGCTCGATCTGTATACACAGGGCGACTGGCGATCCGACACCCTGCTTCCGCATATCGAGCGCGTCACCGATTCGCAGCTGGTGTTCTCGTGCAACGAGGACATCGATACGGCGACCGAGTACGGCCGCCAGTTCGCGCTCGGCGAGCTCGGCGAAGACTGCACGCTGCTCGGCAGCGAGCGCGACTACGTCTATGCGTTCTCGCTGTTCCGCCGGCGCGGCCAGCCGTCCTATACGCTGGCCGAACTGGCGCTGCTGCGTCAGCTCGGCGATTTCGTGCTGCCGCTGCTGATCCAGCACGCACGGCTCGCACGCCTGACGCCGCGCTCGGACGACGGCGCGCTGCTGCAGCGTTTCGAACAGCGGCTGTCGGCCAGCGGTGCGGCGCTGTCGCAGCGCGAGCGGCTCGTCTGCCGCGCGGTACTGCAGGGGCAGCCCGTCCCGCAGATCGCCGACACGCTCGCGCTCAAGCAGAGCAGCGTGCGCACCTATCTCGGACGCGCGCTCGCAAAGCTCGGCGTCGCGAACCGGGCCGGACTCTTTGCGTGGTGCGTGACAGAAGAAGCGGCGCCGGAAGACCGCGGCCGCTAGACGGCGCCGCGGCGACATTCCTGCAACCACCGCCCTTTTGTCGCGCGTTGTCCTCAAAACAATGACAGACAGCCCGCTCTCCCGCTCCTAGTATCTGACTCAACCGACGACAGAAACGCGTCGGATGCCACGGAGACACGGAATGCCGAATACCGGATGGACGCCGGCCCGCGCGGCCGCGAGCGCGTCGCCCATCGCCACGCCGAGACGGCTGCATCGGCGAAACCGGCATGACGCCCTGGCAGCCGTTGCCGGTCTTCGCCACCGCACATCGCCGCCCCTGCCGCGCAGCGCCGGCACGTAACACCCCGCCCCCATTCCAACCCGACCGGGTTCACGCGGACGGACGAGCCACACGGCTCGCCCGCCGGACACGTGCGCCCGTCGATCCCCCATCCGGAGGAGACACATGCAACACGCCGATACCGTCTATCTGAACGGCCTGCTTTACACGGGCGACGCGCAGCGCCGCTTCGCGCAGGCGCTCGCCACGAAGGACGGCAAGATCGTCGCGGTCGGCCGCGACGACGACATCCGCCCGCTGGCCGGCCCCGCCACACGGAGGGTCGATCTCGCCGGCCGGCTGATGCTGCCGGGCCTCATTGACGGTCACGTGCACCCGCTCGAAGGCCATCAGATCCTCGGTGATTTCGACCTGTCCGGCATCAACGATCCCGACGCGATCGTGCAACGCATCCGCGCGTGCGCCGACGCGACGCCGAACGAGCCGTGGGTCTATCTCGGCGGCGCGAACCTCGCCGCGTTCGGCGCGTATCCGACCCGCGAGCTGCTCGACCGGATCGTGCCCGACCGGCCGCTGCTCGTGGTCGGCTTCGACGTGCACAGCGGCTGCCTCAACACGAAGGGGCTCGAAGCGGCCGGGATCCAGGCCGACACGCCCGATCCGTCCGGCGGGGTGATCGAGCGCGACGCATCGGGCGCGCCGAACGGTGTCGTGCACGAAGCCGCGTTCTACCGCGTGTGCCCGATCATTCCGCAACTGAGCCCGGCCGGCTACCCGAAGTCGCTTGCGAAAGCGCACGCGATGGCGCACGGCTACGGCATCACGGGCTGGTTCGATGCGCGCGTCGAGGAGGCCGAACTCAAGGCCTACGCCGCCGCGCAGCGCGCCGGTACGCTGAAGGTGTACATGAGCGCAGGCCTCTACGCGAACCCGCGCCGCGACCCGCGCGAGCAGATCGAACGCTTCGTCGGATGGCGCCGCGAATACGCGTGCGACAACCTGCGCCTGCATACGGTGAAGATCTTCGTCGACGGTGTCCCCGAGTCGAAAACCGCTGCACTGCTCGAGCCGTACGCGGGCACCGACGACTGCGGCCTCGCGCTGTGGAGCCAGGACGCGCTGAACGAAATCTGCCTGCTCGCCGATACGGCCGGCTTCGACCTGCACTTCCATACGCTGGCCGACCGCGCGGTACGCATGACGCTCGACGCGCTTGAATACGTGCAGCGCTGCAACGGGATGCGCGACCGGCGCGCGCAGCTCGCGCACCTGCAGCTCGTCGATCCGGCCGACATGAGCCGCTTCAACCGGCTCGGCGCCATCGCCAGCGTGCAGACGCTGTGGACGGCCGCCCGCGAGGAACAGCAACAGCTTTACCGCGACCTGCTCGGCGCCGAGCGCACTGCACGCAACTATCCGTTCCGCAGCCTGCGCAACGCGGGCGCGATGCTCGCGGCCGGCTCCGACTGGTCGGTCAGCACGATGGACCCGATGCAGATCATCCAGACGGGCGTCACGCACCTGCTGATCGACCAGCCCGAGAGCCCGCCGTGGAATCCGCACGAGCGGCTCGACCTGCTCACGATGCTCGAGGCCTATACGGTGAACACCGCGTATGCGCTGCGCTTCGACGATTGCACGGGTTCGCTCGAAGCGGGCAAGGACGCGAGCTTCGCGATCCTCGACCGCAATCCGTTCGCACACCCGGTCGAGACGTTCGCGCACACCCGCGTGATCGAGACGCGCTTCCGCGGCGAAATCGTGTACGCCGCGCCGGGCTGGGCGGACTGACGCGCGAACCGGCTAACCGTCAGGCCACGCCGAGCGCCAGCACCTGCTCGGTCGTCAGCACGTCGCCGAACGTGTCCGACAGTGCGGCCAGCGTCGCGCGATGCAGGTCGCGGTGCGGCACGGTGCCGCCGTCTGCGACGTCGATGTCGCGCGTCGCACAGGCATCGTCGACGACGATCACCCCGTAGCCGAGCGGCACCGCGTCGCGTGCCGCGCCGGCCACGCATGCATGCGTCATCAGGCCCGTGACGATCAGCGTGTCGATGCCGGCCGCCTTCAGCCGCGCATCGAGGTCCGTCGTCGGGAACACGCTCACCGACGTCTTCCTCACCACCGCGTGATGCGGGGCCGGCTGCAGGTCCGCGTGGAAGCCGGAACCGTCGCTGCCGTCGGCGAAGACCGGGCTGTCGGCCGTATCGACGTGCTGGACGTGGAATACCGGAATGCCCGCTCGGTCGGCGAACGCGATCACCCGCTGCGCATTGCCCAGCGCACGCGGCCCTTCCGGAATCGGCAGCCGGCCGCTGAAGTATTCGTTCTGGAAATCGATCACCAGCAGCGCGGTACGGGCGGCATCGATCGACGTCGGCGCGGACGCGCCGGCCAGGGTACGGATGGTCGGATGTTGCATGGGTCGCTCTCTTTCGGTTGGCACATTGAATGGAACGGCGCGCCGGGCCTGCCGGCGCCGCCGGACACGGCCCGCTACTTCCCCGGCCGCGAGGCGCCAGTGTCGGGCCGCGCGGCGTTGCGCGACAGCGGCGCGCAGGACAACGTCCGACAGGATCGGGCCAACGTGCGCAACCGCCTAGGACAGCGCGGCCGTACGGACGCCCGGCCGCGTGCGGCCATATGCCACCATCATCGCGAAGCTGAGCAGGAACCCCGCGCCGCCGATCAACAGCAGGCCGGTCTCGCCGAACACGGTCAGCAGGTTCGTCAGCGCGCCCGTGACGACCCACGCGACGGCCATGACCGAACCCGCGACACCGAGCGCCCAGCCCTGCCGGTCCTCGCTGACGGCATCGGAAAACGCCGTATACATCGTCGTGTACGCCACCATGTCGAAGCAGCCGACGACCATCGCGAGTCCCCACAGCACCGGCTCGTGCGGAAACAGCGCGGACAGGACCTGGCCCAGCCCGGCGACGAGCAGGCCCGTCTTCGCGATATCGATCACGCGCCACACGCGCAGCATCAGCCGTACGACGAACAGCAGGCCGAACACGAAGCAGACGCCGATCACGCCGCTGAACAGCCCGAGCCGCGCGCTCGTGTAACCGAATTTCGCCTGCAGCAGCAGCATGATGGTCTGCAGGTAGAGCCCGTAGCCGACCTGCATCAGGAAGAACACCACCGACAGGAACGCGACGTTGCGCTGGCGCGTGGCCTCCCGGATGATCCGCAGCGGCAGCAGCGGATCGATGCGCGTGTCGCCGCGCGGCGCGGCCGAATCGCGATACGACGCCCAGGTCCAGAACGCGCAGATCAGCGACAGCGCGGCGACCAGCACGAACGGCGTGCCGTAGCCGAACAGCGGCGAGATCGTCCGGTCGGACGTCACGCCGCCGAGCACCGGGCCGACGATCACGCCCGCGCTGAACGCAAGCGACATGATGCTCATGTTGTACGCCTTGGTCTCCGGCGTGCTGAGATCGGTGATCGCCGCCTGCGCGATGCCCTGGCAACCAGCCATCAGGCCCGTGAGCCCGCGGCCGGCCAGCAGCATCGCGATGCTTGCGTGCCACGCGCCGGCCGCCATCATCGCGTAGCCGACCGCCAGGCCGAGCACGCACAGCAGCAGCATCCGGCGGCGGCCGTAGCGGTCGGACAGCTCGCCCATCAGCGACGAGCCGAAGAACATGCACAGCGGGTAGATCCCGTAACCGAGACCGAGGTAGAAATTGCGCGCGTGCGCGCCGGCGTCGGCCGGCAGGATGCCCGCGTGCGGATCGCTGAAGATCGCGGACATCATCGGATAGACGAGCCCGAACCCCATCGCGTCGAGCGCGATGGCGAGCAGGCAGGGGCCGAGCAGCGTGTAGTCGAGTCGAGACATGGGGACCTTCCGGACAGCGTGGATGATCGCCCAAGCGTAACGACCGGGCGGCGGCCGCGGTAGGCCGCCGCCCGCGATGCTCATCATTGGCTGTGCCGATACCCGGCATGCCGCCTGTGCCGATGGGTCGCCGGCGCAGCCGCCCGGCCGGCTACTTCGCGCTCAGCGGCTCGCCCTCGAATTGCCGGCGTGCGACCACGCACGGCGCACCGTCATGCATGAACACGCTCGCGAGCAGCCCGAACGACGCGGCGAACAGCACGTACCACGCGGGGGCGACGGGCGATCCGCTCGCGCGCGTCAGCCATGTGACGATGAACGGCGCGAAGCCGCCGAACACCATCACCGCGACGTTGTAGGCGAGCGCGACGCCGGTCGACCGCGAACGGGTCGCGAACTGCTCGGCGAGCGTCGTCGGCGCGGGGCCGTAGCAGATGCCGATGATCGTGCAGATCACGAGCTGCATCACGAGCAGGTGCCCGATGCCCGGCGCGGCGGCCAGCCACGAGAACAGCGGATACGTGACCGTCAGCAGCGCGAACGTGCCGGCGATCAGCACGGGCCGCCGGCCGATGCGGTCGGATACGATCGCCGCGACCGGAATCGTCACCGTCAGCAGCGCGACCGCCACCATCTGCACCTTGAACACCTGGTCGAGCGGCAGCCCGAAGGTCTTGTGCACGAACGTCGGCATGTTCACGAGCATCACGTAGAACACGGCGGTCCCGGTGATCGTCTGCCCCATCGACACCAGCACGCCGCGCAGGTTCTCGCGCAGCACGCGCGACACGCTCGCCGGCGGCTCGACGGTCGACTTGCTCGCATCGAGGAACGCCTCGGTCTCCTCCATGTGCCGGCGAATCCACAACCCGACCGGCCCGATCAGCAACCCGAGCGCGAACGGCACGCGCCAGCCCCAGCTGTGCAGCGCCGCATCCGACAGCGACTGCGTGGCCCATGCGCCCATCGCCGCACCGGAAAACACCGCGAGGCACTGGCCGATCAGCTGCCACGATCCGTACAGCCCGCGCCGGTTCGCGGGGGCGCTTTCGACGAGGAACGCGGTCGCGCTCGCATATTCGCCGCCGGTGGCGAAACCCTGCAGCAGCCGCGCGACGACGATCAGGATCGGCGCCGCCGGGCCGATCGCCGCATACGATGGCGCGAACGTGATCAGCGCGATCGACAGCGTCATCAGGAGGATGATGAGCTGCATCGCGGCCTTGCGGCCCTTGCGGTCCGCATAGAGGCCGAGCAGGATGCCGCCCACCGGGCGCATGAAGAAACCGACGCCGAACGTCGCAAGCGACATCAGCAGCGATGCGTACTGGCTCTCGGCGGGAAAGAACAGCCGCGCGATGATGCCCGAGAAGAAACCGTAAACGATGAAGTCGTACCACTCGAGGGTATTGCCGACGACTGCGGCGATCACCTGCCGCTGCCGCGAGTTCCGACGTGAGTCGCGCATGCTTTTCTCCTGCAGTCTCGTGGTGCCGCGCCGCATGCCTGCCGCGTTCCGTGGCGGGCATGGGCGAACCGGCCGTTCGCATCGCCGGTCGATGCGGGCACGCACGGCGGACCTTCCCGGCCCGCGCGCATGACCGGCGTGAATCGATCATAGGGATGCCGAAAATCCGCATCAATTAATGCCCGCGCCGGATGATTAGCCGGAGATTAAATGTTCCCCGTCCGCCCTCCGCCGCGCGAAAAACCCGGTTTTTCGCGCATTGTTGCGGCCCGGGTTCTGCGGCAGAATCGTCGGCCGCCCTTCCCGTCGCCCGCATCATGCGCAACCGCATCAACGAAGAGATCACGTTCCGCAAGCTCGAAGTTCTGCTCGCGTTCATGGAAGCCGGCAGCCTCGCGAAGGCGGCCGAGGCGCTGGGCGTGAGCACCGTCAGCGTGCACCGCGCGCTGCATACGCTCGAGGAAGGCATGCATTGCGCACTGTTCCGCCACGAGGGGCGGAACCTGATGCCGACCGATGCCGCGCAGGTGCTCGCCGAAGTCGCCGGCGAAGTGCTCAAGACGATGACGAACGGCATTCGTTCGACGCGCGAGGCGGCCGGCTATGGCGCGGGCCAGTTGAAGATCGGTTCGCTGTATTCGCTGACGATCCGCACCGTGCCCGAGGTCGTGATCGCGCTGAAGGAGCGTCGCCCCGAGCTGCAGGCCGAACTCGTGCTCGGCTCGAACGCCGACCTGCTCGACAAGCTCAGGCAGGGTGCGATCGACGCGACGCTGATGGCGCTGCCCGAACCGGACGCCGAGATCGAATCGATCGCGCTGTTCGAGGACGAGATGTTCTTCGCCGCGCCGGTCGATTCGCCGTATGCGCAACGCGACGCGATCGATCTCCACGCGTGCGGCGACGAGCCGTTCGTGTCGCTCGGCGAAGGTTTCGCGACGCATCACGGCTTCACGGAGGCATTCCGCACGGCAGGCGTCACACCGAACGTCGTGATGCGGGTAGGCGACATCTTTTCGCTGATCAACCTCGTGTCGGGCGGCGTCGGCTGCTCGCTGCTACCCGGCCGCGTGCGCGACCTGTTCGCGCACAAGATCGCGCTCGTGCCGCTCGCCGGACCGACGATCCGCCAGACGATCGGCCTGAGCTTCCTGCACCGCCGCGAACGGGATCCGAACCTGCTCGCGCTCGCGACGGTCTGCCGGCTGACGGTCAAGGCGCCGACCGCGCGTTGACGCGTCGGCCGTTTCTCCGTCCTTGCAGCGCGCGTACCGATCGCATCGCTGCGCCATACGGCTGCGCAAGCCATCCCCCCGGGTTCTCGTCCGTTTGGATGGCACGAAGCACACGCTTTGTTGCGATCATGGCCGTCATTCATCGCGCGGCACGCATACGTGCGTCCGCCACGGAGACGACATGAACGATCCACTCCCCGGCCCCATCGACCAGATCGGCTACGTGGTCGCCGACCTCGACCGCAGCATCGCGCGCTGGCGCGCCCGCCACGATGTCGGCCCGTGGACCGTGTTCCGCAACGTGCGCCTCGACGGCCGGTATCTCGGCGAACCGGTGACGGTCACGATGGACGTCGGCCTCGCGTATCGCGGCGATCTTCAGATCGAACTGATCCACGTCACGAACGACACGCGGTCGCCGTACCGCGATGCGCACGGGCAGCCGCTCGTCGGCCCGCATCACGTCGCGTGGGTCGTCGACGATCTCGATGCGGCAGTCTCGCAGCTCACGGCGCGCGGCCTGCGCGTCGTGTTCGAAGCACACAACCCGGCCACGCGCGTCGCGTATCTCGACGACGCCGACGATCCCGGCGTGCGCGTCGAAGTGATCGAAGGCGCGGGCATGCGCGACATGATCGTGCACGGCATCGCCGAAGCACACACCTGGGACGGTACCGATCCGGTTCGCATCATCGACGCGGCGGCCGCCTCCGCGTAAGCGAGCCCGCGCGTCCCCTCTCACTCACAGGAGCAAGCAGGATGAAACGACTCGAAGGCAAGGTGGCGCTGATCACCGGCGGCGCCCGCGGCCAGGGCGAAGCGGAAGCGCGCCGGTTCGCCGCCGAAGGCGCACGCGTGGTGATCGCCGACGTGCTGGACGACGCCGGCCGGCGCGTCGCGGCCGAACTGGGCGACGCCGCGCGATTCCAGCATCTCGACGTCACCCGCGAAGCCGACTGGCAGGCAGCCATTCAGGCCACGCTCGCGCAGTTCGGCCGGCTGGACATTCTCGTGAACAACGCGGCGATCCTGAAGCTCGTGCCGATCGAATCGTGTTCGCTCGACGACTATCGCAAGGTGATCGACGTGAACCAGATCGGCTGCTGGCTCGGCATGAAGTCGGCCGTGGCCGCGCTGAAGGAAGCAGGCGGCGGCTCGATCGTCAACGTGTCGTCGACGGCCGGGATGGAAGGTGTCGCGGGCGGCAGCGCATACGTGTCGAGCAAGTTCGCGGTGCGCGGGATGACCAAGGCTGCCGCGCTCGAATTCGGCCGCTATGGCATTCGCGTGAACTCGGTGCATCCGGGCGGCATCGATACGGTGATGGCACGCCCGCCCGAGTTCGCGGATTTCGATCCGTCGTCGATCTACAGCGGCCTGCCGATCGCGCGCATCGGCAAGCCCGACGAAGTGGCCAGCCTCGTGCTGTTCCTCGCGTCCGACGAATCCGCGTATTGCACGGGGTCGGAATTCATCGTCGACGGCGGGATGCTCGCGGGCAGCACGTTTCACTGATCCACCGCGCACGCCGGAAACGGAAACGACAACGCCGCCGGCGGCTTGACCCGCATGGCGGCGTTGTCGTTTCGGCAAGCGTAGCGAGAGACAACCCGCCACGCGCCGCTCAATATCCCTTCGGCTGAATCGCCGGCGCACCGGCACCGCGTGCGCCCGGCTTGCCGCCGCGCACGAAGCGGCGCCCGTGCGGGCCGTACACGCCATCCGGCTCCGGATACAACGTCAGCAGCACGAAGTACAGGATCCCGCCCACCGCCAGCGACACCGGCACGCTCAGGTCGAGCCCGTCCGCGAGGTGGCCGAGCGGCCCGACGAACTGGCCCGGCAGGTTCACGAACGCGAGCCCGATGAACGCAGCCGGCAGCCATGCCCCCATCGCGCGCACGTTCCAGCCGTGCGTGAACCAGTAGTGCCCGCCGTGCAGCCCGCGGTTGAACACCTGCAGGTCGTCGGCGAGATAGTAGCCGCGGCGCGTCACGTAGCCGATCACCATGATCGCCATCCACGGGCAGCTGAACGTGTCGATCAGCGTCGAGAACGTCGCGACGCTTTCGACGAGGTTGAACCAGAAGCGGCCGACGAAGATGAACGCGATCGCGATCGTGCCGATCAGCAGCGTCGCACGCACGCGGTTCAGGACGCGCGGGAACATGCTCGACACGTCGAGGCCGGTGCCGTACAGCGCGGTCGTGCCGGTCGACATCCCGCCGATGATCGCGATCAGGCACATCGGCAGCAGGAACCAGCGCGGCGAGATCGCAAGCAGCCCGCCGACGTAGTCGTTCGACGCGATGAACGCGGGCGCCTTCGCCGCGATGATCGTCGCGGTCGCAAGGCCGAAGAAGAACGGCACGAACGTCGCGACCTGCGCGGCGAATACGGCGCCCATCACGCGATGCTTCGGAGTGTGCTGCGGAATGTAGCGCGCCCAGTCGCCGAGCGTCGACGCGAACGATACGGGGTTGCTCAGCGCGACCAGTACCGCGCCGACGAACGCGGCCCAGAAACCCGCGCTGCCCAGTTGCAGCGTGCCCGCATAGTTCATGTCGAACAGGCCGGCGAACGCGAACAGGCCCGCGACGAACAGCACGCTCGCGGCCCACACGGCGATCTTGTTGACCCACAGCATGAAGCGGAAGCCGTAGATGCAGACGATCAGCACGAGCACCGCGAACACCATGTAGGCCGCGCCGAGCGTGAAGCCGTTGACGGGCACGCCGACCATGTTGTGCGCGCCGCCGACGAGCGCGTCGCCGGAACTCCACACCGCGAGCGAGAAGAACGCGATCGACGTGAGCAGCGCGAGGAACGAGCCGACGATCCGGCCGTGGATGCCGAAATGCGCGCCGGACGACACCGGGTCGCTCGTGCCGTTGCGCGGGCCGAACAGGCTCATCGGCGCGAGAATGCAGGTGCCGGCGAGCACGCCGAGCACGATCGCGCAGACGCCCGCCTTGAACGACAGCCCGACCAGCACGGGAAAGCTGCCGAGCACCGATGTGGAAAACGTATTGCAGCCGCCGAACAGCAACCGGAACAGATCGATCGGCCGCGCGTAGCGCGATGCATCGGGAATGCGCTCGAAACCGAACGACTCGACCTGCGTAATCCTGCCTTCACCCATTTGTCTCCAACTCCTCTGGTGCGCCTGTACGGCCCGGGGCTGCGGCCATACGACACATCGTCATCGATTCGCGGCCACTCTAAACCGGATCGCGCGGCGCAAATATCACGCATTCGAGACGTTTACGACGAAGGAGAGCAATGTTTCCCGGCAGCGAGGCGGCCGGGCCCCGCGCCGCCCATGCAGCGCGGGCGATGCGAAGTCAGTGCGCCGCCTCGGCCGACGGCGCGCGGCATGCGATCAGGCCCCGCTGGACCGCCGGCCGTGCGGCGATGTCGGCCAGCCAGCGCTCGACATGCGGAAAACCGGCAACCTCGAGATCGAGCTCGGCCGCCGTGCGTAGCCACGGAAACGCGGCGATGTCGGCGATCGAATACCGCGACGACGCGAGATACGCCGATTCCGCCAACCGGCGGTTCACGACCCCGTAGAGGCGCGTGGCCTCCTTGCGGTAGCGGTCGATCGCTTCCGCATTGACCGTCTTCGATGCATGCAGGAACCACCACAGCTGGCCGAACATCGGCCCGATTCCGCCGATCTGGACATGCAGCCATTGCTGGACCGCCGTGCGCTCGGCCAGCGTTTCCGGATGCAGACAGCCGGTCTTCTCGGCGAGATAGCCGAGGATCGCGCCGGATTCGAATACGGCCAGCCCGGTATCGTGGTCGACGATGGCCGGGATCTTGCCGTTCGGGTTGATCGCGAGGAACGCCGGGCTGCGCTGCTCGCCGGCGGACAGGTTCACGTGCACGAGGTCGTGCGCGATCCCGGCCTCTTCCAGATAGATCGCGATCTTGTGCCCGTTCGGCGTATCGGCCGTATGGAACGTGAGGGAGTGATTCGAGGTCATGTCGGTCCTTGTCATCGGATTATCATTGCAACTACAATCGTTGCAATTGCAATCCTATGCCGGAACCGATGGCGCCGGCGACATGCCAGTACTCGAAGGAGGGACATGCAAACTGCGCGACCCGGTCCGCCCGTGCGGACGCCCGACACCCGCCGCGCCGCGGCGGCCTGCCTCGAACGGCTCACGGCACGGCGGCTCGCGCCGCCAGGCCATGCGGTGTCCCCGCTCGGCGCCATGCGCGCGGCCGCGGATTGCCTCGAACGCGATACGGCGACGTCGAAGCGCGTGTGGATCGTCCGCGCCGATGCACGCGAGTCGTTCGCCGACACGCGCGCGCATCGCCACATCAGCGCGTGGCCGCTGCGGTTTCTCGATCCCGGCAAGCGTTTCGAGCGGCCGCTGCTGTACCTGCTGCACGCGCGTGCGATCGACCGGCTGCGGCTGGCCTCGATCGAAACCGTCGATCGCGGGATCTTCGTGAACGATGCCGAAACGGCCGCGTCGTCCTGGCCGAAGGGCGTGACGCCCGACGTTCCGCACTGGCTGGCCGCGAACCCCGCCTGCACGCCGTACGACCCGGCGTCGGGACACGAAGCGATCGCGATCCTGCGCCACGCGCTGCACACGCTCTATGTCGCCGGCCAGCCGGGGTTTTTCTACCTCGCGGGCCATGACGACTGTGTGCCCGATGCAAAGCCGCTGTCGGCGACCGCAGCCCGCGACGCGTTCAACGGCATGGTGCGGGCCGGCCGGCGCGCGGCAGCCGGCGCGGCCGCGCACATCCGGCTATGCGGCGCGGGCAGCACGCTCACGCACGTGATGGAAGCCGCCGACCTGCTGCACGACGAATGGCGGATCGACTCGACGATCTGGAGTTGCCCGAGCTACACGCAGCTCGCGCGCGACGGTCGCGCAACCGACCGCTGGAACCTGCTGCATCCGCACGACGAACCGCGCGTCGCGCACGTGCGGGCGAGCCTCGGCGAAAGCGGCACGCCGGTGCTCGCGGTGACGGGCTATGCGCGGCACGTCGCCGCGCAGATCGGCGCGTTCATCCCGGCCCGCTTTACGGCGCTCGGCGCGGATACGGCCGGCCCCGGCACACGGGCACCGAATGCGCGGTGGATCGCCGCGGTCGCGCTCCGCCTGCTGGCCGACGACGGCCGCGTGCCGGCCGACTGGGCCGCGCAGGCGATGCACCGCTATGCGCGCGGCTGAGGCGCGCCGGCTGCCGTTACTTCGCGTCGGCGGACGCGTCGCGCGCCGCGGCGGTCGCGCGGTCGAGCGCGGCGGCCATCGCCGCCTGCTCCTTGCCGGCGAACTGGTCGAGAAAGAGCTCGGCGACCGTCGACTGGTACACCTTCCACATCTTCTTGCGCAGCGTCCGCCCCTTGTCGGTGATGCTCGCAAACGCCGCGCGGCCGTCGTCTGCGGACCGCGCGCGCGTCACGAGCCCTTCCTGTTCGAGCCGGTCGACGAGCCGCGTCAGGTTGTAGCGCTCGATCGCGAGCACATCGGCCAGTTCGTGCATGCGGCGCGTGCCGTCGGGCCCGCTTTCGAGCCCCCACAGCGCGTCGTACCACGCGTACGCGGGCAAGCCGGCCGCCGCGAGGCGGCGCTCGATCTCGCGAATCATCGTCCGGTGCGCGCGGACGAACGAGAACCACAGATCGGGTTCGGGTGCGCTCATGTCAGGTCGTTCCTTTCGTTGAATTGCAGTTGCAATTAAATTTTACCTCGATAACAATGGCCTTCATACGATTGCAATTGCAATCATTTTCGCCCGCCGATCGGCGGGCGTTCCGTCGCGCGACGCGGCGCCACGACCGTCGCCCCGCGCAGCCTGATGCTTCTGGAGACACTGCATGACCGCACCTCTCGCGTTACCCGACATCGATCCGCAGGAAACCCGCGAATGGCTCGATGCGCTCGAATCCGTGATCGCACTCGAAGGCCGCCCGCGCGCGCACTACCTGCTCGACCAGCTCGCCGATCTTGACGCGGCCCGCCACGGCGACCTGCATGGCCGCGTGACGACCGCCTACGTGAACTCCGTGCCGCGTGAACGGCAGCCGGCCTACCCGGGCGATCTCGCGCTCGAGCGCCGCCTGAACGCGATGATCCGCTGGAACGCGATGGTGATGGTGCTGCGCGCCGGCCGGCATTCGAACGTCGGCGGCCACATCGCGACCTACCAGTCGGCCGCGGTGCTGTACGACGTCGGCTTCGACCACTTCTTTCGCGGCCGCACCGATACGTTCGACGGCGACATGGTCTACATCCAGGGGCATTCGGCGCCCGGCATCTACGGCCGCGCGTATCTGGAAGGCCGCATCACGGATGCGCAGCTCGACAATTTCCGCCGGGAAACCGGCCGTGAAGCAGGGCGCGACGGGCTGTCGTCGTATCCGCATCCGCGCCTGATGCCGGAGTTCTGGCAATTCCCGACCGTGTCGATGGGGCTCGGCCCGCTCACGGCCGCCTATCAGGCGCGCTTCATGCGCTACCTCGAGTACCGCGGGCTGAAAGCGCATCAGGGCCGCAAGGTGTGGGCGTTTCTCGGCGACGGCGAAATGGACCAGCCCGAATCGCTCGCGGCCATCTCGCTCGCCGGGCGCGAACGGCTCGACAACCTGATCTTCGTCGTCAACTGCAACCTGCAGCGTCTCGACGGCCCCGTGCGCGGCAACGGCAAGGTCATCCAGGAACTCGAAGGCACGTTCCGCGCGGCCGGCTGGAACGTCGTCAAGGTGATCTGGGGCGGCGGCTGGGATCGCCTGCTCGAACGCGACACGACCGGCCTGCTGCGCCAGCGCATGATGGAGTGCGTCGACGGCGACTACCAGACCTTCAAGTCGCAAAGCGGCGCGTACGTGCGCGAGCACTTCTTCGGCAAGTATCCGGAACTGCTCAAGCTCGTCGCCGACCTGTCCGACGACGACATCTGGAAACTGGCGCGCGGCGGTCACGATCCGGAGAAGGTCCACGCGGCCTATGCGCAGGCGATGCGCGCGGCCGGCCGGCCGACCGTCGTGCTCGCAAAGACCGTCAAGGGCTTCGGGATGGGCGAAGCCGGCGAAGGCCAGAACGTGAACCACCAGTTGAAGAAGATGAGCGCCGATGCGGTGCGCGCGTTCCGCGATCGCTTCGCGCTGCCGGTCAGCGACGCGCAGCTTGACGAACTGCCCTACCTGAAGCCGGAACCGGACAGCGCGGAAGCACGCTATTTCGCGGCACGCCGCGCGGCGCTCGGCGGCCACGTGCCGGCCCGCTTCAGCGCCGTGCAGCCGCTGCCGGTGCCACCGCTCGCCGCGTTCGACGCGCAATTGAAGGACACCGGCGAGCGCGGGCTGTCGACGACGATGGCGTTCGTGCGCATCCTCGGCACGCTGCTGAAGGATCCGCAGCTCGGCAAGCTCGTCGTGCCGATCGTGCCGGACGAATCGCGTACGTTCGGGATGGAGGGCCTGTTCCGCCAGATCGGCATCCACTCGCATCTCGGCCAGCTCTATACGCCGCAGGACGCAGGCCAGCTCAGCTACTACAAGGAAGCGAAGGACGGGCAGATCCTCCAGGAAGGGATCAACGAATCGGGCGCGATCGCGTCGTGGATCGCGGCCGGCACCGCGTACAGCAACCACGGGCTGCCGGCGATCCCGTTCTACATCTTCTATTCGATGTTCGGGCTGCAGCGCGTCGGCGATCTTGCCTGGGCGGCCGGCGACGCCCGCACGCGCGGCTTCCTGCTCGGCGCGACGTCGGGCCGCACGACGCTGATGGGCGAAGGGCTGCAGCACAACGACGGGCATAGCCAGGTGCTGTCGTCGGTGATTCCGAACTGCGTGTCGTACGACCCGACCTATGCATACGAACTCGCGGTGATCGTGCGCGACGGGCTGCGGCGGATGTTCGCGGAACAGGAGGACGTCTACTACTACATCACGCTGCTAAACGAGAACTACCCGCATCCGGCGCTGCCCGATCACGCGGAGGCCGGCATCCTGAAGGGGCTCTACCTGTTGCGCGAAAGCGCACCGCGCACCGCCGATGCACCGCACGTGCAGCTGATGGGCAGCGGCGCGATCCTGCGCGAAGTGATCGCCGCCAGCGACCTGCTCGCGCAGGACTTCGGCGTGTCGAGCGACGTCTGGAGCGCGACGAGCCTGACCGAGCTGCGCCGCGACGGGCTGGCCGCGGAGCGCTGGAACCTGCTGCATCCCGATCAGGCGCCGCGTGTGCCGTATGTGCAGCAATGCGTCGATGGCCGCACGGGGCCTGTCGTCGTCGCGACCGACTACATGAAGATCGTCGGCGACCAGATCCGCGCGTTCGTCGACGGCCGGCGCTTCGTGTCGCTCGGCACCGACGGCTTCGGCCGCTCGGATACGCGCGAGGCGCTACGCACGTTCTTCGAGGTCGACCGCCACTTCATCGCGATCGCGGCGTTGAAAGCGCTCGCCGACGATGGCGTGATCGAGCGCGCACGCGTCGGCGAGGCCATCCGGCGCTACGGCATCGACGTAGACAAGGTCGACCCGGCGACCGTGTGACCCTGCAGCGCGCGACAGACACGGCCCTGCCGGCCTGCCGCGCGCCGCTGCTCGCGCTACGGCTTCGACTGCGCAAGCGGGGCTTGTGCGCCCTGCCCGGTACCCGACGGCCAGCCGCCTGCGAGCGCCTTGTACAGCGCGACCGTCGAGGCCGCGCTGCGCATCCGCCCGTCGGCCGCCGCATCCTGCGCCTGCAGCAGCGTCCGTTGCGCATCGAGCACTTCGTAGTAGTCGATCGCACCGGCCGAGAAGCGTGTCTGCGCGAGCTGTGCGGCGCGCGCGCTGTCGTCCGCCGCCCGCACGAGGTGCGCGGTCTCGTCACGCGTGCGGGCGGCACGCAGCAGCGCGTTCTCGGTTTCCTCCAGCGCGCCGAGCACGGTCTGCCGGTACTGCGCGAGCTGGCCGGCCGCTTCCGCGTCGCTCGCGGCGATCCGCGCACGCACGCGGCCGACGTCGAGGAACGACCAGTCGATGCCGAGCGCGATCAGGTTCGTATCGCTGCCCGCGCGGAAGAACCCGTAACTGCTCGTCGCACTGCCGAGCAGCCCCGACAGCGTGAAGCGCGGGAACAGGTCGGCCGTCGCGACGCCGACGCGCGCGGTCGCCGCGTGCAGCCGCGCCTCGGCCGCCGCGACATCGGGACGCCGGCGCAGCAGGTCGCCCGGCGTGCCGGGATCGATGTCGGCGTCCAGCGCCGGCAGCGGCGCCGATGTGCCGGGCGACGCGCCGGCTTTCGGCAGATCGAAGCGGCCAATCAGCGCATCCGGCGTCTGGCCGGTCAGCACCGCGAGCCGATGCTCGTCGACGCCGATCGCGGCTTCGTGCACGGCGATCCGCGACGTCGTCGATTCGTACTGCGCACGCGCACGCGCCGCGTCGAGTTCGGACCCTCTTCCCGCGCCGACGCGTGCATTGATCAGCGCGAGTGTCTGCTTCTGGTTGTCGGCGTTCTCGCGCGCGATCCGCAGCCGTTCCTGCGAGCCGCGCAGATCGACGTACGTGCTCGCCACCTCGCCCGCGATCGCAACGCGCACCGCGCGCACGTCGGCCGCGCTGGCCGCTGTTTCCGCACGCTGCGACTCGATCGAGCGCCGCACGCGGCCGAACAGGTCGAGTTCCCAGGCGGCATTGATCCCGACGTTCGACGTCGGCGTATTGCGCTGGCTGCGCGGCGCGCCGAACGCCTGGTCCTTGCTCATCAGCTGATGGCCGATCTGGCCGCTCGCGGTGATGGTCGGATAGCGGTCGAAGGTTGCCTGCGACAGCAACGCGTTCGACGCGTCGTAACGCGATACCGCGACCTGCAGGTCCTGGTTGGCCGCCAGCGCCGCGTCGATCAGCTGCGTCAGCGCCGGATCGCCGAAGCCGCGCCAGAACGTGGCATCGGCGGCGGCCGACGCATCGGGCGGCATCTCGGCCGGCGACGCGTCGCGCTGCGGCGCCGGATGGGCGTCACGCGCGAACCGCGCGGCCGTGGCCGTATCGGGCCGCTTGAAATCGGGGCCGACCGCGCACGCGGCGAGCGCCACCGACATCGCGAGCGCGGAAAGACGGAAAGCGGCGCTCATCGGTTTTCTCCTTCGAGGGTGCCGTGCTGTTCGCTCCAGACGGCCGGCGTGCCGCCCGCGAGCTTGCGGATCGCCACGTAGAACACGGGCGTCAGGAACAGCCCGAACACCGTGACGCCCAGCATCCCCGCGAACACGGTGATGCCGGTGGCCGCACGCACTTCGCTGCCCGCGCCGCTGCCGATCAGGAGCGGCACCGAGCCCGCGATGAACGCGACCGACGTCATCACGATCGGGCGCAGCCGCAGCTTGCACGCTTCGAGTGCCGCCTCGATCACGCCCTTGCCCTGGATTTCGAGCTCGCGCGCGAACTCGACGATCAGGATCGCGTTCTTGCACGCGAGCCCCATCAACACGACCAGGCCGACCTGCACGAACACGTTGTTGTCACCGCCGGACAGCCATACGCCGAATAGCGCCGCGCACATGCACACGGGCACGATCAGGATCACCGCGAGCGGCAGGGTCCAGCTCTCGTACAGCGATGCGAGCACGAGGAACACGAGCATCACGGCAAGCGGGAATACCACGATCGCCGCGTTGCTCTGCGTGACCTGCTGGTAGCTGAGGTCGGTCCATTCGAGTGTGATGCCCGGGGGCAGCACCTCCTTCGCGATCTGCTGGAGCTTCGCGATCGCCTGCGACGACGACATCACCTTCGGATCGGCGTCACCGATCAGGTCGGCGGCCGGATAGCCGTTGTAGCGCACGACCGGATCGGGACCGTACGCGGGCCCCACCGTCACCATCGAGCCGATCGGCACCATCTCGCCCCTGGCATTACGCGTGCGCAGGTTCGCGATGTCGGCGGCCGTCTGCCGGTGGCCGGCATCGGCCTGCGCCATCACGCGATACACGCGGCCGAACACGTTGAAGTCGTTCACGTACATCGAGCCGAGATACACCTGCAGCGTATTGAACAGGTCGGTCAGCGCGACGCCCTGCGCCTTCGCCTTCAGCCGGTCGACCTTCACCTCGAGTTGCGGGATGTTCGCCTGGTACGAGCTGACCGGATAGCTCATCCCCGGCGTCTTCGCGACGGCGGCCTGGAATGTCGTGAGCGCCTTTTGCAGTTCGCCGTAGCCGAGCCCGCCGCGATCCTCCAGGTACAGCGAGTAACCGGAACCGTTGCCGAGGCCCTGGATCGGCGGCGGCATCAGCGCATAGGTAATGCCGCCATTGATCGCCGCGAAGCGTGCGTTCAGGTCCGCGTTGATCTGCGCGGCGCTGCGGTGGCGCCGGTCGAACGGCTTCAGGATCACGTACGAGTTCGTGATGTTCGGCGTATTCACGCCCTGCAGCGCATTCAGCCCCGCGAATGCCGGCACCATCTCGACCCCGTCGGTGCCGAGCGCGATCTTCGTCATCTGCTCGGTCACCGCGCTGGTGCGCGCGAGCGACGCGCCTTCCGGCAGCTTCGCGCCCGCGAACAGGTACAGCTTGTCCTGCACGGGGATGAAGCCGCCCGGCACCGCGTTCAACAGCAGCGCGGTCGCCGCGAGCAGCGCCGCATAGACCGCGAACACCACGCCGCGCCGCTTCAGCGTGCGACCCACGACGCCGTGATAGCGGTCGGAGCTACGCTCGAAGAAGCGGTTGAACGGATGAAACAGCCAGCCGAATGCGCGGTCGAGCCCGCGCGTCAACGCATCCTTCGGGGCGCCGTGCGGACGCAGCAGCTTCGCGGCGAGCGCCGGCGACAACGTCAGCGAATTGATCGCGGAAATCACCGTCGAGATCGCGATCGTCACCGCGAACTGCTTGTAGAACTGGCCCGTGACGCCCGACATGAACGCCATCGGCACGAACACCGCACACAGCACGAGCGCGATCGCGACGATCGGCCCCGACACCTCGCGCATCGCCTGGTGCGCGGCATCGCGTGGGCTCAGCCCCTGCGCGATGTTGCGCTCGACGTTCTCGACGACGACGATCGCATCGTCGACGACGATCCCGATCGCGAGCACGAGCCCGAACAGCGTCAGCGTGTTGATCGAATAGCCGAGCAGGTAGAGCCACGCGAACGTACCGACGACCGACACCGGCACGGCGACCAGCGGAATGATCGATGCGCGCCACGTCTGCAGGAACAGGATCACGACGAGCACGACCAGCACGACGGCCTCGATCAGCGTGTGCTGCACCGCGCGGATCGACTCGCGCACGAACACCGTCGGGTCCCACACGGGGCGGTACGCGACGCCGGGCGGGAACCGCTTCGACAGCTCGTCGAGCTTCGCATACACGGCCTTCGCGACATCGAGCGCGTTCGCACCCGGCGACAGGAAGATGCCGACCACGGCCGAATGCTTGTCGTTGAAGTACGAGCGCAGCGTGTAGTCGCCCGCGCCGAGCTCGATGCGCGCGACGTCGGACAGCTTCACGACCTGGCCGTCGTCGCCGTTGCGCAACACGATGTCGCTGAACTCCTGCACCGTGCGCAGGCGGCCGCGCACGTTGATCGACACGAGGAAGTCGTTTTTCTTCGGCGACGGTTCCGCACCAAGCTGGCCCGCCGACACCTGCACGTTCTGCTCGCGCACGGCCGCGATCACGTCGCTCGCGGTCAGCCCGCGCGACGCCAGCCGGTTCGGGTCGAGCCACAGCCGCATCGCATAGTCGCCGGAGCCGTACACGCCGACGTCGCCGATGCCGGTGAGCCGCGACAGCTCGTCCTTCACGTGCAGCGTCAGGTAGTTGCGCAGGTACAGCGAATCGCGGCTGTTGTCCGGCGAATAGAGGCTCACGTACATCAGCGGCGTCGGCGACTGCTTCTGCGTGGTCACGCCGTACTGGCGCACCTCGTCGGGCAGGCGCGACAGCGCCTGGCTCACGCGGTTCTGCACGCGCACGGCGGCCGTGTCGGGATCGACACCCTGCAGGAACGTGACGACGACCTGCAGGCTGCCGTCCGACCCGGCGACCGACTTCATGTACATGATGCCTTCGACGCCGTTGATCGCCTCTTCCAGCGGTTCGGCGACCGATTCGGCGATTTCCTTCGGGTTCGCGCCCGGGTACGTCGCCCGCACGACCACGCTCGGCGGCACGACTTCCGGGTATTCGCCGGCCGGCAGCATCGGAATCGAGATCAGGCCGATCGCGAAGATGACGATCGACAGCACGACCGCAAAGATCGGCCGGTCGATGAAGAATCGGGAGAAATCCATTACCGTTCTCCCGTCATTGCGCGGCAGGCGCGCCGGCATCGGCCACGGCCTGCGTGCCGTTGCCGCCGCCCGCATCGGCGCGCGCGGGCAGCGCCTTCGGCTTCACCTGCGCACCCGGATAGTAGATCCGCTGCACGCCGTCGACGACCACGCGATCGCCCGCCTGCAGCCCCTTCTCGACGATCCGCTCGCCCTCCAGCTCGCGGCCGATCGTCACGTCGCGGCGCAGCGCCTTGTCGCCGGGGCCGATCACGTACACGTACTTGCGGTCCTGGTCGGTCAGCACGGCCTTGTCGTCGACGAGCAGCGCATCCTGGTCGCGGCCGCTGACGAGTTGCACGCGTGCATACAGGCCCGGCGTGAACGTATGGTCCGCATTGGGCAACCGCACGCGCGCGCGGATCGTGCCGGTTTGCGGGTCGAGCCGGTTGTCGAGGAAATCGACGGTGCCCGCATGCGGGAAGCCCGTTTCGTTCGCGAGGCCCACACGCACCGGATCGGCGCCGATCGCGCGATGCTTCGGATCGGCACGGCGCGCGTTGTAGCGCAGGTAGCTCTGTTCGTCGCAGTCGAAGTACACGTAGACCGGATCCTGCGACACGACGGTCGTCAGCAGCGTGTCGTCCGCGCGCGCGAGGTTGCCGACGGTCGCGACCGCGCGGCCGACGCGGCCCGCGATCGGCGCGCGCACTTCGGTGAAGCCGAGATTGAGCTTCGCATCGGCGACGGCCGCATCGGCCGCCTGCAGATCCGCACGCGCCTGTTCGGCGGTCGCGCGCGCATTGTCGAGTTCTTCCTGCGACGTCGCATGCGCATCGATCAGCGTCTGCACGCGCTTGAGCTGCACCTGGGCAAGGCTCGCGGCCGCGCGGGCGCGCTGCTGCTGCGCGTTGGCGCGGTCGAGCGCGATCCGGTATGGACGCGGGTCGATCTCGAACAGCAGCGCGCCCTGCGCGACGAGATCCCCCTCCTTGTAGGCGACACGCTGCAGATAGCCGCTGACGCGCGGCCGCAATTCGACCGCGTCGACCGCTTCGACACGCCCGTTGAACGCGTCCGCGAGGCGGACCGTGCGCGGCGCGACAGTCGCGACACCGACTTCGGGAAGGGGATGGGCCGACGACGTGTCTTTGCCGTCGTGACAGCCCGACAACGCCAGCAACAGTGCGCAGGCGGCGCCCAAAGGCGACGTCCTGCGTAGGGATAAGGAGAGCATGATGCCTCGCGACGGGTTAAACTGCCGCGTAGCATAAAAGTTGAAGTTAACTTCAAGTCAAGCTTTCCCCGGAGAACGTCATGGGTACCCCGGAAGAACCGAAATGGCCGCTGATGTCGATCCGCGAAGTGGCCGCGCGCAGCGGCGTGCCGGCGTCGACGCTGCGGTTCTACGAGACGCGCGGGCTCATCAAGTCGCACCGGAACGGCTCGAGCCATCGTCACTATTCGCGTGCGGTGCTGCGGCTGATCGCGTTCATCGTGTTCGCGCAGAAGATCGGCTATTCGCTCGACGAAATCGCCGAACAGCTCGTCAGCCTCCCCGAGGACACCGCGCCGAGCAACAAGGACTGGCAGCGGCTGTCGCGCGGCTGGAAGCAGCGCGTCGCGAACCGGATCGAGGAACTGCAGCGGCTCTACATCAACCTCGACGAATGCATCGGCTGCGGCTGCCTGTCGCTGAAGCGCTGCAAGCTGACCAATCCGGAAGACCGCGCGGGCCGCAACGGGCCCGGCGCGCGGCGCTGGCTCGGCGACAAACCACCGGCGGATCCCGAATGACGGACGCACCCGCGCCCGCCGCTCGCGCGGTGTACGTTACCCGACGCGCCAGCCGCCGTTCGCCGCGATCGTCGCGCCCGTGACGAACGACGCGCGCGGCCCGGCGAGCCACGCGACCGCATCGGCGATGTCGTCCGGCTGCCCGGCGCGGCCAACCGGCGTCTGCTCGCGGATCGTCGCCGCGATGGCCGGTGCAACGCCACCGTCGCCGAAGAAACGCGTATCGGCGATATAGCCGGGCGCGACCGTATTGACCGTCGCGCCGCGCGGCCCGAGCTCGCGCGCGAGCGCACCGGTGAACCCTTCGACGCCGGCCTTCGCGGCCGCATACGCGAGGCCGCCAGGCAACAGGCTGCCCGCGCGCGCCGCGATCGAACCGATGTTGACGATCCGCGCGGCGTGGTCGGCCAGGTGCGGCAGTACGGCCATCGTCGTCAGGAACAGGCTTTTCAGGTTCGCGTCGAGCACCGCGTCCCACACGGCCTCCGCTTCGCCCGCCTCCGTATCCGCGCCGACGCGGCCGGTCAGCCCCGCGTTGTTGACGAGCACGTCGATGCGCGGCCAGCGCGCGACGATGGCGGCCACCGCCGCTTGCGCGTCGCGCCTCACGCTCAAATCACCGGCCTGCCCGATTGCCGCACGGCCGAGCCGCGCGACGGCCGCCTCCAGCCGCGCCACGTCGCGCCCGACGATCGCGACCCGATACCCGTCCTGCACCAGCCTGCTCGCGATCGCGAAGCCGATCCCGCCCGACCCGCCCGTGACGATCGCCGTACGTTGCTGTTCGCTGCCCGTCATGACCTGCCCTCCTGACTATCGACGATGGATGACAAGGACATTCTGGGCAGCGCCGGGTGATAGGTAAAATACGAATTCAGTGATCCACTGATACATGGAAGGTATCGCATGATCGATCTGCGCCAGTTCAGGCAATTCATCGCCGTTGCCGAGACGCTCAGCTTCCGGCGTGCGGCCGAGCGGCTGCACATGGCACAGCCGCCGTTGAGCGCCGCGATCCGCAAGCTCGAAGACGCACTGGGCGTCGCGCTGCTCGAACGCGACAACCGCGGCTCGCGGCTCACGCCGGCCGGCGAAGCGTTCCTGCTCGAAGCGCGGCGCGCACTCGAACAGGCCGAACGCGCGGTGGCGGTGGCCCGCCGCGCGGGCGCCGGTCTCGGCGGCACGCTGCGGCTGCGCTTCGTCGACAGTACGGTCAACGCGCTGCTGCCGCTGATCCTGCGCGCCTTCCAGGAACGGCATCCGGGCGTCGATTTCCAGCTGGAAGAAGGCACGACCGCCGAACAGGTGCTCGCGCTGCGTCAGGACCGCACGGACGTCGGCCTCGTCGTCCTGCCGGTGGCCGATGCCGGCGACGTGCGCGTCGAGCCGCTGCTGCGCGACCGGATGGTGGCCGCGCTGCCCGCCGGCCACCGGCTCGCGCGCCGCAAGCGCATCGCGCTCGCCGAGCTGGCGGACGAGCCGTGGGTCATGTTTGCCGCGCACCACGGACCCGGCATGCATGCGCTGATCGCGACGGCCTGCGCACAGGCCGGGTTCGCGCCGCGGGTGGTGCAGCAGCCGCGCCAGATGCAAACGACGGCCGGGCTCGTCGCAGGCGGCATCGGCGTCGCGCTGATGCCGCGCCTGTTCGTGCCGATGCAGCCGCAAGGCATTACGTTCTGCGAACTGAAGGATGCGGGCAGCCCGCTTGCGTACGAGCTGGCGATCGCGTATCGCACGCCGTCGCCGCTCGTCGATGCGCTGCGCGAGACCGCGCGAAACGCGGTGCGCGAACTGGGGCTGGTTGCGGCGACGTGACCGCGCGCATCGCGCGCGCGGCGCTCAGTCGCCGATGAGGTTGAACGCGACCGCGAGCACGGCTTCCCGGAATGCATCCGGCCGCGTCGGCAGCGACGTGAACTCCAGCATCATGTGGCTGTACGACACCGTCGTGCCGACCGCGCTCGCGATCATGAAGAACAGCACGTTCGGATCGACCGGGCGGATCGCGCCGGCCTCGACCGCGTCCGCCAGCAGCGGAAACATCGCATCGTGATACGGGCGCACGATCCGCTCCTGCAGCCGGTCGAGCCGGCCGCCCTCCTCGGTCGCCGCCGTCGAGAAGAACATGCCGATGTCCGGCTCCGCAAACTCGTGATCGACGCACAGCTCGAGCGCGCGCCGCACGCGGTCGCGATGCGGCAGCGATGACGTGCGCAGTGCACGCAGCGCATCGAACAACGGTTCGGCCAGCTCGACGATCTGCTCGACGACAGCCAGCCACAACGTTTCCTTCGTACCGAAATGATGGGCGATCAATGCCGCGTCGATGCCCAGTTCGCGCGCGACTTCGCGCACGCTCGTCGCATCGTAGCCACGCTTCGCAAAGGTTCGGCGCGCGGCCCGCAATATCACGTCCGGACCGACGGACGCCTCCGCCAGCGGCCGCCCGCGCGTACGCCGCTTCGACGGCACGCGCTCAGTGACTTCAGCCACGTTTTCCTGCTCCCCTTGAATGGTTCGATTGCCCGTGTTCGGGCCCCGGTTTCATTTCCCCGGAATTGGATGGCCTGCCCTACTCCGTTGACACGCGGAGCCGGGAAGCGCTACGATCATACATTATTCATCACGTGATGATTTATCCATGACTACCCCTACACGCATCGTCATCGTCGGCGGCGGGATCGCCGGGTTGCAGCTCGCGACCCGCCTGGGCGAACGTCTCGGCCGGTCCGGGCGTGCGCAGGTCACCATCGTCGACCGCAGTCCGACCCATATCTGGAAGCCGATGCTGCACACGATCGCGGCCGGTACGCGCGACGTCCAGCAGCAGCAGGTGATCTTCCTCGCCCATGCCCGCGACCACGGCTACACGTACCAGCCGGGCGAACTGAAGGGGCTCGATCGCGCGCGCCGCCGCGTGCAGCTCGGCGAGATCCGCTCGCAGGCCGGCGACGTGGTGATCGACGCGCGTGAACTCGAATACGACGTGCTGATCCTCGCGCTCGGCAGCCAGGCCAACGATTTCGGCGTGCCGGGCGTGCGGGAGCACTGCTACTTCATCGACAGCCAGCAGCAAGCCGAGACCTTCAACGAAGCGTTGCGGATGCGCGTGTTCCGCAGCATCGCGCGCGACGAGCCGTTCCGCGTCGCAATCGTCGGTGCGGGCGCGACGGGCGTGGAGCTTGCGGCGGAGCTGAGCCGCCTGCTGGAAGTCGCGCAGGCCTATGGCGACGAGACGGTGCGCGAGCGGCTGCAGCTCACGCTGCTCGAAAGCGGCCCGCGCATCCTCGCCGCGTTTCCGCCAAGAATTTCGGCATCCGCGCAGCGGCGGCTCGAACAGATCGGTTTTCACGTGCTGACGTCGACGCGCGTGACGTCGGCCGATGCGAACGGCTTCCACTATGGCGACGGTTCGTTCGCCGCAGCGGACCTGATGGTCTGGGCGGCCGGCGTGAAGGCGCCCGATTTCATGCAGGCGCTTGGCGGGCTCGACACGAACCGCGCGAACCAGGTCGTCGTCGGGCCCACGCTGCAGGCAACGGGCGACGAACACATATTCGCGATCGGCGATTGCGCGAGCCTGCTGCCCGACGGCCAGGAACGGCCGTTGCCGCCCACCGCGCAGGTCGCGACGCAGCAGGCCGAGCATCTCGCGAAGCACCTGCCCGCGTGGCTCGACGGCACGCCGATCCCGCCGTTCGCGTTCCACGATTTCGGCGCGCTCGTGTCGATCAGCGATTACGACGCGTTCGGCACGCTCGGGCAGTTCGGGTTCTTCCGCGGCGGCTTCATCCAGGGGCGTTTCGCGCAGTTCAGCCACCTGATGCTCTACCGGCGGCACCAGCAGGCGCTGCACGGTTTTTCCAAGGCGACCCTGCTGTGGATCGCCGAGCGGATCAACGGCTGGGTGCAGCCGCGCATCCGCCTGTCGTGATGCCGCGCGTGGCGGCACCGCGTTACGTTTCGAGGAAAAGAAACATGAACAACCCTGCAGCGCCCTGGCTCATGACCGTCGCCGCGATCGGCAGTTTCGACATGCCGTCCGTCTCGTGGGGCCTCCCGCGGCGGCGCACCATCACGCGCGACCGGCTGCCGTCGTGGGACCCGACGAGCAAGCCGACCATCAGCGTGCTCGAGCGGCCCACGGCCGACACCGTGATGATTTCGTGGCGCGACGCGTGCACCGGGCATTACGGCTACCAGAAGTGGCGGCTGTTCACGACGCGCAAACGCGGCGTGTGCGCGCTGTCGGGGCGATCGATCGAGGCCGGCGACAGCGTCTATGCGCCGCAGCTGCTCGGCTCGACACCGGGCAACGCCGCCGCGATGGTGCTCGCGGCGTGCATCGACGAGGCCCTGGCGGCCTGACGTCAGGTCGACGTTGCCTGACCGGCGCCATAGGCCGGATCGCTGTTCTGCCGTTCGAGTTCGGCGTCGAGATGCGCGGCATGCGCCTGCGCTTCGGACTCCGACATCAGCTCGCCTTCCCACTTCGCGACCACCGCGCTGGCAATCGAATTGCCGACCGCGTTCGTGGCCGAGCGGCCCATGTCGAGGAACGTGTCGACACCGAGGATCAGCAGCAGCCCGGCCTCCGGGATGTTGAACTGGTGCAGCGTCGCGGCGATCACGACGAGCGATGCGCGCGGCACGCCGGCCATCCCCTTCGACGTCAGCATCAGGATCAGCAGCATCGTGACCTGCGTGCCGAGCGACAGGTGGATGTTGTAGGCCTGCGCGATGAACAGCGACGCGAACGTGCAGTACATCATCGAGCCGTCGAGGTTGAACGAATAACCCATCGGCATCACGAAGCTCGAAATCTTGCGGCGCACGCCGAAACGGTCGAGTGCATCGAGGATCTTCGGGTACGCGGCTTCCGAGCTCGCGGTCGCGAACGACAGCATGAACGCTTCCTTGATCAGCACCAGCAGCTTGAACACGCGGCGGCCGAGGAACAGCAGCCCGGCGGCGACGAGCGTGGCCCACAGCAGCACGAGGCTCACGTAGAAGTCGCCCATGAACACCGCGAACTTCAGCAGGATCGACAACCCGTTGATCGCGACGGTCGACGCCATCGCAGCCATCACCGCGAGCGGTGCGAGCTTCATCACGTAACCGGTGATCTTCAGCATCACGTGCGCGAGCTGGTCGATCGCGGCCACGAGGATCTTGCCGCGCTCGCCGAGCGCCGACAGCGCGACGCCGAAGAACATCGAGAACACGACGATCTGCAGGATCTCGTTGTTCGTCATCGCCTCGGCGAACGATTTCGGCACCATGTGGCCGACGAAATCCTTCAGCGTGAACTTGGATGTCGCGAGATGCGCGGACGCGCCGATGTCCGGCAACGGCAGGCCGAGATTCTCGCCCGGTCGCAGCACATTCGCCATCAGCAGCCCGAGCAGCAGCGAGATCAGCGATGCGGTGACGAACCAGCCGAGCGCCTTCACGAACACGCGCCCGACCGACGACGCATCACCCATGTGCGCAATGCCGACGACGAGTGTCGAGAACACCAGCGGGCCGATCACCATCTTGATCAGCCGCAGGAACACGTCGGACACGAGCGAGATGTAGCCGGCGATTTCCGCGGCCGACTGCTTGTCCGGGAACTGCGTGAAGATCAGGTAGCCGATGAGGATGCCGGCCGCCATCGCGAGCAGGATCCAGCCTGCCGCAGACATTCGTTTGTTCATAACGGGATTCGCCGCACGGTGAAGGGGTTGACGGGTGAGAGGCGCGCGCCCCGTGCCGTGCCGCGGCACGCGCGTGGCAAGCCGGTCAGGCTTGCGGATGTCCGCGAACGGACGCGCTGCCGCCGCAGCGGCATTCGCGGGAAGGCGAACGCCGGCGGCAGCGGTTCGGCATGAAACGATCCGGTCAGTAGCCGATCGCCGAGCCGGCCGGACGGCGCGGGTCGTTGTAGCCGTAGATGAAGCCGGCACGCACGTTGCCGGACACCGACGAATCGTTGCCGGAACTCTGGCGGCTCGCCGCTTCGGTGCCCGGCAGGCCGACCATGATCAGCTCGGCGGCGCCCCACGGCGTCTGCTCGACCATCTTGTAGCCCATGTTGCGCAGGATCGCGAGCGTGTCGGGCGACAGGCCGTAGGTTTCGTAATAGACCTCGTCAGGCAGCCACTGGTGATGGATGCGCGGCGCGGCGACCGCGTCCTGCGGCGTCATCCCGTAGTCGATCACGTTCAGCACGGTCTGCAGCGTGATCGTGATGATGCGCGAGCCGCCCGGCGAACCGACCACCATGAACACCTTGCCGCCCTTCTTCACGATGGTCGGTGCCATCGACGACAGCGGACGCTTGCCCGGCGCGATCGAGTTGCGCGTGCCCTGCACGAGGCCGAACATGTTCTGCGCGCCGACCTTCACGGTGAAGTCGTCCATCTCGTCGTTCAGGAAGAAGCCCGTGCCCGGCGCGATGACCACGGCGCCGAAGCGGCCGTTGACCGTATAGGTCGTCGACACCGCGTTGCCGTCGTGGTCGATGATCGAGTAATGCGTCGTTTCCGGTTTCTCGTGCACGCCGACACCGGGCTGCACGTCGACCGACGGCGTCGCCGTATCGGCATGGATGCTCTTGCGGATCTGCGCCGCGTATTCCTTGCTCGTCAGCTTCGCGACCGGGTTGTCGATGAAGTTCGGATCGCCCAGCAGCGTGTTGCGGTCTTCATACGCGTGACGCATCGCTTCGGTCATGTAGTGAACCGAAGCGGCCGAGTGGTAGCCGAGCTTGCGCAGGTCATACCCTTCGAGGATGTTCAGCGTCTCGCACATCGTCACGCCGCCGGAGCTCGGCGGCGGCGCCGACACGAACTCGTAGCCGCGATACGTGCACGTCAGCGGCGCCATGTCCTGCGCGCGGTAGGACGCGAAATCGGCCGCCGTGATCACGCCGCCGCCGCGCTTGGCCGCTGCTTCGACGATCTTCGGGATCTCGCCGTGATAGAACGCGTCGGGCCCCTGCTCCGCGATGCGCTCGAGCGTGCGCGCCAGGTCCTTCTGCACCAGGCGGTCGCCCGGCTGCAACGCCGTGCCGTCCGGGCGCAGGAAGATGCGCGCGGCTTCCGGATCCTTCTTGAAGCGTTCGACCGTGGTGTCGAGGATGTCCGTATCGCCGCGCGTCAGCACGAAGCCGTCGCGCGCGAGCCGGATCGCCGGCGCCATCACCTGCTTGCGGGTCAGCTTCCCGTACTTGCGTTGCGCGAGATCGAGGCCGGCCACCGTGCCCGGCACGCCGACCGCGCGATAACCGTACAGGCTCTGGTCCGGGATGACGTTGCCTGCCGCATCGAGGTACATGTTCGCGGAAGCCGCGGCCGGCGCAGTCTCGCGGAAATTGATGAAGCGGTCGCGGCCGTCGGCCAGGTGGAGGGTCATGAACCCGCCGCCGCCGATGTTGCCGCAGCACGAATTGGTCACGGCCTGCGCATAGCCGACCGCCACCGCCGCGTCCACTGCGTTGCCGCCTTCCTTCAGGATGTCGACGCCGATCTGCGACGCGAAGTGCTGCGACGACACGACCATGCCGTTCTTCGCCTCGACCGCCGGGTCCGATGCGGCGAACGCGCACGCGCTCATGGCCGACAACAGGGTGAGTACTACGAGCCGCCTCATGACGGAATCCTCCAGACAAATAAACCGGGCCGTGCCGGGATGCGCCGCTGCACGACGGCATGGCGGCGCCGCCAATCCGAAATGTAATAAACAATACATCTCGACGAGGCCGCGATCATAGCACTCGCTTTTTTGCATCAAAACCTAGGGTTATTACTGAATATAAAACGAATGCACGTAAAAACGGTTCTGCTCGAATGTTTGTTTCATTACATTCATGAGTGAGCCGATTGGCCGTGCGATGCGGCCCTCTAATATCGGGACGTACGCGGCCCGCCGCCCGTCGATCGGCTAACATGCGTGGAGTCGCCGGCAGACCTGGGTCTGCCGTTTGTCATACAGATAAGAGAGCTGGAGTGCCCGATGGGGACGAGCATCAGGGCGTTGCTGTTATCCCAGATGGATAGCTTCACGCCGTCGGAACAGAAGGTTGCGCAGGCGTTGCTGGATCGCTATCCCAGTCTCGGGCTGGGGCCCATCGCGCAGTTTGCGAAGCAGGCGGAAGTCAGCGACCCGACCGTGTTCCGCTTCGTCGTCCGGATCGGTTTTCCGAACTACTCGTCGTTCCAGCAGGCGCTGCACGACGAGATCGACACGGCGATGAATTCGCCGCTCGCGCGGATGGATGCGTTCCACTCGGAAACGGGCATGCGCGACAGCCATGCGGCGATTTTCCAGCGGCTGTCCGAGTCGCTCGCGACCACGATCGAAGGGCTCGACGCGGCCGCGTTCGACGCGGCGGTGGCGCTGCTGGCCGATCCGGACGTGCGCGTCTTCTGCGGCGGCGGACGCTACACCGCGCCGCTCGCGTCGCTGTTTTCTTTCACGCTGGCCTATGCGCGGCCGCATGTCCACTCCGTCGAGCCGAACGTGAATCTCGCGTCTGTCGCACTGGCCGACATGGGGCGCGGCGACGTGCTGGTGATCTTCGACTTTCGCCGCTACCAGAAGGACAGCATCCGCTTCGCGCAGGCCGCGCACCGGCTCGGCACGCGGATCCTGCTGATCACCGACGAATGGCGATCGCCGATCGGCGCGTTTGCGGAAATCGTGCTGCGGATCCAGGGGCGCCCGTTCGCGATGCTGCAGACCAACGTGCCGGCGCTGGCGCTTGCCGAAGCGCTGGTGATCGGCGTGACGAACCGGCTGCCGGAACTCGCGCGGCAGCGGATGGAGAAGATCGAGCAGCTCAATACGGGCGGGATCGAGCAGGACACGAATCAGCGGGACTTGCCCGAATGACGATCGCTCGCCGTCCAGGCGCAGGCGTCAGCTCTCGACATCCTCGAGACTGAACACTTCCGTCTTGTCGTTGTACGAGAAGACTTCGCCGTAACGGCCCCAGTCGATCACCGCGTCGAGCGTTTCCTCGGCCGCTTCGTCCGACAGGAAATCCTCCAGCTCCTGCTCGAAGCGCACGCGCGGCGCGCGGTGGCCCGGGCGCTCGTTGAGCACCTTCCGGATCCGCGCAGCGAGCGGCACGTGCTTCAGCAGATGATCGGCGAACATCAGCTTGCGCTCCTGCGTGCCGAATTCCGCGAACACGCGGGCCGGCGGCGTCAGGAACACGTCGCCTTCGCGCACGTCCGCGAAGCCGAGGTACTGCAGCACTTCGGCGATCGGGAACAGTTCGTCGACCTCCAGATGCAGCGTGCGCGCGATTTCCGGCATGTCCGCGCGGCCGTGGTACGGCGCCATCGCGAGCGTCTCGATCAGGCCCGCCATCAGGTTGGTCGACACGCGCGGCATCCAGCTGCCGAGTTCGAGCCCCTTCTTCGTCGCCTCGTTGGTCTGGCGGGCCGTCATCTTCGCGTAGATGTCGTCGACGAGCTTGCGGAAATCGGTGTCGAGCCGGTTGCGCGGATGCTTGAACGGCACCTTGATCTCGGCGATCACGCGGCCCGGGTTCGACGACAGCACGAGGATCCGGTCGCACATGAACACGGCTTCCTCGATGTTGTGCGTGACGATCAGCACCGACTTGATCGGCATGCGGCCCTGCGTCCACAGGTCGAGCAGATCGGTACGCAGCGTCTCGGCCGTCAGCACGTCGAGCGCCGAGAACGGCTCGTCCATCAGCAGGATCGTCGGATCGACGACGAGCGCACGCGCAAAGCCCACGCGCTGGCGCATGCCGCCCGACAGCTCGCGCGGGTACGCGTTCTCGAAGCCGTCGAGACCGATCAGGTCGATCGCGGCCAGCGCGCGTTCGCGCCGCTCGCGCGCGCCGACGCCGAGCGCTTCGAGGCCGGCTTCCACGTTCTGCAGCACCGTGAGCCACGGGAACAGCGCGAAGGTCTGGAACACCATCGCGACGCCGTCGGCCGGGCCATCCAGCGGCTTGCCGAGGTAGGTCACTTCGCCGCCGGTCGGTTCGATCAGCCCGGCGATGATTCGCAGCAGCGTCGACTTGCCCGAGCCGGAACGGCCGAGCAGCCCGACGATTTCGCCTTCGCGCAGCGACAGGTTCGCGTCGTCGAGCACGAGCAGTTCGCCCTGCGACTTGTTGAAGCCGCGGTTCACGTGCTCGACGCGCAGGATTTCTTCGCCGAGGCGCGGCGGCTGCAGCGGCTGGGACGTCTTGACGGGGGCGTTGATAACGGTCGAATTTTGCATCGCGCTTACTCTCAATCGAGCCGGAGCCGGGATTCCGCATAGGCGTACATCGGACGCCACAGCAGACGGTTGAACAGGGTGACGAACAGGGACATCACGGCGATGCCCAGGATGATCTTCGGGAAATCGCCGGCGGCGGTCGTCTGCGCGATGTACGCGCCGAGGCCGTGCGCGACGACCTTCGTGTCGCCCCACTGCACGAACTCGGACACGATGCTCGCGTTCCACGCGCCGCCCGATGCGGTAATGGCGCCCGTCACGTAGTACGGGAAGATGCCGGGCAGGATCGCCTGCCGCCACCACTGCCAGCCGCGAATCCGGAAATTCTTCGTGGCTTCCTTGTAGTCGTTCGGATAGGACATCGCACCCGCGATCACGTTGAACAGGATGTACCACTGCGTGCCGAGCACGATCAGCGGCGACAGCCAGATGTCGGCGTTCAGGTGGAAGTGGACGATCACGATCACGAACACCGGGAACAGCAGGTTCGCGGGGAACGCGGCGAGGAACTGCGCGAGCGGCTGGACCTTCTCGGCCAGCTTCGGACGCAACCCGATCAGCACGCCGAGCGGCACCCAGATCACGGACGCGATCGCGATCAGCACCAGCACGCGCAGCAGCGTGATGAGCCCGAGCACGAGCACGTGGCCGACCTCGCCCATCGTCACGCCGGTCGCGACGAAGCTGACGACGCGCCACACGACGTACACCGTCAGCAGGATCACGAATGCGCCCCATACGATGTCGCCGACGCGCGACGAACGGCGTGACGTCGCGCCGCGCGAGCGCGTGCCCTTCAGCGCCGGCAGGCGCAGCGGAATCCGCGCGGCCTGCGACAGCAGCCAGCCCGCCGGCACGAGCAGCTGATGAATCAGGTGCGTGCGGCGCATCATGTCGAGCAGCCAGGATTGCGGCGCATCGCCCGACGCGGTGTTTTCCATCCGGAACTTGTCGGCCCATGCGACGAGCGGGCGGAACAGGAACTGGTCGTACGCCAGGATCACGACCGACATCGCGACGATCACCCAGCCGACCGCGCCGAGGTTCTTGTCCGAGATCGCCTGCGCGAGATACGCGCCGATGCCCGGCAGCGTGATGGTCTGGTTGCCGACGGTGATCGCCTCCGACGCGACGACGAAGAACCAGCCGCCCGACATCGACATCATCATGTTCCAGATCAGGCCCGGCATCGAAAACGGCACTTCGAGCTTCCAGAAGCGCTGCCACGGCGTCAGGTGAAAGCCACGCGACACTTCGCTCAGGTCGCGCGGCACCGTGCGCAGCGACTGGTAGAAGCTGAACGTCATGTTCCACGCCTGGCTCGTGAAGATCGCGAAGATCGCCGCCAGCTCCGCACCGAGCACGCGGCCCGGGAACAGCGCGAGAAAGAACGTGACGGTAAACGAGATGTAGCCGAGCACCGGCACCGACTGCAGGATGTCGAGGATCGGGATCAGCACCATGCCCGCGCGGCGGCTCTTGGCCGCGAGCGTGCCGTAGACGAGCGTGAACGCGAGCGACGCGACCATCGCGGCGAGCATCCGCAGCGTGGTGCGCAACGCGTATTCGGGCAGGTTCGACGGATCGAGCGAGATCTTCTGCGTCTGCAGCACGCCGATCGGCGCCATCGTCTGGTGAAAGCCGACGATCGCCATTGCAAGCAGGCAGATGATCAGCGGAAACGCGACGGCATCCCAGCGGTTGGGCAGCACGCGCCACGCCGAGGCGTTCGCGGTGCGGTTCGGATCGAAACTGATATCCATCGGTAGCGTCTTGTGTTGAATTGAAAATCGATGGGGCCGACCGCTTGTCTCGCGGCCGGGCGTCGCACCCCGGCGCGAATCAGAACAGCCTGTGCAGCACCCAGTACAACGTAGCCGACAGCGCGATCGATGCGGGCAGCGTGAGCACCCACGCGAGCACGAGGTTGCGTACCGTATCCCAGCGCAGGCCCGCGCCGCTCGCCGTCATCGTGCCGGCCACGCCCGATGCGAGCACGTGCGTCGTCGATACCGGCAGCCCGTACGCGTCGGCCATCCCGATCGTCAGCATCGCGACGGCTTCGGCCGATGCGCCCTGCCCGTACGTGAGATGCGACTTGCCGATCTTCTCGCCGACCGTCACGACGATCCGCTTCCAGCCGACCATCGTGCCGAGGCCGAGCGCAATCGCGACCGCGACCTTCACCCACGTCGGGATGAATTTCGTTGCGCGGTCCATCTGCTGCCGGAACGCTTCGAGCGCGCTCGCGTCCTCGACCGGGAACGCCGGCGCCTTCGCTTTCTCCATCAGGCGGATCGCCTCGGACGCGACGTACATGTTGTTGCGCACGTTGTCGACGAGGTTCTGCGGCACGCTCGAAATGCCGCCTGCTTGCGCGACCTGGTCGGCGATCGTGTCGGTGAGCTTGCCGAGCGCGGGAATCGTCGCGGGCGTCAGCTTGTGCGTGCGCACGTACGCCTCGACATCGGCACGCGGGTGGGCGGACTGCACGGCCGGGTCCGCGTACTTGACCAGCGTCGTCGACGCGTGGCGCGCAACCGCGACGAACGTGCTCGTCTGGTCCGGCGTCACGGCCTTGTTCAGCGCGTAGGCGGTCGGCATCACGCCGATCAGGATCAGCATGATCAGGCCCATGCCCTTCTGACCGTCGTTCGAGCCGTGCGCGAACGACACGCCCGTGCAGGTCAGGATCAGCAGCAGGCGAATCCAGAACGGCGGCGGCTGGTTGCCCTTCGGCCCCTGGTACAGCGCCGGCACGCGCACGAGCGCCTTCAGCAACAGCAAGACGAGCGCGGACAGCACGAAGCCGATCAGCGGCGAGAACAGCAGCGCCTTGCCGACGCCGAGCGCCTGGTTCCAGTCGACGCCGCTCGTGCCCGACGGGCCGCTGACGATCTGGTTCATCAGGCCGACGCCGATGATCGAGCCGACGAGCGTGTGCGAGCTCGACGACGGCAGGCCGAAATACCAGGTCGCGAGGTTCCACGTGACGGCCGCGATCAGCAGCGCGAACACCATCGCGAAGCCCGAGCCGCTGCCGACCTGCAGGATCAGCTCGACCGGCAGCAACTGCAGGATGCCGAACGCGACGGCGCCGCTCGACACGAGTACGCCGAACAGGTTCCAGAGGCCCGACCAGACGACCGCGAGGTGCGGGTCGAGCGAATGCGTATAGATGACGGTCGCGACCGCGTTCGCGGTGTCGTGAAAGCCGTTCACGAATTCGAAGCCGAGCGCGATCAGCAGCGCGACGATCAGCAGCAGAAACGGGAGGGCCGAGCTTTCCTTGACGGGGCCGAGATCGGCACCGAGATGAATGCCGACATAGACGATGCCGCAGGCAATGATCAGAAAGAACAGCGCGAGGCTGACGGTGCGCGTGCGATGACTGGCCGCACCGCTGGTTTCCGTTGCCGCGGGATTCGGCATGAAGGGGCTCCGGAGAGGTGATTCGGAGTGGCAGGCTATCGGGCGGTCGTGACGCAAATGTGACGTGTCACTTACAGGACATTGACAGCGCATCCCGCTCGCATCCCGCATTGCCCCGGAAGCCGCCGACACGGGTGTTCGACCGCGTAACGCGTAACGCGCGGGAATAAATCCGCCGCTTCGGCGGTATGGCATGCGAAGGCGCCGGCTTATTCCAGGACGATCCGGCCGTCCGGTTTCGTCATACGAATGCGAGGCTCCCATGTCTTCATCGACCCCTACCCGCCCGTCGCGCCGCAAGGCCTTGCAATGCCTGGCCTTCGGCGGGCTCGGCACGCTGTTCACGCTGTCGGGCGGCATCCTGACGCCGTTCGACCTCGCGCTCGCGCAGACCGGCGACGCGCCCCCCGCGGGCAAGCCGCTGTTCGTGCAGATCAGCGACACGCACATCGGCTTCAACAAGGACGCGAATCCCGACGTATCGGCCACGCTGAAGCAGACGATCGGCCTCGTCAACGGGATGCCCGCGCTGCCCGCGCTGGCCATCCATACGGGCGACATCACGCACCTGTCCAAGCCCGAGGAATTCGACCACGCGTCGCAATTGCTATCCGCGCTGCGCGTGCCGGAACTGCACACGGTGCCCGGCGAGCACGACGTCACCGACGGTTCGGGCGCCGAATATTTTGGCCGGTTCGGCAAGGCCTCGGACAACCGCGGCTATTACAGCTTCGATCACGCGGGCGTGCATTTCATCGCGCTCGTCAACGTGATGCATTTCAAGCCGAACGGGCTCGGCAGCTTCGGCGACGAACAGCTCGCGTGGCTCGAACAGGATCTGAAGGGCCGCTCGTCGAGCACGCCGATCGTCGTGTTCTCGCACATGCCGATGTGGACCATCTACGAACCGTGGGGCTGGGGCACCGGCGACGCGCCGCAGACCATGGCGCTGCTGCGCCGCTTCGGCTCGGTCACCGTGCTGAACGGGCACATCCACCAGATCGTGTCGAAGGTCGAGGGCAACGTGACGTTCCACACCGCGCGCTCCACCGCGTTCCCGCAGCCGACGGCCGGCAACGGCCCGGGCCCCGTGCCGCTCACGGTGCCGCACGACCGGCTGCCCGCGATGCTCGGCGTGACGACCGTCGAATTCGCGGGCCATCCGGTCGCGTCGTCGCTGCGCGACGCGACGCTCGCCTGACAAACATGAGGAGACCGACATGATCCGCTTCAAGCAACCCGGAATCGTCGCGGCGCTGATCCTGTGCGCGGCTGCCGCCGCCACGCCGCTCGCCGCGTTCGCACAGGGCCCGGACGGCGCGCAAGTGACGATCCGCAATTTCATGTTTTCGCCGATGTCGACCACCATCAAGGCCGGCACGACGATCACGTGGAAGAACCTCGACGCGGAACCGCACACCGTCGTCAACGATGCCGGCATCTTTCACTCGAAGGCACTCGACCAGGATGAGACGTACTCGTTCCGCTTCGACAAGCCGGGTGTCTACAAGGTGTTCTGCGGAATTCACCCGTACATGAAGGAGACGATCACCGTCGAATGACGCGGCCCGCCACGTAACGCGCGGGCGAACGGCGGGCGGCATCCGCCTACAATGACCGCCGTCCCATTCGCCCGCGTGGCAGACGGAGCCGCCCATGCCCAGGATCGACCTCAGCACCGTGCCCGAACGCCGCGGCAGCGGCTATCCGCGGCCGTTCGACGCGCCGTGCGCGCAGCGCATCCGCCAGCGTCTCGGCGACGCCGGCGGGCTGCGCGATTTCGGCGTCAACCTGATGCGCGTGCCGCCCGGCGGCTGGTCGGCCCAGCGCCACTGGCATGCCGACGAAGACGAATTCGTCTACGTGCTCGAAGGCGAGCTCGTGATGATCGAGGACGGCGGCGAGACCGTGCTGCGCGCAGGCGACTGCGCGGCGTTTCCGAAAAACTCGGGCAACGGCCATCACCTGGTCAACCGGTCGGACGCCGTCGCCGTCTATCTCGAAGTGGGTTCGCGTTCACCGGACGACGTGATCACCTGCCCGGACATCGACATGATGAGCCCGAGCCGCGACGGCCGGTTCCTGCACAAGGACGGCACGCCTTATCCGGATGCGTGACGCCGGCCGTGTCAAAGGGTCGGAAGCGAACGGCAAAGCAAACGCAAGCCACTGTTGCGCAGCAGGCCGCCCCGCGCCGTCGATCGCCTAAACTGAATCGAACTGTTCGGATCCGACCCACCGTCACACGCAGCGAGGCAAGCCATGACCGCGAGCCAACCGGCACGAATGGACCTCCCCGGGCAAGTCGTGCTCGTGCTCCAGGGCGGCGGCGCACTGGGCGCGTTCCAGCTCGGCGTCTTCCAGGCGATGGACGAAGCCGGGATCCGGCCCGACTGGGTGGTCGGCACGTCGATCGGCGCGATCAACGCGGCGCTGATCGCCGGGAATCCGCCGGAACGGCGCTACGAGA
Source organism: Burkholderia arboris (assembly GCF_902499125.1). GTDB lineage: Bacteria > Pseudomonadota > Gammaproteobacteria > Burkholderiales > Burkholderiaceae > Burkholderia > Burkholderia arboris. The sequence continues at coordinate 438,148 of NZ_CABVPX010000001.1, forward strand.
AACTGTCGGCGTTCTGGCATCGCGTGACCGAACGGACCCGCTTCGACGTCCCGCCGCTGCTGCCGGGCTGGGACCGGACGCTGGCCGAGCTGATGATCATCGGCGGCGGCATCGCGGGCTTCTTCCAGCCCAATCCGGCGTCGTGGCTCGGGCCGATGGCGCGCCTCGGCGTCGATCGCGCGTCGTATTACCGGATCGCGCCGCTGCGCGACACGCTCGCGTCGCTGATCGATCCCGAGCTGCTGAACGCGGGCCATCCGCGCCTGACCGTCAGCGCGGTCAATGCATGCACGGGCACCATGCGCTATTTCGATTCGCGCGACACGCGGCTCGGGATCGAGCACGTCATGAGCTCGGGCGCGCTGCCGCCCGCATTCCCGGCGATACGGATCGACGGCGCGCCGTACTGGGACGGCGGCGTGTATTCGAATACGCCGGTCGAGGTCGTGCTCGACGACAACCCGCGCCGCAGCTCGATCATCTTTTCGGTGCAGATGTGGAATCCGGCCGGCCCGGAGCCCGAGAGCATCTGGCAAGTGTCGGAGCGGCAGAAGGACATCCAGTACGCGAGCCGCACCGACAGCCACATCGCGCGCCAGCAGCAGATTCACCGGCTGCGCCACGTGATCCGCGAACTGGCGCGGCACGTGCCGGAAGCCGACCGCGCGTCGCCGGCCGTACGCCGGCTCGCCGCGTGGGGATGCGAGACGACGATGCACCTGGTCAAGCTCGCCGCGCCGCGGCTCGACGGCGACAATCAGCTGAAGGACATCGATTTCACGCCGGCCGGCATCGCGGCCCGCCGGCAGGCCGGCTATGACGCGACGAAACGGGCGATCGCCGCGCGTCCGTGGGACTTGCCGATGGACCCGACGGAAGGCTTGACGGTGTTCGATCCGGACGCCGCACCGGTCGCTGAAAAAACGGCATGACGCGCGGGTGGCGCGGCCGCGCGCCGACTGCCCCGCACAGTCAGGCGCGCGCGGCCCGGAGATGCGCGCGGCCGGCTTCGCTCACTTCGACCTCGGCCACGCCGCCTGGCGCGTGGTGGCGGACCACGTAACCGCGCGCGCAGGCATCTTCCCACACCGGCAGGCGTGGGCACGACGTGCGCCACGCATCGATCACCTCGTTGTACGGCCGCGCGCCGGGCCCAATCCATTCGAGCAGGTCGACAATCAACGGCTCGATCGATCCCGCTTCACGCGCGAGCACGTCCGGGTTGACCACGTGAATCGGCTGTCCGGCCGCATAGGACACGATCTGGTCGAACACATCCGAGAACTGCGTTTCGAATTCGTCTTCGGTCACGTAGCCGATATGCGGCGTGCACACCACATTGGGCAAACGCAGCAACGGATGCCGCGGATCGCGCAACGGTTCCGTCTCGTACACATCTACCGCCGCCATTCCGGGCCGGCCGGCCTGCAACGCCGCTTCGAGCGCACCCGGTACGACGAGGCCCGCCCGGCTCGTGTTCACCAGCAGCGCACCGGGTTTCATCCGCGCCAGATCCCCGGCCGTCACGATGCCGCGCGTGGCCGGCACGAGCCGCATGTGCAGCGAAAGCACGTCGCAGGTTTCGAAGAAGGTGTGCTTGTCCGGCGCCGTGTGCCAGCCGTCGTCGCGCGCACGCTGCAGCGACGCTTCGCGCGCCCAGACCAGCACGTTCATCCCGAACGCGGCGCCGTATCGCGCGACCTCCGCGCCGATCCGGCCGTAGCCGTATATGCCCAGCGTGCGCCCGCGCAGCGTCCGTCCGACGCCGGTCTGCCAGTTGCCGGCCTGCAACGCGCGCATCTGCTGCGGAATCTGCCGCATCGCGGCCAGCACGAGGCCCCATGTGAGTTCGGCGGCCGCATAGGACGGCGTGCCCGCGTGCTGGTTCGACGACACGATCACGCCCTGCGCGGTGCACGCATCGATGTCGATATGCGGATAGACGCTGCGCTGGCTGATCAGCCGCAGCTTCGGCAGCCGGGCGATGAGCGGCGCGCGAATCGGCGTGCGCTCGCGAATCAGCACCAGCACCTCGGTATCGCGCAGGCGTTCGGCCAGGGCGTCGACGTCCTGCACATGGTCGTTCCAGATCGTGACCGCCTGCCCGTCCAGCTTGCTGAAGCTCGGCAGCGTACGCAGCGTGTCGAAATAATCGTCGAGGATCGTGATGTTCATGGGGGCGCTCCCGGGAATGCCGTCATCCTGAACCGCGAACGCTGCGCAGGGAAATGAATTTATCTTGCCGATTCCTGCATTTCTCTGATCGATCGCCTTTGGCCGTGCGCGGACCGCGCATGCACGCTCATTGTCCTGCCGCACGCATGACCGGCGCCGTACCGGCGACGACCGGGCACGATTGCGGCAATGCCTGCCCGAACAGCACGGCCAGCCCGCAAGCGGACGTGAACATGCCGAGACCGTCGTGCCCGACGCCCGGCACTTCGACGACCTGCTGCGCGAGATCGTCCGGGTGCCGCTTCTTCAGGTAATCGAAATACGCGAGCCCGCGCGCGAGCCGGTACGGGCCCTGTGCCATCGCCGCGCACGAACGGTCGATGAAATGCGTATACGGATTCGTATCGGCCTGCCCGAGCAGGTACACGACACGGCGCGCAACGTAACGCGTTTCGAGCTCGCGCGCGTCCTGTGACGCAACGTAAGGCGGCGCCGACTTCAGCCCGTATTTCCATTGCGTCGCGCGCGGGCAGGTGCCGCCCGCGATCGCGTCGGCATTCGGCCGTTCATCGTCGAAATACAGATAGCTCGACGGGTTCGCGACCACGTAGCGCACGGCGATGCCGGTATGCGCCAGCGCGTCCCCTTCGCGCCCGGCCACGGCATAACGCTGCAGCAACTGCGCGCCGGCGGAGTGGCCGATCACGACGACCGTTGTCAGGGACGGGTACAGGCTGCGGTCGGCGAAATGCGCGAGCAACGCGTCGAGCGCCGCGAACGAGCTGATCGGGCCGGGCTGGCGCGCGGGTTCGCCGCCCTTCCATCCTTCCTGCGTCCACGCCAGCGTCGATGCGGGCAACGAGAACGCGCGCGTATCGGCGCGCGTCAGGAACTGCGGCGCGACGACCATCGTGCCGTTGCCGGACGCACCGGCCTGCTCGACGACCTTGCGCCCCGACGCATAGTAAGCGTCGGCATTGCGGAGCGTGCCGTGAATCACGATGAACACGCGCGTGACGTCGGGCGCGGCGTGGTCGAGTGGATGGTCGGCGTAGACCGGCAGCGCCGCGCTGCCCTGCGGCGTCTCGACGGCCACGCGCTGGTCGGCGACGGCCTTGACCGGTGCTTCGAGACGTTCGCGCTGCGTGGGCGTAGCGGCTTCGGCCGGACTCACACTGCCCGACAGGCCGATGACGGCACAGGCTACCGAGAGCGGAAACACGAATGACAGCGTCCGGGCGGCCGACCGCGCACGCGCGGGCCGGATGCTTGCAAAGGCAACGGAAATGAGGGACATGGCGGCGGATCGGGTTTCGGATATGACTTTAACGGCGATGGTCGCAGAATCCGTCGCGCGCTGCCGGCCCGTTGCGCAATACGGCTCAGTCGGCCGGCTCGGAAACCCGGCCGGCGTCGGCCCGAACTTCGCGCGCGCCGCCGCGCGGCGTGTTCCGGCCCTCTGCCGCCGGCGGCAAGCCGCCCGCCGCCACGGCAAGCAACGGGCGCTCGGGATGCACGAACAGCCACAGCACCGCGCCGCAAGCCGCCGCCGCACCGGTCACGAACATTCCGCTGCCCCAGCTGCCGGTGACCTTGACGACGAGCGCGAGTGTCATCGGGCCCGCGACGTTCGACAGTGCGCCCCACACGTTGGTCCAGCCCGACATCACGCCGGCGAACGGCCGCCCGAGATCCTGCGCGGCCGACCATACGACGACCTGCACGAACCCGACGGCCGCAAACGACACGCACAGCAGCGCGATGACCGCGGCCATCGCCTCCGCGCGCGACGCGGCGACCAGCGCCAGCGCGCTCACGACGAATCCCGCGATCGCGACCGGCGTGCGCGCCCAGTAGATCGAGCCCGTTTTCCTCAGCAGCCGGTCGCTGACGGCGCCCGCGACGAATACCGCCGCGAACACGGCAACCCACGGCAGCGACGCGTACAGCCCCATCGCCTTCAGCGACAGTCCGCGCGCGCGCATCAGGTAGGTCGGCAGCCATGTCGTGTAGAAGCTCTGGATCAGCACGAGCAGGAAATACTGAATGCCGAAGATCCAGAAGCGCCCCAACCGCAGGCAACGCATCAGCGAACCCGACACGGCCGTGTGGCCGGGCGGCTGGCCGGCCGCGATGTAGTCGGCTTCGGCCTGCGTGATGAGCGGATGCGACGCCGGCGCATCGCGGTAGCCGAACCACCAGATTGCGCCGAGCAGCAGGCCGAGCGCGCCGAATCCGTGGAAGACGGCATGCCAGCCGAAATGGACGATCGTCCAGGCCGTGAGCGGCGCCGACACGATCGGGCCCAGATACAGGCCCGCGAGCAGCACCGCGTTGCCTTTTGCGCGCTCGCCGGCCGGAAACCAGCGCTTGAGCGCGACGACGCTGCTCGACCAGTCGGCCGACTGCGCGCCGCCGAGCACCAGCCGGCAACCGAACAGCCAGGCGAACGAACCGCCGAACGGCGTGACGATCATCATCAGCGACCACAGCGTGCTCGTGCCGAACAGCACGCGGCGCGACCCGAAGCGTTCGGCCGCGCGTCCGGCCGGAAGCTGGCCGATCGCATAGGCCCAGAAGTAGATCGTCAGGATCATCGACATCTCGACGATCGACAGGCCGAGCTCTCCCTGGATCGTCGGCGCGGCCACGGCCATCGCCGCGCGATCGAGCGTCATCACGAAGGTCAGCGGCGCGACCAGAAACGCGACGATCTTCCAGCGCAGATGGTTCACGTGGCGCGGCATCGTGCGGCTCCCGAATCCGGCGTCAGGCGTCGTGCGGGCCCGACGCCCGGCCCGGCTCGCGCTGCATCCGCTGCACGAGCGCGGCCAGCTCGCCGATATGCGTGCGCACGGCCTGCTTGCCCGCGCGCGCCCATGCATCGAACGTCGTCATGCCGCTCACCGCGCCGACGAACGGCACGCCGGCGCGCTCGGCCGCCTGCGCGTCCACGGCGTGGTCGCCGACGTAGATCGCCGCGCGGGCCGGCAGGTCAAGCCGCGCGAGTGCCTGCACGAGCCCTTCGGGATCGGGCTTGTGACGCTGCACGTCTTCGCCGCCGATCAGCACGTCGACCAGCGATTGCAGGCCGTTGCGTTCGAGAATCGCCTCGATCCGGTAACGAAACTTGGACGACACGATCGCGACCGCGAGCCCCTGCTCACGCAACTGCGCGAGCAGCGGCGGCACCTCGGGATAGATGCGCGTGCCGGCCACCATGATCTCGTCGGCGCGCGCGACGAAGTGCCGCGCGAATGCGTCGGCCCGCGCCGGCTCGGCTTCGCCCGTCAACGAATGGAACATCTGCGGCAGGGTCAGCCCGATCACGGCGCCGATCTGCGCGGGCGTCGCGCCGGCGGCGCCCAGCCGATGCAATGCGTATTCCGTGCATTCGATGATCGCGGCGGACGAATCCGCCAGCGTCAGATCGAAATCGAAGATCACGGCCCGAACAGACATGAAATGACTCCGCAAACAGAAAATGGATCGCGCCCGACGCTTGACGCTTGACCCGGAACGATGTTGCGACGCGTACCCCGGCGCGGATCGATCAGCGCGCTTGACCGGATTGCTCGCGATCGGCCGCGTCGAGCCCTTCCGGGTCGCGCTTCGCCCACTGTCTTGCCCACCCCAGCAACGGCTGCAACGCCGCTTCGAGCCGCCGGCCTTCGGCGGTCATGCAATAGCCGCCCTCCCCATGCTCGACGAGGCCGGACGCCTTGAGCTCGGCCAGCCGCGTGTTGAGCAGGCGTGCGTTCGTTTCGCAGGCTTCCTGCAACGCGCGAAACGTGAGCGGCGCGCCCCGCAGTTCCCACAGGATGCGCAGCGCGGTACGGCGCCCGAGCAGATCCAGCACGACCATGATGGGCCGCCCTGTCGTCGATCCGCGAACACGTTGTCCGATTTTGGGTGTGGTCATGCTTTACTTTTTAAAGCAATCGACGGGCAGAGTCAATTGCCTGAATGGTGCGTCGCCTTTGCTTTACTTTTTAAAGCACGGCGCCTACGCTGTCACACAGGCGCTTGAAGCGCATGCGGCACCGATCCCCTCTTGAGCGACGGCGCGTGTGTTGCGTTTCCGCGATTTTCTCGTGGAGGATTGACCGTGATAACCGAAATCGTCTTCTTCAAGCTGCAACCCGATGTCGATGTCACCACGCTGGAAGCGCGCTATGAAAGTACCGCGGCAAAGTGGGCGCAGAACCCGGACCTGCTGCACAAGTGGTACTTCTACGACGCGGCCACGCACGAAGGCGGTGGCGTGTACGTGTGGCGCACGCGCGAAGCCGCCGCGCACTGGCACGGCGACGAATACAAGGCGATGGTCGAGCGGGTGTACGGTCACCCGCCCGTGATACGCGTGCTCGATACGCTCGCGCATGTCGATGCGACGCAAGGGCGATACGAGATCGTGGGGAAGGCACTGCCGGGCTGACGTGTTCGGCCGCCCGGCACGGACCGTTCCGGGCGGCCTTGTGCGGTTGCAGGACGCCCGATCTACGCAGGAAGTTCACGCGTCGCGCAATGCACGCCGCCTCCCCCCGACGCAATGCCCAGAATATCCACCTGAACGATATCCCGCGAACCCGCATACGGCTGGATCGCCGTCAGCGCAGCGGAGTCGGCAGAAGCATCGTTGAATTTCGGCATGATGATCGCGCCATTGCATGTATAGAAATTGATGTAGCCGGCCGCGAAATTGGTCATCTGGCGATTGGTCAGCGTCATGCCATTCGACGTTCCATAGTTTGCCGGCGTCGTCAGCTCGATCAACTGCAGCGTCCTTCCGCTTGCGTCGGTCTGATTGTTCAGGCGCCGCCAGTTGGCCTCGCTCAGCGCCCGTTCTCCCATCGAATTCGACGCGTCGTAGCAGTATGCGACGACACCGGGCGATAGAAACTTGGCGTAGAAATCGACGTGCCCGTTCGTGATGTCGGTCTCGCTCGCCGGCGTCGCGGCGCCACCTTGCCCACCGGCGCCGCAACCTTGCGGAAAGATCGCCGTTCCCGGAATCCAGATGATCTTCTGTACGCCGAGCGTACGCTGCAGTTCCGCCAGCACCGTGTCCTTGGCCGTCGGCAGCAGTGTCGCGTTGGCAACGACACCCCCAGGAATATTGAACAGTTGCGGATTGCGGCTGACGTGCAGCACCGCCGATTCCGTCAGGATCGCCGTCGCCTCCCCGTCGAATTCGATCGCCCCGCCTTCGAGCGTCAACGTACTTTGTATCAGCGTCGCGTTGTTCGCCTGCGCCATCCATCCCGCCAGCGCACGATCGTTGGCGAACGGCTGGAAGAATTTGCCCGCCTTGGACTTGTTGCTGCCCGCCGCAACGGCAGGCGGCACCGTCATGCCCGCATTGAGGTTCAAGCCGTCCGTGTTCGCATTACCCCAGCCGTTGAAGTTGAAGTTCACCGCGCACAGCGCATTGCCATTGGCCGTATCCTTTACGAAGACACAGCCGGTGTCGCGCGTCCACAGATCGTCGAAGCCGTCGGCCCGCGCGATCAGGTTGACGCCGCCCGCGCCTGCGCCGCGTGCCAGGTAATTCGCGTGGATCGCGGGGTTCGCGTCGCTTGCCGTCGCCAGCAACGCCTGCGCGGCGCTCAGGTCGACCGGCAACACCAGCATGTTGACCGGTTCGTAGGTGCCGATCGCCTTCGCGACATCCATCAGGTCGGCACGAACCCGGTCGATACCCGCATCCGTGCTCTGCGCGGTCAGCGGCGTCCAGATGCCTTCCGAACCCGACGCGAACGCCATGTACGTCGCCGCGTGCGGCGCATCCTCGCCCGGCATCAGGTATGCCGCCGGGTTTGCCGCCTGACGCGACGACGCGCGAATGGCCGCGGGACCTGCCGACGCATCGTCGCCGCCACACCCCGCCAACGCGCCCATCCAGGATGCACCGAGGAGGGCCGCCGATCCCCTGATGAAGTCGCGACGCGTGAGTGCCGAGCGATCGGTTTCCGGGCATGACGGTCGGGTGAATTTGTCTTTCATTGCATCTCCATGAGCCAATGAGCCAACTGGATGGGGCCGGACGACAACGCACCGTTGCCGACCGGTACGACAGCGCGCTGTCCGGCGCTAGAACGAGTAGATGAACTGCGTCGCAAGCAAGTCGTTGCTGTTGCCGTACGAGCCGTCGTTTCTCAGGAACACCTTGTTGTTGGCCCAGTCGTGCCGGTACTCGACCTTCACCGTGATCTGGGCGGTCGGGAAAAACAGCAGGTCGAGCGCGACGTCCTGACGGTTCGAACCCTTGCACTGAAGACCCATGCCGCCACTTGCCTGCGAATTGGCGAAGCAGTCCGCGCCGATGCCGAAGCCGTTGTACGGGTCGCGCCCCTGACCATTCAGCGCGATGCCGCCGCCACCGCCGCCGTTCTTGCTGTCGGCGAGGAAGTCGTAGCGGAGCGTCATGCCCATCCTGCCGACGCCCGGCAAGCTGAACTTCCGGTGCGCGAGCAGCGAAATGCCATACCATTGCGCCTGGCCGCCGTTGAACGCCGCGTTCTGCTGCTGACCGTAGTCGATTTCTGCGTTGTACTGAACGTCTGCGAGCTGATAAGTCAGGTCGGCTTCCGAGAAGAAGAATGCGCCGAAGCCATTGGGCGCCTGACCGCCGATGCCATAGCTCATTGCACCGGTCGCGGGATTGACTGCGCTCGGCAACGTCTGCCGCCCGATGTTGAACGACGCCCCGATATCGAGCGCACTGGACCACGCATAGTCCGCGCGTGCCGTGAAAGTCGGCACCTTGTTGCTGATCGTGACCGGATCGCCCAGCGCGTTGGTTCCCGTCTGTGTAATGGCGCCATTGGTCCGGTACTGTTCGTTACCGAGCAGGAACTTCCACGTCCACTTGCCCTTCGTATAGTTCGCCCCGAGGCCGACATAGCTGCCCGGGTCGGAAAAGTCGTACAGCAGGTTGTGAGTCAGCGTAAGCATCTGATTCGACTGCTGGACCTCGTAGCCGCCGAAGCTGGACATCAGGCCTGCAACGAATGTCGTCGTACCCGTGAGCGGAACGGTGACGACCGCCGTATTCAGGATGTTGTTGCCGATCTGGCCACGCTCGTTCTGCATCAGCGTGATGCCGTTGCCCCGGTTGGGCATCAGCGTGATTTCGGCCGACGGCGCCATCGGCCCGACACCGAAGGTTTTCTTGATGTCCAGGTACAGGTCGCCGAACGTGCTGTTGAAGTAACCGCCGGTATTTTCGTGATTCGCGAACAGGAACGACGAACCGCCCTGCGCGCGGTTGTACACATAAGTCGGGTCGATGTAGCCCGTCACGGAGAGACCGGCAATCGGGCCGGTGTTCGCTGCGTCCTCGAGCGAGTTCACCTTGAGTTGCTGAGTGGCAAGCTGTTGCTTCATGGCCGTGACGTCGTCGTTGGTGAGCGACGCCTGCGCGCTGCCATAGTCAGGCGACGACGGATCGACCGGTACAGGTGCGGCGATTGCCGGCCGGTCCGACGGACGCGCCTGCAATCCGGCCATCTCCTTCTTCAGTACGTCGAGTTGCGCCTGCAATACCCGGATCCGGTCGGCCATGGTGTCGGCCACGGCAACACCGGGCAGACAGCCCGCCACCAGCAAACCAATCAGCTTTCTTCTCATACGAAGTCTCCATGTTTTTCTATTGCAGCGATTGCCGCCTTGGCCGGGCTGTCGCACACCGGCGGGCGGCAGGCGCACGCACGAACGCTCCCGTGCGAGGCGCACGAGGCAGCTCACAAGGAGTACGGTGTTCGGGGGAATGCGCCTGCTCGCTATCGGTGCAGGCAACCTGGCATGACGGCGGTTTCAGTCCGCGCGGCACGCGGCGCTTGCCGGCGCTGCGCTGTTCGACGCCATCAGCGCCCTGCCTTCAGCTGTGCCCAGAGGCGGTTCTCGAGACGGACGATCTCGATCGGCAGCGGTTTCATCAGCGTCATTTTCCGCAGCACGTCATCGGGGGGATAAACGCTCGGATCCTGCGATACGACGGGGTTGACGAGTGGTCGAGCGGCACGGTTCGCGGTCGGATAGAACACTTCGTTGGTAATCGCCGCATTGACCTTCGGGTCCTCGATATAGTCGATCCACTTCATGGCCGCCTCGGGATGCTGCGCGTCCTTCGGAATCGCCATCATGTCGAACCACAGCAGGCCGCCTTCCTTGACGTTCGAAAAGCGGATCTCGTAGGATCGTTTCGCGTCTGCGGCGCGCCGCCGCGCAATGCCGACGTCGCCCGACCAGCCAATTGCGACGCAGACATCGTTGTTGGCGAGATCGTTGATGTAGCCCGACGAGTTGAATTGCGTGATGTACGGACGCACCTTCTTCATCAAATCGAACGCGGCCTGATAGTCCGCGGGATTCGAACTGTTCGGGTCCTTGTGCAGGTACTGCAACGCGGTCGCGAACGCATCGGCGGCCTGGTCCAGGAACGAGACGCCGCACTGCTTCAGCTTCGACACGTTCTCCACGTCGTACACCAGTGCCCAGCTGTCGACCGGCGCGTTGTCCCCCAGCGCTTTCTTCACTTCCTGGACGTTGTAGCCGATGCCGTCCGTGCCGAACGCCCAGGGCACGCCGTATTGCGCGCCCGGATCGACATCCGCGATCATCTTCATCAGCACCGGGTCGAGATGCTTCAGGTTCGGAATCTTCGACTTGTCGAGCTTCTGAAGCATGCCGGCCTGGATTTGCCTCGCCATGTACAACGACGACGGCACCACGATGTCATAGCCGGAACTCCCGGCCAGGAGCTTTGCCTGAAGCGTGTCGTCACTGTCGTAGTTGTCGTACCGCACGTGAATGCCGGACGCCTTTTCGAAGTTCGGGATCGTGTCCCTGGCGATGTAGTCCGACCAGTTATAGACATTGAGTTCGGGAGCCGCCGCGATCGCCGGCAGCGAGCAGCACGGAAGAAGCCCCGCAATTGCAACCAGAGCAACGCCCGCGACCTTTGGGCGAAGAGGACAGAAGCGCATTGCTGTTTTCCTTGAAGGTAATGGATCGGCGTGAACGTTGACGGCAAATTGAAAGAAGCCGGTCGGCGATCGGCGCGCTCCGTACGATTCGTCGCTGCTCACGCAGTCGCGAATCCGTGCCGACGAAAGCACTGCGCCGCGGCATACGGGCTCCGTGAATTCTTTCTCCTGCATCGCAATCCGATGACAATTTGCTTTCTACTCCGATATAATCGGACGATACGAATGGCGACGGTATTGAATGAATGCCGTTGCCCGTCAGGTATCGCTTGCACTCGCCTTGCCGACGAGTGAGCCATTGTGGGTAGAACAATTCCTGGTGAAAATTGATGTTTTTTGCTTGATTCGATCAATTTTCCTCATGGCTCCACGGCAGCCGACACGTGCCGTGCCACGCGCCTCGCGCCGATCCGGATACCGTCCGGAATACCGACAACCGCCGATCGATCGGTGCGCAATCCGGGCCGGATACGGGGCGTTCTCCCGCGTATCCCGATGCAGCCCTTTGAAACCTGGTTGCAAGTCCAACGCCACACCAGTGCGCAAACCCGACGCGGCCGACTTGCCGATTCACGCGGTGACGCGCGCCCGCGGCGCCCGCTGGCCGGGCATCCCCCCGTCAACGGCCCTTCGCGCACCCACGCATCGCTCAAGCGCGAAAGTGCGGCCCGTCGTCCCTATCGACACCCTATCAACCCCATAGCCAACAGTGCCTTCGCGCATATCGTAAAATTACGATATAAGATTCGCCCATCGACGATACCTGTTTGCCCGACCGAAACGCCAAGCCCTTCCATGCCGACCGAACTCGACATCGATGCAATCCTGAAAGCGCTCTCGAACCCCGTGCGCCGGGAAATCCTCGTCTGGCTGAAAACGCCCGGCGAGCACTTCCCGCAACAGACGCTGCCGTACGAACACGGCGTCTGCGCGGGCCAGATCGACGCGCGCTGCGGGTTGTCGCAGTCGACCGTCTCCGCGCACCTCGCCACGTTGCAGCGCGCGGGGCTCGTGACGTCGACGCGGATCGGCCAATGGGCGTTTTTTCAGCGCAACGAGGCCGTCATCGACGCATTTCACGACGCCCTGCGCCGCGAACTCTAGCCAACGGCCGAACCGGCCATGCGGGGCGCCATCGCACATGACGCGACGGCTTCCCCGCCTTTCGTGAAGAGGTTATCTGCCATGCCCACGCTGTTCGATCCCGTTACCCTCGGCGACCTGACCCTGCCGAACCGCATCGTGATGGCGCCGCTCACCCGCTCCCGTGCGGGCACGGCGCGCGTGCCGAACGCGCTGATGGCGCGCTACTACGCCGAGCGTGCATCGGCCGGCCTGATCATTACCGAAGCGACGTCGGTCACCCCGCAAGGCGTCGGCTATGCCGACACGCCGGGCATCTGGTCCGACGAGCAGGTCGAAGGCTGGAAGCAAGTAACGCAGGCCGTGCATGCAGCCGGCGGCCGCATCGTGCTGCAGCTCTGGCACGTCGGCCGGGTCTCCGATCCCGTCTTCCTGAACGGCGACCTGCCGGTCGCGCCGAGCGCGATCGCCCCGGGCGGCCATGTGAGCCTCGTGCGTCCGCAGCGCCCGTACGTGACGCCGCGTGCACTCGAACTCGACGAAATTCCGGGCATCGTCGCCGCCTACCGCAAGGGTGCGGAAAACGCGAAGGCAGCGGGCTTCGACGGCGTCGAAATTCACGGCGCGAACGGCTACCTGCTCGACCAGTTCCTGCAGGACAGCACCAACCGCCGCACCGATGCGTACGGCGGCCCGATCGAGAACCGCGCACGCCTGCTGCTCGAAGTCGTCGACGCAGCGATCGACGTGTGGGGCGCCGGCCGTGTCGGCGTGCATCTCGCGCCGCGCGGCGACGCACACACGATGGGCGATTCCGATCCGGCAGCGACGTTCGGCTATGTCGCACGCGAACTCGGCCGCCGCAAGATCGCGTTCATCTTCACGCGCGAATCGTATTCGGGCGACCAGTTGAGCCCGCGCCTGAAGGAAGCGTTCGGCGGCCCGCTGATCGCGAACGAGCAGTTCACGCTCGACACCGCGCAGGCCGCGCTCGAGAACGGCAGCGCCGACGCGATCGCGTGGGGCAAGCTGTTCATCGCGAACCCGGACCTGCCGCGCCGCCTCGAAATCGGCGCACCGCTCAACCAGCCGGTGCCGGAGACGTTCTATGCGGAAGGCGAAACGGGTTACACCGACTATCCGGCGCTGAACGACGCGGCCTGACGGCCGGGCAGCACGTGTTCAGGCGCGCACGTCCGCGCGCATGAACACGCGCTGCGTTTCGTCGAGGCCGAGTGCGACGTGGTGCGCGCGGATCGCGCGCAGTGTGTCGTCGAGCGACGCGTCGTCGACGATGCTGAAGCCAAGGCGCGCGTAGTACGGCGCATTCCACGGCGCGTCTCGGAACGTCGACAGCACGACCTGCCTGACGTGCTCCTGCGCCGCGCGCGCCATCACCTGCTCGATCAGGCGCGCGCCGATCCGCTGTCCGGCATGCGACGGCGCGACATCCAGCTCCTCCAGATACAACCGCTGCGCATCGAGCAGCCGATAAAACGCGAACCCGACGCACGTGCCCTGCGGATCGACCGCGACATACGCGCGGCCATCGTCGATGCGCACGAGCACCGCAGCCGCATCGGTCGGCTCGCCGTCGGCGATGTCGGTCATGCCGATCGCGCGAAACCGCTGCGCGGCGGCAACTTCCACAGCGGCCATCGCGGCCGCGTCTTCCTGCGTGGCAGGGCGAATCAGGATCGATGCAGTCATGACGGCAATTCAGGCAGGCAGTCTGGAACGGCCGTCACTATAATCCAGACTTCATACGTTTCGGACGTCCCGTCCCCGAGGCTCGCCATGACGTTGTCCGCACTCGCCGTCTTCGCCTTCGCCCTGCTCGTCACCGCCGGCACGCCCGGCCCGAGCGTCGCCGCGCTCGTCGCACGCGTGCTGACGAACGGCGTGCGCGACGTCCTGCCGTTCCTCGCGGCGATGTGGCTCGGCGAAGCGATGTGGCTCACGCTGGCGGTCGCGGGGTTGTCCGCGTTCGCGCGCACGTTCGCGGCGGGCCTGATCGTGCTGAAGCTGCTCGGCGTCGCCTATCTGCTGTTCCTTGCGTGGAAGATGTGGGCCGCGCCGACCGATACGGGCGCGGACAACCTGCCGCGCGGCCAGTCGCCGTGGCGCATGTTCGTCGCGGGCATGCTGGTTACGCTCGGCAATCCGAAGATCATGGTGTTCTATCTCGCGCTGCTGCCGACCATCGTCGACCTCACGCACGTCGGTATCGTGGCGTGGGCGGAACTCGTCGGCACGATGCTTGCGGTGTTGATCCTGTGCGACTGCTTCTGGTCACTGCTTGCGTCGCGTGCCCGTGCGTTCCTGACGTCGGCACGCGCGAAACGGATTGCGAATCGTACGAGCGCGGCAGCGATGGCCGGCGCGGCAGTAGCGATCGCGACGCGCTGATGCGTTATCGCGGCATAGCCGTGGAATCCGGCAATGGCTGGCGTGAGAGAAACGTCACTCTCGCGAGCGTGGGTCTTCCCCCAAGTCACGCAGGCGCTTCTTCAACCGTTGATTGTCTGCGAGCAATGCGACCAGTGCGACAAGCGTCGCAACGGGGAAAAACCAGTCTCCTGAGTAGTGCAGCAATGCCCACGCCATAGCCGCAACGACAACAGCCGCGGCGATCAGACCGGTTCTGTCTCGCAATCTGCTCACGCTGCCCCCCTCCCGATCGCACGTGCGCGGATCACGTACGTCACACTGTTTGGCATGGGTCGAAGCACCTCCGGATACCGTTCGATCATGCGATAGACATCTTGCGGAACCGCAAGGCCGCGACGGCCCGCCCAGATGCGAATGCCATCGACAGCAGCCATGCCGTGCTTATCACACACCAGCGATGCATCTGCCGCAACGATCAGACTACCGATGACCGCTCCGACGTAAAAACTCGCCCCGAGCGCGGACACGGCTGCCAGCAGTTCCAGCCCGGTGGTTGCGCCGATCAGCTCGCCGACCGTGGCAGTCGGACCCAGCGTCTTGAGTGCGCCAAGAATGGTCGCGAGCAGTGCCAACTGCCGTTTGCTGCACAGCGAACAGGCTTGCCGGCGCAGGCAAACCGAGTGCATCCATGTTGTCACGGAATGCCCGATAGAAATTCTTGCATTGCGTCATTCAAAATCCCCCCGAAAGCGTGGTGATTCTAGTCATGACGCGACACGCGGACGATCCCGGCGGATTCATCCAGCCGGGGCAAGACCTCCCTTCAGAGCTTCGCCCCCCTGCCACCACAACCGTTCGCCGCCCCGACGCAAGCACGCCAGCATGCGTGGCGATTCGTTTCGAAGCGTTGCGAACGGATCTGCTAGTCGCTCAGCAACACTGTACACAGCCACCGATTTTCGTCACGATACGGCGAATTGCGACGGCAGTCCGCCGTGCCCTTGCCCCGGGGATCGACATGAAAACCTGGCTGTCGGCTGTCCTGCTCTGCCTGTCCGCAACGATCGCGCATGCGGCCGGCGTCAAGTTCGTCACCATCCCGGCCGACGCGGCCGGCCCGGAGATGCGCGCGGGCGTGTGGACGCCCTGTGCTGCAACGCCACAACCCCTCTCGATCGGCCCGTTCGTGCTGAACGGGTCACGCGACTGCCCGACCGTCGGCGACAAGCTGCCGCTCGTCGTGATCTCCCACGGCCACGGCGGCTCGCTCCTCGGCCATCACGACCTCGCCGAAGCGCTCGCCGACGCAGGCTATGTCGTCGCGGCGATCAACCATCCCGGCGACACGTTCTCCGACATGAGCCGCGCCGCCGACCTGCAGGAATTCGTCGAACGCCCGGCCGACATCAAGCGCCTGGTCGACTACATGCTCGGCAACGCGCCGGATGCCGCCCGAATCGATCCGGCACGCATCGGTTTCTTCGGTTTTTCGCGCGGCGGCTTTACCGGCCTCGTGCTGGCCGGCGCCAATCCGGATTTCGTGCACGCGTCGGTGGCCTGCCCGGACCCGACCTGGCCAATCTGCAAGCAGATCCGCGACGGCGATGTGCCGAAGGCGCCGCTGACGCACGATCCGCGCATCAAGGCCTACGTGCTCGCCGATCCGTTCGATGAATTCCCGACCGCCGCCACGCTGAAAGACGTCCATGCGCCGATCCAGCTCTGGGCATCCGAGTTCGGCGGCGACGGCGTCGAGCCGGCATCCGTCCCCGCGCTGGCCGGCCTGTTGCCGCAGCGGCCTGAATTCCACACCGTCCCGAACAGCGCGCATTTCGCGTTCATCGCGCCGTGTTCCGACGCATTGACACGCATTGCGTCGCGGGTCTGCGTCGATGCGAAGCCGTTCGATCGCGTCGCCTTCCACAGGACGCTCGACGCAAAAGCACTCGCATTCTTCAACGCGAACCTGCGCTGACTAACAGCGAAACGCCTTGCGCCAGACGCCCGGTTCCGGCACCGGGTCGTTGCACGCGATCAGCGCACGCACCAGTGCCCAGTCGTCGTCGTCGCAGAAATCGAGCAGCATCGCGCCATGCGGGCCGCGCTGCTCGCGCAGTCGTTCAGTCAGCCGCGCGTGAATGCCCTGCACCTTGCCGTCGCCATGCGCAACCACCGACGGATTCGCGCCCATCCCCGTCCCGCTGCAAAAACTGATCGCCCACCTGCCGCTGTCCGGCAACGGCAGGTGCGTCAGCAGCGTATCGATCGCGCGCCACTTCCACGCGATCGACGCAGCCACCGGCACACGATATTCGTCCTGGATCACGAACGCGCCGTCGGGGTGGTCGATCGAAAACGTCGCGTTGTCGGGCCACGCGGTCAGGTCGATGCCGAGCGGCCGGCCGCTGCGAAAGCGCCGCAGCAGCACGATCGCGCCGCGCACGTCGCCGAGCGCGGGCAGCGTGCCGCCCGCATGCCAGCGCAACCGCGGATGCCGCGCACGATGCGCGTCGAACGTCGCATCGAAACTGCGCGTACACGCCTGCGCCGGCCACTCGTCCTTCACCGACATCACGATGCATTCGCGCGGATGCGCATCGAGAAAGCGCGTACAGGTTGCCAGCACGTCGTCGAACGTCATGCCGAGCGCGATGCCGCCGTGATGGATGTCGAATGCATCGCGCACGTGCCGGCAGCGGATGTCGAGCAGCCGCACGCCGTGCGCGAGCTGCGCGTCGAGCGGCGCGCGCTGCGTACGCACGAGCCCGTCGTCGACCGTATACGCACAAGTGTCATGGCTGCCCGGTAGGGTCAGCGTATGCAGCAGCCGTGCATCGTCGAGCGCCGACATCCAGTCGGCGAGCGGCATGCACGTTTCGTGGCTCGAAGGGATCATGAATCGATGAATGACAAGGAAAGAAAACCGTGGGTGACGGCATCGGATGTCGCGGCGCGCGCGGGTGTCTCGCGCTCCGCGGTATCGCGCGCCTTTTCTCCGACGGCGAGCATCGCACCGCAGACGCGTGAACGCGTGATGGTCGCCGCGCGTGCGCTCGGCTACCAGGTCAACCTGATCGCGCGCGACATGATCACGCAACGCAGCAGCATGATCGGCGTCGTCACGGCCGGGTTCGAGAATCCGTTCCGCGCGCGGTTGCTGTCGGACCTGATGGCCGCGCTCGGGCAACGCGCGCTCACGCCGCTCGTGACCAATGCGGAAGATCCGCGCCAGGTCCGGCAATCGCTCGAACAACTGCTCAGCTACCGGATCGCGGGCCTCGTGATGACGTCCGCGTCGCCGCCGCTGTCGGTCGCGCAGCAGTATCTCGAACACCGGATTCCGGTCGTGATGATCAACCGCGAGGCGAACCTGCCGGGCGCGGATGTCGTCGTCAGCGACAACGCGGCGGGCGCTGCCCATGCGGCGCAGCGGCTCGTGCGAGCCGGCGCGCGCCGGCTCGCGTTCGTCGGGCCGCGCGGCGCCAGCTACAGCGCGCAGTCGCGCGCCGCGGCGTTCGAGCACGCGATCGGGCAAGGCGATGCGTTCGACGCGACGCTCGCGCACGTGCTCGACACGCCGTCCGATACCCATGCCAGCGGGATCGACGCGGCGCGGCAACTGTTCGCAGGCGGCGAACGGCCCGACGGCGTGTTCTGCTCGTCCGACCTGCTCGCGCTCGGCGTGATCGACGTCGCACGCCGCGAATTCGGGTTGCGCGTACCGGACGACCTGCGCGTGATCGGCTTCGACGACATTCCCGCCGCCGAATACGACGCCTACCGGCTGACGACGCTGCGGCAGGACACGCGCGGCCTCGCGCACGCGGCGATCGACCTGCTCGCCGATCGCATTCGGACGTTCGACGGCCCGTCGCGCACGCGCGTCGTGCCGGTCACGCAGGTGGTGCGGGACAGCTGCGCGTGACGGCGTGAAATCGGGCGCGGCACGGCCGCGCGTCACTTCAGCCCGCCCGCGAACCCGCGCAACAGATAGCGCTGCACATAGCCGGCCACGGCCAGCGTGGGCAGCGACGCCATCAGCCCCGCGCTCATCAGGTCGCCCCAGTCGATGCCGTTCTCCGTCACGTAGCCGGCAATCGCGAGCGGCAACGTGAAACGGCTCGGCGTCGACACGAACAGCAGCGCGATCAGGAACTCGTTCCACGCGGCGATGAACACGAAGATCGCCGTCGCGATCAGCCCCGGCGCGCACAGCGGCAGCACGATCTGCACGAGCCGTCGCGCGAGCCCCGCACCGTCGATGCAAGCCGCCTCCTCATACTCGATCGGCACGTCGCGTACGAACGCGAGCAGCATCCAGATCGCCATCGGGAGCGCATAGATCTGATAAGCGAGCATCAGGCCAAGCGTCGAATCGAGCAGATGCAGCCGCTTCGCGAGCGCGAACAGCGGCACCGCGATCGTGATCGGCGGCATCAGCTTCAACGCCAGCACGAGCACGAGGAACAGCAAGTCGAGCCGCGCCGGAAACCGCAGCCGCACGAGCGCGTACGCGGCCGGAAACGCGAGCGCCAGCGCGAGCAACGTCGTGCCGAAACCAACCAGCAGCGAATTGAACAGCGGCGCGCCGATGCCGTTGGACCACACCGACGCGAAATGCTCGAGCGTCGGCGCGGCCGGCCAGATCCGCAACGGATGATCGAGGCGTTCGAGCGTCGGCATGAAGGCCGCGCCGGCCATCCACAGGCATGGCAGCAACAACAGCGCGAGCGCGGCGATGCGCAATGCCCACGGCATCGCGCGACCGAATGCGGCGCCCATTCGCGCGCCCGTGATGCCTGCGGGATGCGCCGTCACGCGCGCCGCTTGCGAACCGTCTGCCATACGTACCCCGAGACCAGCACCGCGGACGCCGCGAGCATCAGCACCGACGCGGCGCTCGCCGGCCCGACGTTGAAGAAGCGGAAGCCCGTGTCGTAGATATAGGTCGACAGCGTCTGCGTCGCGTTGCCGGGGCCACCGCCCGTCAGCGCATAGACCTTGTCGAACAGCTTGAACGTATCGATCGAACGCAGCAGCAGCGCGAGGCCGATCTGCGGCGCCGCGAGCGGCAGCGTGATGTCGCGCAGGCACTGCCACTCGCTCGCGCCGTCGGTGCGCGCGGCTTCGTACAGCTCCTGCGGAATCGACTGCAGCCCGGCCAGCACGATCAGGAACGCCATCGGCGTCCACTGCCAGATGTCGACGAGCGCGAGCGACCACAGCGCGAGATGCGGATCGGACAGCCAGCGCACGCCTTCGATGCCGAACACGGCGAGCAGCGTGTTCAGGAAACCGTCGAAGTTCAGCCAGTTGCGCCAGATGGCCGAGCACACGAGTGTCGACAGCATCATCGGCAGGATCGCGAGCGGCAGCGCGATGCGCCGCCCCGGAAACGCGCGCACGAACAGCAGCGCGAGGCCGAAGCCCAGCGCGACTTCGGCGAGCGACGCGACGATCGTGAACCGCAGCGTATTGCCGAAGCCGGCCGTGAACGCGTCGTCGCCGAGTACCGCGCGATAGTTCGCGAGCCCCGTGAACGCGCGGCGGCCGGCCGAGTAGTCGACCTGGCAGAACGAATCGATCAGCACCTGCGCGACCGGATACAGCGCGAGCGCGACGAGCACCAGCAGCGCGGGCCCGAGCAGCGCGACGAACGGCAGGCTGCGGCCGAAGGCTTTCATGCGCGATCTCCGATCGACGGGTTGACGCGCGCGGTCACTTGCCGGCCGCGGCCATCGCCTGTGCGATCTTCTGCTGCGCCTGGCGCAGCGCGGCGTCGGGGGCGGCCTGCCCGGTCAGCGCAAGCTGCAGCTGGTCGCCGAGAATGCTCTCGACCTGCTGCCAATCCTTTACACGCGGGCGCGCCCGGCCGGCTTCGAGCGCCTTCAGCTGATCGGGATACCAGCGGTACTGGTGCACCAGCGCCGGATCGTTGAACACGCTGCGGCGGGTCGGCGGAATGCCGATGCCGGCGAGGCGCGTCTGCGTATCGCGTGCGGTCAGGTAAGCGAGGAAGTCCTGCGCGAGCTTCGCGTGCGGCGCATCCTTCGGAATGCCCATCTGCCAGATGCCGAGCATCGGCGCCGGGCCGGCGGTCTGCCCGGGCGGCGGCTGCAGCGCAATCTGCCCGACCACGCGCGACTGCTTCGGATCGTCGAGCGCCGGCACCCATGCCGGCCACACCTCGATCGACTGCGCGGCCGTGCCGCGCTGCAGCGCATCGCGCACTTCCGCCGCGCCGTACACGTCGACGTCCTTCGGCGCGAACGCCTTCAGCGCAAGGAACGTCTTCAGCGCGGCCTGCGCTTCGCGCGAATCGATCGTCACGTTGCCGGCATGGTCGAACACGTCGCCGCCATACGCCCACAGGATCGGCAGGAAGCCCGTCACGACCGGGTTGCCCTTCGTGCCGCGAAACACGACGCCCGACACGCTCTTGTCCGCGCCGCCGACGGTCTGCGCGATCTTCAGCACGTCGTCCCAGTTGCGCGGCGGCTGCAGCTTGTACTTCGCAAGCAGGTCCTTGCGGTACGCGAACATCTCGACGTTGCCGACGATCGGCAGCGCGTACAGCGCACCGGTGGCGTTGCGGCCGAGCGCGACGGCGGACGGCACGAGGTCGGCGTCCGCGAGCGACGCCGGCAGCGGCTTCAGCCAGCCGTTGCCGATGAATTCGGGCGCCCACGTGTCGTCCATCATCACGAGGTCGTATGCCCCGGTGCCTTCGCGCATCGACAGCTTGAGCTTCTGGTACAGGTTCGCGTTCGGTAGCTTGAGCAGCTCGATCTCGGTGCCCGGGTGCAGTTTGTTGAAGCCGGCGACGGCGTCGGCCAGCCCCTTGCCGTAGATGTCGTCGCGGCCTGCGATGACGAGATCCGCGGCAACGGCGTGCATGGCGGCGAAGGACAGCGCAAAGGCGGCGGACAGCGCGCGCAGGCGGGTCAGCAGGGTCATGAGGTCTCTCTCGTTCGACGTGGTGGCGGGACGGCCAGGCGTTGCACACGTGTGCAACGCAGGTGATGCGGCTGGCTGCCTGAAGCGTACGCCATTGTTCACGCCGATCGTTAAGAATTTATGGCACGCGGCGGGAGAGACAGCCAAACTGCCCGACTGCCCCGCCCCGCCTGGCCACGGCTGCCCCCGGCCCGGTCAGAAGTTCACGCGGATCCCGGCCATCACCGCCAGCTGACGGCTCGAGTTGCTGTTCGCGAGCACCGGAATTTGCGCGTAGTTCACCGCGTTGCCGTCCGCGCCGGTGCCGAGCCCCGTGCCGCTCGCGATCTGGCCGATCGCGACCGCATACAGCGCCGTGCGCTTCGACAGGCTGTAGTTCGTGCCGACGTTGACCTGGTGGAACCGCGTCGTGCCGCGTCCGTCGGTATGCGCGGCGTTGAAGATGTACGCGACGCCGCCCTGCAGCGCGGGCGTGAACATGTACGTGACGTTCAGCTCGCCGATGTCGAACGTGAACGCCTGCGTGCGCGGTTGCGCGGTGGTCGAGAAATAGCGGCTGTCGCCGAGGCGCGTATGCGTGTAGGTCAGCGCGACCGTCGCCGCGCCGAGCGTGACCGAACCGCCCGCGCCGAACGCGCGCATCGAGCCGGCGTCCTGCAGCAGGCAGTACATCGCACCCAGATTGCTGCACGCGAAGTCGCCGATATAGCCGCTCGCGCCGCCGAGCGCCGCGTCGAGCGGCTGGTGCAGGTCGAGGTAGCCGACCGAGAACGCCACCGGCGCGCGCGTGTACGTCGCGGCCACCGCATAGCCGCGCTTCGCGGAAAAGTCGCCGGCCTGCCCGCCGAAGCTGAAGGTGCCGCCGAACGTGAGGCCGTTGAAATCGGCGCTGGTGAACTTCACCGCGTTGTTGAAGTTGAATGCGGCGTTCAGGTTGTCGACGTCGCCGAGATGCGAGCCGTACGGCGTCGCCCAGTTGTTGCTCGATACGTATGCGCCGAGCATGTCGGTGTACGAGTCGTATTGGCGGCCGAGGCCGAGCGTGCCGATCCCGTCCCGACGCAGCCCGACCCACGCCTGCCGGCTGAATGCGGTGCCGCCCTGCAGCGCCTGCCCGCTCGCAGACAGGAACTGCTGCTCGAGCGTGAACACCGCATCGAGCCCGCCGCCGAGCGGCTCCGCACCCTGGAAGCCGAAGCGCGACGGCACGAGGTTGCCGCCGCCCATCTGCCACGCATGGCCGCCGCCCGTGCTGCCGTCGGCGCGTGTGAACTGCTGGTTCGTCGAGTAGATGATGCCGGTGTCCACGGTGCCGTACAGCGTCACGCTCCCCGAGGCCTGCGCGTGTGCGTGCATGCAACCCAGCGTCGCCGCGGCTGCGGCCAGTCGTCGTCCGATCTTCATGTCCCGCCCTCTGTTGTCATCGATTCGCAGTGCAAACCGATGGTGTTGTCGATATGGGTGACGGGACTCTATCCAGCGAAAATTCAGGACCTCTATCGCAAATCGGCAAACAGTGGGTTGAGCTGCCCGCGACGATGCCCGACGGCGCCGTCGCGGGTGGCGCGCGTCATTCGGGACGTGTCGTCTGGGAAGGCAGTTCGCCGAACAGGTCGCGATACTCGCGTGCGAAATAGCCGAGATGCGTGAACCCCCAGCTCGCGGCGGCCTCGCCGACGCCGAGCTGCTGCACCGACGTCGTGCGCAGCATCCGGCGCACCGCGTTCAGCCGGATCGTGCGCAGGTAGCCCACGGGGGTGACGTCGGCCACGCGTTGAAAACTCGTTTGCAGCGTGCGGCGGCTGCAACGCAGCGCGCGGCACAGTTCGAGCACGGTGACGGGCTCCTCGGGCCGGTCGCGCAGATGCTTCTCGCAACGGCTCACGATATCGCTGTAGGTAGCGTGCGTGATGTCGCGGCGCTCGACGCCGATGCCCTGTTCGAGCGCGTCGAGGAACATGCCGAGCATTGCGTCGCGGAACATCTTGCGGGTCGCCGCGTATTCGAGGTGGCCCGGGTTGCGCTGCGCGTCGTCGATCAGCGCCGACAGCCGCACGCCGAGCGCGACGCCCTGTTCGTCGGACAGCCGCGTCACGTGCCGCAGCTTGCGCGCGCCGGACGCGCCGAATTCGGCCTCGCACAGCTCGTCGACCATGTCGGACGCCGCGCTGATCCCGACGAGCCCCATCCCTTCCGGCGTGTGGAATTCGAAATCCTCGCCGGCGCGCAGCGCGAGCAGCGCATAGCCGTCGATCGGCTGCCCCTGGAACGTGCCCGCGAGCGGAACGGACAGCGGCACCGCGAGCGACGTGCGCCCGGCCGGCGCGAGCCCGGTTTGCGCGACGCGCCGGTTGGTCGTTTCGCGGAAGAAGTGAAAATCGTCGTACAGCACCTGCGTGACGGTGCCCTTGAAGCGGCCCGGCGTCATCTGGCGGTAGACCTGATGCCAGCCCGCGATCGCGAGCCCGTGATCGTGCACGTCTTCGTGTGAGCGTGACTGGAACAGCATCGGCATCTCCGGTAAAACCCTGATTCCTGGATGCGGCCGCCGGGTTCACACGGCACGCAACGCCACAGCTTACCCTCGCAAAATCCTGCGCAGTGCGGTTTCGAATGCAAGAAAGGCCGCCGACAGCGCAGCGGCCTGCTCGCCGGTCAGCCGGACATAGCGGCGAAACGACGGCATCCGGTTCACGACCTCGCTGCCACCGAACGGCACGATCGCAAGCGTCCAGCGGCCGTCGCGCGTGTCGATCGTGCAGTCGGTCAGGTGCAGCGGCCGCAGCGCGTCGACCAGCGACGGTTCGGCGATCAGCGCGGCCAGTGTGTCATTGAATACGGGGTCGCATCCCGAGGCGCGTACCGCATCGATCCCCGTGCTGCGCAGCCAGCCGGTCTGCCGCACGCGGGCGCTGCCCTGCGCGGCCGGGCCGTTCGCGGTCGCCGCCACCCGCACGCTGACCGTATGCATCAGGAACTGGCGCTCGACGCGCTCGTCGACGCTCACGCGCACGCCGTTCGGCAGCCGCGCGGTGGCGCCGACACCGCCGGCATCGCGCGCGGCCTGCAGGTCGGCCAGCACGCGCGCGGCGATCGCGCCGGGCCGATGGCCGGGCGGCGGCGCGTCGGGCGCCGCGCGCCACCGGGCGAGCACGGCCCTCACGACGCAACGTGCTCGTTGCGCAGCACTTCCTCGACCGGCACCGGCTTGAACGGATGCCGGCGCTGCACCACGAGCGTCCAGAACAGCGCGTACAGCGCGGTGAGCCCGAGCATCGCGCCGAACGGCACGTAGATGTCGCGCGGGTTCATGCCAGGCGGCGTGATGTACCAGATCGCGAGCACGATGCCGACGCTCGACACGATCTGCGGCAGCGGGAACAGCGGCGAACGGTACGGACGCGGCAGGTCCGGGCGGCGGATGCGCAGCATCACGACCGACGCGGTGACGAGCAGGTACGCGGTACCCCATGCGCAGGTCGCGGCGAGCACGAGGTGCAGGATGCTGTCGAGATTGCCGTTGATCAGCCACGCGTGGAAGATCGGCACGATCGCCGCCGCCACGATGCCGACCACCGGCGTCTTGAAGCGCGGATGCAGGTACGCGAAGCAGCGCGGCAGCGCGCCGTCGATCGCCATCCCGTACAGGATGCGCGGCAACCCGGCCATCAGCGTGTTGATCGTCGCGGCGCCCGCGCACAGGAACGCAATACCGAACCACACGCGGCCGAACGGGCCGAGCACCTGCAGCGCGAACGCCGGAATCGCACCCGGTGTGTCGAGCAGGTGCGTCAGGCCGTCGGGGCTCACCGGCACGTTCGCGACCTGGCGGCGGATCGCCGCGCCGTACAGGAACATGCAGATCGCGACGCCGACGAGGCCGAGCGCCATCGCCCGCGGAATCGTGCGGCCCGGCGACTTCATCTCCGGCGCGAGCGGCGTGACGAACTCGCAGCCGACGAACATGAACATCGCCATCCCGACGAGCGACAGCACGGCCGGCACCGACGTGCCGACTTCCGAGCCGCCGAACCAGCCGTCGAGATGCACGGCCGGCGCGGCCGCGAGCCCGAGGATCCCGAAGATCATCAGCGACAGCCACATGCCGGCCGTCAGCACGATCTCCAGCTTGCTGAACACCTTGATGCCGATGATGTTGGTGATCGCGAACGTGACCACGAGGCCGACGCCGACGAGCCACGAGCTGTTGTGCTTCTCGAACGCGGCGTTCAGCGATTCGAAGTTGACGAGCGCCATGATGCCGCTCAGGATCGTCTCCGCCGTGCCGGCGAACACGTGCACGAGGAAATACGCGGAGATCGTGCCGGTGATCGCCCAGAAACGGCCCAGCCCGCACGACAGGTAATCGTAGACCGAGCCGGCCGTCGGCAGCATCGCGGCGGCTTCGGAGAACGTGGTGGCCTGCGCCTGCATCATCACGAACGCGATGATCATCGCGACCGCGAACGCCCAGCCGCCCATCCCGAAGCCCGACGTCGCGGTGAGGATCACCGGGCTTGCCATGATGAGGCCGACGGCGCTCGCCAGCGCGGTCGGAAAGCCGACCGCACCCGCCTTCAGCGCCGTGCCGCCGCCCGCTTCGGCCGGCGATCCGGCGGACGTGTCGCCCGCGGCGCCGGTAACTCCTGACCATCCCGACATCTTTGTCTCCTTCCTTGACTGGCCTGAACCCGCGCTTCGTCGGCGGCTGGGGCCACGTTTGCCTTGCGGTCGGCCCGGGGTGGCGCTTCAGCGCTTCGTTCCCCGGACCCCTGTCGATCACATCGTGATCCGATGTCGAAAAAATACGCAGGCAAAATAATCCGGTCATAGCGCAAATCGGCAAACCCGCGGCGGCGCTCCCGCCTTCCGCCACCGGCCTGCCGTCATGCGACTGCACCGCGCCGCCGTTACGCGAACGGCACGGCCTCGAAGCCTGCCGCGAGCGCGTCGACGATCCGGTCGAGTTGCTCGCGCTGGATCACGAGCGGCGGCGACAGGATGATCTTCGTGCCGACCGGGCGCACCAGCACGCCGTTCTCGCGCGCGACTTCCGCCACCGCGTTCGCATAGCCGGACAGCGGGTCGATCGGCTCGCGCGTATCCTTGTTCGCGACGAGGTCGAGCGCGAGCATCAGCCCCTTGCCCCGCACTTCGCCGACCGCCGCGAAGCGTTCCGCGAACGGCTTGAGCGCTTCGAGCAGATACGCGCCCTGCTTCGCGGCATTCGCGGGCAGGTCTTCCTTCACGACGATGTCGAGGCTCGCGATCGCGGCCGCGCATGCAACCGGGTGGCCCGCGTACGTGTAGCCGTGCATGATCGCACCGCCGAAATCGGCGTTCGCGGCGAACGCATCCTCGATCCGCGCGTTCACGACCGTCGCGCCGAGCGGTACGTAGCCCGACGAGATGCCCTTCGCGAGACACATGATGTCCGGGCGCACGCCCCAGCCGCGGCTGCCGAACATGCTGCCGCTGCGGCCGAAACCCGTCACGACTTCGTCGGCGATCAGCAGCACGCCGTAGCGATCGCACACCTCGCGCACGAGCGGCCAGTAGTTGGCCGGCGGCACGATCACGCCGCCCGCGCCCTGGATCGGTTCCGCGATGAATGCGGCGACCGTGTCGGGGCTTTGGAACTGGATCTCGCGCTCGAGCATTTCCGCGCAGATCCGGCCGAGCTCTTCGGGATCCTGCGTAAACGGGTTGCGGTACAGCCACGGCGTCTCGACGTGGAAGCAGCCCGGCAGGTTCGGTTCGTAGTTGCGGCGGAACACCGTGTTGCCGTTGACCGACGCGCCTCCGAAGTGCGTGCCGTGGTAGCCCTGCTTCAGCGAGATGAACTTCGTGCGGTCGGCCTGGCCGCGCACCTTCCAGTACTGGCGCGCGATCTTCAGTGCGGTCTCGATCGAGTCGGAACCGCCCGAGCTGTACAGCACGCGGCGCATCCCTTCCGGTTCGAGCATGTCGATCACCTTCTTCGACAGTTCTTCCGCGCGCGGATGCGAAATGCCGTCGAACAGCTGGAAGTATTCGAGCTCGTCGAGCTGGCGCACGATCGCGTCCTTCACTTCCTGGCGGTTGTGCCCGACGTTCACGTTCCACAGGCCCGCGACGCCGTCGACGAGCTTGCGCCCCTCTTCGTCGAACACGTAGCAGCCGTCGCCGCGCACGATGCGGATCGGCTTGCGCTGCTTCATCTCGTTCGGGTGCACCATCGGATGCCAGAATTTCGCTTCGTTGTAGCTCATTGCAGTCTCCACTGTCGGATCGTTTGAACTGGGTGGTTCGGGTTCGGGTTTGGGTTCGAGGTCGCGCCGCGCATCAGTGCGCGATGCAGACGGATTTGGTTTCGGTGAAGCCTTCGATCGCGTACTGGCCGAATTCGCGGCCAATGCCCGATTGCTTGTAGCCGCCGAACGGCATCGACGGATCGAGCGGGATATGGCAGTTCACCCACACGGTGCCGGCCTCGATCTGCGGCACGAGGTTCATCACGCGCTTCAGGTCGTTGCTCCAGATGCTCGCGGCGAGGCCATACGGCGACGCGTTCGCGAGGCGCACCGCGTCGGCCGCGTCGTCGAACGGCACGACGACGATCACCGGGCCGAACACCTCGTCGCGCACGATCGCGCTGTCCGGATGCGGATCGGCGATCACGGCCGGCTTCACGTAGTAGCCGGGCAGATCGTCGGCCGGCGTGCCGCCCGCGAGGAACGTGAGGCCCGCGCGGCGCGCGCCTTCGATGTGCTGGACGACCTTGTCGCGATGGTGTGCGGACACGAGCGGGTTGATCTGCGCGGTCGTGTCGAGGCCTGCGCCGAGCTTCATCGACTGCGCGACGCCCGCGAGGCCGTCGGCGAGCTGCGCGAACTTGCTGCGGTGCACATAGATGCGCGACGCGGCCGCGCACACCTGCCCCTGGTTGAAGAACGCGCCGGCCGCGACGCCGTCGAGCGCCTGCGCGACGTCGACGTCGTCGAGCATCACGATCGGGTTCTTGCCGCCCAGCTCGAGCGAAAAGCGCGTCATGTTCTGCACGGCCGCCGCGCCGACCAGCTTGCCGGTCGCGGTCGAGCCCGTGAATGAGATCTTCGCGATCGACGGGTGGCTCGCGAGCGCCGAGCCGCAGACGCGGCCGCCCGTGACGACGTTGAACACGCCCGGCGGCACGCCGGCTTCGCGGGCGAGCTCGGCGAGGCGCAGCGCGGTGAGCGGCGTTTCCGGCGACGGCTTCAGCACGATCGTGCAGCCGGCCGCGAGCGCGGGAATCAGCTTCCACACCGCGATCATCAGCGGGAAATTCCACGGCACGATCGCCGCGACCACGCCGACGGGCTCCTTGCGGGTATAGGCCGTATAGCGCGCGCCGGGCGGGAACGGGATCGACACGTCGAGCGTCTGGCCGGTGATCTTGGTCGCCCAGCCGGCCATGTAGCGCACGTATTCGACGCTCGCGCGGACTTCGATCGCGCGCGACACGTGGATCGACTTGCCCTGGTTCAGCGTTTCGAGCTGCGCGAGCGTTTCGGCGTCGCCTTCGATCAGGTCGGCGAGTTTCAGCAGGATGCGTTCGCGGTCGGCCGGGCGCAGCCCGCTCCAGACGCGCGTGTCGAATGCGTGCTTCGCGCTGGCGACCGCACGGTCGACGTCGTGTGCGTCGGCATCCGCGACCGTTGCAAGCCGCTCGCCCGTGGCCGGGTCGTACACGTCGAGCCGCGCAGCCGCGTGCGCGGGCTGCATGTCACCGTCGATGAAGAGGCCGAAATCGCGCGCAACGAAGGTGCGCACGGTGTCGCTGACGGCGACGAAGTTCGTGTTGCTCATGGGCGTCTCGAGGATTGTCGTGGCTGGACCGCGTGCCGGTCAGGCACGCGGGCGTCGGACCACTGTATCGACGAGGGATCACGCCCGGTGAGCGCAAATTGGCAGCGCGTGGCGGATCGTGGCGGGTTCGAACCCCGCGGGACGCGGCCGGAAACTGGCCCGATATCGGCACGGACAACTGCTGCTCAGATACCGGACTGTCAGTCCGGTCGTTGAATGGCTAGTTTCTGAAACCGTGCGCCATCGATGCAAGGAAGTCGTATGCCTGGTAATCCAGCCAGTAAATGCCGAGCGTCAGCGGGATCAGGAAGTACAGCGAATCGTACGTCCCGCTTCGCACGGTCCCGACGATGAAAATCGGCAGCGCAATGCTCAACGCGATGACCACGAGCGAAACGGCAATGATCGCGACGTCCATGTTCCCGGCCCTTTGATTGTTATCGAAACGACGATCGCGCATGGTACTTCACGATCTCGCAGGCCGGCTGGCAGAGCGACGACGGGCACGGCGCGGCCAGCAGCTGACGGACATGCGGCGCCGCATTCCCGACCCGCTCGTTTTCCCTGGCGCTTCCCAAGGTGAACCGGCAGAAGCTTGCGCCGAGGTCGCGGTCGAATTCCATCGGGCGGTCCGGCCGACCGTCTCGACGATCCGTCGGATCAAAGGAACAACGCCCCGACCAGTTCGGTGCGGTTCGACACGCCGAGCTTGCGATACATGCGCATCAGGTGGGTCTTGATCGTCGGCTGCCCGAGCGCGAGATCGCGTGCGATCTCCTTGTTCGAGCGGCCGTCGCGCACGAGGCGGGCGATCTGCTCCTCGCGATAGGTCAAACGCTCTTCGCAGCCGATCCGGTGGATCCCGCGCCGCGCGCGCAGCAGCGGGCTCAATGCGGCTTCGGCCACCGGCTGCAGCCGCGCGAGCGCATCGATTTCGCCGGGCGCGAACCGGCCCGCCGTGCAGTTGCCGTCCGCGTCCCCCGTCCCGAAACGCAGCAGCGAGAACGCGCCGATCGTGCGGCCCGCGTCGCGCAGCCAGATTTCGACGACGTCGGCCACGTCGTGCCGCCGCAGGAAACGGGTCCAGTACGCGGACGCATCGCGTCTTTCGTCAGGCAATTGGGACGCGAGCGTGACGACCGCGCATTCGCCTGCCGCGCAACGCGACGGGTGCAGCGGATCGAGCATCCGGTAGCGCGCGACATAGGTGCGGTGCATCGATTCCGGCATCCCGAACAGCTCGAAATCGGCCGGTTCGCCGCTCTGGTCGAGCCGGTAGAACACGATCGCGGACGGGCTCGCGAACGCGTCGAACGCCGCCACGCAGGCGCGCAGCGCGCGCTGCCAGTCGGCGGCGTCCTGGTCGGCGGGAACGGAGGGGGTCGGCATGATGGAGTCGGCTGGCGGGCGAACGGATCGATTTGCGAGGTTCGGGCCAGCCTACCGGCGCCGAAACGCGCCGGTGAGCACAAATCGGCAAATCGTCCCGGTTCGGCCGGGATGACGGGTCCAGCCGGGACGATGCGGGCGCGCGAGACGGGGCGCGCCCTGTTTCAGCGTGCGTTCGCGGCGAACGTGTCGCAGGCGCTCAGCTCGCCCGACTCCATCCCGCGCCGCAGCCAGTACACGCGCTGATCGCTGGTGCCGTGCGTGAAGCTCTCCGGTACGACGTAGCCCTGCCCCTGCTGCTGCAGGCGATCGTCGCCGATCGCGGCCGCCGCCTTCAAGCCCTGCTCGAAATCGCCCGGTTCCATCAGCCGCTGGTTCGCGTGCTGCGCGTTGTTTGCCCACACGCCGGCGAAGCAGTCGGCCTGCAGTTCCATCCGCACCGACAGCGCGTTCGAGCGCGCCTGGCTCGACCGCCGCCGCGCGGCGTCGACCTTGTCGGAAATGCCGAGCAGGTTCTGCACGTGATGGCCGACTTCGTGCGCGATCACGTAGGCCTGCGCGAAATCGCCGCCCGCGCCGAAACGCTTGCGCAATTCGTCGTAGAAACCGAGATCGATATAGACCTTGCGGTCGGCCGGACAGTAGAACGGCCCCATCGCCGTCTGGCCCGTGCCGCAGGCGGTCGGCGTCGAGTTCGTGAACATCACGAGCTTCGGCGGCTCGTACTGCGCATGCAGCTGCGTATTGAACACGCCCGTCCACGTGCGCTCGATATTGCCGAGCACCTTGCGCGTGAACACCGCGCCCGGATCGTTCGCCGGCGCGCCCTGGCGCTGCGCCGGCACGCCCTGGCGCTGCTCCGGCGCCGGCTGCGCCTGCTGCTGGCGACCCTGCAGCGCCGACGCGCCTTCGAGCACCACGCGCGGGTCGATCCCGAAGAAATACGACGCGGCCAGCGCGACCACGATCGTGCCGATGCCGATCGTCGCGCCGCGCCCGCCGCCGAAGCCGCCGGCGCCGCGGCGATCCTCGACGTTCATGCTTTCTCTTTCGTCGTCCAGCCTCATTGCCGGGCCCTCCCTGTTCTTGTCGATGGTCCGGTCGCGCCAGCGCACAACCGGGCGATACGCCGCGGCGGCGCGCTCCATCGGCGGACCCGATACCTGTGCCTCGGGCGCATGCTCGCGCCGATCCTGCCGGCCTGCCGCTCCGCTCGCACGACGGAATCGGCCGGCCGACGCGCCGTGCGTCGATGCGTGCGCACGCCCGCGCTATTTTGCCGGGCTTTCGCGACTTATCGCAAAAATGTGGAGGATAGAGCGATTCGGCGCCGCACATCGTCAGCCTTTGCAAAATGGGCCACGGCCGTCCGGACGACCCTCGTTCATCCTTTCGGCGGATACCGGCGTACGCCGGCGCCGCCTAAAGTGACCGGAACCCACCCCTTACCGGAGAACGACATGACGCACCCGCAACCCCGCACGATCGCGATCACCGGCGCGGGCACCGGCATCGGCGCCGCATGCGCGCGCCGCTTCGCCCGCCGCGGCGACCGCGTCGTGCTGATCGGGCGCCGTCAGGCGCCGCTCGACGCACTGGCCGCCGAGACGGGCGGCCTCGCGCTCGCAGGCGACGCCGCGAGCACGGCCGACTGGGCCGGCTTCCTGCCGCGCATCGCCGAACGCTTCGGCCGCGTCGACGCGCTCGTCGCGTGTGCGGGCGGCCACGGCATCGGCCGCGCGGACGAAACCGACGACACGCAGTGGCGAAACGCGATGCACGCGAACCTCGACACGGCGTTCGTCAGCGCGCGTGCGTGCCTGCCCGACCTGATCGCGCAGCGCGGCAACATCGTGCTGGTCGCGTCGATCGCGGCGCTCGCGGCCGGGCCCGGCGTGTGCGGCTACACGGTCGGCAAGCACGCGCTGCTCGGGCTCGCGCGGTCGCTGGCACGCGACTACGGCCCGCACGGCGTGCGCGCGAACGCCGTGTGCCCGGGCTGGGTCCGCACACCGATGGCCGACGCGGAAATGGAACCGCTGATGGCCGCGCACGGCGACTCGCTCGACGGCGCGTACGCACGCGTCAGCGCCGACGTGCCGCTGCGGCGCGCGGCCGAACCGGACGAAATCGCGGCCGTCTGCGCGTTCCTTGCGTCGCCGGACGCGTCGTTCGTCACGGGAGCAACGCTCGTCGCCGACGGTGGCGCAATGGTCGTCGACGTGCCGACGCTCGCGTTCGACCCGCTTTGACGCAAGCGGGCACGCCGCCCGCGTGGCACATCGTGGCGGGCAGCGTGCCGGCACCGGGCCGCCGGTACCAGTACAGATACCCGTACCCGCCACGACACACGCGCCGCGCCGCCCGCTCGTTTGCCGCCCCGGAAATCCGCTACCATCGACCGATCCCGCCGCCCTCCCGGCGCCGCCTCACAGTTCGGACTTCGATGAACATCCGGTTTCTTGAAACCTTCGTCTGGCTCGCGAAGCTGGAAAACTTCCGGCTCACGGCCGAAAAGCTGCACACGACACAGGCCGCCGTGTCGAGCCGCATCGCGTCGCTCGAGGAGGCGTTCGACGTACGCCTGTTCGACCGCAACACGCGCTCGGCCACCCTGACGCCCGCGGGCCGGCGCATGCTCGCGTATGCAGAGCGGATCGTGCGGCTCGACGGCGAAATGCGCCGCGACATCGACGCGGCGAGCGACGCGGGCCTGATCCGGATCGGCGTGATCGAATCGATCGTGCACAGCTGGTTTCCGGCGTTGATGGCGCAACTGCGCGAGCGCTATCCGCGCCTCGACGTCGAGATCACGAGCGACACGACGCTGCATCTGATCCGCCTGCTCAGCACCGACGGCGTCGACCTGATCATGCAGACCGACCCGGTGCCGGGCCCCGACTTCACGAACCTGCCGCTGTGCGAATTCCCGGTGCGCTGGGCCGCGAGCCCGCGCCTCGGGCTCGGCGGCCAGCCGCTCGACGTCGCGCGCCTGGCCGAGTTTCCGATCATCAGCTTCTCGCGCCACTCGGGTCCGCACGCGACGATCGAACGCCTGTTCGCGGCCGTCGAGCGGCCGGCCAGCATCAACTGCATCACGTCGGTCGCCGCGATGATCCGCCTCGTCGCCGACGGCTTCGGCGTGGCCGCGCTGCCGCCCGCGATCATCGGGCGCGAGCTGCACGAAGGCGCGCTCGAACTGCTCGACGTCGAGCCCGAATTCCCCGCACTGCCGCTCGTCGCAACGTACCGCAGCCAGGGGCTGCCCGTAGCGGCGCGCATCGCCGAACTCGCGAGCGAAGTCGCGCGCGCAATGGCCGCCGCGGCCAGCCATGCGAAGCCGGCTGCGCCCGAACGCATCGACACAACGCCCACACGCAAGGCGACCAGAACGAAGACGAATGCGCCGGCGAAAACGACACGCACGAAGCAAGCCGCGCCGCCCGCCCCTCCCGCCGCGAAACGCCGCCCGCGCCGCTCATAAGAAAACCTGTTCACCGCGAATTTGTTTTCTTGTTGGACGGGTGCGGCCCGTCTTCGGGACACTGCGGTTCCTGACACACCCCGTCACGAGGACCCCGCGATGACCCGCCTTTCCCTTCCGCACGGCCAGCTTTGCGTCTGGACGGATATCGACCCCGCGCACGAAGCCGATTTCAACGCGTGGTACGACCGCGAACACATGCAGGAACGTGTCGCGATTCCCGGCTTCACGCATGCGCGGCGCTTTCGCGCGACCGACGGCGGCCCGCGCAAGTACCTCGCGCTGTACGTGACGGATGCGCTCGACGTGTTCCACGGCGATGCGTACCGGCGCGCGTTCACGCAGCAGACCGCATGGTCGCTCGCGAACTTCGAACGCATGACGGGCACGCAGCGGCGCGTCGGCGAACTGACGATCGAGGCCGGCGACGGCGAAGGCGCGCATCTCGCGCTGTTCGTGCTGCCGCCGGACCGCATCGACGTGCCGCACCTGCGCCGGCACCTCGACGACGCCCTGCGCGAACCGGGCATCCACGCCGCGCGGCTGTTCCGCACCGCGCCTGACCTGTCCGCGCCGATCGGCGCCGATGCGGCCGCCCGCCCCGCCGCCGATGCGCTCGTGCTGATCGAAGGCAGCGACGCAGCGGCCACGCGCCGCGTGGCCATCGCGCTCGCCGGGCATGACGACGTCCGCACGTTCGACCTGCTGTGGCGCGCCGCCGCGCCGCTGCAGGTTGCGCACCGCGCGCCCCAGGCCGACCCGGCTACCGCTGCCGCATTGCCTGCTTGAACGTCGAGCGCCGAACGCCGGCGCCCGCCGTGCCGCATTCACACGCGGCCGACACGCCGGCCCCGCGATTTCCCCCCGTCATCCGTCACGACCTGCCCGATACCATGAGCACTCTCGCCCAGCCCGCCGCCCACGCGCCACGCCGCGTCCGCACTAGCCGACTCGCGACCGCGAGCATGATCGGCACGTCGCTCGAGTGGTACGACTTCACGATCTACAACACACTCGCCGCGCTCGTTTTCAACCACCTGTTCTTCCCGTCGGTCGATCCGCTGGCCGGCACGATCCTCGCGTTCTCGACCTATGCAGTCGGCTACGTGTCGCGCCCGCTCGGCGGTTTCGTGTTCGGCAACCTCGGCGACCGCATCGGCCGCCGCGCGGTGCTGATGCTCACGCTCGTGCTGATGGGCGTGACGACCGCGCTGATGGGTGCGCTGCCGACCTATGCGCAGGCCGGCATCCTGAGCCCGATCCTGCTCGTCGCGCTGCGTTTCGTGCAAGGCGTCGCGCTCGGCGGAGAATGGGCCGGCGCGGTGCTGCTGTCGGTCGAACACGGCGACCAGAAGCGACGCGGGCTGTCCGCGTCGTGGACGCAGATCGGCCCGTCGTTCGGCACGCTGCTCGGCACCGGCTGCATCGCGCTCGTGACGCTGTCGACCACGTCCGACAACTTCCTGTCGTGGGGCTGGCGCGTGCCGTTCGCGGCCAGCGCGCTGCTCGTCGTGTTCGGCTTCTGGCTGCGGCGCGGCGTCGACGAAACGCCGCAGTTCGAGCAGCTTGCCGAATCGCACGCGACCGCCGAAGTACCCGTCGCCGATGTACTGAAGTATCACTGGAAGCGCCTGCTCATCGCGGGCGGCTCGCGGATCGGCTCGGACGTGCTGTATGCGCTGATCGTCGTGTTCACGCTGACCTACGTGACGACCGTGCTGCACCTGTCGCGCCCCGTCGCACTGACGGCCGTGATGATCGGCACGGCCTGCAATGCGCTCGCCGTGCCGCTCTTCGGCGCGCTGTCGGACCGCTTCGGCCGCCGGCCCGTGTATCTCGCCGGCGCAATGGCCGGCATCGTGTGGGCGTTCGCGTTCTTCGCGATGCTCGATTCGGCGCGCCCCGCCGCGATCGTCGCGGCCGTGGCGATCGGCCTCGTGATCCACGCGGTGATGTACGGCCCGCAGGGCGCGTTCGTGACCGAACAGTTCCCGACCCGCGTGCGCTATGCCGGCTCGTCGCTCGCGTACACGCTCGCGGGGATCGTCGGCGGCGGCTTCGCGCCGCTCGTGATCGCCGCGCTGTTCCGGCAGACGGGCACGACGACGGCGGTATCGCTGTACGTCACCGCCGCGCTCGTCGTCACGTCGATCGCGCTGCTCGCCGCGCGCGAGACCGCACACCGGCCGCTCGAGGATTGAGCGTCTCCGCCAGCCGGTTCATTCCTTCGCACTTCAAACGGATATCCGCATGCCAACCCTGTCGTTCAACGTGATTCCCCTGCAAGGCGCGCCGGCCGCCGCCGACGTCGACATCGAGCGCGTCGTGATTGCCGGCTGGGCCGGCCGCGACCCGGCCGCGATCCAGGCGCATATCGACGAACTCGCGGCACTCGGCGTCGCGCCGCCGTCGACCACGCCGTGCTTCTACCGCGTGGCGCCCGCCCTGCTCACGCAGGCGCCGTCGATCGGCGTGCTCGGTGCGCGCTCGGGCGGCGAGATCGAATGCGTGCTGGTCGACAGCCCGGCCGGCACGCTGGTCACGGTCGGCTCCGATCATACGGATCGCGAAGTCGAGGCGTACGGCGTCGCGGTATCGAAGCAGGTCTGTGCGAAACCACTCGGACGCGACGCATGGCGTTATGCGGACGTCGCCGATCACTGGGACGCGATCGAGATGCGGTCGTGGCTGATTGCACGCAACGGCGAACGGATCGCGTACCAGCACGGTGCGGTGAGTGGGCTGCTCGCACCGGACGTGCTGTGGCAGCGTTTTGACGACCGCCGCACGATGCCCGCGCGCTGCGCGATGTATGGCGGTACGGTCGCCGTGCACGGCGCGATCGCGGCCATGGGCGACGGCGATGCGTTCGAGATGGAACTGCACGATCCGGTGCTCGGGCGCAGCCTGCGGCACCGGTATGCGGTCGAGGTGTTGCCGGTCGTGGCGTGACGGGCAGCGAAAAACCGCACGGCACGCAGGCGCGGAGGGTTTCAGTCGCTGCGCCTGTGCCTACCGATAGGGTTGAAAACAGTGGTAGTCAGGAAAATTGAACTGTGAGTTGTCGCAATACAGAACGCCGGCCAGGTCGGTGCAACCGCTCAATGTGGAAATAATGGCCGCTGCAACCCACACTTTCCGTCCGAAATACAACATCGCACCCCCGTTTTCGCATTGTCGGTATTGACCGACATGATGCTCATCGGACGCGCCCGGGTATGTGGAGAATTGTTGTCCCGCGGGTTCTTCACTGCGCGATGATGCTTGCCCGTGCCCGGCCATGACCGTGGCACGGGCCCTGGCTCACTTGAGACACCCGAGCCCGGCCAGCGTCGCCTCCACCGCCGTATCGAGCGGCGTCACCGGCTCGCGGCCAAGCACTGCGGTGACGCGCGCGTTGTCCATCCGGATCGGTTCGCGCCACAGGTAACGCATCTCGAGCAACTCGCGCAGCGTCGTCACGAACGGCGCGGCCGCCCAGACGATCCACCACGGGAAATTGCGCAGCGCCGGCCGCATCCCGTGCCGTTGCGCGACCCGTTGCACGGCCAGCGCCATCTGCGTGCCGTCCTCGTCCCAGTGCCCGCCCAGGTGAAAACGCGCGAACGGCTCCAGCGTCTCGCGCCGCTCGATCAACTCGAGCATCGTGCGGGCCACGTCCGGCACGTACGACCATTGATGGCCGATGCCGCGGCTCGGCACGCTGATCGCCGCGACGGGCCGCCCGGGCTTGATCAGCCCCTGCGAGAACCAGCTGTTGCCCAGGTGCGGCCCGAAGAAATCGCCGGCTCGCACGACGATCGCCCGCACGCCGTGCTCGCTGGCGTCCTGCAGCCGCCGCTCCATTTCGACGCGAATCGCGCCCTTGCGGGTCGACGGATGCTGCGGCGCATCTTCCCGCAGCACCGGAAACGCGTCGGCGCCGAAGTTGTAGATCGTACCGGGCAGCACGATGGTCGCCTGTGCGGCCCGGGCCGCCGCGATCGAGTTGTCGACCATCGGCAGCACCTGCTCGGCCCAGTTCCGGTATCCGGGCGGGTTCACCGCATGCACGATCACGCTGCAGCCGCGCGCGGCGCGGACCACCGCATCGCGATCCAGCGCGTCGCCGCGGAGCCACGTAATGCCGTCGCGCTCCACGATCTCGGCATCGAGCCCGCGCTTGAGCGCCCGCACCTGCCAGCCTGCATCGCGCAACTGCCGCGCGACTTCCCCGCCAATTCCGCCGCTCGCGCCGAGCACGAGTGCCTGCCGTTGCGTCCCGCCTGCGTCCGTCGTCATTGCCGCTCTCCTTGAATGAACCATCGTGAGACGCATTCTGGCGCGCCGGATCATAACAAGGAATTGCCTAGCCCAGCACATCGGCTATACATTTATGTATGACCATCGATCTGAACTGGGAACGCTACCGCACCTTCCTCGCGGTGCTGACGGAAGGCTCGCTGTCCGGCGCGGCGCGCGCGCTCGGCATTACGCAGCCGACGGCCGGCCGCCACGTCGCCGCGCTCGAAGCCGCGTTCGGCCAGACGCTGTTCACGCGCTCGCCGTCGGGCCTGCTGCCGACCGAGGCCGCGCTTGCGCTGCGCGGTCATGCGGAAGCGCTGCGCAGCGCGGCGGCCGCGTTCGAGCGCGCGGCGGCGAGCCACGGCGCGGGCGTGCGCGGCATCGTGCGGATCTCGGCCAGCGACGTCATTGCCGTCGAGGTGCTGCCGCCGATGCTCGCGCAATTGCGGCGCGACCATCCGGGGCTCGTCATCGAACTGGTGCCGACCGACCGCATCCAGGACGTGCTGAAGCGCGAGGCCGACATCGCGGTCCGGATGGCGCCGCCCGCGCAGGACGCGCTCGTCGCGCGGCGCGTCGGCGAAATCGAGGTCGGACTGTATGCGCGCGACGATTACCTGGCGCACCACGGCGCGCCCGCGACGGTCGACGCACTCGCGCATCATGCGCTGATCGGTTTCGATACGGTCACGCCGTTCATCCGCTCGGCGGGGCGCGGGATGCCGCTCTGGAAGCGCGAGTCGTTCGCGCTTCGCACCGACAGCAACCTCGCGCAGCTCGCGATGATCCGCGCGGGCTACGGGATCGGCTTCTGCCAGTCGGCGCTCGCGAAACGCGACACGCGGCTCGTGCGCGTGCTGCCGGACGGGCCTTCGATGCGGCTGGAAACCTGGGTCGTGATGCACGAGGACCTGCGGGCGAGCCCGCGCTGCCGGGCCGTGTTCGACGCACTGGCGACCGGGTTGCGCGCGTATGCCGATGGCGAAGCCATCGAGTAGCAAGCGCGCGCCGCGCTATTCGTAGATTTTCCCGGAGAACAGGATGTCCGCGATGCGTCGCCAGGGATTGTCGGGCACGTCGTAGAAGCGCAGCCCCTCCTCCGATGCCTCGGCCCACTCGACCATGGCTTCCAGGTACTCGCCGATCGAACGGTTTTCCCAGCCAAGCGCGGCACGGGCGTACGGCGACGGCGGCGCATCGGCCTCGAGCTGCCGCTCCTTGTGCCAGTCGTGGCCGAGCATGCGCAGGAATTGGATCAGCGAACGCTCGTCGACCACGCGTTCCAGCGCGTCCTGCAGCCTGGCGGCCATCTGGTTTTTCAGTTCGTCGTTCATGCCTGTCTTCCCCTGGCGCGCCGCTCGGATACGCGCCGCCGCGTGTCGCGCGGCCTGGTTTTACATCAGCAATTGGCGCGACAGCACCTCGCGCGCCTGGGTGACGGTCTCGCGTTCGCCCGGCATCGGCGGCGTCAGCGAAAACACCGCGTCGGGCAACGGCGGCAACCGGTATTTCGTGCCGAGCCGCATCAGGCCGTCGCCGATCGCCGATGCGCACAGACAGCCGACCCCGAGCCCCGCCGCGACCATCGACTGCAGCCCCGCGACGCCCGACGCACTGTGCACGAGCGCGTACGGCGTGTGCCGCTCGTCGAGCGCGCGCACGGCGACCTGATGCATCATGCAGTCGTCCGGCAGCAGCACGAGCGGCAGCGGCTCGGGCAACTGCTCGGCGAGCGCGGGCGACGCGACCCACGACAGCGGTTCGCGCCGCAGCACCCAGCGCGTATCGGCTGACGCCGGCCGGAACGGCCCGCTCGACATGTTCATCACGACGCCGAGATCGATCTGCCCCCGCGCATGCGCCGCCTCGATCTCCACGCTCTTCATCGCGCTCACGTGCAGGCTCAGCTGGGGGTAGCACTCCCGCAGCCGCGCCAGCATGCCTGCCACTTCATTCGTGCGGAAGTAGTCGGTGATCGCGACGCGCAGTTCGCCCTGGATCGCCTGCCCGCGCAGTTCGTCGAACGCGGCCTCGTTCAGCGCCACGATACGCCGCGCGTGCTGCAGCAGCCGCGTGCCGGCCGGCGTCGGCTCGACGCCGCGCTTGCTGCGCACGAACAGCGGCACCCCGGCCCGCGCTTCGAGCTTGCGCACCTGCTCGCTGACCGTCGATTGCGACAGATGCAGCAGCGGCGCAGCGGCCGTCAGGCTGCCGGCGTCCGCGACTGCCGCGAAAGTACGCAACTGGTCCAGGTCGAAACCGCGCATGGTCGTGCTCCATCCATCGAATAACCCGATGGATGCTACCACTCTTTCCCGCTTTTCCGAATCATGGGCCATCGCCAGAATACGGAGTCAACGGCCTGCGTGCGTCGATCGCGCATGCGGCCCTCATTTTTCGGATCCTGCTTCCATGACGAACCCCACTCTTGCCCCCTGCGCGCCGGCCGGCGCGGCTGCCGCGGCGACGCCGCGCAGCCATCACGGCTGGGCGCTCGTGGTCCTGCTGGTCGGCGCCATTCTGCCGCCGCTCGACTACTTCATCGTGAATCTTGCGCTGCCGGCCATCCGCGACGGCATCGGCGCGCGCCCGGCCGAATTGCAGCTCGTCGTGTCGGCGTATGCGTGCGCGAGCGCGGTCGTGCAGATCACGGGCGGCCGCCTCGGCGACCTGTACGGCCGCAAGCGCATGTTCATGCTCGGCATGGCCGGCTTCGTGCTCGCGTCGACGCTGTGCGGGCTGGCCGGCAACGGCACGGTGCTGGTCGGCGGCCGGGTGCTGCAGGGCCTGTTCGCCGCGATCCTCGCGCCGCAGGTGCTCGCGACGATCCGCAGCGTGTTCAGCCCGCAGGAACAGGTGCGCGTGATGGGCTTCTACGGATTCGCGTTCGGCCTCGCGGCCGTGATCGGCCAACTCGGCGGCGGCGCGCTGATCAGCCTGCATCCGTTCGGGCTCGGCTGGCGCGCGATCTTCCTCGTCAATCTGCCGATCGGCATCCTGGCGCTGATCGGCAGCTGGCGCTTCATCCCGGAAAACCGGCCGCCGCGCGGCCAGCGCATCGACGTGCCGGGCACGGTGCTGATGTCGCTGTTCCTGCTGATGCTCGTGTATCCGCTCACGCACGGCCGCGAGGCCGGCTGGCCGCTGTGGATGATCGCGTGCCTCGTCGGCGCGCTGCCGATGCTCGGCGCGCTGCTGGCGGTCGAATCGCGCCGGCTCGCCGGTGGCCGCGATCCGCTGCTCGACGTGCGCCTGTTCCGCAACCCGGTCGTCGCGCTCGGGCTCGTGCTCGCATTCCTGTTCTACATGCTGAGCGCATTCTTCCTGAGCTACGGGATCTATCTGCAGGGCTGCCTGAACTGGTCGCCGCTCGCGTCCGGGTTCGCGATCCTGCCGCTCGGGCTCGGCTTCCTCGCGAGCCCGCTGCTGATGCCGCGCCTGGTCGCCCGGTTCGGCGGGTATCGCGTGCTCACGCTCGGCTTCGTGATGCTCGCGGCCGGCGTCACGGCCGCCGCCGCGCTCGCCCGCGCAGGCGCGCCGGGGCCCGGTTTTTATGCGGGCATCGCGGCGATCGGGATCGGTCAAGGACTCGTATTGCCGTCGGTCGTGCGCATCGTGCTCGCGGAAGTCGATGCGGCCCG
This sequence comes from Burkholderia arboris, assembly GCF_902499125.1. Lineage (GTDB taxonomy): Bacteria > Pseudomonadota > Gammaproteobacteria > Burkholderiales > Burkholderiaceae > Burkholderia > Burkholderia arboris. The sequence goes on from NZ_CABVPX010000001.1 coordinate 480,369, forward strand.
CGCGGGCGTCGCGTCAGGAATGGTCAGCGCGATGCTGCAGATCGGCGCGGCCGTCGGCGCCGCGACGATCGGCGGCGTGTTCTTCGCGCGGCTCGGCGTGCATCCGGCCGCGCTCGACTACGTGCAGGGGTTCAGGACGTCGATGTTCACGCTGACGGTCGTGTTGGTGGCGTGCATCGCACTGTCGACGGCGCTCGGGCCGCTGCACCGGCGGCTGCATGCGGGCGCGTAGCCGGACAGGGATGGCAGCGTCGGCAGAAGCCGAATCGAATCGTCAACGGCGCAGGCTCGCGCCGGCACCCGGTTCAATGGGGCTGCTTGCGCTCTGCTTGCCGCGCCTCCCATTCGGCCAGCTCGACGCGATAGCGCGCGAGTGCTTCGTCGTAGAGGTCGAAAACGCACGGCGAACAGCCGCTGTTGCAGCAGTCTTCCAGTTCGGGTTGTTCAGGTGGGGTCGGACGGGGATCGTCGACGGACGGATCCCCGGAAACTTGGTTCGGCACGGCGTGGTCCGGTGATGTGGAATGGTCAGTATAGGGCGATCCGGGCCATCGCCGCTTTCAGCAGGCCGGCCGGGTCGACGATGAACCCTCCATAATGTCGCGATGGCGAACGCAGCGCTCCGTTGCGGCCGCCCCGTTCCCGCCCCACCGGAGCTGCGCGATGGCCGAAGCCGTGAATCCACCGGAAGTCTGGGCGCCGTTCGGCGCGTTCTCGATGGCCGTGATCCAGGGCGACGGAAGGATCGTGCATCTGAAGGGGCAAGTCGCGCTCGACCGCGACGGGCAGGTTGTCGGCCAGCGCGACATGCGCACCCAGGTACGCCAGACGCTCGACAATATCCGCGACGTACTGGCCGCGATGGGCGGGCAGATGCAGGACGTGATCTCGCTCGTCCACTACGCAACCGACATCGACGCATTCATGCAGGCCGGCGACATCCGCAAGGCTTACTTCGCCGAACCCTATCCGGTGACGACGACCGTCCAGGTCGAGCGTCTCTACCATCCCGACCTGCTGATCGAGATCACGGCCGTCGCCGAAATTCCGCTCGCGCGCTTTCGCCGGCCGGCAGCGCACACATGAAACCTGGCCGCCCCGCGCAAAAACGCGCGCCGGCCGAAGCATTCCCGGCCGGCGCGCTTGCTCGCCACCCGCGCAGTTACTTCGCCGGCGCCCCCGGTTTCGCCGCCCCCGGCTTGTCAGACAGCGGCTGCCACGCGGCGCCGAGCGAATACCAGTCGACGCGGCGCGTCAGCGTCATGATGCCGGCGAGGATCGCGAACAGCAGCAGCGAACCGAGCATCAGCGCATTGTCCTCGGACAGCAACAGCCCGTAGAGCGCCGCATACAGCATCGCGAGCAGCACCGTGAACGTCGCGCCGCGCTTCACGCTGTGCAGCACGAACGACAGGTAGAAGCCGAGCAGCCCGATGCATGCGCCGCTCGCCGCGAGATACGCATAGCCGAACGCGATGTGCTCGGACAGGCTCAGCAGCAGCAGGAAGAACAGCGCGAGCGACAGGCCGACCAGCGTGTACTGGATCGGGTGAATGCGCAGCCGCTTCACGAGTTCGTACATGAAGAAGCTCGCGAACGTGAGCATCACGAACAGCGCACCGTATTTCGTCGCGCGTTCGGCCTGCAGATAGACGTTCACGGGTTCGATCACCGACACCGACGCCATCTCGATCGCCCCTTCACCGTTGCCGGCCGCGACCTGCTCGCGCGCCTTCGTGTTGAACGACGTCACGTGCCAGTTGCTGACGAAGCCGCGCGCATCGATCGTGCGCTCGGCCGGCAGGAACTCGCCGCCGAAGCTCGGATGCGGCCACGTCGATTTCAGCGAAAAGTCGTTCTGGTCGCCCACCGGCGCGAACGCAACCGATTCCGCCCCCGCCAGCGGCAGGCCGACGCTGAACGGCACGACCGCCGCCCCTGCGTTTGCGTCCATCAATGCCGCGAGATCGACATTCGCATGCACGCCCTGGCGCAGGCTGTCCAGCCGCGTGCCCTGCTCCACGTCGAGCGGCTTGCCGCCGATGCGCAGGTCGGGTTGCGCCTTCAGCCCGCGAAGATCGCCGATGCCGAGCGTGACGTACGCGCTGTCGATCTTGAAGCTCACGTGACCGTCGGCCTGCGGCAGCTTCTTCAGGTCGGGCAGCGGCAGCGTGCCCGTCATCCGGCTGTCGAGCCCGTACACCAGCGCCTTGTGGATGCCGCGATAGCGCACGCTGACCGACAACGTGCCGTCGACGTTCAGTGTCTTCGGAAACACGAGCAGGCGCTTCGTCTCGCTTCGCAGGCTCGTCTTCGTCTTGCCGCCAGCCGGCGAGTCGTCGCGCACGCGCGTGACTTCCGTGTAATGCACGACGAGCACCGGCCCGGTCACCGTCTGCGGCCCCGCGTAGCTCGCCCAGATGCTCTGCAGCGCACTCTGCCGATAGTCGGCGCGTTCCCGCACGATGCTCTGGACCATCTGCAGCGGGATCAGGATCGCCAGCGCGAGAAACGCGGTGATCACGGACTTGAACAACAGGACTCGATTCATTGCTGACACGTACCGGAGTGGAAGATACGGTCAGCATGAGCGGGCCCGGTGAAGGGCGATTGAGGCCGGTGTGAAGCGAATGTGTGGCGAACGTGAAGCGCGCTCAGCCGGCCGACGGCAGCGTGAGCGTCGCGCACGCGCCGCCTTCGGCGCGGTTGGCCAGCGCGACCTGGCCGAGGTGCAGCATCGCGACTTCGCGGACGAAACACAGCCCGAGGCCCGTGCTGCGATCCTGCCCGTCCGGGCGCGGCAGCGAATAGAAGCGCTCGAACACGCGCGCCAGCGCGTAGTCGGGCACGCCGGGGCCGTCGTCGTCGACGCGCACGATCGCGACGTGCGCCCTGCCCGCCGGCTGCCGTTCGAGCGCGATCCGGATCGTGCTGCCCCGCGGCGCGAAATCCAGCGCATTGTCGAGCAGGTTGCCGAGCGCCTGGCGCAGCAAGAACGGATCGCCTTCGACGACCGCCGGTTCCGCCGCATCGTTCGCGTCGATCCGCAGGTTCACGCCACGCTGCCGCGCGCGCGGCTCGATATCGTCGATCAGCTGTTCGAGCACCCGCCGCAGCGCGACCGGCTCGTGCACCGACAGGCGCTGCTTCTGCTCGACTTCGGCGAGCGCGAGCAGCTTGCGGATCATCTGTTCGAGGCGGCCGGCCTGGCGGCGGATGTTCTCGGTGAAGCGCCGGCGGTTCGCAACCGGCATGTCTTCCTGCAGCAGCTCGGCCGCGCCGCTGATCGCAGCCAGCGGGCTCTTCATCTCATGCGTGAGCGTGTGGATATAGGTTTCGACGTACTGCCGGTCCTCCAGCCGCTGATGCATGCTTTCCACCGCGCGCCCGAGCTCCGCCAGCTCGTTCGCGCCCTGCAGCGGCATCGTCGCGCGCTCGCCGGCCGCGATCGCGCGCGCATAGCGCTGCAGGCGCCGCAGCCCGAGCACCAGCCACCACGTGCACGCCACGCCGATCAGGATCGCGCCGCCCATCAGCAACGCACCGTACAGCATGATCTTGCGCTGGCTGCGTGCGATGAACGGCGCGACCGTCTGGTTCGGCTTCGCGATCGTCAGCACGCCGATGATCTCGTTGCCGCGCCGGATCGGCGCCGCGACGTGCATCACGGTGCTGCTGTCGTCGTTCGGATCGCTGCGCGTGCTGCGCGCGCCGTATTCGCCGCGCAGCGTGCGGTACACGTCGTTCCAGCGCGAATAGTCCTGCCCGAGCGCGCTGCCGGACGAGTCGTAGCGCACGATGCCGTGCGCGTCGGTGATGTAGAGGCGATAGCCGATCGCGTTCTTCTGGATGCCCCACACGTTCGCGCTGACCGGGCGCTCGTGCAGTGTCCCGAGCTGCCGCGCGAACGCGCCGTCGGCGATATGCCCGTTCGCCATGTCGTCGGCGGCCAGCGTCGCCAGCACCTGCGCGGTGTCGACGAGCGTGTCCTCCATCGCTTCGCGCACGCCGGGCTTCACCTCCTGCACGAACACGCGCAGCGTGATCAGCGCGGCCAGGCCGACGATCAGGAAAAATCCGAAGAAGATGCGCAGGCCGATATGCATGGGCGGTGCCGGTCGTTACGGTTGCAGCGAATAACCCATCCCGCGATGCGTGCGGATCGGGTCGCGCTCGGAATCGATCGCGCGCAGCTTGGCGCGCAGCGTCTTGATGTGCGTGTCGACCGTGCGGTCGGCCGAATCGAGCGCCTCGTGCCAGACGAGGTCCATCAACTGCTCGCGCGAATAGATGCGCCCCGGATGCTGCACCAGCAGCGCCAGCAGGCCGAATTCGTAGCGCGTGAGGTCCAGCGCGTGGCCGAGCCACGATACGCGCGCGCCGTCGGTGTCGAGCGTGAAACCCGGCGCGGCGGCCGGCGTCGCTGCGGGTGCGGGTGCGGGTGCGGGTGCGGGTGCGGGTGCGGGTGCGGGTGCGGGCGCGGGTGCCGGTTCCGGCGCCACCGTCCGGTAGAAGCGGCGCAGGATCACGCGCACCCGCGCCGCCAGCTCGCGCGGCGAAAACGGCTTGACCACGTAATCGTCGGCGCCGATCTCGAGCCCGACGATCCGGTCGATCTCGTCGTGCCGCGCGGTCAGGAAGATCACCGGAATATCGGTGAAGGTGCGTAGCCGCCGGCACACTTCGAAACCGCTGAGGTCCGGCAGGCCGACGTCGAGCACGATCAGATCGAAGCGCGTATCGCGCAGGCGGTCGAGCGCCGCCTGCCCGAGCGTGCAGTGGACGGTCTGCATGCCGTCGGTGCCGAGGGCATAGACGATCGTGTCCGCGATCGCCTGTTCATCTTCGACGATCAGGATAGTGGGCTGATTCATGGTCTCGGGTTCGGGTCGCGCAATCCGCGTGCGACATTGTACGCACGGCCGCCGCGCGAACCCCTTCCCGGCGCGCTACGCCACGCGGCCGCTCACCGGAATCGATGCACCGGTGATCGCCTGCGCATCGGCCGACAGCAGGAACCCGATCGTCGCGGCGATCTGCTCGGGCCTCACCCAGCGCGTGAAATCCGCGTCGGGCATGTCCGCGCGGTTCGGCGGCGTATCGATGATGCTCGGCAGGACCGCGTTCACGGTCACGCCGCGATCGAGCAGTTCGGCTGCCAGCGCCTCGGTGAGTCGCGCGACGCCGGCCTTCGCGGCCGCATAGGCACCCATGCCCGCGCCCGCCTTGAACGCCGCGCCCGCGCCGATGTTGACGACGCGGCCGGCCGGGCTCGCCAGCAAATACGGCAGCGCGGCCTTCGACGCGTTCAGCGCCGTCTTCACGTTCAGATCGTACATGCGGTCCCACGTGGCGGCATCGCCGTCGGCAATCGTCTGCCACACGAATGCGCCGGCGACGTTCAGCAGTGCGTCGACCCGGCCGAATTCGCGGTTGACCGATTCGAGCGCCCGCGCCGCAGCCTGCGGATCGACGAGATCGATGCCGCCGATGCGCAATGCTTCGGCCGGTACGCCGGGCAGCGCCTGGGCATCGGGGGCCGCGCCGCGGCCGATCAGCGCGACGCGTGCGCCGCGCTCGCCGAGCCACGCGGCCGTTGCGACGCCCAGATGACCGAATCCGCCGGTGATCGCGACTGCCTTGCCTTTCAGGTCGTGTTCCATCGATGAGTTCTCCTGGATCGAGAGTGGTTTGACGAAGTTCCGACAGCGTAGCGCCGTTCACGCATCCGTGCGCACGGCGACGAGGCTGCGGCGGCGCAGTTCCTCCGTCGTTTCGCCCAGGTTGCCCGGCCGCCAGCCCGGCGGCAGCATCACGAAACGGATCGCGGTCCATACGTCGCGGGCCGTCGCGACGTCGCGGGCGAGGCTCGCCCAGTGCTCGAGTTCGACGACGAACGGATTGCGCGAGCGCGTCGGCGTGACGAGGCCGTAGCGGCACGGTTCGTCGGCACGCTCGGCGACATAGGTGCCGAACAGCCGGTCGAACACGATCAGCACGCCGCCGTAGTTCGCATCGAGGTAGTCGAGATTCGACGCATGGTGCACGCGATGCGCGGACGGTGTATTGAACACGTATTCGAGCCAGCCGAGCTTCGGCATCCACGTGTTGTGCAGCCAGAACTGGTACATCAGGTTGAACGACAGGATCGCGAGCACGGCTTCAGGACGCACGCCGAGCCACACGAGCGGCGTGAAGAACATCGCGGCGCCGGCGATCTTGCCGGTCCAGCCGAGGCGAAATGCGGACGACAGCGTCAACTGATTCGGCGAATGATGCACCGCATGCGTCGACCAGAAGAAACGCACACGATGCGACGCGCGGTGATACCAGTAGTAGCAGAACTCCTGGCCGACGAACACGAGCAGCCCGAGCGCGACGCTGTGGACCGGGATCGTGAAGAGCCGGTGCGCCCACGCGAAATCGAACAGGGGTGTGGCGAGCGACAGCGGCACCAGCGCGAGCAGCTTGCGGCCCGCGAGATCGGCCAGCGACAGCCAGACCTCGTTCCAGTCGAACGGTTCGGGCTGACGGCTGCGGCGCCAGGTGAGCACGGCCGCCTCGACGAGCGAGACGGCGACGATGAGAAGTGTGACGTAGTACGCGAGCTTGCCGGTGGTGGTGAGCATGATGGGTCTTTCCTTCGGTTGAGTCGGACGCGTCATGGGCAGCACGTGCTGCCGTCGCGTCGAATGGAACGCACTGTAGTGGGCGCGGAACGGAAAGACCACGCGGGAAATATGTCGCCGTATGTCGCGCAGCAATGCGCTCGCTCGATGAGCCGCGACCGCGCGTGCGTGGGGATTGGCGGTCGGGTCGCGGGTTGCCCGGCGCGTGCATGGGCGACGGAAACTGTGTCGCCGTATGTCGTGGTGAAGCCGGTCGGTGGTGTGCGGGACAGGTATCGACGAAACGACGAAACGGCACGGCTGAGCGACCCGGGGATATTGCCGTTGACGATCGGGCGTTCGTCCATTCGCCCTTCACCGGACAGCATGCCGCGTCGGCTACAGCCCTGTCGCAGCGGGTTCCGGCCCCGGGCATCGCGTGCTGTCCATATCAATAGGTGTGTCGCGAAGCGTGTCACGACGCAGCGCCTGCCTGAATCGGTCGGTAAATGTGTCGCCGCATGTCACCGCGACACCTGCTCGGGCCACGCACGACATACGCCGACCGGGATTGCTTCACGCCCCCTTCTCGTCGCGCCCAGCCTTTCCCTGCAACGCATGCCCGCGACCGGCGCGGCCGGCGCCCGCATTCGTCGTACCGAAATACGGCACGTCACGTGTAACACCGCGACATCTTTCATGACGCGACGAACACGCGTCGCCGTCCTAAAGTTCGTCCCGTCGCCACGCCACTGCGTGCACCGCAACGAACCGCAAGGACACCCGATGAAAACCCGCTTCCTCGTCACCGCCGCCGCACTCGCCACGCTCGCCAGCGCACCGGCCTTCGCCGGCTGGTCCGGCCACGGCACCGCCTACACGCCGCACGGCACCTTCAGCGGCGCGCACGCCGGCTCGTGCGGCGGCGGCAGCTGCTCGCATGCGGGCGGCGTGATCGGCCCCGGCGGCGGCATCGCAACCAATACCGGCACCGTCACGCGCACCGCGCCGGGCCAGTTCTCGAACAGCGGCACGGCCGTCGGCCCGAACGGGCGCTCGGTCGAGCACAGCGGCGACACGAGCTGCGCGGGCGGCACCTGCTCGCATACCGGTTCGCTGACTGGCTCGGACGGCCGCAGCGCGTCGACGTCGGGCAGCGTGACGCGCAACGGCCCGGGCCAATACTCGTCGAGCGGCACGATCACCGGCTCGGGCGGCAACACGGCCAGCCACACCGCATCGACGAATTGCGCGGGCTCGACCTGCTCGCGCTCGGGCACCGTGACCGGCACGGATGGCGGCAGCGTCACGCATTCCGGCAGCGCGACGCGCGTGGCGCCGGGCGTCGTGACGACGTCGGGCGGCTCGACGGTCGTACACGGCGGCACGGTCTCGACCGGCGGCTCGACGGTGATTCACGGCAGCACGGCGGCAGGCGGCGCGGTGGTCGTGGCCGGCGGGACGGTGCCGGTTCCCGTGCCTGTACCCGTGCCGGTGGTGCCGGTCGTGCCGTCCCCGCCGGCCGCCGTGGTCGTGACGGCTCCAGCGGCCAACGCCACGGTCGCCGTTGCCGCACCCGCACCTGCGCCGGCCGCTGTCGTCGTCGCGGCACCGCCGCCCGCGCCGGCTGCCGTCGTCGTCACGCCCCCGCCGCCGAAAGTCGTGCATGTTGCGCCGCCGAAGGCCGTCGTGGTCGCCCCTGCACCGCGCATCGTCTACGTTGCCCCGCCGCCGCCGAAGGTCCTGTATCTCGCGCCGCCGCTGCCGCGCGCCGTGTACGTCGCCCCGCGCGCGGTGTATGTCGCGCATCCGCCGCGCGCCGTCGTGTGGGTGCCCGCCCACTGGGCCGGCCGCGTCTGGGTGCCCGCGCACTGGGCGTGATCCGGCGTCGCCCCGCCACGCTTCATCGATTCGTTTCGCTTTTCATCCGTTCCAGTTTCATCAACCACCCGGCCGGCGCAGACCGTCGGCCACGCAAGGAGAAACCCCATGAAGTCCATCAAGAAGATGATTGCCGCCGTCGTTTTGTGTATCGTCTCAGCAGCAGCGTCGGCCCAGCAGATGCCGCCGGGCGCGGCGGCCGGCGGCGCACGCGCCGAGCATGCGCTGATGCAGTTGCAGACCCGCTTCGCCAACGCGAACACGACGCACGACGGCAAGCTCACCCGCGAGCAGGCCGCTGCGGGCATGCCGATGGTGGCGCAGCATTTCGACGAGATCGACGTGCAGCACAACGGCTACGTCACGCTCGCGCAGCTCGCCGGGTTCATGCGCCAGCGCATGGCGGCCCGCTGATCGCGGACACGAGTCCGGCCGCACCGCACGCACCGGGAGGCAGTCGATGGAACAGTCCTGCAGGATCGTCGTGCTCGACGATGAAGCCGAATTGCGCAACATGCTGCAGCGCTTCCTGACCGGCCACGGCTTTCAGGTTCGCGCGGTCGCCGACGGCAAGCGCCTCGATCGCCTGCTGCAGCGCGAACCGTACGACCTGCTGGTGCTCGATCTGATGATGGAGCCCGAGGACGGCCTGAGCGTGTGCCGGCGCCTGCGCGCCGAAGGCCAGACGCTGCCGATCCTGATGCTCACCGCGAAAGGCGACGCTGCGGACAAGGTTGTCGGCCTCGAGACGGGCGCCGACGACTATCTGGCGAAACCGTTTCTCCCCGACGAACTCGTGGCCCGCATCCGTGCGCTGCTGCGGCGGCAGAAGATGGCGGCCGGCGAGCCGACCGTCACGTCGCAGCAGTTGCGCTTCGGCGCATTCACGTTCGACGTCGGCCAGCAGACGCTGATGCGAGACGGCGTGCCCGTCGAGATCCATTCGGCGCAGATGCTGCTGTTGCACGCGCTCGGCTCGTCGCCGAACCGCGCGGTGAGCCGCGAGAACCTGCTCGCCCGCGCACGCGGCCGCGACCACGCCGCACTCGACCGCAGCGTCGACGTGCAGATCCTGCGGCTGCGCCAGATCGTCGAGGACGATCCCGGCAAGCCGCGCTTCATCAAGACGGTCTGGGGCATCGGCTACATGCTGGTGGCCGGCGTCGAAGCGTGATGCGCATCCCGCTGCCGCGCTCGCTGCTCGCGCGCAACATCGCGCTGCTGGTGGCGCTCGTCGCCCTGTCGCTCGCCTGTTCGCTCGGTGTGTTGCTGCACTACGTGCAGCGTCCGCGCATCGAGCGGGCATCGATCATCTTTTCCGACTACGTGCAATTGCTCGACCGTACGCTGGCCGGCATGCCGCCCGACGCCGGCCGCACGGTGGCCGCGCAGTTCGGCGGCCAGGCCTCGCCGCCGCCCGCCGCGCCGCCGCATGCGCCGAACCTGGCGGCCTTCTTCCGCACCTGGCAGCGCGACGTGTTCATGCAGGCGCTCGAACGCCATCTGCCGCCCGACCTGCCGGCGCGCTGGCAATCGGGTGACGACGAACGCCTGTGGATCCGGTTGCATGCGGCCGGCTCGCCGGTCTGGGTACCGCTGCCGATGGCCGCCGACGCGCAGGCGAGCGGCATTACGACCGCCCTCGTGCTGTCGGTCGGGCTGGCGCTGCTGGCGGCGTTGACCGGCTACCTGATCCAGCTCCACCTGAACCGGCCGCTCGACGCGCTGGCGCGGGCGGCGCAGCGCGTCAGCGCAGGCGAGCGCCCGCCGCCGCTGCCGACCGACGGCCCGACCGAAATCGCCGACGTGAGCCGCGCATTCAACCGGATGGCCGATGCGCTGCAGCAGGCCGAAGCGACCCGCTCGCTGATGCTGGCCGGCGTGTCGCACGACATCCGCACGCCGCTGACCAAGCTGCGCCTGGCGATCGCGATGGCGCTGCCGCGCGGCACGCACGACGCACTCACTGCATCGGCCGAGCATTATCTCGACCAGATCGATACGATCCTCCAGCAATTCATGGACTACGCGGGCAGCGGCGAGCGAGAAACACCGCAGCCCGGCGACCTGAATGCGTTGATCGGCCAGCTTGTCGCGGATTTCGCGGGGCTCGGTCACGAATTCGAATTCGACGAAGGCGACGTACCCGCGTTCGCGTTCCGCCCGATCAGCGTGATGCGGCTGCTGATGAACCTGATGCAGAACGCGGTCGTGTACGGTCGTACCGGGCTGGGCGTGCAGACCTGGACCGAGCACGGCGTCGCGTATGCGGTCGTCGGCGATCGCGGCAACGGCATCCGTGCGGCGGAACTCGAGCGGCTCAAGGCGCCGTTCAGCCGCGGTGCAAACGCGCGCAGCCATGCGGGCGGCACGGGGCTCGGGCTTGCGATCGTCGAACGGATCGCCCGCCTGCACGGCGGTTCGCTGACGTTTCGCGACCGCGATGGCGGCGGCCTGGAGGCCGTCGTTGCGCTGCCGCTCGAGCCGTCCGTGACGGCGCGAAGATCGCTTTCGGCCTGACTGCCCGTCTGCCGGCCTGCCTGCCCGGCGACCTGACCGCCTGGCTTGTCCACACGCTCCGGCGCGTGACATACGCCGACATCATTCCTGCGTGGCGCATCACCCTCGACCTCCGCATACTTGCGCCTGCGTGTTGCGCAACGGCATGAAACCTCTCCCTCGCCAGCGATCACGCCCCGCTTCCGATCGTTCGCGTTCCTGAATGCTGCGACCGTATCGACAACTTCATCCAGGCCCCGGAGATCGACATGTTCAGTTCCCTTCACACCCTTTCCGCACATGCCAAACGTCTGACCAGTGTCGCGCTGATCGCCAGCGCGCTCGCGATGACCGGCTGTGCGTCGACCGCGACCACGGCCATGACCGCCGCGCCGGCGGCTCGCACGCAGTCGCAGGTTCACGCGGACGTCGTCTATGTGTCCCCGTTCGACGTGGACACGACCGATGTCAAGACCGACGGCGGGATGATCGCCAAGCTCGCGGCCCTCGCAAAGGGATCATCCGCCGACGCGCAGCGCCAGCAGAGTGCGCTGAAGACCCGCGATCAACTCGCCGACGCGCTCGTGCGCGAACTCCGGTCGCAAGGCATCCCCGCGCTACGCGGCCCGGTGCCGGACGGCCGCGACGCGCTGGTGATCGAAGGCCGGTTCGAGACGATCGACGCCGGCAACCGTCGCCGCCGCACGCTGATCGGGCTCGGCGCCGGCAAGAGCGAAGTGGGTGCGGCGGTCACCGTGGTGTTCCGGCCGGCGTACGGCGCGCCGCAGCCGCTCGGCACGTTCTCGGCCAGTGCCAATAGCGGCCACATGCCCGGCATGGTCGAAACCGCCGGGGTTGGCGCGGCAGCCGGCCGCCTCGCGACGTCGGCAGCAGTCGGCGCCGGCATGCATGGCGTGTCGGAAGCGAAGCACGACACGGTGGCGTCCGACACCGACCGCCTCGCGCGCTCGATCGCCAAGCAACTCGCCGCGCAGAACGCAGCAAATTCGTGGCTGCCTGCGGTGTCGGCGAGCTGACGCACCGTATCGCCGCCTGTGCGGCCCGGCGGGCGCGCAGGCTGGCGGCCGGGCATAATGCGCGAGGCCGCTACGTCGGCACGCGCCGCGACCGTGCCGCGCAACCCGACGGCCGGCGCCATGCTCGTCACGAATCCCGAACCTCAACCCGTCAATTCCATGCAAGTACTCGTCGTAGGAACCGGCAAGCTGGCCAACGAACTGCTCGACGCGCACCGGCTCGACCCGGCAACCTGTCGCGTGATGCCGTGGTCGGACAGCGCGCAAAACGACGTGCAGCGTAGCGCTGCCCGAACGATCGTCGTGCATGCCGGTTCCGGCCGCGAACTCCCTGCCGCGATCGCGTTCTGCGCAGCCACCGCATCGCCGCTCGTCGAGCTGTCGACCGGCTCCGAGCTCGAAACCGGCACGCACGCTTTCCCGGTCGTACTGTGTCCGAACACGAACATCCTGATGCTCAAATTCATGAGCATGCTGGAAACCAGCGGCCACCTGTTTCATGACTGCCGGATCACCCTGACGGAATCGCACCAGGCCGGCAAGACGTCCGTCCCGGGCACGGCCGTCGGGATCGGCCAGTCGCTCGGCGTGCGGCCGGAAGACATTCGCTCCGTGCGCGACCCGGACGTGCAACGCAGCGAATTCGCGGTTGCCGACGATCAGCTCGGCCGCCACGCGATTCACCGGATACGCATCGACGACGGCGCATGCAGCCTGCAGTTCGAATCGCGCGTGGTGGGCGCGACACCTTACGCGGACGGCGTGTCGCGCATCGTCGACGCCGTCCGGCAACACGACCTCGAGCACCGCCGCTATTCGATCGTCGAATTCATCCGCAACGGCTGGCTGTAATCGAGGCGATACGCCACGACAGGCGGCAGCAGGCAGCAGGCAGCAGGCACAGGTGCATCGCGTCCGTCATTTACGCAGTGCAACAAGGTGCGCCTCGGATTGAAATGTCATTGATCGCTTCGCCGGCGACTTCCGGGCCGCGCGTCCCGCCGCCCGGAAGCCGCCACGAGCGACCGTCGTTTCGTATTGGCCGGCAAGCTAGCGCCTTATCGGCCGACGCCCATTCGCAGCGATGGGGCGCACATCACTGCCGACGTCGGCGCCAGAACCGCCCCCTCGATATCCCCCAACAGGAGAGCAATCGATGATCCGCCCCGATTTCATCAAGCACTGGACCGAGCTCGAAGAGCCGGAAGCGCATTGCTATCGCGGCGATACCGAGCCGATGGCGCTGGACGCACCGCTTTCCGCCGAGCTCGGCATCACGCGTATCGGCATTCATCACGTGAGGCTTCTACCGGGTCGACGGACGTCCTATCCACATGCCGAAAGCACCGAGCAGGAATTCGTGTACGTGCTCGAAGGCAATCCCGATGTGTGGATCGACGGCGTCCTTTACCCCGTTGCCGAAGGTGATTCCGTCGCGTTTCCGGCGGGCACCGGAATCTGTCACACCTTCATCAACAACACGAGGGACGAAGTCAGGTTGATGGTGATCGGGGAACGCCCGCGCGACGACAACCGCATCCGCTACCCGATGAACGAGGCGTATGAGCTGACCCGCGCGGACCGCTGGGTGGACTGGCCCGCCAGGCCGCTCGGGGACCATGACGGGATGCCGGACTGACGCGCGCGCAGATCCCGCGCCGGAGCGCACCGAGCCTGCGGCGCGAGCTCGCGGCGGGCGGCCGGAACCGCCCCGTTCCAACGGTCGGTACCCGGTCAACCGTCACGCGCCGCCAAGCACCGCCCCGCTCTCGGGCAACGTCGCACCACCATCGACGACGATCGTCTGCCCGGTGATGTACGCGGCATCGGCTGACGCGAGAAACAGCATCGCGTTCGCGATGTCCTCCGGCTCGCCCATCCGCGCGAGCGGAATATCGCGCGCGATCTGCGCGGCGACCGACGCGTCGCCGAGATTGCCGGCCGCTGGCGTGCGGATCATCCCCGGCTCGACGCCGTTGACGGTCACGTTGCGGCGCGCAAGCTCCAGCGCCGCCGCGCGAATGAAGCCGTTCACGCCGGCCTTCGACGCCGCGTAATGCGCGAGCCCCGGATAGACGACGCGCGGCCCCGTCACCGACGACGTGACGAGCAGCCGCCCAGCACCCGCGCGCCCGAATGCCGGCAATGCAGCCTGCGCGAGCCAGAACAGCGCCGACAGATTGACCGACAGCGTCCGGTCGAGCGTCGGTTCGTCGATCTTCGCGAACGGTGTCAGCGGGAAATACGCGGCGTTGTGAATGACGACATCGAGCCGGCCGCCATCGCGCTCGACTGCCGCAACGAGCGCACCCAGCTCGTCGCGGCTGGCGGCGTCGACCCGATACGCGCGCGCATCGCCGCCCGCGCCGGCCAGCGCGTCGGCCTGCGCGGCCGCCGCATCGCCGTTCAGGTCGGCGACCGCGACGAACGCGCCGGATTCCGCGAAGCGGCGCGCAATTGCCGCACCGATCCCCTGGGCGGCGCCGGTGACGAGCACGACACGCCCGCTGAAATCCGCACGCAGGCGGCCACTGCCCAGCACGGCATTCATCGCTGCGCCTCACTGCCGAGCGGATGCACGGTTTCGTTCAGCACCTGGGCATAAGCGCCGATCTGGAAATTCGACAACGTGCCAAAATCGCCACCCTGGAAGCCGAAGATCTTGCCGTCGGTCTTGCGCTGCGCGAGATCGATCAGCACGACGCCGAGCGTCGGTACGATCTTTTCGCGCCATACGAACAGATAAAGCTCGTCTGCAATCCTGAAGTAATGGCAGCGGTCGACATCCGCCAGCCCGGCTTCGACTCCCTGCAGGCATTGCCACGCGTAGAAGTTCTCGTTCAGGTAGATGTGCTCGTAGCATTCGGTCGGGCTGTAGCGGTACATCGTCCGCTTGCCGATCAGCTCGCGCGTGGGCGCATGCAGCGGCCCCGGCTGCGCGTGGCCACCGAGCGTGCCGTGGCGGAATTCCGCATCGACGGCGGTCAGCGGCAACCCGCGTGCGACGCGCGTGAATGCATCGATGCGCGTATCGGCTTCCGTCGGCAGCGTACCGACAACCGACGTCCACACACCGTTGTCGAGATCGACCACGAGGCTAGCCGACGTCGCCCGGACGGTGGAATCGATGTAGTCGACGAAGTACAGTCCGTCACGCAGCCGTGTCACGCGGCACGGCGCGCGGCCGCCCGTGTCGGTCGCCGCGTCGCGCCACTGCAGCGCGCCCGGCTCGAACGTGTAGACGCGCCATGCGCCTGACGCGTCGCCGAGCGCGAGCGTGCGCCCGGCGAGCGCATCGACGGCTGCGAGGATGTTCGCTTCCGGCGCGAAACCGTCCGCGAGCGCGCCAACCTGAATGAATACCGGATCCTGTCGTTCCACCTGCCGTCTCCCGCGCAGCTTCAGGCCCGGCGGGCCATGTACGCTGCAGATGTGCACATGGTGCGGGCTGCGCGCGCCGCGCGGTATCCGCCAAAAGGATGAAGGGCGCGCGGCGCCGGAACGCGCTAAAGTGCTCGTGATCCGCGCCGCGACCGGCGCGAGGAGCACACATGCACCGTGTCACCCACTACCGACGCACCGATGAGGGCATCGAGGCGATCAGCCTCGAGTCCGACCGTGCGTTTCCGCGCCACGCGCACGACGAATTCGGGGTCGGGGTGATCGTCAGCGGTGCGCACCGGTCGTGGAGCGGCCGCGGGCAGGTCGACGCGCTGGCCGGCGACGCGATCATGGTCAACCCGGGCGAGATGCACGACGGCTCGCCGATCGACGCCGGCACGGGCCGGTGCTGGCGGATGCTGTACCTTGCACCCGCGCTGGTCGCGGGCGTCGCGGCGGAAGAGGGCTTGAGCGGCGTCGAGCTCGCGCATCCGGCCGTGCGCGACGCGCGGCTCACGGCCGCCGTCGGCCGGCTGCATGCGTGCATCGTCGCCGGGGTATCCCGGCCGCTCGCCCGCGACGAGGCGCTCGTGATGCTCGTCGCCGGGTTGCTCGCCCGGCACGCGAACCGCATGCTGCCGGCGATCGGTGTCGCACCGGCCGTCCGGGTCGCCCGGGAGCGGCTCGACTCGGCGCCAGCCGCGCCCGTTTCGCTCGCCGAGCTGGCTGGCCTGAGCGGTATCAGCCGCTTCCAGTTGCTGCGCGGCTTTGCGCGCGAGCTCGGCATCACGCCGCACGCGTACCTGATCCAGTCGCGCACGCGGCTGGCGCGCGCGCTGCTGGCCAGCGGCCTGCCGATCGCGGATGCCGCGGCCGAAGCCGGTTTTGCCGACCAGAGTCACCTGACACGCGCGTTCGCGCGCCAGTTCGGGATCACGCCGGGGCAATTCACGCAGGCCGTTTGACGCCGCAGTCACCTCGGCGCAAGCCCCCTGCGCAAGCTGCTGTCGACGGCGGCTGCGCCCGATGACGCATATGCCAGTCCGCAGCGCACCGCGTCCCGCGCTCGCGCCCCCGCCGCTGCAATTTCGTTCAAGACGCACACTGCCGCCGTACGCGACGATGCGGCGCATGAAGACACGACTGATTGGCTATCTCTATCTCGCCGCCGCGATGGCGGGCGTCGGCAGCACCGTCATCGCGAGCCGTCTCGCGGCCGGCGGCCTGCCGCCGTTCGCGGCCACCGCGCTGCGCTTCCTGATCGCGACCCCGCTGCTGTTCGCGCTGATGCGCGCGCAGCGCATGCGCTGGCCGCGCATTTCCGTGCGCGACGGCGTGCTGCTCGTCATCCAGGCCGCGGCGGGCGGCGTCGGTTACACGGTGCTGCTGATCAGCGGCACAAAGCTGTCGTCGCCGCTCGACGCGGGCGTGATGCTCGGCACCTTGCCGGCGATGTCGACGCTGATCGCGGCCGTCGTGCTGCGCGAGCGGCAGACGCCGCGCGACTGGCTGGCCGCCGCGCTCGCCACGGCCGGCGTCGTGTTCGTCACGTTCACGCCCGGCCAGGCGATGCCGTCGCTCCAGACGCTTGCCGGCGATGCACTGGTGCTGGCCGCCGTCGCGTGCGAAGCCGTCTTCATCCTGCTCAACCGGCGGCTTGCCGCGCCGTTCCCGCCCCTCGCGCTGTCCACCGCGATGTCGGGCCTCGGCTTCGTGCTCGCGCTCGTGCCGGCTGCATTTGAATGGCGTGCGGTCGCGAACGGCTGGACCGTCGGCGCCGTGTCGGCGATCACCTACTACGCGCTGGTGCCGACCGTGCTCGGCTACCTCTGCTGGTATGCCGGTTCGGCGCGCACGAGCGGCACCGAAGCCGCGCTGTTTACGGCGGTCGCACCGGTCTCGGCCGTACTGTTCGCGATCGCGCTGTTCGCCGAACCGTTGACCGGCACGCGCGTTGCCGGTATCGCGCTCGTCGTCGCCGGCATGCTCGTCGGCGCGACACGGCGGCGCGAACCGCCTGCCGAAGCGCGCACTACGCACCCGGAGAATCCAGGCCGGCCGGCCAGCCCCGCGCCCGCCGCGCAGACCGCCGCCGACTGACTCGCGCCGGCGCGTCGTGGCGGAAACGGCGGCGACTCCGTCCGCCGCACGGCCAGTCGCCCCCTACGCTCCCGCCCTGCAGGCGGTGACTGTAGGAATGTGTCCGCGCACCGCAAAACCGTTGCGCACCACTGCGCAAGATGCAATATTCGCGGGGCCGGAACCTTTGACAACCATCGAACAACAATCCGCCACGCAATGAACAGGAAGGAAGCCAAAACCAGAATCGCGGTGCTGCTCTCGGCGGGCACGCGGAAGGCCGACGCACTGGCCGAACTGTCGGGACAGGGGCTCAAGGATCGCGTGCTCGCGCACCTGATCGCGTCGCGCCCCGACCCCGAACGCTGCCGCAAGAACAAGGTGCATGTCCGGATTCTGGTCGCGCTCGGCATCGCCCAGCTGGCGATCAGCCTCATGCTCGCGTATTACTTCTTCGTAACCGGCGCCGGCACGGGCCTGGTGGCCGTATTCCTCGCGTTGACCGTGCCGCTGTCGCTGCTGTTCATCTGGGGCTTTGCGACCCATCGCGTCGGCGCGTATCACGCGTTCATCCTGCTGTCGCTGCTGCAGTTGCCGAAGACCGTCACCGAGCTCGGACGCGATCCGTCGTCCGCCCTGCCGAGCCTCGTGATCACGGCCCTGCTGGTGGGCTACGTCTGGTACGTGCGCAACCGGATGTTCCCCGACTACGGCTGGTTTGCGCCGCGCAAGGTCGAAGGCCGCTACGCGTTCGTCGAACACGCCTGACGCCGCCGGCCTGACGCCGCCGGCGCCAGCACCGGCCGAAAAAAAGGCGCCGGGCCGCCCCGCAATCGCGGGACGGCCCGGCGCCTTCTGCATTCCGGAACCGGTCGGCTTACTTTGCCTTTTCAGCCGTATCGCTGATCGCCTGGCCGCCCTTCGAAATATCCTGGCCCACGCCGGCGACCGTATTGCAACCGGCGAGCGCGGCGGTCACCACCAGCAGCATTGCAGCAATCGTACGCGTCATTCTCATTCTCCTTCGAGTCAACAAGCCCGACCGGGCGATTCGTTTGCGGCATGGCGCCCGGCACGATGCCGGGCACGGGGCCTGACCTGATTATACGGAGACGGACGCGGTGTGCCAGTACGAACCCGCCACGTGTCACACGCGCCACACAGCCCGTTCGCGCAGATTTTTCTTGACTTCATTGCGCCACGAACTAATATACGCAACGCGTATATTTTTCGCCAGGAGCCGCCGATGACCGTTCCCCAACAAGCCTTCCTCCGCGACGCGATGCGCCGCCTCAATATGACCCGCGAAGCGTTCGCCAGTCGCATCGGTGTCAGCCGGCGTGCGCTGGACACCTGGCTGTTGCCCGACGACTCGCAGGAATCGCGCGGGATGCCGGAGATCGTCGAGCGCTTCGTGTCGGAAATCGTCGAGCGCGCGGTGCCGGACAGCGGAGACTATACGCAAAGCGTAGATAAACAGGGGCTCTCGAAGCAGTTCCTGTTCGAAGGCAAACCGCAGTTGATCTCGGTCGACCAGTTCTCGCGGGATTCGGTCGAAGCGCTGTTCCGCGTGGCCGATGTGATGCAGCCGATCGCGCGCCGCCACAAGATTTCGCGCGTGCTGGAAGGCGCGGTGCTCGGCAACCTGTTCTTCGAGGCCAGCACGCGCACCCGCGTGTCGTTCGGCGCGGCCTTCTGCCGGCTGGGCGGCTCGGTGTGCGATACGACGGGCTTTACGTTCTCGTCGATGGCCAAGGGCGAATCGATCTACGACACGAGCCGCGTGATGGCCGGCTACGTCGACGCGCTCGTGATCCGCCATCCGGAGAAAGGCTCGGTGGCCGAGTTCGCGCGCGCGACCAACCTGCCCGTGATCAACGGCGGCGACGGCCCCGGCGAACATCCGAGCCAGGCGCTGCTCGATCTCTACACGATCCAGCGCGAGTTCTCGCGGCTCGGCAAGATTGTCGACGGCGCGCACATCGCGCTGGTCGGCGACCTGAAATACGGCCGCACCGTGCACTCGCTCGTCAAGCTGCTCGCGCTGTACCGCGGGCTGAAGTTCACGCTCGTCTCGCCGCCGACGCTCGAAATGCCGGCGTACATCGTCGACCAGATCGCGACGAACGGCCATGTGATCGAGCAGACGACCGACCTCGCGGCCGGACTCCGCGGCGCGGACGTCGTCTATGCGACGCGGATCCAGAAGGAGCGCTTCACCGACGAGTCATTCGAAGGCTATACGCCGGATTTCCAGATCAACCAGGCGCTCGTCGACTCGGCGTGCAAGCCCGACACGCTGATCATGCACCCGCTGCCGCGCGACAGCCGGCCCGGCGCGAACGACCTGTCGGTCGACCTGAATCGCGACCCGCGCCTCGCGATCTTCCGCCAGACCGATAACGGCATCCCGGTACGGATGGCGATCTTCGCGGTGCTCCTCGGGGTCGAGAATCTCGTCCAGCATTCGATGCGCGACGCGACGTGGCGCCCGCCGGCGTACCTCGGGCCGGAGGACGCGGTGTTCCACGGGGTGGATTGACACCGTTCCGGAAGTTTCGCGCCTACCCGGCATCACCTCGGGGAGCGGGCGAGCTTGCCGGATTCGGAACGCGCCGCGTTGCCGGCGCGTTTTCCGTTTCGGCGCGGAAAAAGGGCCGACAATCGCAAACTATCGCGCCCACGGGTCGATGACCCGAAGCCCCACCGCCTCGAACGGCGCGACGTCGCGTGTCGCCACGATCAGGCCGTTTGCCTCGGCCGTCGCGGCAATGTGACCATCGACGACGGCAAGCGCGGTGCCTGCGGCACGCGCCCGCGCGCAAAGGCTCGCGTACGCTTTGCTCGCCGCATCGTCGAACGGCAGGATCCGGCCTCGAAACAATGGAACGACACGCTGCTCGATGCCTTGATGCAGCCAGTCACGCCTGCGCCCTTCCGGCAATCCCGCCACGCCGAACCGCAATTCCGCGAGACTGATCGCGGATAGAAACAGCGTCTCGACGTTCTGAGCATCGAGCCACTCGATCACCGCCGCGCTCGGCTCGCGCCGCAACGGTTCGGACATGACGTTCGTATCAACCAGGATCATTCGAAGCCCATCGGCTCGGTTGGCGTCTTGTCGCGCGGGACGCTGAAGTCGGCATCGCCGGCCGCTCGCCCGATTTCCGCCAGCAACGTTCCCAACTTGAGCCGCCCACCTGGCAAGACGGCCTGCTCGAGGATGTCGCGCACCTCGGCTTCGGTGCTGCGCCCGTGCCGGGCCGCGCGAATCCGAAGTGCGCGATGCACTTCATCAGGCAAATTTCGAACGGTGATCACCGGCCTGATGCGCCCTACCTGGATTGCTTTCAATGCAGTCGCTTTATCGTTTTGCTGTCACGCGTAGCCAGATGCGATGTATCCACTCCAGCCCGCCCGGCAAGCCCGTCACACCTGGCCACTTAGCCATTCCTTCGCGTCTCGCCCGCCCCGCAACGCCTCCGTCACAATCGTCAACAATTCCCCCACAAACACGAACAAGAACGCTTCTCATTTAACATGAAATTACATAGAATGCCGCCTGAAAACAAATCGTAATAATTCCCGGCGGCACGCACATTTCTGCAGCGCACCGCCTCCGGGGCCACATCGCGAGGTCGAAGCGCACCATGAAGTCCCGTCCCGACGAGCTGAAGCTCGGCAAATTCACCACCCTGTGCAGCGTGCTCGCCGCGAGCCCCGCGTTCGCCGACGGCACGCCGCCCGCGGCCCCCGCCAGCACCGAAGGCCATCTCGCGCCGATCGAGATCCAGGGCAAGACCGAGCACAGCTACAAGGCTGACTTCTCCGCTTCCGCCAAATTCACCGCGCCGCTCGTCGACACGCCGAAATCCGTCACCGTGATCCCGCAGGAACTGATCCGGAGCAGCGGCGCGTCGACGCTGACCGAGGCGCTGCGCACCGTGCCCGGCATCACGTTCGGCGCCGGCGAAGGCGGCAACCCGCTCGGCGACCGTCCGTTCATCCGCGGCTACGACACGCAGGGCAGCATGTTCGTCGACGGCATGCGCGACACGGGCGCGACCACGCGCGAAATCTTCAACACCGAGCGCGTCGAGATCACCAAGGGTTCCGACGGCGCGTACGGCGGCCGCGGCGGCGCCGGCGGCAGCATCAACCTGATCACGAAGGCGCCGCACCTCGGCACGACGGCCGCCGCGAGCGCGGGCTTCGGCACCGACCGCTATCGCCGCTTCACGGCCGACGGCAACTGGCAGTTCGCCGATCACGCCGCGTTCCGCCTGAACCTGATGAGCCACAACAACGACGTCGCCGGCCGCGACGCCGTCAACAACGAGCGCTGGGGCGTCGCACCGTCGATCGCGTTCGGCCTCGGCACGCCGACGCGCGTGACCGCGAGCTACTACCACCTGTCGACGGACGACATGCCCGACGGCGGCATTCCGTACTTCTATACGACATCCAACAAGCCCGCGAACGTCGGCACCATCTATCCGGCGCCCGTCGATCGCCACAACTTCTATGGCCTGATCAATCGCGATTTCCGCAAGACCACGTCGGACATCAGCACGATCAAGATCGAACACGACATCACGTCGTCGCTGACGATCCGCAACACGACGCGCTACACGGAATCGACGCAGGACTACATCTGGACGCAGCCCGACGACAGCCAGGGCAACGTGGTGAACGGCAAGGTCTGGCGCCGCAACAACAACCGCGACAGCTCGATCAACAGCCTCGCGAACCTGACCGAGCTGTTCGGCGAATTCCGCACGGGCCCGTTCAAGCACAGCTTCACGACCGGCATCGAGCTGACGCGCGAATGGGGCAAGCGCGATTCGTACACCGTCGCAACCGACACCGGCAAGATCTGCCAGAAAGGCATCGGCGCCGCCTCGGGCTACAACTGCACGAGCCTGTGGTCGCCGAACCCGAACGATCCGTGGGCCGGCTCGATCACGCGCAACAACGACTACGCGCATGCGCGCACCACGACGAAGTCGATCTACGGCTTCGACACGATCGAGATCACGCCGCGCTGGCAGGTCAACGCCGGCGTGCGCGTCGACGACTACTCGACCCGCTTCACCGACACCCAGGCGAACGGCGGCAAGACCACCACGCGCGACGACACGCTCGTGAACTGGCAGGCCGGCCTCGTGTTCAAGCCCGCGCAGAACGGCAGCATCTACGCGTCGTATGCGACGTCGTCGACGCCGGCCGGCATGCTGCTCGGCGAAGGCAGCGAAACGCAGTCGCTCACGCCGGGCCGCGGCGGCGTCGGTCCGAACGCCGATCAGATGTCGCCGGAAAAGAACCGCAGCATCGAGCTCGGCACCAAGTGGAACGTGCTGAACGACAAGCTGTCGCTGACCGCCGCGCTGTTCCAGATCGACACGACGAACGCGCGCGTGACGCTGCCGAACAACCAGTACGCCATGGTCGGCAACAAGCGCGTGCAGGGTCTCGAGCTCGGCGTCGCCGGGCAGATCACGAAGCAGTGGCAGGTGTTCGGCGGCTACACGTACATGAAGAGCGCGCTGCGCGACAACGGCAAGGACAGCGCGAACGACGGCAACCGCTTCCCGAACACGCCGAAGCACAGCCTTACGATGTGGTCGAACTACGACGTGACGCCGAAGTTCACGGTCGGCGGCGGCGCGTTCTACATGTCGGAAGTTTTCGGCGATCCCGCGAACCTGCGTGCCGTGCCGTCGTACTGGCGCTTCGACGCAATGGCGCAGTACCGGATCAACAAGAAGCTCGACCTGCAGCTGAACGTGAACAACCTGTTCAACCGCACCTACTTCGATCAGGCGTACCCGGCGCACTATGCGTCGATCGCGCCGGGCCGCTCGGCGTTCGTCACGCTGAACGCGCGCTACTGATCGATGGAGGCCGTGTCGCTGAAGGCGCTCGCGTCGGTATCGCCGCGCGAGTTCGCCGACATCCTGGCCGGGCCGCCCGAGCGCGCCGCCGCGTGGGTCGCGGCGGCCGCCGACAACGGCATCGTCGACGCGCAGGCCGTCTACGGGCAGTACCTGCTCGACGGACACGGCGTCGCACGCGATCCGGCGGCCGCGTTCAACTGGTTCCGGCATGCGGCGCGAGCCGGCCATCCGATGGCGATGAACATGCTCGGTCGCTGCTACGAGTTCGGCTGGGGAACGGCCGCATGCGCGCCGGTTGCCGTGTACTGGTACCGTCTCGCCGCGCAGGCGGGCCTCGACTGGGGCATGTACAACTACGCGACGGCGCTCGCGCTCGGCAACGGCGTCGACGAGCACCGCGCCGACGCGCTCGACTGGTTTCGACGCGCAGCGGCGCTCGGCCATGCGAAATCGATCAACCTGATCGGCGGCTTCTACGAAGATGGCTGGGTCGTCGCCGTCGATGTCGATGCGGCGTTCGACCACTATCGCCGCGCGGCCGAAGCCGGCGACTTCCGCGGCCAGTTCAACTATGCGCGGCTGCTCGCCGAGCGCGGGCGCATCGACGAAGCGCTCGGATGGCTCGCGCGTGTGCCGGCCACCGCGACGCCCGCGTTCACCGCAAAGATGCGCGCGTATCTCGTGTCGTCGCCGATCGACGCGTTTCGTTCGGCGGCCATGCAACTGGCGCCGCATGCAATGGAATCCGCATCATGATGCTTCATATCCCCGGCGTACTGACCAACGCGCAAGTCGCGCAATGCCGCGACCTGCTCGATGCGGCCGAATGGGTCGACGGCAACGCGACGTCCGGCGCGCAGTCGGCGCTCGCGAAACGCAACCGGCAATTGCCGGAAGGCTCGCCAGTCGCACGTACAGTCGGCGACGCGATCCAGGATGCGCTCGCGCGCAATCCTCTGTTCTTTTCGGCAGCGTTGCCGCTCAAGGTATTTCCGCCGCTGTTCAATCGCTACGAAGGGGGCGAAACGTTCGACACGCACGTCGACAACGCGATCCGGCTGTTGCGCGGCACGGATTTCCGCGTGCGCTGCGACCTGTCGGCCACGCTGTTTCTCGAAGAACCCGAGGCGTACGACGGCGGCGAGCTGTGCGTCGAGGATACGTACGGCGTGCATCGCGCCAAGCTACCGGCGGGCGATCTCGTGCTGTATCCGGCATCGAGCCTGCATCACGTGACGCCTGTCACGCGCGGCGAGCGCGTGGCGTCATTCTTCTGGATCCAGAGCATGGTGCGCGACGACGGCGACCGCACGCTGCTGTTCCAGCTCGATACGCAGATCCAGGCGCTTTCAGCCGAAAAAGGCGCGAAGGACCCGATGGTCATTGCGTTGACGGGGATTTATCACAACCTGTTGCGGAAGTGGGCGGATGCGTAGCGCGAGGGGGTAACACGGTCTGCCCCGGGCGCTTGCGCCGGGTCGGAATCCATGACTAAAATGACCATCGTCAAATGACCATGCTCATCTCGTGATGCCGCACGCTCCCGTATCGAAATCCGAATTCAAGGCTCGCGCGCTCGAATACTTCCGGCTCGTCGAGGCGTCGGGTGAAAGCCTGATCGTCACCGACCACGGCAAGCCGACGCTCGAGATCCGGCCGTATCGCGCACGCGAGGCTCAGCCGTTGGACATATTGCGCGGCTCGGTCATGCGCTACGACAATCCTCTCGATCCGATTGCGGAAGAGGATTGGGAGGCGTCGCGGTGATCGTGCTGGATACGCATGCATTGGTGTGGTGGGTGGCGGGCGATCCTTCGCTCAGCAAGAAAGCACGAAGCGCGATCGATCGCGCACGGAGTGAAGGCACGCTCGCCGCATCGGCGATCTCCGCGTGGGAGATTGCGATGCTGGTGCGCAACGGTCGCCTCGCGCTGTCGATGGATGTCGACGCGTGGCTCGCCACCGTCGCGCAGATCGACGGCATGCGCTTCGTGCCCGTCGATGCCGACATCGCCGCGAAATCCACCGACCTGCCCGGCACGTTCCACAAGGATCCGGCCGACCGCATGATCGTCGCGACCGCGCGGCGGCTCGGCGCGCAGTTGATCACTCGCGACGAAAAAATCCGCGCGTACGCGCACGTCAAGACGCTCTGGTGAGCGCCACCCGCCCGCGCACCCAACCGCCGCACGTCCTCGGCCGGACTCTGGCATATTGGCGATTCGTCTGACCAAAACGATCACGGCCGCCTCACCGCATCGGCTCGTGACCCGCAATCGTCACCTCGCCGCCCTGCCCGTTACCGTGATACCGCTCTCCGATCCCGCCGTCCGGTCGATCGCCCTGATGGAGTCGCACGAAGGGTTCGTCGATCTCGCCGCCTACGATGAACGCATCGCCGTCGACCTCACCCGCAGCGTCGTCGAAAACACGAGCCCGCATTTCCTGAAGGTGCGCCGCGGCGTCGCCGAACGGCTGGCTGCCGCCGCGCGAACGCTCCCGGCCGGCGTGCGCCTGTATGTGAAGGAAGGCTATCGCCCGCTCGCGCTCCAGCGCGACTACTTCACCGGCCATCTCGCGCACTTGCGCGCGACGCTGAATCCGCTGCCATCCGACGATGCGCTGGTCGAACTCGCGAGCCACTATGTCGCGCCGCCTGAAGTCGCGGGCCATCCGACCGGCGCCGCCGTCGACCTGACGTTGATTGCCGCCGACGGCACCGAGCTCGACATGGGGTGCGTTCTCGACGCCACCGACCCGGAATCGTCCGGCGCGTGCTACACGCACAACGCGTTCATCAGCCGCGCCGCCGCACGCAACCGCCAGGTGCTGATCGCCGCACTGACCGGCGCCGGCTTCACGAATTACCCGTCCGAATGGTGGCACTGGTCATTCGGGGACCGCTATTGGGCTGTCGTCCAGAACGAATCGCACGCAATTTACGGTCCTGTCGAGGAAAGCATGCTCGACGAAGCGTCGCGATGACAGTCTTTCCGGCCTGACGGGCGCGAATCGGTAACATCCTCACTTGCCGATCCCGGCCCGCTCCCGCACAATCGCAGCACCTGTCTCACTCCCCCCCGCGCCGATGTCCTATGCGTCACTCGCCACCGGCGTCCTGCTCGCCGGCGGCCTTGGTCAACGCTTCGACCCGAGCGGCCTGCACAGCAAGTTGCTCGCGCTGCTTCCCGACGGCACGCCGGTTGCGGTCGCAGCGGCCCGCCATCTCGCGGCCGCCACGGCCGACGTGATCGCCGTCGTCCGCCCCGGCGCCGAAAAACTCGCCATTCTGCTGAACGAAGCCGGCTGTCAGGTCGTGTACGCGCCCGACGCATTGCGCGGCATGGGCGCGAGCCTCGCGGCCGGCGTGCGTGCGACTCCCGATTCGAACGGCTGGCTCGTTGCGCTCGGCGACATGCCGTGGATCGCGGCGTCCACCTACGAGGCCGTCACGCGCGCACTCGAAGCCGACAACGCATCGATCGTCGCGCCCGCGCATCGCGGCGTGCGCGGCCATCCGGTCGGTTTCGCCGAGCACCACTTCGATGCGCTCGCCGCGCTCGACGGCGACACGGGCGCCCGCGCGTTGTTCGCCAGCGTGCCGGTGAAACTGCTCGACGTCGACGATCCCGGTATCCTGCGCGACGTCGACACCCCGGCGGATTTGCGCTGATTCGAACGTGCATGGCGGCACGATCCCGCACGAATACCGTCAATGCACGGACTTCGCCGACGATCGGCAACCGGCCGCAATAATCCCGCTGCAAACGCGCGTCCGATTGGCTATAACGGAGACGAGGCGCACCCGCCACGCCGCCGCTGTCACGCACTGCGCGAGTTCTCCATGACCGATCACACGACCCCGACGCCCGAGCCACCGGCCGACCCGAACCGCGATCCGGAAGACGATCCGCTATCGTCGCCGCCCGGTCATCACGGCAACCCGCAGCAACCGGACGAACCGCCGAGCAAAGATCCGGTTTAGCCGCACGCGCCGCCACGCCTCTACTCCGCTGTTTCCCCGTCATGCGCGACCGCCGCATGACGGCGACTAACGCGCGGTATACCCGCCGTCGACCGGCAGCGACACGCCGCTGATCATCGACGCCGCATCGCTCAGCAAAAACAGGATCGGCGCGACGACTTCGTCCGGCTCCGCAAAGCGCCCGAGCGGAATCGCGGCCAGCATCGGCGCGCGCTTCTCGGGTTCGCTCCACGCGAACTGCGCCATCGGCGTGAGCGTGACGGTCGGATTCACGCTGTTCACACGAATGCCGTGCGGCCCGAGTTCGATGCACAGCACACGCGTAATCGCGTCCATCGCCGCCTTCGACGCGCAATAGCTCAGATGCGCGGGTAGGCCGACCAGCGCGGCCTGGCTCGACACGTTGACGATGCTGCCCCGCGCGCGTGCCGCGCCGCGCCCGTCGCGTTCGACCATCTTGCGCGCGACAGCCCGTGCGACGAGCGCCGCACCGCGTGCATTGACGGCCATCACGCGATCGAAGTGTCCGGCACCGACGTCGAGCGCCGGTTCGAGCGACGCGATCCCCGCGCAATTGACGAGGCCGTCGAACGCGTCGTGCGCGGCAAGCGCGGCATCGATCGCGTGTTCGTCGCCGCCGACGTCCATGCGCACCGTCTCGCACGCAGTCTCGCTGGCGAGCGTGTCGAGCGCGGCCAGGTCGCGCCCTGCCGCGACAACGCGCGCCCCCGCCTGCGCCAGTGCGATCGCACACGCGCGCCCGATCCCGCTCGATGCGCCCGTGACGAGCACCCGCGCGCCGCTGAAATCGAATCGTGAGTTCATGATGATGTGCCCAGCCTGTGCATGATCGGCTTGAGTGCCGGATACAACGCCGTATAGAGCGCGAAACGCGCGTCGTACGCTTTCGCGCGATCGCCATCGGGCCGCGCACGTTCGACGAGCGTGACCCAGCCGCCCTGCGCGTCGTCGTCCGACACGAGCCCCGCTCCGACGCCCGCGAGCAACGCGGCCCCCATCGCGGCTTCGACGTCCTGCTCGATCGTCCACACCGGAAAGCCCGTCACGTCCGCAATGATCTGCATCCACAGCGCCGAGTGCGCGGCTCCGCCGACGACGATCAACCGGTCGTCCAGCGCGACTGCCCCGCGGCGGCCGGCCTCGATGTTGTGTCGCAACGCAAATGCAACCCCCTCCAGCACCGCGCGATACAGGTGCGCGCGCGTATGCGCGAGACTCAGCCCGACGAACGCGCCGCTCGCCTTCGCGTCCCACACCGGGCTGCGCTCGCCCATCAGGTACGGCAGGAACAGCACGCCGTCGGCGCCGGCCGGCACGCGCTCGGCCGCCTCCTCGAGCAGCACGTGCGGATCGCCGTGCGGCAACAGGCGCGCCGCATCGATTTCCGCCTGACAGAACTGGTCGCGGAACCACGCGACCGACGCGCCGGCCGTGATCGCACCGCCGAACACGTACAGGTCGCGCTGCCCGTCGAACACGTGCGGCATGCTGACGAGCCCGTGCCGCGCATCGACGTGCCGGTTCACGTAGCCCCAGCACATGCTGGTGCCGATCATCGCAACGTGCTGCCCGGTACGCGTCGCGCCGGCCGCGAAGGTCGCAACGGCCGCATCGACACCCCCGGCCACGACGGGCGTGCCGGCCGGCAGGCCGAGCTGCTCCGTCCATTGCGACAGCAGCCCGCCGACGATCTCCGTCGAATCGACGAGCCGCTCGGGCATCATCGTCGCCGGAATGCCGAGCATGTCGAGTGCGTCGTCGGACCATTCGCGGCGCGCGACGTCGTAGACGCCGCCGATATTGCCGGCCGAACTGTGATCGACCGCGACCTCGCCGGTCAGCAGGTAGATCACGTACGCGTTCGGCGGCAGGAAATAGCGCACGTTCGCCCACACATCCGGCCGCTGGTCGCGCAGCCACAGCATCTTCGTGAAGCCGTAGTAGCTGTCGACACCGTTGCCCGTGATCACGCGCAGCCGTTCGACGTTCACGTGTTCGTTGACCCAGTCGACTTCCGCGGTCGCGCGCCGGTCCATCCAGATCAGGCACGGATGCAGCGGCCGCATGTCGATGTCGACCGGAATGCCCGAGCCGCCGTACAGGCTGCTCACGCACATTGCACGGATCGCATCGGCCGGCACACCCTGCGCGCGTGCCTCGCTCACGCAACCCGCGACGCATTCGAGCACCGCGTCGAACCACACTTGCGGCCACTGCTCGGCCCACAGCGGGCGCGGCGTGTCGGGTTGATAGCCGGCCGAACGCCGTGCGACGATCGTGCCATGCCGGTCGACCAGCAGCGCCTTGGTGCTCTGCGTGCCGATGTCGACGCCAATCACGTATTCCATGATGTCTCCGGTGAGGCGCATGCCTGCCGCCTCAGCGGGCCGGCTTCAGCAGCACCTTGATCGATTCGGGCGATTTCGCGACGCGGATCGCGTCGTCCCAGTCCTCGAGCGCGAAGCCGTGCGTGACGATGCCTTTCGACGTGACGAGCCCGCGCGCGAGCAGGTCGATCGCGATCGGATAGCAGTATGGCCCAAGGTGCGCGCCGCGCACGTCGAGCTCCTTGCGGTCGCCGATGATCGACCAGTCGACGGTCGCATCCTCGCCGAACACGCTGAATTCGACGAAGCGGCCGAGCTTGCGGATCAGGTCGAGCCCCTGGCTCACGCCGACCGGCGCGCCGGTCGTCTCGATGTACACGTCGCAGCCGTAGCCGTCGGTCAGCGCGCGGACGATCTCGCGCGCATCGTCGCGCCTTGGGTTGATCGTCACGTCGGCGCCGTATTGCCGCGCGAGTTCGAGCCGTTCGTCGATCAGGTCGATCACGACGAGTTTTTTCGGCGTCTTCAGGTGCGCGACCTGCGTCATCATCAGCCCGAGCGGGCCTGCGCCCGCGATCACGACGACGTCGTCGAGCTGGACATCGCCGCGATTCACCGTATGAATTGCGCACGACAGCGGCTCGATGATCGCCGCATCTTCGAGCGAGACGCCGAGCGGGATCTTGTGAACGATCGCGGTCGGCGGAATCCGCATGTACTCGGCCATCCCGCCATCGGCAACCTCGCGCTGGAAGCCGAAGATGTTGTGCACTTCGCACATCCAGTACTGGCCCGACTTGCAATAGCGGCACTTGCCGCACGGCACGATCTGCTCGGCGATCACGCGGTCGCCCATCGCCACGCCGAAATGCCCGGCTGCGCCGTCGCCGAGCGCTTCCACGTAGCCGAAGAATTCATGGCCGGGAATCACCGGCGCCTTCACCCAAGGGCTCGGTCCGCCCCAGAACATCTTCGCGCCCGTATAGCACTTGCAGTCGCTCGCGCAGATCCCGCACGCGGCGATGCGGATCACGAGCTCGTTCGCACCGGGGCGCGGCTTCGCCACCTGTTCGACGCGATAGTCCTCGGGGCCGTGGCAGACGACCGCGGTCATGCGCGGCGGGTCTTCGGGTGTCGTCATGAGTTGTCTCTTTCGTGAGTGATTCGGATGACTGATGAACCGGTCGTTACCGCGACCGTTCGCGGCTGATGTAGATCGCGAGCAGGATGATTCCGCCCTTGATCACGTTCTGCACATACGGATTCACGCCGATCATGTTCAGCCCGTTGTTGAGCACGCCGAGCAGCAGTGCGCCGACCAGCGTGCCGAGGATCGCGCCGCGCCCGCCGGAGATCGACGTGCCGCCCATCACGACGGCCGCGATCGCGTCGAGCTCGAAGCCCACGCCCGCGTTCGGCTGCCCGCTCATCAGCCGGCCCGTCAGCACGATCGCGGCAAGCGCCGACGTGAGCCCGGCCAGCGTGTAGACGATCAGCTTCACCCGCGCGACACGCACGCCGGTGAGCCGCGTCGCCTGCTCGTTGCCGCCGATCGCATACACGTAGCGGCCGAACGGCATGCGCTCGAGCAGCAGCCACGCGATCGCATAGACCACCAGCATGGTCAGCACGGGCGCCTGGATGCCGAGCACCTTGCCGCTGCCGAAGAACGCGACCCAGTCGGGCAAGCCGTCGATCGGATAGCCACCCGTATAGATCAGCGCGAGGCCGCGCGCGATGCCCATGGTCGCGAGCGTGACGATGATCGGCGGCATCCCCGCGAACGCGACGAACACGCCGTTCAGGAAGCCGAAGCCGAAGCCGACCGCGATGCCGATCGCGAGCGCGGCGA
Organism: Burkholderia arboris; assembly: GCF_902499125.1. Classification (GTDB taxonomy): domain Bacteria; phylum Pseudomonadota; class Gammaproteobacteria; order Burkholderiales; family Burkholderiaceae; genus Burkholderia; species Burkholderia arboris. The sequence goes on from NZ_CABVPX010000001.1 coordinate 511,936, forward strand.
CCGCGTTGACACCCGCGACCATCAGCCCGGCCGCGAGCGTGCCCGACAGCGCCATCACCGAGCCGACCGACAGGTCGATCCCGCCCGTCAGGATCACGCAGGTCATGCCGACCGCGATGATCGCGTTGATCGATACCTGGCGCAGCACGTTCTCGAGGTTCGCGGCGGACAGGAAGCTCGGGCTCGCGATCATCATCGCGATGCACACGACGATCAGGCCGACGAGCGGATAGAACAGCGTCGAGCGCCGCAGTTGCGCCCACATCGCACGTGGCGGCGGCGCGTTGCCGGCAGTGGCCGCGAGCGTCGTGGAAGGCGTGGAAGAAGAATCAGGCAGGTTCATGGGTCGCTCCTCGCGTGCCGGCCGTGGCATAGGTCATGACCGTGTCGGGATCGATCTCGTCGCCGGCGAGCGTCGCCTCGATGCGTCCTTGCCGGAACACGGCGACGCGATCGCACATGCCGACGATTTCCGGCAGCTCGGACGAGATCATGATGATGGCGTAGCCGCGCGCGGTGAGTTCGCGCATCAGCCCGTAGATTTCGGCTTTCGCGCCGACGTCGATGCCGCGCGTCGGCTCGTCGAAGATCAGCACCGACGTGTGATGGTTCAGCCAGCGCGCGATCACGACCTTCTGCTGGTTGCCGCCTGACAACGTCGCGACCTCGGTGTGGATCGACGGCGCCTTCACGCCGACGCGCCGCATCACGTCGTGCGTCGTGCGCGCCTCGCTGCCGCGGTCGATCAGCCAGCGCATCGACCGGTATTTGCCGAGGTTGTTCAGCGAGATGTTGTCGCGGATCGAGAACGACGTGACGAGCCCTTCTGTCTTGCGGCTTTCCGGCAGGATGCCGATGCCGGCGCGCAGTGCGTCGGCCGGATCGGCAAGCTTCGCCGCCGCGCCGCGCACGCGCACTTCCTTGCGGTGCGCGCGGGTCGCGCCGATCACCGCCAGCGCCGTTTCCGTTCGGCCCGAGCCGACCAGCCCGGCGAAGCCGAGAATCTCGCCGGCCCGCAGCGTGAAGCGGTTCACGGGGCCGTCGCGCTCGATCTGCAGCGCCTCGACTTCGAGCACGGCCGGCGCATCGGCCGGCAGCGCCGGTTTCGGCGGAAAGCTGCTTTCGATCCGGCGACCGACCATCATCCGCACCAGTTGCTCGACGTCGGTGTGCGCGACGCCGGTCGTCGCGACGTACTGGCCGTCGCGCAGCACCGTGATGCGATCGCACACCGCGAAGATCTCGTCGAGATGGTGCGAGATGAAGATCATCGCGACACCCTGCCGCTTCAGCTCGCGCATGATCGCGAACAGGTGCCCGGCTTCGGCCGGCGTGAGCGTGGCGGTCGGCTCGTCGAGAATCAGGATGCGCGCGTCGAGCGACAGCGCCTTGCCGATTTCGACGAACTGCTGCTGTGCGACTGACAGCGCGCGGATCGGCGCATCGAGATCGATCGCCACGCCGAGCCGCGCGAAGATCGCGGCGGCCGCATCGCGCATCCGCTTGCGGTCCCGGGCGCCCCAGCGGTTGCGCAGCTCGCGGCCGAGGAACAGGTTGTCGACGGCATCGAGGTGCGGAATCAGGCTGAATTCCTGGAACACGATGCCGACGCCCGCCGCGACCGCGTCGTGATAGTCCGCAAAATGGCGTGCGGTGCCGTCGATCTCGATCGTGCCGGTATCCGGGTGATGAATACCGCACAGGATCTTCATCAGCGTCGACTTGCCCGCGCCGTTCTCGCCGAGCAGCGCGTGGATCTCGCCGCGCGCAATCTCCAGATGAATGTCGGACAGCGCCTTCACGCCGGGAAAGCTTTTCGTGATGTGGCTGAGCCTGAGTATCGTGTTCATCGGCTTCTCCGTGCGAAGGGCGCCGGCCGTGCCGCCGCCCGTCGCGTCGCGTCGCTCGTCGTTCACCAGCTGAAGCCCTTCGCGTTGCCGCGATCGACGACCTTCACGTCGACCGGGATCGCCTTCGGCACCGTCGCGCCCCACTTGCGTGCGATCGCGATGCCGAGCGCGATGCGTACCTGGTCGGCCGGGAACTGCGCGGTCGTCTCGATGAACTTCGAATTCGGCTTCTGGATCGCGGCGATCGCCTCGGGCGCGCCGTCGACGCTCGTCAGCTTGATGTCCTTGCCGGAACCCTCGATCGCAGCGAGCGCGCCCATCGAGCCGCCGTCGTTCACGCTGAAGATGCCCTTCAGGTTCGGATGCGCGGAAATCATGTTTTCGGTGACCGACAGCGCGGTCGCGCGCTCCTGCTTGCCGTTTTGCGTATCGACGAGCTTCACGTTCGGGAATTTCGCGAGCCCGGCCTTGCAGCCGCGGACGCGTTCGAGAATCGGCACGACCGGAATGCCGTCGAGGATCGCGACCTCGCCGCTGCCGCCGATCGCCTTCGCGAGGTATTCGCACGACATCACGCCCGCGTCGTAGTTTTTCGAACCGACGAACGAATCGACCGGGCCGTTTGCGTTCGCATCGACGGCCACGACCACCGCGCCGGCCTTCTTCGCCTGCGTGATCGCCGACTGGATGCCGGTCGAATCCGTCGGGTTCACGAGCAGGATGTCGATCTTCTTCTGCAGCATGTCCTCGACGTCGCTCACCTGCTTGCTGACGTCGTGATGCGCGTCGGTCACGACGACCTGTGCGCCGATCGATGCGGCCGCGTCGTTCAGCGCCTTCTGCATCGTCACGAAATACGGGTTGTTCAGTTCCTGGAACGTCATGCCGATGCGCAACGGCGCGGCCTGCGCGGTGGCGGCCGGCAGCAGGGCCGCGACGGCGAGCGCGGCAACGGCCGCCATGCGGGCGGCGCGACGGGGGGATGAGGCGGGCGATGCGTGCGTCATGACGGTGTCTCCGATTGTGTGCAGCTTTTTCGTGGGTGAGTGAGCCCCTCGCGACGTGAGCGACGCGATCGGCTGGGTGAAACGGCAGGGAAAATTCAGGCGGGCGTCAGCCCGGCGATCATCCGGGCTGCGGCGCGAGCTCGGGCGCACCGGGCGTCAGCACGCGCGGCGGCATCGGGTTGCCGGTGGGCGCCGCATGCAGCGCCAGGTCGCGGCTGCGCGCGTTCAGGCGCTGCAGCGCACGGAATTCGGACGGCGCCATCCCCTTCACCGCGCGGAACTGGCGGTTGAAGTTCGACACGTTGTTGAAGCCGGCCTGGAAGCAGATGTCGGTGATGTTCGCGTCGTCGGCGAGCAGCATCTGGCACGCGGACTCAATCCGCAGACGATTCACGTACTGGACGAACGGCATGCCCGTCTGGCGATGGAACGCACGCGAGAACGCGCTGACGCTCTGCCCGGTCAGTTGCGCGAGATCGGATTCGCGCAACTCGGACGCGAGGTTCTTGCCGATATACGACAGCGCGTGGCTGAGCCGCGTCGGCGTGACGTCGGCCTGGTCATACGCGGGGCTCGCGAGCAGCGTGCGTTCGGCCGCGCCGCACAACCGTTCGAGGATCGTCATGAACAGCGCGATGCGGCGCATGCCGCGTGCGGCCAGCAGCGCGTCGAACAGCGGCGCGATCGCGGCGCTCGTCGCGGCGTCGAAGCCAACCCCTCGACGCGCATCGTCGAGCAGCGCCTGCGCGTCGCGGCATTCGGGGAATGCGTCCATGCAGCGGCGCACGAACGCCGGGTCGAACTGGATCACCAGATTGCGGCGCTCGACGGTCTCGCCTTCGGCCATGTCGCTGACCCAGTTGTGCGGCAGGTTCGGGCCGAGCAGCACGAGATGGCCCGGGCCGAACGAGCCGATGTGGTCGCCGACGAAATACTTGCCGCGGGTCGCGACGATCAGGTGCAGTTCGAATTCGGGATGGAAATGCCAGCGGATCGTGCGATACGGATAGCCGTGCGACCAGACCTTGAACGACTCGTCGCGTCGCACTTCGACCACTTCGAGATCGGGGTGCATCATGTTGGCGTCTCCATTCCCATGTATCGCTGGCCGGCCAGTTCGGCGGTGCGCGCGCGTGCCGCGTGTTTCGCGCGGCACCGCGACCGGTCGCATGGGAAGCAATGTAGGTCGATCGAGCGCGCGGCTCCACCAACTTTACGCCTGATTTCCGATACTTTTTTGCGCAATCCGGCCACAAACGGCGCCGCACGGCAAATTTGTGCAGCGCGGTACGGCCGGGCGGCCGTCCGCGCCGGCGTTACGCGGCCGCGTGCTCGCGTGCCGTGCGCACCTCGTACGCCTTCAGGTGGTTGTACGCGATCCGCAGCAGCGACAGCGCGTCGGCCGCCTGCGGGTCGCGCCGCGCGAGCAGGTCGCCGATCACGTGATCGGCTTCGACGCGCGCATGGTTCTCGACGTCGCGCAGCATCGACGCGGTCAGCGGCGACGGCGTCAGCACCATTCTCTGCATCCGCTCGATCGCCGTCGGGTCGGGCCGGTGGCCGTTGTGTTCGGCGATCGCGCTGCATTCTGCGAGCATCGTTTCGAGCAGGCGGCGGCCGTCCGGCGCGGCGAGAATGTCGCCGACCGAGCCGCGGAACAGCGACGTGCTCGCGGCGAGCGTCGCAAGGAACACCCACTTCTCCCACATCCGCGCGGCAATGCTGTCGCTGAGCGTCGCGTCGAAGCCCGCGCCGCCGAGCACGTCGGCTACCGCGCGCACGCGCGGCGATTCGCCGCCGGCAAGTTCGCCGAACGACACGCCGTGCGTGTCGTTCAGGTGCACGATGCGCTGCTCGCGATCGAGCGTCGCCGCGATCACGCAGAGCCCGCCGAGCACCTGCGTCGCGCCGAAGCGGTCGCGCAACACGTCGAGATGGCGCATGCCGTTGAGCATCGGCAGGATCAGCGTCTGCGGGCCGACGAACGGGGCAAACGAGAGCATCGCGTCGTCCAGGCTGTATGCCTTGCAGCTCAGCAGCACGAGGTCGAACGGCGCGACGCCGGCGTCCGCATCGGCCGCGCGCACGGTCCGCACGTTCGCAAGCGTCAGGTCGCCGCGCGGGCTGCGGATCAGCAGCCCGTCGCGCGCCAGCGCAGCCGCGCGGCCGTCACGCACCAGGAACGTCACGTCGCGTCCCGCCGCGGCCAGCCGGCCGCCGAAGTATCCGCCGACCGCGCCGGCCCCTACCACCAGAATCCGCATCGTTGCCTCCTTTCGGTTTCGTTCAGTGCCGTGCCGGCGCCAACCCGGGCGCGCGGCGCGAACGCAATTGCCCGACAGTATAGCGATGCCCGTTATGCATATGCATAGATACCCCTTTCGGCATCGAAGGCATCGGGCAGGTACCGGTTCCTAGGGATAACCCGTCTACGGCGATGTGCGCCCGGCGCCGTCAAGATACTTACCCCGTCACGCCGCCCCGGCGAGCATCCTCGACTGACCGACCACATACCATGCGCAACCTTTCCCTGAATCAGAAACTCGCCTCGATGATCGTCATCCTGTGGCTCGGCCTGCTCGTCATCGCCGGGCTCGGCGCATGGCAGACACGCGCCTCGATGATCGCGGACCGCCGCGACCAGCTTGCGTCGCTGGTCGCGCAGGCCGCGAGCGTGACCGACCATTACTACAAGCTGTCGCAGCAGAACGCGATGCCGGAAGCCGATGCGAAGCAGAAGGCGCTCGAGGCGATCGCCGCGATGCGCTACGGCGCCGACGGCTATATCTCGATCAACGATTCGAAACCGGTGATCGTGATGCACCCGATCAAGTCCGATCTCAACGGCAAGGACGTGTCGAACTTCACCGATCCGAACGGCAAGCACCTGTTCGTCGAGATCGTGAAGGCCGGCAACGCGGAAGGCGGCAAGGGCTTCGTCGAGTATCTGTGGCCGAAACCGGGCGCGGACAAGCCGCAGGATAAAACCAGCGCCGTGCAGCGCTTCGCGCCGTGGGACTGGTACCTGGTGACGGGCATGTACATGAACGACGTGCGCACGGCGGTGCTCGAGAGCATCGGCCGCTGGTTCGCGATGACCGCGGTGCTCGGCGCGATCGCGACGGCCGTGATGGTGCTGGTGCTGAAGAGCGTGCGCGCGAACCTCGGCGGCGAGCTCGAGGTGGCGCTCGACGCCGCCCAGCGCATCGCGCAGGGCGACCTGACCGCGCGCGTGACCGTGAAGCAGGACGATCGCGGCAGCCTGCTGCATGCGCTGCACACGATGCAGGGCGGGCTGATCGACATGGTGTCACGCGTGCGGATGGGCACCGAGAACATCAACGTCGGCGCGAGCGAGATCGCGTCCGGGAACACGGACCTGTCGCAACGCACCGAGGAGCAGGCGGCCGCGCTCGTGCAGACCGCGTCGAGCATGGACCAGATGACCGCGAACGTGAAGCAGAACGCGGACAGCGCCGCGCAGGCCGCATCGCTCGCCGGCCAGGCCGCGCAAGTCGCGACGCGCGGCAGCGAGGTGGTCGACGACGTCGTGCGCACGATGAACGAAATCACCGACCGTTCGCACAAGATCGGCGACATCATCGGCGTGATCGACGGCATCGCGTTCCAGACCAACATCCTCGCGCTGAACGCGGCCGTCGAAGCGGCACGTGCGGGCGAACAGGGCCGCGGCTTCGCGGTGGTCGCGGCCGAAGTGCGTTCGCTCGCGCAACGTTCGGCGACGGCGGCGAAGGAGATCAAGTCGCTGATCGTGTCGTCGAACGAGACGGTCGAACACGGCGCGACGCTCGTCACGCACGCGGGCGAGACGATGGCCGAGATCGTACAGTCGGTGCGGCGGGTGAACGAGATCCTCGACGAAATCAGCCACGCGTCGCGCGAGCAGAGCGCCGGGATCGAGCAGGTCAATCGCGCGGTGGGCGAGATGGACCAGGTCACGCAGCAGAACGCGGCGCTCGTCGAACAGGCGGCGGCGGCCGCGCACTCGCTGCGCGATCAGGCCGAAGCGCTGCGCGACGCCGTGACGCGGTTCGCGCTGCCGGCCTGACGGCGCCCGCCCGGCGCGCGCGCGCTCACGCCGCGCCGCCGGTCTGCAGCGCGCCCTCGCTGCGCCCCAGCCCCAACCCCGCCGCCCGCTGGATCAGCTCGACGTCGTTGTTCGCGCCGAGCTTCTTCATCGCACTGATCTTCTGCGCGCTGACCGTCTGCTTGCCCTTGCTCAGGCGCTGCGCGATCGTCTTGATCGGCACGCCCGACAGATACAGGCGAATCACCTCGATCTCGCGCGCCGACAGCTTCACGGGCGCCGCGCCCCGCTCGCCGAGCGCGTCGACCGCGCGCCGGACGGACGGGGACCGGTACGTCCCGCCGCTGTAACTCGAATGGATCGCCGTGACGATGTGGCCGACCTCGTCGAACTTGCTGACGACGCTCACGCCGCCGATCGCGAGGATCGACCGGAAGATCAGCGGGTTCTCGTTCGCGACCAGCGCGACGATCCCGACGTTCGGCCGCGTGCGCCGCAGCCAGTCGAACAGCGCGAGGCCGTCCATCTGCGCGTCGCCGCGAATCGCATAATCGACCAGCACGACATCGCAGTCGACGCCGCCGAGCGACGCGACCAGTTCGGCCGCGCTCCGGTAAACGGCGACGAGTTCGATCGCGCAGGTGCTCCCTGCGATCTGCTCGATGCCGGCCAGCGTCAACGGCCAGTCGTACGCGAAGACGATGCGAACATTGAATTTCCTCATGCGCAATTCCTGGTGGTTCACCGGCCGCGCCGCACGAAACGCGCGCGACCGGTTGAGCGTTTAAAGGACGTTCAGGCGATTTTTAGCCTGAACGTCGATTCTATGAACCTGCGCACGGACGGGATATCGGACGGCATACGAATCGGCCGTCGGGGACGTAATACGAGTTTGATATTCACGCGGGCTCAGCGGTCGGCAGTCGCCGGTCGGCCGGCGCGGCATCGGCCTGACGGCCGGCTTTGCGCGCCGCGCGGCCGGTCAGCAGGTAAAATCGCCCTTTTGCATGCCATCCCGGGCGACCGGCGGCGAGCGACGCGCCGATGCCCGGCCGCGCGCCACCGCCCTTTCGCCGGCTGCCCGCACTCCCCGTTTTCCTCATGACCGATTCCGACCTGCAATCCGACGACACCTCCATCCACGAAGACGGCCTCTGGCGCGACAACGGCTGGACGGCCCGCATCATCAAGAACGAAGACGACGACGGCTGGGCCGTCGAGATGACCAAGGACGGCGAGTCCGAGCCCGCGCTGGTCGGGCCGTGGACCATGGGCCGCGACAAGAAGAATCCGAAGCCGATGGATGCGAACGCGTTCCGCACGCTCGTGAAGACCGCGACCGAAGTGCTGATGCGGCACGAACAGCAGCGCCGCGCGATGCTGCACAAGGAAGTGACGGTCCAGGACGAAGCCGGGCAGGATGTGTCGGTGACGCTCGACATCGTGCCGGACGAGTTCGAGCCGTATGCGCAGCTCAAGGCATTCGATCCGTATGGCGAGCTGCTGGCCGACGCGAAGGTGTCGGCCGGGTTCAAGCTGAACAAGGCCAGCGCCGAACGCTGGGTCGCATCGGGCTTCGAACGGCCTGCGTGAGCGTGCGCGGCGCGCCGGCACGCGCGGTCAGGCGCCGGTGCCCTGCTCCGCACGTCTGAGCCGGCGTGCGGCCAGCTTGCGCCGCACGAGTTCGTCCAGCTGCTGCGTCGCGACCTCGGAATCGCGCGCGGCCAGGCCAAGCAGGTTGCGCGCGAGCTGGATCGGCGTCAGCACGATGCCCCACGGCAGCCCCCACCAGCCGAGCGTGGCCGATGCGAGCAGCGCGACCGCCTGCTTCTTGCGGCCGCAGCGGCGGCAGCATACGTGGCGTCGCGTGGCCCAGCGCGTGACGAACACCAGCGACACGACGCGATGCGACGCGTGGACGTCGACCGGCCGCCCTTCGCGCAAACAGATCGGGCATGGCCCATAGCGACAGTCGTCGACGTACTGCCGGACCTTGGCGTCGGGCACCCGTTCGGCCTCGACCACGATCGGATGCGCTTGCGCGCATACCGGGCTGCAATAGCGGCGGCGGCCGATCGACCGGCCGCCGGCCAGGAACGTCCTGCCGCAGTGACTGCACTCTGCCACGATAAACCTCGGATAAGCGTGATGCGCCGCGTGCCGGCCGCGCGCATCGATGCGCGCGGGCCGAACGGGTCATTTCACGTCTTAACGGCCGCCGGCGCACGGTCTTGAGCGGACGCGCGCCACGGCGCGTCAGCCGTGCAGCCCGTGCGCGGTCATCAGCCGGTACAGCGTCGCACGCGAGATCCCCAGCTCCGCGGCGACCTCCGCATGCTGGTGGCGGTGGCGCAGCAGCGTTTTCTCGATCGCGTGCCGTTCGGCCTGCCGGCGCGCCTGCGCGAGCGTCGGCGGGTGCTGCGACGTATACGCGTGCAGTTCGAGGTCGGCGGCCGAGATCAGCGGACCGTTCGTCATCACGACCGCGAAGCGGATCCGGTTGATCAGCTCGCGCACGTTGCCGGGCCACGGATAGTTGTGGATCGCCTCGATCGCGCACGGCGTGAAACCGCGAATCCGGTACGAGCCGTCGCCGTGATAGCGCCGCAGCACGTCGTCGGCGAGCAGCATGATGTCGCGGCCGCGCATGCGCAGCGGCGGCTCGTCGATGCGCAGCACGCACAGACGGTAGTACAGGTCGGCGCGGAACCGCCCGGCCTGCATCGCGGCCTCGAGATCGACATGGGTCGCCGACACGATCCGCACGTCCACCGGAATCGACGCATGCCCGCCGAGCCGCTCGATCTTGCCTTCCTGCAGGAACCGCAACAGGCTCGCCTGGCTCTCGAACGGCATGTCGCCGATCTCGTCGAGAAACAGCGTGCCGCCGTGCGCAGCCTCGATGCGGCCGATCTTGCGCTGGTGCGCGCCCGTGAACGCCCCGCGCTCGTGCCCGAACAGTTCGGCCTGCAACAGGGTCGGCGGGATCGCCGCGCAGTTCACGGCGACGAACGGCGCGTCGGCACGCGACGACTGGCGGTGGATCGCCGCCGCCGTCAGCTCCTTGCCGGTGCCGGATTCGCCGGCGATGAACACGGTCGCCTCCGTGTTCGCGATTTTGCGGATCGTCGCGAACAGCCGGCGCATCGCATCGCACGATCCGATCATCGCGCTGCCGGGCGGCGCAGCCTCCGGGGCCGGGTCGCCGTCCGCGAGCTTCAGCATCCCGTATGCATGGCCGACGAGATAGCCGATGGTCGTGTAGGCCGTCGCGTTGCGCACGTAGTCGAAACAGCAATGGCGGATCAGGCGCGCGATCGTGATGTCGCGCAGCCGCTCGCCGTCGGCGAGTGCGATCCAGCCGACGCGCGAGTCACGCAGCAGCGTCTCGAACGACGCGACATCCGGTGACGCGAAGCTTGCGAAATCGACGATACCCGCATGCGGGCGGTTCGCCTTGACGAGATTCAGTGCGTCCGCAACGGTTTTCGCACGCCACACGTCCCAGCCGCGCAACGCGAGACAGTCGACGAGCGCAGCATCGTGTTGCTGCGACAGGTAGACGAGCGGCCGCGACGGCGCGACATGGTTGCGCCGGACGGCGACGAACGGCAGCGCACCGGCGTCCCGTTCGACATCCTGCGGGCCTGACACGCTGAGCTGGCAGCAATAGTTCACGATGGCCTCGCCGCGTAGGGTTGTATATCGGGGCGGCCGTTGCCGGCTTGTGTGTGGCGGGGCTCCGTGGTCCCGCGGCGCGGCGCCGCGCCGCCCCGTCCTCGAATCGATGTTTCGTTATCGGCAGAACACGACGCGCTGGGTGTAGATCTGCGGCTCGATGACCGGCTTCGCCGATCGGTTGAGATCGTCGCGATAGGCACGGTAGGTCTTGCCATTGACCGTCACGTCAGCCGCGCGGGCCGTCTCGATCTTGTCGAGCCCGTTGCGCTGCCAGTCGCTCACGCGGTCCGCCGCCGTCACGTTCGACTCGCCGGCGATCTTCTGCGTGATCGCGCTGCCGTCGCTCCACGGCTGCGTCTGCATGTCCTCGGCGTGCTGCATCGCGCCGACCGTCTTGCCGGTCGGCGACGGCCCGTTCTGCGCTTCGAACGGTGCGCCGCGGCCATACACCGGCGATTGCCACGACGGCGCGTGCCCCTCCTCGGGCATCATGTAGATCATCTGCGGATCGCCGACCATCATCATCGGCGCGCATGCCGTGTTGTCGGGGCGGCCGAGCGTCGACAGCGCCTGCTGGACGCTCACGGCATTCGCAGCCGTCTGCTCGCTCAGGATGACGAACACCGCGGGATTCTGGAAAACGGACTGCGCAGCGGCTTCCACGCTGACCAGCAGCAAAGCGACCAAAAAGATCCTCATGATTGAGGCCTCCTTGCATCCTCGTCAGGCAAAAAGAGGTGTTGACCTCGGGGATGGGACCAACACCTGTCAAACAGGAAAAGACTGTCGGGCATCGGGCCGTACGGCTCCCGTGTGACCGGCATCCCGGTCGCACGGAAGACGGCCCCGCGTGCTCACGACGACGTGCTCGTCGAGATGACGGCCGGCGCCGGCGCGACCGGTGCAGCCGGTGCGGCCTGCTGGTCGACCGTAGCCGGCGGCAATGCCTGCGCCGGATCGGTCAACGCGGGCATGTCGGCGGACGGCGCAACCGGTGCGGCAGCGGATTCGACCGCGTCCGGCACCTTCGCGTCGGCTGCCGGCATGTCGGCAGGCGCCGCGGCGGCGGCAGGCTGAGCGGCTTCCGGAGCAGGCGCTTCGACAGCCGCTTGCGGGGCCGGCTCGGCAGCCTTTGCTTCGGCTGCCGGCGCCGTGACGACGGCAGCTGCCGGCATCGGTTCCGCAACGGGTTCGCCGGCGGCCTGCGCTGCGTTGTCGGTCGCGGCCGGCATCGGCTCCGGTGCCTTGTCGGCGACGGCCTGCACGGGCTCGGGTGCCTTCGTGTCGGCAACCGGCTGGGCGGGCTCGGCAGCCTTCGTGTCGGCTACGGGCTGTGCGGCCTCCGGTGCCTTCGCGTCAGCTACCGGCTGTGCGGCCTCCGGCGCCTTCGTGTCGGCTACGGGCTGTGCGGCCTCCGGCGCCTTCGTGTCGGCTACCGGCTGTGCGGCCTCCGGCGCCTTCGCGTCGGCAACCGGCTGCGCAGGCTCGGGAGCCTTCGTGTCGGCCACCGGCGTGGCAGGCGCTTGCGATGCCTTGTCGGCAACCGCCGGCGCGGCAATCACGGCCGCGGCCGGCACGGCTGCCATTGCGGCCGCCGGTACGACCGCGGCTGCGGGCGCGGCGGCAACAGCCGGGGCAGCTGCGACAGCAGGTGCCGCGGCAACCGCAGGTGCTGCTGCTGCCGGCGCAGCCACTGCCGGTGCGGCGGCGGCGACGGCCGGCGCTGCGACGGCCGGAGCGGCAGCAACCGGCGCGACCGCCGGTACCGGGACAGGCACCGGGACCGGGACGGGCGCCGCCTGCACCGACGTCGTCTGGATCGGACGCGTCGGCGCCGGAGCCGGCGCGGCCGAACCGAGCGGCGGCAGGCCCATCCGGTCGCGCACGATCGGGTCGCGATACTTCACGTCGTCGGCGACGGTCGCTTCGACGCTCGGCGCCACGTTCGAACGCGCGAGCGGCGCGGTCGTGCCCGGGCACAGGTGGCCGGTCGCTTCCACTGCGCGCCGGTTCGCATCGCTCTGGCACAGCAGCGCGAGCGCGACGTCGGTCAGGCCCATCGCACGGAATTCACGCGCATCGAGACGCCGGACGCAAGCCTGGTCGACCAGCGTCGTGCCGCCCGTCGCGCCGAACCCCGGGAACGACACGCCGACGCTCACCGAGCCCATGCAGGTGTCGGACAGCGTGGTCGTGAGGCCGGGCGCCTGGATCGCCGGGTTGGTCTTGATCGTCTGCGTGCCCGAGTAGTTGACGTTTTCCGATGTCTGGGTGTTGTACGGGTTGGTGCCTGGCGCGCCGGACGAAGCCAGCGAGCTAACGCTCTGCGGCGTCACGTTCGAGCCGCCGCTCGTGCTGGACGGCATCGTCACGTTCACGTTCACGCTCGAATTGCCGCTGCCGCGCACCCCGCTGGAGCTGGTGGCATTGCCGCCGCGCGAGCTCGTGGTGTTCGTGTTCATGCTCGAGCCACCGCCCTGGCTGATCGCCGTCGACGACGTCGAGGACTGCGCGCTCGAAGTCGAGTCGGCAGTTTGCGCCTGGGCACCGATCGTGGTCATCGCGAACATTGCCGCGCATGCCACCTTGATCCTGTTGCTGTTCATTTCAATCTCCGGACGAGGTTAGACCTCCCACCCAGGCAACCGTGCTAATTCCCCTGAATGACTTCAGATTTCGCTGCTTCCCCGAACTGCTTCCAGCCGCTGCCCAGCTGGGACCACGAGCCGGCCGACATGCCCTGCCACTGCTGGGCGTCCGGTCCGCCGATGGCACTGCCCGACGAAAGCGTTTGTTGTTCTGACGGTTTGGTTGTCTGGTCAGGGTTGTTAGACGTCTGCATAGTCGATTGCACACCATCGGCAGCACGGTCAGCGCCATACGCCGTCAGAGACGCGAGCATCAGAGCGGCGGCAATCAGGTTCTGCTTCATGCCAACTCCTTACGTGACAACAGTGCAGGAAAAGAGACCAGCGTCGCTGCGAAACTGGTCCCCCCACACCAGACTAATGACTGCTCCCGGTCGCGCTCGAACTGCCCTGGCTTCCGCCCGATGCGGACGGTGAACCAGCCGGACCGGTACTCCATGCGGTCGACGAGTTGTAGTGATTCGAACCCGTGATCGCGGCCGATCCGCCACTGCCCGTGAGTCCAGCGGCACCCGCGTTGGCAATGCCGTTGTCGTTCGCGCCCGTGGCCGTGTAGTGGTTCGCGCCGAGTACGATCGTGGCGGTCACCCCTCCCGACAGTGCGTTTGCGTTCTCGTTCGTGCTGCTGTTTCCGCCGAACGAGCCTGCGGCACCGATACCGCCGCCTGCCGCGAACGCGCCCCCGTTCGTGCCGGAACCGCTGGCCGTCGAGGTTGAGTTGTGGTTGGCGGACGCCGTACCGACGGAACCAGCGGGTGTCACGGTACTTCCGGCGCTTGCACCAGCCGTCGATGTCGAATTGCTCGTATAGCTGCCGGAGCCGACCAGTACCGAACCGGACACACCCGCTGCGACGGATTGCGTCTGATTGGTCGTGAACGAACCCGCTGCCAATACGGCCGACGATAGGACGGTGAGCGCTGTCGCTAATATGACTTTGGCTTTCATAGCAATTCCTTGCTGTGAGGAAGTTCGGCGGTGGCGGAGCCAGGCTCGCCCTGGTGGGGTGAAGCCCGGCATCCGTACCGCCAGCCAATGACGAACGCTACGCGCCGCGGCTTAGTGGTGATACGTCCAGCCAACCGAGCCGGCATTCGCACCGCTGCTGCCGCCAGCTTGTGCCCCGCCGAAGCCGAAGCCGCCGACGGTCGACGTTTGGGTATGGTTCGTGTACGAGATCGAACCGCTGCCCGGGCCGCCCGCCACTGCGCCGGCTGCGCCGAGCGCCGCGCCGGAATCGGTTGCGGTGAAATGGCCAAAGCCCGCAACCCCGGCCATCGTCTGGCCACCGCTCGACGAGTTGCTGCTCGACAGCGTGCCGCTGGCGGCGAACGCGGCACCCGAAACCGCCAGAACTGCTGCTGCAATCAGAAGCTTCTTCATGGTCGACTCCATAACGGCGTGAACAGAATGAGCAAGGAAGATCGCACGCCTTCAACCTTCCCGCCGTGAGCAATCCCTAAAATTAAGGATCACTATCAAAACAAGAAATTATTGCTGGCCTTGAATTCGATATTTTTGTAATTTTGGTCAGCCGAATTCTAGTTTCGTGATTTTAAGTTGTCCAAACTTTATACGTAGGTGTTTTCGATTAATTTTATGATTATTAAATCAACCGCCAAGAAACACCTTGATAATGCCAACATGAACGACGCACACGCCGTTACAGCCCGCCATTTTCAATACACCGCCCGACTCGATGCCGGCACGCAGCATCCAGTTGCGGAATCGAAAATACGCGAATGCATTTAAAACATCAAAATGCAACGCCGTTCAACATGCGTCCGTTATCCTGGCGATAACAGGCCTGCATGACAGCCAGTCGGCATGTTTGCTCCCTGAGCGAGCGAAATAGGTTTTCCGGATAATCCGGCCGACAGGCGTTCGATCTAGTCCGGCCGGCGCCGGTATTGACCCGGCGCGATCGAAACTGCCTTGCACGGTCGTAGACGAATCGGCGTCAGGCTGTCCGGCACGAACAGTCTGGCCCATGCGGGTGAACTGGATGAGGGCGAGCACCGCTGTCGCCCGGCCATCGCGCGTGGCGACAACCGATCCGGCACGCGGCGGATGCGGAGGCAGGAAACCAGGCAATGGAATACTCGCGAAGCTGGCACTGCGTCGCGAGCAACACCCCGATCTTTCCGACTACCCCACCGGTGCGCAAAATACGCGCGGATCAAACTACTGCTTATGGTCTTCATCGCCGTTTCCCCGACTGCTACTGACGAGTTGGTCGCCCCCACATCTTTGTTGCATCGTGTCGACCGCTCGCCGATGCAGCCATTACCGCAAGCGGCGTGCCACATGTTGTCCCGTCGCGCATTGCGAGCGGCAGATCGCCGCCACGCCGGGTCATTCCGCCGGAAACGTCATTTTTTGTTTCAGGAATGTATCGCGACAACGATTGCGCACGTGCCCCGATCATTGAGCGTCTCGAAGCAATACCGCGATTAGACGGACGAATCCGGCCCGTGGAACCTTGCCGGACGGCAAGATGAACGGGTGTTTCAAACTTGAGAAGCGCGCCGCCGCGCAGGCCGGGCGGAAACCCACTTTCCACTGACTAACCACGCTTCGCGACGTAGGCGACCAGGCTCCCGTGCGAAAACGAACGAGAATCGATTCGTCCTGCGCGCAGCGCCAGGGCCATGCGCAGCGGTCTTCGATGCGCTGCCGGCACGCGCGCCCCCCGATTGTCGAAACGAATTTGATTCATCCGTGAAAATACCGACACGATCACACGACGAAAAATGTTGCCATCCCGGCCGTTACCGGCGTAATAATTAAAACAAATGTAAACACGGAATCCCGACAAAATCACAAGCGCCGTTTTTCATTCCGGCTCGCCCCACCTTTCACTTCGGAGACATCCTGACAAGCGATACATTCGAGAAACGTTTTTAAGCATTTATTCCCCCGATTCTCATCGACGAAACATGCCGATTAAGCACGCGTTTTACGTTAACAATCTCGTAAAAGCCTGATTTATCGAGTGTTTCATCGTATCGAATCGCATTGATCCGGCGCTCGCACGGGTCATTCCCCTGTCCCCACGATTCACGCGTGAAACGCCTGCACGCCTGTCGATCGGTGCTGGCATCGCCGCGCCCGCGCCCGGCGGGACTGCGTCATCCATGGCATGCCGATTGCCTGATGTCCGGCTCTCACCGGGCGGCACGCCACAGCACACGAATCACGGGCAGTGGCCGCTCGCAATCTGCGTGTCGGGGAAAAGGCGATGAAGATCACCACCGATCGATCGGCGCTTGCGCCGTTCAAGCATCAACGGGGTTGTCAGCGAAACCGGAGCGCCTGCCGTGGCGCTTCGTCGACATCGGAACAGGCGGACCGGCGCTGGCCGAAACGGTACCCGTGCAGCGGGATGGAGCGTGTGCGCGACGCCGTCGGGCAAATCGACCTGTGGTTCCTCGAGATGCTCGACGAAGGAGACGGCGATGAATGACCGCGCACCGCTCGAAACGCGCGCCGGTCAGCGCGTGCGGGTGACCGGCGGCGCCGGCTTTCTCGGCAGCTACGTGTGCGAGCGCCTGGTCACGGAAGGCGCAACGGTCACGTGCGTCGACAGCCTGCTGACGGGACGCAAGCTCAACGTTGCCGATCTGAAGGCATCCGGCCGTTTCGAGTTCGTGAAGGGCGACGTGTCGCTCGGCCTGCCGCAGCTGCAGGTCGACGAAATCTGGAATCTCGCGTGCGCGGCTTCGCCGCCCACCTACCAGACCGATCCCGTCCACACGATGATGACGAACGTGCTCGGCATGAACCACTGTCTCGCGCTCGCTCACAAGACCGGGGCGCGGCTACGTGGACGAAGTCGGCCTGTCGGTGTTCGACTGCCCGCGCTGCGCCATCTGGCCGCCCGGCGGCCACTTCTCGGCCGCGAGCATCCTGCGGACCAAATATGAGCGGGTGACCGAATACGGGCTGCCGGTGATGGTCGCGGAGCTCGGCGTCGACGGCTCGAATTCGCGCAAGCGCGAGGAACTCGACGAATTCCAGCGCTCGCTGTGGCGTTATCCGCTGCTGAAGGCCGTGGTCTATTTCAACGCGGTCGATACGCCCGGCGCATGGCCCGCGCACTATGTGCCGGACTGGCGGATCGCGCCGGCCGTCCTGCAAACGACGGTCGTGGCGAAATGACGGGTGAGCGGCGGCCCGTCAGCCGAGCAGTTCCCTCTTGCGCAGGTGCACGACGTCGCGCATCGGCGGCGCGCCGAACAGCCGGCTGTATTCGCGGCTGAACTGCGACGCGCTTTCGTAACCGACGACGGCCGCCACCGATCCGACGTCGCCGCCCTGCCGCAGCAACAGCCGCCGCGCTTCGTGCAACCGCAGCTGCTTCTGGTACTGCAGCGGGCTCAGCGTCGTCACGTGCTTGAAATGATGGTGCAGCGACGACACGCTCATGTTGACCGCCTGCGCGAGCGACTCGACGCGCATCGGCTCCGCGAAGTGATCGCGAATCCATTCGATCGCACGCGCGATCCGGTGTGTCTGGCTGCCCGCGATGGCCATGTGGCGCAGCCGTGTGCCCTGCCCGCTCGTCATCAGCCGGTACAGCAGTTCCTTTTCGATCAGCGGTGCAACGACCGGGATGTCGGCTGGCGTATCGAGCAGCCGCAACAAGCGCAGCGCGGCGTCGAGCAGCGGCGGCGTCAGCTCGGCCAGCGCGATCCCCTCGCCTTCGGGGCCCGCGTCGGGTTCGGGCAGGCGCATCTCGGCGGCAAGCTCGACGATCCGCTGCGGATCGAGGGTCAGCGACAGGCACAGGTAAGGCGCGTCGGGCGACGCGCGCGTCACGCGCGACAGGATCGGCAAGTCGATCGAGGTAATCAGGCAATTCTGCGTGTCGTATTCGTAAGCCTGGCCGGCGACGACTACGCGCTTCGCCCCCTGCCCGGCAATCACGAGCGCGGCGCGCGACACGCCGCAGCCGAGATCGACCGGGCGCGTGTGCCGATGCAGCATCAGGCCCGGCACGGCCGTCGAATGCGAGCCGTCGGCCGGCGCGAAACGGCCGATCAGCGACGCCAGCTCGCGTCGCCCGGATTCGCGCGACGCGACGATATCGGTCATGTCCATGACGCATCCTCGAATTGATTTCCTCGTGTCGCGGGAGCATAGCGAAACGGCTCGCCGCGCGCCGGGGATTTGCAGGATTGTTCAACAAATTTGCAGGATTGGGTAGACGCAAATTCAGGCTGCTCGCGCACACTGCCGGCTAACCTGGCGCATGCCGGGTTTTCCCCACGGAGACAACCAAAATGCCTACCTCGTTTGTCCTGAACGGCAAGAACGTCACGCTCGACGCCGATCCGTCGATGCCCGTCCTCTGGGCGATTCGCGAACACGCGGGACTGACCGGCACGAAGTTCGGCTGCGGCATGGCGCAGTGCGGCGCGTGCACGGTGCATCTCGAAGGCCAGGCCGTCCGCTCGTGCGTGCTGCCGCTCGCCGGCATCGCGGGCAAGCACATCACGACGATCGAAGGCCTGCAGAGCAAGCCCGCGCACGCCGTGCAGGCCGCCTGGGTCAAGCTGCAGGTGCCGCAATGCGGCTATTGCCAGTCGGGCCAGATCATGTCGGCCACCGCGTTGCTCGAGCAGAACCCGAAGCCGACCGACGCGGACATCGACACCGCGATGAACGGCAACCTGTGCCGCTGTGCGACCTACGCCCGCATCCGGGCCGCGATCCACGACGCGGCCGCGACGCTGGGAGCCTGACCATGACGATCGAACTCGACAACACCGATTCGGTAAGCCCGTCGCGCCGTACGTTCCTGAAGGCTGCGGGGGCAGCGGCCGCCGTCAGCCTGACCATCGGCTTCGAATGGGCCGGCCTCGGCCGCCGCGCGCTCGCCGCGAACGCGCCGGCGGCCGGTTTCGCACCGAACGCGTTCCTGCGCATCACGCCGGACGGCACCGTCACGGTCATCGCGAAGCACGTCGAACTCGGCCAGGGCGCCTATACGGGCATCGCGACGATCGTCGCCGAGGAGCTCGACGCCAACTGGTCGAACGTCCGCGTCGAAAGCGCGCCGGCCGATGCGAAGCGCTACGCGAACCTCGCGTTCGGCACGATGCAGGGCACGGGCGGCAGCTCGGCGATGGCGAACTCGTGGCAGCAGCTGCGCGAAGCGGGCGGCAAGGCGCGCGCGATGCTGGTGTCGGCCGCCGCCGCCCGCTGGAAGGTGCCGGCCGGCGAGCTGACGACCGCCAAGGGCGTCGTCACGCACGCGAAGAGCGGCAAGACGGCTGCGTACGGCACGCTCGTCGCCGATGCGTCGACGCTGCCCGTGCCGGACAAGGTCACGCTGAAACAGCCCGCCGACTTCAAGCTGATCGGGCACCGGATTCCGCGCGTCGACGCATCGGCAAAATCGAACGGCACCGCGCATTTCACGCTCGATACGACCTTCCCCGGCATGCGCGTCGCGCTGCTGCAGCGCCCGCCGCGCTTCGGCGCGACGGTGAAATCGTTCGACGCGACGGCCGCCAAGGCCGTGCCCGGTGTCGTGTCGGTCGTGCAGGTGCCCGGTGGCGTCGCGGTCGTCGGAACCGGCTTCTGGGCCGCGAAACAGGGCCGCGACGCGCTGAAGGTCGACTGGGACGAAACGAACGCGGAGAAGCGCGGCTCGGACGAGATCATGCGCGAATACCGGCAGCTCGCCGACAAGCCGGGCACGTCGGCGCGCAAGGACGGCGATGCCGACGCGGCGATCGCGGGCTCGGCGCGCAAGATCAGCGCGACGTACGAATTCCCGTATCTCGCGCACGCGCCGATGGAGCCGCTCGACGCAGTCGTCAAGCTGACGCCGAACGGTTGCGAAATCTGGGCCGGCGACCAGTTCCAGACGGTCGACCAGGCCAATGCGGCCAAGACGGCGGGCCTGAAGCCCGAGCAGGTGCAGATCCACACGCTGTACGCGGGCGGCAGCTTCGGCCGGCGCGCGAACGCGTGGTCGGATTACGTGGTAGAGGCCGTGTCGATCGCGAAGGCGCTGGGCGCGGACGGCAAGCCCGTCAAGCTGCAGTGGACGCGCGAGGACGACATCCAGGGCGGCTTCTACCGGCCGATGTACTTCCACAAGCTCGACGCGGGACTGACCGCGGACGGCAAGCTGGTCGGCTGGCGCCACCGGATCGTCGGCCAGTCGATTCTCGCCGGCACGCCGTTCGAGCCGTTCATGGTCAAGAACGGCGTCGACGCGACGTCGGTCGAGGGCGCGGCGAACCTGCCGTACGCGGTGCCGAACGTGTCGGTCGAGCTCACCACCGCGAAAACGGGCGTGCCCGTGCTGTGGTGGCGCGTGGTCGGCAGCTCGCACACGGCCTACGCGGTCGAGGCGTTCATCGACGAAGCCGCGCACACGGCGGGCAAGGATCCGTACGCGTTCCGCCACGACCTGCTCGAGAAGGAGCCCCGGATGCGCGCGGTGCTGGACCTCGCCGCGCAGAAAGCCGGGTGGGATCCGGCCAAGCCGCTGCCGAAGGGCCGCGGGCGCGGGATCGCGGTCGCCGAGGCGTTCAAGAGCTATGTCGCGCAGGTGGCCGAGGTGTCGGTCGACGCGGACGGCAAGGTGAAGGTCGAGCGCGTGGTGTGCGCGGTCGACTGCGGGATCGCGATCAATCCCGACATCGTCGCCGCGCAGATGGAAGGCGGCATCGGCTTCGGGCTCGGCGCGGTGATGCACAGCGCGATCACGCTGAAGGACGGCCAGGTCGAGCAGCGCAACTTCGACGGCTACCACGTGCTGCGGATGGCCGAGATGCCGAAGGTCGAGGTGCATATCGTGCCGTCGGCCGAGGCGCCGACCGGGGTCGGCGAGCCGGGCGTCGCGCCGGTCGGGCCGGCTGTGGCGAACGCGATCTTCGCGGCGACGGGCAAGCGGCATTACGTGCTGCCGTTCGATTCGGCGGACAGCGCGAAGGCCTGATGTAACGGCATGCCGGCCGCGGGGCGCGCGATGCCCCGTGGCCGGCGTTTTTTCACCGGCTCGCGCAACATTGCGCTCGCCGGAGTCGAAGCCGCATGTCACGGCCTGGCCCGTCAGCCTCGTACGCTCCTGCCCGACTTCAGGCCAGCGCCGCGGCCTCCGGTTCGACGACGAATTTTTCCGGGCGAATCGTCCACGGGTTGGCCTCCAGGAATCCGGGCAAATCCAGCCTCCGCCCCGTCACCTCGCCGAATTGCGTCATATGCGCCATAAAACCGACCTGGTCCTGACAGCAGACGGAAAAAAATGCGCAAACTTGACCAGCCCTTCCTGGGACACGTTACCGCGGCCGTCCAGATCGCTGCGAAGAATCGACGAGGTCCGCGGCCTGCTCGAGCAACGGATCGCGTACGCGATCCTCGGGAAACAGCGGTTCGAAGGCGGCGACGGTCGTCATGCTTCCCTGCAGGGTTCCAGGTAGCGTTTCTCTCGCCCCACCGTTGACCCGGACCGAGCGCGCGTGACCCGTCTTCCACACACGTTACGTCAGACGTAACGCCCGTAACGTCGGCACTCCGATGCTACGTAACAATCCTTCAATATTGCTCCGACCCCCTCTCTGTCCATCCGACGCTCGCCGTTAAAAATTCTTTTAAATTCAAGGCCGCCACGCCCTCCGCGCCGCACCCGCCAGCCATCGCCGCCCGACAACTCTCTTCCTGGCCCGGAAGTTGCAGCATAGAACCCGCAAACACTCCTTTATGGACATGCGAGGGCCACCATGGATTGCAAATACCTGTACATCGACAACATAAAAATCAACTTCGTGCGCCGCACGATCGAAATCGACAACAAGGTCGTTGACGTTACGCCGCGCGAATTCGACGTCGTCGAATTCCTGCTCGACAACATGAACAAGATCGTGCCGCGGCAGGCAATCCAGGAAGCCGTATGGGGCCGCGAGCTCGGCGTGTCGTCGCGCACGCTCGACACCCATATCTCGCGGATCCGTTCGAAGCTGCAGCTCGAACACGACAAGAACCTGCGCATCATCCCGATCTACGCGGTCGGCTATCGCCTGGTGCTGTTCGGTGCGGCGATGACGCACGTCGAGCGCCACGACGCGGCGCCGATCCTGCGCGCGACGCCGCAACCCGCGATGGCCGCCGACTACGCGTAACGCTTCACCGCGCGCCGCCCGTTCGCGGCACGCCGGCAACGCGCCCCCCACCGCGCTGCGCGGCCTGCCGACCGGACACGGCCTGCATGCCGCCTGGCCCGCCAGCCAGTCGCGACCCGACCGCCGCCTCCGGGCGGCGGTTGCTTTGGCGCGACCGTCGCCGTTTCCCTGCGTCGTCCCCCTTCGTCGCGCTTCGTAGCACCCCGCTCGCGCCACCGCCGCGCGATGCATGCGACTACGGATTCCGGCGCGGCACGCGGCCATTGCCGTCCCTACAATCGACGCAGCAGCCGCGCGCCCCTCCGCGCCACCGGCCCCAGAACAACCCGTCGAACCAACGCCGAATCCGCCCCGATCCCGCCGTGCCTGCGCTGTTCCTGACGAATGCCGACGCCGGCGACGCCGCGAGCCGGGCCATGCCCGCCGCTTCTGCGCCGCCCGCCGCGCCGCCGGCCGCGGTCGCGCTCGACGCGTCGCCCTACTTGCCGCGCCTGTCCGCCGCTGCCGCGCGCGGGCTGTCGCACGCGTACGGCGCGACCGGCGCCGTCCCGGTCACGCTCGGCGAGCATGCGTACGAGGTGCGCTGGCGCATCGCCGCCGAGCCGGCCGCCGATGCGCACGCGTACCGCTTCGTCGTCGGCCCGGCCGCCGGCACGCTGTGGATCGACCCGCTCGCGGAAACGGAATGGCTCGGCGACGCAGCCGACCCGGCCGTGCCGGCCGTGATCCGCGCGGCACTGCTCGCCGACCTGTGCGCGCCGCTCGCAGCCGTATTGCAGGCCGCGACGCGGCAGCGCGTGGAACTGCTGCCGCCGCCCGACAACCTGCCCGCGTGGCACGCGTCGCCGGCCGCGCTGCGTTTCGAGCTGCGGCGCGCCGACGCCGCGTGGCGCTGTCATGGCGCGCTGCTGTTCGACGCGCCGGATGCGCTGTCCGTGTTCTTCGCGGCCGCACCGGCCGCGCTGGCCGACGCGCGCGCGGCCTACGCGACCCTGCCCGTGCCGCTGGTGTTCGAGATCGGCCGCACCGAGCTGACGACGGCCGAACTGGCCGACGTCGTCGGCGGCGACATCATCGCGATCGAGCGCTGGCAAGCGCACGAGCAGAACCTGCTGTGCGTCGCGCGGCTGCCGGCCGCGCCGGCGTGGGAGATCACCGGACGGCCGTCGGGCAACCGGCTGACCGTCGAACGAATCAGGGAGATGCCTTTGGAACCGACCCGCACCGACTCCGCGCCCGCGACGGCGCACGACGCGCCGTCCGCCGATGCGCCGCGCACGCTCGACGGCCTCGCGGTCGACCTGCGCTTCGAATTGCCGCCCACGTCGATGCCGCTCGGCGAACTGGGCGCACTGCAGCCGGGCGCCGTGATCGAGTTGCAGCAAGGGATCAACCAGAGCGTGATCCACCTCGTTGCCAACGGGATGCTGATCGGCACCGGCCACCTGATCGCGGTCGGCCAGAAGCTCGGCGTGCGGGTCGTCACGCTGACGCAGCCCGCGCCGCGCGAGCGCTGAACGATGGGTAACCTGCCGAATCCGGTCGCGCTGATCGCGGTGATTGCCGCGCTCGGCATCGCGCCGTTCGCGGCGCTGATGGTGACGAGCTACACGAAGCTCGTGGTCGTGCTCGGCCTGCTGCGCTCCGCGCTCGGGATCCAGCAGGTGCCGCCGAACCTCGTGCTGAACGGCATCGCGCTGATCCTGTCGCTGTTCATCATGGCGCCGGTCGGAATGTCGATCCGCGACGCGCTGCAGGCGCGCCACTTCGATGCGTCCGGGCAATTGTCGACTGCGGATGTCGGCGCACTCGCCGATGCCGCGCTGCCGCCGATCAAGGATTTCCTCGTGTCGCACACGCGGCAGCGCGACCGCGAATTCTTCGTGCGCACCGCGACGTCGGTATGGCCGAAGAACCGCGCGGACGGCATCAAGGACGACGATCTGCTCGTGCTGGTGCCGAGCTTCACGCTTGCCGAGCTGACGAAGGCGTTCCAGATCGGCTTCGTGATCTACATCGTGTTCATCGTCGTCGACCTGCTGGTCGCCAACATCCTGCTCGCGCTCGGGATGCAGATGATCTCGCCGACGACGATCTCGGTGCCGTTCAAGCTGCTGCTGTTCGTCGCGCTCGACGGCTGGTCGCTGCTCGTGCACGGGCTCGTGATGTCGTACCGCGTGGCGGGCGCGGGATGAACGCGCACGGCCTGCGAACCGTGGCCGCGTGCCTGTGCGCCGCGGCCCTGCTCATGCTTGCGTGCATGCAGCCGCGCAGCGCGCACGCGGCCGGCAGCAGTGCCGGTTTCGCGCAACTCGCGCGCGCGTGTGCGCCGAACGTCGATCCCGCCACGCTCGGCGCGCTCGTCCGCACCGAATCGGGCTTCAACCCGTATGCGATCGGCGTGGTCGGCGGACACCTGACGCGCCAGCCCGCATCGCTCGACGAGGCGCGCGCAACCGCGCGCGCACTCTCGTCGCGCGGCTTCAGCTACAGCGTCGGCCTCGCCCAGGTGAACGAACGCAATTTCGCGAAATACGGACTCGACGAAGCGACGATGTTCGAGCCGTGCCGCAACCTGCAGGCCGGCGGCGCGATCCTGACCGAATGCTTCGCACGCTCGTCGGGCACCGGCCGCGCCACCCAGGCCGCGTTGCGCGCGGCGCTGTCGTGCTATTACAGCGGCAACTTCACGACCGGCTTCTCGAGCGGCTACGTGAGCCGCGTCGTCGCGAGCGCGCAGCGCAACGCGCGCGAAGGCGGCATCGAACCGATTCCCGTCGTGAGCGACACGCCGCCGCCCGAGCGCCAGCGGCGCATGGCCGCGGCCGCCACGACACCGCCCGAACGTGCGCGCCGCTTGCCGTCTCCGGCCGCGTCCGCCGATGCGCCGTCGTGCCATGCGCGCCCGGTGGTGATGATGTGCCGCGGGCTGCCGGCGGGCCAGGCGAAGCGGCTGTGCGTGAAGTGTCTCGATCAGTGACGGCGCGCGGGGCGGGCCGCCGTGTGCGGATCGAACGCCCCGCCGCAACCGCTCACACCTCGTAGCAGGCGCCGCGCGCGCATCGCGGCCGCGCCGGCCCGCTACGAAACAGCGGCATTTCAGCCGCGACGTGTCTCCTTACACTTGAAAGCTGGCGGCGCGACGAACCGTGCGCCGGATGTCCCGCGCATCGCGCGGCTCAACGGAGACAAGGCATGCTGTCGATCGACGGATTGGGACTGGGCGTCAACTGGCAGCGCTTCCTGTCGGAAACGCTGAATCCCGTCGTCGCACCCCCGCCGCCGCCGCCGCCGAAGCAGGACGATCCGGCGGCCGGCCCGGCCAAGCCCGTCACCGCCCCGCCGATTCCCGTCAACGCATCGCTGTCCACCGATCCGTCGAAGCCGACCAACGCGGAGATCGCCGCCGCTACGTCGCTGATGCAACGCATGGCCGCGCAATACACGGCGCCGCCGCCCGACATCACCGTCGAGAACGAGACGACGCAAGCAGTGCAGCAGGCAATCCAGGACGCGCAGACGAAATACGACGACGCATCGACAGCGCTGCAGGGCGCGCAGAACGTGCTGCACGTGGTCAACCGCGATCCCGAATCGACGCCCGATGCCCGCAAGGCCGCGCAGGCCGACTATGCGAAAGCGCGTACGGCGGCCGACACCGCGCAGCGCGACCTGAACGTGACGACCGACGCCGGCTACACGATCCTGTACCGCGAACAGGCCGACGCGGACAAGCCGTCAGGCATCCAGATCGACGACGACGGCAACGTGACGAACCCGGGCGACGCGCAGAACGCGGCCAACGACAAGCTCAAGGCGCTGCAGGCCACGTTTCCCGACCACGCGAACGACCCGAAGTGGGTGCCGAAACCGGGTGACTGCAAGACCCCGGAGCAATCGAAGCGCTACGACGAATGGAGAAGCGCCGACGCGCACGCGGCCGCCGGTACCGCGAAATACTTTTCGGATCTGTCGAACGCGTACCTCGCCCGTACGCAACTCCAGTCCTACCTCGTCAATCCCGACTACAAGGCGGCACTCGACTCAGGCATTAGCCGGCTGAACACCGCGCTGGCGGAGCAGCTACTCCAGGTGAACCTGCCGGAAGCACCCGAATCGCCGGACGCCGCGCAAAAGGCCGTCACGGCCGCGGCGAAATCGGCGAACACCACGAACGCGGCGCTCGCCGCGGCCAACGATGCCATCGCGCTCGCGCAAGCGCAGCAGAAATTCGACGTGGTCGCCGGCAGGCAGGGGACGGTGATCGTCGCGCCGAATTCGGTGCCGGACGCCAGCGCTGCGCTCAAGCGCGCGCAGACGGCGGCAAGCACGAGCGGCGGCTATCTGCAGATGCTGGCCGCGCAGCAGCAGGTCGACACCGCGCAGGACAACTGCACGGCCGCTCAGCAGGCGGCCGACACGTGGCACAAGGACAACCCGCGGCCGCCGCACTCACCGCCCTTCGACGCGAAGGTCGATCTCGATCTCGGCGATGCGTACGCGAAGCTCTACCAGGCGAAGCAGCAGGCAAGCATCGCGCACGACGGCTTCGTCGCCGCGTACGGTGCGACGCTCGCGCAACAGTACGACGATCAGGCGTCGAAGATCAGCGCGCAGGTGAAGGCGCAGCAGCCGTTGCTGAAGCCGTTTTTCCAGCAACCGCCGCAGTTGACGCCGGCCGCCGCACAGCCGGCCCCCTCATCGTCGCTGCCGACGGCCGCCGGCGCCGCGCCGCGCACGAGCCCGTTGCTGCCCACGGCCTTCCCCGCCCCTGCGCCGACCGGCACGAATGCCACGCCGGCGCCGACGATCCTGCCGCTGACCGACCCGTCGCGGTCGCCGATGCCGCTGCCGGCTGCGCCGAGCGGCCCCACGCAGCTCGACGCCACGCGCCTGCAGGTGGTCGCCGGTGCGCTGCGGACGGCCGGCAACCGGCTGGCGGACGACGTCAATTCGCGTGCGGCCGACGTCGCACTGAAGAACGCGCAGGATGGCGTCGATCAGGCAAAGAGCGCGCTCGCCGCCAAACAGAAGCAGTACGACGAATGGGCCGCCGCCAACCCGGCGCCGGTGCGGCTGCGCACGTTGCCGGACGGCGACGTGATGCCGGCGCCCTCGTATCGCCCGAACCTGTACCAATCCGATCTGAACGACGCGCAGGCCGCCGTCACGAAGGTGGAGAACGCCGTTCCGCAACTGAAGCTGCTGCGCGACACGTCGCGCCAGCAGGTGCTGCTCGATCAGTTCGACGCGGGCCTCGACGAGCGGCTGCGCTATGTCGACGAAAAGTCCGGCGCGGCGGACGACTACAAGAAGGCGATGCACGACTTCTACGAAGCGCACCGCACCGAGATGTCGAACTCGATGCTCGACGCGGCAAGCCTGAGCACGCGGAACGGCGCCACGATCGCGTTCGGCTCGCTCAGCGACAACCAGCAGCGCAACCTGATCGGCGTCGCGCTCGGGCAGCAGCCGGACGTGCCGGCCGATGAATCGTCGCAATCCGTATCGGCCGCCGACGATTCGACTGCGCGCTTCGTCGACAAGGACAAGCTGTCCGCGATCAACACCGTGCGCGACAAGCTGCTGTCGGTCGGCGGCGGCAAGGACACGCAGGTCAGCGTGCTGCCGATGGTGTATGCCGCAAAGGAAACCGGGACGACGACGAGCGCGCTGTTCAAGGTAACGGACAAGGACGGCAAAACGCACTACATCGACGAATCGGCCGGCAACTACGACAGCATCAACGACTATCTCGACAGCAACCAGCTGTCGGCGGACGGCACCGTCGACATCCTGACCGGCCACAACGAAGACGGTTCGCAGCAGGTCGTGTCGAAAGCCGCGCACAACAACAGCGACTTCGACAACGTCCTGAATTTTCTCACGGGCACGGACGTCAACATCGGGATGCTGCTCGGCGGGATGGCGCTCGAGGTGATCGGCACGGCGCTCGACAGCACGGTGATCGGCGCGACGATAGGCGTGCCGCTGAACCTCATCGGCGCAGGGATGACCTACACGGCGATCGGTTCCGCGATGACGAAGGCGGGCCTCGATCTCGCGAACCGCATCGACCACGACCAGAGCATCAGTCCGCTCGACGCCGGCGCCCGCGCCGACTACATCAACCTCGTGCCGATGGCTGCCGGCGGCGCTGCGAAACTCGCCGGCACGAAGCTGTTCGAGCGCGCGGTCACGACGAAGGTCGCGTCCGTCATCGCCAAGGGTGCGGAACGTACGGCGTTCGTGACCGGTGTCGCCGGCGCCGGCGAGGCGTTCGTCGAATCCGGGGTCGACCTGTTGCAAGGCAATACGAAGGCGGCCGGCGAAGCGTTCGAGTCCGGCGTCATCAATACCGCGCTGATGGGCGCGGGCGTCGCGAAGCAACGCGCGGTCACCGGCATCCGGACCCGCACCGGACGGCCGATTGCCGCGCACACGACGGATGGCAAAGTCGTCAAGGTCGATGATCAGACGATCGGGCAAATCCTGAACAAGGACGGCGCGGCATCGCTGTCGGCCGGGCGCACGCGTGCGACGCTCGACGGCGAGGCCGTGAAGGTCGCGCCCAACGGCGTACTGATGGTCGGCGACAAGGTGCTGACCTACGAAGACCAGCCGATCCGCGTGCTCGACAAGACGTCGGCCAGGCAGATGCCGCCCGGCAAATCGGTGGTACTCGGCCAGGACGGCACGCTGTCCGTCGTGTCGGCTTCACCGAAGGCCTGGACCCACGGCACGCGGGTCGACGGCGTGACGGACACCGGCGAGCGCATGACGTTCGGCCCGGACGGCGCCATCGGCACGACGTCGAACATCGTCGCGAAGTCGCGGCTCGACAGGCTGGACGAGGTCATCGACCAGGGCAAGGACCTGCACCACCAGTTGCGTGACGCCGCAGCGAGGGAGGCGCGCCGTGTCCAGCAGGCCGCCGCCGAAGGCGAAAGCGCGAATGCGGCACGCGATGCCCGCGGTACGCAGCGCACGAGCGAGGCGCGCGCGCAGGCCGGCCGGCAGCACGACGACCTCGACGCGGACCGCACGACGGCCGCCCGCAGCGCCGCTGCGCGCGCCGCCGATAGCGACGAACCAGCCGGCGCCGGCACGCGCGCGAAGCCGGACGGCACGCCGCCGCGCGTCAATGTGCGGGTGGTCGACCTGACGGACGAGGCGCCCGCCACGCGGCCGGCGACGTCCGACCCGGCCGGCATCTCGGTGCCGCGCGGGCCGAGCGTCGAGCCGATGCAGGTCGGCGAGCGCACGGTCTATCTCGTGCGTAACGGTGCGCCACACGATCCGGGCGCGCGTGCGCCGCGTCCGCAGAATCTCGACGAGCCCGTGATCGTCGTCGCCGGAGAGCACGACGCGGCACTCGCGCCCGAGCTGGCGAACCGCTGGCAGAAACCCGTCTATGCGGCAGCGCCCGACGCATTCGGCGCCGACGGGCAGTTGCGCGCCGGCGCGCGGGTGCTGCGCTTCGATCCGGAGCCGGAAACGGCGGCGATGGCAGGCCGCCCTTCCGCAACCGCCGTGGCCGACGCAGCATCGCCGGCATCGACGCACCCCGCTGCACCCGACGAAACGGTGATCGTGCTCGCCGGCAAGCGCGGCCCGAACGAGCCGGCGATGCCGCGCGCGGTCGCGACGCCCGAACCCGTCACCGCGCACGACGGCCTCTTCAGCGCGCCGAGCCGCGTGCTCGTGGTGGTCAAACCGGACCACCCCGCCATTGCCGAAGCAGCGGCCGAACCCGCAGCGGCGCGCGCTACGGCCGCCACCTCTCCGGGCGACAAGACACCCGCCGAAGCCGCCGGCGGCAAGACCTCCCGCACGCATGCCGATGACGAACGCCCGCCCGTGCCGACCGACGATCCGGAGCGCGCGGCGCCCGCGGAAACGCCCGGCACCGCGACGCCCGATTACGCCACCCCGCATCCCGGCTGGATCACGCGGATGCAGATGCGTCTGGGCGGCGCACCGCTGCCGGAAGCCGTACAAGCGCTCGCCATGCAGTCGGGCACGCTCGCGACGCAATTGCGCATGCTTCAGGACGCCGGCTGGCGCGTGACGATCGGCAAACGCGGCCGCGGCAGCCACGTCGATACGCGCAAGCGCCGCGTGACGATCGACGGCGGCCTCCGCGATGCCGGCAGCATCACGTACGTGCTCGCGCGCGAATCGCGCAAGGCCGTCGAAGCGCTGGCCGGCGTGCTGGACCACGACTACGGGCCGCGCGGCGGCTTCACGCGCAAGGCGCTCGAGGCCGAGGCGCGCGCGCAGATCAGCGCGTTCGAGGCCCGCTACGAAATCAAGCTGACAAGCGGTACCGACATTGCCGCGCACCTCGTTCACCCGGACGCAATCGCGCGCGAAGGCGCGAACTGGCGTGGACGGTCGCACGACTACGCCGGCACGGTCGACCGGCTGGCGAGCACGCTGGGCGGCGTGCATACGTCGGGCGCGGACGGCCCGACCTATCGCGAGTTCTACAACGACGCCTGGTCGCGCCAGAAGGGGCGCGGCGGCATGCCGCGCCGGATGCCCGCGCCGCGGATGGACGAAACCGGTGCCGCGCCGCGCGGCGTCGCCCGCTTCGATGCGCGCATCGCCTGGAGTCGCGCACATGCCGAGATCGCGTCGCCGTACCGCGCGGGCGAGCGCCCCGATGCCGCCGAGCTTGCCGCCGCGCGCACGCGTCATTTCACGATCGACCCCGGGCGCCGCGTGGTCGTGCTGCACGCCGACACGCGCGCGG
The DNA here is from genome assembly GCF_902499125.1 of Burkholderia arboris. Taxonomy (GTDB): domain Bacteria; phylum Pseudomonadota; class Gammaproteobacteria; order Burkholderiales; family Burkholderiaceae; genus Burkholderia; species Burkholderia arboris. Next base: position 543,068 of record NZ_CABVPX010000001.1, read on the forward strand.
ACGGCACCTTGCTCGTCGACGGCAAGCCGGTGAGCGCGCACGAATACCTGCTCGAGATGGCACCGCCGTTCGTGGTGCAGGAAGGCTATGCGATCGTGCTCGCCGCGCAGCACGACGGCGCCGCGCATGCGGCGCGGCTCGCGAACCTGTGGCAGCGGCCCGTGTATGCCGCGCCCGCGGAAGCGGTCGGCGCGCACGGCGCGCTTCTCGATACCGGCACATTTCACCGTCTCGATCCCGCGCCCGCCACGCCGCACGATCTCGGCCCGCTGAACGCCGACCCGCTGGGCGTCTATGCGCACGGCGACCGCAACGCGCGTGTCGACGTCGCACACGAAGCCGGCGAACTGCTCGGCGCCGGCGGCGAAAAGACCGTATTCGCGCTCGGCGACGACGCCGCGCTCGGCATCTACGATCGCCACGTCAACCCGGAATCCGGTCACGTGCGCGCGGCTGTCGACGAACGGCTCGCGCTCGACGATCTGCGTTCGTACGGATTGCAGACGGTCACGATGAGCGGCCCGTTCTCGGTGCTCGGCCGTGTCGGCGTGCTCTACCGCCCGCTCGGCGTCCTGCATACGCACACGATGGTCGCGACCGGCACGCTGCCGCGCGTCGTCACGCGGGCCGCACTGGAACACATCCGGAAGATTCGCGCGGTCGTCGAACGCGAAGGCCTGGCGTTCGACCTGCAGGGCATCTTCACGCGCACGGGCGACTTCCTGCTGAGCGATCCCGGCCCGGTCACGCGCGACCCGATCGACTACCTCCGCACGCTCGAGAAGCTCACCGAACTCGAACAGCTGCTCACGCACGGCCTCGAACAGGGCGACATCGCCATCGCGCGCCCGGTCATCGCCGACACGCTGCCGCCCGACGCGTTCGTTCAGAAGCCGTCCGTCATCACGCAGATCCGGATGCGGTTCGGCGGCGCGCCGCTGTCGAAGGAAGCGCTCGCGCTGGTCGACCGCTCGACGCTGCTGAGCGGGCAGCTGGCACAGGCGCAGGCCGCCGGCTGGAAAGTTGTGGTCGGCCGGCCCGGGCGCGGCAGCCGGATCGACACGGACAAACAGCGCATCGTGCTCGACGGCCGGATGCGTCACACCGGTACGCTCGTGTACGCGCTCGCGCACGAAGCGCAGCATGCGGTCGACGCGATCGCCGGACGCCTGCTGCTCGACGGCGCGCCCGTCGACACGCTGGTCGACCGCGCGCTGATGGCCGAAGCGCGTGCGCAGGCGAACGCGTTCGCGGTGCGCCGCGAGCTCATCGACGACCTGGGCATCGACATCTCGAAAGATGTCCTCCTGCCCGACGGGATCGCGCGCGAAGCAGAACGCGTGATGCCCGGCGACGAAGCCGGCCTGCGCCGGCTCGCGGATGCGTTCGGCGACGCCGAACCGTCGGTGCCCGGCTACCCGACCTATCGCGACTACTACGCGAGCCAGATCGCGCGCATGCAGGCCGGCGGCGTACCGCGCGAAATGGCCGCGCCGGCCTCCCCGGCGCATCGGCCGGCGCGCGGGCTCGCCGCCCGCAAGGCCGCCAGGCTCGAACAGCGCGCGCTCGATCTGCTCGCATCGCACGGCAAGCGCGACCTGCTGCGCGTCGACGGCGACCAGCTCGACAGCATCGACGCGATGAAGGCAGCGTTCGGCACCGACGCGCATGTGCTGATCGCGCTGCGCACCGACCGCCCCGCCGACCGGCGCGACGCGATCCACCCGCAGCCCGAATTCATCGCAAGCTTCCGGACCAACGCACAGGGCAAGTTCGTCGACAAGAAAGAGGTATCCGACGATATCGATCAGAACCTGTTGCAGGACGCATATCTTGCATTGAAGGACAAAGGCGCCGCGAACCGCGGGGATTACGACTACTATGTGTCGCCCGTCGCGCTCGCCGAGTTGCGCAAGTTCGGCGGCGCCGCGCGCATCGACGCGTATTTCGGCGAACCCCGCGCGTGGGATGTCGAGCCGTCGGACACGGGCGTCGACGCGGAGGTCGTCGCAAACGTGAACGCGCTCGACAGCGCGCCGCGCTTCCTGCGGCCGAAACCGGCGGCGCGACACGATCCCGGCGCGGGGACGACGGTCTATGCGGTCGAACGCAAGACCGGCACGGTCCTCGGCTACGCGACGCGCGATGGCGCCGGGAAATGGACCTACGTCGAAAAGACGTCGCTCGGCGATGCCACGATCGAATCGCGCGACCTCGCGGTTGCGTTCCGGCGTCGCTTCCGCCCGTTGCCCGGCGGGCGCCGCGGCGTGCGGTTCGTCGTCGCGAAGGTCCCGCACGACGTCGTCGAAAGCTACGGCGGCTTCGCGCCGGCCAAGATGCGTCGCCCGATCAGCAAGCCGAAGACGCCGCTGTCGAAGCCGGACACGTACGTGCAGCGCGTGCTCGGGAACACGCATCCGTCGCTGCGGCGCCAGAACCGCGCGGCGGCCGGCGCGGGCGTGCCCGACATCCTCCCGACGACGGCGGACGGCGCGCTCGACTTCAACGCGCACCACGCGGACGAGCTGAAACGCGCGCTCGAGATGGGCAAGATTCCCGACGGGCACTACGTGTACGTGTACGACCACGAAGGCACCGTCACCGACGTGCTGACCGGGTCGCTGACCGGCCTCATCGCGGTGGAGAACGGCACGGTGCGCTGGTACGACGACGTCGGCCAGTTCCGCGATCCGGACAACCCCGGCCTGCCGCTGGAGCGGTCGACGATCGGCCGCGGGCCGTATGGCGGCAATCAGCATTTCCTGCTTTCCCGGCTCGCCCCCGACGTGTTCGAGCCGCGCGCCGCCGCGATCAAGGCGGCCGCTCTGCACGCCGCGCAGCCGGCAGCGGTGACGGCGCCGCCGCCACCCGCTGCGCGCCAAAGCGGCAACGGCACGCAAGCGGGCAAAGGCGGCAAGGCCGGCCGAAAAGGTCGCAAAGGCAAGCACGCCGCGCGCGGCGGCCAGCGAACGCAGCCGGCCGCGGCAGCAGCGGCCAAGCCACCCGCCGCGCCTGCCGCGCCGCCCCCGAAACCGATCACGCTCAAGCCGTTCCAGCCCGCGTACGTATCGGGCTCGATCGTCGAATCGGTCACGCGCTACGGCAACGCGAAGATCGCCGATTTCGCGTCGACACTCGAGCGCCTCACCGAATGGGGCAAGCGCGACGTCGGGCGTAAAGAAGGCAACGGCCTCACGTTCACCGACCCGCCGAAGGCCATCCTCGCCGATGCCGTGCTGGCGAAGAAGATCTTCGGAACGCTGCACATGTGGCGTGAAGCATCGAGCCTGCACCCGCACGGCGCGTTCACCCGGGCCCCCGCCCAGCGCAATCTGGTCATGCGGGGCGCGCAGTGGATCGGCGCGGCGCGCAGCGCGGACAGAAAGCTGATCAGGCGATACGTGAAACTGGCCAGTCTGACCGATCTCGCCGACCGCTTTGTCCCGATGTCGCGCTCGTTCTCGCTGCGCGACGATCCCGACCAGATGCAGCGCTACGTCAAGCGGTATGGCGGCGCGCTGCCGGCCGTCGCGCTGCAGGTCGATCCGTATTCGCTCGCCGCCGCGATGGGCGCCCTGCAGGATCCCGGGTTCATCCAGCGCGCCAAACGCTTCGGCGATCCGTCCGGCGCCCGCTACGACGACGATACGGCGACGCTCACGCGCACGGACGCCGACGGCACGCGGCACACGCTCGAACTCGACGATCTCGCCCACTTGCACAAGTGGCTCACGGCGGCCTCCGAATACGGCTTCCTGCTGCGCATCGAAGCTGCACCGTCCCGGCCCCGCGTGTCCCTGGAAGACGGCCATGCGATGGCCGGCACGAACAACGGCTACGCGGAAATCCGGCGCATCGGCGAGGCGCTCGAAGTATGGGCGGCGCAGAACGGCGGCAAACCCGCGCCGCTCGTGCTGCTGACTTTCCACGGTTCGGACGCCGTGCTCGAGCCGGTGCCGGGCGAAGGCCACGTCGCGTTGCTCGACGCGATCCTGAGCCGCAAGCAGCTCGACTGGGTGCATGTCGGCCTGTCGTGGGGCACGCACGGCGACGACTTCATCGCGAATGCCGATCTGACGCGCGCCCTGGCGGCGAAGATCGCCGACTACGGGAAAAACGCGCCTGAAAAATTCGCGAGACTGCACGGCGGCGATGCGCTGACGCGCGTGTTCGAACCGGTCGGCGCGCAGGATTTCGCGAACCAGCAGCGATTCCTGTTCTCGGAAATCGAGCGCATCGCGAAAAAGGCGCACCAGATGTCCGACGCCGAGATCGCGGAATTGCGCGACGCGCTGTACGAAGGCAACACGTCGACGCTGCTGAATCTGGCACGCCGGGCGACGAACGAGACGTCGCAGACGCGATGGAACGACAACGCGCCCCACAACCGGCTCGCCAAGCGGGCCCACGCGGCCGGCAAAGACTGGCTCGACAGCCATCGCGACAGCGTTCCCGAGCGACCGTCGCTTGCATCGGTATCGGCGGCCGACAGCCGCGAGTACTGGAAGAACGTCACCGGCCAGAAAGCGCTGCAGTATGACGCGACCCTGCCGATCGGCGCCGCACGCAAGGCCATCGCGCAGCCCGATATGCCGAGCGCCACGATGGACGAGGCCAGCGCACGGCTCAACGCGCTGCGCGTGCACCGACTGTCGAAAACCCGATCGGACATCCGGAATGCATGGATTGCGAGCGGAGCCGTCCTCGGCCTCTCGACCGGGATCGGCTTTGGGTTCCATCAGCTCGACACGACCGGGCTGGGCAATGCGTCGTCGACGCTTCTGCTGGCGTCGCGCCTCGGACGCGTGTTCCAGGTCATGCACCAGGGCGCCATCCGCAGCCTGCAGTCGGGCGACCCGAGGGCCGCGGTGGCAGCCATCACGAGCCTCGGCGCAACGCTGGCGCGCCAATTCAACTCCACGACGCATGACTACGGCGCGCATCGGCTCGCTCAGCTGGACTCCGCGGTACGCCATGCGCAGGCAAAGGCAGCGCAATACGTCGAGCAATACCAGCAGGGGACGATGAGCTTCGACGACGCGAAGACGAACATCACCGCGCTCGCCGAGGACGTGCTCACGCAAATGCAGGGGTTCGTCGGCGGCACGTCGCTGCAGCAACTTCATGCGGGCAATCCGCGCAGCGGGCTGGGCGTCACGGCGCGCGCGGGCATGGCCGTCGCGTCGGTTGCGTCGGTCGCGACCGGGATCCTCAAGAACTTCTATCCGACGCACCCGCTCACGGGCTTCGACGTCACGCTGGGCTGGACGGCCATCGCGAGCGGCGTGATCGGCACCGCCTACGCCGGTACGTCGCTCCTGATGGTGTCGCGACGCGTGAACGCTGACAAACGCAGTCGCGTCGTGCGCCTGCTCGATTCAACGGGCGACTTCACGTCGGTCGCGCTCGGCGGACTCTCCTCCGTGTCCCAATGGCGGCAGGGCAACTACGATCTCGCAATCGCGACCGGCACCATGACCTCGCTGCTGCTCGCCGGCCGGCTCAATACGCACTTCCCGAACGCGACGCCTTTCGTCAAGAAGATCCCGACCGCGGTGGTCATGATTCCGGTCGCCGCATTCGGCTACAAGTTCGTCATCGGCATCGCGCCCGTGATCGGGGGCGTTTTCAACTGGATGTTCGGCGGCGGATCGTCGCAGTCGAACGTCGCGCCGGGCGCATCGTCGAGTGCATCACCGAGTGCGTCGCCAAGCACCCCGCCGTCGCCGTCGGCGAGCGCCACGCCGTCGCAGCCGCAACCGTCGCCAGGCACGCCGTCGAACCCGCCGTCACCGTCGAACACCCCGCAGCCCTACATCGTCGTCGACGGCGATTCGCTGTGGGTGATCGCGGACCAGCATCGCCAGTCGCTGCTCGACGCCGCGAACGTGTCGCGTGCCGATCAGCAGGCGATGACGCGCAACGAGCAAGACAAGCTCGCACTGAACGAGATCCTGCAGCTCAATCCGTCCGCCGCGCGCGATCCCGGCAATCTGAAGATCGGCACGCCGCTGGTCGTCGGATGACGACCGGCGCACCGCGCGGCCTGGACGGACGGCGCGACGCGGCCGTCACGTCGCCCGCTGATGTTCCAGCCACGCCTGGAACATCAGCACCGTCCACAACTGGTGCTGCCAGTTCATTCGGCCCGTCTGGTGCTGCCGCCACAGCCGCTCGACCGCCGTCGCATCGAAGAAGCCTTCCTCGCGCAACCGCGACGGCCGCAGCAACGCCTCGGCCCAGTCGCGCAGCGCGCCGCGCAACCAGTGGTCGACGGGCGCGCAGAAGCCCTGCTTCGGCCGGTCGATCAGCGCGGACGGCACGTACCGGTCGAGCAGCCGGCGCAGCAGCGCCTTCGACTGCCCTTCCGGCAAGCGCACCGCCGCCGGCACGCGCCACGCGAATTCGACGACGTGATGGTCGAGGAACGGCATGCGCGTTTCGAGGCTCACGGCCATCGCCGCGCGATCGACTTTCGCGAGGATGTCGGTCGGCAGGTACGTGAGCGTGTCGATCGCCATCGCCTGCTCGGCGAAGCTCAGGTGCGCGGGCCACGCGGACACCGTGTCGAGCGGCGTCGGCGGCTCCTGCCCCGACAGCGCGATGCGCTCGGGATGATGCACCGCCGACATCAGCAGCCGGTACAGCCCGATGCGGCTCTCCGCCGTCATCACGTGGCCGAGCTTGTGCAGGCGATCGCCGATGCGCGTGGCCGATTCGCGCGCCTCCACGCTGCCCCACGCGCCCTGCGCGACGGCCGCGAGCTGGTCCGCGTGATCGGGCCGCAACGCATGCAGCGCGGCGGCGATCCGCGCGCGCACGGCGGCCGGCACGCGATGCAGCTTGCGCCACAGGCGCGGCGTCAGGAAGTAGCGCGTATAGCCGCCGAACAGTTCGTCGCCGCCATCGCCCGACAGGCTCACCTTCACGTGCCGGCGCGTCATTTCCGATACGAGGAAGGTCGGGATCTGCGACGCATCGGAAAACGGCTCGTCGTAGATCGACGGCAGCTTCGGCACGACGTCGAGCGCATGGTCGGCCGTGACGTAAAGCTCGGTATGGCGCGTGCCGAGGTGGCGCGCGACGGCCTTCGCGTAACCGGCCTCGTCGTAGCCGGCTTCATGGAAGCCGATCGTAAACGTGTCGACCGGCGTCGACGATTGCGCCTGCATCAGCGCGACGATCGCCGACGAATCGACGCCGCCCGACAGGAACGCGCCGAGCGGCACGTCCGCTTCCATCTGTCGCGCGACGGCCTGGCGCAGCACCGCGTCGAGCTGGCCGACGGCCTCATCGGCGCTGCCCTCGAACGGCTGCGCACGGCCATCCTCGATCGCCTGTTCGAGCGTCCAGTACGCCCGCGCGCGCGGCGTATCGCGCGCATGCTCGAACTGCATGTACGTGCCGGGCGGCAGCTTGTGGATGCCGCGGTAGATCGTATACGGCGCAGGCACGCTCGACTGGCGCAGGTACAGGCACAGCGCGTCGCGGTCGATCGTGCCGTCGAAGCCCGGATAGCCGCGCAACGCCTTCAGTTCGGACGCGAACACGAGCGCGTCGCCGATCCGCCCGTAGTAAAGCGGCTTCTCGCCAATCCGGTCGCGCGCGAGCGTCAGCACCCGCGACGCGCGATTCCACAGCGCGAACGCGAACATGCCGGTCGCCCGGCGCAACGTTGCCTCGACACCCCACGCGACGATCGCCGCGATCAGCACCTCGCTGTCGGAGTGGCCGCGCCACGCCGGTGCACGCCCCGCACGCTCGAGTTCCGCGCGCAGTTCGCGATGGTTGTAGATTTCGCCATTGAAGACCATGACGTAGCGGCCGCACGCAGATGCCATCGGCTGCCGGCCGTGCACCGACAGGTCGACGATCGCCAGCCGCCGGTGGCCGAGCGCGATGCCGGCTTCCGGGTCGACCCAGATCCCCTGCCCATCCGGCCCGCGATGCGCGAGGCTCGCCGTCATTCGCGCGAGCGTGCCGCGCGCAGTCTCCTCATCGAAGGCGCCGCTATTCAAGAAGCCGTCGATTCCGCACATTTGATTTGTCTGCCCCTGTTGACCTGTTCCGTCACGCATGGCGCAACCTCGCGGTCCGCCGTCCGGCGTGACGGTCGAGCCATATTACGAAGAAATAAATCAGCAATAATTCACTGGTGAACGTCGATGCAGTGCGGAAAAAAAATGACGTCAAGCGCCTTGCACGCATGACCGGCCAAAGGGGCCATATCGAATTGGAACGGCGAGCAGCCAGGCCCAGCGGAATAAAAAAGGCAACATGGCGACGGGCCTGCCACGGCCGCAGTGGTACGCGTCAACCCGCGCCGGTCGCCCATTTCAGCAACTGCGCAACCTCACGGAAATGCTGCGGCTGGATCGTGCCGTTCTCGGGCGTCGACTCGTACAGCGCCTGCGCGAGCCCGACGTTCGCGAGCGTCGGGCGCAGCGCGTCGCGGGCAAGCCGCACGATCCGCTCGGCCGCGTCGCCCTCGCCGCGCGCGAGCACCCACGGCAGCGAGCCCATGCCGCCGTAATAGAGCGCGACCGCGACGCGCGGCGAATAGACGACCACCGACGCATAGCCGATCCGGTCGGGCAGCGACGCGAACTGCGCTTCGCGCGCGAGCTGCCGGCGCTTCGCCTCGATGTGCGGATCGCCCTCGTCCTCCTTGTGCTCGCGCCGCACCTCGTCGACCGACATCTTCATCTTCTGGTTGAACTCGTGCCGCTGGTGCACGATGTCGATCAGCGCCATCACGATATAGATCAGCGCGGCCCAGCCGAACAGCAGCATCAGCAGCTTCACGATCAGCGCGAGAATCGAGACGGGCCGCGTGAAACCCGACTGCACGGACGGGTCGAGCGACTCGACGATCAGCCAGCCGAGCGTCGCGACGAGCAGCGCCGTCTTCAGCAGCATCTTCGCGAGATTGACGAGGTTGCGCAGCGACCACAGGTTCTTCATCCCCTCGGCGAGATTGAGCCGCGACAGTTGCGGCACGAGGCGGCTCCACGCCATCACGCCGCCCACCTGCACGAAGCCCGCGAGCAGGCCCGCGAGCAGCCCAGCCGCGACGATCTGCGCGGACAGCGTCGCCCAGTCGCGCGCGGCGCCGTCGATCAGCACCGCGAGCCGCGCGGACGGATCGGCCGCGCCGACCGCGTCGAACACGAGCCGGAACAGCGCCTGCAGCCGCGCGAACAGCGACCCGATGCCCACCGCGAGCGCGACGCACACGCCGACGAAGAACGCCGACGAAACCGTTTCCGCGCTCTTCGGCACATCGCCTTTCTCGCGCGCGTCGCGCAGGCGCTTCGCGGTCGGCTTCTGGTCCTTTTCCGCCATGCCGGCTCCGCCGCGCTCAGCCGCCGCCGTGCGCGGCGAACAGCGCGCGCAGCAGCGCCATCAGCCCGCTGTCGGGGCTCAGCAGCGAATGCAGCGACGCATACACCACCGGCAGGAACAGCATCATCATCAGCAGCGCGAGCGCGCTCTTCAGCGGCTGCGAGAACACGAAGATGTTGAGCTGCGGCACCGCGCGCCCGACCAGGCCGACGCCGAGCTCGACGAGCACCAGCACGATCGTGACGGGCGCCGCGAGCTTCACCATCCATTCGAAGATCGTGTCGGTCTGCCGCACGATGAAAGTCTGCAGCATCGACGCGAAATCGGGGCCGAGCGAGCCGATCGGCCACCATGCGTACGACTGCGCGAACAGCTGCACCAGCACCTGCAATCCGCCCGCCGTGACGAACAGCGCGATCGCGACGAAATTGAGGAAGCCCGACGTCGGGCCGCCTTCGTGGCCGCCCATCGGATCGAAGAACGCGGCGCTGCCGCTGCCGGTCTGGAAGTCGATCAGGTAGCCGACGCCCTGGATCGCGAACAGCACCGCGCTGAACGCGCCCGCGAGCAGCATGCCGACCATCGCCTCCTTCGCGACGAGCAGGCACCACATCAGGAACGGCAGCGCGGCCACCTGCGCGGCGTCGATCGTCGGCGCGACGAACGCGGCGATCACGACCGCAATGCCGTTGCGCACGAGGCCCGTGATGATCTGCTCGTTGAACACCGGCACGACGAACATGATCGGCAACAGGCGCGGCATCACGTAGAGCAGCGGCCGCAGCATGCCGGCGACATCGTTGAAACCCGCGGCCTGGTCTAGCATCGGCGCTCCGCGGCGGCAGGCGGCGCGGCATCGTCGGCCGGGGCGGATGCACCGGTTGCGGCGGCGATGTCGGCGCCCGTTTCCGCGACGGTCATCGCCGCATCGAACGCGGCGGCCGCTTCAGGCTGCGCGCCGGCATGGGCGGCCGCGTCGCCGGCCCCGGCCGCCCATGCACCGGCCGTCGAGAAACGCCGCACCGCGTAGCCGTCCGCGACTTCGTCGGCGTCGCGTTCGACTCGCGCAGCGCGCGCGTGCAGCGCCTTCTCGCCGGCCTTCTCCAGCTTGTCCTCGGCGGCCTTCGCCTTGCGCGCGGCGCGCTGCAGGTCGGCGAGCGTCGCCTCGTGGCCGCGATGCACGTGCGCGGCCTCGCTCACCGACGCATTCGCGGTGCCGATATGCCGGTCGAACGTACGCGTGTCGGCCGCCGCGTTCTGCAGCGCGCGCGCTTCGCGCACGTCGTCGGCGAGCCGCGTCTGGATCGCAGCCTTCGCCGCGACCTGCTGCGCGAGCTGCGCCTGCGCGGCCGCGAGCGCGCGGCGGCTCTGCGCGGCGATGCCCTGCTGGCGCGCGGCCGCGACGCGCGCGATCTGGCTGCGCATCTCGCGCACGCGCTTCAGGCGCGCGAGCGTCGCGAGCACGAGGCGGTCGTCGGCTTCAGACATGATCGTTCGCCAGCTTCGTCAGCTTCGCGAGCAGCACGTCGAAGCGCACGTCCTCGTCCGACGCCTGCGCGCAGAACGCACCGATCGCGTCGCGGGCGCGCAGCGCGAGGTCGCCGAGCCGGTCGCTGCCTTCGCGATACTCGCCGATCTGCACCAGCAGCTCGATCTCCTGGTATTTCGCGATCAGCTCGCGCACGCGTGCGGCCGCATGCTGGTGCGCGCGGTTCGCGACGAGCGGCATCACGCGCGACAGGCTCGCGAGCACGTCGATCGCCGGATAGCGGTTCGCGAGCGCGATCTTGCGCGACAGCACGATGTGGCCATCGAGGATCGAACGCACTTCCTCGGCGATCGGGTCCGACTCCTCGTCGCCTTCGACGAGCACCGTGTAGAGCGCGGTGATCGACCCGTGCGCGCCCTGCCCCGCGCGTTCGAGCAGGCGCGGCAGCACCGCGAACGTCGACGGCGGAAAGCTGCGCCGCGTCGGCGGCTCGCCGCTCGCGAGGCCGACCTCGCGCTGGGCGCGGGCGAAACGCGTCAGCGAATCGACCAGCAGCAGCACGCGCTTGCCCGCATCACGGAAGTGCTCGGCGATCGCTGTCGCGACCAGCGCGGATTTCACGCGCTCCATCGCGGGACGATCGGAGGTCGACACGACGACGATCGAACGCGCACGCACCTCAGGCGACAGGCTGTGCTCGATGAATTCGCGCACCTCGCGGCCGCGTTCGCCCACCAGGGCGATCACGTTCACGTCGGCCTGCGCGCCGCGCGCGATCATCCCGAGCAGCGTGCTCTTGCCGACGCCGGACGGCGCGAAGATGCCGACGCGCTGCCCGATGCCGAGCGTCATCAGGCCGTCGATCACGCGCACGCCGGTCGGAAACGGCGTGTCGATCATCTTGCGCGCGAGCGGGTTCGGCGGATCCTGCTGCGTCGACACCCACGCAGCGCCCGTCACGGGCCCGCGATCGTCGAGCGGCCGGCCGAGCCCGTCGAGCACACGGCCGAACAGCCCTTCGCCGACCGGAAACACATGCTCGCGCCCGGAGGGCACGACGGTCGTCTCCGGCGACAGGCCGGCCACGTCGCCGAGCGGCGTGAGCAACGTCGTCTGCCGCGAGAAGCCGACCACCTCGGCGAGCAGCGTCGGCTGGTTCGGCGTGCGCAGCTCGCAGATCTCGCCGAGCCGCGCGCGGATGCCCGTCGCGTTCAATATCTGCCCGACCGCGTGGTTGACGCGGCCCTGCACCGACACCGGCGAGAAGAACGCGAGCCCCGCGTCGAGTTCGCCGACGAGGCGGCCGCGATCGAACGGCGCGCCGTCGTCGTCGCCGAACGGTTGCGGATCGTCGAGCGGCGCGTTCATCGCGCGGCGCCCTTCAGCGCGTCGCGGCGGATCGCCTGGCGCAACGCGTCGATCTGCAGGTCGAGGCTCGCGTCGATACGCCCGGACGGTGTTTCGACCGTGCACGCGTGGCGCTCGAGCTGCGCATCCTCGACGATGCGGATCTTCTGGCGGTTCGACTGCCCTGCGAACGCGCCGTCGAGCGCGTCGCGCATCTCGTCCGTGCGACCGGGCGCGATGCGCACGATCAGAAACGCCTCGTCGCGCACGAGCGGCGCGATCCGCGCGAGCGCGGCCTCGTACAGCTTCTGCGTGCTCATCTCGCCGACGATCGCGCGCACGGCCTTCACGACGATATCGGCCATCGCGTCCTTCATCGTCTCCATCGTGCGCGTGGCGGCGAGCGCCTGCGTATAGGCCTGCGCGGCCTGCTCGCGCTGCGCGCGGCGCATCCCCTCGTCGTAGCCGGCCGCCTGGCGCTTGTCGAATTCGCGCTGCGCGTCGGCGACGATGCGCGCGGCCTCTTCGTGCGCGGTCGCGATCACCGCGGACGCATCGAGCAGCGCCGCGTATTCGCGCTCCTTGAGCACCTTGCGCTCCGACAGCAGCTGCAGGTTGTCGCTCGTGATCAGAAAAGCCAGTCCCATGACGCAAGCCTCTCGGGAATCAGAAACAGGAACATCAGCTCACCGAACTGGTCGCGCTGCGCGCGGTTCAGCCAGTACGGCGCTTCGTCGTCGATCGCGCGGTTGAACTTCAGGCGCACGCGCTGCGCGACCGCGTCACCGGACACACCGATGAAATCCGCGAGCAGGCGGCCGCCGCGTGCGCGGATCACGGTCGGCAATGCGGCGGGGTCGGCACGCCACGGTTCGAGCGTTTCGGCGAGCGCGCCGAATTCCGGTGCGCGTTCGAGCGCGAGTTCGAGCGCATCGCCGCCGAGCCGCGCCGCGACTTCCGCGCGGATGCGCCGCCCGGACAGCGCGTCGCGCAACCAGTTGCGATGCAACAGCAGCCCCGCGTACGCAGCCAGTTGCTCGAGCGCCGCGCCCGGCAGCAGCGCGAGCCGCGCGCACGGGTTCGCCACGTCGAAGTCGTGCCGGGCGGCCACGCCGTTCGCATCGAGCAGGTGCCGCGCCAGCAGCTTGCGGCCGGCCGCGCCGAACGCGTCCGGCGAGCGGTAGCGCGCGGGCCAGTCCGCCGGCACGCGTGTCACGTGCAGATAGCGGTCGGGCCGCAGGTTGAAGTCGCAGACGAGCGCATGAAACGCGGCGCGGCGCGCGGCGGGTGGCGGCGCGAGCGGCTGCAGCCACGGCAGCGGCGCCGGATCGGGTGAGACCGGCCCGTCACCCGGCGGCAGCGCATGCGGATCGCTCATGCGCCGTCGCGCGCGCCATCCGGCGTACGCAACCCGCCGCCGGTCTGCTGCGCCGACGCACCGCCGGCGCCGTTCGCCCCGCGCGTCGCGCCGAGCAGGCCCGCGAGCCGCGCGCCGAACATCCCGCGCCGTGCGGCCGACAGTGCGATCACCGCACCGGTCAGCAGGATCAGCGCGAACACGAGCCAGCCGAGCGGCGAACGCAGCCGCAGGATGTCCGACACCGCGCTGCCGATACCGTCCACGCGCGCCGCACGCGCCGCGGCCGGCTGCAGGAACAGCGACACGTTGTCGTACTGCAGCCCTTCGATGCTGTGCGCGACGAGATCCTTGACCATCGGCGCCATCGCGCGCAGATCGACCCCGGGCCGGTAACGGATGTACACGGCCGCCGACGACGGCTTGATCTTGTCCGCGAGCGGATCGTTCTCCGGAATCACGACCTGCACGCGCGCGACGACCACGCCCTCGATGTCCTGCAGCGTGCGCGACAGATCCTGCGACACGCCGTACAGGTAGCGCACGCGCTCCTCGGCCGGCGTCGATACGAGGCCCTGCTTCTGGAACAGCTCGCCGAGGCTCGCATAGCTGGGCTTCGGCAGCCCGTTCGCCTGCAGCACCGTGAGCGCGGACTGCATGTCGCCGTCCGCGACGCTCACGAGCCACGCGTTGCGGTCCGACGTGTCGCGCGCGTCGTTGTCCTTCGACGCGCTGATGCCCGCGTCGCCGAGCACGGCGACCATCTGGTTCGCATCGCGCTCCGACAGGCCCGAGTACAGCTCCTTCTGGCAGCCGGCCAGCAGCACGAGCAGCCCCGCGAGCAGCGCGCGCGCCGCCCGGCTGCGCCACGCATGCACGCGTGGCGTCGAATCGATCGTCGTCATCGTTTGTCCGCTTCAGTGCACGTGAGGCCGGATCCGGCCCACGCGCGCTTTCACTCCTGCGTCTTCAGCACGGTGTGCGTGAAGCCGTTCGCCGCCTGCGCGACCGACAGGCTCAACTGGTATTCCGAAATCGTGGTGGTCGCCGTCCACTGGAAATCCATCGCCTTCACCATCGTCATCAGCGGGTCGCTGCGGCTGTCCGCCATCGACGTCAGCATCTCGCTGCGATGCTTGTCGATGCTCGCGTACCGCGTATCGAGATCGTTGCCGTAGGTGCGCAACCGCTCGACGAGCGACGACTGGTTCGCCTGCGCGGGTGTCATCTGCACGGCCGGCGCCGCATCCGCCGGGGCGCGCGACATCGCGACGCCCGACGACGACGGCGGTGCGGCCGGCGACGCGCCGGGCTGCATCAGCGCATCGAACTGGCGCACCTGCGCCGGATCGGACGCCGCGCCCGGCTGCTGCGCGGCGCTCGCGAGCGCG
>NZ_CABVPX010000002.1 GCF_902499125.1 Burkholderia arboris
CCCGGGAAGATCTCGACGCCCAGCGCTTCGGCCTGTGCCCCGAGCCAGCGCGTGACGTTGCCCAGCGAAATCACGTAGTTGCCGTGGTTCTGGAAGTTGGCGGGCAGCGCCCAGTTCGGCGTCGTGACCGCGCTTTTCTCGGACAGGAACAGGAAGCGGTCTTCCGTCACCTCGACGTCGAGCGGCGCACCCCGTTCCTTCCAGTCGGGGAACAGTTCGTTGATCGCGCGCGGGTCCATCACCGCGCCCGACAGGATGTGCGCGCCGATCTCGGAACCCTTCTCGAGCACGCACACGCCGATCTCGGTGCCTTTCTCGGCGGCCAGCTGCTTAAGCCGGATCGCCGCCGACAGCCCGGCGGGGCCGCCGCCGACGATCACGACGTCGTATTCCATCGATTCGCGCGGGCCGTATTGCTCGATGAGGCTTGCGGGGGTCATTGGCGTTCCTCTAACCGTTAGAATGCTTTTATTCGGGAGCGTATTGTCTGCGAAACGAAACGCTTGCCGCAACAACATGCGGGTAGATTAGCACGATCGTTCTATTTTTGTGCTAGGGTAAGGCTGCCCGGGCTGTGCCGCCCGGGCGGGTGAAACGACATCGAAAGGGGATGTGCAAATGGGTCGATCGATCAATCTGGAAGGCAAGGTTGCGCTGGTCACGGGCGCGTCGAGCGGCCTCGGTCAGCGCTTTGCGCAGGTACTGTCGCAGGCCGGCGCGAAGGTCGTGCTCGCGAGCCGCCGCGTCGAGCGCCTGAAGGAACTGCGCGCGGAGATCGAGGCGGCTGGCGGCGCCGCGCACGTCGTGTCGCTCGACGTGACCGACATCCAGAGCATCAAGGCGGCCGTCGCGCATGCGGAGACGGAAGCCGGCACAATCGACATCCTTGTGAACAATTCGGGCGTCTCGACGATGCAGAAGCTCGTCGACGTGACGCCGGAGGATTTCGAGTCCGTGTTCGATACGAACACGCGCGGCGCATTTTTCGTCGCACAGGAAGTCGCGAAGCGGATGATCATGCGCGCGAACGGGAGCAGCAACGGCAAGCCGCCTTGCCGGATCATCAACATCGCGTCGGTGGCCGGGTTGCGCGTGTTCCCGCAGATCGGGCTGTTTGCGATGAGCAAGGCCGCGGTCGTGCAGATGACGCGCGCGATGGCGCTCGAGTGGGGGCGCCACGGGATCAACGTCAACGCGATCTGTCCGGGCTATATCGATACCGAAATCAATCATTACCTGTGGGAATCCGAGCAGGGCCAGAAGCTGCAGTCGATACTGCCGCGCCGGCGCGTCGGCAAGCCGCAGGATCTCGACGGGCTGTTGTTGCTGCTCGCGGCCGACGAGTCGCAGTTCATCAATGGCTCGATTATCTCCGCCGATGACGGCTTCGGCCTCGCCTGAGCGGATGACATTCAGCAACAAAGAAGACTGCAATGAGTGAAACAAGCGATTACTCCCCCGTTTTTGAGATGTCGATGCCGATCCGCTGGGGCGACATGGATGCGTTCGGCCATGTGAACAACACGGTCTATTTCCGCTACATGGAGCAGGCGCGGATTTCGTGGTTCGAGCAGCTCGGCATCGCCGGCGGCAACGGCGAGGGGCAGGGGCCCGTCATCGTCACGGCGTCGATGGAATTCCTCAAGCAACTGCACTATCCGGGCGACGTGATCGCGAAGATGTCGGCCGCGAAACCGGGCCGAAGCAGTTTCGACACCGGGTTCGAACTCACGCGCGCGGATGATCCGCAGCATGTCTATGCGCGTGGCAACGCGCGTTGCGTGTGGGTCGATTACGCGCTCGGCAAGTCGGTGGAACTGCCGCGCCTGCTGCGCGACACGATCGAGCGCGCGCTCGCGGCGAAGGTCGGCTGAGTGCCGATGCGGTGACGCCGGCGCGGCGTGCCGGTGAGTCGCCATGCCTGTTGTCACCCGAATCGGCCGCCATGCGCGGCCGATCGTCATTCGGGCGCGCCATCCATTGCGCGTTCACTGCCCGAGCAGGCGCTGCAGCAGCTCCGGCGTATTGCTCGTTCCGTACTTGCGCATCAGCCGTGCGCGGTAGATGTCGACCGTGCGCGAGCTGATGTCGAGCACGCGCCCGATCTGTTTGCTGGTCTTGCCGGTGGCGAGTTGCGCGGCGATCTCGCGCTCGCGCGGGGTCAGCTCGACCGCGACGCGGCGCGTCGCGCTCAAATCCTCGAAGGTCCACACGCCGGCCGCGAGCGGCGCGGTGCGGTCGAGTGCGCGGCCCGTCACGTGGCACCAGAACAGCTCGCCGTCCGCGCGCTTCATGATTCTGTCATCCGAGTAGATGCCGTTCGCGGCCATCACGCGCGCGATGCGCTCGCCGATGCGCTGGAATTCGTCCGTCGACGGGTAGAGCACCTCGTACGATTTTCCGATCAGGTCGGCCCGCGCGCAGCGGAAGATCGACGCGAGCGCGTCGTTGCAATCCTCGATCACGCGGTCGCGCGACAGCACGAGACCGAGCGGCGCGAGGTGGAAGGCAGTCTGGTAATCGAGAGCGGGCATGGCGCGGGCAAGCGGAGGCAAACGCTTATGTATTTTTGCGTATTGTGCCGCATCCGCGCCGCATCGTACCCTTTCAGGCATCTCGTGGCGGGTTGCCGCGACATAAAAACAGCGCGCTTCGACGCAGGCACTGCCGCGCATGCATAGAATGATGCGGCAGGCTTGCGGCCCAGGTGGGCGCGTGAACCGGTTTTGCTGGTTTCCATAGAGGAAGGGACAACTGATGAACAAAGTCTATCCAAGCGCGGCTGCCGCGCTGGAAGGGATCGTCCGCGACGGACAGACCTTCGCGGTGGGCGGCTTCGGCCTGTGCGGGATTCCCGAGGCGCTGATCGCGGCATTGCGCGATTCGGCCGTCAAGGGCATCACCTGCATCAGCAACAATGCGGGCGTCGACGGCTTCGGCCTCGGTCTGCTGCTGGAAACGCGCCAGATCAAGAAGATGATCTCGTCGTACGTCGGCGAGAACAAGGAGTTCGAGCGTCAGTACCTGGCCGGCGAACTCGAGCTCGAATTCACGCCCCAAGGCACGCTCGCCGAGAAGCTGCGCGCGGGCGGCGCGGGCATTCCCGCCTTCTTCACGAATACCGGCTACGGCACCGTGATCGCGGAAGGCAAGGAAACGCGCCAGTTCGGCGACCGCCACTACGTGCTCGAGCCGTCGCTGACGGCCGACGTCGCGCTCGTGAAGGCGTGGAAGGCCGACAAGTCCGGCAACCTGATCTACCGCCGCACCGCGCGCAACTTCAACCCGATGTGCGCAATGGCCGGCAAGATCACCGTGGTGGAGGTCGAGGAGATCGTCGAGAACGGCGCGCTCGATCCGGACCAGGTCCATACGCCGGGGATTTTCGTGCAGCGCATCGTGCTGAACGCGACGCCGGAAAAACGCATCGAACAACGCGTCGTACGCGCGAAAGGAGACTGACATGGCCTGGAATCGTGACCAGATGGCCGCGCGCGCGGCGAAGGAACTGCAAGACGGCTTCTACGTGAACCTCGGCATCGGCCTGCCGACGCTCGTCGCGAACCACGTGCCGGAAGGCGTCGAGGTGTGGCTGCAGTCGGAGAACGGCCTGCTCGGCATCGGCCCGTCGCCGACCGAAGACGAAGTCGACGCCGATCTGATCAACGCCGGCAAGCAGACCGTCACGACGCTGCCGGGCTCGTCGATCTTCTCGTCGGCCGACTCGTTCGCGATGATTCGCGGCGGCCACATCAATCTCGCGATCCTCGGCGCGATGCAGGTCAGCAAGCAGGGCGACCTCGCGAACTGGATGATCCCGGGCAAGATGATCAAGGGGATGGGCGGCGCGATGGACCTCGTCGCGGGCGTCGGGCGTGTCGTCGTGCTGATGGAGCATGTCGCGAAGGGCGACCAGCACAAGATCCTCGAAGAGTGCAACCTGCCGCTGACGGGTGTCGGCGTGGTCGACCTGATCATCACCGATCTCGGCGTGATCGAAGTGACGCCGGCCGGCCTGAAGGTCCTCGAGCTCGCCGACGGCGTGAGCGCCGACGAGATCCAGGCGAAGACGGGCGCGCCGCTCGACGTCAGCGCGGTCGCATAAACCCGCCGCGCATCGGCGCGGATTCGACGCCCCGCCTGCCGGCCGACGGCAGGCGGGGCGTTTGTCATTGCGCACCGGCGGGACGCCGGTTCGGGGCCCGATGAGCCGACCCGTGCGACGGAAGCGGTTTACAATCGTTGGCATCGGGCGTCGCAAGCGTTGCCCCGCGCGTCGCCCCCCGTTCTCGACAGGATGCCAACGATGCCAACGACCCCAGCGAATCCTCCGGTTCCCCGCCAGCGGCGCGTGCAGTGTGCGAGTGCCGCCGGCCTTCATCGCATCGCCTATACCGAGTGGGGCGATCCCGCCAATCCGCGTGTGCTGGTCTGTGTGCATGGCCTGACGCGTTCGGGGCGTGATTTCGACCGGCTCGCCGCCGCGCTGTCCGATACGTATCGCGTCGTCTGCCCCGATGTCGCCGGACGTGGCCGGTCTGACCGGCTGGCCGATCCGCGGCTCTATGCGATTCCGCAGTACGTGGCCGACATGGTGACGCTGATCGCACGGCTCGACGTCGAATCGGTCGACTGGTTCGGCACGTCGATGGGCGGCCTGATCGGCATGGCGCTCGCGGGGCTGCCCGGTTCGCCGCTGCGCCGGATGATCGTCAACGACGTCGGTCCGCGCATCGAGCCCGATTCGCTGACGCGCATCGGCGAATATCTCGGCGTGCAGCCGCGCTTCGACACCGAGCAGGAGGCCATCGACTATCTGACGTCGCTGTCGTTGCCGTTCGGCGCGCTGAGTGCTGACGAGTGGCGCGAGATCAACGGGCCGTTGCTGCGCGAGCTGCCGGAAGGCGGCTGGACGATGCGCTACGATCCGCGCATCGCCGAGCCGTTCAAGGCGACAACGCCCGAACTGGCCGCGCTTGGCGAGGCCGCGCTGTGGCATGCCATCGAGACGACGGAGGCGTCGCTGCTCGTCGTGCGCGGCGAGACGTCCGACTTGCTGTCGCGCGAGACGGTGGCCGACATGGTGCGTCGCGGCCGGCATGTGACGCACGCGGAGATTCCGGGTGCCGGCCACGCGCCGGCATTCGTCAGCGCCGACCAGATTGCGCTCGCACGGCGGTTTTTCGTCGAAGGCGACGCATAAACGCGTCATAATATGCGGTTCGGCGGCACGCGGGCCGTGCTGCCGTCCGATTTCCTTACCCATTCACGACCGGAACATTCCATGGCAGTCATTCGTCACCACGTCGGGGCCCGTCTCTCCGAAACCGCGATCCACAACGGTACCGTGTATCTGGCCGGCCAGATCGCCGAAGACACCACGCAGGACATCAAGGGCCAGACGCGCGAAGTACTCGGCCACATCGATCGCCTGCTCGCCGAAGCGAACAGCGACAAGGCGCATTTGCTGTCGGTGCAGATCTACATCTCGGATCTGGCGAACTTCGACGGCATGAATGCGGAATGGGACGCATGGGTCGCGCAGGGCAACACGCCGCCGCGCGCGACCGTCGAGGCGAAGCTCGCGGATCCGGCGCTGCTCGTCGAAATCGTGGTGGTCGCCGCGCAGCGGAGCTGAACTGGGCGTTACCCGACGATGACCGTATTCCGCCAGGCCGTGCAATGACCGAGTCCGTTTCCGCTTCCCCCGTCGCGGCGCCGTCGTTCGACGACGTGCTCGCGTTCGTGCGCGAGCGGGCCGGCGACGCGCGCCTGTCGTCCGGTGAGCTGCTCGCCGATCACTCGGCGGGCACCGCGGCGATCATGCGTACGCTGAACGTCGATCCGTCCGCGATGCAGGCCGCCGCGCTGTTCGTGCTGACGCCGCACCTGAGCAATCCGGAGCGTGAGCTCACCGAGCGTTTCGGCGAAGAAGTGGCGCGGCTCGTGTCCGACGTGCGCAAGCTGCTGAGGCTCGGCACGGTCAGCCTGCGTGCCGCGCAGAATGCCGTGCCCGACGCCGGGCGCGACGCGGCGGAGGAGCGGCGCACGCAGATCGAGGCGCTGCGCAAGATGCTGCTTGCGTTCGCGCAGGACATCCGCGTGGTGTTGATCCGGCTCGCGTCGCGGTTGCAGTCGCTGCGCTACTACGCGGCCATGAAGATCGACCCGCCGCCCGACGTTGCGCGCGAGACGCTCGAGATCTATGCGCCGCTCGCGAACCGTCTCGGTATCTGGCAACTGAAGTGGGAGCTCGAGGATCTCGCGTTCCGCTTCGAGGATCCCGTCACCTACAAGCGGATCGCGAAGCTGCTCGACGAGAAGCGCATCGAGCGCGAGGCATACGTCACGCAGGCGATCGGGCGGCTGCAGCACGAGCTGGCGGAAGCGAACATCCAGGCCGACGTGAGCGGCCGGCCGAAGCATATCTACAGCATCTGGCGCAAGATGCGCGGCAAGGAACTGGATTTTTCCGAGCTGTACGACGTGCGCGCGTTTCGCGTGATCGTGCCGGACATCAAGGATTGCTACGCGGTGCTCGGCATCGTGCATCACCTGTGGCAGCCGGTGCCGAAGGAATTCGACGACTACATCTCGCGGCCGAAGCCGAACGGCTACAAGTCGCTGCATACGGTCGTGATCGGCGACGACGGTCGTGCGTTCGAGGTGCAGATCCGCACGCAGGAGATGCATCGTTTCGCCGAGTACGGCGTGGCCGCCCACTGGCGCTACAAGGAGGCCGGCGCGCGCGGTTACGGCGGCCAGTTCTCGGCAAGCGACAAGTACGACGAGAAGATCGCGTGGCTGCGCCAGTTGCTGGCGTGGAAGGACGACGTCGAGGACGGCACCGAGGTGTCGGGCGACCAGGCGTGGGCGCAATTGCGCGAGACGTCGCTCGACGACGACCACATCTACGTGCTGACGCCGCAGGCGCGCGTGATTGCGCTGCCGCAGGGCGCGACGCCGGTCGATTTCGCGTACCACCTGCACAGCGAGCTTGGCCACCGTTGTCGTGGCGCACGTGTCGACGGCGTGATGGTGCCGCTGAATACGTCGCTCGCGAACGGCCAGACGGTCGAGATCGTCGCGGTGAAGGAGGGCGGACCGTCGCGCGACTGGCTGAACGTGCAGCTCGGCTACATGAAGAGCCCGCGCGCGCGGCAGAAGGTGCGTGCGTGGTTCAACTCGATCGAGCAGGAAGAAAACGTCGCGCACGGCCGGGCGCTCGTCGAAAAGACGTTGCAGCGCGAAGGCAAGACGTCGGTCAGCCTGGACAACCTCGCCGCGAAGCTCGGCTTCAAGTCGCCCGAGGAGCTGTTTTCGGTCGTCGGCAAGGAAGAGTTCAGCCTGCGCAACGTCGAGCACGCACTGTCCGATGCGCCGCCGCCGGAACCGGCGCCCGAGGCGCCAGCCGATTTCGAGAAGCGCAGCAGCGGTGCAAGCGTGGCGCACGGCGCGTCCACCGGCGTGCTGGTGGTGGGCGTCGACGCGCTGCTGACCCAGCTCGCGCGCTGCTGCCGTCCGGCGCCGCCCGATCCGATCAGCGGTTTCGTCACGCGCGGCAAGGGGATGTCGATTCACCGCACCGACTGCCCGACGTTCCGCCGGATGGTCGAGCGCGCGCCGGAACGCGTGCTGCAGACGACCTGGTCGGCCGACGTGCTGGGCGGGCGCGGTGCGTCCGTCTATCCGGTCGACCTGATGATCGAGGCAAGCGATCGGCAAGGGTTGCTGCGCGACATCTCCGAAGTGTTCGCGCGCGAAAAGATGAACGTCGTGGGCGTGAAGACGCAGAGCCGCCGCAATGCGGCATTCATGCAGTTCACGGTCGAGGTGTCGAATTCGGCGCAGGTGCAGCGCGCGTGCACGCTGCTCGGCGAGGTGCAGGGCGTGGTGCGGGCGGGGCGGAAGTCATGATGGGGTTGGCGCCCCATTATTTTGCTGCGGCCGCATAAAAACCCTTGCCAAACCTGTAGCAGCTCCATATAATCTTAGCTTCTCTAGGCTCGTAGCTCAGCTGGTTAGAGCACCACCTTGACATGGTGGGGGTCGTTGGTTCGAGTCCAATCGAGCCTACCAACGAATTGAGAATGCCCGGCCTCCGGGTGTTCGATGCAGTAAATTACTCAACGCGAACAAGGCGAATACGGTTATGACACCGCGAACGTTGACCGAAACTACTTCGGAGCGACGCTAGTCGAGGAACGTTTTCGCCCTTTCAGTTTGAGTGAAGTATCGAATGCGGCCCCTCGAAAGCGGGGCCGCATTTTTTTTGTCGCGAAATTTTCACGCGTGATTTTCATTCCGCGTACCTGGTCTGCCGCCCACTGTCGGCATCACGGAGATTGCTATGGTTTCGATACGCTTGCCTGACGGCTCAGTTCGACAATACGAGCATCCGGTGACAGTTGCCGAGGTTGCAGCCTCGATCGGTCCCGGCCTTGCAAAGGCTGCGCTTGGTGGCAAGCTCGATGGCGAGCTCGTTGACGCGTCGACGGTGATCGACCGCGACGCATCGCTCGCGATCGTCACGGACAAGGATGCCGACGGTCTCGACATCATCCGTCACTCGACGGCGCACTTGCTCGCCTACGCGGTGAAGGAACTGTACCCGGATGCGCAGGTGACGATCGGCCCGGTGATCGACAACGGCTTCTATTACGACTTCTCGTACAACCGCCCGTTTACGCCCGAAGATCTGGAAAAGATCGAAAAGCGCATGCAGGAGATCGTGAAGAAGGACGAGCCCGTCACGCGCCGCGTCGTGTCGCGCGACGAGGCGGCCGGTTACTTCCGCAGCATTGGCGAGAAGTACAAGGCCGAGATCATCGAATCGATTCCGCAAAGCGACGAAATCAAGCTGTACTCGCACGGCGGCTTTACCGACCTGTGCCGCGGCCCGCACGTGCCGTCCACCGGCAAGCTGAAGGTCTTCAAGCTGATGAAGGTCGCGGGTGCGTACTGGCGCGGCGATTCGAAGAACGAGCAGCTGCAGCGCATCTACGGCACGGCCTGGACCAAGAAGGAAGACCAGGACCAGTACCTGCACATGCTCGAGGAAGCGGAAAAGCGCGACCACCGCAAGCTCGGCAAGCAGCTCGACCTGTTCCACATGCAGGAAGAGTCGCCGGGCATGGTGTTCTGGCATCCGAAGGGCTGGGCGCTGTGGCAGCAGGTCGAGCAGTACATGCGCCGCCGCGTGAACGACGCCGGCTACCTCGAGATCAAGACGCCGATGATCATGGACCGGTCGCTGTGGGAAGCGTCGGGCCACTGGCAGAACTACCGCGAGAACATGTTCACGACGGAGTCGGAGAAGCGCGACTACGCGATCAAGCCGATGAACTGCCCGGGCCACGTCCAGGTGTTCAAGCATGGTCTGCGTTCGTACCGCGATCTGCCGCTGCGTTACGCGGAGTTCGGCTCGTGTCACCGCAACGAGGCGTCGGGCGCGCTGCACGGCCTGATGCGCGTGCGCGGCTTCGTGCAGGACGATGCGCACATCTTCTGTACGGAAGACCAGTTCATCTCGGAATCGATCGCGTTCAACACGCTGGCGATGAGCGTGTACAAGGATTTCGGTTTCGATCACATCGACATCAAGCTGTCGTTGCGTCCGGAGCAGCGCGCGGGCACCGACGAGACGTGGGATCGCGCGGAGCAGGGCCTGCGCGACGCACTGACGGCCTGCGGCCTCACGTGGGAAGAGCTGCCGGGCGAAGGCGCGTTCTACGGCCCGAAGATCGAGTACCACATCAAGGATGCGCTCGGCCGTTCGTGGCAGTGCGGCACGCTGCAGCTCGACATGGTGCTGCCGGAGCGCCTCGGCGCCGAGTACGTGGCGGAGGACAACAGCCGCCGCCGGCCGGTGATGCTGCACCGCGCAATCGTCGGTTCGATGGAGCGATTCCTCGGCATTTTGATCGAGCACCATGCTGGTGCAATGCCCGCCTGGCTCGCGCCGTTCCAGGCAATTGTGCTGAATATCGCCGAAAGTCAGGCCGAATATGCGCACTCTCTGGCCCAAACGTTGCAAAAACAAGGGGTTAGAGTGGCGGCCGATTTGCGCAACGAGAAGATTAGCTATAAAATACGCGAGCACACGCTGGAAAAGGTGCCTTATCTCCTCGTCGTGGGCGATAAGGAGCGTGATGCGCAAACGGTAGCCGTGCGTGCCCGTGGCGGCGTCGATCTTGGCGTAATGCCGGTCGAAGCCTTCGTTGAGCGTCTGCAGGAAGACCTGCGCTCGTTCAAGTAACCGCCCTGGCAGCGCGGCTCGTTTTTTTAATTTTTAGAGGAAACGTAACATCGCTACTGATAAGTCGTCGCACCGCATCAACGGTGAAATCACTGCGCCGGAAGTGCGCCTGGTCGGGATCGAGAACGAACCGCTCGGTATCGTAAAACTCGCTGATGCTTTCCGTAAATCGGAAGAACTGGATGTTGACCTGGTGGAAATCGCGCCGCAAGCGGTTCCCCCGGTTTGCCGTCTGATGGATTACGGCAAGTTCAAGTACCAGGAATCGAAGAAGCAGCACGAAGCGAAGCTGAAGCAGAAGGTCATCCAGGTCAAGGAAGTCAAGTTCCGCCCGGGTACCGATGACGGTGACTACAACGTCAAGCTCCGCAACCTCGTGCGCTTCCTCGAAGAGGGCGACAAGACGAAGATCACGTTGCGTTTCCGCGGCCGTGAAATGGCTCACCAGGAGATCGGTATGCGGATGCTTGAGCGTCTGCGCACGGATCTCGAGGAAGTCGGCCAGGTCGAGCAGATGCCGAAGATGGAAGGGCGCCAGATGATCATGGTGCTCTCGCCGAAGAAAAAGAAGTAACGGGCCCGCGCGCGTTGCGCGCTGGTTCGACAGTGGTTCGGCGCGTTGCCCGGTCAGGGCGGCGCGCCAACAATGACGGCGGCTGCGCAAGCGGCACGCCGTACACAAGTGGACTGGGTTTCGAAGGGCGGGTCAAGGGCGCAAGCCAACCGCACACCCATCGCCATCTAATAAACTGGAGTTGTTCGTCATGCCTAAGATGAAGACCAAGAAGAGCGCTGCAAAGCGCTTCGTGGTGCGTCCGGGCGGTACCGTCAAGCGCGGTCAAGCCTTCAAGCGCCACATCCTGACCAAGAAAACCACGAAGAACAAGCGTCACCTGCGCGGCGCAACGGCAGTTCATGATTCCGATCTGAACTCCGTCCGCGCGATGCTGCCGTTCGCGTAACCCCTCAACTGATACTCTAAGGAGAGAAACATGCCTCGAGTCAAACGTGGGGTAACCGCACGGGCCCGCCACAAGAAGATCATCAACCTGGCCAAGGGTTATCGCGGCCGCCGCAATAACGTCTACCGCATCGCCAAGCAAGCGGTGATGCGCGCTGGTCAGTACGCGTACCGCGACCGCCGCAACAAGAAGCGTGTGTTCCGCGCACTGTGGATCACGCGTATCAACGCGGCAGTTCGTCAGCACGACATGACCTACAGCGTGTTCATCAACGGCCTGAAGAAGGCGTCGATCGAACTCGACCGTAAGGTGCTGGCTGACATGGCGGTGTTCGACAAGGCTGCTTTTGCTGCGATCGTCAAGCAGGTGAAAGCCGCCGTTGCAGCCTAATTGCGAAATTAGCACTGCGTGGTTAGTTGCAGCGATGTTCCGGTAGTCTCGGCCGCTGCAGCGAAAACGGGGCTCTTCCGAGCCCCTTTTTTGTTTGGTGGAGCAGTTTCGCTCGCCAAGACCGAATGACGTTGGAAATGATGGGATCTATGGATCTGGACCAGATTGTCGCCGACGCGCAGCAGTCCTTCGAACAGGCTGCCGACATCACCACGCTCGAAAACGAGAAAGCACGATTTCTCGGCAAGTCGGGTGCGCTGACCGAGTTGCTGAAGGGCCTCGGCAAGCTCGATCCCGAAACGCGCAAGACCGAAGGCGCACGCATCAACGTCGTGAAGCAGCAGGTTGAAGCCGCGCTGACCGCCCGTCGCCAGGCACTGGCCGACGCGCTGCTGAATCAGCGCCTCACTGCCGAAGCGATCGACGTGACGCTGCCGGGCCGCGGCGCCGGCGCAGGCAGCCTGCACCCCGTGATGCGCACGTGGGAGCGGGTCGAACAGATTTTCGGCTCGATCGGTTTCGATGTGGCCGACGGCCCCGAAATCGAGACGGACTGGTACAACTTCACGTCGCTGAACAGCCCGGAGAACCATCCGGCGCGTTCGATGCAGGACACCTTCTACGTCGAAGGCAAGGATGCCGACGGCCGCCAGCTGCTGCTGCGCACGCACACGAGCCCGATGCAGGTGCGTTACGCGCGCATGAACCGTCCGCCGATCAAGGTGATCGCGCCGGGCCGCACGTATCGCGTCGACAGCGATGCGACCCACTCGCCGATGTTCAATCAGGTCGAGGGGCTGTGGATCGACGAAAACATCAGCTTCGCCGACCTCAAGGGCGTCTATACCGACTTCCTGAAAAAATTCTTCGAGCGCGACGACATCCTCGTGCGCTTCCGTCCGTCGTATTTCCCGTTCACGGAACCGTCGGCCGAGATCGACATGATGTTCGAGCAAGGCAAGAACGCGGGCAAGTGGCTCGAGATCTCCGGCTCGGGGCAGGTGCATCCGACCGTGATCCGCAACATGGGCCTCGATCCCGAGCGCTACATCGGCTTCGCGTTCGGCAGTGGCCTCGAGCGTCTGACGATGCTGCGCTACGGCGTCCAGGATCTCCGGCTGTTCTTCGAGAACGACCTGCGTTTCCTGCGCCAGTTCGCATAACGCCGCTCGCCGCGCCGACCTGTGCCCGCGCACGCCCCGACGGACGATCCGACGGGGCCCGGGCGTCGATCTAACCTGTTTCGAACGTAGACATCCATGCAATTCCCTGAATCCTGGTTGAGAACCTTTGTCGACCCGCAGCTGACGACCGACGAACTGTCGCACGCGCTGACGATGGCGGGGCTCGAAGTCGAATCGCTGAGCAAGGCTGCGCCGCCGACGTCGAAGATCGTCGTTGGCCGCGTGCTCGAAGTCGTCAAGCATCCGGATGCGGACAAGCTCAATGTCTGCCAGGTCGACGCCGGTACCGGCGCGACGCTGAACATCGTCTGCGGTGCGCCGAACGTGGCGCCCGGCATCAAGGTGCCGGTCGCGCTGGTCGGTGCGGAACTGCCGCCGGCGGAAGAGGGCGGCAAGCCGTTCGCGATCAAGCTGTCGAAGCTGCGCGGCGTGGAGAGCCAGGGGATGCTGTGCTCGGCGCGCGAGCTGAAGCTGTCCGAGGATCACAGCGGCCTGCTGATCCTGCCGGAAGCCACGCCGGTCGGCCAGGACATCCGCGAGACGCTCAATCTCGACGACACGGTCTTCGAAATCAAGCTGACGCCGAACAAGGCCGACTGCCTGTCCGTGTTCGGTATCGCGCGCGAGACGGCCGCGATCACCGGCGCGCCGCTGACGCCGGTCGACATCCGCCCGGTGCGCGTCGAGCTCGACGAAACGTTGCCGGTGCGCATCGCCGCGCCGGATCTGTGCGGCCGTTTCTCGGGTCGCGTGATCCGCGGCGTGAACGCGCACGCGAAGACGCCGCAGTGGATGGTCGAGCGCCTCGAGCGTTCGGGCCAGCGCAGCGTGTCCGCGCTCGTCGACATCTCGAACTACGTGATGTTCGAGCTCGGCCGCCCGTCGCACGTGTTCGATCTCGACAAGATCCACGGCGGCATCGAGGTGCGCTGGGGCAAGCGCGGCGAATCGCTGAAGCTGCTCAACGGCAACACGGTCGAACTCGACGAAACGGTCGGCGTGATTTCGGATGACCGCCAGGTCGAGAGCCTGGCCGGCATCATGGGCGGCGACAGCACGGCCGTCACGCTCGACACGACCAACATCTATCTCGAAGCTGCGTTCTGGTGGCCGGACAGCATCCGCGGCCGCGCGCGCAAGTACAACTTCTCGACCGATGCGGCGCATCGCTTCGAGCGCGGCGTCGACTACGCGACGACCGTCGAGCACGTCGAGCGCATCACGCAACTGATTCTCGAGATCTGCGGCGGCAAGGCAGGCCCGGTCGACGATCAGTCGGTGAACCTGCCGCAGCGTGCGCCGGTGAAGATGCGCGTGTCGCGCGCGAACCGCATCATCGGCGTGAAGATCGGCGCCGACGAGATCGCCAGCATCTTCACGCGCCTCGGCCTGCCGTTCGAGCGTGAAGACGACGCATTCCTCGTCACGCCGCCGTCGCACCGCTTCGACATCGAGATCGAGGAAGACCTGATCGAGGAAGTGGCGCGCATCTACGGTTTCGAAAAGATCCCGGCGCGTCCGCCGGTCGCGACGAGCGAAATGCGCGCGACCAACGAGACGCGGCGCTCGATCCACGACATCCGTCACGCGCTTGCCGCGCGCGACTACGCGGAAACCGTCAACTTCAGCTTCGTCGATGCGGAGTGGGAGCGCGATTTCGCGGGCAACGACAACCCGATCCGGCTGCTGAACCCGATCGCGAGCCAGCTTTCGGTGATGCGCACGACGCTGTTCGGCAGCCTGATCGCCGTGCTGCGCCACAACCTCAATCGCCGCGCCGATCGCGTGCGCGTGTTCGAATCGGGCCGCGTGTTCCTCACGGATTCGTCGGTGAAGGCCGGCGAACTGGCGGTCGAAGGTCATGCGCAGCCGAAGCGTGTCGGCGCGCTGGCGTACGGTCCGGCAGTCGACGAGCAGTGGGGTGTCGCCACCCGCGCGGTCGATTTCTTCGACGTGAAGGGCGATCTCGAGGCGCTGCTTGCGCCGGCGGCCGCACGCTTCGTGAAGGCTGAGCATCCGGCCCTTCATCCGGGCCGCAGCGCACGCATCGAGGTCGATGGCCGTGCGGTCGGCTGGATCGGCGAACTGCATCCGCGCCTGATGCAGAAGTACGAGCTGCCGCACGCACCGGTGATGTTCGAAATCGACGCGGACGCGCTGATCGCGCGTGCGCTGCCGGCACCGACCGACGTGTCGAAATTCCCGCCGGTGCGTCGCGATATCGCCGTTGTCGTCGATCAGGCGGTCGAGGTTCAGGCACTTTTCGACGAAATGAAGAAGGCGCTTGCCGAAGAGGCCTGCCGATTCGTTCAGAAGGTTGTACTCTTCGACGAATTTCGTGCAAAATCAAATACTTCCGGTGGTCTTGCCGCGAACGAGAAGAGCCTTGCCTTCCGCGTGACGCTGCAGGATGCGGCTGGCACGCTACAGGACGAGGTCGTCGATCAGGCGATCCAGACGCTGGTCGAGCGGATGGCTCGTGCTGGTGCGCGCCTGCGCGGCTAAGGAGAGGATCCGCCCGTTCGCGGGCGGCTTTTCCCCATCGTAAGTTTTGATTCAACGCGCTGTATGGCAGATATGAACGACATGACCTCGAGTGAATTCGAAGCCCTCCTGACGGCGCAACGCAGCGCCATGAACCGCGACGCTTCGGCGCCGGCGTCCACCGAGACGCCCACGCTGACGAAGGCGGAGCTGGCGGAGCTGCTGTTCGACAGCGTCGGGCTGAACAAGCGTGAAGCGAAGGACATGGTCGAGGCGTTTTTCGAGGTGATCCGCGACGCGCTCGAGAATGGCGAAAGCGTCAAGCTGTCGGGCTTCGGCAACTTCCAGTTGCGCGACAAGCCGCAGCGTCCGGGCCGCAATCCGAAGACGGGCGAGGCGATTCCGATCGCGGCCCGCCGGGTGGTAACCTTCCACGCGAGCCAGAAACTGAAGGCACTGGTCGAAAACGGCACGGAGTAAGCTCCTCGCGCTGATGCCCCCGCGCGGCCGCCGCGCACCCTTTACCGACGGTTAACCGACGATGACCACTACGGTTGAGAAAGTCGTCTTGCCTCCGATTCCCGCGAAGCGCTACTTCACGATCGGTGAAGTCAGCGAACTGTGCGGGGTCAAGCCGCATGTGCTGCGTTACTGGGAACAGGAATTCACTCAGCTGCGGCCGGTGAAGCGGCGCGGCAATCGCCGGTATTACCAGCATCACGAGGTCCTGCTGATCCGGCGGATTCGCGAGTTGTTGTACGAGCAGGGGTTCACGATCAACGGTGCGCGCAACCGGCTCGATTCGCCGGGAGGCCAGCGGGCCGCGGCAGAGCGGGTCGAGCCCGACGGGCAGGCTGCCGTCGATACGCGTGTGCCGGGCAAGCCGGGCACAACCGTCGACGTCATTGCGTTGCGGCAGGCGTTGCTCGACGTGCTCGACGGACTGAAGCACGACTGAGCGCGCAGCGCGAACGAGATGCATGGAAAAGCCCGGTTGGCAGTGCGCCACCGGGCTTTTTTCATGCGGGCCGCACACGATGATCAGCGCGACGCGAGCGGATTCTTCTGTCCCATGTCGACGACCAGCGTGCCGTCCGGCAGCATCCGCACCGAGCCTTGCGCGACCTGGCTGCGGTAGCCGTATAGGTCGAAACGCATCGGGCCGGCCTCGGCCGTATTCCGGATCAGTGCGCGCACGTTCAGTTCGAGCACGTTGAACATCTTCATGTCGCCGCCTTCCATCCACATGTAGCTCGGTGCATCGATCTGCGGCGGCTTCGTTGCGGGCGCGCCCGCCGCGCGCCGGAACGTGAGGCGCAGTCCGTCGCGTTCGACCGTCGCCTGCCCGAGCTTGCCGTTCAGCATCGGCGGCGGGAACACGGTGTACTGGTCGAGCACGAGCGTGTCGCCGCGCAGTTCCGCGCCGCGCCGCTGCAGCGGCGTCAGCGACGCGAGCTCGATGCCGAGCGAGCGCAAGAGCTTCGCCTGCGGAATGCCGAGCACCGCCACCTGCGACGGCTTGAACGCGAGGTGGCGGTCGTCGAGCACCGTCAGCGAGCCCTTCATGTCGGTCGGCAGCCAGACCCCCGGCACGTGATTCCACAGCTTGATGCCGCCCTGGACGCGCAGGTTAGGGCCATCCGCGCTCAGTTGCAGATCGTTCAGTGAGCGCGGCGAGTAGTCGAGCAGGTAGTTGTTGAACAGCGCCGACATCGCCTTCCACGACTCAACGACCGTGCCGCCGAGTATGCGAATGTCGTACTGGTTCGGATCGTCGAGATCGACGGGCTCGCCGGGCCGCTTCGACACGAGTTCGACGTCGAGATCCTCGACATGAAAGCCGATATCGCCGGACAGGTTGAAGTCGACGTTGCGCAGATGGATCGTCGGATTGCGGTTCGACACGTGCCGTTCGTTGAACGGGGGGGGCGACGTGCGCCGCATCGCGACCTTCTGCATGCCGGGTCGCACGGCGTCCGCCGCGAGCGCGTAGGCTTCCCAGTGCTGGCGCACGTCGCGCAGCGTCGTCTGCTGCGCGGCGAGGAAGCTGTCGTTCAGGCGCGCCCCCGCATTGCCGAGCAGTGCGCCGCTGGCCGGGCCCGTGTACGAAGGCATCCGGATCGCCATCGCGCCGCTTTCGTCGAAATTGAAGTAGCCGGCCGACACCTGGTCGCGATAGTGATACAGGTCGAACACGAACGTCTGGTCGCGCTTCGACGGATCGACCGGACCGATCAGGATGTCCGCGTTCATCGGCATCGAGCGCATGAACTTCACGTCGCCGCCGCGGATGTACATCGCCTGCTGCGGCGCGTTCGCGGGCATCGCGAAGCCGGCATGCGTACCGTCGTCGAGCTTCAGGTCGAGGCCGGCTGGCGTTACGCGCAGCGCTGTGATCGTGAGCTTCAGGCGCGGCGGCGGCATCAGCTTGTCGACCGCCATCACGAGATCGTCGCCGGCGAGCTGCGCGATCGGCGTCTGGACCTTCAGCAGGTCGGCCATTTTCACGTTGGCCGCGCGCATCACCGGCTGCGCGTTGATGCCCGACACGCGCACGCCGGTCGGGTGGAACACGAGCTGGCTGCCGTCGCGGATCGTGAGCGTGCCGGTCAGCGAGAACGGCACCCAGCCGTCGCGCTGCATCTCGCCTTGCAGGTGGATCACGCCGTCGCCGGCCGAGACGGCCAGCTTGCGCAGCGGCGCGTTGCGGTAGCCGAAGATGTAGGTGTTGAAGAGGGCGGTCAGCTTCGCGTTGTCGAGCGTGACCGTGCCTTCGTGCACGTCGATCTGGAAGCTCGTCGGATCGTCGAATACGATGGGCGCGCCGGCCTGCGTCGGCACGAGCGTGGCCGACAGCTGATGGATGAAGAAGCCGAGGTTGTTGACGATGCGGAAATCGACGTCGCGCAGGAACGTCATCGCACCGTTCTGGCCGGAGTCGCGCAGCGTGAACGGGCGCGGTTGCGTGAGGCTGATCGATGCGAGCGACGGCACGGTGCGCGCGACCTGCTGCTCGCGTGCGAGGCGTTCGGCCTTGGTGCGTTCGATCTTCGTCGACGCGGCCGGCGGGTTGCCGTCGCGCTGCGCGGCCGATTCCGCACAGCCTGCGCAGAGCAGCGCGAGCGCCAGTGCGCCGCAGCCGAACACGCGGGATGGCGAGTGCGACACCGGACCGGGCGTGCGCCGCAGGCCGGAAAACCAGTTGAAAATTGCCAAAGGCGAGCGATGGCCGCGCCGGACCGCATTCCGCATCGTCTGTCTCCATGTCTTGTCGTGATCGACGGCGGCGCGCGCCACTGCACGGCGCGAGCGTCGATGCCGTGCAGTGTGTCATAGCGCGCTAGAGCGGCGTTACCAAACAATGGACGCCTGGGCGGGGCGTGCCGGCGGGCTGCGGGACAATGGATTCGGGAGGGACGGACGGCCGGTTCAAACGGTCGTTTGGTTTGTGCGGGGGCACCGGCCCGCGTCATTCGAGGCGGCGGTGAAACCCGCGACCGGCCTTGGCCGGCGCGGATTTCACCGGATGCGCGGCGTGGCGGCCGGTTACACCAGCATGCGCTGCCGGATCGCGTTCTGCTTGGCCTGGTCGAGTTGCAGGCCGCTCTCGATATACGACGCCATTGAGCCGTACGACGCGGCGACCTGATCGAATGCCGCCTTCAGATAGTCGGCATGGGCGCCCTGGAGCGCGGTCATCATGTCCGCCGCATTTTGCCCGCCGGCTTGTTGGGCATGGGCGACGGAAGCGGCGATATCGGCTGCGCTGTAGGTGTTGGTCAGCAGGTAGTCGTCGACGATCGTTTGCTGCGGGATACCGAGGATCGTGTGCAGAATGGCGGTCGCCCAGCCGGTGCGATCCTTGCCGGCCGTGCAGTGGAACACCAGGTTTTCGCCGGTGCCGGCGAAGCCGCTGAACAGCGCGTGATAGCTTGCATGCGCGGTATCCGACGTCACGAATGCGCGGTACATGCTCAGCATGAAAGCGGTCGCGGTTGCGCCGCTGGTGGGGAGCGGATCGATGCTGGCGGCGCCGAGCACGTTGAGGTTTTGCCAGGCGGCGCCGGCGAGTGTCACATCCGGTTGCGTCTTGATCTCGGCCGGCGTGCGCAGGTCGCAGATCTGCCGGATGCCGAGCGTCCCGACGGTCGCGACATCGGCGGCGGACAAGGCGAGCGCGGACGAGCGATAGATCACGCCTTTCTTCATCTTTGCGCCGCCGGTCGTCACGTAGCCGGTTCCGTCCGGTCCGGCCGTGTCGCGAAAGTTCGACGCGGAAGCCAGTCGCGGTGTCGCGACCGGTGCGACCGACATCGAGTCGCCTCCGCATGCCGATAGAAACGAGGCGCTCCCCAGCGCTACGCCTATCGTGCCGGCGCTCAGCCGGAGAAACTGTCGACGGGAAATTTCGTTTTTCTGATGCATTCGATGCCCTGTGTCGAAGAGGGTGACAAGAAGCCGCGACCGCGGCGGCGACCGGAGCCGCACCCTGCTTCCCGCTCGACGCGGCAAAGCCGGACGGGCCGGATCGATCGGCATGCAGTCGGACGGCGCGCCGCGCACGCCAATCTCGCGCCGGCTAAGCGCACGGTAGCGATTTGCGGCGAAGCGGCCATCGTCTTTTTCGACTAGGGGTGCATGCGGATTGTCGGTGCGAGCCGGGCATCGACGGATACGATCGGCGGCGGCGGCGAGTAAGATCGGCATCAGTGGCTGGATCGAACACAGCACGGTAGCCATCACGGGGAAGCGCCATGGATCTGAAGGAAGTCGACGTATTGGGTGCGGGGGTGGGCGATCACTGGTACTACGCGTCGAAGGCGAGCGCGATCCGCCGGTTCCTCGGCGCGTCGGGCGCGAACCGGATACTCGACGTCGGTGCCGGCTCCGGCTTTTTTTCGAAGCATCTGCTCGAACGCACGCAGGCGACGGAAGCGTGGTGTGTCGATACGAGCTACCCCGACGACAGTGACGGCGAGACGGCCGGCAAGCCCATTCACTTCCGGCGGTCCGTCGATCGATTCGATGCCGATCTCGTTTTGCTGATGGACGTGCTCGAGCATGTCGACGACGATGTCGGGCTGCTGTCGCAGTATGTGATGGGGGCGCCTTCCGGCAGCCGGTTCCTGATCACGGTTCCCGCGTTCCAGTTCCTCTGGAGCGGCCACGACGATTTCCTCGAGCACAAGCGCAGGTATACGCTCGGCGGCCTCGAGGACGTGGTCCGGCGTGCGGGGCTCGACGTCGAGCACGGCGCTTATTATTTCGGTCTGACGTTCCCGCTTGCGGCCGCATTGCGGCTGGGCGAGCGGGCGCGCTCGCATCCGCGCGAGCCGGCGTCGCAATTGCGACGCCACCATCCGTTCGTCAATGGCCTGCTCAAGGCGGTCTGCCGCGTCGAATTGCCGATGTTCCGCTTTAATCGCGTCGCCGGCCTGACGGTCATGTGTGTCGCGCGCAAGCGGTGAGTGCGATGCGGATGCCGGTGGTCGGCATTCGCGCGTCCGCCTGCCGTCACGCCAAAAAATTTCACAAGAACATCCACAAAATGCATGCGACCCGATTCTAAATCTGAAAAGTGTCTGTTATACTTTTCTTCTTTCGGGGCGTAGCGCAGCCTGGTAGCGTACCTGCATGGGGTGCAGGTGGTCGGAGGTTCAAATCCTCTCGCCCCGACCAGGAATCAAGGCCTGGAAGGCTTGTCAGTAAAGGGTTTCCTTGTCTGACGTAGCTTTCCAGGCCTTTCCTTTTTCCTGGTGTGTCAATCCCGTCGTACAACGATGCGGAGATGACTGACTTGGCAACCCTTCCCACCGGCGTCTATTTGCGACCCGGCTCGTCCGTGTTCCACCTCCGGATCGGCGTGTCCAAAGACCTGCAACAACACTTCCGCAATCCAAAGACGGGCAAACCGAAGACCGATGCCTTCCGGGCAAGCCTCAGGACAAGCAATCGAGCCGAGGCCGGCACGAGAGCGCACGAGATCATTGCCGATTGCCGATTGCCGGCGGCGGTTTGATGTTCTCAGGGCTATAAGAGCACACCCGCCCCATTCGTGACGCTTAAGCGTGGGGCCGATGCCTACATTCCGCTCGATGGTGAACCTCACCACGCGACGATAGTTTGCCGAGCGCCGATGCGCGCCAATATTTTGTGGCCTTTGGGGCGGCAACAAAGTCACTGGTTGATTGTTGCTAACCGGACTAACCGTTCTCGGGAAGCGGTCACATCGTGAGAAATACATCTCTCAAAAGAGCTTGCCGATTTGGATGAAGCGAAGTCCTGCGGAGGCGAAGTGGCGCAGTTCGCCATCGTTGACATCGGTTCGCGTGTGACCGCCCGAGGTGTCGTGGTGAAACATCGCGGCATACTCATTGAACGCGAGTAGTTCTGGCACGAGCGGCTGCAACATATGTAAAGGATTCCGACGAGGTCCGTCACTGGGGACCAATGCGGTTTGCGTTGGCCTCGGAATGCTGATGGTTGGCGTTCGCCGTGCCAGCGGGACTATCGCCTTTGACCCCGCGCCCGCGGCACCTTCCGCCATTCCGTTGCGGGATGGGCGTGTCTTCCCGTCTAATAGTCCGACAGATGTTCTAAGGGGCTGACGGAACTGATGGGAGTGACATGGGGGCGCACATCGGTGATGGCAGTGCTGATGCTATTGAAAACCTTTCATGGGTTTGCATTGGTTGACGGAAACGAGGCGCGAGTAAGGGAAAGCACTAGCTATTCGGCTTTGGAATACCCGGCGAGAGAACCTGGGCTATCTTGGCGACAAGTAAGCTAAAAGTAATACAAAGGATCGGGATGAGTGTGCAAGACATCATGAGGGCGATTCAAGGCGGGCCGATCCAGCAAGATCGCTTGCTGAAACTCGACACCCCGCTCGGGGACAATGTGTTACTGCCTACGCGCACTGTAGGCCGGTCCAGAATTGGACGACATTACGATTTCACGCTCGATGTGGCGTCGACGCGCAGCGATCTCAAGCTGACGAGGCTGATCGGCCAGCCCATAACTCTATGGCTCCAGCAGGCCGACCACTCCTACCTTCCACGGCACGGTTACGTTTATGCAGTGCGGCGGCTGGGGTCGGAAGGCGGGCTAACCAGCCTCCAAATTAGCTTCGCCTCGTGGATGCATTTTCTGAAATTTCGTCGCGATCAACGTATCTGGCAGGACAAACCGGTGGATGAAATCCTCCGGGACGTATTCAACACACATTCGCAAGCGAG
This sequence comes from Burkholderia arboris, assembly GCF_902499125.1. Lineage (GTDB taxonomy): Bacteria > Pseudomonadota > Gammaproteobacteria > Burkholderiales > Burkholderiaceae > Burkholderia > Burkholderia arboris. The sequence continues at coordinate 22,517 of NZ_CABVPX010000002.1, forward strand.
AGGCCGATTCCGTTTTGCACTTTCGAAGCCGCTTCCGCCGAAATCATATTGCACTCAGTATGAGGACGATTGGAATTTCGTTCATCGGTTGATGGAGGAGGAGGGGCTGTTCAGCATTTGGACGCAGGCCAGTGACGGAAAATCTCATACCCTGACAATCACGGATCGTTTGGATTCGTGTGAGCCGCTTGTCGTGCGTTCAGTGCAGTTCTCGCGCGATGGTGTGAATAGCGAGGTCGATGGATTGATCCACTGGTCCGGCCTGCGCACCCTCCATAGCGCTGCGCTGACCACTCGCACGTTCGACTACAAGAGTCCCGCACCGCTCGCGAATCCGAAGGGTACAAACATCCCGACGATGTCCCATGAACTACCGGAACAGTTGGAGATGTACGAGTACACCGGTCCGTATACGTATCTTGAGCAGGAGCGTGGGGATCACCTCTCTAAAATTCGCATGGAAGAGTGGGAGTCTCGTGCCAAGCGGTTTTACGGCACTGGCGGACTGCGCAGCGCTGATGCGGGACGGTCATTTACACTTGTTGGGCATCCACAACACGATCCTGACTCCTCGGAGCGTAACGAGTTTGCCACTATCGAAGTGCTTTGGATGGTCGAGAATAATCTTCCGGTTTCAATCCATCATGCAAATCTCCCTGGGAGTTTGCAACGCCAATTGGCAGAGGCGTTGGCGAATCAAGACGGAGCACGTCCGTCCCGCGTGTCCCATCACGATGGCTCCGAAGGGTTCTTTCTGATTGAGTTGGAGGCGCAACGTAAATCCGTGCCTTTCCGCAGCCCGTTTGAGCACCAGAAGCCCGTTATGCAGATGCAAACCGCGACCGTGGTTGGTCCGCGAGAGCAGAGTATTTATACCGATGAGTTAGGCCGATCCAAGATCCAATTCCATTGGGATCGAGTCGGCCAACGCGATACGCGGAGTTCGTGCTGGGTGCGCGTGAGTCATCCGTGGGCGGGACAGGGATTCGGAATGATCCACGTCCCGCGTATCGGCGATGAAGTCGTCGTGTCATTCTTGGATGGGTGCCCCGATCGCCCCCTTATCACGGGCCGCGTGCCGAACGGCGTCAATTTTGTCCAGTGGAAGCTCCCGGATAACCAAGCCTTGTCTGGTCTACGTTCGCGAGATTTGGCCAGTACGATGGCGAACCATATCGTTGCCGACGACACGCCGGGCAAACTTCAAGTGCAAGTCGCGAGCGATCATGAGCGGTCTCGCCTAGTGGTCGGGTACAACACGCGCATTGAAGGCAATGAAGGGCGTGGGGAAGCACGCGGAATCGGTTGGGAACTGGCCACCGACTCGTGGGGCGTGCTGCGGGCGAACCAAGGAATGTTGGTGACAACAGAGGCTCGCTCGGGTGCGGCGGCCGCAGTGAAGGACATGGGCGAGACGGTGCAGCGTTTGGTACAAGCGAGGGACTTGCACGATACGCTTGCCAACGCGGCAGTCCAAGCGCAAGCGCAGGATGCGCAGGATCAGCCCGAGGTTGCCAAGGCACTTCGGAAGCAGAGCGACGAAGTCAGAGGGGCGGGTAGTGGACAAGGGAGCGACGCGTTTCCGGAACTGTCGAGGCCCCATCTGGTTTTCGCATCACCGGCAGGAATTGAGGCGACGACAGCAGGCAGTACCCATCTTGCAAGCGGTGAACATATGGCGTTCACGAGTGGCGCACATGTCAGTGTCAGCAGCGGCAGCAATCTGCTGGCCACTGCCCGCAACGCGATTCGTTTCTTTGCGTACAAACTTGGCATTCGAATGGTGTCATACGCTGGAGACCTTGATCTCAAGGCGCTGCAGAAAAACCTCAATCTGCTTGCGAAGCTCGAAATTACGCAGACCGCGAACCGCATCACGATCAAAGCAACTGACGAAGTGATGTTGCACGGCGGCGACAGCTATATCAGCCTGAAAAGCGGCAAGATTACGGTGGGTGGTGGCGTTTATGAGGTTAACGCTCAAGTAAGCAACATGCCGCCCAAGCCGATGGGGGTTGCGTCGAACGGTACACCCGCCGTTGAGGCGAACGACCAAACTTTCAGAATGCTCACTCCCTCAGGGCGATCTCTGCCGGGTGTTGCCTATCGAATGACGTCCGACTCCGGAGAGCATGTTTTCCAGACCAATAATCTCGGCCGGTCGGCAACCTTGAATACAGCTCAGAAAGAAAATGTTAAATTTGGCATTCACTGGGACGAATTCTTCACGGACGCAGATAAGTAAAGGTTGAAAAATGGCCAATCTTGCAGAAGATACTACCAACCCAAAAAGCAATACGTGCATTGACGCGAATTGTGATTGCAAAATCATCTGGTCGCTCGCCCATCAATATGCGATGGCCCAACTGGATACGCGCACTCCCGTCCTGAAGGATGGAACGCCCGATTATCGATTCAGTTCACATTCCATTTCAGAAACCAAGATTGAACCCGGCGATGCATCGTTTGTCGGAAAAAACTATGGGGCAAGAGCCCGTCGGGTGGCATCAAGCTACGCACGCATGTTTCTTGAGGATTTTCATCTCGGAGAAAAGGACAAGCTTGGTCGGTTTTATTGGACTGGTCTAGGTGCGTTTGCGGCCAAACAGGTTTCAGCTAATTTGGAAAGTTGGCAGGTAGACAAGATGCCCGGCATGGGTATCGTCCATGAAGGATTGGGAAAAGGTAATCTGTGGATTTATAACGATCTTCTCGTCTGGTGCTACGGATATGCGGCGGACCCAGTGGCGTTCCAGGATTGCGCCAAGCAACGTGATAGTCGGCAATACCATCCCACCGTGCAGAAGAACCTGATGCGACAGCAGTGGGCGGCCGACGTGGTTCCAAAGTGTCCGGTGATCAATGAAGCCAGCGCCTCAATGGACGATGCGGGATCCGGTAAATTCCTTGGCTCCAATTCGGAGAATCCCGGATATTTCAAATGGACTCCGCGAGTATCCATCGGCTTCAATTTGGTCAAGCAATGGGAAGAAACGACCGACAGTACCTTTAAAAACAACTTTGCCTTCAATCATCTTTGGGTAATGGCACAACATGAGCAGGGCGAAGTATTGCAAGGACTGATATATAATGACACGAAATTCATCGGCAAGCTTAAATTTCAGCGAACTATGGATCAAGCGACCAGCTCGGAAAAGTGGTGGGCTGCGCCGGCGCGTGCGTTCCACGCGTTAATCCCACCTTTGCAATTGAGCTTCACGGCCCAAGATGAAACGTCCGACATGAAGTATCGCTCCAACGCCCCGAAGGATCTAATCCTTGAAGATTACAAGCAACGAATGGCGTGGATTAAAGACACCGGGAAATTATTTCATTTTCTCATGCAAAAGCAGCGCAATTACATGCTAAGTGAACTAAAGGCAATTGCCGCAATGGGCGGCTTGACATGATTGGCCTACTGATCGCGAACCATTATTCGAGCCATTCATGCGAAAGCCGATGAAAATATTTGTATACGCTTTAGCGGTCCTTTCCGCATGTTTCGCAATTATTGCATTGATGAACATTCAAGAGAAAAAGGACAAACCAATGACGCCTCAAGTTGTCACGATAAAGTTCGGGGCCGACGGGAAATCCAATGCCCAGAATCAGGGTTTTTCTGTTATGAATCATCCATCTGGTGTGTATGCATACCAAATGCACTGGGATGGCACAGAGAAACTCGGATCGGTAAAATATATTCAAGGCCCTTATTCCTTCGATATCGATAACGCCATGATTGTAACTGGCTTGGGCGACAAAGATAGCCCCGAGGATGGTGTTGATAATTGGGATGTAAATTTTAATATCTCATCATCAAAAACAATTTCAGATGAAGAGGGGCGCGAAAAAATCATGTCCCTGCTTGGCAAACTGCGAGCCGCCGGATGGAAAAGGTATATATATGCCGCATCCCCTCGCCTCATTGGTAGAGAGGCCATGAAGTATGCCACCTCAGAATCCGGAACTCTCTACTCATTGGATTCCACCTATATACCGACGATGGAAGAATGGAAGAGCTTGATTACCGTTGAGCCACGATGGATTTTCTATGCTGATGGAGTGTTTCTTACTTTATCGTTATCCCATCAACCATCCGGATCCCCTGGAATGGGATACTATTTGACCGACATTCAAGTCAGTACTGCATCTGATCACTACACCCCATACTTTACAGATAGTGTTGAACGCAGAAGAAACTGGAAGAAACTCATATCTAACGAGTTGAAACCGGCAGGGAACGAGCGATCAAAGAAAGAAGCTGAACTGAAAGCTTCCGGCTACACGATCGACACGACGTATCAGGCTCCGCCGTTCGAGGCTCCGGACTTTTCGGCCGGGGCGGGTGCCGCTCATTGATCCGGAGGGGCAATTGATGCAACGAGCAAATTTGCACGGACGGGCGCAGATTGTGGTTGGTGATGCGACAAGCCACGGCGGCAAGGTGATTTCGGGTAGTCCATCTTCGACATGGGGCACAGCGAAGATTCCCATTGCCCGCAAGGGGGATCAAGTGACTTGCCCGCTTTGTGCGCCGCATCTGTTTGAAATTGCCGAAGGGGAGGACGGGTGTGAGGATTTTGGGCAGCCGATGGCGTTGGAGGGGCATAAAACAACTTGTGGTGCGGTCCTGATTGCGCAGCCTGCGCCGAACGATTGACTGCCTTCAATTTGGTTCGCACTCGTAGTGGCCCTGTTTCTTGCTCGACATTGTCTACGCTTGGGGAGGAGCCAAGCGCCCCGCCCTTGAGATGACGAACGCTCCTTAACGCTCCTTGTAAGAGACTTGCCAGACTGCCAGCACGGGCTTCTGCGCTCGCCCATGCTACGCTGCATCGAACTGTGTCAATCGGCACGGCGGTTTTGACTGACGCACTGCCCGGAGAGCCTTATTCCACTGTAGGTTCGAAGAGGTTCAAATCCTCTCGCCCCGACCAGACAAAGAACCCGCGTCAGCTCAGGCTGGCGCGGGTTTTTTCTTGCCCGTCGCTTTTTTGCACATCGCGGCGCGGCCCCGGTAAAATGCAAGGTTGATCCACGGAAAGCGCCGTGATTTAGCGGAAGAGGATTCCCCGAACATGACTGATCTTCGTCTTACCATGCGGTTCGCTGCAGTGCTCGCCACCGGCGTACTCGTTGCCGGTTGCGGTACGTCGTCGCCCACGAAAGTGGACTACAAGAGCGATTCGAAATCGAAGGAAGCGTCGCTCGCAGTGCCGCCCAACATGCTCGACGAGACGGCCGATCAGCGTTCGCTGCCGCCCCAGGGCGGCGCGACTTCCCTGTCCGCGCTTCAGCAGGTCCAGCAGGCAGCGCCTGCGCTGGACACCGTCGCACCGGCCGTGGCCGGCATGCATATCCAGCGTGACGGCACCGAAAGCTGGCTCGTGATCGATGGCAAGCAGCCGGCCTCGATCTGGCCGCAGGTTCGCCGTTTCTGGCAGGAGCAGGGCTTCCTGCTCGTCGTCGACCAGCGCGACAAGGGCGTGATGGAAACCGACTGGAACGAAACCCATCCGCAGATCAACGACGGCCTGATCCGTAGCGTGATCTCGAAGGCGATGGGCAATTCGTACGTGACGGCCGAGCGCAACAAGTACCGCACGCGTCTCGATACGGCGCCGAACGGCGGCACCTACGTGTTCATCAGCCAGAAGGGGATGCGCGAGGCGATCACCGGCGCGAACAACGATTCGAGCAAGTGGGAGCCGAAGCCGAACGATCCGGCGCTCGAGACCGAATACCTGAAGCGGCTGATGGCCGTGCTCGCACAGAACGAGCAGCGCGCGAAGAACGGCGAGCCGCCGGTCGCGAACATCAAGGACAACACGGTACCGAAGGACAAGAAGGCCGACGCCGACGCATCGTCGAAGGCTGCCGCAGCGATTGCGGCGCAGAACGTCACGCGTACGTCGGCGCAAGGCAACGATGCCGCTGACGCGGCCGTGCCGTCCGAAGTCACGCTCGGCGAGCCGTACGACCGGTCGTGGCTGCACGTCGGCCTCGCGCTCGATCGCGCGAACTTCACGGTCGACGATCGCGATCGCACGAAGGGCCTGTATTTCGTGCGCTACGTCGATCCGAAGGATCTGACCTCGGCCGAGCAGGGTTTCTGGAGTCAGCTGTTCCATGGCAAGAAGGAAAAGCAGGCGAAGCAGTACCGTGTCAACGTGAAGGCGCTGACGGCCGACCAGACGCGCGTTGCAATCGTCGACGATGCGGGCGGGATCGACTCGTCGTCGGCGGCACGCCAGATCATGGGGCTGCTAGTGAATCAGCTTCGCTGATCCCGGCACTTCTCCGCATCATTGAAAAAGCCCGCCTTTCGGCGGGCTTTTTTCATGGCCGTTCGCCGGCGCATGTGCGTGTCCGGGTCGTTCGGTTCCTGCTCGTGACGTTACGTAACATCCGCGCGTTACGACGGCAGAACACCTGTCACATTGTCGCCGACGTTAAAAAATGTCCTTTTAAATCAACGAAATGATCGGCATGAGTTGGCTGGCACGCAACCTGCTTTATATGTTGGAATTGTCGAAACAGGGAGGATGACGTCAGATACCGGGCGTGCGCAGCGAGCGCCGGATCAACGGTATCGGCGTCTTCACATGCCGGCGCGACATGCGTCGGCGCAACCGATGACGATCCGCGCCAGCGTGCGGATCTCGATGGCCCCGTCGCCTATCCTCGTAGGGCGACGGTTTCGCCCGCGCTTCTCTGAAGCGCGGGCTATTTTTTTGGCGGGCCGCCGTCGTGCCGTGTCTTATCTGCGCGGCCGATGCGCGATGCGTGATTCGCGTATTCTCGAACTTTTTCGGATGAAGGAGGCGGGAATGGCGGAAATTGCAGTCGTGGCGCTGATCGTGGCGAAGCCGGGCGCCGAGGAAAAGCTGCGCATTGCGCTCGAAGGGATCGTCGAGCCGACCCGCAACGAAGCCGGCGCATTGCAGTACGACCTGCATCGGGATCTGAGGGAGCCCGCGCGATTCGTATTCGTCGAGCGTTGGGAGAGCGAGGAGGCGCTGGCCGTCCATGCGCGTTCTGCGCACATCCTCGCTTATCGCGAAGCGGCCGCGGACTGGATCGAACGTTCCGAAATCCGCGTGCTGTCGAAGCTCGTCTGAGCCGGATGGGGGCGACCGGACGTGTCCGGTCGCAGCGGCGCGTCAGTGCGACGCGCTGGGGACGTCGAGGATCAGGATGATCGTCCAGTCGGCGTCGCCGTCATGGTGATACTGGCGCTCGGCCACGATGAACGGTTGCTGCTTGCCTTGCGGGCCGAGGAACAGCACGTCGCCCTCCATCGGCAGGCACTCGATCGGCGGCAGCGCGAGGAACGCGTCGGTCGAGCCGCGGGGCATCAGTTGCTTGATCTGGCGAGTGGCGGCTTCGGTCCACTCGATATCGAGTTGAATGTTGCTCATGCTGTCCTCCGCACCGGGGTGCGCACGGGTGGAAAATTTCGGTGCGCGACTTTAGCACAGCGCGCGGGCGCCGCAACCAAAAAAGCCGAACCCGGTTGCCCGGATTCGGCTTTTCGCATGTGCGGTGCCGCCGAACTTACTGGCTGGCAGCGTCTGCAGCCTTGGCAGTCTTCTTGCCGGCCTTCTTCGCCCCTGCCTTGTGATGAGCAGCCTTCTTGCCGTGGTGATGCTCTTCCTGCATCGCCGGCTGAGCGGCTTCGGCCGCTTGCTGCTGTTGCAGCGCTTGTGCGCGCTGCTCGATCTCGGCGATCTTGGCCGGATCGGTGATGGTCTGGATCTGCGTGCTCTCTTGCGCATACGCTGCGCCAGTCAGCGCCGACATCGCTACCAGGATAGCCAGGGACGTCTTCTTCATTGCTTTACCTCCGCTAAGTGGTGATGAACCCGAGTGTTGCCGTTGAGTCTGGCGACTGCAATCGAGTGCGTGTCGAGTGTAACAAAAGTGACGGATCAATGTGCACCGGATCGCGGCGCGATGCAAGGCCCCGTTGAAGTCGCGCAACACTTCTTGCACTTCGTCACGCGCGTGCCATCCGGGGCGGGGCGCTTGTTTCCGCGCCCGTTTTCGCGCTGTCTTCAAAACCATCCAAGCCATCGATAGACGTGGAATTGTGCGATGCCGACCAGCTCGTGCAGTGCCTGTTCGGCGTTGGCCACATTGCGCCAGCGCGGCAGCCAGCCCGTTTGCGCGCGTCGGAGATTCGCATAAACAGGCTGCGGATCGATGCCGAAACGGTGGAAATCGAGCAGGGCGCGGCGCATCTGGTACGACGACGTGACGAGAATGCGTGCGTCGTCATACTGTGAGCGTAGTATAGACGCAGTGAATTTCGCATTTTCGTAGGTTGTGCGGCTGTTGGGTTCGAGCACGAGGTCGGCGGAGGCAACGCCTTCCGCCATGAGTTGGCGCCCGTATACGGCCGCCTCGGTTTCGCCGTGATGCTGCGGGTCGCCGCCCGACATCACCACGGTGCAGCGCTCGGCCCGCTGCAGACACGTGCGATAGAGCGCGGCAACCGTGTGGATGCGCGCGACGCCGTCGGGTGGCGGTTGCAGCCCCGTGTCGGTGCGGCGTGTGCCGGCGCCGATGAGGATCAGCGTGGTCCGCCCGTGCATGTCCGGGTGCTCGACCGGCGTGACGCCGGCCTCGGTCCAGGCGATCAGCGGCGCTGCGAGCCAGCCTGTCGCAAGCAGCCAGAACAGCGCAACGGCGACGATCGAAATGGTTCGACGCTGCTTGCGGCAGAGCATGAAACAGATGAAGAGAAGTACAAATGAATCGAACAGAATCAATTTGATTGGGGTAAGGTGTCTTTTTATGGACGGCTGACGATCCGGCCCTGACGCGACGCCGAAGAACGTCGGCCTCCAGAATCGGTGGCGGTTTCGGCGGGCGGAAACCCCGCCCGGCGCGCCGCTTCGCATTGTCGCTGCACTTTAAGAAAGAATCGAGATGGCCACGTATTCCAACGAAGCGGTGCTCGACGCATTGAGACGAGTGCAGTACCGCCAGGTACCGTGGGCACGCCGCCCGGGCGTGTTCGAGTATCTCCGTTCGCTCGGGTTGATGGACACGGTCAGGCAGAAGACCGTTGCCCCCGCGCCGGGTTTTCATGCTCCGGTCGACATCGCCATACTGACCGACAGTGGTCGAGCCGAATTCTCGCGCCTCGAGCGCGACGAGAAATTACTTTCCTGGACTGATCGCCGTATGGACGACTACGCATTGAGCGAAGCGAGCGCCGTGGCGATTCTCGAAAGCCGCCTGTAGCGCCCGCACCATCCCGCCCCGTGCATCGTCGCGCAGGCCGGCGATGCAAAAAAAAGCCCGTATCGCGAGGATACGGGCGTACCGGATACTTTTGCTGTTGCCACGCTGTGCTCATGGCAACGGATGTGACTCGCCGTATGCGGCGCAGTTCCCGAAAGCGGGCATTTTCTTTGGCGAATTCCTGAAATTGGCGGGACTACGGATGACGCGGCACGTCGGACGGCTGCGAGCCGATGCGCGCCCGCGCGTTGCTGGCGATGTCGCCGCGCAGGTCGCCGCGCGGCACGGTTTCCCGGCTGGAGGCATTTGCGGACGGCGGCTGGCGAAGGGTGTTCCGGTGATCCTGCTGGCGATGGGGCGGCTTCGCGCGATCGTCGGCGTGGGCAGGGGCGGTCAGCGCCATGGAAACGACAATGCCGCATGCGACGAGCAGTGACATTGGTTTCATGGCGGGGCTCCCTTCAAGCCGTCGGCGCGGCCTGTTGATATGTCGCTAAGGTAAGCGTGGGAGTGCAGGCTTGCTGTAAATATTGGTAAATAGATGTATCGCGGCACGACAACGGTAATGAACGGCAATGCAGGCGTCGCGAAAAAGTCGCGTCGCAGAAAACAACCGGGCGGCCGAAGCCGCCCGATCGAGCATGCGTTACGCCATCTTGACGGGCGCGCGCCAGGATTCCGGATTGGTCCAGAAGGCGCCGCGCAGCCGGTCGCGGCTCGGCGGTGCGGGCGGCTTCGCGGCGCTTGCGCCGATGCGTCCGCGCAGCGAGATCTGCCGGCCGCTCGTGCCGAGTCGTTTCACGATTTCGGCGAGCGTGCCGTCCGCCTGCCATTCGTCGAAACGGCGGCGGCAGGTCGGCGGCGACGGGTAGCGGCCCGGCAGCTTCGACCAGCCTTCACCCGTCGACAGCACCCACAGCACGGCGTTTACCACCGAGCGGGCTTCCACGCGGGGACGGCCGCGCCGCTCACTCCGTGCGGGTTCCGAGCAAAACAGACCCTCGACCAGCGCCCACTCGTTATCTCTCAAATCGTCGAACAGCATCATGTCCTCACCTCAGCGAAGCTAACTCCGGTGCGCTGCCCTGCGCCGCGCACTCTTCAAGCACTCGATCATTGAGTGCCGGGTGGGGGCGTCCGGTTGGCCGGCAGCGGCGTTTCTGCTCTTCCGTCCGACGAAACCTGCGCCCTGTGCGCCAGGTAATGCACGAAGCGTGCCATGTCGGAGGCCAATCCCTCGAGAGCCGCTTGGCAGCGAGCTAACGGCTAAGTCAGCTAGGGGCGTATAAGACGCCAAAATAACCTGGCAGCAAATCGGGACAATCACCAATCTTGTGCAGTTCGCCCGTACCACGTGCGTTTGCGAATGTATTGCACCGCAGCGAAACATTCGCGGAAGGTGCCGGATTCGGCCGCCGAGGCCCGATTCGCGCATTACAATCCTGCATCGATATCGACGATTGATGAGGTCAGGGGATGAACGTCACGCTGCGTCAGCTTCGCGTATTCATCGAGGTCGCGCGGCTCAGGAGCTTCAGCCGCGCGGGCGACGAGATCGGGCTCACGCAGTCCGCGGTCAGCCGCTGCGTACGTGAGCTCGAGGCCGAACTCGGGCTGAAGCTGATCGATCGCACGACGCGCGACGTGCAACTGACCGACGTCGGCGCGAACCTGATCGCGAGCGTGTCGCGCCTGATCGACGATCTCGACGACACGCTGCGCGAGATTCGCGAGATCGGCGAGCAGCGTCGCGGGCGGGTGATCGTCGCGGCGAGCCCGACGATCGCATGCAGGCTGATGCCGCGCGTGGTGGCATCGTGCGAACGCCAGTTCCCGTTCGTGACGCTCGGCCTGCGCGACGACGTGCAGAGCGACGTGCTGCGCAAGGTGAAGTCGAGCGAAGTCGATTTCGGCGTCGTGATCGGGCCGCTGACGGTCGCCGATCTCGTGTGCGAGCCGCTGATGACCGACTCGTTTTGCCTCGTCGCGCGCGCCGACCATCCGCTCGCCGCGCGTGCCGAGGTGCCGTGGACGGCGCTGGACGGCGAACGTCTCGTGCTGCTCGATCATGCGTCGGGCAGCCGGCCGCTGATCGACGCGGCGCTGGCCACCCATCGCGTCAACGCGACGGTCATGCAGGAGCTCGGGCATTCGGCGACCGTGTTCGGGCTGGTCGAGGCCGGCGTCGGCGTGAGTGTGCAGCCGTGGCTGTCGCTGCCGCTGCCGGCGGGCTCGACGCTCGTCGCACGGCCGCTCACGCCGCGCACCGAACGCACCGTCGAGCTGGTGCGCCGCCGCGACCGGTCGTTGTCGCCCGCGGCGCAGGCGATCTGGGAGCTGGTGCGGCAGATGCCGGCGAGGGCGGAGGATCTCGACTGACGCACGCAGGCATGCGCCGGCCCGGCTTGCCGGCCGGTACACTACGCGGATCGTGTTCCTCGGCGGTGGTTCTCGATGACGCATTCTGCAGATTTCCTTCCGATGACCGGTGAGCCGGCGGCGCGCGCCGCGGTGCATGCGCTGCGGCCGTCGCTGATCCGGGAAGTGGCGAACGCCGGCTTCGGCGTGCCGGACATGCTGCCGTTCTGGTTCGGCGAATCCGACCGCGTGACGCCGGATTTCATCCGCGACGCCACCGCAGCGGCGCTGCGCGACGGCGCGACCTTCTACACGCACAATCTCGGCACGGCGCCGCTGCGCGATGCGATCGCAGCCTACGTTGGCGCGCGTCACGGCGCGACGGCGGCCGATACGGTCGCCGTGACGAGTTCGGGGGTGAGCGCGCTGATGCTGGCTGCGCAGCTGGTGGCCGGTCCGGGGGATCGCGTCGTCGCGGTCACGCCGCTGTGGCCGAACCTCGTGGAGATTCCGAAGATTCTCGGCGCGCACGTCGAATGCGTGCCGCTCGGCTATGGCGACGCGGGCTGGCATCTCGATGTCGGCCGGCTGCTCGAGGCGCTGACGCCCGATACGCGGATGCTGCTGATCAACTCGCCGAACAACCCGACCGGCTGGACGATGTCGCGCAACGAGCAGCAGGCCGTGCTCGCCCATTGCCGTCGTCACGGCATCTGGCTGGTCGCGGACGAAGTGTACGAGCGGCTTGCGTTCAAAGAGGGCGGTGCGCCGTCGTTCCTCGATATCGCGTCGCGCGACGAGCGGGTCGTGGTCGTGAATTCATTCTCGAAAGCGTGGGCGATGACGGGCTGGCGGCTCGGGTGGCTCATTGCGCCGGCAGCGGTGATGGGCGACCTGTCGAAGCTTGTCGAATACAACACGTCGTGTGCGCCGGGCTTTGTGCAGGCCGCTGGCGAGGTCGCGTTGCGCGACGGCGAGCCGTTCGTGCGGTCGTTCGTCGCGGCGCTGCATGACGCGCGCGATCACCTGGTCGCCGCGCTGCGGACGCTGCCGGGTGTCGAGGTGCCGCCTCCGCCGGGTGCGATGTACCTGTTCCTGCGCCTGCCGGGCGCGGCCGACAGCCTCGCGTTCTGCAAGACGCTGGTGCGCGACGCGGGGCTCGGGCTTGCGCCCGGGCGCGCATTCGGCCCGGAGGGGGAAGGGTTCGTGCGCTGGTGCTATGCCTGCGATCCGGCGCGACTCGACGCGGGCGTCGAGCGGCTGCGCCGGTTCCTCGCGCGCGGCGCAGCCGGCCGCTGAAGCAGGGCCGGAGCGGACGCGCCGCACGGGCGGTGGCCTGCTCGGCTCATCTTTACGCACCGGGCAATTTTGCGTAATATGGCGCTCAGTCACGCGGTTCCGTCGTTGAGCCGTGCTGTTCCGTCCGGTCTGGGCCTGGCCTTGAGTTGGTTCGCCGCCCCCGGTTCGTGCTCCCATCAATATGACCGATCAGAATCGGGCGAGCGCGTCTTCCGTTCCTTTCGTCTGTTTGTTGATCCGGTTCGTTTGACCACAGGGTCTGGCCTAGCTGCATGAATACCCAAGAGGCGAAGATCGTCCTCGAGACTGCTTTGATCTGCGCGCAGGAACCGCTGAAGCTCGGCGATTTGCGCAAGCTCTTTGCCGACGGCGTGTCGGCTGACACGGTCCGCACGTTGCTCGAAGATCTGAAACAGGATTGGTCCGGTCGCGGCGTCGAACTGGTGGCGCTGGCGACCGGGTGGCGCTTTCAGAGCAAGCCGGCGATGCGTCATTATCTGGATCGCCTGCATCCCGAGAAGCCGCCGAAATATTCGCGCGCGGTGCTCGAAACGCTCGCGATCATCGCGTACCGGCAGCCCGTTACGCGCGGCGACATCGAAGAGATTCGCGGCGTCACGGTCAATACGCAGGTGGTCAAGCAGCTCGAGGATCGTGGCTGGATCGAGGTGATCGGTCATCGCGACGTGCCGGGGCGTCCGGCGCTGTATGCGACGACCAAGCAGTTCCTCGACGATCTCGGCCTGAAGGCGCTTGACGACCTGCCGGCGCTCGAAGAGCCGGCTGCGAACATCGAGGCTGCGCTGCTGGCGCAGCAGGCAATGGATTTCGACGGCGACATGCCGGTTGCCGACGACGCAGCGGGCGACGTGCCGCAGACGCTGACGGGTGAAGTGCCCGCCGGCCAGTCGGCCGAATTGCCGGGCGAGGATGGGGCGGCCGACGTCGCGTCGACGCAGGAAATCGCGGGCCGCGATACGCTCGAGGCTGATCGCGGGCAAACGGAACAAACGGAACAGGTTGGCGCCGAAGCAGTGCCGACCGGTGTACAGCCCGAGCCGCTGCGCGCGGATTGGAGCGAGGAAGATCGCAAGCCGGCCGCCGAAGCGGCTGCCGGAGGCGGAGCGGAAGCGGCCGGCGACATGCCCGGCGAGGTTGGCCAGGCCAACGCCTCCCGTTCCGGTCCCGCGGACGACGAGATGCTGGACGACACGTCCGACAGTCTCGCGGATGCCGTACGAAGCGCCAGTGCGCCCATCGGCGCCGACGCGCTGCCGGACGACGAAGCAGAACCCAAACAGCGTCGCGCCTGATCGCGGCCAACTTCTTGCCGCGCCCGCGCCGGGCGCGAGACCTGACATTTTGAGGTTGTTTTGACAGATATCCACGATATTGAATCGTCCGCGCCTGCCGTGCAGGCAGCGCGCGCCGACGATGCGCCGGAGCAGGACGCTTCGGCCGGTGGCGACGAGCGTCCCCGCCGCGGTTTGCGGCGAGGCCCGCGCAGCCTGATCGCGCGGCGCCGCGCGGCAGCCAAGTCGAAGGGCGCCGAAGGCGAGCAGCCGGGCGGCGAAGGCGCGGATGCGCAGCCGGCCGAGGCGGCCGAAGCGCAGCCGGCGCGCGCGCCGCGCAACAAGGAAGGTGCGGCCAAGGGTGCCCGCAAGCCGGCCGGCAAGCGCGAAGGCGCGGCGAAGACTGGCCAGGGCGGGCAGGGCCGACGCGGCGCTCCGAAGGCTGAAGGTGCTCCGGCGAAGGCGGAAGGCGAGGCGTCCCAGGACGAGCTGTTCGCTTACGTGACGTCGCCCGCATTCGACGCGGACAACTCCGCGGGCGGTAGCGGCGTGCGTGCGCCGATGCTGCGTCGCGGCCGCAACCAGCCGGCGAACAAGCGCGTGCTGTCGCCGGACGACGATGCGCCGAAGCTCCACAAGGTGCTGGCGGAAGCGGGCATGGGCTCGCGCCGCGAAATGGAAGAATTGATCGTCGCCGGCCGCGTGTCGGTGAACGGCGAGCCCGCGCACATCGGCCAGCGCATCATGCCGACCGACCAGGTGCGGATCAACGGCAAGCCGGTCAAGCGCAAGCTGCCGAACAAGCCGCCGCGCGTGCTGCTGTATCACAAGCCGACGGGCGAGATCGTCAGCCACGCGGATCCGGAAGGCCGCCCGTCGGTGTTCGATCGCCTGCCGCCGATGAAGACGGCGAAATGGCTTGCAGTGGGCCGTCTCGACTTCAACACCGAAGGTCTGCTGATGCTGACGACTTCGGGTGACCTCGCGAACCGCTTCATGCATCCGCGCTACAGCGTCGAGCGCGAGTACGCGGTGCGCGTCGTCGGCGAGCTGGCCGAAGGCATGCGGCAAAAGCTGCTGCACGGCGTCGAACTCGACGACGGTCCGGCGAATTTCCTGCGCATCCGCGATGGCGGCGGCGAAGGGACGAATCACTGGTATCACGTCGCGCTGGCCGAAGGCCGCAACCGCGAAGTGCGCCGGATGTTCGAGGCGGTCGGCCTGATGGTGAGCCGCCTGATCCGTACGCGTCACGGCCCGATCCCGTTGCCGCGCGGCCTGAAGCGCGGCCGCTGGGAGGAGCTTGACGATGCGCAGGTGCGCAAGCTGATGGCGACCGTCGGCCTGAAGGCGCCGACCGAGGAGAAGGGCAAGCGCGGCGGTGCCGGCCAGGTCGAGCGCCGCCAGCCCGATCCGATGGAGACGTCGATGGGTTTCATCGGTCGTGAGCCGGTGCTGACGACGCACGGGCAGCTCGACCAGCCGCGTCGCGGTGGCGGCCGGCGCGGCGGGCCGGGCCTGCCGGGCCTGAGCGGCTACGGCAGCCTGCCGGTTTCGCCGTCGGGCTACGGTAACCGTGCCGGTGGCGCTCGTGATGGCAACCGCGGCGCGGGTGGCCGTGACGGCAACCGCCCTGGTGGCGGCCGCGACGTCGACGGCAATCGCGCATCGTACGGCGCGGGCCCCAAGCGCGAAGGCGCGGGCGGCAAGCGTGGTGGCAGCAAGGCTGGCGGCAATCGCAATCCGAACGGCAATCGGGCTGAAGGCGCCGGCAACGGCGGCGGCGGCCCGCGCGGCGGCCAACGTCCGCAGCGCAGCCGCCCGCGCAGCCGCTAAACGCGTATCGGCGCACGGCGGCGCAAGGCCGCCGGCATGCCGGCCCGATCGGCGTCTGGCCGATTTTTGCCGGTGCGCCGCATTGCGCCGATCGCTTTCGACTATATATATGTCGCGTGCCGCTGCGCCGCAGCGGGCATGACCGATCTCCGGCCTGGCAGGAAGGGGCCGGCTGATCGGATAACCCGATTTCGTATTTTTGGTCCGTAAAGGCGCGCGACGCGCTGCTTTTACCGGCTGGCTTGGCGTTTGCGCCAAAAATCGCTATAATCGCGGAGTCGCTGGGCGTACGGATTCAATGTGCGGCTCAGGTGCGACCACCAGTAAGAAGATGGGCGTTCCGCCCATTTTTTTTTGCTGAAACGGTTAGGCATCTCGGGTAGCGCTTCCTGCGCCGGCTAAGGCGCGCGCCCGCGGGTGAATCGCGAGCGGCGGGCGCGAACACCTGAGAGGACACAGTGCAACTGACGGAACTGATAGAAACCACGGTCACCGGGCTCGGCTACGAGCTGGTGGATCTCGAGCGCACCGGGCGCGGCATGCTTTGCATCTATATCGATCAGCCTGCCGGCATCTCGCTCGAAGATTGCGAAAAGGTCACGCGTCAGCTCCAGCACGTCTTGACGGTCGAAAACATCGATTACGAACGGCTCGAAGTCTCGTCCCCGGGGCTCGACCGCCCGTTGAAGAAGCTGGCCGACTTCGAGCGCTTCGCTGGCAGCGAAGTCTCCGTGACCTTGAAAAAGCCGCTGGACGGGCGCAAGACGTACCGGGGCATTCTGCACGCGCCGAATGGCGAAACGATCGGTTTGGAATTTGAGGGGAAGAAGGGCGAGGCAGCCATGCTGGATTTCACGCTGGCCGATATCGATAAAGCCCGCCTGATTCCGCAAGTTGACTTTAGGAGCCGCAAATAATGAGTCGCGAAGTGTTGATGCTGGTGGATGCGCTGGCGCGCGAGAAAAACGTCGACAAGGATGTGGTGCTGGGCGCCCTCGAGGCTGCGCTCGCTTCCGCTTCCAAGAAGCTGTTCGACGAAGGCGCCGAAATCCGCGTCCATATCGATCGCGAAAGCGGCGAGCACGAAACCTTCCGTCGCTGGCTCGTCGTGCCCGACGAGGCAGGCTTGCAGGAGCCGGATCGCGAGATCCTGCTGTTCGAAGCACGTGAGCAGAATGCCGACGTCGAAGTCGGCGAGTATGTCGAGGAACCCGTTCCGTCGATCGAGTTCGGTCGCATCGGCGCGCAGGCCGCGAAGCAGGTGATCCTGCAGAAGGTGCGCGACGCGGAACGCGAGCAGATCCTGAACGACTACCTCGAGCGTGGCGAAAAGATCATGACCGGTACGGTGAAGCGCCTCGACAAGGGCAACTTCATCGTCGAATCGGGCCGTGTCGAGGCGCTGCTGCGCCGCGATCAGCTGATCCCGAAGGAAAATCTGCGCGTGGGCGACCGTGTGCGTGCGTACATCGCGAAGGTCGACCGCACCGCGCGCGGCCCGCAGATCGAGCTGTCGCGTACGGCGCCCGAGTTCCTGATGAAGCTGTTCGAGATGGAAGTGCCGGAAATCGAGCAAGGCCTGCTCGAGATCAAGGCGGCTGCCCGCGACCCGGGCGTGCGCGCGAAGATCGGCGTCATCGCCTACGACAAGCGGATCGATCCGATCGGCACCTGCGTCGGCATCCGCGGTTCGCGCGTGCAGGCCGTGCGCAACGAGCTCGGTGGCGAAAACATCGACATCGTGCTATGGTCAGAGGATCCCGCCCAGTTCGTGATCGGCGCGCTCGCGCCGGCAGCTGTCCAGTCGATCGTCGTCGATGAAGAAAAGCATTCGATGGACGTCGTCGTCGACGAGAACGAACTGGCTGTCGCGATTGGCCGCAGCGGTCAGAACGTTCGCCTCGCCGGTGAACTGACCGGCTGGCAGATCAACATCATGACGCCGGACGAATCCGCCCTGAAGCAGGGTGAAGAGCGCGACCGGCTGCGTGCACTGTTCATGGCGCGTCTCGATGTCGACGAAGAAGTTGCCGACATCCTGATCGACGAAGGCTTCACGAGCCTCGAAGAGATCGCCTACGTGCCGCTCAACGAAATGCTCGAGATCGAAGCGTTCGACGAGGACACCGTGCACGAACTGCGCAACCGCGCACGCGATGCGCTGTTGACGATGGCTATCGCGAACGAAGAAAAAGTCGAGAACGCAGCGCTGGATCTCAAGAGCCTCGACGGCATCACGCCGGAGCTGCTCGCGAAGCTGGCCGAACACGGTGTGCAGACGCGAGACGATCTCGCCGAGCTTGCAGTGGATGAACTGGTCGACCTGACCGGAATGGAAGAGGATGCCGCTAAGGCGTTGATCATGAAAGCACGTGAACATTGGTTCCAGTGAGAAATGACCATGGCGCACTGATTTGATGGCGGCCGTATGGCCTGACCCGATGCTAACAGCAAGGAATCGGTCCTTGCACTAAGAGGAATGAATGGCGAGTAACAACGTAGCCCAATTTGCCGCGGAACTGAAAATGCCTGCTGGTGTGCTGCTCGAACAGCTGCAGGCAGCGGGCGTCCAGAAAGCGAGTGAAGACGATGCGCTGTCCGAAACGGACAAGGCGCGTCTGCTCGATCATTTGCGCAAGTCGCACGGCGCAACCGACGGCGACAAGCGCAAGATCACGCTGACCCGCAAGCATACGTCGGAGATCAAGCAATCTGACGCGACGGGCAAGGCTCGCACCATTCAGGTCGAGGTCCGCAAGAAGCGTACGTTCGTCAAGCGCGACGACGTGAGCGAGGGTGCGGAACAGGGTCAGGCGCAGGTCGCCGAAGCGGACGACGATGCAGAACTGAAGCGTCGCGAGGAAGAAGCGCGCCGCGAGGCCGAGCTGCTCGAGAAGCAAGCGCAGGAACTGCGCGAGCGCCAGGAACGCCTGGAGCGCGAGGAAGCCGAACGCCGCGCCCGCGAGGAAGCGGCTGAAGCGGAGCGCCGTCGCGCCGAGGAAGAAGCGGCGGCGAAGCGTGTCGCGGCCGAAGCCGCTGCGGCCCAGCAGCAGGCAGCAGCGCAGCAGGCCGCCGCGGCCGAGCAGGAAACGGCAAGCGCACCGTCCGCGCAGGCACAGTCCGCGCAGGCGCAGTCCGCGCAGGCGCAGGACGAAGCGCGCGCGGCCGCCGAACGTGCGGCCCAGCGTGAAGCGGCGAAGAAGGCCGAGGACGCAGCCCGCGAGGCGGCGGACAAGGCGCGCGCCGAGCAGGAAGAGATCAGCAAGCGTCGTGCGGCGGCAGAAGCCGAGGCGCGCGCGATCCGCGAAATGATGAACACGCCGCGCAAGGCCGTGGTCAAGGCGGTCGAGCCGCCGAAGCCGGTCGAGCCGCCGAAGCCGGCCGAAGCGAAGGGTACGCTGCACAAGCCGGCGAAGCCGGAAGGCGCGCAGGCGCGTCCGGCCGTCAAGAAGCCGGCCGGCGCTGCCACCCCGGCAACGACGCAGGCGCCGGCAGGCGCGGGCGACCGCAACAAGAAACCGGGCGCAGGCAAGGGCGGCTGGCAGGACGACGCGTCGAAGCGCCGCGGCATCAAGACGCGCGGTGATTCGAGCGGCGGCGTCGACCGCGGCTGGCGCGGCGGCCCGAAGGGCCGTGGCCGTCACCAGGACAGTTCGACGTTCCAGGCGCCGACCGAACCGATCGTCCGTGAAGTGCACGTGCCGGAAACCGTGTCGGTTGCCGATCTCGCGCACAAGATGTCGATCAAGGCCTCCGAAGTCATCAAGGTGATGATGAAGATGGGCCAGATGGTCACGATCAACCAGGTGCTGGACCAGGAAACGGCGATGATCATCGTCGAGGAACTGGGCCACCGCGCGGTTGCCGCGAAGCTGGACGATCCGGAAGCGCTGCTCGTCGAAGGCGAAACGGGTACCGATGCGGAGCAACTGCCGCGTCCGCCGGTCGTCACGGTCATGGGTCACGTCGACCACGGCAAGACCTCGCTGCTCGACCACATCCGCCGCGCGAAGGTTGCCGCTGGCGAAGCGGGCGGCATTACGCAGCACATCGGCGCTTATCACGTCGATACGCCGCGTGGCGTCATCACGTTCCTCGACACGCCGGGTCACGAAGCGTTCACGGCAATGCGTGCACGCGGCGCGAAGGCGACCGACATCGTGGTGCTGGTGGTGGCAGCCGACGACGGCGTGATGCCGCAGACGAAGGAAGCCATTGCCCACGCGAAGGCGGGTGGTGTCCCGATCGTCGTGGCGATCAACAAGATCGACAAGCCGGATGCGAACCTCGATCGCGTCAAGCAGGAGCTGGTCGCGGAAGGCGTCGTGCCGGAAGAGTACGGTGGCGATTCGCCGTTCGTGCCGGTGTCGGCGAAGACGGGCGCGGGTATCGACGATCTGCTCGAGAACGTGCTGCTGCAAGCCGAAGTGCTGGAACTGAAGGCACCGGTCGAAGCGCCGGCCAAGGGCATCGTGATCGAAGCGAAGCTCGACAAGGGCAAAGGCCCGGTCGCAACGATCCTCGTGCAGTCCGGTACGCTGAACCGCGGCGACATCGTGCTGGCCGGTACGGCTTACGGCCGTGTTCGCGCGATGCTCGACGAGAACGGCAAGCCGACGAAGGAAGCCGGCCCGTCGATCCCGGTCGAAATCCAGGGTCTGTCGGAAGTGCCGGGCGCGGGCGAGGAAGTGATCGTGCTGCCGGACGAGCGCAAGGCGCGTGAAATCGCCCTGTTCCGTCAAGGCAAGTTCCGCGACGTCAAGCTTGCGAAGCAGCAGGCCGCGAAGCTGGAAAGCATGCTCGAGCAGATGGGCGAAGGCGAAGTGCAGAATCTGCCGCTCATCATCAAGGCAGACGTGCAGGGTTCGCAGGAAGCACTCGTGCAGTCGCTGCTCAAGCTGTCGACCGACGAAGTGCGCGTGCAGATCGTGCACAGCGCGGTGGGTGGCATCAGCGAAAACGACGTCAACCTCGCAACGGCATCGAAGGCGGTCATCATCGGCTTCAACACGCGTGCGGATGCACAGGCGCGCAAGCTGGCCGAATCGAACGGCATCGATATCCGTTACTACAACATCATCTATGACGCAGTGGATGAGGTGAAGGCGGCGATGTCGGGCATGCTGGCGCCGGAGAAGCGCGAAGTCATCACCGGCATGGTCGAGGTGCGCCAGGTCTTCAAGGTGCCGAAGATCGGTGCGGTCGCCGGCTGTATGGTGACGGACGGCATCGTCAAGCGCTCGTCGTCGGTGCGCGTGCTGCGCAACAACGTCGTGATCTTCACGGGCGAACTCGAATCGCTGAAGCGCTTCAAGGACGACGTGAAGGAAGTGAAGCAGGGCTTCGAGTGCGGTATGTCGGTGAAGAACTTCAACGACATCGTCGAAGGCGACCAGTTCGAAGTCTTCGAAGTGACCGAAGTCGCGCGGACGCTGTAATCGTCGCGCATCGGCTCATGGGCGGGGCAGGCTTGGGCCTGTCCCGCCCATTTTCATGGTGGTGTGCCAATCGTGGCCGCCGCTTTATCCTGATAAACGGATCACGGATCGATCATGTCCAGGAAACGTACTTCCCCCAATCGCAACGTTCAGATCGCCGACCAGATTCAGCGCGATCTGTCCGAACTCATCATGCGCGAGGTCAAAGACCCGCGTATCGGCATCGTGACCATCCAGAGCGTCGAGCTCACGCCGGACTATGCGCACGCGAAGGTCTATTTCACTGCGCTCACCGGCGATCCTGAAAAGACGCAGGAGGCGCTGAATCATGCGTCGGGTCACTTGCACAACCTGCTGTTCAAGCGTCTGCACATTCATACGGTGCCGACGCTGCATTTCCACTACGACCAGACGATCGAGAAGGCCGTCGAGATGTCGCGCCTGATCAAGGAAGCGAACTCGACGCGCGCGAAGGACGACGACGAGGCCGACGCGCCGGCCAAGGACGACTGAGCTCGACCGGCCTATGACGAATGCAGCACCCCAACGTCCGCGCGTGCCCCGGCGCGTGCTGGACGGCGTCCTCCTGCTCGACAAGCCGGTCGGCCTGTCGAGCAACGACGCGCTGATTCGCGCGAAGCGCCTGCTTCTCGCAAAGAAAGCCGGTCACACCGGCACGCTCGATCCGCTGGCTTCGGGCCTGCTGCCGCTGTGCTTCGGCGAGGCGACGAAGTTCTCGCAGGATCTGCTCGAGGCCGACAAGACCTACGAAGCGACGATGCGTCTTGGCCAGCGCACGGCCACCGGCGATGCGGAAGGCGACGTGATCGACACGCGGCCCGTCGAATGCGACCAGGCGGCGGTGGAAGCCGCGCTCGTGCGCTTCACGGGTGAGATCGTGCAGGTCCCGCCGATGTATTCGGCGCTCAAGCGCGATGGCAAGCCGCTGTACGAATACGCGCGTGCGGGTCAGACCGTCGAGCGCGAAGGCCGCAATGTGACGATCCATGTACTCGAGCTGCTCGCTTGCGAACTGCCCGACGTGACGTTTCGCGTGACCTGCAGCAAGGGCACGTACGTGCGCACGCTCGCGGAGGATATCGGCGAGGCGCTGGGTTGCGGTGCGCATCTGACGATGCTGCGTCGCACGGGCGTGGGTGCGCTGACGCTCGAACATGCGGTGACGCTCGACGCGCTGTCGGATGCGGCCGAATCGGCTCGCGATGCATGGCTGCAGCCGGTCGATGCGTTGCTGTCGACGTTTCCGTCCGTTCGTCTCGACGAGGCATCCGCGAAGCGGTTCCTGCATGGCCAGCGCCTGCCGCTGTCGGAACTCGGGCCGCTCGAGGCGGCTGATGGCGAGCGCGTGCGCGTGTACGACGCAACGCGGTTGCTCGGCGTGGCACGCAAGGCGAATGGCGTGCTCGCACCGGAGCGGCTCGTCGTGACGGCTGCATGATGCGGCGGCGCAAGCGCTCGGTAGCATAAAAAAACCCGGTCGAAATCGACCGGGTTTTTTGTTTGGTGCGTTTGATCGCGCGGCGCTGCGGCCGGACGGCGTTCAGTGCGCCGCGGACGCCGCCGCTCCGGCATCGCCGCCGCCCGAGCGTTCGGGCTTGGTGATCCAGATCAGCGCAATCAGCAGCACGAAGATCGCCGCCGAGATGTAGAACAGATCGTTCACACCGAGCTGTGCGGCCTGTTGCGTCGCCAGGTTGTTGATGAGTCCGTGCGCCTGGTCCTGCGTCAGCCCGAGGTTGCCCATCTGCGTGACGGCCTGGTTGAACGTCGGGTTGTACACGTTCGTCTGCTCGACCAGTTGCGCGTGATGGAAGTTGTTGCGGTGGTCCCACGCGGTCTGGAAGATCGACGTACCGATGCCGCCGCACATGATCCGCACGAAGTTCGACAGGCCGGACGCCGCGGGAATGCGGTGGCCGGGCAGGCCGGACAACGTGATCGACACGAGCGGGATGAAGAATCCGGCCATCGCGATACCCTGTACGAGCGTCGGCAGCGTCAGCGACCACTCGTCGACACCTGTCGTATAGCGCGAGCGCATCCAGAAGCACAGTGCGAACGTCAGGAATGCGGCGGTCGCGATGTAGCGCGGATCGGTGCGCGGCAGGAACTTGCCGGTCAACGGCGACAGCAGGATCGCGAACAGCCCGACCGGTGCCATCACGAGGCCGGCGTCGGTCGCCGTGTAGCCGATCTGGGTCTGCAGCCACAGCGGCAGCAGCACGAGGTTGCCGAAGTAGAGCCCGTAACCGACTGCCAGTGCGACCGTGCCACCCGTGAAGTTGCGCCGACGGAACAGCGACAGGTCGACGACGGGGTGCTCGGCGGTCAGTTCCCAGATCACGAAGAACGCGAACGAGATGATCGCGATCAGCGCAAGCGCGACGATCGTCGTCGACGAGAACCAGTCCAGATCCTTGCCCTTGTCGAGCATGATCTGCAGCGAGCCGACCCACAGCACGAGCAGCGCGAGGCCGACACCGTCGATCGGTGCGCGGCGTATCGTCGATTCACGCGTGCGATAGATCGACCACGTGGCGAGCGCGGCGGCGATGCCGACCGGGATGTTCACGTAGAAGATCCACGGCCACGAATAGTTGTCCGAGATCCAGCCACCGAGGATCGGACCCGCGACCGGTGCGATCAGCGTCGTCATCGACCACAGCGCCAGCGCCATCGGCGCCTTCGCGCGTGGATAGCTCGACAGCAGCAGCGACTGCGACAGCGGAATCATCGGCCCCGCGACCGCGCCCTGCAGCACGCGCGATGCGAGCAGGAACGGCAGGCTCGGCGCGAGGCCGCACATCCACGACGAGATGACGAACAGGATGATCGATGCGAGGAACAGGCGGACCTGTCCGAAGCGATCGGTCAGCCAGCCCGTCAGCGGCACCGAGATCGCGTTCGCGACCGCGAACGACGTAATGACCCACGTGCCCTGGTCGGACGATACGCCGAGATCGCCCGAGATGGTCGGGATCGCGACGTTCGCGATGGACGTGTCGAGCACGTTCATGAACACCGCGAGCGATACCGCGATCGTCCCGAGCAAAAGTTTCCCGCCCTGCAGGGGCGGGTACGAGACAGGAGCCTGTGCCATGTCGGTTGTCTTTCCGGAGTCGGAACGGTTACATCATTTTCGCGGCGCTGTTCTGCTTCGCCGCGGCCGGGGCCGGCGCATTGCCGCCTGCGTTCTCGGCGATGACGCGTGCGATTTCGGCGTCGGCTTCGTCGCCGTACTTCGCGAACACGTTGGTCTCGTAGACGGTGTTCGGCGCGTTGACGAGCTGGTCGCCGCGTTCGTCCTTGATGTCCACGTCGACCTGCATCGACAGGCCGATGCGCAGCGGATGCTTGTCGAGATCCTTCGGATCGAGTTCGATCCGCACCGGCAGGCGCTGCACGACCTTGATCCAGTTGCCGGTCGCGTTCTGCGCCGGCAGCAGCGAGAACGCCGAGCCCGTGCCGGCCGAGAAGCCGACGACCTTGCCGTGGTACGTGACCGACGAGCCGTAGATGTCCGCCGTCATTTCGACCGGCTGGCCGATGCGCATGTGCTTCAGCTGGACTTCCTTGAAGTTCGCGTCGACCCACACGGCATTCAGCGGCACCACCGACATCAGCGGGTTGCCGGGCGACACACGCTGGCCGACCTGCACCGAGCGCTTCGCGACATAGCCGGTGACCGGCGCCGGCAGCACGTTACGCGCGTTCGCGAGGTAGGCGTCGCGAACCTTCGCGGCGGCGGCCATCACGTTCGGGTGCGATGCGATGGTCGTGTTCGCGGTCAGCGCGCGATTCGACGCGAGCTGCTGCTGGGCGGCATCGACCGATGCCTGCGCGGCCTTCACGGCGTCGCGTGCGTGCGAGATTTCTTCCTGCGACACGGCGCCCGTCTGCGCGACGGCCATGCGGCGACGCAGGTCGTCCTGGGCCTTCGACAGGTCGGACTGGCGCAGCGCGACCTGCGCGCGGTACTGGTCGTCGTTGACGAACAGGCCGCGCACCTGGCGCACCGTCTGCGCGAGATTGGCTTCCGCCTGTTGCAACGCGACCTGCGAATCGGCCGGGTCGAGCACGACCAGCGGATCGCCGGCCTTGACCGTCTGCGTATCGTCCGCCTTCACGGCGATCACGGTGCCCGTTACCTGCGGCGTGATCTGCACGACGTTGCCGTTTACGTACGCATCGTCGGTACCTTCATGGAAGCGTGCGACGAGGAAGTAGTACAGGCCATACGCGATGGCCGCGATCACGATGACCGCGACGAGTAGCGTCATCATTCGTTTGCGCTTGCCGTTGCCCTGCGGCTGCGCGCTGGCGGCGTTTTGTTGGTCGCTCATGGCGATTTTCTCCGTCCGTTATTTCGAGTGTCTGCGTAGTGGTGGCGCCGGATCAGTTGGCGGCCTGTTTTGTCGGCTTGGTGGTGTCGGGCGCGGCGAGCGGCGTACCGGTCGCATCGAACCCGCCACCCAGCGCCTTGATCAGTGCGAGCTGCATGTCGCGGCGGCGCATCTTCAGGTTGGTCACCGTCTGCTCCGAGGCGAGGCGGTTGCTGTCCGCCGTCAGCACCTGCAGTTGCGGCGACAGCCCGGCCTTGTAACGGATCACCGCGAGATCGTAGGCGCGCGTCGACGCGTCGAGTGCGCGTTGCGCGTCGCCCATCTGGCGATCGACCGCGCGGATCGACGCGACCTGCGTCGCGACGTCGTTCAGCGCGCTGATCAGCGTCTGGTTGTAGTTCGCCACCGACAGGTCGAAGTCCGCGTAGCGGCCCTTGAGCTGGGCGCGCAGCGCGCCGGCGTCGAAGATCGGCAGGTGGATCGCCGGGCCGAACTGCGCCTGGCGGCTCGCGAAGTTCAGGAATTTGCCCCAGCCGAACGCATCGAAGCCGAAACCGGCCGCGAGGTTCACGTCGGGGTAGAACTCGGCCTTCGCTTCCTTCACGTCGTGCATCGCGGCCTCGACCTGCCAGCGCGCGGCGACGATGTCGGGGCGGCGCGACACGAGATCGGCCGGCAGGTTGCCGGGCAGCGCGACTTCGCCGCTCGGGTTCATCACGGGCGCCGCGATCTGCAGCCCGCGATCCGGCCCCTTGCCGAGCAGCGCGGCGAGCTGGTAGCGCACCGTCGTGATCTGGCCGTCGAGGTCGGACAGCGAAGCCTGGGTCGTCGCGATGTTGCCGCGGGCCGTCTGGCGTTCGACGTTGGTGTCGAGGCCGGCCGACACGCGGCCGTCGGTGATCTTGCCGACCGTCTCGCGATTGGTGATCTCGCGTTGCGCGATGTCGCGCAGCGCATAGAGCTGCGCGAGCGAGTTGTAGCTACGCGCGACCGACGACGCGAGCGTGATGCGCGCCTGCTGCATGTCGGCTTCGGCGGACTTTTCCTGCGACACGGCCGTGTGCAGGCGTTCGCGGTTCTTGCCCCACAGGTCGAGTTCCCACGACGCGCTCGCAAGCGCGTTGTTTTCGCTGTACCACTGGCCGCCGTACGGGGGCGGGAACAGTGCGTTCGACGAGTACAGCTCGCGTGTCCACGAATAGCTGGCTTCGGCCTTCGGCATCAGGTTCGAGCGCGACGATTCGATGTACGACGATGCCTTCGCGATGCGTGCCTGCGCCTGCGCAATCGACGGATTGCCTTGCAGCGCTTCGTCGATCAGCTTCGGCAATTGCGGATCGCCGAACTGGTTGGCCCAGTCGAGCGCCGGCCACTGGCCACCCTGGGCCGGCAGGCTCTGGGCGGATTCGAATTGCGACGCCGGGGCGATCTGCTTGTCGCTCTTGATGCCGAAGTAGTTCGCGCAGCCCGCCAGCGCCAGTGCGGCGACCGCGGCGGCGACGGCGGCGCGGCACGATCCGGCGCGCTCGGACAACGGGGAGGATTTCATCGCGCTAACCCCTGACTCGGAATGAATGATGGACACTGCAAGGATTTCCTTACATTAATCTGTCAAAAGTAATTGTTATGGCAACTATTACGCGATGCTGGCGCCAGCCGTCTCGCAATAGTTGCTGAGAATGCGGCGCAACATGCTCTTCAGGAACCCGACTTCTTCCGGCGTAAACCCGTCCAGCACCTGATCGAGCACGCTGCGGAAAATCGGCGGCAGCCGTTCGGCAAGCGCACGGCCTTCGTCGGTGAGTTCGAGGCGCACGACGCGCCGGTCCTCGATGCTGCGGACGCGGGACAGCAAGCCGCGTTTCTCGACCCGGTCGAGCAGGCGCGTGACCGCGCTTGCGTCGATCCCGTATTCGCGGGCGAGTTCGGCGGCCGTCGAGCACTTGCCGACCGCGATCATGAACAGCATGCTCGCCTGCGTGCCCGTGATGCCGAGCTCTTCCTGCGTGCGTTGCGTGACGAGGTTGGTCATCACCGACTTCACGCGCGACATCAGATAACCGACGCTGTCGTTCATCTGATACGTGGACAGTGGCGAAACGGGCGGTTGGGTAGGAGAATCCGACATAAAACCCTGAAGCTGCAATAGTTGACTAGGCAGCAGTATAGGCACAATTGCTTGCCGCGGCAAATGTTAATCGAACGGCAAAGGGCGTGCTTCGTCGCTCGAGAATCCCTTGTCTCGATAAGGTTTTTGGCGCCGCTGCGGGCGGCGGGGCCGGATGGGTTGCCGGTTTCGGGAGAGGGCGGAGCAGTCCGTCTTGGCACGTTACATCGTGTCGGTCAGCTCTCGACATTCTCACGTGCTATAATTTGTGGCTTTCCAAGCTGCAACAGCGCGCGCCCGTGAAAACGAGCGGGCGCGTTTGCGCGTTCAAACGATTTCCAGGTTTCTATGACCCGCGCCCTTCGCAATATCGCCATCATCGCTCACGTCGACCACGGCAAGACGACGCTCGTCGACCAACTGCTTCGCCAGTCCGGCACCTTCCGCGACAACCAGCAAGTCGCCGAGCGTGTGATGGACTCGAACGACATCGAAAAGGAACGCGGGATCACGATTCTCGCGAAGAACTGCGCGGTCGAATACGAAGGCACGCACGTCAACATCGTCGACACCCCGGGGCACGCGGACTTCGGCGGTGAAGTCGAGCGCGTGCTGTCGATGGTCGACTCGGTGCTGCTGCTGGTCGACGCGGTCGAAGGCCCGATGCCGCAGACGCGCTTCGTCACGAAGAAGGCGCTGGCGCTCGGCCTGAAGCCGATCGTCGTCGTCAACAAGATCGACCGCCCGGGCGCGCGTATCGACTGGGTGATCAACCAGACGTTCGACCTGTTCGACAAGCTCGGCGCGACCGAAGAGCAGCTCGACTTCCCGATCGTCTACGCGTCGGGCCTGAACGGCTACGCGTCGCTCGACCCGGCTGCGCGCGATGGCGACATGCGCCCGCTGTTCGAGGCGATCCTCGAGCACGTGCCGGTTCGCCCGGCCGATCCGGAAGCGCCGCTGCAGCTCCAGATCACGTCGCTCGACTATTCGACGTACGTTGGCCGGATCGGCGTCGGCCGTATCACGCGCGGCCGCATCAAGCCGGGCCAGCCGGTCGTGATGCGCTTCGGCCCGGAAGGCGACGTGCTGAACCGCAAGATCAACCAGGTGCTGTCGTTCAAGGGCCTCGAGCGCGTGCAGGTCGAGTCGGCCGAAGCGGGCGACATCGTGCTGATCAACGGTATTGAAGACGTCGGCATCGGCGCGACGATCTGCGCGATCGACACGCCGGAAGCGCTGCCGATGATCACCGTCGACGAACCGACGCTGACGATGAACTTCCTCGTCAACTCGTCGCCGCTCGCGGGCCGCGAAGGCAAGTTCGTGACGAGCCGCCAGATCCGCGACCGCCTGATGAAGGAGCTGAACCACAACGTCGCGCTGCGCGTGAAGGATACGGGCGACGAAACGGTGTTCGAAGTGTCGGGTCGCGGCGAGCTGCACCTGACGATTCTCGTCGAGAACATGCGTCGCGAAGGCTACGAGCTGGCCGTGTCGCGTCCGCGCGTCGTGATGCAGGAAATCGACGGCGTGCGTCACGAGCCGTTCGAGCTGCTGACCGTCGACCTCGAAGACGAACACCAGGGCGGCGTGATGGAAGAGCTGGGTCGCCGCAAGGGCGAAATGCTCGACATGGCGTCGGACGGCCGTGGCCGTACGCGTCTGGAATACAAGATCTCGGCACGTGGCCTGATCGGCTTCCAGAGCGAATTCCTGACGCTCACGCGCGGCACGGGCCTGATGAGCCACATCTTCGATTCGTACGCACCGGTCAAGGACGGTTCGGTCTTCGAGCGCCGCAACGGCGTGCTGATCTCGCAGGACGACGGCGCAGCGGTGGCCTACGCCCTGTGGAAGCTGCAGGATCGCGGCCGCATGTTCGTGAAGCCGGGCGATGCGCTGTACGAGGGCATGATCATCGGCATCCACAGCCGCGACAACGACCTCGTCGTGAACCCGATCAAGGGCAAGCAGCTGACCAACGTGCGTGCTTCGGGTACCGACGAAGCCGTGCGTCTCGTGCCGCCGGTCCAGATGTCGCTGGAATACGCGGTCGAATTCATCGACGACGACGAGCTCGTCGAAGTGACGCCGCAGTCGATCCGCCTGCGCAAGCGCTTCCTGAAGGAGCACGAGCGTCGCCGCGCGAGCCGCGAAGGCGCGGTCGACTAAGCATTTCGACCGTTCGCTGCATCACGGAAAAGGCTGCCTTCGGGCAGCCTTTTTTGCACCTGCGCGATGTGCAACCGGATGACCTGCAAAACACTGTTCCCGCAGGTCGTGGCAATCCGGCAAAACCCCGTCGCGCGGTGCTTTCAGGCACATTTCGCCGTGAACTCCGGTATCGGTTCTGTGATATGCTGCGCGCACGCAAGTTTTAGGTCCTTCCAAGCAAGACTTGATTCGCAATCCGCTAAACGGTCAGGCCGTGTCGCGGAAGGTTGAGTAACCCGCTATTTCTCGAGAAGCTCGAAGAAAGGTGAGCGTAAAATGTCAGATGTAATGAAGCAGTTTCAGCTGAACTCCTATCTGTTCGGCGGCAATGCTTCGTACGTTGAAGAACTGTACGATGCATACCTCAACAATCCGGCGTCGGTGCCGGAGAATTGGCGAGAGTATTTCGACGCGCTGCAGAATGTGCCTGCAACGGACGGCTCGAGTGCCAATGACGTCGCTCATTTCCCGATCGTCGAATCGTTCGCCGAGCGTGCGAAGGCCAATGCCTTCATCCCGCGCGAAAGCACGAGCAACCTCGCGACCGCGCGCAAGCAGGTCCATGTTCAGTCGCTCATCAGCGCTTATCGCTTCCTCGGCTCGCAATGGGCCAATCTCGACCCCCTGAAGCGTCGCGAACGTCCCGCCATTCCCGAACTCGAACCCGCGTTCTACGACTTCTCCGAAGGCGACCTCGACCAGACGTACAGCGCAAGCAACCTGTACTTCGGTTTCGACCAGGCTTCGCTGCGTGACATCGTCAAGGGTCTGCGCGACACGTATTGCGGCACGATCGGCGCCGAGTACATGTACATCAGCGATCCGGAGCAGAAGCGCTGGTGGCAGGAGCGCCTGGAGTCGACCCGTGCGACGCCGGCATTCTCGGCCGACAAGAAGAAGCACATCCTGAATCGCCTGACGGCGTCGGAAGGTCTCGAACGCTATCTGCACACCAAGTACGTCGGCCAGAAGCGCTTCTCGCTCGAAGGCGGCGAAAGCTTCATCGCGGCGATGGACGAAGTCGTCCAGCACGCGGGCAAGAGCGGCGTGCAGGAAATCATCATCGGCATGGCCCACCGCGGCCGTCTGAACGTGCTGGTCAACACGCTGGGCAAGATGCCGGCCGACCTGTTCGCCGAATTCGAAGGCAAGCACGTCGACGACCTGCCGGCCGGTGACGTGAAGTACCACAAGGGCTTCTCGTCGGACGTGTCGACGGAAGGCGGCCCGGTCCACCTGTCGCTCGCGTTCAACCCGTCGCACCTCGAAATCGTGAACCCGGTGGTCGAAGGTTCGGCGAAGGCGCGGATGGACCGTCGCGGCGACGAAGACGGCCTGCAGGTGCTGCCGGTGCAGATCCACGGCGACGCGGCCTTCGCTGGCCAGGGCGTCGTGATGGAAACGCTGAACCTCGCGCAGACGCGCGGTTACGGCACGCACGGCACGCTGCACATCGTCATCAACAACCAGATCGGCTTCACGACGTCGGACCCGCGCGATGCGCGCTCGACGCTGTACTGTACCGACGTGGTCAAGATGATCGAAGCGCCGGTGCTGCACGTGAACGGTGACGATCCTGAAGCTGTCGTGCTCGCGATCCAGATCGCGATCGACTACCGGATGCAGTTCCACAAGGATGTCGTGATCGACATCGTCTGCTTCCGCAAGCTGGGTCACAACGAGCAGGACACGCCGGCCGTCACGCAGCCGCTGATGTACAAGAAGATCGCGCAGCACCCGGGCACCCGTGCGCTGTACGCCGAGAAGCTCGTGCAGCAGGGCGTGATCACCGCGGAAGACGCCGACAACTACGTGAAGGCGTACCGCAAGGCGATGGACGACGGTCACCACACGGTCGACCCGGTCCTGTCGAACTACAAGAGCAAGTACGCAGTCGACTGGGTTCCGTTCCTGAACCGCAAGTGGACGGATGCAGCCGATACGGCCGTGCCGCTCGCCGAACTGAAGCGCCTCGGCGAACGCATCACGACGGTCCCGGAAAACTTCAAGGTTCACCCGCTCGTCGAGCGCGTGATCAACGACCGCCGCAACATGGCGCGCGGCGACCAGCCGCTCGACTGGGGCATGGGCGAACACCTCGCATTCGCGTCGCTCGTCGCATCGGGCTACTCGGTGCGCCTGACGGGCCAGGACTCGGGCCGCGGCACGTTCACGCACCGTCACGCGGTGCTGCACGACCAGAACCGCGAGCGCTGGAACGACGGTACGTACGTGCCGCTGCAGAACATCGCCGAAGGCCAGGCGAAGTTCACGGTGATCGACTCGGTGCTGTCGGAAGAGGCGGTGCTGGGCTTCGAATACGGTTACTCGACCGCCGAGCCGAACACGCTCGTGCTGTGGGAAGCGCAGTTCGGCGACTTCGTCAACGGCGCGCAGGTCGTGATCGACCAGTTCATCTCGTCGGGCGAAGTGAAGTGGGGCCGCGTGTCGGGTCTCACGATGCTGCTGCCGCACGGCTATGAAGGGCAAGGTCCGGAACACTCGTCGACGCGTATCGAGCGTTTCCTGCAGCTGTGTGCAGATCACAACATGCAGGTCGTTCAGCCGACGACGCCGGCGCAGATTTTCCACCTGCTGCGCCGCCAGATGATCCGCCTGTTCCGCAAGCCGCTGATCGTCGCAACGCCGAAGTCGCTGCTGCGTCACAAGGAAGCGGTGTCGGATCTGTCGGAACTGGCGAAGGGTTCGTTCCAGCCGGTGCTGGGCGAAACCGACGGCGGCATCGACGCGAAGAAGGTCAAGCGCGTGCTGGCCTGCTCGGGCCGCGTGTATTACGACCTCGTCGCGCATCGCCGCGAAGCGAAGGCGAACGACGTCGCGATCATCCGTATCGAGCAGCTGTATCCGTTCGCGCACAAGCAGTTCGAAGCCGAAATGAAGAAGTACGAGAACGCGACTGAAGTGGTCTGGGTGCAGGACGAGCCGCAGAACCAGGGCCCCTGGTTCTACGTCGAGCACCATCTGAAGGAAGGCATGAAGGAAGGGCAGAAGCTGGCATACAGCGGCCGTCCGGCTTCGGCCTCGCCGGCGGTTGGCTACTACGCGAAGCACTACGAGCAGCAGAAGGCCCTGATCGAAGGTGCTTTCGGCCGCCTGAAGAGCGGATCGATCGCGAAATAACCGACGGAAGCGAAACGGGAAGGCGCGCGGCGCTTTCCCGTCTCTTTTGGCCTGCCGGGCGCGTGGCGCGCCGCACCGGCCGAAGGAATCGCACGAACCTCGTCATTACCCAGATTAAGCATCCAGGAAAATCACATGGCTATCGTAGAAGTCAAAGTCCCCCAGCTTTCGGAGTCGGTTTCGGAAGCGACCATGCTGCAGTGGAAGAAGAAGCCGGGCGAAGCAGTCGCGCAGGACGAAATCCTGATCGAACTCGAGACCGACAAGGTCGTGCTCGAAGTGCCGGCACCGGCAGCGGGCGTGCTCGCGCAAGTGCTGCAGAACGACGGTGACACCGTGGTTGCCGATCAGCTGATCGCGACGATCGACACCGAAGCGAAGGCAGGTGCTGCCGAAGCAGCGGCTGGCGCCGCCGAAGTCAAGCCGGCCGCAGCGCCTGCTGCCGCCGCACCGGCCGCACAGCCGGCCGCCGCAACGGCATCGTCGGCAACCGCATCGCCGGCTGCCTCGAAGCTGCTGGCCGAGAAGGGCCTGTCGGCGGGCGACGTCGCAGGTTCGGGCCGCGACGGCCGAGTCACGAAGGGCGACGCACTGTCCGCAGGCAGCGCACCGAAGGCCGCTCCGGCCGCCGCACCGGCCAAGGCCGCTGCCGCGAAGCCGTCGCTGCCGGAAGTGAAGGTGCCCGCGTCGGCAACGACCTGGCTGAACGATCGTCCGGAACAGCGCGTGCCGATGTCGCGTCTGCGTGCGCGTATCGCCGAGCGTCTGCTCGAATCGCAGCAGACCAACGCGATCCTGACGACGTTCAACGAAGTCAACATGCAGCCGGTCATGGACCTGCGCTCGAAGTACAAGGACAAGTTCGAGAAGGAACACGGCGTGAAGCTCGGCTTCATGTCGTTCTTCGTGAAGGCGGCCGTGCACGCGCTGAAGAAGTTCCCGCTCGTGAACGCGTCGATCGACGGTAACGACATCGTCTACCACGGCTACTTCGACATCGGTATCGCTGTCGGCTCGCCGCGCGGCCTCGTCGTGCCGATCCTGCGCAACGCGGATCAGCTGAGCCTCGCCGAGATCGAAAAGAAGATCGCCGAATTCGGCCAGAAGGCGAAGGACGGGAAGCTGTCGATCGAGGAAATGACGGGCGGTACGTTCTCGATCTCGAACGGCGGCGTGTTCGGCTCGATGCTGTCGACCCCGATCATCAACCCGCCGCAGTCGGCCATCCTCGGCGTGCACGCGACGAAGGAGCGCCCGGTTGTCGAGAACGGCCAGATCGTGATCCGCCCGATCAACTACCTCGCGCTGTCGTACGACCACCGCATCATCGACGGCCGCGAAGCCGTGCTGTCGCTCGTCGCGATGAAGGATGCGCTGGAAGATCCGGCACGTCTGCTGCTCGACCTGTAAGCCGAGTCTCACTGCATTGACCCGTTCCGCAGGTTCGCGCACGCGCGCGAACCTGCGGACGTACAAGTAGAAAGGATTGTCATGTCCAAGGAATTTGACGTCGTCGTGATCGGTGCCGGCCCCGGCGGCTACATCGCCGCGATCCGCGCCGCGCAGCTCGGCAAGACCGTTGCCTGTATCGAGAAGTGGAAGAACCCGGCCGGCGCGCTGAAGCTCGGCGGCACGTGCCTGAACGTCGGCTGCATTCCGTCGAAGGCGCTGCTCGCATCGTCGGAAGAGTTCGAGAACACGTCGCATCACCTGGCCGACCACGGCATCACGGTCGACGGCGTGAAGATCGACGTCGCGAAGATGCTCGGCCGCAAGGATGCGATCGTCGAGAAGATGACGAGCGGGATCGAGTTCCTGTTCAAGAAGAACAAGATCACCTGGCTGAAGGGCCATGGCAAGTTCACCGGCAAGACCGATGCCGGCGTGCAGATCGAAGTGAGCGGCGAAGGTGAAACCGAAGTCGTCACCGCGAAGAACGTGATCATCGCGACGGGTTCGAAGGCGCGTCACCTGCCGGGCGTCCCGGTCGACAACAAGATCGTGTCGGACAACGAAGGTGCGCTGACGTTCGACTCGGTGCCGAAGAAGCTCGCCGTGATCGGCGCAGGCGTGATCGGCCTCGAGCTCGGCTCGGTGTGGCGCCGCCTCGGTGCCGAAGTGACGGTGCTCGAGGCGCTGCCGGCATTCCTCGGCGCAGCGGACGAAGCGCTCGCGAAGGAAGCTGCCAAGCTGTTCAAGAAGCAGGGCCTCGACATCAATCTCGGCGTGAAGATCGGCGAAGTGAAGGCGACCGCGAACGGTGTGTCGATCGCCTACACGGACAAGGACGGCAACGCGCAGACGCTCGACGCCGACCGCCTGATCGTGTCGGTCGGCCGCGTGCCGAACACCGACAACCTCGGTCTCGAGGCAATCGGCCTGAAGGCGAACGAGCGCGGCTTCATCGACGTCGACGACCACTGCCGTACGGCGGTGCCGAACGTGTACGCGATCGGCGACGTGGTGCGTGGCCCGATGCTCGCGCACAAGGCGGAAGACGAAGGCGTGCTGGTCGCTGAAGTGATCGACGGCCAGAAGCCGCACATCGACTACAACTGCATTCCGTGGGTGATCTACACGTACCCGGAAATCGCATGGGTCGGCAAGACGGAGCAGCAGCTGAAGGCGGAAGGCCGCGAGATCAAGACGGGCAAGTTCCCGTTCTCGATCAACGGCCGCGCGCTCGGCATGAACGCACCGGACGGCTTCGTGAAGATGATCGCCGATGCGAAGACCGACGAACTGCTCGGCGTGCACGTGATCGCCGCGAACGCGTCGGACCTGATCGCGGAAGCCGTGGTGGCGATGGAATTCAAGGCGGCGTCGGAAGACATCGCCCGCATCTGCCATCCGCACCCGTCGATGTCGGAAGTGATGCGCGAAGCGGCGCTCGCCGTCGACAAGCGCTCGCTGAACAGCTGAGCACGGACTAGCGCCTGCCGGCCATCGGCCGGCGCAGCCGTCTCATGACGAAGGCGGGCGGGGTTTCCCGCTCGCCTTCGTTCTTTCTGGTTTGCCCGATGAACGTCACCGAATACTACGCGCGCGAACTGACCACGCGCGGCTATCAATCCGATCCCGCTCAGCGTGCGGCCGTCGATCGCCTGCAGCGCTGTTTCGACGAATGGGTCGAATACAAGGCGCGCCGCTCGAACGCGTTCAAGAAGCTCATCAATCATCCGGATCTCCCGCGCGGCGTGTACATGTGGGGCGGGGTCGGCCGCGGCAAGAGCTTCCTGATGGACAGCTTCTACGCAGTGGTGCCCGTGCAGCGCAAGACGCGCCTGCATTTCCACGAGTTCATGCGTGAAGTGCACCGCGAACTCGAGGAACTGAAAGGGCAGGCCGATCCGCTCGACGAACTCGCGCGGCGCATCGCGAAGCGCTACCGCCTGATCTGCTTCGACGAATTCCACGTGTCGGACATTGCGGACGCGATGATCCTGTACCGTCTGCTCGACCGCCTGTTCAACAACGGCGTGCAGTTCGTGATGACGTCCAACTACGATCCCGACGACCTGTACCCGGACGGCCTGCATCGCGACCGCATGCTGCCGGCGATCGCGCTGATCAAGGACCGGCTCGACGTGCTGAACGTCGACGCGGGCGTCGATTATCGCCAGCGCACGCTCGCGCAGGTGAAGATGTATCACACGCCGCTCGGCGCGGATGCGGATCGCGAACTGCGTCACGCGTTCGGCAAGCTCGCCGCGGTGCCGGACGAAAGCCCGATCCTGCATATCGAGAAGCGCGAGCTGAAGGCGCTGCGCAAGGCGGACGGCGTGGTCTGGTTCGACTTCGCAACGCTGTGCGGCGGCCCGCGTTCGCAGAACGACTATCTCGAACTGGCGAGCCGTTTCCACGCGATCGTGTTGTCCGAGGTGCCGCAGATGTCGCCGCGGATGGCGTCCGAGGCGCGCCGCTTCACGTGGCTCATCGACGTGCTGTACGACCACAAGGTCAAGCTGCTGATGTCCGCGGCGGTGCCGGCGGAGCAGTTGTACATCGAGGGCCCGATGGCCAACGAATTCGCGCGCACGGTGTCGCGCATCGTCGAGATGCAGTCGAAGGAATATATCGAAACGCCGCGTCGCATCGTCGATACGTCGCTGACCTGATTGCGCTTTCTGGCAATTGACGGGATTCAAACGTCAATTCCGGTCAAATTCACGCAATCTCGGGGTATTTTCGGATTTGTCTTATATTCATCGTTGAGGTGAGCCGATATCGTTGTGTCATGGTTACTAAGGCTGGAGATGTCCATGACACCGTATCGCGATCTGACCGACCACGAGTGGCGCTGCGTTGCGCCGCTTCTGCCCGAAATGCAGCCGCGCACCGAGTTGCGCGGCCGTCCGTTAGCCAATACGCGGGGCGTGCTGAACGGCGTGCTCTGGGTGATCTACAGCGGCGCAACATGGTCGGCCATACCGCGCCGTTACCCGTCGTATCAGACATGCCATCGCCGCTTCAAGGTCTGGCACGAGACGGGCACGCTGATGAATGTGATGCGTGCGCTTTATGGCGATGCCGGCATGAATCTGTGCAACGAATTGTCCGCGCGGATGCGCAAGCACGCGCAATCGAAGGCGGCAGAGGCGCGTAGCAACGCGGCACCCGCGTATCGCTCCACCGGCGACTATCCGCCCGATTCGCTGAAGCATGCGGCGTGATGCTGATCGGTTTCCGTTGTGTCCGCACCCAAAGAAAATCGGCCTGACGACTTCGTCGCAGGCCGATTTTTTCATTGAGCCGCGCGAGTCGGCGCGTGCTGCGTTATTGCTGGCGAACCCAGGTCTGCGAGCGGCCGAGCAGCGATACGCCGATATAACCGCGCACCACGAGCTTCTGGCCGCCGTCTTCAAGCGTCATCTTGCACTTGTAGACCTTGCCGTTTTCCGGGTCGAGAATGTTGCCGCCGTCCCAGTGGTCGCCTTCCTTCTTCATCGCCTTGATGATCGTCATGCCCTTGATGAGCTGATCCTTGCGCTCGTCCGTGCAGGCGGTGCAGCGGCGATCGGGCGTATCGTTCGCGCCGAGGCCCTTGACGACCTTGCCCGTCAGCGCGCCGTCGCCGTCTTCCGCGATCTGCACGAGTGCCTTCGGCTGGTGGGTGTTGTCGTCGATCGTCTGCCACATGCCGATGGGATTGTCGGCTTGTGCGAACGTGGGGGCTGCGCACGCGAGCAGGGCGCCGGCGATGGCGATTGCACGCAACGGGCGGGTCAGTTGAATCATTGTCATCCTCCTTGTTTTGCATGTCGTGTTCGATTCGCCCGCACGACCGTCTGCATGGGGCGGGCATGTTGCGAGCTTCGCCAGAATACGTGAAACCGCGCGCCACGTTTGATAGAGGGGACTCTAATCGAAACAGCCCGCGTGGCGCGGGCTGTCGGGTGACCGATCAGTTGAGCTGATACGAGAATGCGGCGTTGATGCGTGGGCTGCGCGATGCGCTTTCGACCGGCGCATCGCCGATCGGCTTCGCGACGTTCAGGTCGAGACTGTAGAAGCGGCTGTCGGAAAACCGCACACCGATGCCGACCGACGACATGCGGTTCGGTGACGGCGTACCCGAGTGCAGGTATACGCGCGCCATGTCGTACGCGACGTACGGCGTGATCGATTTCAGATACGTCCAGCCCGGCGTGAAGCCGCGGTTGACCTCCAGCGACATCCCCCAGCCAGAGTCACCCGACGCTTCGCCAGGCTGATAGCCGAGCGCGTAGCGCGTCGAGCCGAATGAGATCTGTTCGGACGTCGGCAGCGAGTCGGGGCTGTATTGGCCGGTCAGCGAAACCGACGTGCCGATCCGGAACGGCCATTCGTTGGTTTGCGTGACAGTCGCGCCGGTGCGGACGAAGGTCAGCGAAGTCGGATCGGCATACGTGACCCCCACGCCGTTAACCAGGCCGGTCTGTGATTTCGAGGCACCGAGGATGTCGAACGCCTTGGCCACGTTGACGCTCAGTTTTCGCACCTGCTTCGGTTCGACACTGGTGTAGTCGAGTTGCAGTTGCAGCACGCGGACTTGAGACCGGTTGTCGAGCGTATTGCCGTTGATCTGGCTTTGATAGCGGTCTTCGTTATGCGCTGCGTAGCCCGATACCGTGCCGAGCAAGCTGCGTTGGTTGTTCAGCAGTATTGGGTAGGATGCCGAAAGACCGAGCTTCTCGTTCTTCACGGTACGCTCGACAGATGACGGCAACCCCGGGTTGTTGGTCGGCTTGCCGCGATACGTACTGGCATCGAGGCGCGTGATCAGGCCGTTGCTGCCGACGGGCACCGCGCCGCTGAACGCGAAGTAGGTCTGCTTGTCGCGTCCCGGCGGCGCGAGCGCGGAGATGCTCAACTGCTCGCCGAACGACGTGAGGCCGTTTTCGGTCGCGGTGATGAGGCCCTGGACGCCCGGGTGGTTGAAGTCGATCCCGGTGCTGACGTTGAACGGCTTGCGGTCGACCGCAAGATCGAGCGTCGTGGCGCCGTCGGTGGTTTGCGGCGGCGGGACATTCGCCTTCACCGTGAGGCCGGGCAGCAGGCCGAACGTGTTCACGTAGCGCTCGAACGTCGCGCGGCGCAGCGGGCGGTCGGCCGTGATATGCGCGGCAATCGCACGAATCTTCGATTCCATCGCGCCGGGCTTGCCGGTGACCTTCACATCCGACACGTAGCCTTCGACAACCGTGATGCGCACGACGCCGTTCTCGAACGTCTGCGCGGGAACGAACGCGAACGACAGCGCGAAGCCGCGCTCCTGGTACAGCTTCGTCACGCCGTTGGCGGTTTCGATCAGTTCGCCGATCGTGATGTCCTTGCCGACGAGGGGCGTGAAGCGGCGCGTGATTTCCTCGAACGGAATCGACTTCACGCCTTCGACCTGGAACGTCTTCGGCGTCAGGTGACGCGACAGCAGCTCCTGCAACTGCGGCGCTTGCGGTGCGACCTGTACGGTGACGTTCGGGCCTGTCTTCGGTGCGTTGATCTGGGGAAGGGAGTCGAGCGGGTTACCGCCGACGCGCGTTTGTGCCTGTGCCGTGCCTGCCGCCGCGATGACGAGCAGCATCATCCATCTGTCGAGTCTGGATTTCATTGTTCTTCCTCGTAGGCCTTGCTTTTGTGTCTTCTTTGTAATGCCGGCGCGCGACACCCAGGTGTCGCGCGCCGCGTGCCGCCATGCCGGTTGTGTGTGTACGGCCGCGCCATCCGCTCCGGCTGCGATAGTGCGACCGTCCTCCTTACTTGCCAACGCTACCCAGCGTACCCAGCAACCCCGTTACCGGTGCCAGCAGGCCCGTCGAACCGCCGCCCGACGATGCGGTACCCGTGACGCTGCCGACCAGCGACGTGACCGGCGCGAGCGGGCTCGAGCCCCCGGATGCACCGCCCACTGCTCCGGTGACAGTATTCAGCAATCCGGTGACCGGCGCGAGAGGGTTTGCACTGCCTGCGCCACCCGTTGCGCCACCCAGCGTGCCCGTGACCGTCGACACGAGATTCGTGACGGGGGCGAGCGGGCCGCCGTTGCCGCCTGCCGCGCCGCTCAGTGCACCCGTGACCGTCGAGACGAGGCCCGTGACCGGTGCGAGCGGGCCGCTGCCCGAGCCGCCCGTTGCACCGCCGAGGGCGCCCGTGAGCGAGCCGAGCGGCGTGGAACCCAGACCCGACAGCAGGCCGCCGAGCGGGTTCGTCGAGCCGGAACCCGACGACGTGCCGTTCTGGACGGTCGCCGTCGAGCCGCCGACGAGGCTCGTGATCAGGCCGGGGATCGGCGCGGCACCGTTCGGGCCGTTCGGGTTGACGAGGCCACCCGCGTTGGTCACGGTGTTGCCGACCGCGGTCACGAGCTGACCGACGTCGCCGACGAGCGGCTGGCTCGACGTGCCGCCGACCTGCTTGCCGGCCGAGCTGATCGCGCCGCCGATCTGGCCGAGCAGGCCCGAGACGGGTTGGCCGAGGCCGGTCGTCGTGCCGACCTGCTGGGTGACCTGGCCGGCGGTGATCACGAGCGGCGTGATCGCCGAGCTGATCGGTTGCGTGACCTGCTGCACGGCACCGGACGACAGCGTGGAACCGATCGTCGTACCGGCGGCCGTCAGGCCGTTGGCAACCGTATCGAGCACGGTGCCGACCGGGGTCGTGACCGGTGCGAGCGGGGCGAGCGGGCCCGTACCCAGCGCCTTGACCGTCGAGCTCAGGCCGGACACCGTGTTGCTCGTCGCGCCGACCACGTTGCCGAGACCGGCAACCGTCGTGCCGACCGGATCCTTCGTCGAGCCGATCTGTCCCAGCCCGTTGCTGACGGCATCGGCCGCCGCGCCGACGATCGTGCCGGTGCTGGAGAGCGTGCTGCCGACGCCCTTCGTCACGCCGTCGCCGAGGCCGGGCAGGCTGATGTTGCCGACCGTGCTGCCGAGGTCGGTGGCCGTCTGGCCGACCGTGCTGACGACACCCTTGGTGCCGGTCGGCGAGCCGCTGGTGCCGCTCGTGCTGGGCGTACCGCTCGTGCTCGGATTGTTGTTGTTGCTGCTGGCCGGCGGCGAGCTCACGCCGCCACCGCCGCAGGCGGCCAGCAGGCAGGCTGCGGCGAAGGCGGTGAGGGGCACGCGCCACTGGCGCAGGGCGACCGTCGTGATTGAACGTTGCTGGGACATGATGGACTCCTCGCTGTCTTGTCGATGAATGGATACCGGATTACTTGCCGTGCGTGCCGCCGAGCAGGCCGCCGATCAGCGACGTGACAGGCGCGAGCGGATTCGACGACGAGCCCGCGTTCGTGACGGCGCCCGTGCCGCCGCTCAGTGCGGGTGCGCCGACCGCGCTCGTGACCGTGGATACCGCGTTCGTCACCGGGGCGAGCGGGCTGCCGCCGCCTGCGCCACCGAGTGCGCCCGTGACTGCGCCGAGGAGGCCCGTGACCGGTGCGAGCGGACCGCCGCTCGTGCCGCCCGTTGCGCCGCCGAGTGCGCCGGTGACCGTCGAGACGAGGCCCGTGACCGGAGCGAGCGGGCCGCCGCTGCCGCCTGCCGCGCCGCCGAGTGCACCAGTGACCGTCGAGACGAGGCCCGTGACCGGGGCGAGCGGGCCGCCGCTGCCGCCTGCTGCACCGCCGAGTGCGCCGGTAACCGTCGAGACGAGGCCCGTGACCGGGGCAAGCGGGCCGCCGCTGCCGCCTGCCGCGCCGCCGAGTGCGCCGGTCACGGTCGAGACGAGGCCGGTGACTGGTGCGAGCGGGCCGCTGCCGCCACCCGTTGCGCCGCCGAGTGCGCCCGTGACCGTGGAGACGAGGCCCGTGAGCGGGGCGAGCGGGTTGGTCACGCCGCCGGTGCCACCGGTGAGCAGGCCGCCGACGGCCTTCACGGTGTTGCCCGTCGACGAGACGGTGTTGCCGAGGCCCGTGGTGACCGGGTTGCCGCCCGTCGATGCGAGCAGCGCGCCGGCCTGGTTCAGACCGTTGCCGATCGTGCCGAGCAGCGTGTTGACCGGCGCGCCGAGGCCGGTCGCCGAGCCGATCGTCTGGGTCGTCTGGCCGACCATCGTCGTGATCGGCGTGATGGCCGAGCTGACGGTTTGCGTGACTTGCTGGATCGGGCCGGTCGACAGTGCGTTGGTGAGCGTGTTGCCGCCGTTCGCGACGGCGCCGCCGAGCGTCGACACGAGGCCGCCGACGGCACCCGTGACCGGGGCGAGCGGCGACAGCGGGCCGCTGCCGAGGCTCGTGACCAGGTTGCCCGTTTGCGTAACTGCGCCGCCCAGCTGATTGACCACGCCGCCCGTGCTGGCGAGCGTGGTGCCGAGCGGATCCTTCGTTGCGCCAAGCTGGCCGAGACCGTTGCCGAGACCGTTGCCCAGCGCGGTGACGGCGCCGCCCACGTTCTGCACGATGCCGCCGGCGGCTTGCGTGGTGGCCGGGTTGACGCCAGGCAGGCTCTGGCTGCCGATGACGGAGCCGAGACCCGAGACGGTGCTGCCGACACCCGTGACGATATTGCTGCTGTTTGCGAGGACATTTCCCACTGGGTTCGACGACACACCCGAGGTGCCGGACGTACCGCTCGTGCCGGAGGTACCGCTGGTGCCGGAGGTG
Source organism: Burkholderia arboris (assembly GCF_902499125.1). Taxonomy (GTDB): domain Bacteria; phylum Pseudomonadota; class Gammaproteobacteria; order Burkholderiales; family Burkholderiaceae; genus Burkholderia; species Burkholderia arboris. The sequence goes on from NZ_CABVPX010000002.1 coordinate 65,905, forward strand.
CCGGAGGTGCCGCTCGTGCCCGAGGTGCCGGAGGTACCGCTCGTACCCGAGGTGCCGCTGGTGCCCGACGTGCCGCTCGTCCCCGAGGTACCGCTCGTGCCGGACGAGTTGCCGCCCGACGTGGAGATCGAATCGCCGCCGCCCGAGCTCGAGCCGCCGCCGAGACCTTGGCTGATGGAGCCGGAACCGCCGCACGCGGAGAGGGAAAGCATGGCTGCAACGGTGGCCGCGATCAGAGTCGTCCGGAACACGCCATGAGGGATAACCTTAATGTCCATTTTGTCCTCGCATTAAAGATGTGTTGTGAACTGCGTTGTGTTGAGTGGTGCGAGGACTACTCTGCAACAGTCGTGCCATTCCGATGCCCGACGGTTCGACAACAGGTTTTAAACGAGGCAATTCCTTGTCGGAAAAGGAAGTTATGGAAATTGAAAGATTGTTGAATCTGTTTAAGTGCAGACGAATGAGAACGGTTTCGGCCGTTTCGTAACGTAACGTCACAACATTGGCGTTACGCGTGCGGCGTAACGTGGGGCCCATGCAGGCTTGGTGGACGAGGCAATTGTTTTACTGGTGGATTAGGCGTGCACATCTAACCTATCGTAAATCCTATGTGTAAGTCGTACCGAAACGCCGTACAAATACGTTGTGCTCCTGAAGATTTTTTTCCGACAGAGTCGCTAAAGAGGTTGGAACTTAAATAGGATCGGATATAGAATCCGGAGCAGATGTAAGGAAATGTACGGTTCGGTACACAACGTTCGAGGAGGGTCACTATCGCGAATGTTAACTTGCATCAAATTGTGAGCCATGCCCTTCGGGGCGACCTATAAAGAAAGCGCACCCGACTGTCGTTACAGCAGATGTAGCGAACGGCTCGGGGCAAGGGCCGGATATGCGGGGACGTATACGTATAAAAGGCCAAAAAACGTAAATACAGGCACGAGGAATAAAATGAAAGCAATCATCAAGCGTTTCCTTAAAGAAGAAAACGGGGTTACCGCAGTCGAGTACGGACTCATCGCCGGGCTGGTCGCCGTTGCCCTCGTCACTGCCGTTGGCACGTTGACGGGCGGTATCTCGGGGGCGTTCTCCTACATCGCGAACCAGCTGCCGAAGGCATAACGAACGGGCTTTTGCTCACTCCCTGTTGTTAGGGGCGCGGATTGCTTCGGCAATCCGCGCGGTAAGTTTTGCCGCTCGGGGCGTAAATGATCCTGCTAACTGGCGTCGGGGTTTTCCTCGCGTGGGCGGTGCTTGTCGCGCTCGAGGACATCCGTCATAGGCGTATACCGAATTCACTGGTGATCGGTGGATTCGTATCTGCATTTCTGCTCTCCGGACATAATCCATTCGGCATTTCCGTGAATCAGGCGCTCATTGGCGTACTGATCGGCTTTGTCAGCCTTTTTCCGTTTTTCGTGCTGCGCGTCATGGGCGCCGCAGATGTCAAGGTATTCGCGGTATTGGGCGCGTGGTGCGGCCCGCATGCGCTGCTGTGGCTCTGGATCGTGGCGAGCCTGCTTGCATTCGCGCATGCCGGTACGCTGGTCTTCGCCACCCGTACGCCGGTATCCGCGTTGTGGCAGCGGCATGCTCCGACGATGGAGATCGCCGGGTTCCGGGCGTCGCCGTATGCCGCGTTTCTCGTGATTCCGGCAGCACTGTGGTGCCTGTACCGGATCGCTACCGGGGGGATGCAATGACGGCCGTTCGTCCCGTGTCGGGCTGGCGGCGTCGCGAGCGTGGCGCGACGGCCATCGAATTTGCACTGATGCTGCCGGTGTTCTTCCTGATCCTGTACGCGATCGTCACGTACGGGATGATCTTCGCCGCGCAGCAAAACCTGACGCTGGCGGCAACGGAGGGCGCGCGCGCCGCGCTGAACTATCAGCAGGTCGGAGCGGCCGCATCGGTGCAGGCGGCACAGCAGGCCGCGCTTGCGGCGCGGGCCCAGGCCGCCTGCACGGCCGCAACGAACCTGACCACGTGGCTGAAAGGATCGACGTGCACGCCGACGCAGCAAGGCAGCTGTTCGTACGACACGACGATGCTGTGCGTGCAGATCACGCTGACCTACCCATATTCGCAGAACCCGCTGATCCCGTCGTTCCCGCTGCTCGGTGCGCTGTTGCCGGTGCCGTCGACACTCACCGGAACCGCGATGGTGCAGATCAGCCCGGTCAACATCATATAAACGGCAGCGATCGCGTCGTGCCGGGTGGAGGGCGCCCGGCCGGCAAGGTTGCGCGGAGAATTCAATCGTGAGTAGCGGGGAAACATAACAACACCATGGCCAACAACCTGACCAAGATCATTGCCGGCTTGCTGATCGCGATCGCGGTCCTGCTCGGCGTCTATGCATGGATGCTCGGCCGCAAGCCGGCCGACGTCGCGCCGGTTGCGGCGACGGTCGCGACGCAAAGCGTACCGGTCGTCGTGGCGACACGGCCGTTGCAGGCCGGCCAGCCGATCCCGGCCGATGCGCTGAAGGTGCAGCAGTCGGCCGCCGCGCCGCAAGGGGCGTTTGCCGATCCGCTGCAACTGGTCGGCCGCATTCCGGCAGCCGACATTCCCGCGCAGGCGGCCGTCGTCGCCAGCGCATTGTCGTCCGGGCTTGCCGAGCAGATCGCCCCGGGCGAGCGCGCCGTCGCGATCAAGGTCGACGAGACCAACGCGGTCGGCAACCGCGTGCGGCCCGGCAACTATGTCGACGTGTTCCTGAACCTGAAGCGCGACGGGACCGGCGTGGCGATCGGCGGAACGTCGACGGCCGAGATCGCGAATACGCAGGCACGGCTGCTGATGTCGAAGGTTCGCGTGCTGTCGTTCGGCGATGCCACGACCGAGCGGGACAGCTCGAACGGCTCGGTGGTCGGGATGCGGACCGCAGTGCTGGCCGTGCCGACCGCACAGGTTGACGCGCTGACGCTCGCCGAGCAGAGCGGCCGGCTCGTGCTCGCGCTGCGTAACCCGCGCGACGACGATGTCGCGGCGCAGACCGTCGCGGTTCGTGCCGGCGACGACAAGACCCCGTCGGCGCTTGCAGCCGCCGGCGTGATGCTGGGCGATCTGTCGAAGAGCGCGACGAGCCCGGCGCCGCGGGTGGTCACGCGGCATCCGGGCGGCGGCGGCATCGAAGTGATTCGGGGTGGGCGGGCCGAAACGGTCGCCTATTGAGCGGGACGAAGACGACAACCAGAGAAGGGGGGCGGACCGATGCCTCCAAAACAATGAAAAAGAAACTGATTGGATTGGCTATTGCATTGAGCGCGCTGGCGATGCCGCCGCTGTCGGACGCGGCCGACACGAGCGGGACGATCAGCCTGGCGATCGGCGCACAACGGCAGCTTGCGACGGGGCGTACGCTGCAACGGGTTGCGGTCGGCGATCCGTCGGTCGCCGACGTGCTCGTCGTGAAGGGCGGGCGCGGCGGCGTGCTGCTGATCGCGAAGAACGCCGGCGCGACGAACGTGATGATCTGGGAGCGCGGCCGCGACGAACCGACCGTCTACAACGTGAACGTCACGAGCGGCGCGGCGCGGGCGCTGCTCGACAGCGGATCGCCGAGCGTGAATACGTACGGGGGCACGACGGTGATCGGCGGCGCGTCCGGGACGCTCGAAGGGCACCAGCGGGCGGTTCATGCGGCGAAGTCGGTCGGCGGCAAGGACGCGACGACCGTCGATGCGTCGACGATCTCCGGCAAGAACGTCGTGCAGGTCGACGTGCGCGTCGTCGAATTCAGCCGTTCGGTGCTGAAGCAGGCGGGCCTCAACTTCTTCAAGCAGAGCAACGGCTTCTCGTTCGGCGCATTCGCGCCGACGGGGCTGACATCGATTACCGGTACGCCGGGCGGTTCGCTCACCTACAACACGAGCGTGCCGATTTCGTCGGCGTTCAACCTCGTCGTCAATTCGGTGTCGCACGGGTTGTTCGCAGACCTGTCGATTCTCGAGGCGAACAATCTGGCCCGCGTGCTCGCGCAGCCCACGCTTGTCGCGTTGTCCGGCCAGAGCGCGAACTTCCTCGCGGGCGGCGAAATTCCGGTGCCGGTGCCGCAATCGCTCGGCACGATCTCGATCGAGTGGAAACCCTACGGCGTCGGGCTCACGGTCACGCCGACCGTGCTGAGCCCGCGGCGGATCGCGCTGAAGGTCGCGCCCGAGTCGAGCCAGCTCGACTTCGTGCATTCGATCACGATCAACAGCGTCCAGGTGCCTGCGCTGACGACGCGGCGCGCGGACACGACGGTCGAGCTCGGCGACGGCGAAAGCTTCGTGATCGGCGGCCTGATCGACCGCGAGACCACGTCCAACGTCAACAAGGTGCCGTTCCTGGGCGATCTGCCCATCATCGGCGCGTTCTTCAAGAATCTGAGCTACCAGCAGAACGACAAGGAGCTCGTGATCATCGTGACGCCGCATCTCGTTGCACCGATCGCGCAGGGCGCGCCGCTGCCGGCAACGCCGGGCGAGCTGTCCGAGCAACGCGACGGTCCGGTGTGGCGTTCCTACCTGGGCGGCATGGCATCGCCGGATGCAGGACCGGGGTTCTCGAAATGAGCGCGCCGAATCGTTACGGGACAGCGCAGGCCGTCGCGCACAACGCGATGCCTTGCTTCATTGGGAGTATCCAAGATGAATGCGAGAACCTATTCTTTGGCTGAGCCCGCCGTCACCGACCACTTCGTATGCGCATCCTCGCTTGCGGAGCACGTGCATTGGCTGTCGCAGTCGCTGCTTTCCGCCGGCGCGGTCGAGGGTGCGCCGCTCGACGGCGCGGCGCTGTCGCAGCGTATCGGCGTGTTGAACCCGGCACTGGTATTCATCGATTTTTCGAGTGATTGCGCGGCCGCGAGCACGGTGGTCGCGGCGGTGCGCGTGTCGCATCCGGGCGTGCCGGTGGTCGCGCTGGGCTCGCTCGCGCAACCGGAAGGCGCGCTTGCCGCGCTGCGCGCGGGGGTGCGCGATTTCGTCGATTTTTCCGCCCCGGCCGACGAGGCGCTGCGGATCACGCGCGTGTTGCTCGACAACGTCGACGAGCCGGTGAACCGTCACGGCAAGGTCACCGCGTTGCTCGGCGCGCGCGCCGGGATGGGCGTGAGCACGCTCGCGGCGAACCTGTCGGTGCTGATGCAGCGGCGGCCCGCCGATCCCGCGCACACGGCGGCGCTCCTCGATCTCGGGTTGCCGGCCGGCGACGGCGCGTTGTTCCTGAATACGCGCTGCGAATTCCATTTCGTCGAAGCCGTGCGCAACCTGCGCCGGATCGACCGCACGTTCGTGACGACCGCGCTCGCGCGCCATTCGAGCGGCGTCGCACTGACGACGCTGCCGCCGAACCTCGCCGAGCTGCGCGAGGTGGCGACGGCGTCGTGCGCGGCGTTGCTGAACCGGCTGCGTGCGTTCTTCGATCACCAGATCGTCGACCTCGGCGGCTTCCCGAATCGCGAATTCATCGCGCAGGTCGTGAACCTTGCGGACGAAGCGTGGCTCGTGTGCGACCAGGGGGTGGCATCGATCATATCGGCGGTCGAGATGCTGGACGGGCTGCGCGAGGCAGGCGCCGCGACCGAACGGATCCGGCTCGTGGTCAACCAGTTCGACGCCGAGCTCGGGCTGTTGCCCGCGCAGATCGCCGAACGGCTGGAACTGTCGCTGGTCGCGACGCTGCCGTCGCGGCGCGTGTCGATCGGGCATGCGGCGAACCAGGGCAAGCTGATTGCCGAGGTCGCGGAACGCGATCCGTACGTCCGCGCGCTCGGGCCGCTGGTCGAGCGCCTCGCGGGCGCGCCGGCGCCGGGAGCGGCGCAGCGTGCGGCCGGCGGCCTCTCGGCGCTCAGGCGAATCATTCAATCCTCTACGAAGCGGTCGTAAGCGATGGCACACGACATTCAATTTGCCGACGGCGCAGCGCCGTTCTCGCAAACGCAACAGTTCCACGACATCAAGAATGCCGCACACGAGCATCTGCTCACGCGGATCGAGGAGCTGGGTGCCGAATTCGGCCGCTGGTCGCGGCAGGCGATCAACCAGTTCGTCGATCTCGAGATCGACAGCTTCGTGCGGCTGCGGCGGATCCCGCTCAACGAGAGCGAGGTGCGTGCGGTTGCCGAGGCGCTGACGAAGGAGTTGGCCGGCTTCGGGCCGATCGAGGACCTGCTGGCGGACCCGCACGTCGAGGACATCCTGATCAACGGCTACAACGACATCTACGTGTCGCGGCACGGGATCCTGTCGAAGCTGCCGATCCGCTTTACCGACAACGCGCACCTGCTGCGGATCGTGCGACGGATTCTCGCGCCGGTCGGCCGGCGGCTCGACGAATCGAATCCGATGGTCGACGCACGGCTGCCCGACGGCGGGCGTGTCAACGTCGTGATCGAGCCGCTGTCGATCGACGGCCCCGTCGTGTCGATCCGGAAGTTCCGCAAGGATCCGCTGAAGCCCGAGGACCTGCTGGGCAACGGTACCTACAACGAGGAAATCGGCCGGCTGCTCGAGGCCGCGGTCGAGGCGCGCTGCAACGTACTCGTGTCGGGCGGCACCAGCTCGGGCAAGACGTCGCTGCTGAACGCGCTCGCGTTCCACATCCCGATGGCCGAACGCGTCGTGACGATCGAGGATACGGCCGAACTGTCGCTGAATCACCCGCACGTCGTGCGGCTCGAGAGCCGTCCCGGCGGGTTCGACGGCAGCGGCGTCGTGTCGATTCGCGACCTGCTGCGCAACACGTTGCGGATGCGGCCGGACCGGATCATCGTCGGCGAAGTGCGCGGCGGCGAAGTGCTCGAAATGCTGCAGGCGATGAATACCGGTCACGACGGATCGATGGGCACCGTGCACGCGAGTTCGCCGCGCGAGTGCCTGTACCGGCTCGAGATGCTGGCCGGCTTCGCCGGTTTTCAGGGTACCGAAGCAAGTCTGCGCCGGCAGATCGCCAATGCGATCGATTTCATCGTCCAGATCGGCCGGCTGTCCAACGGTCGCCGGCGGATCCTGTCGATCACCGAAGTCACCGGCATGTCGGACAACATCGTGTCGACGCAGGAACTGTATCGCTACGAGGCGCGCGTCACGCCGGAGGGCGACGAGATCGATCACTGGGAATCGCTCGGCATTCATCCGCATTCGCCGAAGCTCGCACGTTTCCGCAACACGCTGGTGTCGAGCGGCGGCGGGTTCGGCGGCAACTTCGGGCGAGGCGGGGGCTTCAATGTCTAGCGCCACCTTGCTCGCGCTGATGTTCGCGCTGATCTGCGCGGCGGCCGGGCTGCTGCTGTGGCGCGGAAGCCAGGTGCGGGAAGGGCGCGCGCATACGCAACGGTTCTTCGACAGCCAGGTGGGACAGGGTGCGCGCACCGCCGCCCCGGCGGGCGACACGCGTACCGTGCGTGCCGCGGCGGCCGGTGCGGCGAATGCGCAGGAACCGGCACAAGGGTTTGCGCGCTGGCGTGCGTCGGTGTTCGAAGCGTGGAGCGTGTTGTCCGACCGCGCGGGCCTCGACGAAGTGCGCGCGGGCCTCGTGCTGGCGGTCGCGATCGTTGCGCTGCTCGCGCTGTGGGCCGGCGTGGCCGGCGGGGTGCTCGCCGCGGTTGCTGCGATCGTTGCGGGCGGGGTGCTCGTCGTGCTGTGGATCACGTCGCGCATCGGCCGGCGCCGCCTGAAGATCGTCCGGCAGTTGCCGTCGTTTCTCGACGGGATCGTGCGGCTCGTGACCCTCGGGAACAGCGTGCCCGCGGCGTTCCAGTCGGCGCTGCAGACGGCCGAGATGCCGCTGCGCCGCTGCCTCGACGACGTGTCGCAGATGCTGCGCTCCGGCGTCGAGATCGATCGCGCGATGCTGCACATCGCGCACACGTACCGGATCCGCGAATTCGAACTGGTCGGTGCGGTGCTGCGTCTGTCGGTCCGCTACGGCGGGCGGGCGGACGTGATGCTCGACCGGATGTCGACGTTCATGCGCGATCTCGAGCAGGCGGAGCGCGAATTGTCCGCGATGTCGGCCGAGACCCGGCTGTCAGCCTGGGTGCTGGCGCTGTTGCCGATCGCGGTCGGCAGCTTCGTCATCGCCACGAGCCCGCGCTATTTCACGGTGATGTGGAACGACGATGCCGGGCGTCAGCTGATCTATCTGGCGTTCGCGCTGCAGGCGATGGGCGGTTTCTGGCTGTACCGGCTCGCGCGGCTGAGGTGAATCGATGGATGCAAACCGTTTAGGCGCACTGGCGCTGGTGCTCGGATCGGTCGGCGTGCTGCTGCTGGCCGCGCTCGCAATCGTGCGCGTCGTGCTCGTGCAGCGTGCCGAGCGCGCGCTGGTGAACGCGCTCGAACGCCGGACCGCGGCCATCGAAGCGGCCGCCGCGCGCGCCGGCGCCGCAGAGCCGGTGCGCGAGGCGCCGCCGCCAGTGTCGCGCCCCCGTTTCGCGGGGTTGCGCGCACGCTTCGAAGACGCCGGGATGCGGTGGCTCGAGACCGGCTTCAGCCGCTACCTGATCGCCGACGAGGATCGCCAGTTGCTCGAACAGTGCGGCTTCGTCGACGTTCGTGCGCGCGCGCTGTTCGTCAGTGCGCGCATCGTCTGCGCGATCCTGCTGCCGGCGCTCACCTTGCTGATACTGGTCGGCCGCGGACACGGGACGCGCTGGCCGCTCTGGCTCACCGTCTCGCTCGTGACCGGCTACATGCTGCCGAAAATCTACGTGCGCCGTCGCGCCACCGCGCGCCGGCAGAGCATCGCGGCCGAGTTGCCGCTGCTGGTCGACATGTTGCGGCTGCTGCAGGGCGTCGGCCTGTCGCTCGACCAGAGCATCCAGGTCGTCACGCACGATTTTCAGACCATGCTGCCGGTGCTGTCGTGGGAGCTCGGCGTCGCGCAGCGGCAGTTCGCGGCTGGACGCACGCGCGAGCAATCGCTGCAACGCCTGACGAACAGTTTCGACAACGAGGATCTGCGGGCGATCGTGCGATTGCTGATTCAGGTGGACAAGCATGGCGGCGCGGTACAGGAGCCGCTGAAGCAGTTCGGCGACCGTCTGCGCGAAGGGCGTCGTGCGACGCTGCGCGAGCAGATCGGCCGCCTGACGGTGAAGATGACCGGCGTGATGATCATTACGCTGTTGCCGGCATTGCTGATCGTGACCGCGGGGCCCGGCATCATGACCGTGCTGTCCGCGCTCGCTGCGATTCAGCGCTGATGCGGCATGAAGGGAAGGAGCGACACAAGATGAATCGATTGAGTTGGATCGGCACGATCGCAGGCGCGACGGCGTTCGCGTTGCTTGCCAGCGGGTGCTCGCTGTTCAAGGAGTCCGGATACGGAATCGGTGCGCAGGCCGAACGCGGTGCGCTGATGCAGGCCGCCGCCGACAAGAATGCGAAGCCGGATACGCCGGGCATGTATCTGGGCCTGATCGATCGCATGCAGGCGCAGGGGCTGTATTTCGCGTCGCTCGCGCACATCGATCAGTACGAGAAGCAATATGGCGCCTCGCCGGACACGATCCTGCTGCGCGCCGACGCATTGCGCGCGACCGGCCAGTACGACGCGGGCGTGGCCGCCTATACGAAGCTGCTGACGACGCCGCTTGCCGCGCGCGGCTATCGCGGGCTGGGTCTGACCGCCGGCGCCCGCGGCGATTTTGCGCTTGCCGCGCAGCAACTCGAACAGGCGACGGCGCTTGCGCCGACCGATGCGGCAACGCTGTCCGATCTCGCGTATTCGCGGATGCGCGAAGGCGACCTGGCGGGCGCACGCGTGCCGCTGCTGAAGGCGGCCGAACTCGAGCAGAAGAACCCGAAAATCCTCAGCAACTTCGTGCTGTACCTGCTCGCGACCGGTCACGCGAAGGACGCGCGGCGGCTGATGGATCAGCAGAAGCTTTCGCCTGCGGTACGCAGCCAGATTCACGACGACGAGACGAAGGTCGCGGCCGCGGTGCGCGCGCAGCAGCGCGCGATTGCCCGTGCGCCGGCCACGACGTCCGCGCCGGCGGTGGCGAGCAGCGACAACTTCGATCTCGCCGTGCCGCTGCTGCAGCGTTTCGCGCGATAACGACGATATTCACGGAGGCCATCATGTTTCACCTTTCCTCAATCCGCGTGCGGGCCGTGTGCGTCGCGTTCGCATGCGCGCTGGGTGCGGGCATCGCGCACGCGCAAAGCGACCCGCCGGCGTCCGAGATCGGTCATGCGACGAACGCGCTGCTCGACCTGCAGCGTTCGAATCGTGCGGCCGCCACGCCTCAGCCGATCGACGGCGCGGCCGGCACGTATGCCTATCAGCGCTACATCGACACGTTCAAGACGCCGATTCCGCAGTGGTTCGGCACGATGTCGACGGCGGGCGGCGGCGGCAGTGGCGGCAGTGGCGGCAGTGGCGGCGGCAGCGGCGGATCGTCCGGTGGCGACCTCGCGCGCTGACGGAGCAAAACGGTGAATACCCGGCACAGTGGCGGCGCAATCCGCCGCGCGTCACGACAGCGCGGCGCGTTCTCGGTGATGGCGATCATCGCGACGCTGATCGCCATCACGACGCTTGGCGCGATCGGCGTCGGTAACCTCTTTTACCAGCGCCGGGACGTGCAGCGGATTGCCGACATGGCCGCGCTCGCGGCCGTGCAGCGGATGGACGATGCCTGTTCGCAACCGACCGCCACGGCGACCAGCAACGCGCAGTCGAACGGGCTCAATGCGTCGAACGGCGACACGATCAGCATCGAATGCGGCCGCTGGGACACGTCGGTCAATCCGAAACCCAGCTATTACGCGACTGCGACTCCGGGGACCACGCAGTTGAACGCGGCGAAGGTGATCGTCACGCGTCAGGTGCCGTTCTTCTTCGTCGGACCGCCGCAGACGGTGTCGGCGGTATCGACCGCGCGTTCGACGAACATCGATACGTTCTCGGTCGGGGCGACCCTCGCGGCGCTCGGCGGCGTCGGTTGCGCGGGCGGATCCGCGCCCGTGTCCGGCAATCCGGGGCTCGTCAACGGACTGATCGGCGGGTTGCTCGGCGCCAACCTGAACCTGAACATCGGGTCGTATCAATCGCTGGCCTGCACGAACGTGACGGTCGGCGATCTCGTCGTGGCGGCGGGCGTCGGCACGGTCGATCAACTGCTCGCGCTGAAGCTCACGTTGCCGCAACTGGTCCAGTTGATGGTGAACGCGGCCACGCAGACGGCCGTCGCGAACGCCAACCTGCAGGCGAGCCTCGCCACGCTGCAGGCGATCCTGAGCGCCAACATTCCGGGGACGACGATCGGCCTCGGCGGCGCCGGCGGCTTGCTGAACGTCGCGCTCGCAGATACGCAGGCGGCGCTCAACGCGCAGGTGGATCTGCTCGACCTGCTGCTCGTCGGCGCGGAGATCGCGGCAACGGGCAAGCCGGCGGTCACGGTCAATGTGCCGTCGCTGAATCTCGGCGGGCTGACGGGGACGCAGTTGCAGGTGCAGATCATCAGCCCGCCGTCGATCGGCATCGGCGAGGGCGGGATCGATCCGTCGACGGGAACGTGGCGCACGAAGGCGTCGACCGCGGCGGTGGGCGTGTATCTCAATGTCGATCTCGGCACGGCGCAGTTGCCGCTGCTTGGCGCTTTGCTGACTTTGCTGAGCGTGAATGTCGACGTCAATCTGCCGATTTATCTGCAGGCAGGTACCGGCACTGCGACGTTGAACTCGACCCAATGCGCCTCCACGCAGGCGGCAAGCACGGTCGTCATTACCGCACAACCGGGCGTGGCCAATCTGTGCATCGGCAAGCCTCCGCTCAATGCGTCCGGCCAGATCAGCCTGTCGTCGAGTTACAGCTGTACATCGCCGGCTCAGATCATCAACGCCAATGTTCTCGGGATTGCCCAGTTGACGGCTTCCATGTCCAACATCTCGGTTCAGGTGCAAGGCGCGTCCCAATCGCATACGTTCAATGGCGTACCGGGAATCGATGCGAATTACTGGACCGTGAACTCGAATGCGCTCGGCTCGGCGCTCAGTTCGGCATTGACGCAACTCGCGGCCGCAAATATCACCGTCAACGTCGGCCTGTTCGGCGCCAGCATCCTGACGGTTCCGGGGAACTTCGTCTCCACGTTGCTCAGCTTTTTGAGCGGTCTGCTCGGGCCGCTCCTGTCGAGCCTTGACGCAGTCCTCGTTCCGCTGCTGAATCTCCTCGGCGTCCAGGTTGGCGCGGCGACGGTCCATCAGATCTCGCTCAATTGCGGGGTCGCCCAAACGGTTTACTGAAGAAGCAGATCAGATGAGAAATACGCCCGCAATCGAAGAGCTCGACCTGTATGTCTGGGAAGGCAAGGCGGACATCGTCGACCGCGTCGCCCGGTGCATGGCGAGCTTCGACGTCGAAGTGATCCGCGCCGACAACGCGGTGGTCTCGCCCGAGCGCGCCGCGATGCGGCGGTCGCTGGCGATCATCAGCGTGACGATGATCGAAGGCGGCGCAGCATTCCTGCGCGACTGGCAGGCCAACATCGGCATGCCGGTCGTCTGGGTCGGCGCGGCGCGCGATCACGACGCGTCGCAGTATCCGCCCGAGTATTCGCACGTCCTGCCGCTCGACTTCACGTGTGCCGAACTGCGCGGCATGATCGGCAAGCTCGTCACGCAACTGCGCGCGCACGCGGCCGAAACGTTGCAGCCGTCCGAACTCGTCGCGCATTCGGAATCGATGCAGGCACTGTTGCACGAAGTCGATACGTTCGCCGACTGCGACACCAACGTGCTGTTGCATGGAGAAACCGGCGTCGGCAAGGAGCGCATCGCGCAACTGCTGCACGAAAAGCACTCGCGCTACCGGCACGGCGAATTCGTGCCGGTGAACTGCGGCGCGATTCCCGACGGCCTGTTCGAATCGCTGTTCTTCGGGCATGCGAAAGGATCGTTCACCGGCGCGGTTGTTGCGCATAAAGGCTATTTCGAGCAGGCTGGCGGCGGCACGCTGTTCCTCGACGAAGTCGGCGATCTGCCGCTGTACCAGCAGGTCAAGCTGCTGCGCGTGCTCGAGGACGGCGCGGTGTTGCGGGTCGGTGCGACGGCGCCGGTCAAGGTCGATTTCCGCCTGGTCGCGGCGAGCAACAAGAAGTTGCCGCAGCTCGTGAAGGAAGGGCTGTTTCGCGCCGATCTCTACTACCGGCTCGCGGTGATCGAGCTAAGCATTCCGTCGCTGGAAGAGCGCGGCGCGGTCGACAAGATCGCGTTGTTCAAGTCGTTCGTCGCCGAGGTGGTCGGCGAAGAGCGGCTCGCCGAGTTGTCCGATCTGCCGTACTGGTTGACGGATTCGGTCGCGGACAGCTATTTCCCCGGCAACGTGCGCGAACTGCGCAACCTCGCGGAGCGCGTCGGCGTGACGGTGCGGCAGACGGGCGGGTGGGATGCCGCGCGGCTGCAGCGGCTGATCGCACACGCACGCAACTCGGCCCAGCCGGTGCCGGCCGAAAGTGCGGCCGAGGTCTTCGTCGATCGCAGCAAGTGGGACATGAACGAGCGCAGCCGCGTCATCGCGGCGCTCGACGCAAACGGTTGGCGGCGTCAGGACACGGCGCAGCAGCTCGGCATCAGCCGCAAGGTACTGTGGGAAAAAATGCGCAAATATCAGATCTTCGACGAAGAGCCCGAGACACGCGAAAGCGAGTAATTAATGAGATAAAATCGCGCTGAATTACAACGACTCGGGCGGGAATAAAACTTCATGAGCCATATGACGGGGTTGGGGCGGGTGGGCGTGTTGCTCGCCATGGTGGGAGGCATGCAGGGCGCGTTCGCGCAGGGGCTGGCAGGCAGCGATCCGTCGGCAGTGCAGCAGGCGTCTGCGCCGGTGGCTGCGATTCCGGTGATCGATTCGCAGGTCCAGGCGTCGGTGCAGCCGCAGGCGGGCGAGACGACGGGGCAAAGCACGGTCGACGATCTGCAGCGCCAGATCCAGGCGCACTCGCTGACGGAAATGCGTACGAGCTACAACGGCAGCTATGGCGCAAGCCTGCTGTTCAACGTAAAAGACGGCGCGTACTTCGTTGCGCTGTTCCAGCAGAAGGCGTTCTGGCGCGTGATCAAGACGTACGACGAAACGCGTGCGGAAGCGATCTATCGCGATTTCTCGCGCCAGGCCGAGCGGTTGGCGGTCAACGAACTGCGCGCGGCAAAGCTGGAATCGCAGAAGGCACAGACGGACAAGCAGATCGAGGTCACGCAGGACCGTGCGCGGCGTCTGCAGGCCGACATCTCGATCGCTCGCCAGCAGCAGGCGGCCGTTTCGGACCGCCAGAAGAGCGTACGCAGCGAGACGGTTGCGCTGCAGGCGCAGCAGGCCGAACTGCAGTCGCAACTGCGCGCCTTGCAGCAGCAGGTGCGCTCGCTGCAGCGCGAGGCCAACGCGGGCCTGCCGGCGACGGCGCGCTGAGTGTCGGCGGCGGTGCGGCGACATGCCGCGCCGGCCGTACAAGTAAAAAGGGCAAGCCGTTTGGCTTGCCCTTTGGTTTTACTGGCCGTCCGGCACGATTCGCCGGCGGCGCGTCACGATCACCGGCCCGTTGCCGCCGCGGGAATCCGGCGACGACGTGTTGCCGGATGCATCGCCGGTGTCGCGCGGCGCGCCGTAGCTTTCGCGCGGCTCACGGGGTTCGCGCGGTGCGCCGTAGCCTTCGCGCGGCTCGCGCGAGCCGTAACCCTCGCGCGGTTCACGCGAACCATAGCCTTCACGCGGTTCGCGGGAGCCGTAGCCGCCGTCGCCGCGCGATTCGCGCGAGCCGCCGTGCGAGCCGTACGGGCTGTGACCGCCGCCTTCACGGCCGCCGGGGCGACCGCCGGTGCGCGGCCCGCGGGGGCCGCTGCCGCCCGGGCGCGAGCCGCCGGTGTCGAGCTGGATCGTGGAAATCGCACGCTTGTAGATGCCTTGCAGACCCACGGGGGTGCGCAGCATCACCAGATACTGGTCGAACGACTCGATACACCCCGTCAGACGAATGCCGTTGACGAGATAGATTTCAACGCGCTTACGTTCCTTGCGCGCCGAATTGATGAAGTCGTTTTGCGGATGGGATTCTGCGGGATTGGCCATTGAGGTGCGGCAGGAGCCTGCGTCAGAGAATATGTTGTGCGTGTGTGTGGCGTGTTCGTCCACAAGGCGTTTGGCGGGATTCTACCCTGTTCGATAGGCAAGCGCGCAGTCGTGATTGTGTCGAACCGTAACCCACTATAGACGTTCCGGCGCATTTTCGCGATTCGGCCGAACGGCCAAAGCCGTTTCGTTACGTTGCGTTACGACTCTCGCAGCGCGGTATCACCTCGGCACGGGCGCCATCCTTATATTGCTTGCGTGAGCCGGGCGGGCCGGCTTGTCAGGGATCCGCAGCATGAACAAGAGACAAGTGGCAGGGGTGATCGGGAGCATGGCATGGCTTGTTTCCGGCAGTGCAATGGCGCATGTCGACCTGTCGGTCGGCATCGGCGTACCGGTCGCACCGGTCTATGTCGAGCCGGCACCGGTCTATGTGGCGCCGCAGCCGGCCGTCGTCGCCTATCCGGGCTACGGATACGGCTACTACGGCGATGACGACGACGATCGTTACCGGAAGTGGCGCAAGCACTACTACAAGCATTGGCGCAAGCACCACGGCGACGACGATGACGATTGAACCCGAGGCCCGCACCGGCGGCGCGAATCAGAACGCGTAGTCGGGGTTTTTCGGGTCGAATGCGGTGTCGTCGAGGGTCGCCGGCGCGATTTTCTCGATGACGATCCGCTCGAAGATCTTGCCGTCGTTGTCATAGGACTCGACGGTCCGGAAATACGGGGCGTGCAGGTCGAGCCCGAGGATTTCCTTTTTCGCATAGAACTGCGGCCGGCCGGTCGGCGTTTCGTAGGTGAGCGTGACAACACGTACGCCGCTGATCGTTCGGACTTCCACATTGGTTGGCCGCTGCACGCCGGCTTCCAGGTATTTCTTCCCTTCGGTCAGGTACAGGTTCGTGATGAACTCGGTGCCGAGATCCTTCACCTGGTGATTCGACTGGGCGCGCGCCAGTGCGCCGTCGATCGCCGTCCACAGCGGAATCTTGCCGAGCAGGCCGCCGAGATGGCCGTACATCTCGTCCTTGCGCTGGGTCGTGTCGTAGATGGTCTCCTGTCCGGCATGGGCGCCGCCCGGCAGCCATTTCGCATACACGCGCAGCGGCTCGCGGGTCGTCTTCACGAGCATGCGGTCGGGCGTGTCGGACCATTTTCCGCTGATGCGCTCCTGGCGCACCATCGTGAACTGGTACGACGGGTAGCCGTTGGGACCGTTACGGATGTAGAGCGGCACGGCGAGCGGATCGAGCGCCTTGAAGAGCGCCGTCAGCGTCGCGTCGTCGAGCTGCGCGAGCGTGCCGTGCTGGGCTGCCGTGCGCAACCAGCGCGCCTGTTGCACGAGCGGCTCGTGCGTGACCTTCGCGAGGTCCGCCGGCAGCGCGACTTCCTGTGCCGCGCTCGCGGCGCCGGCCGTTTCCTGAGCATGCAGGCCCGCGTGTGCGAGCGACAGCACGCAAGCGGCTGCCGTGGCGGCATGCCGCGTACGGCGCTTCATTCCTTCGTTCATCGACAGCATCTCCCGGAGCGATGGATCGTTCAGCCTTGCTTCGCGGCCTTGATCTTGGCGAGTTCCTCGTCGCGCAGCGCGCGGCGCAGGATCTTGCCGACGTTGGTCTGCGGCAGCGCGTCGCGGAACTCGACGAATTTCGGCATCTTGTAGCCGGTCAGGTTCTTGCGGCAGTGCGCGAGCACGTCGTCGACCGTCAGCGACGGGTCGCGGCGCACGACGAACACCTTGATCCGTTCGCCCTGTACCTCGTCGGGAATGCCGATTGCCGCGGCTTCGCTGATGCCGGGATGCATCACGAGCACTTCCTCGATCTCGTTCGGATACACGTTGAAGCCCGACACGAGGATCATGTCCTTCTTGCGGTCGATGAGGCGGATGAAGCCGCGCTCGTCCATCACGCCGATGTCGCCGGTGCCGAGCCAGCCGTCGGCGTCGATCACCTTGGCCGTCTCGTCGGGGCGCTGCCAGTAGCCGCGCATTACCTGCGGGCCATGCACGCACAGCTCCCCCGGCTCGCCGATGGCGGCCCAGGTGCCGTCCTCGCGGCGAAAGCGCACGACGGTGGACGGCGCGGGCAGGCCGATCGACCCGCTGAATGCGGCCATGTCGTTCAGGTCCACGGGATTCATCGTGACGATCGGCGAGCATTCGGTGAGGCCGTAGCCTTCGACGACCGGCCGCCCCGTCACCTGCTGGAAACGCTCCGCGACCGCGCGCTGCATCGCCATCCCGCCCGCCATCGCGAGCTTGAGCTTCGAGAAATCGCGCTTGCGGAATTCCTCGTTGTCGAGGAACGCGTTGTACAGCGTGTTGATGCCCGTGATCCCCGTGAACGTTTCGTTGCGGATGATCTTCATCACCATCTTCATGTCGCGCGGGTTCGCGATCAGGATGTTGCGCCCGCCGAGTCCCATGAAGATGAACGCGTTCACCGTCAGCGAATAGATGTGATAAAGCGGCAACGGCGTGAGCACGGTTTCGACGTCGCCCGACACCTGGTCGGCGATCCAGGCCTTTGCCTGCAGCAGGTTCGCGATCAGGTTGCCGTGCGTGAGCATCGCGCCTTTCGCGACGCCGGTCGTGCCGCCCGTGTACTGCAGGAACGCGAGGTCGTCGCGCGTCGTCTGCACGCGCTGCGGCTTGCCGCGCGCGCCGAGCGCGAGGGCGGAGCGCAGCCGGATGGCCTGCGGCAGGTGATAGGCGGGCACGAGCTTCTTCACGTACTTCAGGACGAAATTGATCAGGCGTCCTTTCGCATTGAAGCCGTCGGCGAGCAGGTCGCCGAGCGCGGTGACGACAATGTTCTTCACCTGCGTTTCCGGCAGCGCATCCTGCAGCGTGCGCGCGAAGTTCTCGAACACGACGATCGTCTGCGCGCCGCTGTCCTTCAGCTGGTGCGCGAGTTCGCGCACGGTGTAGAGCGGGTTCACGTTGACGACGATCGCGCCGGCCTTCAGCGTGCCGAACAGCGCGACCGGATACTGGAACGTGTTCGGCAGCATGATCGCGACGCGGTCGCCCGGCTTCACGCCGAGGCTTTGCAGGTACGACGCGAACGCGTCGACCTTCCGGGCGAGCGTGCGATAGGTCATCGACGCGCCGGCGCTCACGTACGCGACGCGGTCGGCGAAGCGGGTCGTGCATTCGTCGAAGAACTGCACGAGCGACGCGTATTGCGCGACGTCGATTTCGTGCGGGACGCCGGGCGGGTACGACGCGTACCAGATGCCGTCGGTGTTCGGCGGAACCTGGGCCGCGGTGGTTGCTGCGGAAGATGACATGACGTGTCTCCGGTCTTGGCTCTCGGCGAGGGCAGGCGGGCGCTTCGGCGCCTGCCCATGCCCCGTGCTTCGCGGCCGGTCGGTGCGGGCGCCTCGACGCCCTGCATGACCGCGCGTATCAATCAAATCGTGAACAGGAAGCCGCGCGTGGCTTCGCGCGCTCAGTTCGTGGAATGCAGCGTCGCCGTATCGGCGGTCGTCGCGCCCGACTGCGGCAACCCGAACGCTTCGCTCGCACCCGCGTCGTCGAGTACCGCCGCGAAGATCGACAGTTGCGCGCTGTCGGGCATCGGCGCCTTCAGCGCGGCGACGATCAGCGACGACAGCCGCGCGATCATCTGCACGTCGTTCATCGTGCGTCCTTGCGAGAACTCGTCGATCAGGCTTTCCGTTTCGGCGCCCGCGAGCGCGCCGGACAGTGCGCCGATCGCGAAGTGCAGCCGCCAGCCGAGCTCGGTGCGCGGCAGATGCGGCAACGCGCGCTGGAACGCGTCGAAGAAGCGGCCCGCGACGCTCGCGTAGTGCGCGGTCAGGAAGTTGCGCACGAACGGCGACGGATCGGTGTACGCGCGGCCGATCAGCCGGAGAAACCCGGGCCCGCCGCGCTCGGGATTGCGCGACGCCTTCAGCGCGGGAATGAACATCGCGCCGAGCACGTGCTCGCAGGTGATGTGCGTGCCGAGCTGCGCATCGAAGCGGTCGAGGATGCCGAGGCGCTCCTGGTTGAGCTGGTCGAGCCGGCGCGACAGCATCGCGTGGATCAGCGCTTCCTTGCTGCCGAAGTGGTAGTTGACCGCCGCGAGGTTGACCGCCGCGCGCGACGTGATCTGCCGCATCGACATCGCTTCGAAGCCGTGCTCGATGAAGAGATCCTCGGCCGCATCGAGGATGCGCGCCTTCGTCCCGCCGGTCTGCCGAGTGCCGGATGACCGTGCCCCGGACGGCCGTCCCGCGGATGGCCGCCCCTCCTGACTTACTGCCATGTTCCGCCTCCCATGCCGGTTTCCCGGCCGCGAACAGGTGATTTGATTATCTGATTCAAACAGTCGTTTTTATTAAGATAAAAAATCGCGGGCGGAGCGGGCAAGCGGGGAATCTGGACAAATTCCTCTAGTTCGATGTGCGAATGCGGAAAGTGCGGTGCGCGACCCCGGCGGGACGGGGCGCGCGCGATGATGCGGTGCCGCAAGGTGCGGGTTTAGCCGACCGTGCTACGCGTATTGACCGATTGCGTCATGTCGATACCGCGCCGTTCGCGGCTGAACAGGATCAGCACGGCGATCGCAACGGCGACGATGCCGGCCACGAGCGCGAGCGCGAAGCCGTAGTTGTTGCCGTTCGAAACGGCGAGCGACGCCTGCATCGTCGCGTTGCCGGACGCGAGCAGGTTGCCGAGCTGATAGACGACGCCGGGGAAGGTGGCCCGGATTTCGTCGGGCGAGATCTCGTTCAGGTGAACCGGAATCACGCCCCACGCGCCCTGTACCGAGATCTGCATCAGGAACGCGCCTGCTGCGAGCGCAACCGGGCCGCTCGAGAACGCCCACAGCGGCAGCACGGGCAATGCGATCAACGCGGCGATGAAGACCGCGCGGCGCCGGCCGATCCGCTCCGAGATCGCACCGAACGACAGGCCGCCGACGATCGCGCCGATGTTGAGCACGATCGTGATCCCCGACACGGTATGCGGATCGAAGTGATGCTGTTCGCGCAGGAAGGTCGGATAGAGATCCTGCGTACCGTGCGAGAAGAAGTTGAACGCGGTCATCAGCACGATCGCGTAGATCGTGAGCTTCCAGTTCTGCTTCAGCGTGGCGCCGAGGCTCGGGCGCGGGCGCTTCTCCATCTGCTTCCACGCCGGCGATTCGGGCACGTGCGCCCGGACGTACAGCACGAGCAGCGCGGGCAGCACGCCGACCATGAACATGCCGCGCCAGCCGATGGTTTGGTAGAACAGGCCGAACACGACGGACGCGAGCAGGTAGCCGCTCGGGTAGCCGGCCTGCAGCAGTCCCGACACGAAGCCGCGCGCATGGGTCGGCACGGTCTCCATCGTCAGCGCGGAGCCGACGCCCCATTCGCCGCCCATCGCGATGCCGAACAGCGCGCGCAGTACGAGCAGCGCGGTGAGGCTCGGCGCGAAACCCGACGCAAGTTCGAGCAGCGAGTAGCACGCGATATTGACCATCAGTGTCGGGCGGCGCCCGAAGCGGTCTGCAAGCCGGCCGAAGATCAGCGCGCCGAGCGGGCGCATCGCGAGCGTCAGTGTGAGTGCGAACGCGACCGCGGGGATCGTCGACGCGAATTCCGCGGCGATATCCTTCAGCACGAAAACCATCAGGAAAAAATCGAACGCATCGAGCGTCCAGCCCAGGTAGGCGGCGATCGTGACGTTGCGTTGTTCGCGGGTCCAGCTCATGTCCGAGGTCTCCACGTTGGCTTGTGCGCGCACGATGTGCATGCGGATTGTGCATGCGGATGCCGGCCCGGCCGGCGCGCGGCGCGGGGGCATGGATCGAGTGTAGGCGTCCGCGCTGCGCGATGCGGGGCGCGATACCCCCGAATCGGGAATAATCCCTACGAAATGAACTGTTTCGGAAACGGAAACGGGGCCGCGCGAGACCCGCGACAGGTGTCTGTATCATTCCGGAAGGCTTTTTGTATCCATTCTGTAATGCGTTCGATGCGCATCGTCACCGAATCAGGAGTCCGGATGAATGAACGTTCCGCCGCCGAATTGCCCGTGCTCGAAACAGCCAGGCTGTGGCTGCGTCCGCGCGTGCTGGCCGATCTCGATGCGTGCGTCGCGATGGATCGCGATCCAGAGGTCACGCGGCACATCGCGGGCCCGTGGCACGACCCCGTCGAGCATCGCCGCTTCGTCACGCACCGGATCACGCGCGACTATCCGCCGGGCCTCGGCTACTGGTCGATCTTCGAGAAGACGGCGCCCGATGCATTCGTCGGCTGGATCCTGCTGATTCCCGACTATGTGGACGGGGCGCACGACGTCGAGATCGGCTGGCGGCTCGTGCGCGCGACCTGGGGGCGCGGTATCGCGAGCGAGGCCGCGCAGGCCGTCGTGCGGCACGCGTTCGACACCGTGCGCCTGCCGCGCGTGATCGCCGACATCGCGGAAGCCAACAGCGGCTCGCTGAACGTTGCGCACAAGCTCGGGATGCGCCGCGTGAGCGTCGTGAACGACGGCATTCCTTACATTCGCCATCGTCTCGAACGCAACGATCTGCGCACGTAACGCCGCGTCGTGCGCGCGGCGGGTGTCAGAGATCGTCAACCGCACGCGTATCGAGGTCATGACGTATTAACGGCTCGCGCGATCAGGAGTATCGTTGCCGGAATTTCGCAACATGGGGTACGACCATGGCACTCGGCAACGACGTTCATCTCATTCCCGTCCGGCTCGACGCGTTGCGTCCGACGCAGATGACGGTCGGCTATCGCGAAGTCAAGGCGAAGCGCAAGCACTGGAAGGCGCTCAACAAGCGTGCGCGCAAGGCCGCGATCGAATCGCACTGGTTCCCGGCGATCCTCGGCCCGGACGGGATGCACTACATCACCGATCATCACCACCTCGGCCTCGCGCTGATCGAGGAGGGCGAGTCGCGCGTGAACGCGATGCTGCTGAAGGATCTGTCGTGGCTCGACGACACGATCTTCTGGCGGATGATGGAACACAACCAGTGGGTGCATCCGTTCGGCGCGGACGGCTCGCGGCGCGACTATGCGCACTTGCCGAAGGCGCTGACGGGGCTCGAGGACGATCCGTACCGCAGCCTCGCCGGCGAGCTGCGCACGGCGGGCGGCTATGCGAAGGACGCAACGCCGTTCAGCGAATTCCTGTGGGCCGATTACCTGCGCCAGCACGTGTCGCTCGACCAGATCCGCAAGAATTTCGCGAAGGCGCTCGACGTCGCGCTGCATCGCGCACACGAGCAGGATGCGCGCTATCTGCCCGGCTGGTCGGGCGTCATCGCCGTCAAACCCTGACCGGCGCACGGCGCCGACCGCTCATGACGACTGCCCCGATCCGCCCCGACGCCGGCCCGCAGCATGCGGACCATTTCGCCGCGCTCGATGCGGCTTCGCCGCCGCCCAGGCGGCGCATCGGCCTCGATGCGCTGGCCGGCCTGTCGATCGCCGGGCTGCTGATTCCCGAAGCGGTCGCGTATGCGGGGCTCGCCAACCTGCCGCCGCAGGCCGGCCTGATCGCGCTGCTGTCGGGGCTCGTCGTCTATGCGCTGACGGGCAGCAGCCGCTTCGCGATCGTGTCGTCGACGTCGTCGTCGGCCGCGGTGCTCGCGGCAACCGTGCTCGCCGAGTCGGGGATGGCGCTGGCCGCGCAGCTCGCGCTCGCGGCGGCGCTCGTTGCGATGACGGGCGTGCTGTTCATCCTCGCGGGCGCCGCGCGGCTCGGCGGCATGTCGGATTTCGTCGCACGGCCGGTGCTGCGCGGCTTCACGTTCGGTCTCGCGCTGACGATCGTCATCAAGCAGTTGCCGAAGATCCTCGCGATTTCCGTGCAGCACAGCGATGCGCCGCGCGTCGCGCTCGACCTGATCACCGGCGCGCCGCATGCGAACCTCGCGAGCGTCGTGCTCGGTGCGCTCGCGCTGGCGTTGCTGTTCGCGCTCGGGCGCCGCTCGCGCGTGCCCGCGACGCTCGTCGTGATCGTGCTGTCGATCGCGGCCGGCTATGCGATCGACTGGCAGCGATACGGGATCGCGATCGTCGGCCATATCGACTTCCGGCACCTCGAATTCGGCCTGCCGCATCTCGACCGCAACGCGTGGATGCAGACGGTCGAACTCGCGTTCGCGCTGATGCTGATCCTGTATGCGGAGTCGTACGGTTCGATCCGCAACTTTGCGCTCAAGCATGGCGATACCGTGTCGCCGAACCGCGACCTCGTGGCGCTCGGCTGCGCGAACCTCGTGTCGGGGCTGCTGCACGGGATGCCGGTGGGCGCCGGCTATTCGGCGACGTCGGCGAACGAGGCGGCCGGTGCGCAGTCGCGCTTTGCCGGCCTGTGGGCGGCCGGCGTGGTCGCGCTGATCGTCTGGCTGCTGCTGCCGCAACTCGCGCGCACGCCGGAGCCCGTGCTTGCCGCCATCGTGATCTTCGCGGTCAGCCACTCGCTGCATCCGTCCGTGTTCCGGCCGTACTGGGCGTGGCATCGCGACCGGCTCGTGGTAATCGCGGCGCTGCTCGCGGTACTCGTGCTCGGCGTGCTGCACGGCTTGCTCGCGGCCATCGGCGTGAGCCTGCTGCTGACGCTGCGCAAGCTGTCCGAACCGAACGTCAGCGTGCTCGGCCGGCTGCGCGACAGCCACGACTTCGTCGACGTCGCGAGCCATGCCGACGCGAAGCCGGTGCCGGGCGTGCTGATCGTGCGGCCCGAGGCGCAACTGTTCTTCGCGAATGCGGACCGGATGCTGAATCGCGTGCGTGCGCTGATGAAGGCCGCGCCGGACACGCATACCGTGATGCTGAGTCTCGAGGAAACGCCGGATGTCGACGGTACGACGATCGAATCGTTGCGTACCTTTGCCGCCGAATGCGCGGCGCGCGGATTGCGGCTCGCGATCGTCCGGCTCAAGGTGCATGCGTTGCATGCGCTGCGCCGCGCGGCGGACGATACGCTGCACGACGACGCGATGTCGGAACTGAGCGTCGACGAGAGCCTGCAACTGCTGACGGCAGGCATGCCGCCGGACGGCAGCGGCGGAACGACCGCCGCCTGACACTGTGGCGCGACGGCGCCGTCTATTGCGAAAGCGCGGCGGCGCTGGCCGTGCGATCGATCATGCCGGCCACTTCCCCGGCCGTCGGCGCATAGGCGCCTGCATGCGCGCAGGCCACCGACGCGCAGGCGGCCGCGTAGCGCAGATGTTCGACGGCCGCCGCATCGGGGCGCGTAAGCTGGCTCGCGAGCCAGCCGCCGACGCTCGCGTCGCCGCAACCGACCGTGTCGGCGACTTCGGTCGGGAATGCGGGCTGGAACAGCACGGTGTCGCGATGCAGGAGTTGCATGCCCGATGCGCCGTGCGTGACGAGCATCGTCGCGTCGGGCGCCCATTCGCGCAGTTGCGCGAGCGCGGCCGCCTCGTCGAGTTCGGGAAACAGCCCGCGCAGATCTTCGTCGGATACCTTGATCCAGTCGGCGAGCGCGGCCAGCCGGCGCAGCGTGTCGCGATACGACGGCGCAGCCATCGGCGCCCGGAAGTTCGGGTCGAACGAAATCCGCTTGCCGGCCGCACGCGCGGCCTGTGCGACCTCGATCAGGCGTGACGCGAGCGGCTCGCGCACGACGCCGAGCGAGCCGACGTGCACGATCTCTGCCGCGTCGAAGGATCCGGCGGGCAGGTCGGCCGGATCGAATGCGAGATCGGCGCTGTTCTCGCCGATGAAGAAATAGTGGGGCGGCTGCTTCGACACGACCATCGCGAGCAGCGGCGCGCGGTCGACCTGCCGGATGAAGCGCATGTCGAGCCCGGCGTCGGCGCTCTTGCGCATCAGCTCGTCGCCGAAGGTGTCGCGGCTGACCGTGCCGGCGAAGGCCGTCGGCACGGCGAGCCGCGCGCCGACGCGTGCGACGTTCCAGCATGAGCCGCCAGCGACGCTGTGCCAGTGCTGTGCGTCGTCGCGGATGAAATCGGTCAGCGCTTCGCCGAATACGATCAGGCGGGGGAACGTCGTCGTCATGTCGAAACCTTGTGCCGTGGCGTTGCGCACGGCCGTACGGCGGTTGATCCAAGAAAGCGGGCAGTGCGGGCCGTCTCGCATGGCGGCGCGGCCCTGCACCGCCCGGGTTCGGCGGGCAGCGGGGCGGCGCGATCAGCGCGGCGTGCTCCAGCCCTTGTAGGTCTTCACGTTGTCGCGCGTGATGAGCGTCGGCTCGATCAGGATCATCGGATTGGCCGGCTTCTGGCCGTTCATGATCCCGTAGCCGACGTTCACGGCCTGCTGCGCCATCGCCCACGGATCCTGGCTCGACGACGCCTGCACGAGCGTGTTGGACTTGAGCGCGACTTCGATGTCGGGTGCGCCGTCGACCGACGTGATCACGATGCCCGGACGGTTCAGTTGCTTCGCGGCGAGGTCGCTGCCGATCGCCTGCGGGTCGTTGATCGTGAACACCGCGTCGAGCTTCGGAAAGCGCGTCAGGTAGCCTTGCATCGCGTTCATCCCGCCTTCGCGCGAGCCCTTGCCGTCCTGATCGCTCGACAGCAGCTTGATGCCGGCGTTTTTCGCGAGCACGGTCTTGCAGCCGTTGACGCGATCGATCACGGCCGATACCTGCGGGCCGTTCTCGATGATCACGTTGCCCTTGCCGTTGAGCTTCTTCGCGATGTAGTCGCACGCGAGTTCGCCGGCCTTCACGTTGTTGGTCTGTACGGTCGCATTCGCGCCGGCCGCGGCGACGTCGATCGCGACGACCGTGATGCCGGCCGCCTGCGCCTTCTTCACCGCCGGTTCGATCGCCTTCGGATCGGTTGCGTTGAGCAGGATCATGTCGACGTGTGCGGAGATGAAGTTGTCGATCTGCGTGAACTGCTTGTTCAGGTCGTAGTCGGCCGAGACGGCCGTGACCTTCGCATTCGGATTGAGCTGCTTCGCGCGTGCTTCGGCGCCCTTGACGATCGTGACGAAGTACGGGTTGCCGAGCGACCCGACCGTGACGCCGATCGATTTGAGCGGCTTGTCGGCCGCATGGGCGGCGGCAGCGCCGAAGGCGAGCGCGCAGGCGACGGCGGTCAGGGCGGCGGTGTGCTTGAACATGTCGTGGTGTCTCCGTGAGGTTGGTTGGCGAACGGGCGCAGGCGGTCCGGCCTGCGCCGCAAGGTGGAATCGACGGGAAGGGATCAGGTGCGCGCGGAATCGCGCTGGCGATAGCGATCGAGCGCAACGGCGCCGATGATCACGAGCCCCTTGATGATGTACTGCCAGATGTCGGACACGCCGAGCAGCACGAGGCCGTTCGTCAGGACGGCGATGATCAGCGCGCCGATCAGCGTGCCGACGATCGAGCCGACGCCGCCGACGAAGCTCGTGCCGCCGAGGATCACCGCGGCGATCGCGTCGAGTTCGTAGGACTGGCCGAGCTGCAGGCCGTTGGCCGCATAGAGCCGCGCGGCCGACATCACCGCGCCGAGGCCGGCCAGCAGCCCCGACGCCGCATAGACGAACATCTGGATCGCCCGCACGTTGATGCCCGACAGGCGTGCGGCTTCCGGATTGCCGCCGACCGAATAGATCCGCATCCCGAGCACCGTGCGGCGCAGGATGAACCACGAGATCGCGATCACCGCGCATGCGATCACGACGAGCCACGGCACGCCGAGGATCGAGCCGTTGCCGATGAACGCGAACGGCAGTTGCGGATTGAACACGGTCGTGTCGTTGCCGATCAGGCGCGCGACGCCGCGCACGGCCGTCATCGCGCCGAGCGTGACGATGAACGGCGGCAGGCGCAGGAACGAGATCAGCCCGCCGTTGATTGCGCCGAACACGAGGCCGACGACGAGTGCGAACGGCACGCCGAGCCAGCCCCAGCCGGGAATCGTCGACGCGAGCAGCGCGGCGACGGCCGCAGCGGCGAGCACCGAGCCGACCGACAGGTCGATGCCGCCCGTCAGGATCACGAAGGTCATGCCGGCCGCGAGCACGATGTTGATCGATGCCTGCTGCGTGACGATCGACAGGTTCTGCAGCGTGAAGAAGCCGTCGGTCAGGAAGCCGAAGCCGACGCACAGGATCAGCAGCACCGGCAGCATGCCGGCCGTGCGGATCAGCGATTGCATGCGGGCGCGA
This sequence comes from Burkholderia arboris, assembly GCF_902499125.1. Lineage (GTDB taxonomy): Bacteria > Pseudomonadota > Gammaproteobacteria > Burkholderiales > Burkholderiaceae > Burkholderia > Burkholderia arboris. Next base: position 93,112 of record NZ_CABVPX010000002.1, read on the forward strand.
TGATCGGCGCCGCGCATCAGGGGCGTACGGTTGGCCACCGGATGGGCCGTCGCGGAAGCGAGGTTCCGCTGCTTGGTCGGGTTGATCATTTCGGTAACCTGAATGTAAGAGTGAAATGAAGGGGCGGGCTCAGTGCGCGTCCGCGAGTTCGGCCTGCGAGCCGGTGGCGAGCGCGATGATCGCTTCCTGCGTGATGGGCGTGTGCGTGTGGCCGCCGAGTTCGCCTGCGATCTCGCCTTCGCGCATCACGAGCACGCGATCCGCGACGCCGATGATTTCCGGAAGCTCGCTCGAGATCACGATCACACCCACGCCGGCACGGGCCAGTTCGTTGATGATCCGGTAGATCTCGGATTTCGCGCCGATGTCGACGCCGCGCGTCGGTTCGTCGAGGATCAGCACGCGCGGCTTCGTCTCGAGCAGCCGCGACAGCAGCACTTTCTGCTGGTTGCCGCCGGACAGCGCGCCGACGTTGACGTTCGCGTGGGGGACGCGGATCGACAACGACGCGATCGCGTCGCGCGCACGTTCGGCGCCGCGTGCGAGGTCGAGTGCGCCGAGCCGGGCGTCACGGTTGCATACCGAGATGTTGATGTTGTCGCGCACGCTCATGTCGAGGAACAGGCCCTGGCGCTTGCGGTCCTCGGTCAGGTAGACGAGCCCCGCGTCGATCGCGTCGCGCGGCGAGTGTGCGCCGAACGTGCGGTCGCCCAGCTTCACGTCGCCGCGCACGCGCGGTTCGGCGCCGAAGATCAGCCGCGCGAGTTCCGTGCGGCCCGCGCCGACGAGCCCCGCGACGCCGAGTACTTCGCCGGTGTGCAGGTCGAGGCTGCAGCCGCGCACGCGTGCGCCGTCGGCGATGTCGCGGACCGACAGCAGCAGGTGGCCGGGGTCGTACTGCGCGTGCTCCTTCTTGTAGAAGCCGGAAATGTCGCGGCCGACCATCATCGCGACGAGCCGATCGGCCGACAGCGAGGCGCGTTCGAGCGTACCGACGTACGCGCCGTCGCGCAGTACCGACACGCGGTCGGACAGTTCGTAGATCTCCGCCATCCGGTGACTGATGTAGATGATCGCGAGGCCTTCCTCGCGCAACTGGCGGATCAGGCTGAACAGGTGTTCCGTCTCGCGCGACGACAGCGGAGTGGTCGGTTCGTCCATCACAAGGATGCGGGCGCGGGTGTGCACGGCGCGCGCGATTTCGACGAGCTGCTGTTCGGCGATCGACAGCGTATCGACGAGCGTGTCGGGCCCGAACGGCGCACCCAGGCGCGCGAGCACGTCCTGGCAGCCGCGCGCCATCGCCGCGCGGTCGATCGTGCCCCAGCGCCGGTTGCCGCGCCGCAGTTCGCGGCCGATGTAGATGTTTTCCGCGACGGTCAGGTTCGGCGACAGGCACAGCTCCTGGTAGATCACCGCGACGCCGGCATCGCGCGCGGCGAGCGGGCTGTCGATGTCGATGCGTTCGCCGTCGATCAGGATCTCGCCGCCGGCATCGGCGCGATACGCGCCCGACAGGATCTTCATCAACGTCGATTTGCCCGCGCCGTTCTCGCCCATCAGCGAATGGATCTCGCCGGGATAGACGGTCAGGCTGACGTTGTCGAGCGCGCGTACGGCCGGGAACGTCTTGCTGATCCCGCGCATCTCGAGCAAAGGACGGGGCGACTCAGATCGCGACATGGTTGACCTCCTGCGAGTCGGTGCGGGCGCCCTTGAGGATGCCGGCCCGCGGGGAGAAGTTGAAGAACATCGGCAGCGTGGCCGCGCCGATCGCGCCGGCGTCGGCACCGAACGTACCGCGTACGAGCGTCGGCGTGCCGCGCGCTTCGGGCGCGGTGGCGACCAGCGCCGAGCGCAGGCGCGTCGTGACCGCGTCGAGCAGGCCCGCATCGGTGTCGGCGTCGAGCACGACCACCGGCGCATCGACCACGCACAGCACCGCGCGCAACGCGGGCGCAAGCGCGTCGACGCAATCGTCGATCCATTCGTCGACGGCCGGCAGGCCGCGGGCGATGCATGCTTCGAGATCGGCGCGGTTGTCGACCGTCTCGCCGTGATGGCGCAGATGGCGCACGAGTGCATGCAGCGACGCGCGCGCGAGCAGGATGTCCCACGGGCCGCGCGGCGGCGGTGCGGAGGCGAGCCGGCTCGGCGGTACCGGAATCACGGCGATGTCGCCCGCATTGCCGGTCACGCCGCGCAGGCAGTCGCCATCGATCGCGATGCCGCCGCCGATCGCCGGCCCGATGAACAGGTAGACGAAATCGTCGCACTGCCGGCCGTATCCGTAGAACAGTTCGGCGATCGCGGCCGCGTTGCCGTCGTTTTCGCCGAAGACCGGCAGCGACAGCGTGCGGCCGAGGTCGGCCGCGAAATCGACGTCTTCCCATGTACGGAACGTGTCGGGCGCGAGGCCCAGCTCGCGCATCCACGCGCCGAGGTTGTAGGGCTGCGCGACGCCGATGCCGGTCAGGCGCGCGCGTTCATGGTCGGGGAGCAGGGCCTGCATCGCGCCGATGTCGTGACGCACGATTTCGAGCACGTCGGCGGGGGGCGGCAGCAGCGTGTCGTGCGAGCGTCGGCCGAGCACGTCGCCTGCAAAGTTGACGAGCGCGGTCTCGATGCGCATCCGGTCGAGATGGACGCCGATGCCGAACGCGCCGCGCGGGTCGAGGCGGATCAACGAGGCGGGCTGGCCGCGCTGGCCTTCGGTGCGGCCAGCGAATTCGATCAGCTTCGCGTCGGCGAGCGATTCGATGATGCTGCCGACCGCCGTGCCCGTCATGTTCGCGAGACGGGCGAGGTCGGCCTTCGACGCGCTGCCCACGCGGCGCAGCGTCTTCAGCAGCAGGCGCTCGTTGTAACGGCGCACGTTGGCCGAATTGCTTCCCTGGCCGAAGTGCGGGCTTCTCATGGCGTCTCCTTCCATGTCGCACCGCTTGGCGGCGCATTAAATAAATCACGTTGATTTATTTAACCGCGTGAGCGCCGGCATGTCAGCCTAGGGAAATCCCGGTTTTGTCTTGTGACGGGGAGGGTACGTGCCGGCATGGGGAACCGGGGATCGATCGCGAGTGCCTGGAAATCGGGAAATGTGGCATTCGTCTGATGAGCCGGGATGGACCAGCACGCCACGATTTCCCGCGGGATTGCACGTATCGCCGTAACCCGCACGAGGCGAAGCCCGGCGGTGCGGGATCGTACGGTTCGGAATCGCTCTTGAACATCCGGCATGGTGCGATCGGGATCGCGCCGTGTCTTCTTCCGCGAGAAACCCATGCAACGCACGACACGACCTTCAGTGTCGTTGCCTGATCGCTTGCCGGCAGCGAGCCGCTGCTGCTTTACACGACGACGGTCGTCGTCACCGGTGGCGAATCGGCGCACGGCCGATCGTCCGGGCGCGCGCGTGGCATCGAGCGAACGCGAACTGTCGTTGCGTTTGCCGATGGAATTGGGTGGTGCGCGCGGCGGCACGAACCCGGAGCAGGTGTTTGCCGCCGGGTTTGCGGCATGTTTTCACGGTGCGCTGACGCTGGTCGCGATGAAGCACAGGATTCGCCTGCCGACGGATCTGGCGATCTCGGCGAGCGCAACGATTCAGCGCGATCCGTCGGATGGCCTGTTCGAGATCGAACTGGATGTCGAGGTCGGCATGCCGGGCGTCGATCTTGATGATCGCGCGTGCGCTGGTCGCGGAAACCGAAGCGGTATGTCCGTACGCGAAGATGGCGAGAGGCGGCATCCGGCACGCGGTGCGCGTGATCGGGGCGAGGTGCGATTCTGGCGCCGGAAATGAAAAAAGGCCGGCTAAAAGCCGGCCTTTTTTCTCAATCGAGTGGTGCCCAGGAGAGGACTCGAACCTCCACGATGTTGCCACCGCTAGGACCTGAACCTAGTGCGTCTACCAATTCCGCCACCTGGGCACGTTTTGCAGTGAGCTGCTTGCTGCAAAGAAGGGAAATTATAGCGCGTCTATCGAGGCTGTCAACACTATTTGAGGTCGCGAACGAAAATAATTGGTCGGGCGTGTTCGGGCGGGGCGGGCAGTGCGTGCAAGCGCGTGGCGGCGAACGTAAGTCATCGATGTCGGTGCGCGCATGCACATCGATTCCGGTGCCGGAAATGAAAAAAGGCCGGCTAGAAGCCGACCTTTTTTCTCAATCGAGTGGTGCCCAGGAGAGGACTCGAACCTCCACGATGTTGCCACCGCTAGGACCTGAACCTAGTGCGTCTACCAATTCCGCCACCTGGGCACGTTTCGCTTGCTGCAGTGCGAAGACCGCTATTCTAGCGTGTCGGCGGAGTCTGTCAACACAATTTCATCCGAAGCGATAAAAATATGGCGCCCGTGCGTGGCGGGCCTTCATGCGTGGACCGGCTCCGCACGTTTCGCCGTGAAATTCCAGCGCTGCGCCTGGCCGGTATCGACGCGGGCGGGCAGCAGTCCGGCCGCGAGGAACGTGTCGGCGATCTTCTGCTGTTCGCCGAAGTTTTGCGCGGCCACGGCGCGGACGAGGTAGCTGCGTCGCGCGTTCGCGCGTGCGATCGTCGCAGCGTCGAGCCCCCAGATCGGCGCGAGCGTTTCCGCGGCCTCCTGCGGATGGTCGCGCAGCCACGTGCCGGCCTGCGACAACTGGTCGAACAGGATCTGGACGACGTCGGGCCGCGCAGCAGCGAAACTGCTCGATGCAAGGTAGTAGCGCTGGTACGACGCGAGTCCGTCGCCGTCGGCCAGAATCCGAACGTCGGGATTCCTGTCGACCGATGCGACATAAGGATCCCAGGTGATCCATGCGTCCACGCTGCCGCGCTCGAATGCGGCGCGGCCGTCTGCGGGTGTCAGGTAGTGGATCGCGGCATCGGCGGGCGCGAGTTTCGCGCGTGCGAGTGCGGCAAGCAGCAGGTAATGGCTGCCGGCCGCCTTCGTGACCGCGATGCGCTTGCCCTTGAGGTCGGCGAGAGTGCGCAGCGTGCTGTCCTGCTTGACGACGATCGCCTGTGCCTTCGGCGAAGGTGCTTCCTGCGCGACGTACACGAAGCGCGCATGTGCGGCTTGCGCAAAGACTGGAACCGTATCGGCCACGTCGGCGCTGAAGTCGACGGCGCCGACGTTGAGTGCTTCGGTCAGCGGCAATCCGCTCGCGAATTCATGCCATGACACACGCAGGCCGAGCGGTGTCAGCGCCTGTTCGAGCGTGCCGCGTGTCTTCAGCAGCGTGATGAGCGTCGACGACTTCTGATAGCCGATGCGCAGGGCGGCAGGCGCATTTTCGGCGCGCACCCGGACGCCTGCGGCGGTGAGGCCTGCGGCCAGCATCGCGCGCGCGAACGCGCGGCGGTTCATCGACGTCATGAAGCGTGCTCCTCGTTGGATACGTTGCAAGCAAGGCGGCTAACGTAACAACGGGAAGGGCGATTGATAACCGATTAATTCTGCTATCGATCGGAACGGCGGACATAAGGCCGATGACGGCCGCATCGCGATGCGGGCGCGGAAATGAAAAAAGGCCGGCTAGAAGCCGACCTTTTCAAAATACAGATGGTGCCCAGGAGAGGACTCGAACCTCCACGATGTTGCCACCGCTAGGACCTGAACCTAGTGCGTCTACCAATTCCGCCACCTGGGCACGTTTTGCAGTGAGCTGCTTGCTGCAAAGAAGCGAAATTATAGCGCCCCAATTATTCGTGTCAACACTTTTTTGCGATGCATCGTAAACCGGCTGCCATCGCGCCTGCCGGCGGCATTCCCGTCATTTGGCGACACAGGCGGGTGATAGAATGGGCCGCCGCCGTCAATATAGAACTGTCTGACGGACACCTCTATGTTGATGCCGTGCACCATCAATCAACGCAACGAGAACAACCATCGACAAACCCTTGAGCAAATATCCGTACCCCATTCCGAGCCGTGAAGAAATTCTCGGCGTGCTGCGTACGAGCGACGCGCCGCTGGCCGCCAACGACATCGCCGAAGCACTGTCGATCAAGCGTCAGGAGCGCGAGGGGTTCTTCCGGCGTGTCGCCGCGATGGAACGCGACGGCCAGATCCGCCTCGACAAGCGCGGCCATTACCAGTTGACTCATCCGTCGAACTTCGTCGCCGGGCGCGTGCAGGGGCATCGCGACGGCTACGGGTTCGTGATCCGCGACGACGGTCAGGACGACCTGTTTTTGCCGAACGGCGAAATGCAGAAGGTGATGCACAACGATCGCGTGCTCGCGCGGATCGTCGGCTACGATCGCCGCGGTCGTCCGGAAGGGCATGTCGTCGAAGTCACCGAGCGCGCGAACAAGCGCGTGATCGGCCGTCTGCTCAACGAGAACGGCGCGCTGATCGTCGCGCCGGAAGACAAGCGCATCGGCCACGACATCCTGATCACGCAGAACGTGAAGAAGGCGAAGGTCGGTCAAGTCGTCGTCGTCGAGCTGACCGATTTCCCGAGCCGTCATTCGCAGCCGCTCGGCCGTGTCGTGGAAGTGCTCGGCGACATCGACGATCCGGGCATGGAAATCGAGATCGCGGTGCGCAAGTACGGCGTGCCGCACGAATTCAGCCAGCCGGCGCTCGACGAAGCCGCTGCGCTGCCCGACAAGGTGCGGCCGACCGACCTGCGTTTCCGCGTCGACCTGCGCGACGTGCCGCTCGTGACGATCGACGGCGAGGACGCCCGCGACTTCGACGACGCCGTTTACTGCGAGCCGGTCAAGGTCGGCCGCGGCGACGGCTTCCGGCTGATCGTCGCGATCGCCGATGTGTCGCACTACGTACAGCCGGGCACCGGGCTCGATGCCGATGCGCTCGAGCGCAGCACGTCGGTGTATTTCCCGCGCCGCGTGATCCCGATGCTGCCGGAAAAACTGTCGAACGGCCTGTGCTCGCTGAATCCGCACGTCGACCGCTGCGTGCTCGCGTGCGACATGGTGATCACCGCGCGCGGCGAGATCAAGGCGTACCAGTTCTATCCGGCCGTGATCCATTCGGCGGCGCGCCTGACGTACACCGAAGTCGCCGCCGTGCTGTCGAACACGAAGGGGCCGGAGGCCGCGCGTCGCGCCGATCTGCTGCCGCACCTGCAGGACCTGTACGGCGTCTACAAGTCGCTGTTCGCTGCACGCCAGAAGCGCGGTGCGATCGATTTCGACACGACCGAGACCTACATCGTCTGCAACTCGCAGGGCAAGATCGAACAGATCGTGCCGCGCCAGCGCAACGATGCGCACAAGCTGATCGAGGAATGCATGCTGGCCGCGAACGTCTGCGCGGCCGATTTCCTGAAGCGCAACAAGCATCCGGGCCTGTACCGCGTGCACGCGGGGCCGACGCCGGAGAAGCTCGAGAACCTGCGCGCCTTCCTGCGCGGGATGGGCCTGTCGCTCGGCGGCGGCGACAAGCCGCATGCGAGCGACTACGCGGCGCTGATGGCGCAGATCCGCGACCGGCCCGATGCGCAAATGCTGCAGCCGATGCTGCTGCGTTCGATGCAGCAGGCCGTCTACAGCCCGGACAATATCGGCCACTTCGGTCTCGCCTACGAGGCGTACGCGCACTTCACGAGCCCGATTCGCCGCTATCCCGACCTGCTCACGCACCGTGCGATCTACGCGATCCTGTCCGGCAAGAAGTACGTGCCGAAGGCGCCGGAAGGCTTCGAGTTGAACACGGCGCTGTCGCCGCGCGCGCGCGCAATGCAGCAGGCCGACGACGAATCGCGCGGCCGCTCGCGTTCGAACACGGCGATCTGGGAAGAGCTCGGCCTGCACTGCTCGGCGAACGAGCGTCGTGCGGACGAAGCGTCGCGTGACGTCGAAGCGTGGCTCAAGTGCTACTTCATGCGCGACAAGCTCGGCGAGGAGTACGGCGGGATGGTGAACGGCGTGACGTCGTTCGGCATCTTCGTGCAGCTCGACACGCTGTTCATCGAAGGGCTCGTGCATGTGACGGAACTCGGCTCGGACTACTTCCAGTACGACGAGATCAAGAACGAGCTGCGCGGCGAACGAACGGGGATCCGCTATCGCCTGTCGGATCGCGTGCGCGTGCAGGTGAGCCGCGTCGATCTCGATGCGCGCAAGATCGATTTCCGTCTCGTGCGCGATACGCCGGTGAAGGCGCCGCGTCCGTCGCCTGCGCCGGCTGCCGCCGGCGCCGAGCGTAACGGCAGCGGTAACGGCAACGGTCCGCGCGTGCGCGCGCTGCCGCAGGCGGAGGAGTCCGCTCCGCGTCGCAAGAAGGCCGCGAGCGCGCCGAGCGTCGCGGTGAAGGACGCGCGCGCCGCGCGTTCCGCCGCGAAGAAGAAGGGCGGCGGCGGCGGCGGCGGTGGCGGTGCGCCGGCGAAGCCGACTGCGAAGAAGACGCACGCCCGCAAGAAGTATTGAGCGTTCGGGGCGGCGCACGCGCATGCCCTGCAGTATCGAGAGACGCCGCGTCACCGGTCATCGGCCGGCCACGCGGCGCTTTCCTTTTCCATGGATCGCGGCTGCGCACGTCGTGCGGCCGCACGTTTGATCGAAGGTTGTTCCAGTCATGTCACGTCTGAAGGTTCTTTACGGTTTTCATGCGGTGACCGCACGTTTGCGGCACGATGCATCGACGGTTGCGGAGGTGCTGTACGACCAGACGCGCCGCGACCGCCGCATGCAGGACTTCCTGCACACCGCGAAGGAAGCGGGCGTGCGGCTGATCGCGGCCGACGAAACGCGCCTGTGGGGCCTGGCGCACACCGAGCGCCATCAGGGCGTCGTCGCACGCGTCGAGGACGTGCCGCTCGCGCAGAACCTGTCGGAACTGCTCGACGGCATCCAGGGTCCCGCGCTGCTGCTCGTGCTCGACGGCGTCACCGATCCCCACAACCTCGGCGCATGCCTGCGTGTCGCCGATTCGGCCGGCGCGCATGCAGTGATCGCGCCGCGCGACCGTGCGGTCGGCCTGAACGCGACCGCGGCCAAGGTCGCGAGCGGCGCAGCCGATACGGTGCCGTACATCACGGTGACGAACCTCGCCCGCGCGCTGCGCGAGCTGAAGGAAGCCGGTGTGTGGGTCATCGGCACGTCGGACGAGGCGTCGGCGACGCTCTACGAAACGAAGCTCGACGGCCCCGTCGCGCTCGTGATGGGTGCGGAAGGCGAAGGCATGCGCCGGCTGACGCGCGATACCTGCGACGAAGTGATGAGCATCCCGATGGCCGGCAGCGTGGAGAGCCTGAACGTGTCGGTCGCCAGCGGCGTGTGCCTGTACGAAGCCGTGCGCCAGCGGCGCGTGAAGGGCTGACGCAACCTGTCCCGCGCGACACGCGCGGGCCTCGATGATCCGAACGACGCGTGCGGCGATGCGATGCCGCACGCGGCTCCCCGGAGCCCGCGACCGATGACCTTGTTTCGAATTGGCGCGTCGTGCGCCGTGCTGTGCCTGCTGGCGGCCTGTACGTCGCCGTCGCTCGTCGAACGCGGCACCTACTACGCTGACACCGGCCTGCACGCGCGCGGTGCCGATTCGCGGATCCGCTTTCTCGTGATGCATTACACCGAAAGCGACGAGGCGAAATCGCTGCGCACGCTGACGGGCGATTCGGTCAGCGTGCATTACGTCATCCCGCCGCAGCCGCGCACCGAGCGCGGCATGCCCGTTGTCTACCAGCTCGTTCCGGAAGCGCAACGCGCATGGCACGCGGGCGTCAGCGCGTGGCAGGGCGCGACCGAGCTGAACGCGGTGTCGATCGGCATCGAGAACGTGAACCGCGGCCCGCTCGATCCGCAGAATCGCACGTGGCAGCCCTACCCACCCGGGCAGGTCGACGCATTGACCCGCCTGTCGAAGGACATCGTCGCGCGCTACCGGATTCCGCCGACGCGAGTGGTCGGGCACAGCGACATCGCGCCGCAACGCAAGATCGATCCGGGGCCGCTGTTTCCGTGGCATGCGCTCGCGCAGGCCGGTGTCGGTGCGTGGCCGGACGATGCGACCGTGGCTGCGCGGCTCGGTGGTCGCGATCCGCACGCGCCCGTCGACGTGCGGGAGCTACAGCTCAAGCTCGCGCGCTACGGCTACGACGTGCCGACCGACGGCGTGCTCGACGCACGCACACGCCACGTGTTCGCGGCGTTCCAGATGCATTTCCGGCCGTCCGACTATGCGGGCAATCCGGACGCGGAAAGCGACGCGATCGCGCAGGCGCTGCTCGACAAGTACTTTCCCGGCACGCAACCGATGGACAGCGCACCGGCGGCCGGCGCGCCCTGAGCGCGCGGCACGTCGCACGCCGAAAAACGCGGGCCGTCCGCCGACTCCGGTAAACTGGCGGTTTCCCGCAATCCCGCAGCATCATCACTCCATGACTCAAGACGAACTCAAACGCCTCGTCGGCCAGGCCGCCGCCGATTACGTGATCCAGAACGTGCCGGAAGGCGCCGTGATCGGTGTCGGCACCGGCTCGACCGCCAACTGCTTCATCGACGCGCTCGCCGTCGTCAAGACGCGCTATCGCGGCGCCGTGTCGAGCTCGGTGGCCACCACCGAACGTCTGAAATCGCACGGCATCAAGGTGTTCGACCTGAACGAGGTCGACTCGCTGCAGGTGTACGTCGACGGCGCCGACGAGATCGACGCGAGCGGCGCGATGATCAAGGGCGGCGGTGGCGCGCTGACGCGCGAGAAGATCGTCGCGTCGGTGGCCGACACGTTCGTCTGCATCGCCGATGCCAGCAAGCGCGTGCCGGTGCTCGGCGCGTTCCCGCTGCCGATCGAAGTCGTGCCGATGGCGCGCACGGCGATCGGCCGGCGCGTGACCGCGCTCGGCGGCGTGCCCGTGCTGCGCGTGACCCAGGACGGCGCACCGTACATCACCGACAACGGCAACGAGATCATCGACGTGAAGGGGCTGCAGATCGCCGATCCGCGCGGCTTCGAAGCGCAGGTGAACGCATGGCCGGGCGTCGTGACGGTCGGCCTGTTCGCCGAACGTGGTGCGAATCTGTGCTTGCTCGGCACGGAAAACGGCGTTGAAACGATCGTCTATCCGGCTGGCTGAATCTGAATGAGAAGCAGTCCGTAATGGCGTGAAATCGCTTGTAATGGACTGAATGTTTAAATCTTGTGGAAATCGGGGCCCGGCAGGCGCAGCGCGCTTCCCGGGCCTTTTTTTTAGCCGTATAAATCACCCCGTCAAAAAGAGGGATAACCCTGTCAGGTGTTTACCAGATAGCGAAATATCGTCGAACTCATCAACTTATAGATCATAAGAACAGTAGTAACCAGGGCCGGCGGAACTGCGGAGCAGGTGTTCGCAAATCGACGCACGGGGAGGTGTCATGGAGCAGGGCAAAGACCGGTCACTGGTCGCCAAAGTGATGGATGGGCTTGTCTCGGGTATCGTCGAAGACAAGTACGGCGGCATCTTGCCGCCACAGGACGTGCTGTCGAAAGAGTTCGATGTGAGTCGTACGGTGATGCGGGAAGCATTGTCGATGTTGCTTGCGCGCGACATGCTCGACGTGCGTCCGAAGGTCGGCACGCGTGTGCGGCCGATGCGTGACTGGCGCATGATCGACGAAGATGTCGTGAGCTGGCGATTTCGGGCAAAACCCGACCCGCAGTTCATGCGCGACGTCATCGAATTCCGGATGCTGATCGAACCGCGTGCAACCGCGCAGGCGGCGGTGCGTGCGACGGCGACCGACATCGCGGGCATTCGCGAAGCGTTCGATGCGTTCAAGGTGCTGCAGCCGGGCGACCCCGGCTACGACACCGCGGACGAGTTGCTGCATACCCGGATCGTCCAGGCGAGCGGCAACCAGTTCTTCCAGCAGATGGCGGCGATCGTGCGCGGTGCAGTGCGCCTCGTGAATCCGCGCGTCGTGCAGAAGGAAGGCGCGCACGACATCGCGGTGAAGGCGCATGCGCGTGTCGTCGACGCGATCGAGCGGCGCGACCCGCGTGAAGCCGAAGCGGCATCGCTCGCGCTGATCGATTTCAGCGCCGACGAGATTTCGCGCGATTTCTCGGTCGACGTGCCGATGCGAGCCTGACGCGGCACGTGTCGCTCATCCGTGTGCCGCCAGGCCGTTTATCATGACGGCCGGCCGGCAGCGTGCCGGCCATCGCCATACGACCGACACGGAAGATCAGGATGAACGACAACGACCATCGCCCGGTGCGCTTCGGCATCGTCGGCGCAGGCAGCATTGCGCGCCGCTTCGCGCAAAGCCTCGCGCACGTGCCGGGCGCCACGCTCGCCGGTGCATGGGCCCGCCGCGCCGACGCCGCGGCCGCCTTTTGCGGGACTTGCGGCGGCACGCCTGCCGCGAGCCTCGAAGCGCTCCTCGCGAGCGATATCGATGCGGTATACATCGCGACGCTCCATGACAGTCACGCACAGTACACGCTGGCCGCACTGGCCGCCGGCAAGGCCGTGCTGTGCGAAAAGCCGGCGACGCTGAACGCGGCGCAACTCGACACCGTGCTGCAGGCGGCGCGCGATGCCGGGCTGCTCTTCATGGAAGCGATGAAGCCGCCGTTCTTCCCGCTGTACCGTCAGTTGCGTGCGCATCTGCATGACGATCCGATCGGCGAGATCCGGCTCGTACGGGCGGGGTGCGCGTCGTCGTCGGTACCGGAGGATCATGCCGTCTATCGTCTCGATCGCGCGGGCGGCGCGCTGCTCGACATCGGGATCTACGAGACGTTTCTTGCCGTCGACTGGCTCGGCGCGGCGCTCGACGTGCAGACGCTCGGCCGTGTCGGTACGACGGGTGTCGACCTGTTCGCGAGCCTGAACAGCGTGCATGCGAACGGCGGGATCGCGCAGCTCTTTTGCGGGCTCGACGTAATGGGGCGCGGCGACGCGCTGATCGCCGCGGCCGGCGGCCACGTGACGATTCACGAGAAGTGGTGGAACCCCGCGCGTGCGACGATCCGCTACGCGGACGGACGCACCGTCGAACTCGACGCACCGGTCGACGGCGGCGGGCTGAACTACGAAACCGCGCATTTCTGCGACCTGCTGCGCGCGGGCAAGACCGAAAGCCCGATCATGACGCACGACCATTCGCGCCAGATGATCGCGATGACCGATGCGGCGCGAGCCGTGCTCGGCGTGCGCTATTCGGGCGAGTAAGCGGGAAGGAGGAAGCCGGGCGCGCGAGCGCGGCCCGGCGGCACCACGCGGCTCAGTGACGCGACGGCAGCGACAGGCGCTTTTCGTACCAGCGCTGCACCCACTCGAGGATCTGGCACAGGATCCAGTACACGGCCGCGGCGGCGAGATAGAGCGGCAGCGGCTGATAGGTCGCCGCGATCACTTCCTGCGCGCTGCGCAGCAGTTCGGTCACGGTGATCACGGACACGAGCGACGTGTCCTTGATCAGGCTGATCAGGCTGTTCGACAGGCTCGGCACGGCGATGCGCAGCGCCTGCGGGCCGATCACGTAACGCAGCGTCTGCCCCCACGACAGCCCGAGGCTGTAGGCGGCGAGCCATTGGCCGCGCGCGATCCCGTTGATCGCGCCGCGCATGCTTTCCGACATGTAAGCCGCGACGTTCGCGGACAGCGCGATGACGCCGGCCGGCGTCGGGTCGAGCGAGATGCCGAGGCTCGGCAGCCCGTAATAGATGACGAAGATCTGCACGAGCAGCGGCGTGCCGCGCATCAGGCTCACGTATGCGCGCGCGAGCCACGCAAGCGCGTTGACCCAGATGCGCTCGAAGCCGTCGAGGGCTTCGCTCTGCCGGATGCCCATCATCGCGAGCACGACGGCGCCAAGCAGGCCGAACACCATCGACAGCACGGCAAACTTGACGGTCAGCACGGCACCCTGAGCGAGTACCGGCAGCGATTGAACGAGCAGGGACGTTGTCGACATGGAATACGAATCGAATGCGTGCGCGAAAGCGCAATCATAAACCGGACCAATAAAACAAAGGGCGGCATCGTTGAGGATGCCGCCCTTTCCGGCCCGCCGTCAGGCGGGAAATGCAGGCGTGCTTACTTGATCGGTTTCGTCACGTCGATGCCGAACCACTTGTCCGAGATCTTCGTGAACGTGCCGTCGGCTTCGAGTTGCGCCATCGCGTCGTCGATCGCCTTCTGGAACTTCGGGTTGCCCTTCTTGAACGGGATGCCCGACGGGTTTGCCGAGCCGACGTTCGCGCCCGGGCGCAGCGGCAGTTGAGAGTTCTTCGTCAGGTACGCGAGCATCAGGCGGTCGTTGAGCGCTGCGTCGAGGCGGCCGGCCGCGAGATCGCGCAGGTACTCGGGCGCACCCGGGTACGTCTTCACGTCGATGCCGGGCACCGACTTCGCCATGTCCATGTAGTTCGTGCCGAGCGCGACGCCGAGCTTCTTGCCCTTCAGGTCGTCCAGCGACTTGAACTCACGCGTGTCGTCCTTGCGCTGGATCAACTGCGCGGACGAGTACGTGTATGCCGGCGAGAAGTCGAGCGTTTCCTTGCGCTTGTCGGTGATGCCGACCTGGTTGGCGATCACGTCGAACTTGCCGGCCTGCAGGCCCGCGATGATGCCGCTCCATTCGGTCGTCACGAATTCCGCCTTCACGCCGAGCTTTGCCGCGACAGCCTTCGCGATGTCGACGTCGAAGCCGACGAGTTCGCCTTGCGGGTTCTTCGAGTTGAACGGGGGGAACGTGCCTTCGAGGCCGATGCGCAGCGTGCCGCGCTGTTTGACCTGGTCGAGGAGGTCGGCCGCATGCGCGGTCGCGGCGGCGAACGACGTGCCGATCAGGCCGGCGACCAGCAGCTTCTTCAGCAGCGAAAATTTCATCGTGTGTGTCCTTGCCCTGTCCGGGTCAATGATTCTGGTAGTAAGGTCGATGATAGCAAAAACGCTATCGACCATTAAATACAGTTTGTTTATGTCTATATTACGCGGTGCGTTCGCGGGCGATCGCCTTCACGCATTCCGACACGAGCGCCGGGCCGCGGTAGATGAAGCCGGTGTAAAGCTGGACGAGCGCCGCGCCGGCCGCGAGCTTCGCGCGGGCGTCTTCGCCCGAGAAAATCCCGCCGACGCCGATGATCGGCACGTCGTTGCCGACTTCGGCGTGCAGCTTGCGGATCACTTCATTCGACGCGTCGAACACGGGGCGGCCCGACAGGCCGCCGGCTTCGTCCGCATGCGGCAGGCCCTGGACGGCCGCGCGCGACAGCGTCGTGTTGGTGGCGATGACCGCTTCGATCTTGTGGCGCAGCAGCGTGTCGCCGATTTCCTTGACCTGTTCGTCGTCGAGATCGGGCGCGATCTTCAGCGCGAGCGGCACGAGCTTGCCGTGCAGGTCGGCGAGGCGCTGCTGCTTGTCCTTCAGCGCGGCGAGCAGGGCGTCGAGTTCGCCGGCGCCCTGCAACTGGCGCAGGTTCTTCGTGTTCGGCGACGAAATGTTGATCGTCACGTAGCTCGCGAACGGGTACACGCGCTCGAGGCAGTACAGGTAGTCCTCGGCGGCGCGCTCGATCGGCGTGTCGGCGTTCTTGCCGATGTTCAGGCCGAGGATGCCGCGATAGCGGGCCGCCTGGACGTTCTTCACGAACTGGTCGACGCCGTGGTTGT
Source organism: Burkholderia arboris (assembly GCF_902499125.1). GTDB lineage: Bacteria > Pseudomonadota > Gammaproteobacteria > Burkholderiales > Burkholderiaceae > Burkholderia > Burkholderia arboris. The sequence continues at coordinate 108,672 of NZ_CABVPX010000002.1, forward strand.
TGAAGCCCATCCGGTTGATCAGCGCTTCGGCCTGCGGCAGGCGGAACATCCGCGGGCGCGGGTTGCCGGGCTGTGCGCGCGGCGTGACCGTGCCGACCTCGATGAAGCCGAAACCGAGCGCCGCCAGGCCGTCGATGGCCGCGCCGTCCTTGTCGAGGCCGGCCGCGAGGCCGACCGGGTTGCGGAACGTGAGCCCCATCACGGTGCGCGGCGCGTCCGGCACGCGGGCCGACAGCGCGCAGGCGAGGCCCGTGCGGCCGGCCGCGCCGAGCGCGCGCAGCGTAAGGTGGTGAGCGTCTTCCGCATCCATTTTGAACAGGGATGCGCGGGCCAGCGGATAGAGGGAACTGAACACGGGAATTGGGCGGACGGCCGGAATGAATGACAACCCGCTATTTTACCGGGAGTTGGGCGGCAGGGGCGTGCTTCGCTTCGTAGCCGCCGCGGCGTGCATCAACCGGAGCCGGAATGCCCGCCGGGCAGCGGCGCGCGGGCCAGCGCCGCGTCGACGGGCGGCAGGTCGATGCGGTCCGGATCGAGCGTCTTCCAGCGGCCGTCGATCAGCCCCTCGAGCGGATGGAAGTTCGCCTTGTAGGCCATCTTCGGGCTCTCGCGGATCCAGTAGCCGAGGTACACGTACGGCAGGCCGAGGCTTCTCGCCTGTTCGATCTGCCACAGGATGTTGTAGGTGCCGTAACTCGTGTGCTGGTCGTCGGGCTCGAAGAACGTGTAGACCGACGACAGCCCGTCGCCGAGGATGTCGATCATGCTGACCATGCGCAGCTTGCCGGGCTCGCCGCCCGGCGCGTCGAGGTCGCGGAATTCGACGAGACGCGAGTTGATCCGGCTCTGCAGCAGGAACTGCTCGTACTGGTCGCGGCTGTCGCGATCCATGCCGCCGCCCGCGTGGCGCGCGGACTGGTAGCGCATGTAGAGCGCATAGTGCTCTTCGTCGTAGTGCAGCGGCGAAACCGTCGCAATCAGCGCGCGGTGCCGTTTCCACATCCTGCGCTGGGTGCGTGACGGCACGAACTCGCCGACGGGCACGCGCACCGGCACGCATGCGCGGCAGCCGTCGCAGTACGGACGGTACGTGAAGACCCCCGAGCGGCGGAAGCCGGCCTTCACGAGTTCGGTGTAGATGTCGGAATTGATCAGGTGGCTCGGCGTCGCGACTTGCGAGCGCGCGATGCGGCCGTCCAGATAGCTGCACGGATAGGGCGCCGTTGCATAGAATTGCAGCGCCGAAAGCGGTGAAAGCGGCAGCTCAGTCGGGTGAGTCATGGGCAGCTCTCGATGCAGGGAAGGAGTGCCGCGCTAGCGCTCGGTCCCGGAGGGCGCCGCCGTTTCGGCGGGGCCCGTCAGCGCGGTGAGCACGCGCTTGTCGAACTGCCACGGAATCGGCGGTTCGGCTACCGCGCTGCGCACGTGAGCGACAAAGGCCTTGCGTGCGATCTCGCGGCCGCCGAGCGACGCTAGATGCGACGTATTCTGCTGGCAGTCTATCATCTCCAGCCCCTGCCCGCGAAGGTGCGCGATGAGCGTGGCCAGCGCGATTTTCGAGGCGTCGGTCGCGTCCGCATACATCGACTCGCCGAAAAACATCCGCCCGAACGACACGCCGTACAGGCCGCCGACGCGACGCCCGTCATGCCACGTCTCGATGCTGTGCGCGTTGCCGGAGCGGTAGAGCGACGTATAGGCGTCGATGATCTCGGCGGTGATCCATGTGCCGCGCTGCCCGCGCCGCGGCGCCTGCGCACAGGCGCGCATCACGCCGGCAAAGTCGTAATCGACGCGTACTTCCCATTCGGGCTGGCGCAGCACGCGCTTCAGCGTCTTGCGCAGCGAAGGCGACACCTTGAATTCGGCCGGCACGAGGATCATGCGCGGGTCGGGGCTCCACCACAGCACCGGCTGGCCGTCCGAGTACCACGGGAAAATGCCGCGCAGGTATGCGTCGATGAGGCGCGACGGCAGCAGGTCGGCGCTCGCGGCGAGCAGCCCGGGCGCGCCGGTCGCGGGACCGAGCGCGCGTTCGATGGACGGAAACGGATCGTCCGGGCCGAGCCAGGGGACCATGGGGCGGGGGCTCAGCCGTTGCGCAGCGAGCGGAAGATATCGCCGGTGTGCACGCCGTAGTCGCCCGCGGCGCGATCGGCGAAGAAGAATCGCAGGGTCTGGCTGACGGTCGGGAACGCAATCTCGTCCCACGGGATGTCGGCTTCGTCGAACAGCTTCACCTCGAGGCTTTCCTCGCCGGCTTCGAACGCTGGATCGGTGAGCCGTGCGAGGTAGAACAGGTGGACCTGGTGCACGTGCGGCACGTTGAGCAGCGTGAACAGGTTCTGCACTTCGACGCGCGCGCCGGCTTCCTCGAGCGTTTCGCGTGCGGCGGCTTCCGCCGTCGTCTCGCCCATTTCCATGAAACCTGCCGGCAGGGTCCAGAACCCGTAGCGCGGTTCGATCGCGCGGCGGCACAGCAGGATCTGGTCGCCCCAGACCGGGACCGTGCCGACCACGTTGCGCGGATTCTGATAGTGGATCGTGCCGCAGTGATCGCAGACGAAGCGCTCGCGGTTGTCGCCCGGAGGAATGCGCGCGATGACTTCGTGACCGCAGACGGAGCAGAATTTCATGTCGAGTGGAAGGGACGAGGTGATGCGAGTGTATCACCGGGGCGCGGCATTCTTGAACGCCAGCGCATGCAGGCGGCACGACGTGCGAAGCGGAGGTGCGCATGCGCGAAGAGGGCGCGGCGCTCGGGCGCGGAAAAACAAAAAGCCCGGCGCTGAGCCGGGCTTTTTGCGTAATTCTGGACGGTTGGTTGCGGGGGTAGGATTTGAACCTACGACCTTCGGGTTATGAGCCCGACGAGCTGCCAGACTGCTCCACCCCGCGTCCGTCGAAGAAATGAATTATATGGGTTATCCCGAATGCGTGCAAGCGCTTTCTGACAATTTCTTGTCGCTGCTTGTGGGGCCGGTACGGCGGGTACGTGCGCTAGAATCAAGCGGTTTGTTTCGTCTCCTATTCAGCGGGGCCATGCGCGATCGCGTCGGCCCCGTTGCGACTCTCATCACTGCATCGACGGATTCATGGACATCGCTCACGATCTGCAATCGATCGGCGCGCAGGAACAGGCGCTCGTGTTTCCCCATTTCGACCCGGCCCGCGCATGGGCGCTCGGCAACCGGATGCATGCGCTCGCGACGTCGCGCGGCCATGCGGTCGCGATCGACATCGTCACGTTCGGCCAGCCGCTGTTCTACGCGGCGCTCGCCGGCGCGACGCCCGACAATGCCGACTGGGTGCGCCGCAAGCGCAACGTCGTCGCGCATTTCCGCCGCAGCTCGTATGCGATCGGCCTGCGCATGCAGCAGGCCGGCGCTACGCTCGCCGACAAGCACGGGTTGCCGATCGCCGAATATGCGCCGCATGGCGGCTCGTTTCCGCTGACCGTCGCCGGCGCCGGCGTGATCGGCTCGATCACAGCGTCGGGGCTGCCGCAGCGCGCGGATCACGAATTCGTCGTCGAGGCGTTGTGTGCGGAACTCGGCCACGACTATGCCGTACTGTCTCTCGCCAGGAGCTGAGCGATGCAACTGCCCGGTTACGCATGGCTCGCGATCGCGATCGTCGCGGAAGTGGTCGGCACGTCCGCGCTGCGCGCGGCGGACGGCTTCACGCGCTTCTGGCCGTCGACGCTCGTCGTCGCCGGTTACGGCATCGCGTTCTACTGCCTGTCGCTCACGTTGCGCACGATGCCCGTCGGCATCATCTATGCAGTCTGGTCGGGCGCCGGCATCGTGCTGATCACGCTCGTCGCGATGCTGCTCTATCGTCAGGTGCCGGACCTGCCGGCGGTGATCGGCCTGGGGCTGATCATCTCGGGCGTCGTGGTGCTGAACCTGTTCTCGAAGATGCAGGCGCACTGAGCGTGCGACTGCCGTTTGCCGGATGACTCTCATGACCGATTCCACTTCCGCTGCCGTTTCCGCCGAATCCGCCCAGCCCGATGTGCGTGCGTATGTCGCGAACCGCATCGGCTTTCTCGAACTGAACCGGCCGAAGGCGCTGAACGCGCTGTCGGTCGGCATGATCCGGCTGATGCAGCAGGCGCTCGATGCGTGGCGCGACGATCCCGATGTCGTCGCGGTCGTCGTGCACAGCCCGCACCCGCGCGCGTTCTGCGCGGGCGGCGACGTGCGCTTCTTCCACGATGCATGGCAGCGCGGCGACCGCGACGCGGTCGACACGTTCTTCATCGAGGAATACACGCTGAACCATGCGATCTTTACCTATCCGAAGCCGTATATCGCGCTGATGCACGGCGTCGTGATGGGGGGCGGCATGGGCATTTCTCAGGCGGCCCGGCATACGGGCGGCCTGCGCGTCGTGACCGACTCGACGAAGATGGCGATGCCCGAAACGCGCATTGGCCTGTTCCCGGACGTGGGGATGAGCTGGTTTCTCGCGCGCACGCCCGGTGCGCTTGGCCGCTATCTCGCGGTGACCGGTGCGGCGCTCGGCGCAGCCGACGCCCTGTACGCGCAACTCGCCGACGTCTATCTGCCCGATGCCGCGCTGCCGGCGTTGTTCGACACGCTGCACAGCGCGCCGGTCGACAGCGGCGCGCAGGCCGTCGCCTGCGTCGCCGATGCAGCGGCCGCGCACAAGGTCGTGCCGACGCCCGACACGTCGGCGCTGGCCGATGCGCGCGCCGGGATCGATCGGCATTTTGCGCAGCCCGACCTCAACGCGATCCTCGCGTCGCTCGACGCGGAGCAGGATTGCGCGGCCGTCGACGGGTGGGTCGAGAAGGCGACGCACACGATGCGTGAGCAACTGTCGCCGTTGTCGATGGCCGTGTCGCTCGAAGTCGTCGAACGCGCGCGCGGCGCGACGATGGCCGATTGCCTGCGACGCGATCTCGATCTCACGCGCTCGACGTTCGCGCGCGGCGACGTGATCGAAGGCGTGCGCGCGCTGATCGTCGACAAGGATCACCAGCCCGTGTGGCGCTTCAAGTCGGCGGCCGATGTTCAGCGCGCAGACGTGGCGGCGATGTTCGACAGCCCGTGGACGCCCGATACGCATCCGCTGCGGAAGCTGAAGGACTGACGTCGTCCGGGCTGACCGGCACGCGAGACGGAAACGAAAAGGCCGCCTGCAGAAGCAGGCGGCCTTTTTTTGCGGAGGTCGACCGGTCCGCGGCCGAAGGGCTTGGTGCCCGTGCGAGCGTTATTCGTCGCCCGCGTCGTCGGACATGAACGCACGCATGAACACGAGCGCGCCGAAGCCCCATACCGCATTCGCGGCGAAGCCGGCCGCGAGCACGGGCATCATGTTGCCCGACGGCCAGATGCCGCGCAGCGGATCGATCGCGAACACGCGGGCGGCCGTCAGCACGATGCCGCCGAACACGAGCGCGCCGATCCACGAGGCCTCGCGCTCAGGCGATACGCGCAGCAGCCACGCCATCGGGATGGCACAGCACGCGCTGATCAGCGCATTCGCGACAAATTCAGGAATGCCGAGCGGCGCGAACGGCTGCGTCGAGAAGCCGGTTGCGGCGATCAGATCGGCCGTGTGAAGGAGGGCGAGCGTCGCCTCGCGGAAGAACAGGGCGGCCAGGAAGCCGGACAGGAATGGCAGGATGACTTTCTGCATCGATGAGTGCACCGCAGGCGCGCACGGCCGAGGCCGTACACGCGGAGTTATTCGGATAGGTGCGTCATTATAGGGCCCGGCCGCGGCGATATTCGCTCCAGCGTCGTGCTAATCAGGAAAGCGGAAAACCTAAGCTCAAAAAAATCGTTCCAAAGCCCTGCACCGATCCCTAGACTGATTTCCCAGAAACAGCCGTGCAATCGCGTCCTCGCCCGCTGCACGGCCTGACCGGCGAGCCATCCCGATTCGAACGCACACCATGCATGCGCCGCGCATCCGCGACGCGAGCAGGGCGATGTTTTTTCAAAATTTCGGCAGTGACAGTCAAGCAGGAGCAGCAGATGAACGTGTTCTGGTTTATTCCCACGCATGGCGACAGCCGCTATCTCGGCACGGCCGAAGGCGCGCGCGCCGCGGATTACGACTACTTCAAGCAGGTCGCGGTAGCGGCCGATACGCTTGGCTACGACGGCGTGCTGCTGCCGACCGGCCGCTCCTGCGAGGATGCGTGGGTCGTCGCGTCGAGCCTTATTCCGGCGACGCAACGCCTGAAATTCCTGGTCGCCGTGCGCCCCGGCATCGCGTCGCCGGGCCTCGCGGCGCGGATGGCCGCGACGTTCGACCGCCTGTCGGGCGGCCGCCTGCTGATCAACGTCGTGACGGGGGGCGATGCGACCGAGCTCGAAGGCGACGGCCTGTTTGCCGATCACGACACCCGCTACGAGATCACCGACGATTTTCTGAACATCTGGCGCGGGCTGCTGACCGCATCGCACGACAACGGCGGCTTCGACTACATCGGCAAGCACCTGCAGTCGAAAGGCGGCAAGGCGCTTTATCCGCCCGTGCAGCGTCCGCATCCGCCGCTGTGGTTCGGCGGTTCGTCGCCGGCCGCCCACGCGATTGCCGCCGATCACATCGATACCTATCTGACCTGGGGCGAGCCGCCCGAGGCCGTCGCGAAGAAGATCGCCGACATCCGGGCCCGCGCCGAAGCGCGCGGTCGCAAGATCAAGTTCGGCATCCGCCTGCACGTGATCGTGCGCGAGACCGAGGACGAAGCATGGCGTGACGCCGAACGCCTGATCAGCCGTCTCGACGACGACACGATCGCGCGGGCACAGCAGGCGTTCGCGAACATGGATTCGGAAGGCCAGCGCCGGATGGCGGCGCTGCACGGCGGCAAGCGCGGCGGTCGCGATGCGCTCGAGGTGTATCCGAACCTGTGGGCCGGCGTCGGCCTCGTGCGCGGCGGTGCCGGCACGGCGCTCGTCGGCAATCCCGAGCAGGTCGCGGAACGCATGCGCGAATACGCGGATCTGGGCATCGAGACGTTTATCCTGTCCGGCTATCCGCACCTCGAGGAGTCGTATCGCTTCGCCGAGCTCGTGTTCCCGCTGATCAAGGGCAAGGGCGCAGAGAAGGCGACCGGCCCGCTGTCGGGGCCGTTCGGCGAGATCGTCGGCAACAGCTATCTGCCGAAGGCGAGCCAGAGCTGAGCGTGAGGAGGCCTGCGATGACAACGAAAACGTCGACGACGGGCGCCGTCGTGGCGGCCCGCGCGTGGCGCGGCGTCGCGCCGTGGCTCGTGCCGCTCGCGCTGCTGGTGGTATGGGAAGTCGGTGCGCGCACCGGCTGGCTGTCGACGCGCGTGCTGCCCGAGCCGGTTGCGGTCGTGCGCGCGGCCTGGTCGCTCGTGACGTCGGGCGAAATGTGGGCGAACGTGAAGGTCAGCACGTGGCGCGCGTTGTTCGGTTTCGCGTTCGGCGGCGGCGTCGGCCTCGCGCTGGGGCTCGCGACCGGCCTGTCGAAAGCGGCCGAAGTGGCGCTCGATTCGACGATCCAGATGATCCGCAACATCCCGGCGCTCGCGATGATTCCGCTCGTGATCCTGTGGTTCGGCATCGACGAGAAGGCGAAGCTGTTCCTCGTTGCGCTCGGCGTGTTCTTCCCGGTCTACATCAATACGTATCACGGGATCCGCTCGGTCGACGCGAACCTGATCGAGATGGCGAAGAGCTACGGCGTGCGCGGTTTCGCGTTGTACCGCGACGTGATCCTGCCTGGCGCGTTGCCGTCGATCCTCGTTGGCGTGCGCTTCGCGCTCGGGCTGATGTGGGTGATGCTGATCGTTGCGGAAACGATCTCCGCGCAGTCGGGCATCGGCTACATGACGATGAACGCGCGTGAATTCCTGCAAACTGACGTGGTGGTGGTCGGCATCCTGCTGTACGCGGTGCTCGGCAAGCTGGCCGATGTGCTGGCGAAATGGCTCGAGCGCGTGACGCTGCGCTGGCACCCCGCGTATCAATCTGGAGCAAAGGCATGAATGCGACGACTTCGGCGGCCGCCTACGGCCCGCTCGCCGGCGCAGACCTCGAGGTCGAGCTGGCGCAGGCGCGCGTCACGGACGGCGACGCGCGTGACGCGGCGATCCTCGAACGTGACGGCGGCGCATCGGTCGTGCCGCTTGCGCGGCGGCGCGCGGGCAGCCCGGCGCCCGACGACGCGGTGACGCTGTCGGGCGTCAGCAAGCGGTTCGGCGCCCGCACGGTGCTTGACGACGTCGAGCTCGGCATCGCACGCGGCAGCTTTGTCGCGATCGTCGGCCGCAGCGGCTGCGGGAAATCGACGCTGTTGCGTCTCGTCGCGGGACTCGAGCAGCCGAGCAGCGGCGCGCTCGTGACGCGCGGCGAGGGCGGCGGCGTGCTCGATACGCGGATCATGTACCAGGATGCTCGCCTGCTGCCGTGGAAAACGGTGCTGCAGAACGTGATGCTGGGCCTCGGGCGCGGTGCACGCGACGAGGCGCGTGCGGTGCTCGATGAAGTCGGCCTGCTGGAGCGCGCGAACGACTGGCCCGCGCAACTGTCGGGCGGCCAGCGGCAGCGCGTCGCGCTGGCCCGGGCGCTCGTGCACAGGCCGCAACTGCTGTTGCTCGACGAGCCGCTCGGCGCGCTCGACGCGCTGACCCGCATCGAGATGCATGCGCTGATCGAGCGGTTGTGGCGCGAGCACCGGTTCACAGCGCTGCTCGTCACGCACGACGTGCAGGAGGCCGTCGCGCTCGGCGACCGCATCCTGCTGATCGAGCAGGGGCGTGTGGCTCTCGACCAGCCGGTGCCGCTCGACCGGCCGCGTGCCCGCGCGTCGGCCGCATTTGCGGCGCTGGAGGATCGCGTGCTGAAGCGCGTGCTCGCCGGCGGCCCTGGCGCGGCCGATCAGTACACGGAGCATGAAGCAGACAACGTTCGACCGGTCGGGCAGATCCGCTGGGCCGTTTAATTCCGGGCGGCTCCGGCCGCCCGTTCTGAGACTTTTTTCTTCGGAGCGATCATCCCGATGAGCATCACTGCAATCAACGTACGTAATCAGTTCAAGGGCAAGGTGAAGGAGATCATTCGCGGCTCCGTGGTGTCCGAGGTCGACGTCGAGACGCCGTTCGGCATCGTCACGTCGGTAATCACGACCCGTTCGGTCGACGAACTCGAACTGAAGGTCGGCGCGGAAGTCGTCGCGCTCGTGAAGTCGACGGAAGTTTCGATCGCGCGTCTCTGAGCGCGCATGTCCTGCGCCGGTGCTGTGTCGGCGGGCGGTGCGCCCGTTGACGCCGCACCGGCATTTCATCGGCGCGTTTGCCTCGGTATTCGACCTCCGGACGAAGTGCTAGGATGGAGCGACACCGACGCCGGAGGCCAACGCATGACCCCCATCCTTTCCCCCGAAGCCATCGAGGCGCTGAAGTGGATCGACCAGTTCGGCGAAAGCCGGCCGGTTCCCGCCGCGTTCGACGACGTCGTCTATGCGTTGCTGAACGAGGGGCTGATCTATCAGGCGACGGCCGACCGGGTCGACCTGACGGCCGATGGCAAATCCTTTTTGTCCAACGAATACGATTGAGCGCACGGCGCCGGCTGCACAGGCGGCCTGGCGCCGCGTCGCCACGGAGCGTGCGATGGAACCGAGAGGCAGCGACCTCGGCGATTTCAGCGAGCCGTACCGCGGTTTCGAGATCGAGGTGAAGACCGAGCAGGTCTGGGATGGCGAGCATGCGCACTACCGCGTGCTGCAGGGCGATGCCGTGCGGATCGACTGGCGGCTCGTCAAGGTCGACGGGATGTTGCTGACCGAGCGGCGCGTGCTCGAGCGCGTGTTCGACGAGGCGCGCCGGGCGGTCGATGCGGAGCTGGGCGACGCGTAGCGCGCTCGCCGGGCAGGCACGGCCCGTATTGCGGTAAAATATCGGGTTGTTTCCGCGCCGCCTGGCCTGTTGCCCGATTTCCATGTCCGTTCCGTCCTCGCTTCCTCCCCGCCGCGTCTCCGTCGCGCCCATGCTCGACTGGACCGACCGTCATTGCCGGTCGTTCCACCGTACGCTGACGCGCAACACGTGGCTGTATACGGAGATGATCACGACGGGCGCGCTGCTGTTCGGCGATGCCCAGCGGCATCTCGCGTTCACGCCGAGCGAATCGCCGATCGCGCTGCAACTGGGCGGCAGCGAGCGTGACGATCTCGCGCGCGCCGCGAAACTCGGCGAGCAGTGGGGCTACGACGAAATCAACCTGAATTGCGGATGCCCGTCCGAGCGCGTGCAGCGCGGCGCGTTCGGCGCGTGCCTGATGAACGAACCGCAACTCGTCGCCGACGGCGTGAAGGCGATGCGCGACGCGGTGTCGGTGCCGGTGACGGTCAAGCACCGGATCGGCGTCGACGCGGTCGAGGATTACGCGTTCGTGCGAGATTTCGTCGGCACGGTGGCCGAAGCCGGTTGCGAAACGTTCGTCGTGCATGCGCGCAACGCGATCCTGAAGGGGCTGTCGCCGAAGGAGAATCGCGAGATTCCGCCGCTCAAGTACGACTATGCGTATCGGTTGAAGCGCGATTTTCCGTCTCTGGAGATCGTGATCAACGGTGGCATCACGACGCTCGACGAAGTCGCGCAGCATCTCGAGCACGTCGATGGCGTGATGCTGGGCCGCGAGGCGTATCACAACCCGTTTGTGCTGGCCGAAGTCGATACGCGCTTCTACGGATCGACCGCCGCGGTGCCGACGCGCGAAGAGGCCGAAGCGCAACTGATCGAATACTGCGCGGCGGAACTGAAGCGCGGGACTTACCTCGGTGCGATCGTGCGTCACGCGCTCGGGCTGTATCGCGGCATGCCGGGCGCGCGTGGCTGGCGTCGCGTGCTGTCCGACAACAAGAAGCTCGCACGCGGCGATCTGGCCGTGTTCGACGAGGCGCGCGCGCATCTGATCGAAGCCGAAGAAATTTTTGAAAAAAAGGCTTTGCAAGATTCAAAAGACTTCGTATAATCTTGTTCTTCGCTGCTGAAACAAAACAGCGAAGAGAAGCAAGCAGTATCAGTGGTGGCTGTAGCTCAGTTGGTAGAGTCCAGGATTGTGATTCCTGTCGTCGTGGGTTCGAGTCCCATCAGCCACCCCAACAAATTCAAGCAAAAAGCCCGGTTCATCGAACCGGGCTTTTTGCTTTCTGGCGCTCGGACGCAGGCACGGCGTAGTGGTTTTTCGTCAGGGCGTCTTTGACGAAGTTGTATGTGCGCATTCAACTCATCGAGCGCAGCGTAGTTTCGGCGTTGATCTTCAAAAGAGCGGCTTCGTAAAGCCGCTTGTCCGACAGCAACATCGGGCGAATGTGCGGGGACACCATATGCACGAAAGAATCGAATGCCATTTCGACGAATTCGATGGTTGCGAAATCATCGTCGAGTCCGTGCAGCCGGCACCCGGCAGCACGTGGATGGCGAACGTTCGGGTTCGCAAAGACGGAGTCGAATCGCCCAGGCGATATGACTTCGACACCGAGTACGAGACCTCGGAAGAGGCGAAGCGGGCAGGCTTCGAAATTGGGCGCGCGATCGTGCGCGACATCAATCGATAGCCCCACTTCCTTGAACTCTGCAATGTGGATGGCGCGGAGGCAAAAGAAGGCCCGAGCCCGATTCGCGCCGCGTTTCCGTTTCGTTGCGCCAGCAACGTTCACACCCATTCGCCTGCGGCACTTCTTCTCCTGCCTAAGGTTTGCCCGCGCCGTGCCGTTATCTTCCCTGGACAGCCCTCGTGCCTCGAATGCTGATCCGTTTTCTTGCCTGCTCGCGTTTCGCGCGAGCAGGCTTTTTTCGTTTAGCGCGGCCCGTCGTTGCGTGATTGGCGGAATCGAGCAGGGACTTGGCACGAACCGACAAAGCGCAACATGCTTACGTTGGTGTAATGTATCGCCTTCCTCGTGCCCTCATGCTTTGCAGGGCCGTTCGATCCCGATGACCGGAGAAGGTGTCGGGATTTTTTTTGCCTGTGCCTACTGCGCGTCGATTTCGCGGCAGCGAGCCACTGCGAAAGGTATGCCGCAAAGCACGGTATATTGTGCGACGAGACATGCCGAGCACCAGCACCAGCAGAAGGAGTTGCCACCGATGCCGGACACCCGGACCACACTGCGCACCGCGACGCCTCGCGACGCGAGCCACATCGCTCGCCTGCACACGCTGAGCTGGCAAACCGCCTACAGCCATATCCTGCCGGCTGCCTATCTGTCCGGCGAGGTGCCGACGGAACACGCGGTCCGGTGGCGCAAGTATCTCGATCGCAATGAGGACGAGTGGGGCCTCGTGCTGATCGCCGAATCGAATGGCGAACCCGTTGGCTTCGTCAGCGCGGAGCGTCCCGTCGATCCGGCGCTCGGTGTGCTGCTCGACTGCCTGCACGTCCATCCTTCGCATCACGGCAGCGGCACGGGCAAGCGCATGATCGAAGCCGTGCGCGCGTGGGCACGGTCGATCGGCGTGGACAAGGTCCACCTGCAAGTGCTTGACGGCAATGTCCGTGCGATCGGCTTCTACGAACACAACGGCTGGCAACTGGTCACCGTCGAAACGAGCCGCATCGGCCAGACGGAAGTCACCGACCGGATTTACGCGATACAGGCTTGAAGGGCTGCCGGCATCGGCGCGAGCGGCGGCGGCGAATGCACCCGCGCCCAGCCGCCATGCAGGGCGAAAGCCGAGCGCAATTGGCCGTTACTCGCCGCAATACCGCATCAGCAAATCGGCCTCGGTTTCGTGGATTTCGACGGGCAAGGTCGTCGCGCCGGCATAGGCGAGATAGCGCGCGCGATGCTGGCCGTTACGGAACGACGCAACGCCGATTTTCGACAGGCCGGGGATGCCGAGCAGCGTGCGCGCTCTCGTCTCGCGAAACGTGATGAATGGCATGTCCGGAATCCGATCCTGGTCCGGATCGAGGAATTCGCGAATGCCCGCGGCTTTTCCAGGGGCCCAGTATTGAACCGATGGCAGCACATAGTCCGTGGTATCGCGGTCGGCGCACGCCAGCAGCTTCTTCAGGTCGATCGTCACGACCCGGTGTCGCGAGTCGTCGGACGAGAATACCCGCTTGAGGTGCGTATAGGCATAGGGGGTATGGCCGGGAAGCTGGATGATCCAGACATCTACGCCGCTCTGTTGTGCGTGGGCGAGTGTCATTATTTCCTCTGGTGGCGCAAGCGGTCTCGGTGGTCCGAGTTTAGCAGTGCGATTAACGCTGCGGTGCAGGTCGATACCGGAAATAGGAAAACGGAGCGACCTGCAGCGGAACCGGAAGCGCGGAACGGACGGATGCGGCCATGCGGTTGCAATCCATATCGACAGGCCACGCGGATATCGTGATACTGCCAGCGGGAATGACGCGTTGCGTGACATTCACGCAAGATTCACACAGTGCCGCGAAGTGCGTCAGGCGCCGGGCTTCATTAGAACCGAGAGGGCAGATTGAGCGGGGAAAGCGATGTCATCGAAATTTGAGATCGAATATCTCGATTACTGTTTCACTGCGGCGCTCGAAATCAGGGCGTCCGGCCGTACCGCCGTTGTCGACTGGCAGCTCGCATCCGATGCGCGAAGCAAGACGCTCGCGTGGCTCGTGTTCGACCGCTTTCTCGAACGAAATGATTTCGCCGACGAAGAGGATGCGCGTGCCAATATCGTCGACTGGCTGGAGCGGCTTGCCGATCCGAGGTCTGGTGCATCGGCCGAAATCGGGAAGGCGAGTGCGGTTGCTTCGGGGGCGCTGGCAACAGACTCGTCGACTGCCGATATCGTCGGCGAGACCGTCATTGAAATCGTTAGCGATCTCGACTGGATCGATATGGTTGCCGACTGGTTTTCCAGTGGGTTGTCTTAATGAAAAAGCGGGTTTTCATGACGAAAGTCATTGTATTCGCGAAATTCGGCACGAATGAATGAAGCTGGAATTGCATCGCTCAAAAAATAGAATAATCCTGCTTTGACAGTGTCGGTGACTTATCCGACACTGCGCTCGGGGCTGAAAAATCCACTCGAATTAAAACAACGCGTACTGCCGGAAATGAAATGAAAAGAAGGGCGCTGCCGACAGGCTGCACTGCGATGCCGGTCGTCGTCAGCGAAGGCGGCAAGACATGCGTCGCGCCCGAGCCATGACGTTCCCTGGCGGCACGCGAGCGGGCCGGTTGCCGTCACCTTGTCACCAAAGGGTGAGTTGCCGCACAGACCGTCGCGCGACCCGCGATCACAATCCGAACGGTTGACCGTTCTTCCCCGGCCCGGTCAACCGTTTCCCCGCTCGCTCGCGCAGGAGCGGGGGCTTTTTGCCCGCCCGACGCCGGAAGGCTGCGTCGGCGGAACCGGGCAGGCGTTCGGCAGGCTGCACAACGGTATTGATTGCGCGCCCGAGCATCCGATCGCCTGACCCGCACGAATCGCTTTCCTCGTGCCTGAGCGAACCCTCAGGCCCGTCGCCGGTTTCGGCCGGCGATGCCTTGATCCCGGCGGCGCGTAACAACGCTGCCGGGATGTTTTTTGCGTCGCATGCATGGGATCGTGCCGTGCGCAGCGGTCATGCCGATTCGTTCAACCGGCCTGTTCGACGCTGGTTTCCCATCCGTCGTAGTCCCCTCCGAGCGCGCGCACTTCGCGATTGATCACGAGCGTATGGCGCGTGATGTCTGCCAGCGTCGTCGCGCCTTCGTGCGAAAACCGCACGGCCGACTTGCCGTCTTCGGTCGGCGCGACCGATTCGACCGGATAGCCTTTCGCTTCGGCCCAGTCCGCGAACTGGTGCGCGTCGCTCGGGTCCGGGAAGTACGCCCAGTGCATTACGCACCGGCTCACGTCGCCGGCATCGCCTTGCTGGCGCAGCGCATCCAGCACGCGCATGTCGCGCATGATCTGCCAGTCGTCGTCGGTCGGGTAAAGGGTCTGCCAGTAGGTTGCCTTGTCCGGATCGTCCTGATGGGCGTACTGAAGCGCATAGGTCGTCTGGTCGGCCAGCGCGTCGACGATCTCCGCCGCGGCCTCTTCGTCGAACGGCACGTAGAAAAGAAAATCCCGGTTGCCGTCGACGGTGATGCGGCCGACCTGCACGCCGCCTTTCGCGGTGATCGCGGCATCGAGCAGATCCTCGATCTTCGCGAGATCGGCGAATTCGTCGCCGGTCGGCAGGCCTTCGGGCGACGGATGCGCGAAGGGCACGCGGACGCTGAGCAGCGACGTGCGCGGATCGCCTTCGGCGATTTCCGCAAAGCCGTGATTGAAGCTGATGAAGGCCTGATGGTCGCCCATTCTGGCAGGGAAGGTTCCCCAGGCGTCGCTCATGTGTTTCTCCCGTACACGATTGTCTGTTGACGGTTGCAAAGCGTCCCAATGTATCATCGAAAATCGCGTTGGCCGGAGCAGCGCGCATGATCGCGGGCCGTGCGGGTAAGGTCTGCGCGTTCCGGGCTGTCCGCGATTCGCCGCCCGTGTGCGGCGGACCGCGAAAAATTCAAGGGAGATGCCGATGTCGACGTTTGCAGTGAATGGTGTCCGAATCGATCCGCTCAGCGCGCGCGTGACGCACGTGCGCTGGGCGGCCGTGAATCCGGCCGATCGCTCGTGGGCGGTGGCGCCGAGCGAAGCGCCGGTGGCAGACGTGGCGCGCGCACTCGCGTCCGGCAACGATGTTCGCGCGATCTTCTCGGCATCGGACGCCACCGCGATCGGGCCCAGACTGAAACGCGTGCTGTATCGCGATGCGTCGGAAGGCATCGAGCTCGACATCGATGCAACGAGCGAGTCGCGCACGTTGCGCGATTTGCCGCAGATCTGACGGCGAGCCGGTACCCGACGCACATCGCGCCAACGCGCACGCAACCGTGCTCCGATCCGTCATCGGCCCATCAGCATTCGCGCTGTGTCTGGCGCTTACCGCCTGCCAGGCCGCGTCCGAGCGGGCGCCCGTCCAACCGTCGCCCGAAACCGCGTCGGCAACCGTTCCTGCGTCGTCGCCGGCCGCGCCGATTCGCGGCATCGGCCTGGCCCCTTCTCTGGCAGGGCAGAGTCACTGGGTCGTCGGTCAATGCACGAGCAACGGCACCGTCAAGGTATGTAATTGACCGGCGTCGGCGGAGCGGAGCCTGATCCGTGCAAGCGAGCGCGGTACTCTGCCATGGCGCCGCGTCGATGGGCCGGTTGCCGTCAGTTCGGAAGGCAGGACGACGAGACTGACAGAACGGGCCGATGAGGCCCGCACTGCGCGCCGCGCACCGCGGCACTCAAGAAAACAAAAAAATCCAGGGTGCCATGTCGATTTCCGTCGGGGTCGTCCGTCGTAGCATCGGAGGCGTGCGCATCGCGCGTCCGTCCCGATTTTCGATACGACAACCGACTGAAGGAGCGACACCATGTCCACGTCCGTCAAGCCGATCCCGGAAGGGATGCGCACGCTGACACCGCATCTGATCTGTGCGGGCGCGGCCGCAGCCATCGATTTCTACAAGCGCGCATTCAATGCGAGCGAACTGTTTCGCCTCGCGATGCCCGACGGCAGGCTCGCCCACGCGTGCCTCGCGATTGGCGATTCGACACTGATGCTGGTGGATGAAATGCCCGAGCACGGCGCGCTCGGGCCGAAGGCGCTGAAGGGCACGTCGGTCTGCCTGCACCTGTACGTGCCGGACACCGATGCGGCGATCGCGAAGGCGGTCGCGGCCGGCGCGACGGTCACGATGCCGGCCGCCGACATGTTCTGGGGCGATCGGTACGGACAGGTCGAGGATCCGTTCGGGCATCGCTGGTCGCTCGCGACGCACCAGCGCGACCTGACACCCGAACAGATCGCGGCGGCAATGGCCAGCGCGCCGCCGTGCGGGAGCTGAACAGACGCGGTCACACAGTCGCGTAGCCGCGGTCGAGCGACTGCGCGGCGGCCCGGGCCGCCGCGTGCGCCCGGACCGATCACGGTCATGCGCCGGCTGTCTTGCCGCGCTGCTTGTCTTCGTACATCAGGCGATCGGCCGATGCCAGCAGGTCGGCGACGGTGTGATGGCGTGCAGGATCGTAGGCAACGTGCCCGACGCTGAACCGGATCGCATAGCCGCGTGCGTCGGCAGCGTTGCGCAACGCGAGCGCCTGCGTCACGCGTTCGACCGGCTCGGCGACGTCGGCCGGATCGGCGGCGCTCAACAGCACGACGAACTCGTCGCCGCCGAGCCGTGCGATGACGTCGCTGTCGCGCAGCGCGCCCGTCAGCGTGTCGGCGAACGCCTTGAGCGCGCGGTCGCCTTCTGCATGGCCGAAGCGGTCGTTGATCGCCTTGAAATCGTTCAGGTCGAAGAACAGCAACACGGCGTGACGACCGAGGCGATCGCACAGGCTCAGCACGTGGCGGGCGAGGATCTCGAAGCCGCGCCGGTTCGTCAGTTGCGTGAGTTCGTCGGTGGTCGCGAAATGCAGCGCGGCGATTTCGCGCTCGGTCATGTGGGCGAGATCGCCGAGCAGCGCGAGCTCTTCGGGTTCGAGCGAGCGCGGCCGCGTGTCGATCAGGCACAGCGTGCCGATGGGCGCGCCGTTCGGCGCGGCGAGCGGCCGGCCGGCGTAGAAGCGGATGCCGGGCGTGCCGGTGACGAGCGGGTTATCGTGGAAGCGGTTGTCGTTCAGTGCGTCCTGAATCACCATCGTGTCGCCCGAGAGCAGGGCGTGAGCGCAGAATGACACGTCGCGCGACGTCTGCGCGGCGTCGAGACCTGCATGGCTCTTGAACCACTGGCGATTCTCGTCGACGAGGCTGACGAGGGCGATCGGTACGTCGAACAGCCTGCGTGCGAGACGCGTCAGGCGGTCGAAACGCTCTTCGGGCGGCGTGTCGAGGATCGACAGCGAATGAAGCGTATCGAGCCGGGCCGCCTCGTTGGCCGGTTTCGGTGCGATTTGCATGGGCCTGGCCTTGTCCCGGCTGCATCGCCGGTCACGGGATCGTATGTCGGACAGTATCGCGCATTTGTCGATGCCTCGCCACGTCGCGCGTCTCGCCGCGGTGTGGATCGGCTCTGTCGGGATCGGTGAAGATGCGGTGAGAAGTGGTGGTCATCGGTCCACGTTTCGTTCCGATGCGGAATCGGATGCGCGATACCTCAAGGTGGTCGTCGCCGTGCCGTAAATAGGGCGAGTCCAATCGTTCATCGCATCCCATCGCACCATGGTTCGAATTCTGTACGCGGGCTATCTCGCGTTTGCGCTGTATCTCATTTACCCGATGGTCCAGAGCGCGCTGGCATTCAGCACCGATTGCGTGAGCAACGTGCTGCCGGGAGGCGCTCACGGCCTGTCTGCGAACTCGGCAAGCGGCGCGGACGGGCACGCGAACCGCTGCGCGCCGTCGGCACATGCCGGCGCCGCGACCGGGCGGGCGCCTGACATCCATTGAATGCAGCGACGTCGTGCGCGACGGGCAATCCGCGGTGCGGTGCGCTGGCCATTCGGCCGAATTGAACGCCGCGCCACGCTCGCCGATCATTTGCGACAGGGCGGATCGAATGCGGCCGGTCGGGCGCCGGTTGAGCGCGCGTGTCGTGCGTCAGTAGCTGGAGCGGTACGGCGTGCCCTGGTCGAAGCGGCTTTGCCAGTGCGTGAGATAGCGCGACGCGAGTTGCGGATTGTTCCAGACCACGACGACGTTCTCGGAGTTGCGGCTCGCGGCCGACGCGCTGTAGTTGAACGAACCCGTTTCGACGTGTTCGGCGTCGATCACGAGGTACTTGTCATGATGGATCGCATACGCGTCGATCGTGCGCGTCGGGATCCCCGCATTGACGAGCAGGTTCAGCGCCTGCTTGCTGCTCTTCGCGCGATTGCCCTTGTCGTCGACCACCACCGCGACATTGACGCCGCGTCGTTTGGCGTCAAGCAGCGCGCGCGTGACGGGTGGCGACGTGAACGAATAGGCGGCGACGCGGATCGAGCTGCGCGCAGCCCCGATCGCTTTCAGCACGAGCGCCTCGGCACCGCCGTCGGGCGAGAACGCCGATTCGACGACCTGGGTTGCGGGGGCTTCGTGAGTGGGGGCCGGCAGCCATCGCGACACGAGGTCGATCGCCTGCTGGAGCAGCGATTCACTTTGCGTCTTGCCGAAGGCGGCGAAGGGTGTGGCGAGCAGGGAAGCGGCGAGACAGGCAGCGGCGAGGCGATTGCGCGACAACATCGTGGACAGCGAACAATTTCGAGACAGCGGGCCGTGAGTGTAACGCACACGCAGTGGCCCGGTCACGCGCGGATGCGAAGCGATTGCTCGCGCGAGGATTGGCCGCAGTGGCGGGGGTGACGCAAAGTTGCGTTGTGCGGTCCGCGGGTGCGATCGGGGCGATCAACGGAGCATGTAGGCGAAGGTGAAGGCGGTGCGATTGCGTTTGCCGTTGCAGGGCATCGGCGTGCGATCAGTACGCGCGCAGTCGGGCGGACTCGACTCGAAACGGTCCGCAGTCGAAGCGCGCGCAACAGGCGATTCGGAGGCGTCGGCCGATCATCCGCATGTTGCACATCAATCCGTGGCTGCGGGTGCCCCGGTTTCGCCGGTGGCGACCCACCCGGGGCCCGGCTCGGGTTGCACGTCGCGGGCGTCGAGCGGTTCGCCGCAGGCCGAGCATACGGTGACGGCGTGCATCAGCTGGCCGCAAGTCCGATGGCGCAATTGCACCGGCGGCCCCTGGCCGTCGTCCTTCCAGCGGTCGCCCCACGCCATCAGCGCGAGCAGGGCCGGGTAGAGGTCGAGGCCTTTTTCCGTCAGCCGGTATTCGAAGCGAGGCGGGCGGTCCTGATAGGCACGCTTGACCAGCACGCCTTCTTCGACGAGCCGTGCGAGCCGTTCGGCCAGCACGTGACGCGTCAGGCCGAGCTGGGTCTGGAACGCATCGAAGCGGCGGCAGCCGAGGAATGCGTTGCGGAGGATCAGCATGGTCCAGCGGTCGCCGAGCACGGCGAGCGTGCGCGCGACCGAACAGTTCAGCGTGCCGATGTCATCCCATTTCATCGTCGAGTCTCTTGCCTGTTGCGGCGGTCTTGCGGCGGTTCAGCGAAATAGCGGGTTCGATTATAGAACCCGCCTTCGGTCGCAACCGGCCAATCCGCGTTGACAACCACCGGTATCGTTGACAATAATGAGTTCCAATTTAGAACTTACTCACGCGGCGACGCGCTTTCAACCCGGAGACAACCCGATGAATCCGCTTTCCCTGTCTGGCCTCGATCTGCTGCGCGCCGCCGTGTCGGGCGATGCGCCGCTGGCGTCGATTTCCGAGACGATTCCGATGCGTCCGCTCGACGTCGAGCTCGGTTATGTGAAGTTTTCGGCACGGGCGGACGGCAGGCACTTGAATCCGCTGGGTGGCGTGCACGGCGGGTTCGCCGCGACGGTGCTCGATTCAGTCACGGGGTGCGCGGTGCATTCGATGCTCGACGCAGGCATCGGCTATGGCACCGTCGATCTGCACGTGAAGATGCTGCGGCCCGTGCCGCGCGACGTCGACCTGGTCGCGGAAGGGCGCGTGATTCACCTGTCGCGTTCGCTGGGCGTCGCGGAGGGCACGTTGAAGACGCCGGACGACAAGATCGTCGCGCACGCATCGGCGACCTGCTTCATCCAGCGGCCGCAGTAACGGCGGCAACGTCGCCGCGTGGGCTGGAGCGTGGCCGTCCGGGGCGGGGGCGAAGGCCGCCTGTAAGCGTTCGCGGCGCCTGTCTGAAGCGACCGCTTCAATGTGATAGCGTCTCTGCTTTCCACCGACGCGACAGGAACAGCATGGAATACCGCACACTCGGCGATTCGGGCATCGAGGTCAGTCTGATCGGTCTCGGTACGATGACGTGGGGCGAGCAGAATTCGGAGCGCGACGCGCACGAGCAGATCGACTACGCGATTGCGCAGGGCGTGACGCTGATCGATGCCGCGGAGATGTATCCGGTGCCGCCGAAACCCGACACGCAGGGGCGCACCGAGCAATACATCGGGACCTGGCTCGCGCAGCATCGTGCACAGCGCGACCGCATCGTGCTCGCGACGAAGATCGCCGGGCCGGCGCGGCAGCCGCACAATCCGCGTCATATTCGCGGCGAAGGCAACCAGTTCGACCGCAAGAACCTGACCGAAGCGCTCGACGGCAGCCTCAAGCGCCTGCAGACCGACTACGTCGACCTCTACCAGCTGCATTGGCCCGATCGCAGCACGACCACGTTCGGCCGTCCCGCCTATCCGTGGGTCGACGACGCGTACACGGTGCCGATCGAGGAAACGCTCGGCGTGCTCGCGGAATTCGTGAAGGCCGGCAAGGTACGCGCGATCGGCGTGTCGAACGAAACGCCGTGGGGCGTCGCGCAGTTCCTGCGCGCGGCCGAGACGCTCGGGCTGCCGCGCATCGCGAGCATCCAGAATCCGTACAGCCTGCTGAACCGTACGTTCGAGAATGGATTGTCGGAGTTCACGCATCGTGACGGCGTCGGCCTGCTCGCGTATTCGCCGCTCGCGTTCGGCTGGCTGTCCGGCAAGTACGAAAACGGTGCGCGTCCGGCCGGTGCGCGCATCACGCTGTTCGAGCGTTTCCAGCGCTACAGCAAGCCGCAGGCCGTGGACGCGACGTCGCGTTACGTCGCACTCGCGCAGCGTCACGGGCTGTCGCCTGCGCAACTCGCGCTCGCGTTCGTCAACAGCCGGCCGTTCGTGCGCAGCAACCTGATCGGCGCAACGTCGCTCGAGCAGTTGAAGGAGAACATCGGCAGCATCGACGTGAAGCTGTCCGACGAGATCCTCGCGGAGATCGACGTGCTGCACGAACGTCAGCCGAACCCGGCGCCGTAAGCGGCGCACGGCCCGCGCGGCAGCGATGCCGCGACGGGCCGCACCGGCGGCGCATCGCTGCGCCGTCGCTTCAGGTGTTATCGCATCTTGAGCCGCGTGCGCGCGACCAGCAGCGCGACGAGGCTCAGCACCGCACACCCCATCAGATAGAGCGCCGGCGACAGCCGGTTGCCGGTCGTGCTGATCAGCCAGGTGATGACGAACGGCGCAAAGCCGCCGAACAGCGTGACGCCCGTGTTGTAGCTGACCGCGAGCCCCGTTGCGCGCGTCTGCGACGGGAACAGCTCGGCCATCAGCGCCGGCAGCGCACCGCAGTACATCGCCTTCAGCACGCCGATCCAGACCAGTGCGGCGAGCATCGTCGCGAACGACGCGTGGCGTGTCAGCCACGCGAACGTCGGCCACACGGTGACGAGCATCAGCAGTGCCGCGACCGCCATCATGCGGATGCGTCCGGTGCTGTCGGACAGGTGGCCGACGATCGGCGTGACGAGCGTCAGCACGAAGCCGGTCGCAAGCGTCGCGGCGAAGCCCGTCGACGCAGGCAGTCCGAGCTGCTTGATCGCGTAAGTCGGCATGTACAGGATCATGTAGTTGATCGCGGTCGAGATCACGAGCGCGCCGATCGACAGCAGCACCCGCACCTTCTGTTCCGCGAACAGCTCGCGCACCGGTGCTTCGGAGCGCGCCTGCGTCTTGAACTCGACGCCTTCGTCGACGTAGCGGCGGATATACAGCCCGACCGGACCGATCGCGAGACCGAACAGGAACGGCACGCGCCAGCCCCAGCTTTCGAGTTGCGCGGGTGTCAGCGTGGCCGTCAGCAGCGCGCCGAAGCCCGATGCGAGCAGCGTCGCGAGGCCCTGGCTCGCGAACTGCCAGCTCGACATGAAGCCGCGCCGCTGCGGTGCGTGTTCGACGAGGAACGCAGTCGAGCTCGCGAATTCGCCGCCGGCGGAAAAGCCCTGCATCAGCCGTGACAGCATGATCCCGAGCGGCGCGAGAATGCCGATCGATGCGTAGGTTGGCATCAGCGCGATCAGCAGCGTGCCGACCATCATCATCGCGATCGACAGCAGCAGCGATGCCTTGCGGCCCGCGCGGTCCGCGTACGCGCCGAGCACGAAGCCGGCGATCGGCCGGATCAGGTAGGACAGCCCGAACGTGCCGAGCGTCAGCATCAGCGACGTCGCTTCGCTCGTCGCGGGGAAGAACAGCTTGGCGATCGTCACCGCGAAGAAGCCGTAGACGATCAGGTCGAACCATTCGAGCGCATTGCCGATCGACGCCGCGAAGATGAGGCGCCGGATCTTCGCGGCGCTGGGACGCGCGGCGTCCTGCGAGGTCAGGGTGGTCGTGTTCATCGTATGTGCAGGTCCCGTAAAAGGGGCGAAGCGCGTTACAGGGCGGCGCCGGCCGCGGCGGGTGCCGCGCGGCGAACGGGCGGCGCGTCGTCGCCGAGATCCCAGAAGAGGCCGGCCATCATCTGCAGCCCCTCGCTGACGACGCTCGCGAGCAGGTGCTCGTCGGGCGCGTGCTGCGAGCACGCCGGGTACGAGTGCGGCACCCACAGCGTCGGCAACCCGAGCGTGTCGGCGAACACCTCGTTCGGCAGCGTGCCGCCGAGATTCGGCAGGATCGCGGGCTTCTTGCCGGTGGTGCGCGCCAGCGACGCAACGGCCCAGCGGACCCACGGATCGTCCGGCGGCACGCGCGTTGCCGGGGCGCCGCGTTCGACGTCGATCTCGATGTCGGCGAAACCGTGCGCATCGAGGTGCGCGCGCAGGTGTGCGGGCAGCGCTTCCCAGTCGGTGCCGACAACGAAGCGCAACTGGCAGTGCGCATACGCGACGGGCGGGATCGCATTGACGGGGTGCTCGGGATTGCCGGCCTTGAACGCGAGGATTTCGAACGTGTTCCAGCCGAACACGCGCTCGGCCGCGGACAGGCCGGGCTCTCCCCAATCGGCGTCGAGCGCCGGATCGCCGGGACCGCCGCCGACGACAAGATCGGCGAGCGCGTCGCGCACGGCGGCCGGGATCGGCGGCGGGCGCAGCCCCTCGACGCGAATGGCGCCGCGCGCATCGACGAGGCTCGCAAGCGCATGCGCGAGCACGATCGCCGGATTGCGCAGCAGTCCGCCCCAGTTGCCGGAGTGATGCGCGCCGTCGCGGGCGCGCAGGCTCAGCTTGAAATTGACCGACCCGCGCGAGCCGAGGAACACGGTCGGGCGTGCGGCGGCGATGCGTGGGCCGTCGGACGCGATCAGCACGTCGGCCGCGAGCGCGTCGCGTTCCTGGCGGCACAGTGCGTCCAGGCCCGGCGACCCGGTTTCCTCGCCCATCTCGATCAGCAGCTTCGCGTTGAAGCCGAGCCGGCCGGCGCGCGCGTCGAGCACGCTGGCGAGCGCGGCCAGGTTGATCGTGTGCTGGCCCTTGTTGTCGGCGCTGCCGCGGCCGTACCAGCGGTCGCCGTCGGCCGTCAGCGTCCACGGCGACAGCGGTGCGCGCCACTGCGCATCGTAGCCGCGCACGACGTCGCCGTGGCCGTAGATCAGCACGGTCGGCAGTGCGTCGTCTTCATGGCGCGACGCGAGCAGGAACGGGCCGCCGCCGTCGACGGGATTGTCGACGATTCGCGACGTGAAGCCGAGGCGGGCCGCCTCGGGCGCGATCTCGTCGGTCAGATAGGCGCGCAGCGCGGCTTCGTTGCCGCTGTCCTGGCTTTCGGTGCGCAGGCCGACGCGGCGGCTCAGGGTCGTGAAGAACGCACCGGATTCGAACTGGTTCAGCGCGTGCTGGATGGCGGCGGTACGGCTCAAGTCGTGTCTCCTCTGACGGGGGGCGCTCCGCGCGCGGATCGCGCACGCAACGTGAAGTGCGATCGATTCTAGAAAGCCGTTTTTTTTGTCACAATGATCGAATTTCGAACCTTTCTTTGCCGAAAAGGCAAAGCAGAGCGGCCAGATGTGGCCCGGGGACAGAACGATGGCGGCTTTCCTGCATGGTCTGGCGTTGCGGTATTTCGTCGAAGTGGCGCGCACCGGCTCGATCAGCGACGCGTCCGCGCGGCTGCACGTGGCCGTGTCGGCGATCAGCCGGCAGATCGCGAAGCTGGAAAGCGAACTCGGTGCGCCGCTGTTCGAGCGCCGGCCGCGCGGCATGGCGCTGTCGGAGGCCGGCGAGCGGCTGCTGGCGTTCGCGCAGCGCAGCCTGCTGGAAGCCGAGCACGTGATGAAGGACATCGGCGGGCTCGACGCGCTGCACGGCAGCCTGCTGAAAATCGCCTGCTCCGAAGGGTTCGCGATCGATTTTCTGCCCGGGGCGCTCGCGCGCTTCAAGGCGCGCCATCCGGGCGTCGATTTCACCGTGTGGGTGGTGTCGCCGGCGGAAGCGACGCGGCGCGTGCGCGACGGCGATGCGGACATCGCGTTGACCTTCAGTCTCGCGCCGGAGAAGGGGGTGCGCGTCGAGCACACCGAGCGTGCGCCGGTCTTCGCGCTGGTGCGGCACGATCATCCGCTCGCGGCGTGCGACGCGGTTTCGCTCGCCGATGTCGCACGGCACGCGCATGTGCTGCCCGAGGCCGGCACGACGGTGCGCCAGCTGATCGACATTGCATGCGCACTCGACGGGCTGCTGCTCGAGCCCGAACTGACGAGCAACAACACCGCGGCGATGTACGGCTACGCACGGCGCACGGGCGCGGTGATGTTCACGGGGCTGCTGTCGGTGCGCGACCGTTTCGATGCGGACGGCTTCGTCGTCGTGCCCGTGACGAACCCGCAACTGCGCGAGCGCAGCATCCAGGTGCAGACGATGGCGGGGCGCGATCTGCCCGCGTCGGTACGCGCGTTCCGCGATCACCTGATCGACGCGATGCAGGTCGCATCGGTGCCGCCGACTGCCGTGCGCGGCCCGAGACGCCCGCCCGTGAGATAATTGTCAATCCGCCTTCCGTGTCCATGCGGCTCATCGAGCCGCATCGCCCCTGTTCGACGCCAAATTGAAGAACCTGATTGTCACCCTCGATCGCGCCGGCGAGTTCGACGAGATCATCGACGTGCGCACGCCGCTCGAGTTCGCCGAGGACCATATTCCCGGCGCGCTGAACGCGCCCGTGCTCAGCAACGAAGAGCGCGTGCTCGTCGGCACGATGTACCGCCAGGTGTCGCCGTACGAGGCGACGCGCGTCGGCGCGGCGATCGTCGCGCGCAACATCGCCCGCCACCTCGACACGACGTTCGCCGACCGGCCACGCAACTGGCGGCCGCTGATCTACTGCTGGCGCGGCGGCAAACGCTCGGGCTCGATGACGACCTGGTTCAACCTGATCGGCTGGAAGGCGCGCCAGCTCGACGGCGGCTACAAGGCGTACCGCCAGTCGGTGTGCGCGACGCTCGATTCGCTGCCGACGCGCTTTCGCTACGTCGCGCTGGTCGGCCATACGGGCTGCGGCAAGACGCGCCTGCTGAACGCGCTGCACGACGTGGGTGCGCAGACGCTCGATCTCGAGGCGCTCGCATGCCATCGCGGCTCGCTGCTCGGTGCGCTGCCGGGCAAGCCGCAGCCGGCGCAGAAGGGGTTCGATTCCGGGCTCGTCGAAACGCTTGGACGTTTCGACCCTGAATGGCCGGTGTTCGTCGAATCGGAAAGCCGCAGGATCGGGCTCGTGCAGTTGCCGATCGCGCTGATCGAAGCGTTTCACGCGGGGCCGTGGGTGCATGTCGACGCGGCGCACGACGAGCGGATCGCGTTTCTTCTCGATGATTACGCGCACCTGTTCGACGAACCGGACGCGTTCAAGGCGCAGCTCCATCGGCTGATCGGCCTGCATAGCCGCGAACAGGTGACACACTGGAAGGCGCTGATCGATGCGAACGCGCGCGCCGAACTGTTCTCCGAGCTGATCGACAAGCATTACGATCCCGCCTACGCGCGGACCTATCGCACGGCCTATAACAAGCCGAACCGGGCGCTGACGTTCACGTTCCGGCCCAACGCGGCCGACGTGCGCGACCAGGCGCGCGCACTGCTGGCCGAACTCGCGCAAACCGGATTGCCCGCATCGGCCGCGCTTGCCGCAGGCGCGAAATCCGCAACCGACACAGACCAATCGACGACCACACGATGACGACCACACGCACCCAACCCAGTCCGGCCCTCGGCTGGATGACCTTCCTGTTGATCGCGGTCGCGGGACTGTTCTATGTGAAATGGTTTCCGTACTACAACAAGGCGTTCGTCGCCGCCGAGCACCATTCGATCGGCCAGTCGATCCTGATGGGCACGTCGGCGACCGCCCCCGAGCCGTCGCTGAAGGCTGCGCTCGATTACGCATGGGCGTACGGCAAGGCGATCTGGCAGGCGATGGTGCTCGGCCTGCTGCTCGGCTCGGCCGTGCAGGCGCTGTTGCCCGCACACTGGGTCGCGCGTGCGCTCGGCCGTACCGGGTTCGGCAGCGTCGCCGCGGGCGGCCTGCTGTCGCTGCCCGGAATGATGTGCACGTGCTGCGCGGCGCCGGTCGTCGCGGGCCTGCGTGCGCGCCATGCGTCGCCGGGCGGTGCGGTCGCGTTTTGGCTCGGCAACACGGTGCTGAATCCGGCCGCGCTGGTGTTCATGGGCTTCGTGCTCGGCTGGCACTGGAGTGCGTTGCGCCTCGTGCTCGGCATCGCGATGGTGTTCGGGATCGGCTATCTGCTGAACCGCATTGCGCGTCCTGAAGACCGCCGCATCGACGACGCGCAGCTCGCCGCGCTGGCGGCCGAGCAGGCCGCGGCCGGCAATCCGTTCGTCCGCTGGGTGAAGCTGCTCGCGCGCATGGCCGTGCGGCTCGTGCCCGAATACATCGTGCTGGTGCTGCTGCTCGGCGCGGCGCGTGCATGGCTGTTCCCGCATATCGGTCCGGACATCGGCAATCATCTCGGCTGGATCGTCGCATTCGCGGTCGCGGGCATGCTGTTCGTGATTCCGACGGCCGGCGAGGTGCCGATCATCCAGGCGATGCTGTCGCTCGGCATGGGCGTTGGCCCGGCCGCCGCGCTGCTGATGACGCTGCCGCCGATCAGCGTGCCGTCGCTCGCGATGCTCGCGCGTTCGTTCAAGCCTTACATGCTGGCGATCGTTGCGACGCTCGTCGTCGTGTTCGGGATCGTGAGCGGCCTGCTCGCGATAGCGTTCGGGTTCTGACGCGCGCCGGCCCGGTTCGATAGCCGTATCCATATTCATCCGGCGCCACCGCTTTACGCGTGCGGCGCCCTTTACAAGTAGCAAACAGGAAAACGCATGACCCAACCGAAGATTCATCCTCGACTCGAAAAGGCGCTGACGCGCGGCGATCTCGCGATCCGCCAGGCCAATTCCGCGCGGGCGACTGCCGTGCTGAACGCACTCGGCACGATGATCATCGAGGCCTCCGCAACGATCGGTGTCGATGCCAGCATCGAAATCCCGCAGGGCGACCGCATTTACGATCCCGTCAACGGCCTGTGGCCGCAGAAGATGCTGGTGTCGTTCGACGGCCCGGTGGACGAGGCCGAAAAGGAAGAGCTGCGCTCGGTCTATCTGGTGGCCGACGATCCGGGTACGCAGTTCCGCGTCGAATGGCATCGCGCGGACGGCAAGCTCGGTCGCCAGGAAGGCGGCCCGCTCGCGACCGTCGCGTTCCTGACCGACGTCGAGATCCCGTGGAGCGACGACGACGAGTAACGTCGTCGCAGGAGCCGGCGCCCGGTGCGCCGGCCGTCAGCGCATCATCCGCCGCCGGAACAGCCACGCGGACAGCAGGAATCCGCCGACCGCGTAGCCGGCGAGCACCGCGACGTGCAGCGCGATGTCGGTCGCCGGCCGGCCGAGCATCGCGGGCCGGATCAGCTCGACCGCGTTCGCGAGCGGCAGCGCTTGCGCCGCGTGCTGCGCGACCGGCGGCAGCTGCGTGATCGGGAAGAACACGCCCGACAACAGCAGCATCGGCGTCAGCACGAGCGTCTGATAAAACATGAAGAAATCGTAGGACGGCGCAAGCGCCGTGACGATCATCGCGATGCTGGCAAACGCGAGGCCCGCGAGCGCGATCACGGGCAGCGCCACGAGCATCGACGGAAACTGCGCATAGCCGAGCGCACCCGCGACCAGCATGATCGCGACCCCCGACAGCATCGCCTTGCTGGCACCCCAGACGATCTCGCCGAGCACGATGTCGCCGAGCGCGAGCGGCGTATGCATGATCGCTTCCCATGTGCGCTGCACGTGCATCCGCGAGAAACCCGAATACATCGACTCGAAGCTCGCGGACATCATCACGCTCGACCCGACCGTGCCGGCCGCGAGGAACGCGATATACGACACGCCGTCGACCTGGCCGAGCATCAGCCCGAGCCCGAAGCCCAGCCCGAACAGATAGATCATCGGATCGGCAAGATTGCCGAACATCGACGCAAGCGCGAGCTTGCGCCAGACGAGATAGTTGCGCCGCCAGACGGCGATCCAGTTGATTGCGTTCGCGGGCATCGCGATCGCGAAGCGTGACGCGCGCGGCGGCGCGGACGGTGTGGCGGCGGAATAGTTGCGCACGTCCATGATCGATCAGTCCTGCATTTCGCGGCCCGTGAGCCGCAGGAACACATCCTCCAGATTGGCCGGGCGATGCAGATAGCGCAACCCAGTACGACCCTTGAGTCGCGCGCTGAGCGGTTCGGGGTCCGTCACATAGCAGAACAGCGTCTCGCCGCTGATCTCGGTGTGCTTCGCGAATGCCGACAACTCGTCGCGCAGCGTGGCCGGATCGGGCCCGTAGATCTCGATCACGTCGCAGCCGATCTCCGATTCGATCAGCGCGTGCGGCGCACCTTCGGCGATCTTGCGGCCTTCCTCGATCACGCACAGGCGATCGCACAGGCGTTCGGCTTCTTCCATGAAGTGCGTGGTGATCAGGATCGTCTTGCCGCGCGCGAGCAGCGAACGCAGCCGCTCCCACATCAGATGCCGCGCCTGCGGATCGAGGCCCGTCGTCGGCTCGTCCAGCACCAGCACGTCGGGATCGTTGACGAGCGCGCGGGCGAGCGTGAGGCGGCGTTTCATGCCGCCCGACAACTCGCCGACCTTCGCATCGGCCTTGTTTTCGAGCTTCGCGAATTCGAGCAGCGGCTGCACGAGTGCGCGTGCGGCCTGCGCCGACATCCCGAAGTAGCGGCTGAACACGAGCAGGTTCTCGCGCACGGTGAAGTCGGGATCGAGATTGTCGAACTGCGGGACGACGCCGACGCGCTGGCGTGCATGCCGCGCGCGCGATGGAACCGGTTCGCCGCATAGGGAGATGGTGCCGGCATCGGGGTGCGTGAGGCCGAGCAGCATTTTCAGGGTGGTGGTCTTGCCGGCGCCGTTCGGTCCGAGCAGGCCGTAGCATTCGCCGGCCTGGACGTTGAAGGACAGACCGTTGACGACGAGCTTGTCGCCATAGCGCTTTTCGACGTTGCGGAAATCGATCGGTGCGACGGACATGGGCATGTTGTCGTTGTGAGCGGGTGCGTTCCGCTGCCCGCCGGCTGGCCGGTTGGCGAACGGATCGGACGAATGCGTGTCACATGGGCATGACCGAAGCGAACGACGCCGGCGCGATATGACCCGCTGGAGTACGGACGAGCCATTCTAGTGCATCGGCTGCGTCTCTTCAGGGCATGCCTGCACGGTGCGATGCATGCGCGCACCGATCGTGCACTGCATCATCGCGCACGCGCCGCGCGGGGCGAATCAGCGTTTTCCATCCCTTGCGTCCTGAATTGCGGCGCACCATGATGAATGCGTAGGCTCGTTGTCGCGATAGGGAGGTTTCATGGCTAGCTACAACAAGATTTTGCTGTGTTACGACGGCACGCTCGAAGGGCGCAAGGCACTGCGCTGCGGCGCTAATCTCGCAATGGACCTGAAGGCCGAAACGCACTTGCTGTCGGTCGTCGACATGCGTTCGAGCATTGCGCAAAGTGCAGGTTTGCTGACCGATGTCGCATGCGGCCGCTTCGAGGAAACCGCGCGCGAAATCCTCGAGGAAGGGGTGAACTGGCTGCGCGAGCGTGGCGTGCAGGCCGAAGGCCATTTCGCGTTCGGTTATCCGATCGACGAAATCGCGAATCTTGCGTCGGAACTGAAGGTCGACCTCGTCGTTGTCGGCCACCGGTGCCGCAGCGGACTGTCGCGATGGTGGATGGGCTCGGGCAATACGCAACTGCTCGACCGCGTGAACTGCAGCATTCTGGTGGCGTGCTCGTCGGCGGAAGAGCAGAAAGCCGAAATCGCGCGCGAGCGTGAAGCGGCCACGGCGAACGGCAAATGATCTAAAGACGCGATGGTTGCCTGGTCGGCAATGCGTGCTGGTCAGGCGCCACACCGCTTCAGCGGTGCGGGCGTCGAGCGCGGCCTGTTATGCGTGCAGGTCGATCGCGGACAATTTCCACGAAAACAGCCCGAAGCGGTGGAATACCGCCGCATAGCGCGTGCCGTCGGCGCTGCGCTGATACGTCACGACGAATTCATCGATATTCCGGTAGCCCGCGCTGGTTTGCTGCGGATGCGTCGCCTCGCTCGGGCTCGCCGGCGTGGCAGGCGCGGGCACCGCTGACGACGCGGTCGCAGCGGATGCGTTACTGCTCGCAGCGGCGGCACTTGCCGGCGCCGGATTGGCCGGCGTTGCGGCTGGTGCGCCGCCCGGTGTATTGCCTTGCGGCAGATTCGACAAATCAGGCGGGCGCTCGCCCGGATTGCCGCGCGGCGGCAATCCGCTCATCAGCGCGGCCACGCCCTCCGGGGTCGCGTACGCATCGACCAGCGGGCCGATCAACGCGGACCCGATCAGCGCGCCGATCACCGCAAACGGGTTGTTCTTCTTCACAGCGTCGATCCGGCGCATCAACTCTTCCGTGACCTGCTGTTTGAGGCTGATGCGTAGCGACGGAAAATCGACATACTCGCTGATCGCCTGCGCATCTCGCGCATCGATCGCCGATTTCAGGCGACCGAGCGCGACGTACGGCGACGCGTACGCATAGCCGATCGCCGCAATGACGACGACGATCAGCGCGACGATCAGCAGGGGCTTGAGTCGCCATGCGCGGCTCGGCGATCCAGTCACGTTGCCTCCGGTGCGGGGATGTTCCGCAATCAGAGACCGCCCGGCGTAGCCGATCGTTCCTCCGCGATGCAGCGATCGATCATCCGGCACACGGCATCGATCGTGCCGACCATGATCAGGCGCGACCGGCCGTGATA
This sequence comes from Burkholderia arboris, assembly GCF_902499125.1. Taxonomy (GTDB): domain Bacteria; phylum Pseudomonadota; class Gammaproteobacteria; order Burkholderiales; family Burkholderiaceae; genus Burkholderia; species Burkholderia arboris. Next base: position 140,764 of record NZ_CABVPX010000002.1, read on the forward strand.
GACGCGCACCGGTGCGCGACGCGCGGGTTCCGCGTGATTCAGGCCGGCGTTCAGCGATACCCGGGCGAACGCGGGGAGCGCTGACGGCAGCAGGGACGCCTGCCGTTCGACTGCGACTTCTTCTTGCACGGGCGCGGCCGCGGACAGCGGTGCGCAGGGCGTGCGGCCGCGCAGATGACGCAGGCGGCCGAATTGACGGAAAGGCAGCAGACGGGCAAGGCGTTCCATGATGTTCTCCTCAGCGAGACGGAATGTCAGAGTTCGCCCGAGCGGATCAGCCCGACGGCGATGCCTTCCAGCGCGAATTCGGCGCTGCCGGCCTTGACGAAGATGTTTTCGTAATCCGGGTTCTCCGCGATCAGCTCGAGACCGCCCGGCCGGCGCATCAGGCGCTTGACCGTGACGTCGTCACCGAGACGCGCGACGATGATCTGGCCATCCTTCGCTTCCGTGCGCTTCTGCACGGCGAGGAGATCGCCATCGAGGATGCCGGCGTCGCGCATCGACAGGCCGCGCACCTTCAGCAGGTAGTCGGGCTTGCTCGTGAACAACGCGGGATCGCATGCGTAGTGCTGCGAGATGTGCTCCTGCGCGAGGATCGGGCTACCGGCTGCGACGCGGCCGACGAGCGGCAGCGACAACTGCATCAGGCCGGCGTGCGGCAACGTGAACTGGTGCGGGGCATCTTCGATGCCGAGCAGGCGGATGCCGCGCGACGCGCCGGCCGCCAGCTCGATCACGCCTTTGCGCGCCAGCGCGCGCAGGTGCTCCTCGGCCGCATTCGGCGAGCTGAAACCCAGTTCGGCCGCGATCTCGGCGCGGGTGGGCGGGAATCCGGAGCGCTCGATCGCGCGACGGATCAAGTCGAACACTTGCTGCTGACGGGCGGTGAGTTTGGTCATGGCTCAACTGTATGGATAGACAGTGAGCTGTATTTTTATACAGTACTTCGCGAATTTCAAGTGTTACGTGAGGTTCGACGCGATCACGCCGGTTCCGGCGTGATTTCGCGACGTCCGGACGGCGGTTTATCTGCCGCAACCGTCCATCCCGTCTGCGTTAGCACTTTTGAGTATTAAAAAATGAAGAACGATTATTTTTAATCATGTAACCCGTTCGTTAGACTGGCCCGACATCGCAACACCGACAACACTGGAGAACCAAGGATGGCGAAGCGCAATACGGGGCTGGTGGGCGGAGTGGGCCGCCTGATCGCAACACTCGCGCTGGGCGCGGCGGCGGCGCTGGGCGTCGCGACGCATGCCCAGGCCGATACGACGTTCCTGAACGTGTCGTACGACCCGACGCGCGAGCTGTATCAGGACTTCAACCAGGCGTTTGGCAAGGAGTGGAAGGCGAAGACGGGCGAGACCGTGAACTTCAAGCAGTCGCACGGCGGGTCGGGCGCGCAGGCGCGTTCGGTGCTCGACGGCCTGCAGGCCGACGTCGTCACGCTGGCGCTCGCGTACGACATCGACGCGCTCGCGAACAAGGGGCTCGTCAACAAGGACTGGCAGAAGCGCCTGCCCGACAACGCGTCGCCGTACACGTCGACGATCGTGTTCCTGGTGCGCAAGGGCAACCCGAAGGGGATCAAGGACTGGGACGACCTGACCAAGCCGGGCATCTCGATCGTCACGCCGAACCCGAAGACGTCGGGCGGCGCGCGCTGGAACTACCTGGCCGCATGGGCGTACGCGGTGCACAAGCCGGGCGGCAACGAGCAGACGGCCAAGGAATTCGTCACGAAGCTCTACAAGAACGCAGGCGTGCTCGATTCGGGCGCGCGAGGCGCGACGACGAGCTTCGTGCAGCGCGGGATCGGCGACGTGCTGATCGCATGGGAGAACGAGGCATTCCTGTCGGTGAAGGAATTCGGTACCGACAAGTTCGAGATCGTCGTGCCGTCGGTGAGCATCCTGGCCGAGCCGCCCGTCGCGGTGGTCGACAAGGTGGTCGACAAGAAGGGCACGCGCAAGCTGGCCGACGCGTACCTGAACTTCCTGTACAGCCCGCAGGGCCAGGAAATCGCGGCGCGCAACTACTACCGGCCGCGTTCGAAGAACGTGCCGGCGGAACTGACGAAGCAGTTCCCGAAGCTGAAGCTGTACACGGTCGACGACACGTTCGGCGGCTGGACGAATGCGCAGAAGACGCATTTCGCGGACGGCGGCGTGTTCGACTCGATCTACAAGCCGCAGTAACGCCATAACGACAGCGGCGCGCCACGACAGCGCGCCGCATCCCCGATTGCCCGCCGGCGCGATTCACTGCGCCGGCGTTTGCGTCGGACCCATGAGCAGCATCGACCCAGCAAGAGCATCCGATGACGACGTACACCTTTCGCAAGCCGAGCGCGCTGCCCGGTTTCGGCGTGACGCTCGGCATCACGGTGGCCTATTTGAGCCTCGTGGTGCTGATCCCGCTCGCCGCCACGTTCCTGAAGACCGCGACGCTGTCGTGGGACCAGTTCGTCACCGCCGTCACGTCGCCGCGCGTGCTCGCGTCGTACCGGCTGACGTTCACGTCCGCACTTGGCGGCGCGCTGATCAACGCCGTGTTCGGCTTCCTCGTCGCGTGGGTGCTCGTGCGCTACACGTTCCCGTTCAAGCGCCTCGTCGATGCGATCGTCGACCTGCCGTTCGCGCTGCCGACGTCGGTCGCCGGCATTTCGCTCGCGGCCGTCTACGCGACCAATGGCTGGGTCGGCCAGTATCTCGCGCCGCTCGGCATCAAGATCGCGTTCACGCCGGCCGGCGTGCTGGTCGCGCTGACCTTCATCGGGCTGCCGTTCGTCGTGCGTACCGTGCAGCCGGTGCTCGAGGATTTCGAGCGCGAGCAGGAAGAAGCGGCCGCGTGCCTCGGCGCGTCGCGCTGGCTGACGTTCCGCCGCGTCGTGCTGCCGGCCGTGCTGCCGGCGCTCCTCACCGGTTTCGCGCTCGCGTTCGCGCGTGCGCTCGGCGAATACGGCTCGGTGATCTTCATTGCCGGCAACGTGCCGATGAAATCCGAGATCACGTCGCTGCTGATCATCACGAAGCTCGAGCAGTACGACTACGCGGGCGCGACCGCGCTGGCGGTCGTGATGCTGGTCGTGTCGTTCCTGATGCTGCTGCTGATCAATACGCTGCAGTGGTATCTGCAGCGCCGCACGAGCAAGGGCGCCAGCGGCCCCGCGCCCGCCACCGTCACCGCCGTCGCGGCAGGAGGCCAGCAATGAGCCAGGAGGCCACCGTCGTGCTGAAAACCCCGTCGCCGGCCGCGCGGGCCGCGAAACGGCTCGACCCCGTCAGCGAGTCGCGCATCGTGCGCTGGCTGCTCACCGGCATCGCGCTGGCGTTCCTCGCGTTCTTCCTCGTCGTGCCGCTCGCCGCGGTGTTCGTCGAGGCGCTGCGCAAGGGCGTCGGCTTCTATCTCGAATCGCTGGCCGATCCCGATGCGTGGTCGGCGATCAAGCTGACGCTGACCGTCGCCGTGATCGCGGTGCCGCTGAATCTCGTGTTCGGCGTGTGCGCGTCGTGGGCGATCGCGAAGTTCGAATTCCGCGGCAAGGCGCTGCTGACGACGCTGATCGACCTGCCGTTCTCGGTGTCGCCGGTGATCTCGGGCCTCGTGTACGTGCTGCTGTTCGGCGCGCAGGGCTGGCTCGGGCCGTGGCTGCAGGATCACGACGTGCAGATCATCTTTGCGGTGCCGGGCATCGTGCTCGCGACGATCTTCGTCACGTTCCCGTTCGTCGCGCGCGAACTGATTCCGCTGATGCAGGCGCAAGGCACCGACGAGGAAGAAGCCGCGCGCGTGCTCGGCGCGTCGGGCTGGCAGATCTTCCGCCGCGTGACGCTGCCGAACGTGAAGTGGGGCCTGCTGTACGGCGTGATCCTGTGCAATGCGCGCGCGATGGGTGAATTCGGCGCGGTGTCGGTCGTGTCGGGCCATATCCGCGGCCAGACCGACACGATGCCGCTGCACGTCGAGATCCTGTACAACGAATACAACTTCGCGGCCGCATTCGCGGTGGCGTCGGTGCTGGCGCTGCTCGCGCTCGTCACGCTCGCGCTGAAGCTGATCGCCGAGCGTCACCTCGCCGCCGAACTGGCCGGCGCGCGCGACGCCGTTCCCGCACATGCCGGCCCCGTCGCCGCCGTTTCGTCGAAATCGTAAAGAGGCAACCAGAATGGGTATCACCGTCCGTAACCTTCAGAAGCGCTTCGGCGATTTCACCGCGCTCGACAACGTGTCGCTCGATTTTCCGCCGGGAGAGCTGGTCGCGCTGCTCGGGCCGTCCGGCTGCGGCAAGACCACGCTGCTGCGCGTGATCGCGGGCCTCGAGCACGCGGACGCCGGCCAGGTCGTGTTGCAAGGGCTCGACGTCGCGTCGGTCGGCGCGCGCGACCGCCAGGTCGGCTTCGTGTTCCAGCACTACGCGCTGTTCCGTCACATGACCGTATTCGAGAACGTCGCGTTCGGGCTGCGCGTGAAGCCGCGCCGCGAGCGGCCGTCGGAAGCCGTGATTCGCGACAAGGTGCACGAATTGCTGAAGCTCGTGCAGCTCGACTGGCTCGCGCAGCGCTATCCGTCCGAGCTGTCGGGCGGCCAGCGCCAGCGCATCGCGCTGGCCCGCGCGCTCGCGGTCGAGCCGAAGGTGCTGCTGCTCGACGAGCCGTTCGGCGCGCTCGACGCAAAGGTGCGCAAGGAGCTGCGCGGCTGGTTGCGCCGGCTGCACGACGACCTGCACATCTCGACGATCTTCGTCACGCACGACCAGGAGGAGGCGCTGGAAGTCGCGGATCGCATCGTCGTGCTGAACCGCGGCCACGTCGAGCAGGTCGGCAGCCCGCAGGACGTCTACGATCATCCGCAGAGCGCGTTCGTGTACGAGTTTCTCGGCGCGGCCAACCGGCTGCCGGGCACGGTGGCCGGGCGTGGCTTCGTTGCCGAGGGCGCGGCTGCGCCGATCGCGGTCGACGCCGATTTCGCGGGCCCCGCGAATGCCTATGTGCGGCCGCACGATCTGCAGCTGTGGCCGGCGGGCGAAGGGCATCGCGACGGCATCGCGGTGGACGTGCGCCGCGTGATCCCGCTCGGCGGGTCGGTGCGCGTGGAGCTCGAGGCGCGCGCGGGCGGTGCGCTCGAGGCGGAGCTCGATCGCGACGCATGGCGTGCGCTGTCGCTGCAGGTCGGTGACGGTGCCACGGCCGTGCCGCGCGCGGTGCGTGTGTTTCCCGCGCATTGACGAGAAAATGCAGGGCAGGGGGCGGAACAGGCTCCGAATCGACAATCAAACAACGACAGCCTAAGAGGCATACCCATGAATTTTCAGCAATTGCGGTTCGTGCGCGAAGCGGTGCGCCAGAACATGAACCTGACGGAAGTCGCGAACGTGCTGTACACGTCGCAGTCGGGCGTGTCGAAGCAGATCAAGGATCTCGAGGATGAACTGGGCGTCGACATCTTCATCCGGCGCGGCAAGCGGCTGACGGGGCTCACGGAGCCCGGCAAGGCCGTGCACCAGCTGATCGAGCGGATGCTGCTCGACGCGGAGAACCTGCGCCGCGTCGCGCGCCAGTTCGCCGACCAGGACAGTGGCCACCTCGTCGTCGCGACGACGCACACGCAGGCGCGCTATGCGCTGCCGAAGGTGATCCGGCAGTTCACCGACGTGTTCCCGAAGGTGCATCTGGCGCTGCGCCAGGGCAGCCCGCAGCAGATCGCGCAGATGATCCTGAATGGCGAAGCCGATCTCGGCATCTCGACCGAGGCGCTCGACCGCTATCCGGACATCGTTACGTTCCCGTGCTATTCGTGGCATCACACGGTCGTCGTGCCGAAGGGCCATCCGCTCGTCGGCCGCGAGAGCCTGACGCTCGAGGAAATCGCCGAGTATCCGATCATCACGTACGACCAGGACTTCACGGGCCGCTCGCACATCGACCAGGCGTTCACGCAGGCGGGCGCCGTGCCGGACGTCGTGCTGACCGCGATCGACGCGGACGTGATCAAGACCTACGTCGAGCTCGGAATGGGGATCGGCGTCGTTGCGGCGATGGCCTACGATCCGCAGCGCGACACCGGGCTCGTCGCGCTCGATACACAGCACCTGTTCGAGGCGAGCACGACGCGCGTCGGGCTGCGCAAGGGCGCATTCCTGCGTGCGTATGCGTACCGGCTGATCGAGATGTTCGCGCCGCACCTGAACGAAGCGGAAATCGCGGGGCTGTTGCGCGAAGCCGTTTGACGGCAGTGCGCATCGGGCGCCGTCCGGGCCGTTACCCCGGATGGCGTCGATGCGCGCGCACGAAGCCATGCGCCGGGCGGCGGCCGCGCAATGGCCGCCGTCACGGTTGCCTGATTCAGCGAGCCATGGGGTGCGGCCGCCGCTCCTGGCCCGGTTCTTCCCCGCGTGGGGCGATCGACACACGTTCTCGTGCCAACAGAAAAACAAGACGGCACATGCTGACGTTTCGATCCGGTGTCGGCCATCCCCGCCGGGCCATTTCTCGGAAGATATGATTCAATGCGCGCATTGTCCGATGGCGGCCATTCGCGCCGCACGACGAAGAGGCGAACAATGAATCTGAAATGGTTTCTCTTTTCCTTCAAAGGCCGGACCGGGCGCCTGCCGTGGTGGATCTACTCGCTGGTTTCGGGGTTGATCGGCGCGTTCTTCGATGCGGGTTCGCGCGGTTCGTCGAACGACGACCTGCCGCTGCTGGTGCTGCTCGTCGCGGTTGCGATCGCCGTCGTCGCGATGTGGTCGTGGATTGCGGTCACCGTGAAGCGGCTGCACGACATCGACAAGTCGGGATGGTGGATGCTGCTGATCTGCGTGCCGGTCGTCGGTGCGATCGCGTTGTTCGTGATGAACGGGTTCATCGCCGGTACGTCGCATGCGAACCGCTTCGGCGAGCCGCCGACGGTCGATGAAGACGAACCCGCGCCGCAGAATCCGGCCTGATGCGCGGCGCCCATGCGAGTGTCGTATTTGCGCGTCGTGCAGCACGATCGCGCGCTCCGAATAAACCCTTAAATATTGATCAGACAGGTTGCGCGCCGAAGCGAATCGGTACAGCATAGCCCTCACTCTGCCGGCGTCACGCCGGCGGCGGCGCGTCAACGACAGCACGCGCCAGGCAGTCGGCCGTCTGCCTTGCTTCCATTCCGTGGTACCGACAGCAGCATCGATGGCCATTGCCCGGGTAGTGTGGCGCAAACGTTTGCTCACATTAAAACAACAGTCAAACAACAGTCCGGCCTACGGGCCAGTCGCCAGGAGATGTGTATGAATGTCCGCTTTCGCCGTCGCTTCCTGACCGCCGCGCTTGCCGCCGTCGCGGTCGCTGCTGCACCGGTCGTCCACGCGCAATCTGCGGCCAAGCCGAAGGTCGCGCTCGTGATGAAGTCGCTCGCCAACGAGTTCTTCCTGACCATGGAAACGGGCGCGAAGGAATACCAGAAGCACAACGCGAATCAGTTCGACCTGATCACCAACGGCATCAAGGACGAGACCGATACCGCGAACCAGATCCGCATCGTCGAGCAGATGATCGTGTCGAAGGTCGACGCGATCGTGCTCGCGCCGGCCGATTCGAAGGCGCTCGTGCCGGTCGTGAAGAAGGCCGTCGACGCGGGCATCATCGTCGTGAACATCGACAACCGGCTCGATCCCGACGTGCTGAAGTCGAAGAACCTGAACGTGCCGTTCGTCGGCCCCGACAACCGCAAGGGCGCGCGCAAGATCGGCGACTACCTCGCGAAGCGGCTGAAGGCGGGCGACCAGGTCGGCATCGTCGAAGGCGTGTCGACGACGACCAATGCGCAGCAGCGCACGGCGGGCTTCCAGGACGCGATGAAGGCGGGCGGGATGAAGGTCGTGTCGGTGCAGTCGGGCGAATGGGAAATCGACAAGGGCAATGCGGTCGCTGCCGCGATGCTCAACGAATACCCGAACCTGAAGGCGCTGCTGTGCGGCAACGACAACATGGCGATCGGCGCCGTGTCGGCCGTGCGTGCGGCTGGCAAGCAGGGCAAGGTGCTCGTGGTCGGCTATGACAACATCAACGCGATCAAGCCGATGCTGAAGGATGGCCGCGTGATCGCGACTGCCGACCAGTACGCGGCGAAGCAGGCCGTGTTCGGCATCGACACGGCGCTCAAGGCGATCGCCGAGCATCGCAAGCAGGCCGACATGTCCGGCGTGGTCGAGACGCCGGTGGATCTCGTGACGAAGTAACGCCGCGCCGATCCGGCCGCCACCCTCAAGAATCCGTCGTGGCGGCCGTTATCCGGAGTGAGCGCGATCACGGCCACTGCATGCACATGCACTTGTGAGCGTCACACCCGCGCGCCGCGTGCGCGCGGCCGCAACCAGGATCGCGATGGAACCGACCTTCCAACCCTCCCGTTCAGCCCACCCCGTGCTGTCCGTATCCGGCATCGGCAAGACCTATGCCGAACCCGTGCTCGCCGACGTCACGCTGACGCTCGAGGCGGGCCAGGCGCTCGCGCTGACGGGCGAGAACGGCGCCGGCAAGAGCACGCTGTCGAAGATCATCGGCGGGCTCGTCGATCCGACGACCGGCACGATGCAGCTCGGCGGCCAGGCGTATGCGCCGACGAGCCGCACGCAGGCCGAGGCGCTCGGCGTGCGCATGGTGATGCAGGAACTGAACCTGCTGCCGACGTTGACGGTTGCCGAAAACCTGTTCCTGAATCGCCTGCCGCGGCGTTTCGGGATCATCGACCGCGCGCGGTTGCGCGAGGACGCGCGCGCCGCGATGGCGCAGGTCGGGCTCGACGCGGTCGATCCCGATACGCCGGTCGGCGCGCTCGGCATCGGCCACCAGCAGATGGTCGAGATCGCGCGCAACCTGATCGGCGACTGCCGCGTGCTGATTCTCGACGAACCGACCGCGATGCTGACTGCGCGCGAAGTCGAGCTGCTGTTCGAGCAGATCGACCGTCTGAAGAAGCGCGGTGTCGCGATCGTCTACATCTCGCACCGGCTCGAGGAACTCGCGCGGGTCGCCGAGCGCGTCGCAGTGCTGCGCGACGGCCGGCTCGTGCACGCGGGCGAGATGGCGGCGACGACGTCCGACGGGCTCGTCACGCTGATGGTCGGGCGCGAGATCGGCGAGCACATCGATCTCGGCGAGCGCCATTTCGGCGCGCCGCGGCTCGTCGTGTCGGGCCTCACGCGGGGGACGGCCGTGCGCGACGTGTCGCTCGAGGTGCGTGCGGGCGAGATCTTCGGCATCTCGGGGCTGATCGGGGCGGGGCGAACCGAACTGCTGCGCCTGATCTACGGCGCCGATACGCCGGATGCCGGGATGATCGCGGTCGGCCAGCCGCTGAAGCCGGCGCAGATCGCGTCGCCCGTCGATGCCGTGAAGCTGGGCATCGCGCTGATCACCGAGGATCGCAAGGGTGAAGGGCTGCTGCTGTCGCAGTCGATCACCGCGAACGTGTCGCTCGGCCAGCTCGATCGGCTGGCGCGTGGTGGCGTCGTCGATTCCGCACGCGAAACGGCGCTCGCCGAGCAGCAGATCGACGCGCTGCGGATCCGCACGCACGGCGCGGCGCAGGCGGTCGGCGAACTGTCGGGCGGCAACCAGCAGAAGGTCGTGATCGGCCGCTGGCTCGCGCGCGACATGGGCGTGCTGCTGTTCGACGAACCGACGCGCGGGATCGACGTCGGCGCCAAATTCGAGATCTACACTTTGATGGGCGCGCTCGCACGTGAAGGCCGCGCACTCGTGGTCGTGTCGAGCGACCTGCGCGAGCTGATGCTGATCTGCGACCGGATCGGCGTGATGTCGGCCGGCCGCATGACCGCCGTGTTCGAGCGCGGCAACTGGACCCAGGATGGGCTGCTGGCCGCGGCGTTCGCCGGCTTCGGCCGCGAGGCGCCGGCGGACGGCGCGCCGCATCCGGCCGCGGGGCAGGCGCCAGGCGCCGCTCCGGGCAATTCGACGACAGGACGACAGCAATGACCCAGCCTCCCGTATCCCCGACCGGCGCCGGCGCCCAGCAGGACGTGACGGGGCGCCGCGCGCGCACGCTGTCCGGCACGCGGCTCGGCCTGTCGAACTATCTCGGGCTCGCCGGCGCACTCGCCGCGATGATCGCGCTGTTTTCCGTGCTGAGCTCGCATTTCCTGACCTACGACACGTTCAGCACGATCGCGAACCAGATTCCCGATCTCGTCGTGATGTCGGTCGGGATGACCTTCGTGCTGATCATCGCCGGGATCGACCTGTCGGTCGGCTCGGTGCTCGCGCTCGCCGCGTCGATGGTCAGCGTCGCCGCGCTGAAATGGCAGTGGGGGCCGCTGCCCGCCGCGCTGATCGGGATCGCGGTCGCAACCGCGACCGGCGCGCTGACCGGCGCGGTCACGGTCGGCTGGCGGATTCCGTCGTTCATCGTGTCGCTCGGCGTGCTGGAGGCCGCGCGCGGCCTCGCGTACCAGCTGACGAATTCGCGCACGGCCTACATCGGCGACGCGTTCGATTTCCTGTCGAACCCGATCGCGCTCGGCATCTCGCCGGCGTTCCTGATCGCGGTCGCGGTGATGATCGCGGCCCAGTTCGTGCTGACGCGCACCGTGTTCGGGCGCTATCTGGTCGGGATCGGCACGAACGAGGAAGCCGTCCGACTTGCAGGGGTTAACCCGCGGCCGTATAAAATTCTCGTATTCGCATTGATGGGCGCGCTCGCGGGGCTTGCGTCGCTGTTCCAGATTTCACGGCTCGAGGCGGCCGACCCGAACGCGGGCTCGGGCCTCGAACTGCAGGTCATCGCCGCCGTCGTGATTGGCGGCACGAGCCTGATGGGCGGGCGCGGCTCGGTGATCAGCACGTTCTTCGGCGTGTTGATCATCTCCGTGCTGGCCGCGGGGCTGGCGCAAATCGGTGCGAACGAGCCGACGAAACGGATCATCACCGGCGCGGTGATCGTGGTGGCGGTCGTGCTCGATACGTATCGTAGCCGGCGCTCGCGCGCGCGGTAGAAAGACAGACAGAACAGACCAGAGAGAAACGGGAAATGGCGACGATCAAGGATGTGGCGGCCATGGCGGGCGTGTCGTTTACGACCGTCTCGCACGTGGTGAACAATTCGCGGCCGGTGTCAGCGGATGTGCGTGCGAAGGTCGAAGGCGCAATCCGCGAGCTGAATTACGTGCCGTCGGCCGTCGCGCGCTCGCTGAAGGCGCGTGCGACGGCGACCATCGGCCTCGTCGTGCCGAACAGCACGAATCCGTACTTCGCCGAGCTTGCGCGCGGCATCGAGGATCAGTGCGCGGCCAACGGCTATTGCGTGTTCTTCTGCAACTCGGACGACGATCCCGTGAAGCAGCGCAATTACCTGCGCGTGCTGCAGGAAAAGCGCATCGACGGGCTGATCGTCGCGTCGGCCGGCGAGGACGCGGTGCTCGCGCAGACGCTCGCGGATATCCACGCGCCGCTCGTCGTCGTCGACCGCAACATCGAGGGGCTCGCGGCCGACCTCGTGCAGATCGACCACGAGCGCGGCGCTTACCTGGCGACGCGTCACCTGCTCGAACTCGGGCACGCGAAGATCGGCTGCATCACGGGGCCGACCGACACGGCCGTCAGCGCGATGCGCGTGCACGGCTTCATCCGCGCGATGGCCGAGCGCGGGGTCGACATCGTGCCGGGCGCGATCGCGGAAAGCGACTTCTCGTGCCTCGGCGGCTATCACGCGGCGTCGCGGCTGTTCGAATCGGTGCGGCCGAGCGCGATCTTCGCGGGCAACGACCTGATGGGCGTCGGCGCGCTGCGCGCAGCGGCCGAGCGCGGGCTGCGCGTGCCGGACGACTGCTCGATCATCGGTTTCGACGACATCGAGTTTTCCCGCTACACGTATCCGGCGCTGTCGACGGTCGGGCAATCGGTGCGCGCGCTCGGCGAAATGGCCGCGCAGACGCTGATCGAACGGATCGGCGGCGGCTCGACGGCCGTGCCGAGCCGCCGTCGCGTCGTCTCGCCGCGCCTCGTGCTGCGCGAATCGACGGCGATCTACCGCGAGCCCGCCGCATCGGGCGGTCGCGCATGACGGCGAGCGCAGCGGGCGCCGGCCGCGTGACGGTGGTCGGCAGTCTCAACATGGATCTCGTGGTGCGGGCGCCGCGGCTGCCGCTGCCGGGCGAAACGCTCGCCGGGCACGCGTTCGCGCAGGCGGCGGGCGGAAAGGGCGGCAACCAGGCCGTCGCCGCCGCGCGGCTCGGTGCGCAGGTCGCGATGATCGGCTGCGTTGGCGCGGATGCGCACGGTGCAGCGCTGCGCGCGGGCCTCGAGGCCGAAGGGATCGACTGCACGGGGCTCGCGACGAGCGCATCGGCGTCGACCGGCGTCGCGCTGATCGTCGTCGACGATGCGAGCCAGAACGCGATCGTGATCGTCGCGGGCGGCAATGGCGAAGTCACGACCGGCACGGTCGCGGGCCACGAGGCCGCGCTGGCGTCGGCCGACGTGCTGATCTGCCAGCTCGAGACGCCGCCGGATGCGGTGTTCGCCGCATTGTCGGCCGGGCGCCGGCTCGGCCGCACCGTGGTGCTCAATCCGGCCCCGGCCGTCGCACCGCTGCCGGACGGCTGGCTGCCGCTCGTCGATTACCTGATCCCGAACGAGGTCGAGGCGGCCGCGCTGACCGCGCTGCCGGTGCGCGACCCGGCCGAGGCCGAAGCCGCTGCACGCGTGCTCCAGGCCGGCGGCGCGCGCAACGTGCTCGTTACGCTCGGCGCGCGCGGCGTGCTCGCGCTGACAGCCGACGGCACCGCGCGGCACTATCCGGCGCCGGCCGTGCAGGCCGTCGATACGACGGCGGCCGGCGATACCTTCATCGGCGGCTTTTCCGCGCGGATTGCCGCCGGCGCGGACGTCGATACGGCCATCCGCTTCGCGCAACGTGCGGCCGCGCTATCGGTCACGCGCGCGGGCGCACAGCCGTCGATTCCGACGCTCGCCGAACTGGCCGGCTAGGCCCGGATCACCGGCTTCCGGCCGCATCTCGCGGCCGGCCCTCCGCCGAAGACGGCCGGCCGACCTTTCGGCAATATGCCGGCGCATTGCCGGACTATTCTCCCGTCTCTCGAACTGGCCCGAATTCGCATCGATTGTTCAGGTATTTGTAATATACAGACGAATAATTCGAAAAAATGCGCTGAAATCCATCAAGTTGTGCGTTGCACGGTCGTAAATGAGTCAGGTGAAGCAATGCTTCGAGCCAACGGGCCGGGCCCGTTCATGACGACGCAACACAGGATGGATGATGGTGTTCAGGAACCTGACGATTCGTGCGCGCATCGGTTTGACGATGGCGTTTCTGGCGGTGCTGCTGGGCGTAACCGGCGTGCTCGGGGTGTATGGGATGACGCGTTCGAACGACTCGACGCGCGAGATTTTCACGAACCAGATGCCGAGCGCGGTCGACGTGGCAGTCGCGGAAATGTTCGCTGCGCGCGAACGCCTCGCGCTCGACCGTGCGGCGCTGCTGGCCGGTACGCCTGACTCGGCGGCCGCCGTGGAGCGCAGCCGCGGGATGCGCACGCAGTCCGACGCATGGTGGCAGAAGTACCTCGCGTTGCCCCGCGGCCCGGAAGAAGACCGGCTCGCGCAGGACGTCGCCGCGAAGCGTCAGGCGCTGCAGCGCGCCTGTGACGCATTCTCGAGCCTCCTCGCGGCGGACCAGCGCGATCGCATCGGCGACGGCGCCAAGCAGCTTCAGGCGCTCTACAACGACCTCGCGGTGTCCAGCGAAGCGTTGCGCAATTTCCAGTTCACCGATGCGCAGGCGAGCTTCGACCAGGCGGAATCGGTATTCGACACGCTGCGCGTGCTGTCGATCGTCGCGCTGCTGGCCGGTATCGGCGCCGCGCTGCTGTCGTGGCTGACGCTGAGCCGCGCGATCGGCCGCCCGATTGCCGACGCGCTGTCGCACTTCGACGCGATCGCCGCCGGCGACCTGCGCCGTCCGATCGTCGTGGACCGGCGCGACGAGATGGGCCAGCTCCTCGAAGGCCTCGCGAAGATGCAGCGCGGGCTGGTCGACACGGTGCGCACCGTGCGCGGCGGCAGCGAGTCGATCGCGACCGCGGCCCGCCAGATCGCGGCCGGCAACATCGATTTGTCGTCGCGCACCGAGGAACAGGCCGCGGCGCTGCAGGAAACCGCGTCGAGCATGGAGCAGTTGACCGGCACCGTGAAACAGAACGCGGACAATGCACGCCAGGCAAGTTCGCTGGCCGCGAATGCGTCGGAGATTGCAAACAAGGGCAATACGGTGGTCGGCCAGGTGGTCGGCACGATGGGCGAGATCAACGACAGCTCGGCGAAGATCGCGGACATCATTGCGATCATCGAGGGAATCGCGTTCCAGACCAACATTCTTGCGCTGAATGCGGCCGTCGAAGCCGCGCGTGCGGGCGAGGAGGGGCGCGGCTTCGCGGTCGTGGCCGGCGAGGTGCGCAGCCTTGCGCAGCGTTCGTCGAGCGCGGCGAAGGAAATCAAGGCGCTGATCGACGCGTCGGTGGAGCGTATCCGGACGGGCTCGACGCTGGTCGACGAAGCGGGGCGCACGATGAGCGACGTGATCGGCGCGGTGCAGCGCGTGACCGACATCATGGGCGAGATCGCGGCGGCGTCCGAGGAACAGAGCGGCGGGATCGACCAGGTGGCACGCGCGGTCGCGCAGATGGATGAAGTCACCCAGCAGAATGCGGCGCTCGTCGAGGAAGCGGCGGCGGCCGCGCAGTCGCTCGACGAACAGGCCGGGCGCCTGCGTGAAACGGCGGCGGTATTCCAGCTCGATGACGAGGCCGCACGCGCTGTCGCTCCGGTGGCGGCGCGTCACGCGTCGCGCGCGCCTTCCGCGGCGGTTGCCGTGCCCGTACCGGCCGCTGCGCGCGACGAGCGCGATGCGCCGCCGAAGCGCGCAGCCGCAGCGATGCCGGCACGCAAGCCCGCCGCGGCCGCTGCGGCGCCGGCTGCCGCTACCGCCGGCGGCGACGACTGGGAGACTTTCTGATTCGCGCGCGCCGCGTATCTATCCCCATTTGGTGACGAACGACGCCCGCGACCTGCGGGCGTTGTCGTTTCTGCGACAGACGAAATGTGACAGTGCGAACGATCCGATTGCACATCGTCACGTGCGTCGCGCGTCGCGCATCGACGGACGGGCGCACGCGCGTTGCATCACGTTCCCGCGTTCGTCGTACGGGTATCTCCGTAAGGGCGCTGCGAAAAAAATTTGTAACGGTGCGCGCGGCGTGTCATCGCACGCGGCTGCTCGAACGTATAGGGATGAGGGGAGGCAGTGACGACGTCGGAAGTGTCCAACGCACAAGACGTTCCGTTGTTCGACGAGACGCGGCGGATGCAGTTTCTGCGGCTCGGGAGATCAATTGTAAAACGACGAAATGCGTTGTCCAAGCGGTGTTGTCGAGAATAACGAACTTCATACGAAGAGTTCGTGAAAAAAAAACAGAAAGGGTTTAGGATGAATTCGAACGCGCTTGCTTCTGCGCAGTCGTACGAAGGCAGGCACGTCTTCAGACTCAGGCGAGGGAGGTAGCATGGATATTTACAGCAGCTTCGCGAACCGCTTCGAAAAAACGCGAGAGGAAGAGCTCTCGCTGGAGGAGTATCTCGCGCTCTGCAAGAACGATCCATCCGCGTACGCGACGGCTGGTGAACGCATGCTGGCAGCAATCGGGGAACCTGAACACATCGATACCCGCAACGATCCGCGCCTGTCGCGCATCTTTGCGAACAAGGTCATCAAGGTCTATCCGGCATTCCGTGAGTTCTACGGAATGGAGGAAGTGATCGAGCAGGTGGTCGCGTACTTCCGCCACGCTGCGCAAGGGCTCGAAGAGAAGAAGCAGATCCTCTATCTGCTGGGCCCGGTGGGCGGCGGCAAGTCGTCGATCGCCGAGCGTCTGAAGCAACTGATGGAGCGCGTGCCGTTCTATTCGCTGAAGGGCTCGCCCGTCAACGAATCGCCGCTCGGGCTGTTCGACTACGACGAGGATGGCCCGATCCTCGAGGAACAGTACGGCATCCCGCGCCGCTACCTGAAAAGCATCCTGAGTCCGTGGGCCGTCAAGCGCCTGCACGAATACAACGGCGACATCCGCCAGTTCCGCGTGGTGCGTCGTTACCCGTCGATCCTGCGGCAGGTCGGCATCGCGAAGACCGAGCCGGGTGACGAGAACAACCAGGACATCTCGTCGCTGGTCGGCAAGGTCGATATCCGCAAGCTCGAACAGTACGCGCAGGACGACGCCGACGCATACAGCTACTCGGGCGGCCTGTGTCTCGCGAACCAGGGCCTGCTCGAATTCGTCGAAATGTTCAAGGCGCCGATCAAGGTGCTGCACCCGCTGCTCACTGCGACGCAGGAAGGCAACTTCAAGGGCACCGAAGGTTTCGGCGCGATCCCGTTCGACGGCGTGATCCTCGCGCACTCGAACGAGTCGGAGTGGAAGGCCTTCCGCAACAACCGCAACAACGAAGCACTGCTCGACCGGATCTTCGTCGTGAAGGTGCCGTACTGCCTGCGCGTGTCGGAAGAGACCAAGATCTACGAGAAGCTGATCCGCAACTCGTCGCTGGCCGAGGCCGTGTGCGCGCCGGGCACGCTGAAGATGATGTCGCAGTTCTCGGTGCTGTCGCGCCTGCACGAGCCTGAGAATTCGAGCCTGTTCTCGAAGATGCAGGTGTACGACGGCGAAAACCTGAAGGACACCGATCCGAAGGCGAAGTCGTATCAGGAGTATCGCGACTACGCGGGCGTGGACGAAGGGATGACGGGCGTGTCGACACGCTTCGCGTTCAAGATCCTGTCGCGCGTGTTCAACTTCGATTCGAGCGAGGTCGCGGCCAACCCCGTGCACCTGATGTACGTGCTCGAACAGCAGATCGAACGCGAGCAGTTCCCGCCGGAAACCGAGCAGAAGTACCTGTCCTTCGTGAAGGACGTGCTCGCGTCGCGCTACGCGGAGTTCATCGGCAAGGAGATCCAGACGGCTTACCTCGAATCGTATTCGGAATATGGCCAGAACATCTTCGACCGCTACGTCACGTATGCGGACTTCTGGATCCAGGACCAGGAATTCCGCGATCACGATACGGGCGAGAGCTTCGACCGCGCCGCGCTGAACGCGGAGCTGGAGAAGATCGAGAAGCCGGCGGGCATCAGCAATCCGAAGGATTACCGCAACGAGATCGTGAACTTCGTGTTGCGGGCACGGGCGGCGAACGCCGGCAAGAACCCCGTGTGGACGAGCTACGAGAAGTTGCGCGTCGTGATCGAGAAGAAGATGTTCTCGAACACCGAGGAACTGTTGCCGGTGATTTCGTTCAACGCCAAGGGTTCGGCGGAGGAGCAGCGCAAGCATGAGGACTTTGTGAACCGGATGGTCGCGAAGGGCTATACGCCGAAGC
Source organism: Burkholderia arboris (assembly GCF_902499125.1). Taxonomy (GTDB): domain Bacteria; phylum Pseudomonadota; class Gammaproteobacteria; order Burkholderiales; family Burkholderiaceae; genus Burkholderia; species Burkholderia arboris. Next base: position 158,226 of record NZ_CABVPX010000002.1, read on the forward strand.
AGGTGAGGCTGCTTTGCGACTGGTACCTGCGCGTGCGCAAGTCGTCATGACGCGCGCGGTACCGCGCCCGTACGGCGAGTCCGTACGGGCGCTTTCAGAGACGCCGCCCGCATGACGGGAGACGGCATGTGCGGCGAGCGTCCCGGCGTATCGACTTTCGAGCGGGAGACCGGGAGTGCTTCATCAAATCATCGACCGCAGGCTGGCCGGCAAGAACAAGAGCATCGCCAATCGCGAACGCTTTCTGCGTCGCGTCAAGAACTACATTCGTCGTGCCGTGTCCGACGCGGTACGCGACCGTAGCATCAAGGATATCCAAAGCACGCAGAGCATCACGATCCCGCGCAAGGACATCGCGGAGCCGAATTTTCGGCACGCGCCTGGCGGGCGTCGTGAGTACGTGCACCCCGGCAACGAGGACTACGTGCGCGGCGACAAGATTCCGCGCCCGCAGGGCGGCTCGGGTGGCGGGGGCAGTCAGGCGAGCAACGAGGGCGAAGGGCAGGACGACTTCGTGTTCGAGTTGTCGCGCGACGAGTTCATGCAGTACTTCTTCGACGATCTCGAACTGCCGCGCCTCGTGAAGACGCACCTGCTGACGGTGCCGAGCTGGAAGAACGTGCGCGCGGGCTGGTCGGCGGAAGGCACGCCGAACAACATCGACGTCGTGCGTTCGCTGCGCAGCGCGCTCGGCCGGCGCATCGCGCTCGGCTCGCCGCTCGTCAACGAATTGCGCGAGCTCGAGGCGCAGCTCGAAGCGATGAAGAACGACCCCGAGGATCGCCGCGCGGAAATCGCGGTGCTCGAGGCCGAGATCCATCACCTGAAAGGGCGCATCTGGCGGATTCCGTTCATCGATCCGTTCGACCTGCGCTACATCAACCGCGTGAAGCAGCCGCAGCCGTCGAGCCAGGCCGTGATGTTCTGCCTGATGGACGTGTCGGGCTCGATGGACGAGCAGCGCAAGGATCTCGCGAAGCGCTTCTTCATCCTGCTGTACCTGTTCCTCAAGCGCAACTACGAGCGTATCGAGGTCGTGTTCATCCGTCACCACACGCGCGCCGAGGAAGTCGACGAGGACACCTTCTTCCATTCGACCGAAAGCGGCGGCACGGTCGTGTCGAGCGCGCTCGAACTGATGCGCAAGGTGATGAACGAGCGCTACTCGCCGACCGAGTGGAACATCTACGGCGCGCAGGCGTCCGACGGCGACAACTGGACCGACGATTCGCCCAAGTGTCGCAAAATCCTGGAAGAGGATATCCTCACGAAGACGCGTTACTTCGCGTATATCCAGGTCGCGCCGGAAGAGCAGAACCTGTGGCTGGAATACGCACAGCTGGCGTTGTCGCAGCAGCATCTCGCGATGAAAAAAGTGGAATCGGCTGCCGACATTTACCCGGTGTTTCGCGAATTGTTCGAAAAGCAGGTGGAAACGTCATGACGACCCGCCATCTGCACAACGAGTCGCGCGGCTACGCGCCGCGCCCTTCCGGCGACGACACGGCCAGTCCTGCCGCAGCGCAGCAACGCGCGCAGGCCGAACCGCCGCCGCCGGCCGCCGACTTGCCCGGTTCCGGGCAGAAGGAAGCGCGTATGAACGTTGCCGAACGCAAGCCGCTGCCGTGCCCGTCCGACTGGACGTTCGAGCTGCTCGAGGAATACGACACGCACATCTCGCAGGTTGCCGAACAGTACGAGCTCGACATCTATCCGATCCAGCTCGAACTGATCAGCGCCGAGCAGATGATGGACGCGTATGCGTCGGTCGGGATGCCCGTCAACTACCGTCACTGGTCGTTCGGCAAGCACTTCCTCGCGACCGAGAAAAGCTACCGCCGCGGCCAGATGGGCCTCGCGTACGAAATCGTCATCAATTCGAATCCGTGCATCGCGTACCTGATGGAAGAGAACACGATGACGATGCAGGCGCTCGTCATCGCGCACGCGGCGTACGGGCACAACTCGTTCTTCAAGGGCAACTACCTGTTCCGGCTGTGGACCGACGCGCACGCGATCATCGACTATCTCGTGTACGCGAAGAACTACGTCGCGGAATGCGAGGAGCGCTACGGCCTCGATCGCGTCGAGGAGTTGCTCGATTCGTGCCACGCGCTGATGAATTACGGCGTCGACCGTTACAAGCGCCCGCAAAAGCCGTCGCTGTCGAAGGAGTCGGCGTTGCGGCGCGAGCGCGAGGCGTACCTGCAGTCGCAGGTGAACGAACTGTGGCGCACGCTGCCGGGCAAGAAGCCCGAGCTGATGGAAGAGCAGGAAGACCGCTATCCGCCCGAGCCGCAGGAGAACCTGCTGTATTTCGCGGAGAAGAATGCGCCGCTGCTCGAGCCGTGGGAGCGGGAAGTGATCCGCATCGTGCGCAAGATCGGCCAGTATTTCTATCCGCAGCGGCAGACGCAGGTGATGAACGAAGGCTGGGCGACGTTCTGGCACTACACGCTGCTGAACACGCTGTACAACCAGGGGAAGCTGGAAGACGGCTTCATGATGGAGTTCCTGCATTCGCACAGCAACGTGGTCTACCAGCCGCCCGTCACGAAGCCGTACTACAGCGGGATCAACCCGTATGCGCTCGGTTTCTCGATGATGAGCGACATTCGAAGGATCTGCGAGGCGCCGACGGAGGAAGACTACAAGTGGTTTCCGGAGATCGCGGGCACCCCGTGGCTGCCGGCGATGCACTACGCGATGCGCAACTTCAAGGACGAGAGCTTCATCGCACAGTACCTGTCGCCGAACCTGATCCGCGAGATGCGGCTCTTCTCGGTGCTCGACGACGACATGCGCGATTCGCTCGAAGTCTCGGCGATCCACGACGATTCCGGCTACCAGTACGTGCGGCAGGCGCTGTCGCGGCAGTACGACATCCATCACCGCGAGCCGAACATCCAGGTGTGGGCCGTCAACACGCGCGGCGACCGCAGCCTCACGCTGCGCCACTTCATGACCGACAACCGCCACCTGTCGAACGACAGCGACGAAGTGCTCAAGCACATGGCGCGGCTCTGGCAGTTCGACGTGTACCTGGAAAGCGTCGACGAGGCCGGTACCGTGCGCAAGCGCTACGAGTGCCGCTACGTGCCGCCGGAGATCCGCGTTTGACCGGTGTCTTCGAAAATGCTTGCATCGGACGCCAGCCTGAAGGCTGGCGTTTTCATATGACGAACGCGTGGCAGGAGAAAAATTTTCTACATCCGGACGAACCCGGAGTGCTTGTTACTTTACATTTCGCTAAAATCCCGTAGCGCCGTGCGCCGGAACCGGTGCCACGTGCGACCGCATGCGGCGGCCCCAGCCGTCTCGCCCAGAAAGTACTAAAAGGAACAGACCAACCCATGGACGTCCAGACCGACCAAGCTGCGCTGTCCGCGCATGACACCCGGCGGCGCGTGTTCGCCATCGTCGGCGCCTCATCGGGCAACCTCGTCGAGTGGTTCGACTTCTATATTTACTCGTTCTGCGCGCTGTACTTCGCGCCGGCGTTCTTCCCGAGCGGCAACACGACGACGCAATTGCTGAACACGGCAGGCGTGTTCGCGGCCGGCTTCCTGATGCGCCCGATCGGCGGCTGGCTGTTCGGCCGCATCGCCGACCGTCACGGCCGTCGCGCGGCGATGATGATCTCGGTGCTGATGATGTGCGGCGGATCGCTCGTGATCGCGGTGCTGCCGACCTACGCGCAGATCGGCGCGCTCGCGCCGGCGCTGCTGCTGGTCGCGCGCCTGTTCCAGGGCCTGTCGGTGGGCGGCGAATACGGCACGAGCGCGACCTACATGAGTGAAGTCGCGCTGAAGGGCCGTCGCGGCTTCTTCGCGTCGTTCCAGTACGTGACGCTGATCGGCGGCCAGCTGTGCGCGCTGCTGGTGCTCGTGATCCTGCAGCAAACGCTGTCGGCCGGCGAACTGAAGGCGTGGGGCTGGCGCATTCCGTTCGTGGTCGGCGCGGCGGCCGCGCTGATCTCGCTGTACCTGCGGAAATCGCTCGACGAGACGTCGACCAGCGCATCGCGCGACAAGAAGGACGCCGGTACGATCCGCGGCGTGTGGCAGCACAAGGGGGCGTTCTTCACGGTGGTCGGCTTCACGGCCGGCGGCTCGCTGATCTTCTACACGTTCACGACGTACATGCAGAAGTACCTCGTGAACACGGCCGGCATGCATGCGAAGACGGCCAGCAACGTGATGACCGTCGCGCTGCTCGTCTACATGCTGATGCAGCCGGTGTTCGGCGCGCTGTCCGACCGGATCGGCCGCCGCACGTCGATGATCCTGTTCGGCTCGTTCGCGGTGATCGGCACGGTGCCGCTGATGCACGCGCTGAAGGACGTGACGAGCCCGGTGGCCGCGTTCGTGCTGATCACGGTTGCGCTGGCGATCGTCAGCTTCTACACGTCGATCAGCGGCCTCATCAAGGCCGAGATGTTCCCGCCCGAAGTGCGCGCGATGGGTGTCGGCCTGTCGTACGCGGTTGCGAACGCAATCTTCGGCGGCTCGGCCGAATACGTCGCGCTGTGGTTCAAGTCGATCGGCAGCGAGGAAACCTTCTACTGGTACGTGACCGTGCTGTGCGCGATCTCGCTGATCGTGTCGTGGCGGATGCGCGACCCGAGCAAGGAAGGGTACCTGCGTCACGAGCCGTGATCGGCTGCGCATCGTGCGCATGGGCAACATGACGAACGTCCCGCCAACCGGCGGGACGTTTTTTTTGTGCGCGCGATTACGCGGACGGCGGCGTTGCGTGGTCGGGTGCCGGGCTGGCAGCGCTCGACAGGATGCCTTGCTCGACCAGCCAGTCGAACATCTGCTCGACGATCGGCGAGCGCGACGGGCCTTCCATCCGTGACAGCCACCATGTGGTGCCGGGCAGGCGCGGGTAGTCGGCGAGCACGGTCAGCGCATGCTGGTCGAGGCCGGCCTGCGCGACGAGGCGCGGCAGGCACGCAATGCCGCGGCCGCGCTGCACGGCGTCCAGTACGAGCCGCTGATCGTCGTAGATCGCCTGCATCCGGAAGCCCGACAGCTGCTCGCGAAAGACGGTCGCCATACGCTCGTCGGTCAGGCTCGCTTCGAGGCAGACGAGCCCCGCATGCCGGGCGTGTTCGGCGCGCGGCACGCGGGCGAGCGTCTCGGCCAGCGGCGTCGCGCATACCGTCACCCATTCGTCGCGCATGAACGGGATATCGACCAGGCCGGGCTGCAGCATCGGCCGCGTGCCGATCGTCATGTCGACGTCGATCTCGTCGACATAGCGCGCGGTTTCGTCGGTCGACAGCAGCGGGCACAGGTCCGGCAGCACCTGCTGCAACTGCTCGAGGCGCGGCTGCAGCCAGCCGTGCAGCAACGGCGCGGGGCACACCAGGACGACGAGCCCCGGGTTCAGGTAGGTCGCGATGCGGTCGAGCCCGCCGCGCAACGTGTCCATCGCGCGCTGCACGCTGCGCTGCAGGACCTCGCCGGCGATGGTCAGCTCGACGCCGCGGCCGCGCCGGCGGAACAGCGGCTGCCCGAGTTGCGCTTCGAGCTGCTGGATCTGATGGCTGATCGCCGACTGCGACAGGTGCAGCTCGTCGGCCGCGCGCGAGAAATTGCCCAGCCGGGCTGCGGCTTCGAAGCCGGTCAACAGTTTCAGGGACGGAACGCGTTGCATCGAGGTATGAGGTGAATTGATTGATTCGGCCAAAAAATATCAATATTCATCAAGTTTAACCTGGCGGACAATCGCTCATCAATCACAACGGAGTCGGATCGATGGGTCGCTTTGATGCTCGCCAGCGCGGTTACCGGATGCCCGCCGAATGGGAAGCCATGCATGCCACGTGGCTCGGATGGCCGGTTCTCGAAGACCGCGAGGATCTGTGGGGAACGCATTACGCGCAGGTCTGCCGCGAGTTCGCGCTGGTCGCGCGGACGATCGCGCGCTACCAGCGCTGCGTGGTCGCGGTGCACCACAGCCAGGCCGACGCCGCCCGTGAACTGCTGGGCGCGAGCGTCGAGGTGCTGCCGGTCGCAGCCGAGGACAACTGGCTGCGCGACTGCGGGCCGATCTTCCTCGTCAGCGAGCAGCACGGGCTCGGCGCGGCCGTGTTCCGCTTCAACTGCTGGGGCGAGAAGTACCAGCCGTACGACGGCTGCCAGCAGGCCGGGCAGGACATCGCGCGCGCGGCCGGAGCCGAGATCTTCAATTCGCACATGGTGCTGGAGGGCGGCTCGTTCTACGTCGACGGGCAGGGCACGCTGGTCACGACCGAAAGCTGCCTGCTGCATCCCAACCGCAATCCGCACCTGAGCCGTGCGGAGATCGAGGCAGAGCTGCGCCGCATGCTGGGCGTCGAGAAGATCGTGTGGCTGCCGGGCAACCCCGACGAAGTGGAAACGAACGGGCACGTGGACGGCATCGCGTCGTTCATCGCGCCGGGCCGGATGCTGTGCCAGACCGCGCTGCCGGAGCAGGGCGACTATTTCCGCGTGATGCGCGAGAACCGCCGCGCGCTGGAACTCGCGACCGATGCGGCGGGGCGCCGTTTCGAGCTGCTCGACCTGCCGTCGCCGATCGTCAGCGAACGCTTCGGCTCCGAGCGTTACTGCGATTGCTATGCGAACTACATTCTGGTGAATGGCGCGGTGATCGTGACCGCGTTCGGCGTCGAGCAGGACGACGCCGCCCGTGACGCTTTCAGTCGCGCGTTCCCGGGGCGCAAGGTGGAGATGCTGCCGATCCCGACGCTGTCGATCGGCGGCGGCAGCATCCACTGTTCGACGCAGCAGCAACCTTCCGTCGCACGCTGAGCGACGTTTCATCAGCGGTTTCCGGTCTCACCGAGGAGCAACGCAATGCCGTCCAAACACATTACCGTCGCCGCCGTGCAGATGGCGTCGGGCAGCTGGAATCTCGAAGACAACATGGCCACCGCGGAGCGCCTGATCCGGGCGGCCGCGGCCCAGGGCGCGAATCTCGTGCTGTGCCCGGAACTGTTCGCGATGCCGTACTTCTGCCTCGACCAGAACGTGCGCCATCTCGAACTCGCGCAGCCATTCGAAGGCAATGCGCAGATCGCCCGGTTCGCGGCGCTGGCCGGCGAGCTCGGCATCGTGCTGCCGATCGGCTTCTTCGAGCGCGCGGGCAATGCCGCGTACAACTCGATCGCCGTGGCGGACGCGGACGGGCGCGTGCTCGGCGTCTACCGCAAGACGCATATTCCGGACGGGCCGGGCTATACGGAGAAGTTCTATTTCACACCGGGCGACACCGGCTTCAAGGTGTGGGACACGCGTTTCGGGCGGATCGGCATCGGCATCTGCTGGGACCAGTGGTATCCGGAGACGGCGCGCAGTCTCGCGCTGATGGGCGCCGAGATCCTGTGCTTTCCGACCATCATCGGTTCGGAGCCGTTCAGCAGCGAGTTCGATTCGGCCGGCCACTGGCAGCGCACGATGCAGGGCCACGCGGCGGCCAACATGGTGCCGGTCGTGGCGGCCAACCGGATCGGCCGCGAAACGGGCTTCGGCAACGGCAATCCGCACCAGCAGGGGCTCACGGGCGTGTTCTACGGGTCGAGCTTCATCGCGGATCACACCGGCGAGAAGCTGGCCGAGGCGGGCCGTACCGATGAAGCTGTGCTGGTGCAGACGTTCGACCTCGACGCGATCCGCGCCGACCGGCAGTCGTGGGGCTTTTTCCGCGATCGCCGCCCGGAGATGTATCGCACGTTGCTGACCAGCGACGGCGTGTCGTCCTGTTATCGATAAGGGATTCGCAATGAAACGGAAAGGATGGCTGCGCGTCGCGGCGCCGGGCCTCGCGCTGTGCGTGCTGGCCGGTGCGGCCCGCGCCGACGAAGAGAAGGTGCTGAACCTGTACAACTGGAGCAACTACTTTGCGCCGGATACGATTTCCGCGTTCGAGAAGGAAACCGGCATCAAGGTGCGCTACGACGCGTACGACAGCGACGAGACGCTGCAGTCGAAGCTGCTGACCGGCAACAGCGGCTACGACCTCGTGTGGCCGACCAACGACTTCATGGCCAAGCAGATCCAGGCCGGCGTGTACCGCAAGCTCGACAAGGGCCGGCTGCCGAACCTGAAGTATCTCGATCCGTCGCTGCTGAAGCAGATGGCGCAATCCGATCCCGGCAACCAGTACGGCGTGCCGTACATGTGGGGCACCGTGGGCGTCGGCTACGACCGCGCGAAGGTGCGCGCGATCCTCGGCAAGGACATGCCGGCCGACAGCCTCGACCTGCTGTTCAACCCGGCGATCGCGGCGCGCGTCGCCGCGAAATGCGGGCTCGGCCTGCAGGACTCGGCGAGCACGGTGCTGCCGCTCGCGCTGCGCTACATCGGCCGCGATCCGATGCGTCCGTCCGCGCAGGATTACGCGGCCGCGCAGGCGATGCTGATGAAGGTCCGGCCGTTCATCCGCCAGTTCGTCGGCTCGTCCGATGCCAACGAGCTGATCGAGGGCGAGCTGTGCGTGACGGTCGGCTTCTCCGGCGCGATCAACCTGGCCGCGCAGAAGGCCAGGGCGCGCGATCCGAAGCGCGACATCGTGTACGACATCCCGCGCATCGGCAGCCTGATGTGGTTCGACGCGATGGTGATTCCGGCATCGTCGAAGCATCCGGACAACGCGCATGCGTTCATCAACTACATCCTGCGTCCGGACGTGATCGCGAAGATCTCGAACTCGACGCGCTACGCAAATGCGAACCAGGGCGCGCTGAAGCTGATGGACCCGGCGCTGGTGCGCGATCCGGGCATCTATCCGGACGACGCGACTCGGCGCACACTGTTCACGCCGATCGCCGAGTCGCCGGCCGCGATGCGCCTGGAAGGCCGGACCTGGCTCGGCTTCAAGACCGCGCGGCCGTGACGGCCCGCCCTGCAACACTCGAAGTAACCGGCAAGCAAAGGAGGAATGCCATGACCACACGACGTCAACTGTTGAAACGCGGCCTGTCCGTATCGGGTGCGGCGCTGGCCGCCAGCGCGATGGGCGGGTTGTTCGGCCGCGCCGCGCACGCGCAGCAGGGCGCCGCCTGGCACATGCCGGACGAAGGCGCGCCGCACACGGCGACCTGGATGGCGTTCGGCCCGAGCGAGGATATCTGGGGCGCACGGCTGTTGCCCGTGGTGCGGGAGAATCTCGCCGCGGTCGCGAAGGCGATCGCCGCGCACGAACCGCTCAAGATGCTGGTGCGGGAGCAGGACTATGCGATCGCCTCGCGGCTGTGCGGTTCGTCGGTCGAGCTCGTCCAGCATCCGGTCGACGATCTGTGGATGCGCGATACGGGGCCCGTGTTCGTGAAGAGCGCGTCGGGCCAGCTCGGCGGCGTGAGCTTCAATTTCAACGGCTGGGGCAACAAGCAGGAACACGACCAGGACGCGGAAGTCGCACCGTTCGTGGCCGAACGCGCCGGCGCGCGGCTGATCGACACCAAGCTCGTGCTGGAAGGCGGCGGCATCGAAGTGGACGGCGAGGGCACGGCGATCATCACGCGCAGCTGCGTGCTCAATTCGAACCGCAATCCGGGCGTCAGCCAGGCCCAGTGCGAGGCGGAACTGAGCCGTCTGCTCGGGCTGAAGAAGATCATCTGGCTGCCCGGCATCGCGGGCAAGGACATCACCGACGGGCATACCGACTTCTACGCGCGTTTCACGAGCCCGGGCGTCGTGGTGGCCGGGCTCGATACGGATCCGTCGTCGTACGATCACGCGGTGACGCGGCAGCATCTGGAAATCCTGCGGAAATCCACCGATGCGAAGGGGCGAGCGCTGAAGGTCGTCGTGCTGCCGGGGCCGAAGACCGTCCGGCACACCTACGAGAACGCGGAATTCGCGGCCGGCTACATCAACTTCTACGTGTGCAATCGCGCGGTGATCGCGCCGCAATTCGGCGACAGCCGCGCCGACCGCAATACGCGCGACACGCTCGTCGACCTGTTTCCCGGCCGCGAAGTCATCCAGCTGAACATCGACGGCATCGCCGCGGGCGGCGGCGGCATCCACTGCACGACGCAACAGCAGCCGGCCTGAGCACGGCCCCGGGCCGGTCCACGCGACCGGTCCGCATGCTGCTTCAATTTTCCAGTCTTTCCGGACTACTGAAAACAATGCGGAATCCGTCCCACGGGACGGAAGCCGGCGCGCACGCCTGCGCGCCGTCCGCGCAATGGAGTTGAAATACATGACGAAGAAAGGAAACAACGCGAGCACGAACCCGCACGCGTCGCCCATGCCGGATGCCGGCCGACGCGGATTCATCCGCTGTTCGGCTGCGTGGCTCGGCATGCCGCTGCTGGGCAGCCTGGCCGCGTGCGGTGGCGGCGACGGCGGCAGCGGCGGCGTATCCGGCCCGGGGGGCACGCCGGGCCCGACGCCATCGGCACGGCAGGCCGCATACCGGCTGCCGGCCGAAGATGCGCCGCACGCGTTGACCTACATGACCTTCGCGTCCGGCGTGGACGGCATCTGGGCGCCCGTCACGTCACAGAGCACGGACGCCGGCATCGACCGCGTGCGGGCCGACCTGATGGACGTCGCGAAGGCGATCGGCGCAACCGAACCGGTCAACATGCTGGTGCTGCCGGTCGATCTGGACGCGGCCCGCGCGCTGCTCGCGACTGCAAGCGCCGCGAATCCCGACCTGCATGCGCGCTATGCGGCGCGCGCCGCAGGCACGGGCGGGATCACCCTCGTGCCGCTCGCCGACGGCTTCAACGATTTCTGGGTGCGCGACACGGGTTGCGTGTTCGTCAGGGATACGACGAACGGCAATGCGCTGAACGCGATCGGCTTCAATTTCAACGGCTGGGGCAACGCGAACACCGACGGCGCCGGCCAGAGTGCGGGGACGATTCCGCCGGCGCTCCTGGCCGCGAGCAACCGGTCGAAAGCGGGCAAGTTCTTCCAGGCGTTCAGCCAGGACAGCCGGGTGGCGGGCTGGATGGCGCAAACCAAAGGCGCAAACCTGATCCGCAGCACGTTGACGCTCGAAGGCGGCGCGATCGAATTCGATGGCGACGGGACGGCGATCCTCACCGAATCGTCCGTGCTGCACGTGAACCGCAATCCGCAACTGTTCGACATCCCGAACGGCGCGATCGCCAACGCAACGCTGCGGCCGACGGCCCGCGATACCGTGCTGGCCGAACTGCAGCGCACGCTCGGGGTGCGGAAGATCATCTGGTTGCCAGGCACGGCGACGTTTCCGCGCGGCAGCGGCGTCGGTGGCGCGGGCGGCGCGTCGACACCGGCCGGCGAAAGCGACATCACGAACGGCCACGTCGATTTCTACGCACGCTTTCTCGCCCCCGGCGTGGTCGCGTGCTGCTACGACGCGTCGAATTCGACCGGCGAACGCGCATTGACGGACGCCAACCGGCAACGCCTGGCCGGCCAGACCGATGCAAACGGCCGGCCGCTGAAGCTCGTCGAGCTCGTGCCGCCGGTCAGCTACGGCACGTCGGCGGGCACGACGCTGAACGAGCGGCAGATGTCGCATTTCGCGGCCGGCTACATCAACTTCTATACGTGCAACGGCGCGATCGTCGTGCCGAAGTTCAACGACGCGGCGGCCGACGCGGCCGCGGTCGCCGCGATCCGGCCGTACGCGGGGAATCGTGCGATCGTGCAGGTCGACATTCTCGGCATCGCGTCGGGCGGCGGCGGCATTCACTGTTCGACCCGCGAGGTGCCGGCGTGAGCGTGTCCCGTCATATCGATATGGAAATCGATTCGTTGTCCGTTTCAGGCGATTTCCTTAATCTGGGCCTGTAGTTCGTGTGACACCTCCTTGACTGGGATTCGCGCCCGCTGCGTGCAGCGGGCGTCTTTTTTTGTGCGCTGCATCTCACGCCGGCCCCGGCAGGGTTGGTGGCGCGCGTCGGCTCGCCTATGCTGGTTGCTGCGTGTCCGCGCGACGGTCCGGATCGGCCGGGCCGGTGACGGTTCGATGACATGCCACGTCAAGGAGATACACGATGAGCAAACCCGCGATCGTGCTCGTGCACGGCTTCTGGGGCGGCGCCGCGCACTGGGCAAAAGTAATCGTCGAACTCGCACGAAAAGGCCATACATCGCTGCACGCGGTCGAGGTACCGCTGACGTCGCTCGCCGACGATGCCGAACGCACGCGCAAGATGGTCGCTCAACTGACCGGCCCCGTGCTGCTGGTCGGCCATTCTTACGGCGGCGCGGTGATCAGCGAGGCCGGCAACCTGCCGAATGTCGCGGGCCTCGTGTTCATCGCCGCGTTCGCGCCTGACGCGGGCGAAAGCCCCGGCGGGATCACGCAGGAACACCTGCCGGTGGCGGCGCCGAATCTCGCGCCCGACAGCGACGGCTATCTGTGGCTCAAGCCCGACAAGTTCCACGAGAGCTTCTGCCAGGATCTATCGTCAGACGAAGCGCTCGTGATGGCCGTCACGCAGAAGGCACCGCTGGCGAGCACGTTCGCGGACACCATCGGCACGCCCGCATGGCGCTCGAAACCGTCGTGGTACCAGATCTCCAGCGAGGACCGGATGATCGCGCCGGAGAACCAGCAACGGATGTCGGCGCGGATGGACGCGCGCAAGATCATCACGCTCGACGCGAGCCATGCGTCGCTTGCATCGAAACCGGTGGCGGTCGCCGCGCTGATCGACGAGGCCGCGACGGCGCTTGGCGGGTAAAGGTCAGGAAGCGGGGCATGGCGGGAAGGGCACGGCGCGATGCCGCGCCCGTGCCCGCCGCGGCTCATCACGAAACCCGCAGAGCAAAGCACCATTTGTTGGTTCGGATTCGCTGCACGCGCTGATACGTTAGCGGCTTCGCGACGACACACTCCGTCGCGATGTTCTTCGAACCGGGCCGCCGCGCGATCCGCGGCGGCCTTCATAACAAATCAGGTCGTGCTCATGAAATTCCACACTCTCGCTACGTGGCTCGTCGGGGCTGCGCTCATTACCGCCGGCACCGTCGCGCATGCGGACCGGCTCGACGACATCAAGAAGGCCGGCGTGCTGCGCGTCGCGACGTTCGACAGCAACCCGCCGTTCGGCTATGTCGATGCGAAGAACAACCACGTCGTCGGCCTCGACGTCGATTATGCGAAGGCGCTCGCCGACAAGCTCGGCGTGAAGCTGCAACTGCAGCCGACCAATCCCGCGAACCGCATCCCGTTCCTGACGTCCGGCAAGGTCGATCTCGTGCTCGCGAACTTCACGATCACCGACGAGCGTGCGAAGCAGGTCGACTTCAGCATTCCGTACTTCTCGTCGGGCCAGCAGTTCCTCGCGAAGAAGGGCGTGCTGAAATCGGCCGAGCAGCTGAACGGCCTGCGCGTCGGCGCGGACAAGGGCACAACGAACGAGATCACGCTGCGCGAGAAATTCCCGAAGGCGACGATCGTCGCGTATGACGACACGCCGTTCGCGTTCGCCGCGCTGCGCGCCGGCAACGTGCAGGCGATCACGCAGGACGGCCCGAAGCTGATCGGCCTGCTGGCGAACGTGCCCGACAAGCAGAACTACGAGATCCCGGCGTTCACGATCTCGAACGACTACATGGGGGTCGGCGTGCCGAAGGGCGAGACGCGCCTGCTCGGCTTCGTCAACGACACGCTGAAGGGGCTCGAGGCGAACGGCCGCGCCACGCAGATCTACGACGCCTGGTTCGGGCCGACGACCAAGACGCCGCTCACGCGCATCTTCCGGATCGGCGACAAGACCTGATCTTCGCTGCACGCGCGCCGCGACGGGCCGGCACACCGGCTGCGCGGCGCTTTCCGTTTTCTTCCGATCGCGTGCTTCTCACGCGCACCCCAGCATGCTCGGGTTGGCTCCCAAATATCTGTCCTGGCTCTGGCAGGGCTTCCTGCTGACGCTCGGCCTCGCGGCCGCGTCGGCCGTTGCCGCAACGGCCGGCGGGCTGTTGCTCGCGGTCATGCGCCACGCCCGCGGCACCGTCCCGCGCGCGACCGCCGCCGCGTACGTCGTCGCATTTCGCAACACGCCGTTGCTCGTGCAACTGCTGTTCTGGTATTTCGGCGTCGCGTCGTTGCTGCCCGACACGTGGATCGCGTGGCTCAATGCGCGCCATGCCGTGAGCGCGGGCCCGTTCACGCTCGCGTGGCCGTCGTTCGAATTCGTCGCGGGCTGGGTCGGCTTGAGTGCCTATACGGCCGCGTTCGTCGCCGAGGAATGCGAAGCCGGCCTGCGCGGCGTGCGTCGGGCACAACATGACGCGGCAGCCGCACTCGGCCTCACGCCGATGCAGTCGCTGCGTTACGTCGTGCTGCCGCAGGCCGTGCGTATCGCGTTGCCGCCGCTGTTCGGTCAATACATGAATCTCGTGAAGAACTCGTCGCTCGCGATGGCGATCGGCGTGGCCGAGCTGTCGTATGCATCGCGGCAGGTCGAGACGGAGACGTTCAAGACATTCGCCGCGTTCGGCGTCGCGACCTTGCTGTACATCGCGGCGGTGGCCGCGATCGAGGCCGGTGCGTACGCCGCCACGCAATGGCGTGACCGGCTCGGAGCGGGTCGCTGACGATGGATCTTTCGCTGCTCTTCTCCAATCTGCCGTACCTGCTCGTCGGCGCGTTCCCGGAAGGCCCGCTCGGCGGCGCCGCGCTGTCGCTGGTGCTGGCGATCGCGTCAGCCATCGCGTCGGCCGTGCTCGGCGTGGCGCTTGGCGTTGCGATGGCGCTCGCGCGCGGGCCGGTGCGCGTGCTGCTGCTCGCGTTCATCGGCTTCTTCCGTGCGATTCCGGTGCTGATGCTGATCTTCTGGACGTATTTCCTGATGCCGGTGCTGCTGCACATGGATGTGCCGGGACTCGCAACGGTCGTGTGTGCACTGGCGCTGATCGGCGGTGCGTATCTCGCGCATGCGGTGCATGCGGGCATCGTCGCGGCAGGCGACGGTCAATGGCAGGCGGGGCTGTCGCTCGGGCTCACGCGCTGGCAGACGGTGCGCTACGTGCTGTTGCCGCAGGCGATCCGGATCATGACGCCGTCGTTCGTCAACCAGTGGGTCGCGCTCGTGAAGGACACGTCGCTCGCGTATATCGTCGGCGTGCCGGAACTGTCGTTCGTCGCGACGCAGGTGAACAACCGGCTGATGGTGTATCCGGCGCCGATCTTCCTGTTCGTTGCCGTGATCTATCTGGTGCTGTGCACGTCACTCGACGGCGCCGCGCGCTGGCTGCTGTCGCGCCGCCCGCGCGCGGAGCGCGCCGCGCAGGCGGCCGCCGAGTACACCGAACCCGCGCGGTAACGGCGCACCGCGGCCGCGGCGGGCGACGCGGGCGTCACGACGCCGAGTAGTGCGTGTTGAAGACTGCGCGCAGCGTCGATTTGTCGGTGGCGAAGTCGCCCCACAGCGGTCCGTCGTTCTGCGCGAACGCAAACGGCGCCGTACTGATCGACGCGAGGCGGAAGCGCCATTGCGCGGCTTCCTGGCGGAACGCGGTGAGTTGCATGTCGGACAGCGCCGTCTGCGCGCTGGCGAGCGTGACGAGCGGATCGACCGGATCGTTCGCGACGCGCACCTCGAAATGCAGGTGCGGGCCCGTCGCGGCGCCCGTCATCCCGACCGAGCCGATCCGCTGGCCCTGCTTCACGGTTTCGCCGGTCTTGAGGCCGCGAGCGAACGCGGACAGGTGCGCGTAGTAGGTCGAATATCCGTCCGCGTGATCGACGATCACGTAGCGGCCGTAGCCGCCCGGATCGGTGCCGACGAACGACACGACGCCGTCGGCCGCCGCATCGACGGGCGTGCCGCTCGGCGCGGCGAGATCGACGCCCGTGTGGAACGCCATCGCCTGCGACAACGGATGGATGCGCTCGCCGAAGAACGAGCTGATGCGCGTCCACTTGACCGGCATCGTGAACGCGGCGGCTTCGAGCGGCGAGCCGTCGAGCGCGTAGTACGCGCCGTGCTCGGCGCCCGGCGCGCGGAACCAGATCGCGCCGAAGGTGCGGCCGGCAACGCGCAGTTCGAGCGCGGTGAGGCGCGGCGTGCCGCCGTTCGTGTCGAACGCGACGCGGTAATAGTCGCCGCGCTGCGCACTCGCGCGCATGGCGACCTTGCCGGTCACCAGATCGCCGAGCTGGATGCGTACTTCAGGCGGCACGTCGAGACGGTTCAGCGTATCGGACAGCGTGAGTTCGATGTCGCCCGCACGCATCCCTTGCTGGTTCTCGGGCGCCGCGAACTGGAACAGGCTCGCATAGCCGAGCATGTCGTTGCGGTGCGCGCTGAGCGGCGCGAACAGGCCCGGTTGCAGGCTGCGGTCGTTGCGATCGACGTGTTCGTTGCGCTCGCCGATCGTGCGCGCGAGTTCGCTCGTCACGAAATGCTGCGCGGTGGGAAACGGCGTGTCGGACAGCACGCGCTGCGGCAGCGCGGCCGTGCCCGAGTCGACAGCGCCTGGCAGTTGCGATACGGCCGGCAGGGCGGCGGCAAGGCCGAACGCGGCGAGGGCGCCGAGCACGGCGGCCGGCACGAGCGCGCGCACGACGCGCTGCGCGCGGCCGGGCGCGAAAGCAGGGGTAGCGGCAGAGTTGACCAAGGTGTCCACATCCAGGAAAGCGGTTCAAAGGGGTGTGGGCAGGGGCCGCCGGCGGCTCATCCGTCGAACGGCGACGGGGCGGGTGGCGGGCGTGCAACAAAACAGGCCCCGCCAGGGGCCTGTGTCGTTTCCGTTCGACCCAACACACGGGGCGGGCCCGCTTCGAACGGCGGCGTGCATACCGGGTCGAACCCGGTTATCACGAAGACGCTAAAGAAAGATGACAGCGTCAGTCTACCGATGTTCCGCGAAACGTTAAAAATTTTAAAAGGGGTCGGCTCACTCGTTTCGCAGTGCGGTAAATCGGGTTAAATCAGCATTTGTTACGACGTTTTTCGTCAGTCTGGCAATTTTTGCGCGCGAACGTGCAGCGCGGTGGAGGTGCGGACGGTATCGAAGCCGGCGTCGAGCATCGCTTCGGCGTCGTTCCACAGGTTGCCGCGCAGCCGGTTGGTCCAGATCATCGACGCGAACACGCCTTCGAGCAGCGACACGAGATAGACGGCGGCCAGGTGCACGTCGAGATTGGCGGCGATCTCGCCGGCCGCGATCGCGCGGCGCAAGAGCGCCTTCGTGATCCGCAGCATCTGCAGTTCGAGCAGCATGCGGCGCCGCTGCAGCGCGCCGTTCTCCTCGCTCTGCTCGCACTTCGTATAGAGAATCACGAGCACGCGCTGCATCGGGCCCGGCTCGCCGCATTCCTGCAGATAATGCGATGCGGCGCGTCGCAGCGTGGCGAGCGGCGGCAACCCGTCGCCCGCGTCGAAACCCTCCGACGTGCGCGCGAACGCGCGGTCGCAGATCGCAAGACACACCTCCATCTTGTTGCGGTAGTGGCCGTAGACGGCGCCTCGCGACATTCCGGCCGCCTCGGCGAGGTCCGCCATCGCGGTTTGCGCGACGCCTTTTTCGAGCAACACGAGCTCGGCGGCGTCGAGGATCCGGTGCTTGATGGCGAGTGATTCTTCCCGGGTCTTGCGGGCCATGTCGTGAATTTCCTTACAGTTCGCTGTCGTTTTATGGAGACAGTGTCGCGGTCAGATTGAAACCGCATGTATTTAATCAGTCGTGACTGATTATAATCGGCCACCCTGAGCCGCCGCATTTTATCGGCGGCGAACGATCCGAGGTCTATATGAATAACAATCGCTCCCTGTCGCGCCACGGTCTGGCGCCGTTCGCGTTGGCGGCCGTGCTGGCCCTGGCCGGATGTGGAAAGGGCGACAAGGACGCCGCGCCGGAGACCGCGAAGCAGGCCACCGTCGTGACGGTGCACCCGACAGCCGTGCCGATGACCGTCGAGCTGCCGGGCCGGCTCGATGCGTACCGGCAGGCGGAGGTGCGCGCGCGGGTCGCGGGCATCGTCACCGCGCGGACTTACGAGGAAGGCCAGGAAGTGAAGCAGGGCGCGGTGCTGTTCCGCATCGATCCCGCGCCGCTGAAGGCCGCACGCGATGCCGCGCAGGGCGCGCTCGCGAAGGCGCAGGCCGCCGCGCTCGCGGCGAGCGACAAGCGCCGCCGTTACGACGATCTCGTGCGCGATCGCGCGGTGAGCGAACGCGACCACACCGAGGCCGTCGCGGCCGACACGCAGGCGAAGGCCGAAGTCTCGTCCGCGAAGGCCGAGCTCGCGCGTGCGCAGCTGCAACTCGACTACGCGACCGTTACCGCGCCGATCGCGGGCCGCGCACGGCGCGCGCTCGTGACCGAAGGCGCACTCGTCGGCCAGGACCAGGCGACGCCGCTCACGACCGTCGAACAGCTCGATCCGATTTACGTGAACTTCTCGCAGCCGGCCGCCGATGTCGATGCGCTGCGCCGCGCAGTGAAGAGCGGACGTGCGACGGGCATCGCGCAGCACGACGTCGCGGTGACGCTGCTGCGCGCCGACGGCACCGCGTATCCGCTGAAGGGCAAGCTGCTGTTCAGCGATCTCGCGGTCGATCCGACCACCGACACCGTCGCGATGCGCGCGCTGTTCCCGAATCCGGAGCGCGAGTTGCTGCCGGGCGCGTACGTGCGGATCGCGCTCGACACGGCGGTCGACCAGCGGGCGATCCTCGTGCCGCGCGACGCGCTGCTGCGCACGACCGACCGCACGTCGGTGCGCGTGGTCGGCACGAACGGCAAGGTCAAGGACGTCGAGGTCACGGCCGACCAGATGAGCGGCCATGACTGGCGCATCACGCGCGGCCTCGCGGGCGGCGAGCGCGTGATCGTCGACAACGCCGCACAGTTCGCGCCCGATACGGCCGTCAAGCCCGTCGAGAAGGCGTCGCCGTCGCAGGCGGCGCCGGCCGCAGCCGCTTCGCAGGCGGCCGCCCGTCAAACCTGACCGGTTAAACCAACATGGCACGTTTCTTTATCGATCGCCCCGTCTTCGCGTGGGTGATCGCCATCTTCATCATGCTGGGCGGCATGTTCGCGATCCGCGCGCTGCCCGTGGCGCAGTACCCGGACATCGCACCGCCTGTCGTCAGCATCTATGCGACGTACCCGGGCGCGTCCGCGCAGGTCGTCGAGGAATCGGTGACCGCGCTGATCGAGCGCGAGATGAACGGCGCGCCGGGGCTGATGTACACGTCCGCGACGAGCAGCGCCGGGATGGCGTCGCTGTACCTGACGTTCAAGCAGGGCGTCAACGCCGATCTCGCGGCCGTCGAAGTGCAGAACCGGCTGAAGACGGTCGACGCGCGCCTGCCCGAGCCGGTGCGCCGCGACGGCATCCAGGTCGAGAAGGCCGCCGACAACATTCAGCTGGTCGTGTCGCTGACGTCCGAGGACGGCCGGATGACCGCCGTGCAGCTCGGCGAGTATGCGTCGGCGAACGTCGTGCAGGCGCTGCGCCGCGTCGAGGGGGTCGGCAAGGTGCAGTTCTGGGGCGCCGAGTATGCGATGCGGATCTGGCCCGACCCGGTGAAGATGGCCGGGCACGGCCTCACCGCATCGGACATCGCATCGGCCGTGCGTGCGCACAACGCGCGCGTGACGATCGGCGATATCGGCCGCAGCGCGGTGCCGGACAGCGCGCCGATTGCGGCGACCGTGTTCGCCGATGCGCCGCTGAAGACGCCCGCCGATTTCGGCGCGATCGCGCTGCGCGCGCAGGCCGACGGCTCCGCGCTGTTCCTGCGTGACGTCGCACGGATCGAATTCGGCGGCAACGACTACAACTATCCGTCGTACGTGAACGGCAAGGTCGCGACCGGCATGGGCATCAAGCTCGCACCGGGCTCGAACGCGGTGTCCACCGAGAAGCGCGTGCGCGCGACGATGGACGAGCTGTCCGCGTACTTCCCGCCGGGCGTGAAATACCAGATCCCGTACGAGACGTCGTCGTTCGTGCGCGTATCGATGAACAAGGTCGTCACGACGCTGATCGAGGCCGGCGTGCTGGTGTTCCTCGTGATGTTCCTGTTCATGCAGAACCTGCGCGCGACGCTGATTCCGACGCTCGTCGTGCCGGTCGCGCTCGCGGGCACCTTCGGCGTGATGTATGCGGCGGGCTTCTCGATCAACGTGCTGACGATGTTCGGGATGGTGCTCGCGATCGGCATCCTCGTCGACGATGCGATCGTCGTCGTCGAGAACGTCGAGCGGCTGATGGTCGAAGAGGGGCTGGGGCCCTACGACGCGACCGTCAAGGCGATGAAGCAGATCAGCGGCGCGATCATCGGGATCACCGTGGTGCTGACGTCGGTGTTCGTGCCGATGGCGTTCTTCGGCGGGGCCGTGGGCAACATCTACCGGCAGTTCGCGCTGTCGCTCGCGGTGTCGATCGGCTTCTCGGCGTTCCTCGCGCTGTCGCTGACGCCCGCGCTGTGCGCGACGCTGCTCAAGCCCGTGAACGGCGACCATCACGAGAAGCGCGGCTTCTTCGGCTGGTTCAACCGCTTCGTTGCACGTGCGACGCAGCGCTATGCGACGCGCGTCGGCGCGATGCTGAAGAAGCCGGTGCGCTGGCTGGTCGTGTACGGCGCGCTGACCGCGGCCGCGGCATTGATGCTCACGCAGCTGCCGACCGCGTTCCTGCCGGACGAGGACCAGGGCAACTTCATGGTGATGGTGATCCGCCCGCAAGGCACGCCGCTCGCGGAAACGATGCAGAGCGTGCGCGAGGTCGAGTCGTATATCCGCAAGGACGAACCGGCCGCGTATACGTTCGCGCTCGGCGGCTTCAACCTGTATGGCGAAGGGCCGAACGGCGGGATGATCTTCGTCACGCTGAAGAACTGGAAGGAGCGCAAGGCCGAGCGCGATCACGTGCAGTCGATCGTCGCGCGCATCAACGAGCGCTTCGCGAGCACGCCGAACACGACGGTGTTCGCGATGAACTCGCCGGCGCTGCCCGATCTCGGCTCGTCGAGCGGCTTCGACTTCCGGCTGCAGAACCGCGGCGGGCTCGACTACGCGACGTTCAGCGCCGCGCGGGAGCAACTGCTCGCGGCAGGCGGCAAGGACCGCGCGCTCACCGACCTGATGTTCGCAGGCACGCAGGACGCGCCGCAGCTGAAGCTCGACATCGATCGCGCGAAGGCGTCCGCGCTCGGCGTATCGATGGACGAGATCAACACGACGCTCGCGGTGATGTTCGGCTCCGACTATATCGGCGACTTCATGCACGGCACGCAGGTGCGGCGCGTGATGGTGCAGGCCGACGGGCTGCACCGGCTCGATCCGGACGACGTGAAGAAGCTGCGCGTGCGCAACGCGCGCGGCGAGATGGTGCCGCTCGCGGCGTTCACGACACTGCACTGGACGCTCGGGCCGCCGCAGCTCACGCGCTACAACGGCTATCCGTCGTTCACGATCAACGGCTCGGCGGCGGCAGGCCACAGCAGCGGCGAGGCGATGACCGCGATGGAGCGGATCGCCGCGAAGCTGCCGGCCGGCATCGGCTTCGCGTGGTCGGGGCAATCGTTCGAGGAGCGGCTGTCGGGCGCGCAGGCGCCGATGCTGTTCGCGCTGTCGGTGCTCGTCGTGTTCCTCGCGCTCGCGGCGCTCTACGAGAGCTGGTCGATTCCGTTCGCGGTGATGCTGGTCGTCCCGCTCGGCGTGATCGGCGCGGTGCTCGGCGTCACGCTGCGGATGATGCCGAACGACATTTATTTCAAGGTGGGGCTGATCGCGACGATCGGGCTGTCCGCGAAGAACGCGATCCTGATCGTCGAAGTCGCGAAGGATCTCGTTGCGCAGCGCATGTCGCTCGTCGACGCCGCGCTCGAGGCCGCGCGCCTGCGGCTGCGGCCGATCGTGATGACGTCGCTCGCGTTCGGTGTCGGCGTGCTGCCGCTCGCGTTTGCGTCGGGTGCGGCGTCGGGCGCGCAGATGGCGATCGGCACCGGCGTGCTCGGCGGCGTGATCACGGCGACCGTACTCGCGGTGTTCCTCGTCCCGCTGTTTTTCGTGATCGTCGGCCGCCTGTTCGACGTCGGCCCGCGCCGGCGTGGCGGGGCGCAGCCGGCGACGATGGAGGGTTCGCAATGATGTTTGCGCTGAATGCACGCGCCGCGCTGCGGGTTCAGCTCGCGCTGGCCGCCGCGCTCGCGCTCGCCGGATGCTCGCTCGCGCCGCGTTACGAGCGGCCGGCGGCGCCGGTGCCGGCGACTTATGCGCCGGTTGAAGGCAGCACGGCGCCAGCGGCCGAACCGGTTGCCGCGCAGGATGCCGCGCAGCTCGACGACTGGCATGCGTATTTCACCGATCCGGCGCTGCAGGCGTGGATCGACGCAGCGCTCGCGAACAACCGCGACCTGCGGATCGCAGCCGGCCGCCTCGAGGAGGCACGTGCGCTGTATGGCGTGCAGCGCGCGGACCTGATGCCGTCGGTCGACGCGAATCTCGGCTATGAACGCGTGCGGCAGTACGATCCCGTCGTGCGCGAAAGCGCGATCAGCGGACTGTATCGCGCGGGCGTCGGCATCAGTGCATACGAGCTCGATTTGTTCGGCCGCGTGCGTAACCTGTCCGATGCCGCGCTGGCCGAATATTTCGCGACGGCCGATGCGCAGCGCGCGGTTCGCATCGGCGTGATCTCGGAAGTGGCGGGCGCCTACGTATCGGAGCGTTCGCTGCACGAGCAGCTTGCGCTGGCGCAGCGTACGCTCGACGCGCGCGAGCGCATGGCCGCGCTCACGCAGCGCCGCTACGCGGCCGGCACGAGCGACGCGATCGAGCTGCGTTCGGCCGAGATGCTGGTGGCGTCCGCGCGCGCATCGCAGGCCGCGCTGCAGCGCGAGCATGCGCAGGCGGTACGGGCGCTGCAGCTGCTGGCGGGCGACTTCGCGCGCAACGTGCCCGACGACGCAACCGCGCTCGACGCGCTGTCGATCGCACCGGTGGCGCCGGGCGCGCCGAGCGAATTGCTCGAACGGCGGCCGGACATCCGGCAGGCCGAAGCGCGGCTCAAGGCCGCGAACGCGCAGATCGGCGCCGCGCGCGCGGCGTTTTTTCCGCGTATCGCGCTGACGACCGATTACGGTTCGGTGAGCGACGCGTTCTCGAGCCTGTTCGCGGCCGGCACGAGCGTGTGGACGTTCGCGCCGCGCATCACGCTGCCCATTTTCGCGGGCGGACGCAATCGCGCGAACCTCGATGTCGCGAACGCGCGCAAGCACATCGCGGTGGCCGAGTACGAAAAGACCGTGCAGACGGCGTTCCGCGAAGTGGCCGACGCATTCGCCGCGCGCGACTGGATCGATCGCCAGCTTGCCGCGCAGCAGGACGTGTATGCGGCGGACGGCGCGCGGCTGAAGCTCGCGGAGCGCCGTTATGCCGGCGGCGTCGCGACCTATCTCGAACTGCTCGATGCGCAGCGCAGTACGTACGAGTCGGGGCAGGAGCTGATCCGGCTCAAGCAGCTCAGGCTCGCGAACGCGATCGCGTTGTACCGTGCGCTCGGCGGCGGCTGGTCGCCGGCATCGGCGGAGGCCGCAGCTTCCGCGTGATGCGCGCCGCGTTGCCTGGCGCCGCAGTGCATCGGGTGACGTAACGGCGGCCGCACGATTCGACGTGCGGCCGCCGGTTCACCAGTCGTGCTGCCCGCCGTATCGCCGATCATGTTCGGCGCTTCCTTTCGCTGTCCAGCGAACCATCCAGATGTTTTTTTTCTCGCGGCGGTGCGCGCTAAGCGGCATCCCGCATCCCTCGACCGGCGACCGGCGACCGGTCGTGTCGCTCTCCGGCGCAAACGTGTGCGCGCATCTTCGTGATTTCCTCTCGGCCATTCAGGCTCGCAAATTTCGTATCGGCGACTGCGCCCGCGTGAGATTCACGATCGGGAATTGAAGATCGGATTAATCAATGAATTGGAATTAATGAGGGCGGCAAAGTGTCGCAGTAAAACGTTTGTATTCATTTCGCAATCGTTTGCGCGGTAAATAGAGATTGGAGAAACGCCTCATTTAATTTCCTGTCAGTTGAAAATGATTTGATATGGGCGTTGTCGCCGGGCAACGATGGCGGCGTTGGACAATATTTTGTCTTTTGCGTAACGGATCTTTGCCGGGCCAGTGCTGGCAAGGCAGGGAGAGGTGTCGATGGTTATCGGCAAGAAATTCCCTTAATCTTCAATTGGTTCCGGAAAATAAAAAAGGACTGCGGACAAAATATCCGCGATTGAAAATCATGAAGAAAGAATGCGGTTTTAGAGGGGTAAATCGAACATTGTCAGAAGCGTTTGACAATGATTTACAGAAATCTTTCACGATTATCTCGATAATGCCGCCTCGTGTCGGACGGGAGCCAGCACACGCTGCCGTTTGTGTCCGCCACGTCGTCCACTCCATTTGCAGTCCTTAACGGGAAACGTCATGAAAAAAACCATCCTGACCGCTGTCGCACTCGCGGCCCTGTCCACCTCGGCCTTCGCAGCGGGCACCGGCACGATCAACTTCACGGGCGAGATCGTCGCGGGCGCATGCGGCATCGATTCGGGCTCGGTCAACCAGACCGTGAACCTCGGCAAGGTGCCGACCAACGTGTTCAAGCAGGCTGGCGACAAGTCCACGCCGACCAACTTCGACATCAAGCTGACCGACTGCGACACGAGCATCGCGAAGAACGCGTACTTCACGTTCACGGGCACGTCGAGCGCAGGCCAGCCGAAGCTGCTCGCCACGATCGGTTCGGCAACCAACGTCGGCATCCGCCTGCAGGCAGCGTCGGGCGAATACCTCGACAACGGCGCCGAGCAGAAGGCACCGACCGTGCTGCAAAACGGCACGAACATCGCACGCTTCGCAGCCATGTACGAAGCGACGGCAGCCGGCGTGACGCCGGGTACCGCCGACAGCGTCGCGAACTTCACGGTCCGCTACCAGTAAGCGCCCGTACCGGAGGAGGGATGCGTGCTTCCCTCCCTCCTTCTTCCGTCCTCCCGTTTTCCCTTCTCCTCGGACTTCCGGTAGCGCCGCGTGCGAATCAGACATTCCTTCCTTTGCGTCTCCGTGCTGGTCGTCGGCAGCCAGAGCCATGCGACGGAATTCAATTCGTCGTTCCTGAACATCGACGGCACGAACAATGTCGATCTGTCGCAGTTCTCGGAGGCGGACTTCACGCTGCCGGGCGAGTACATGCTCGACGTGCAGGTCAACGACCTGTTCTACGGGCTGCAATCGATCGAGTTCATCGCGATCGATGCGTCGGGCGCGGGCAAGCCGTGCCTGCGGCCGGAACTCGTCGCGCAGTTCGGGCTGAAGCCGGCGCTTGCGAAGGACCTGCCGCGCTTCCAGGGCGGACGTTGCGTCGACCTCGGCGCGATCGAGGGCGCAACCGTGCGTTACCTGAAAAGCGACGGACGGCTCAAGATCACGATTCCGCAGGCCGCGCTCGAGTTCACCGATTCGACCTACCTGCCGCCGGAGCGCTGGTCCGAAGGGATTCCGGGGGCGATGCTCGACTATCGCGTGATCGCGAACACGAACCGCAACTTCGGCGCGGGCGGTAGCCAGACGAATTCGATCCAGGCCTACGGGACGGTCGGTGCGAACTGGGATGCGTGGCGCTTTCGCGGCGACTACCAGGCGCAATCGAACGTGGGCAACACGGCGTACGCGGATCGCACGTTCCGCTTCAGCCGGCTGTATGCATTTCGCGCGTTGCCGTCGATCCAGTCGACGGTAACGTTCGGCGACGACTACCTGACCTCCGACATTTTCGACACGTTCGCGCTGACGGGCGCGTCGATCCGCAGCGACGACCGCATGCTGCCGCCTTCGTTGCGCGGCTATGCGCCGCTGATCGCGGGCGTCGCGCGCACCAACGCAACCGTGACCGTGTCGCAGGCGGGCCGCGTGCTGTACGTGACACGCGTGTCGCCGGGCGCCTTCGCTTTGCAGAACATCAACACGAGCGTGCAGGGCACGCTCGACGTCGCGGTCGAGGAAGAGGACGGCAGCGTGCAGCGCTTCCAGGTGACGACGGCCGCCGTGCCGTTCCTCGCGCGCACCGGGCAATTGCGCTACAAGGCCGCGGTCGGCAAGCCGCGCCTGTTCGGCGGCGCCGGCATCACGCCGTTCTTCGGTTTCGGTGAAATCGCGTACGGCCTGCCGTTCGACATCACCGCGTACGGCGGCTTCATCGCCGCGTCGGGCTATACGTCGGTCGCGCTCGGCGTCGGCCGCGATTTCGGTGCATTGGGCGCGGTGTCGGCCGACGTCACGCATGCGCGTGCACGGCTGTGGTGGAACGGCGCGACGCGCAACGGCAACTCGTATCGGATCAACTATTCGAAGCACTTCGACGGACTCGACGCCGACGTGCGCTTCTTCGGCTATCGCTTTTCCGAACGCGACTACACGAACTTCGCGCAATTCTCGGGCGACCCGACCGCGTACGGGCTCGCCAACAGCAAGCAGCGCTATTCGGCGACGATGTCGAAGCGCTTCGGCGACACGTCGACCTATTTTTCGTACGACCAGACGACCTACTGGGCGCGTTCGTCCGAGCAGCGCGTCGGCCTCACGCTGACGCGAGCATTCTCGATCGGCACGCTGCGCAACGTGAACGTCAGCGTGTCGGCATTCCGCACGCAGAGCGCCGGCGCGAGCGGCAACCAGTTCTCGGTTACCGCGACGTTGCCGATCGGCGGCCGCCACACCGTCACGTCGAACCTGACGACGGGCAGCGGCAGCACGAGCGTGAACGCGGGCTACATCTACGACGATCCGGCCGGCCGCACCTACCAGGTCAACGCGGGCGAAACCGACGGCCGCGCGTCGGCGAACGCGAGCTTCCGCCAGCGCACGACGGCGTACCAGCTCACCGCGCAGGCGTCGACCCTCGCGAACGCCTACGCGGCCGCCTCGCTCGAAGTCGACGGCTCGTTCGTCGCGACGCAGTACGGCGTGTCCGCGCATGCGAACGGCAATGCGGGCGATACGCGCCTGCTGGTGTCGACCGACGGCGTGCCCGACGTGCCGCTGTCCGGCTCGCTCACGCACACCGATTCGCGCGGCTATGCGGTGCTCGACGGCATCTCGCCGTACAACGTGTACGACGCGACCGTCAACGTCGAGAAGCTGCCGCTCGAAGTGCAGGTCACGAACCCGATCCAGCGCATGGTGCTGACCGACGGCGCGATCGGCTTCGTGAAGTTTTCCGCCGCGCGCGGCAGCAACCTGTACCTGACGCTGACCGACGCGGCCGGCAAGCCGCTGCCGTTCGGTGCATCGGTGCAGGACGCGGCGAACGGCAAGGAACTCGGCATCGTCGGCGAGGGCGGCGCGGCGTTCCTGACCCAGGTTCAGCCGAAGTCGACGCTGGCGGTGCGGGCGGGCGAACGTACGCTCTGCACGGTCGACACACTGCCGAACCGGCTCCAACTCGAAGGCACGCCGATTCCGGTGACGTGCCAGACGCCTGGCGAGTCGCATGCAGCGGCCGCGCGGGCCGAACGATGATTTCACGGATCCAGCGATGAAAAACACTTTCTCCGTTTCTTTTCGGCGACGCGCGTGGTGCGTGCTCGCAACCGCCGGCGCGCTGCTCGCGGGCGCCGCGCACGCGGCGATCGTGCCCGATCGCACGCGCGTGATTTTCAACGAAGGCGAACAGGCCGCGATCGTCACGATCACGAACAAGAGCACGACGTATCCGTATCTCGTGCAGTCGTGGCTCGAGGACACGAAAGGCAACAAGATCACGTCGCCGCTGATGGTCGTGCCGCCGCTGCAGCGCGTCGAGGCGAACGAGCGCAACGTGCTGCGGATCGCGAAGCTGCCGGGCACCGAGCTGCCGGCCGATCGCGAATCGGTGTTCTACCTGAACATCCGCGAAGTGCCGCCGAAAACCGATACGCCGAACACGCTGCAGATCGCACTGCACACGCAGATGAAGCTGTTCTACCGGCCGAAGGCCGTGCAGCCCACGCGCGACGAGGACTGGACGTTGCCGATGACGCTGCGGGTGGATGCGGCCGCGCACAAGCTGGTGTTCGACAATCCGACGCCGTACCACGTGACGGTGGTCGACGTGAGCGCGGGCGCGCAGAAGACGCCGGTGCCGATCGAGCCGGTGATGGTGAGCCCGATGAGCACGGCCGACGTGCCGTTCAAGGCCGCGACGCCGGCGACGCTGTTCGTCACGCATATCGACGATTACGGCGGCCAGGTGGCGGTCGAGTATGCGTGCGAGGCCGGTGCTTGCAAGAGCGTGAAGAAATGAGCGGCGGTATGCGCCACCAGGGATCGCCGGCCGCTTGGCTGCGCTGGATCGTGCTTGTGTTGCTGGTCGCGGCAGTGCAGCCGGCATGGGCACTGCGCTGTCTGACCAACAGCGGCGCGACTTCGTTGACCGAGCCGATCGGCGGCGTTGCGTCGTATCCGACCGACGCGCCCGACGGCTATGTGATCTGGGTGTCGCCGGTGCGAACGACGTCGGGGTATTGCTACAAGGATCTGGGTGACGACAGCAGCCTGAAAGTCGTCGACAACATCTATTTCTACGCGAATCCGAATCGCACGAATCCTGCCGCCTGGGGGCTCGAGATCGGCATCCGTTACAAGGGTATCGATTATTTCGACAAGACCAGCAACCGAGGCGGCGGGGTGTTCACCGGGTATTCCGTGCCACCGTGCAGCAAGTACGACTTCGATCGAGGGCGTTGCGAGCAGACGCGAATCAGCATCGACTACCAGGTCGTGGTGCGCAAGCGGGGCAACTGGGTCCAGCCGCCGAGCGACATCTACACGGTATTTCAGTTCGACGGCGAGTTCGGGCTGAACGCATACAACCCGAGCTTCCAGTACCGCCTGAGCGGCCTGCGTAATCTCAAGCCGACGCCGTGCTTCGTCGACGTGCTTGTGACGCCCGAGCCGGGCATCGTCAATTTCGGACAGGTGCAGGCGGTGGGCAACGGCTTCATGCCCGCGGTACCGCGCAAGCGGTTTTCGCTGTCGCTGACGAAGAAATGCAACGTCGCGGTACGTGTTGACGGGTACTTCGAAACCAGCTTCCCGGTGCAGAACGGCTTGCTGGTGCCCGCGAAGGACAGCAATTTCGGGATCGGCATCGAGGACAGCCAGGGCAAGGCGATTCCGTTCAACGAACAGTTCAACCTCGCGCAATTCCCGTCCAACGTCATGAACCAGAGCGTATTGATGGACGCGGTGCTGAAGTCGTTCGGACCGCCGAAGATCGGGCGGTTCGACGCGACGGCGACGATCCGGTTGTTCATCTATTGATATCGACGGCGACACCGTCGTCGGCTCGCGCAACGGATATACGGCTTGCGTCGTAACCCGACGATGGTGGATGACCATTCGGGTTTCAGTCCAGGGAGGAGACGCACATGCAAACGCGGTATCGGGTGGTGGCAACATCGATCGCGATCGCGCTGATGCTCGCCGGCGGCCACGCGCAAGCACAAGTGCCCGGTGCAATATCGCTGACCCGGCTCGGCGATCTCGGCGGGATGCGGGATCGTACGAACCAGGTCAGCGGCGTCAGTGCGGACGGCAAGACCTTCGTCGGTTCTTGCTCCAGTTACACGAATCCGGCCGAACCGGGGCGTGCATTCTCATGGTCGGCGCAGACTGGCTGGCAACGGCTGGCTTCACCGTCCGATGAACGCTCGTCAAGAGCCAATGCCGTGTCGTCTGACGGGCGCGTTGTCGTAGGGTCGCTCGCCCAGCCCGGTCCGTATGGCAACGATGCGGTATCGGCTGTCCGTTGGCCCGGGGACGGCAGCGTGCAACCCATTGCACCGTCAACGGCAACGCGGTATTTCAGCGACGCCAGCGTGATGAATCGCGACGGCTCGCGCATCGCGGGTAGCTACACGACGACCGACGGGCACAATGCGCTGTTTCTGTGGGACAGTCGCAGCGGTTTCAACCGTATCACCACCGATGAGGACTTCGCTGCGAGCGCGGTTCACATGAATCAACCCGGCGACGCAGTGGCAGGAAGCGTCGGGAATGTGGGCGGTGTCTATGGCTCGCGCGCTTTCGTCTGGACGGTGCGCTCGGGCGTTCGGCTGCTGCCGGCCATTTCCTCGGCTCCTGCGCTCATGGACCGGGCTATCAGCGTAAGCGACGACGGTCAAACTGTCGTGGGGAATGCCGGGACCGGGCGATCGTTGCCGTCGCCGTGGGGCGAGAGGGAGGGCACCGTCGCGGTCCGCTGGCTGAATGGCGGGAACACGATCGAACAACTCGGCATGCTCGACGGCGACAACTACAGCTATGCCGAACACGCCAATGCGGACGGCAGCGTCGTGGTGGGCCAGTCGGGGAACACCGAACGCGACACTGTCAGAACGTTCATCTGGACGCAGGGCGTCGGCATGCGAAGTCTGCCGGCGCTGCTGGACGCCGCGGGCGTATCGCGCGGCGGGCTGCGGCTGGATACGACGCTGGCGATCAGCCCGGACGGCAGCCTGATCACCGGGCAGGAGTATCTGGACGACAACTATCGTCCGTTGTTCTGGCAGATACGCATCGCGCTGTCCTCGCTGCGGCCGGCGCCACGCCAGTAGCGTCGACGCGGGCCGCGGAAAAGGCGCCGGGGAACCGGCGCCTCGTTTCGCGGTTCGCCGGAAAGAAGCAGGAAAGTCATGGCGGGCGGAATCGCAACCGACCTCCGATCACATTCAGGATGGCGAACTTCTACCTGTTGCCGGACCGGTATGGCCCGGTCCGGGTGCGGAGATACGGGACGATCGGCTTGCGTCGATACCGTGCAAGGCAGGGGCGTCGGCAACGGCTTCGCGAAGCGGCCGTGCGTTGTGCCGCTGACAGCCGTCCGCCTCGCTGCTTCGTTCGAATCGATACACGACGGCCGGCGGAAAATTCATCCACGCGACACCGACCCGCACGGCGCGAATGCGCAGGGCTTCCAGACAGCGTGCCGGAATCGGGCAGCGCGGCACATAGGTGAATTGATAGAACGCGCCACCGGCGGCCAGGTGGCGCGCGAATGCGCAGTGCACGATCGCGACGGCCTGCTCGACCGGCATCGCGACGAGCGGCAACCCGCTCACGATTGCATCCGCGCGTTCCCCGCCGAAGAAGTCACCCGTCATCCCGAGCTGGGCCGCATCCATCTGCATGATCCGCAACGCGGGGAACTGATGCCGCAGCGCGTTGGCAAACGCGGGATCGGCTTCCACCAGCACGAGCCGGTCGCTCGCGACGCCGCGCGCGAGCAGCGCACGTGTGAACACGCCGGTGCCGGCGCCGAGCTCGATCACGGACGCGCGTTCGCGCGGGACATGCGCGGTGATCAGCGCGGCGAGCGCCGGGCCGGACGGCGCAAGTGCGCCGACCCGGCGCGGATTGCGCAACCACGTACGCAGAAACAGCATCCATTCGGGGATACGCATCGACAGGCTCCTGGCGGGATCGATCGGGGGCAATGACAGGCGCGGTTAGCCGGCCGCTTGCGCGGCGAGATAGCCGGCGGTGATGAACAACGTGTTCCAGAGCGCGATGCCGGCCGCCGCCCCCGACGCGAAGCGCGCGAAGCTCGTTTGCAGCAATCCGGCGAGCGCCGGCGCGACGAGCCGGACGAACGGCACCAGTTGCGACCAGAGTGCGAGCCGCGTGGGCCGCGCGCGGATGCCTTCGATCAGCGCGTCCATTCTGGCGGGCTGCAGCCTGCCCAGCGGCGCGACGCGGCGCAGCAGGGCCAGCACGCTGTCTTCAGGCCACAGATTGCCGAGCGCGTAATGAAGGAGGCAGCCGGCGAAACTGCCGAGCGCCGTGACGACGATCGCTTCCGGCAGTGTCCATGCGCCTTGCGCACCGGCGACACCGATCATCGCGAGCAGCACGTGGGAGGGCAGCACGGGGATCAACCGTTCGATCAGCGACAGGCCGGCGAGGCAGGCGATGCTGTTGGCGCCGGCCAGGCTGAGCGCGAGGCCGAACGGGACGAGCGCGGCGACTTGGTTCATCGCGCCGCTCCCGCGCGGCGCGCGCGCAACGCACGCAATGCGGGCGGCCTTTCGTGCCAGAATGCCCGGCACCGGGACGGCGCGAAGCGGGCGCGCCGTGCCGTCTTGCATCGCAGCAACGGAATCGAAGGACAGAACACGGTCATGGCGGGCCTCTCGGGAAAGCGCCAACTGCATTGCACCGGCAATGCGGCGATCGACACGCATCGTGGCCCCCCGGCTTTAAGAAGTTTTTAATCGCGGTCCGTCAGGCTGGCGACCTCGCCATTCGAGGAGCGAAACCGATGCAGATCCTGCTGGTGGAAGACGACGCGATGCTGGCCGACGTCGTGCGGGCCGGCCTGGCCCAGAACGGCTGGCGCGCGGACTGGGTGGCCGACGTGCCGGCGGCTCGGCTCGCGCTCGTCGGTCGCGACTACGACGCGGTGCTGCTCGACCTGCAGTTGCCGGGCGCATCCGGTTTCACGCTGCTCGCCGCGATGCGCGCGAACTACGACGCGACGCCGGTATTGATCGTGACCGCCCGCGATCAGCTGAGCGACCGTATCCGCGGGCTCGACGCCGGCGCCGACGACTATCTCGTGAAGCCGTTCCAGCTGGACGAGCTCTATGCGCGGCTGCGCGCGCTGACGCGCCGCAGCCAGGGCCGCGTGTCGGAGCGGCTGGTCTACCGCGATATCCACGTCGATCCGTCACGCAAGGAAGTCACGCGCGCCGGCGAACCCGTCGCGCTCAGCATTCACGAGTACCGGACGCTGGTCGCGCTGATGGAACGGCAAGGACGCGTCGTCACGCGGACGCAGCTTGAAGCGCGCGTGTATGGCAACGACGGCGCCATCGAAAGCAACACGATCGCGGTGTACATCCATCAGCTTCGGCGCAAGCTCGGCGACGAACTGATCGTGACGGTGCACGGTTTCGGCTATCGCGTCGGGGAGGGCACGGCATGAGGTCGCTGCGTATGCGCTTGCTCGCCACCGTGATGGCGACGGTGGTCGTGTTCTGGGCGAGCTGGGGCGCGGTCCTCGGCGTCGGCCTGTGGCGCGAGCAGCGCGGCTGGCGCGACGGCTTGCTCGAGGGCGCCGCGCAACTGCTGCTGCTGTCGCTGCCCGATGCAATCGACCGCCTGCCCGAAGCCCGCGCCCAGGCGGTGTTGCCGAAAGCCGCGTACGGCAAATACGACGTCGCGTTCCAGATCTGGATCGACGGCCGCAACGTCATGCACAGCGCGGATGCGCCGGGGCCGGCGCTCAAAGCCGACATGCGGGACGGATACGGGGTGAGCAGCGGGCGCGGCGTCGCGCACGACGAGACCTGGCGGGTCTATTCGCTGTCGGATCCGGCGGGCCGGATTCGCGTGCAGACGGGCGGGCCGGCCACGACCTGGCAGGAGAAGGCGAACAATGCGCTGCAACTCGGCCTGTTCAATACGGCGGTGCTGCTCGGCATGCTGGGCGTGGCGATCTGGTGGGGGATCCGCTGGTCGTTCGGGCCGGTGCGCGACGTTCAGCGGGCGATCCAGCACAAGGCCGCATTCGATTTCTCGCCGTTGCCGCTGATGACGCTGCCACGCGAGCTCCGGCCGCTCGTCGAGTCGTTCAATCGCCTGCTCGCGCGGCTGAGCCAGGCCGTCGATACCGAGCGCCGTTTCATCGGCGATGCGGCGCACGAGTTGCGCATTCCGCTGGCGGCGTTGTCGGCGCAGGCGGAAGTCGCGTTGCGGGCGGACAGCCCCGCGGACAAGGACGCCGCGCTGCGCCGTCTGGCAACGGGCGTCGAACGCAGCGCGCGGCTGTCCGGACAATTGCTCGAGCTGGCGCGGCTCGATGCAGGATCGCGCGCCGAGCAGCACGGGCCGGTGGACCTGTCGCGGCTCGTTGCGCTGATCGCGAGCGACTTCGACGCGGCCGCGCATGCGCGCCGGCAGACGGTGCGGGTGGCGGTCGAGCCGGTGTGCGTGTGGGGCGATCTGGATGAAATCGCGATCGCGGTGCGCAACCTGATCGACAACGCGCTGCGTTACGGCCATGAAGGCGGGCGGGTCGAGATCGCGTGCGACGGCCTGGCCGGCGCGGACGGGGCGCGCGTCAGGTTGCGTATCGCGGACGACGGGCCGGGCGTGCCGGTCGACGAGCATGCGCGGATCTTCGAACGCTTTTACCGGGTCCCGGGTACGGCGCAGCCGGGTAGCGGCATCGGCCTGTCGCTGGTCGCGCGCATTGCCGAGTCTCACGGCGGGGCGGTCGACGTGGCGGCCGGTATCGATGGGCGTGGACTGGCGGTGATCCTGTCGTTTCCGATCTGGCTGGCGCCCGAGCGCTGGCAGCGTTAGCGCGAGCGCCTGCGCTGCCCGAGTCGCAAGAACAAAAAAAGCGCCGGCGAGCCGGCGCTTTTTCACCTCTACCGCGCAACGCTCAGCGCACCCAGCGGCACACCTTGTGATGGTGATGCTCGAAGTGGCACACGCGGTGCGGATGCGCTTCGGCAATCGCCGGCACGAGTACGGCGGCGGCAACGGCGGCGGCGGTCAGGGTTTTCAGTAGCGTCTTCATGTTGAGGTCCTGTCGTTGAATGGCGGATTACGGGAGCGACGGCATTACCACTGCGGCCGCTGATCGTCGTGCCGGTCGTCCCGGCGCTCGTCTCGACGATCGTCGCGGCGCTCGTCACGCGGGCCGGGATGCTGGGCTTCCCAGTCACGGCGTTCCCAGTAGCGATTCCCGTCCCAGTAACGATCGCCATGCCAGCCGATCGTGACTTCGGCAGGGCCAGGGTAGGCCACGCACCCGCCGAGCATCACGCTCGACAGCACGCCAACCATGACTGCGGATAACACGATGGATTTCATGTTGTTCTCCCTTGGAAACAGCAAGTCGATCGTACGAGCCCCCAAAATTTCACGTGGTAAGAAGTTGCTACCGCCCATGACAGGTGCAGGCGTTTCGTCAGATGCGTGAAAGCATGCGTGGACGCGGCGCAAGCGGTGCGCAACGGCCGGTACGCGACGCATCCGCCCCGACAACGATTTCGTCAATTGTTCAGACAAATCCTGACAACTGAAAGGGTCATCCGGTAATCGGATTGAGAATGATTTGCGTTTACGTTAAATTGCGCTATCTCGGAATTTGACGGAGCAGATCGATGGCCATGGCGGAAGTGCTTGACCGACCGGCGGCGGCAGCGGCAAACCCGTTCCTCGGCAGTTATCCGGACCTGCCGCCGCGTGCGCGCCGGGCCGCGGAGCCCCGTGCGCAGGGTGCGCTGCTCGACGTGCTGATCTCTCATCGCTCGATGCTCGTCAATGTCGCGCGCGGCTTCGTCGGCTGCGCGAGCCGTGCGGAGGACGTCGTGCACGACGTGTTCGTGAAGCTCGTCGAATTCCCGAACCAGGATGCGGTGCGCCAGCCGGTCGCATACGTGACGCGGATGGTGCGCAATGCGTCGATCGACGCATGCCGCCGGCAAAGCCTCGAGAACGTCTATCACACGGAAGAGGACGACGGTTTCGACGTGCCGTCGCCCGAGCCGACGCCGGAAGCCGCGCTGATGACGCGCGATACGCTGCGGCGCGTGTGGGCCGCGCTCGACGACCTGCCGGCCCGCAGCCGCGCGGCCTTCGAGATGGTGCGGCTGCGCGAGGAAACGCTGCAGACCGCGGCGCGCGCGCTGAACGTGTCGCAGACACTCGTGCATTTCATGGTGCGCGACGCGGAGCGCCATTGCGCGGAATGCCTCGACGCATGCCAGCGCGGCGTCGCGTGCCCGGTGTTCCTGGGCGGCCGCGCGCGGCGGCGGTAAAAAAACGCGCCGGCCAACCGTCTATCAGACAGGAGCGGCCGAAACCGCCGCTTCGCCTCCTTCAACCGTCTCAGCGATTTCCGATCATGACGCAAGCCCCGACGCCTTCCGCCGACACCGACGATCTCGTCTACACGGTCGTCATCAACGACGAAGAACAGTATTCGATCTGGCCGACGTTCCGGCCCGTGCCGGCCGGCTGGCGCGAGGTCGGCGTGAGCGGCCCGAAGGCCGACTGTCTCGCCCATATCGAGGCCGTCTGGACCGACATGCGCCCCGCGAGCCTGCGCCGCGCGATGGACGGCGAGCGCGCGTCGCGCGCATCGTGACCTGCTGCGCCGCGATCCGGCGCGCCACCTGAAGAGGACGTTGCATGACCCTGCTTTCGTTGCCGACGCTCGACGACCTGCGTATCGAGCCGGGGCTGCCCACCGTCGTGTCGCCGCGCGGCAGCGACGGGATGTCGATCGACGACGTCGCGCCGCTGGCGCGCGAGATCGCGGCCGACACGCTCGAACGGGCGGGCGGCGTACTGTTCACGGGCTTTCACGTGCCGTCGATCGACGCGTTTCAGCAGTTCGCGGCATCGTTCGGCGATCCGTTGATCGGCTATGAATATGCGTCGACGCCGCGCAGCCAGGTCGAAGGCGCCGTCTACACGTCGACCGAATACCCGCCGCACCGCGCGATTCCGCTGCACAACGAGCAGTCGTACACGCGCGAATGGCCGCTGCGGATCTGGTTCCACTGCGCGCTCGCCGCGCCGAAGGGCGGGGCGACGCCGATCGCGGACAGCCGCGCGGTGTATCGCGCGCTCGATCCGGCGCTCGTCGCGCGCTTCGAAAAACGCGAGCTGCTGTACGTGCGCAATTTCGGGCAGGGGCTCGATCTGCCGTGGCAGCAGTCGTTCGGCACCGACGAGCCGGCCGAGGTCGAACGGATGTGTGCGGCGCGCGGCATCGAATGCACGTGGCGCACCGACGATGACGGCGAATTGCTGCTGCGCACGCGCGAACGCTGCCAGGCCGTTGCACGCCATCCGCGCACCGGCGATCGCGTGTGGTTCAACCAGGCAAACCTGTTTCACCTGTCGGCGCTCGACGACGACATGCAGGAAGCACTCGTCGACGCGGTCGGTCTCGAGAACGTGCCGCGCAACGTGTACTACGGCGACGGCGAACCGCTCGAGGCCGGCGCGCTCGCGGAGATCCGCGGCGTGCTCGACCAGCAGCGCATCGTGTTCCCGTGGCGCACGGGCGACGTGCTGATGCTCGACAACATGCTGACCGCGCATGCGCGCGACCCGTTCGAGGGGCCGCGCAAGGTCGTCGTCGCGATGGCGCAGAGTTATACGGTCCCGCGCGACCGAACGGAGGCTTGATGACGCGTAGTACCGCCGCGCTTGCCGCGCGCGGGCTGTCGGTAGGATATCGCGACCATGTCGTGATCGACGGGCTGGACCTGTCGATCGCGGCCGGCCGCGTAACCGCGCTGTGCGGACCGAACGGCTGCGGCAAGAGCACGCTGCTGCGCACGCTCGCGGGCCTGCAGCCCGCGCGTGCCGGCCATGTCGACGTGAACGGCCAGCCGCTCGCATCGTTTCGCCGTCGCGCGCTCGCACGCGAGCTGACGATGCTCGCGCAGTTCAACCAGATTCCGTCGGGCCTGACCGTGCGCGAACTCGTCGCCTACGGGCGCTATGCGTACGGCGGCTTCCTGCGCGGCCTGTCGCGGGCCGACCATGCGGCGATCGACGAGGCGCTCGACACGAGCGGCCTCGCCGGCGACGCGGAGCGCGACGTCGGCGCGCTGTCGGGCGGCGAACGCCAGCGCGCGTGGATCGCGATGGCGCTCGCGCAGCAGGCGCCGATCGTGTTGCTCGACGAACCGACGACCTATCTCGACATCCATCACCAGCTCGACATCCTCGACGCACTGCGCACGCTGAATCGCACGCGCGGGCTGACGATCGTGTGGGTGCTGCACGACCTGAACCAGGCGGCCGCGTACAGCGACGAGATCGTGTTGATGCGTGCGGGCCGTCTCGTCGCGCAGGGCACGCCCGACGCGATGCTCGATCCGGCGCGGCTGCGTGCGGCGTTCGGCGTCGAGATGCTGAAGCTCGCGCATCCGCAGACGGGCGCACCGATGTGCGTGCCGGCCTACGGTCCGGCAACCGACGGCGCGCCGCAGGCGGCCGGCGTCTTCGACCGGGATCTCGCCGTATGACGACGTTCGCGATGCGCAAGCGCCTCGCGGCGACCGGGAAGGGGGCAGCCACCGGACGGGCCGGCGCGATCGCGTTCGGCCTCGTCGCGTTGATCGCGATCTTCGCGGCGCTGCGCGTCGCGCCCGACCTGCGCGTGTGGTGGGACGCGGTGCCCGGCAGCGATGCCGCGTCGCTCGCACACGTGTTCCTGTTCGACCTCAACCTGCCGCGTGTCGCAGCGGCGCTCGTCGCAGGCGGCTGCCTCGGCATGGCGGGCGCGCTGTTCCAGTCGCTCACGCGCAATCCGCTCGCGTCGCCCGACCTGCTCGGCGTGACGGGCGGCGCGCAGCTCGGCCTGCTCGCGGCGATGCTCGTGCCGGCATTGGCGGGCGTCGCGACGGTGCCGCTGCTGTTCGTCTGCGGGCTCGCTGCCGCCGCATGCGCGATAGTCGTGGCGGGCGGTTGGCGCGCGACGCCGTTGCGGCTCGTGCTCGCGGGCAGCGTGTGCATGCTGCTGTTCGCCGCGCTGTCGACGCTCGTGCTCGCGTTCTTCGAGCAGAACATCGCGGGGGCCGCGCTGTGGACCAACGGCAGCCTGTACCAGCCTGGCGCGACGGGCCTCGCGCTCGCCGCGCGCTGGCTCGTCGTGCCGCTGATCGCGCTGCCGTTCGTGATCCGGCCGCTGAATCCGCTCACCCTCGGCGATGACGCAGCGGCCGCGGCCGGCGTGCGCGTCGATGCGACGCGGCTCGCCGCGACGATCGTCGCGGTCGCGTTCACCAGTGTGGCCGTCAGCATCGCGGGCCCGCTGTCGTATGTCGGCCTCGTCGCGCCGAACCTGCTGCGCCAGGTGCGCGGCGCGCGCGCGGCGCGGCTCGGCGTGCTGGTGCCGTTGTCGGCGCTCACCGGCGGCGCGCTCGTGCTCGTCACCGACAGCGCGGTGCTCGCGTCGGGTCTCGACGCGACGCTGTCGACCGGCGTCGCGATCGCACTGGTCGGTACGCCGCTGATGCTCGCGATGATCCGGCGCGGCGCTGCCTGGTCGGGCGTGCTCCATGCGGATGCCGAGCGTGCGGCGGGCGGCGGTTCGACGCGGCTCGTCGGCTGGCTCGAACGGCTCGGCTGGCCGTTGCGCACGGCGCTGTTCGTCGCTGTCGGCGCGCTCGTGGTGTGGGGCGGCGTGTCGGCCGGCCCCGAATGGCTGTCGCCCGCGCGCTGGTCCGCCGCGCTGTCCGGTCACGATGCGCTCGCGCGGATGCTGATCGACCTGCGCATGCCGCGTCTGCTGTGCGCGTTGCTCGCCGGCGCATTGCTTGCCGTCAGCGGCGTCGCGATGCAAAGCGTCGTGCGCAATCCGCTCGCGGGCCCCGAAGTGCTCGGCGTCACGCAGGGCGCAGGGCTCGTCACGCTGTTCGCATTGTCGACGTGGCCGCTGATGGGGCACGTGACGCTCGCGGCCGCCGCGTTGATCGGCGGTGGCCTGTCGCTCGCGATCACGCTCGCGCTGAATCACCGGCATCGCTACGCGCCGCTCGCGGTCGCACTGACCGGTATCGTGATCGGCGCGCTGTGGACGACACTCGCACAATGGCTGATCACGCAGGAAAGCGTGCAGCCCGCGCGCTTCGTCGTGTGGCTCGTCGGCGGCACCTATGGCCGCAGCTGGGGCGAAGTGTCGATGCTGCTGCCGTGGTGTGTACTCGCTGTGCCCGTGTTCGCATGGCTCGCGAAGCCGCTCGACATGCTCGCGCTCGGCGACGACCAGGCGGCCGCGCTCGGCCTGCCGGTGGCCGCGCTGCGGCCGCTCGCGTTGACGATCGCGACGCTCGCCGCGTGTGCGGCCGTCGCGGCGGTGGGGCCGGTCGGCTTCATCGGACTGATGGCGCCGCACGTCGCGACGATGCTCGGCGCACGCCGGCATCGCACGCGGCTGTGGCTCGCGGCTGCGTGCGGCGCGCTGATCCTCGGTGTCGCGGATCTCGCGGCGCGCACGGTCGTCGCACCGCGCGAAGTGCCGGCCGGCGTGCTGACCGCGCTGATCGGCGCGCCTTACCTGCTCGGGCTGCTGATTCTCGAGGGGCGCCGCGCCCGGCGCGCAGGGCGATGACGCCGGCGCTCGACGATACGCGCGCCACGCGCTT
Organism: Burkholderia arboris; assembly: GCF_902499125.1. Lineage (GTDB taxonomy): Bacteria > Pseudomonadota > Gammaproteobacteria > Burkholderiales > Burkholderiaceae > Burkholderia > Burkholderia arboris. The sequence continues at coordinate 198,342 of NZ_CABVPX010000002.1, forward strand.
TTCGGCGTTCGCGCCGGAACCGTTCGCCGAACATCTCGACGTTGTCTGGCTCGGCATGCCCGAAGACGTACGTGCGCCGGGCCGCATCGTCATACCCGTCAGCGCATTGCCAGCCCATCGCGACGCAGTGCTCGACGCGATGGTCGGCCACTACGGCGGCGATCCCGCGCAGCATGCACGCGCGCTGATGTCGCAATGGAGCAAATACTATTTCGGCCGCGCGGTGCCGGCCGGCGTCGTCGCCGCGCTGACGCTCGGCCGGCCGCTCGACATGAACCCGGAGCGCACGTTCGTCGCGCTCGACGACGGGATGCCGGCCGCGCTGTATTTCGCGGCGGACGCGCTCGGCGCGCCGTGCGACGATCCCGTGCCCCGCTATGCGGGACTCGTCGCGCATCTCGGCGCGGTGATCGACCTGCTGGCGGCAATGGGCCGCGTCACGCCGCGCGTGCTGTGGAGCAATGCGGGCAACCTGCTCGACTATCTGCTCGACACGTATCGTTCGCTGCCGTGCGCGGCCGATCCCGTCCGCGATGCTGACTGGCTGTTCGGGTCGACCTGTATCCGGGGCGAATCGAATCCGCTGCGCCAGCCCGTGCGCGATGTCGTGCCGCGCTCGGCGCTGCTGCCGACGCCGTTTCGCGCGCGCCGCGTGTGCTGCCTGCGCTATGAAATTCCTGGAGAAACGCAACTGTGTGGAAGCTGCCCCCTGCTACTGACGATGGACGACGCGGCGCTGGCCGAGCAGGACGCGATCCGGTGACGCACGCCGGCCGCCGGCATGCGCTCGGCGTACTCGCGGCGGCACTCGGCGCCGCGTGTTGCGGCACGTTCCCGGCATCGGTCGCCGCTGCGTCCGTTGCCAACGATGCACGCGGCGCGCAGGGCGCCGTGTCGCTGGCCGGCAACCCCGTCGTGTCGCAGGCGAGCGCGACGATGCCCGTGCGGCCGCAGCGCGTGGTCGCGCTCGACTTCATGTTCGCGGAAAGCGTGATCGCGCTCGACATCGTGCCGGCCGGGATGGCGGACACGGCGTTCTATCCGGGCTGGCTCGGTTACCAGAGCGAGCGGCTCGCGAACGTGACCGATATCGGCTCGCGGCAGGAGCCGGGGCTCGAGGCGATCGCTGCGGTCAAGCCCGATCTGATCATCGGCGTCGGCTTCCGCCATGCGCCGATCTTCGACGCGCTCGACCGGATCGCGCCGACGATCCTGTTCCAGTTCAGCCCGAACGTGTCCGACGGCGGCGTGCCCGTCACGCAGCTCGACTGGATGCGGCAGATCTTCCGGACCATTGGCGCAGTGACGGGGCGCGACGCCCGCGCACAGGCGGTCGACGCGCAGCTCGACGCCGGGATCGCGCGCAATGCGGCGCGGCTCGCCGCCGCGGGGCGCAAGGGTGAGCGGATCGCGCTGCTGCAGGATCTCGGCTTGCCCGATCGTTACTGGGCCTATACGGGCAACAGTACGTCGGCGGGCCTCGCGCGTGCGCTCGGGCTCGATCCGTGGCCGAAGAAACCGACGCGGGAAGGCACGCTGTACGTGACGTCGGCCGATCTGCTCCGGCAGCGCGACCTGGCCGTAATGTTCGTGACGGCATCGGGGATGGACGTGCCGCTGTCCGCGAAACTCGATTCGCCGGTGTGGCGCTTCGTGCCCGCGATGAAGGAACGGCGGATCGCGCTGATCGAACGCAATATCTGGGGGTTCGGCGGACCGATGTCGGCGCTGAAACTGGCCGACGTGATGACCGACACGATGCTGAAGCTGCCGGCCGTACGCAAGACGTGACGCGCAGGGCGTCGTGACCGGCGCGCCGCGCATCGGCAATAATCCCTTCCGAAATGCAAATCGCCGACGCGCTGCCATCGCAGCGCGTCGGCGATTTTTTATCGACCGTCTCTCAAGCGCTCAGCGCATCGACGTCATCCTGCGCACGCAGGCGCGCGGGTTGCGTGTCACTGACGATGCGCCCGTTGTCGAGCTTCAACAGCCGGTCGGCGAGATCGAAGTAGCGATCGTCGTGCGTGATCACGATCACGGCCTTGCCGCGCGCGCGCAGCTCGGGCAGCAGTTGTTCGTAGAACACGGCCTTGAACGACGGGTCCTGGTCGGCGGCCCATTCGTCGAACAGATAGAAGGGGCGATCCTCCAGGTACGCGACGACGAGCGCGAGCCGCTTGCGTTGCCCGGTCGACAGCGCGCGCGTCGAGAACGCGCCGTCGACCACTTTCACCTTGTGGTCGAGCGCGAGTTTCGCGACGAGCGCGTTCGCCCGTGCATCGGCCTGCGCGCGCGACGGATCGTCGGGATCGACGATGCCGAGCAGCGCATCGAACAGGTGGAAATCGTTGAATACCGCGCTGAAACGTTGCCGGTACGCGGCCCGTTCGCGCCAGCCGATCGTGTGGCCGTCCACCTCGATCGTGCCTTCCTCCGGCTCGTAGAGCCCCGTCAGCACCTTCGCGAGCGTCGTCTTGCCGCTGCCGTTGCCGCCGACGATGAACACGAGCTCGCCTGGTTTGATCGTCAGGTCGATCGGCCCGATGCTGAACATCCGTTCGTCGCGTTCGTGGAAGTACGCGTGCGTGACGCCGCGCAGCGTGACGGCGCCGGCCGGCGGCACGTCGGGGGCGTCGGCCGCGGGCGGCACCGTGCGCAGTGCGCCGAACTCGGCCATCACGCCTTCGATCCGCGTGAGCGAGACGCGTGCCGCATTCACGGTCGGCAGGTTGTTCAGCAAGCCGTCGAGCGGCACGAGCATGAACAGGAACACGACGACGTAGCCGGCCGCGGTGGCCGGGTCGGCATGCACGCCGAGTTGCGGCCAGAACGACGCAACGCCGAGGAACACGTAGAACAGGAAGATGATCCAGCCGACCCCGACCGCATACGCGCTGAACGCGCGGCGGCGGTGGTCGCGCACTTCGCCGATCGCGGCGCCGAGCTGGCCGTCGACGAACTGGCGGGCGCGCGCATCGTGCAGCTTCAGCTCCTTCGCGCCGGAGAACAGCGAGCCGAGATAGCCGAACAGGCGGTCCTGCGCGTGGCCGGCCGCTTCGAGCGACGCAATCGCGCGGCGGTCGCCGGTGTGATAGCCGAGCGAGCCGGCGATGATCGCGGCCAGCGCCAGCAGGCACACGGGCCACGACAGCCACGCAAGGTAGCCGAGGCAGCCGAACACGATCGAGCCGTGCATGACCAGGTTCGGCAGCGCGAAGAACAGCATCGACACGTTGGTCGCGTCGTCGGTCAGAACCGACTGCACGGGCGCCGCGCCGATCCGCTCGATGTCGCGCAATTCGGCGGCGCCAACGCGTCGCGCAAGGTGCACGCGCAACCGCGCCATCGTGTCCTGCGACAGGCGGGCGAACAGCGTGCCCGACACGATCCGCGTGATGAGCGCGATCACCGCGCACAGCGCGAAGCGCCACGCGAGCGACGCATCGGCCGCGCCCGGTTGAGAGAGCGCGCGGTTCAGCGTCGCGACGAGCAGCACGCTCGCGATACCGTTCAGTACGCACGCGGTGAGGGCCAGCGTGAACGACACGCGGCTTTCGCGCAACAGCGCAAGGATCAGGCGCGCGGCGGGGCGGCCGGGGGAGGCGTCGAGGGACGGCGGGGAGGAAGGCTCGTGGGCGGCTGTCATCGGCAACGTCGGTAAAGGGAAGGCAGGCAAAAACGCGGAAACGGCAAATCTGACGCGAAAGCGGCGGGCGAGGCGGTGCCCCGTTCCGGCTTTCCTCCCTGATAGACGAACGGGCCGCGCAAATATTTAGCAACGCCGTCAAAAAAAGCGGCCGCAAGCACTTTGAGCGCAAAACGGTAAAAAATCGGCCGCGTCGTTCGTCACACCAGTGAAGCCGCCCCAAGCGGCCCCGAGACTTGGCCGAAGCGGCCGGACCGAAGGACTTCACGCACATGACGAGTTTCCCGACTGCGCTGCATCACCGAATCCGCGAACTGGCGCGCATCGCGCCCGACGCACCCGCCATCGCGGTCCCTTTCCAGAATGACCTGCGCCTGTCGCGCGGCGCGCTCGACGCACGGGCGTCGCACCTGGCCCGGCAACTGCGCGCGGCCGGCGTCGGCGCGGAAGTGCGGGTCGGCGTGTGTGTCGAGCGTTCGTGCGAACTGTTCGTCGCGCTGCTGGCCGTGTTGAAGGCGGGCGGCGTGTTCGTGCCGCTCGATCCGCGCCATCCGGCCGCGCGCCTCGACTGGATCGTGCAGGACGCGCAACTGCGGCACGGCATCGTCGACGCGGCCGGCCGTGCAGCGCTCGGCACGCCGTTCGAACAGGCGTTTGATCCGGCCGCGGAAGCAACCGGCGAGCCGGGTCTCGTCGCCGACGACGAAGAAGTGCCGGTTCACCCGCGTTCGGCCGCCTACATGATCTATACATCGGGCTCGACCGGCACGCCGAAGGCGGTGGTCGTCGAGCACGGGCCGCTCGCCGCGCATTGCGACGCGCTTGCGGCCGCGCTGCCGATCGAGGCCGGCGACCGTCTGCTGCATTTCGCGTCGGTCAACTTCGACGCCGCGCACGAATGCTGGCTCGCACCGCTCGCGATCGGCGCAAGCATCGTCGTGGCGCCGCCGCAACCGTTCGCGCCGGACGCCGCGCATGCGCTGCTGGTGCGCGAGTCGGTCAACGTCGCCGCGTTCCCGCCTGCCTACCTGCGCGAATTCGCAGCCGTCGCCGCGCGCGAAGGCGTGCCGCCGGCGCTGCGCGTGCTCGCGTTCGGCGGTGAAGCGCTGCCGCAGCAGGCATTCGAATTCGTGCGCGGCACGTTCCCGTCGGTACGGCTGATCAACGGTTACGGGCCGACCGAGGCCGTGATCTCGCCGATGCTGTGGCCGGTCGAGCCGGGCGAGACGCCCGTGCTGGCCGCCGACGATGCGTATGCGTCGCTGCCGATCGGCCGCGTGATCGGCCCGCGCGTCGCGCGTATCGACGGCGCCCGGCACGACGGCGTGGGCGAGCTGCTGCTCGGCGGCGTCTGTGTTGCACGCGGTTATCACGGCCGCCCGGCCTTGACGGCCGAACGCTTCATTCCCGATGCGGACGGTGAGCCGGGCGCGCGCGTCTACTGCACCGGCGATCTCGCACGGCTGCGCGACGACGGCGCATTCGACTATCTCGGCCGCCTCGACGATCAGGTCCAGGTGCGCGGCGTGCGCGTGGAACCGGCGGAAATCGCCGCGTGCCTGCGCTCGCATCCCGCCGTGGCCGACGCGGCCGTGGTCGCCGAAACTGGCAGCGGGCCGACGCGGCTGATCGCGTGCGTCGTGCTGCGCGCGGCGGCTGACGACGAGGCGTTGAAAGCGCACGTGGCCGCGCAATTGCCGGCCGCGTGGCAGCCGCACCGGTTCGTGCGTGGCGACGCGCTGCCGTATACGTTGAACGGCAAAATCGACCGTGCAGCACTGCGCGAGCGGATTGCCGCGGCGCGCGACACGACGCAAGGTACCGGCGATGCGCCGCGCTCGCCGACCGAACAGCAGATCGCCGGCCTCTGGCAGACGCTGCTGGGCCTCGATGTCGTGCCGTCGCGCGACGACCGCTTCTTCGCGCTGGGTGCCGACTCGCTCGCCGCGATGCAACTGCAGGCCGCGATCCGTGCGGCCGTGCGCGTGAATCTGCGACTCGACACGCTGTTTGCCGATCCGGCGCTCGCCGAACTGGCTGAGCAGGTCGATCGTGCGGAGCGCGAGACCGGCGAACCGCTGGCCGCCATCGGCGCGCGCCGCACGCCGGCCGACGCCGCTGCATCGGGCGCACCGCACGTCGATCGCGCGGCCTCGCTCGCACAACAACGCTTCTGGGTACTCGCGCAAACGCGTGATGCGAGTGCCGCGTATCACATCGCCGCGCACTGGACGATCGATGGCGCGCTCGACCGCGACGCGCTGCAGCGCGCGCTCGATCACGTGATCGGGCGTCATGAGGCATGGCGCACGACGCTCGTCGACAACGACGACGGCGTCGTGATGCAGCGGATTCATGCGCACCTGCCGGTGTCGATCGCCGATGTCGACCTGCGCGACCAGCCACCGGCCGCGCGCGATGCGCAAGCCGCGCGTCTCGCCGAGCGCGACGCGGCCGAACCGTTCGACCTCGCACGCGGCCCGCTGCTGCGCGCGACGCTCGTCGCGCTCGCCGGCGACCGCCACCGCCTGCTGCTGACCGCGCATCACGCGATCACCGACGGCTGGAGCTCGCGCTGCGCGTTCGACGAACTGTCGGGGGCGTACCGCGCATATGCCGAAGGGCACAAACCGTCGCTGCCCGAACTGCCGATCCAGTACGCCGACTATGCGGACTGGCAGCGCGACATGCTGGCCGGCGGCGAGGGCGAGCGCCAGCTCGACTACTGGCGTGGCGCATTGCGCGACGTGCCGGGCCCGCTCGCGCTGCCGGTCGACCGTCAGCCGGGCGCCGTGCGCACGCTGCAAGGCGCGCGCGTGTCGGTGCGCCTGCCCGATGCGGTCGCGGCCGACGTGCGGCAACTCGCGCGCGATGCGCAGGCCACCGTCTTCACGGTGCTGCTGGCCGCGCTCGACGCGTGGCTGTCGCGCCTGACCGGCGCAACGGATGTCGTCGTCGCGGTGCCGGTCGCGCATCGCCAGCGCCCCGAAACGCGCGCGCTGCTGGGCCTCTTCCTGAATACCGTCGCGCTGCGCGTGCGCGTGGCGCCGACGCAGCCGTTCCGCGCGCTCGTCGATGCGGCGCGCACGGCGGCGCTCGACGCGGTCGCACACCAGGACGTGCCGTTCGAGCGCGTCGTCGATGCGGTGAAGCCGCCGGTCAAGCGTGGCGACGAATGGCTGCGCGTGAAGTTCGCGCAGCAGTTCGACGCACGGCACGACAGCGTGCTGCCGGGTGCCACGGCGGTCGCGACGCCGGGGCCGGATCTCGCCGCGCGCTTCGACTTCGCGCTGGATTTCACCGACGACGCGAACGGCATCGAACTCGTCGCAGCCTATGCGACCGACTGCATCGACGCCGAGACGGCGCGCGCGTGGCTCGACAGCTATGCGACCCTCGTCGGCGCGGCTGCGCACGATCCGCAGCGCACGACGGCCGCGCTGCCGTGCGATGCATCGGCTGCTTCGCGCCAGCCGCGCGACGGTCGTGCGCTGCGCGTCGAGCACGCCGACATCGTTGCCGCGTTCGCGCGGCAGGCGGCCGCCTATCCGCATCGTGTGGCGCTTGCCGACGCATCGGCATCGCTGACGTTCGCCGAACTCGACGACGCATCGAACCGCATCGCCCGCGCACTGACGCAGCGTGGCGTGGCCGCGGAAGCGTCCGTGATCGTCTGCATCGAACGATCGGCGCGTTTCGTCGTCGGCCTGCTCGGCGCGCTGAAGGCCGGCGCGCTCGCCGTGCTGCTCGATCCGGCGCAACCGGCCGCACGGCTTGCCGCGGCGGCAACCGATTGCGGCGCACGCTGGGCGCTCGTCGCGGACACGGCCGCGTGGCCGGCCGGCATCGACACGCAGCCGCTCGACGTCGACACGCTCGCGCAGGATGCGACGCTCGCCCATGCGGGCGGCGTACGCGTCGCGCCGCACCCGGAACAGGGCGCGTACCTGATCTATACGTCGGGCTCGACCGGCACGCCGAAGGGCGTCGTCGTGTCGCACGGCGCACTGGCCGACTACGTGCAGGGGATGCTCGACGAACTCGCGTTCGCCCCCGACGCATCGTTCGCGATGGTGTCGACCGTCGCGGCCGACCTCGGCCATACGACGCTGTTCGGCGCGCTGTGCGCGGGCCGCACGCTGCACCTGTTGCCGGCTGCCTGCGCGTTCGATCCGGACCTGTTCGCCGGCGAAATGCGCCGCCGTGAAGTTGGCGTGCTGAAGATCGTGCCGAGTCACCTGCAGGCGCTGCTCGACGCGTGCGTGCCGGCCGACGTGCTGCCGCGCCATGCGCTGGTGACGGGCGGCGAAACGCTCACGTGGGCGCTCGTCGCGCGCCTGGCCGCGCTCGCGCCGGCTTGCCGCGTGATCAACCACTACGGGCCGACCGAAGCGACGGTCGGCGCGATCGCCTGCGACACGGCATCGATCGCCGCCGATGCGCGCGATCCCGCGAGCGGCGTGCCGCTCGGCCAGCCGTTGCCCAATGCGCGCGCGCTCGTGCTCGACGCGTTCGGCGCCTGCGTGCCGGCCGGCGCGACGGGCGAGCTGTATCTGGGCGGGCCGGGTGTCGCGCGCGGCTACCTCGGCCGCCCGGCGCAAACCGCCGAGCGCTTCGTGCCCGATCCGTTCACGCCAGGTGCGCGGCTGTATCGCACGGGCGACCGCGTGCGGTTGCGCCCCGATGGCCGCCTCGCATTCCTTGGCCGCATCGACGACCAGGTGAAGATCCGCGGCTACCGTGTCGAACCCGGCGAGGTGAGTGTGGCGGTGCGCGCGGCCGGCCCGATCGCGCAGGCCGAGACGCTTGCAATCGAACACGACGGCCGCCTGCGGCTCGCGACGTTCGTCGTGATGCGCGATGGCGCGGCGTTCGACGAAGCCGCCGTGCGTACGGCGCTGGCCGCGAAGCTGCCCGATTACATGGTGCCCGCGCAGTTCGTCGCACTCGCGCGCCTGCCGGTGACGGCGAATGGCAAGATCGATCGCGCGGCGTTGCGTGAAGTCGCGGCCGCGCCGGTTGCGGTCGCGTCCGGCGATGCGCCGCAAGGCGCGGTCGAAACGGTGCTCGCCGAAGTCTGGCAGGCCGTGTTGAAGGCGCCGCGCGTCGGCCGTGACGACAACTTCTTCGAACTCGGCGGCGATTCGATCCTCGTGTTGCAGGTGATCGCCCGTGCGCGCAAGCGCGGCGTGCGCTTCACGCCGAAGCAACTGTTCGACGGCCCGACGGTCGCGGAACTGGCCCGCATCGCGAAGACGGACGACACGGCCGCTGCCGCGCAGCCTGCGAACGCGGTCGCACCCGCAGCGGCAACGCCGGCTGCCGCGTCGATCCTGACGCCCGCACAGCAACGCTTCTTCGCGCTCGATGTTCCGCACCCGGGCCACTGGAACCAGTCGGTTGCGTTCGACGTGCGCGGTTCGTTCGACGCCGACGCATTCGCGCGCGCATTCGACGCGCTGCTGACGCATCACGACGCATTCCGCCAGCGTTTCGCGCGCCGCGCGGACGGCACGTGGCACGCGAGCGATGCCGCGAACGCGTACGATGCGCTGCCGTTCGTCGAAGTCGCCGCACGCGATGAAGCCGACGCGCTCGCACGCTTCGACGCGCTGCAGCGCCGTCTCGACCTCGGCCGCGGGCCGCTCGCCTGCGCGTGTGCGGCACGGCTGCCGGACGGCTCGACGCAGCTGTATCTCGCGATTCATCATGCGATCGTCGACGGCGTGTCGTGGCGCATCCTGCTCGACGACCTGGACTCGGCCTACCGCGCCGCATGCGAACGCACGCCGGTCCGCCTGTCGCAACCGGGCTTGCGCGCGGACGCCTGGGCCGCGCGGCTCGCGCGCGCCGCGACGGAACCGGCAGCGCCGTTCGCGGGCGAAGCCGCGTACTGGGCCGGCATGGCGCAGGGCGACGATCTCGTACCCGACCATCCCGACGCAGCGGCGACGAACGCCGATGCAGCCGTCGTCGTGCAGACGCTCGATGCGGCATTGACCCGCGCCGCGCTAACCGACGCGCATGCCGCCTACCGCACGCAGACGATCGAATTGCTGGGCGCGGCGCTTGCGCTGGCAATCGCCGGCGCTCGTGGCGCCGCATCGTGCCGCGTCGAGCTGGAGGGACATGGCCGCGAAGCACTGTTCGACGACGCAGATGCGAGCCGGACGATCGGCTGGCTGACGAGCCATTACCCGGTGCTGCTGCCGGTCGCCGCGACTGCACGCGACACGCTGTGCGCCGTCAAGGACACGCTGCGCGCGGTGCCGCACAAGGGGCTCGGTTTCGGCGTGCTCGCACACTACGGCGATGCGACGACGCGTGCGGCGCTGGCCGCCGTGCCGCGCCCGCGCGTCACGTTCAACTACCTCGGCCAGTTCGACGCGCCGCGCGATGCAACGCTCGTGCCGCGTTTCGGCGGCACCGGCGTCGAGCGCGATCCGCAAGGCCCGCTCGGCAATGCGCTCGCGATCCACGCGTACCTCGATACGGATCGCGACGGCGCACGTACGCTGAAGGTGCACTGGGTCTACGGCGCGCCGCAATTCGAGCGCGCGACGATCGACGCGTTCGCCGAACGCTTCGCGTCGGCGCTGCGCGAACTCGTCGAAGCGTGCGCGTCGCGCATTGCGCATCGCGGTGCCGGTGCGACGCCGGGCGATTTCCCGCTCGCGCAGGCCGCCGGCCTCACGCAGGCCGCGATCGAACGCACGCCGCTCGACTGGCGCGCGATCGACGACGTGTATCCGCTGTCGCCGATGCAGCAGGGCATCCTGTTCCATGCGCTGTTCGCGCCCGGCCACGCAAGCTACGTGAACCAGCTCGTCGCGACCGCGACTGCGCTCGACGCCGACCGTTTCGCCGCCGCGTTCGACGCGTCGGTCGCGCGTCACGACATCCTGCGCACGAGCGTGATGCCGGACGAAGCCGCGCCGCTGCAGTGCGTGCATCGTCATGCCCGGATGCCGGTCGAGCAGCTCGACTGGCGCGAGCGCGGCGCCACGTTCGACACCGATTTCGACGCATGGCTCGCGGCCGACCGCACGCGCGGCTTCGACTGGCGCGAGCCGCCGCTGATGCGGCTGACGCTGATCCGCGTGACGGACGACGCATGGCGCGTCGTGTGGACGCGTCACCACGTGCTGCTCGACGGCTGGAGCACCGCGCGCCTGCTCGCCGACGTGCTGCGCGACTATCGCGATCCGGACGCCGTGTCGCCGTTCGCGACCCGCCCGGCGCTGCGCTATCGCGACTTCATCGCGTGGCTCGGCACGCGCGACCGCGGCGCCAACGAGCGCTTCTGGACCGAGCGCCTCGCGCGCCTGGATGCGCCGACGCTGATTGCCGAGCGCACGGCCGATCGCGCCGATGCCGAGATGGCCACGTGGCGCGCGACGCTCGATGCGGACACGATGGCGCGTGTCGTGCAGACGGCGCGCGCGCTGAAGCTGACCGTCAACACGCTGGTGCAGGGCGCATGGGCGCTCGCGCTGCAGCGGATGACGCACCAGCCGGCCGTTGCATTCGGCGCGACCGTCGCGGGACGTCCCGATGCGCTCGCGGACGTCGACGCGGTGCTCGGTCTGTTCATCAACACGCTGCCGGTCATCACCGCACCGGCGCCGCAGCATCGCGCGGCCGACTGGCTGCAAACGCTGCAGCGCGAGAATGCGGCCGCCGCCGAGCATGCGCACACGCCGCTCGCCGACATCCAGCGCTGGGCGCGCGGAGCGGGCGGCGCACTGTTCGATACGCTGGTCGTGTTCGAGAACTACCCGGTCGACGAGTCGGTGCGCGATGCCGATCCGCGTGCGCTGGCATTGAGCGGTGTACGCAGCATCGAATCGACCGATTTTGCGCTGACGCTCGTGATCGAGAGCGGCGCCGAACTGACGATCGACTACGGCTACGACACCGCACGCGTCGATGCGCGTCAGGTCGAGACCTGGCACCGCGCATTTGCGTGCGCGCTCGATGCGCTGGCCCGTACGCCGGACGCGCTGCTCGGCACGCTGTCGATCGCCGACGACGCCACTCGCGACGCACTGGCGCTCGCCCAGAACACCGCGCATGAATGGCCGGCGTCGCAGCGCCAGCCGCTGCACCGGCAATTCGCCGATGCGGCGCAGGCAGCGCCCGATGCGATCGCGCTCGAATACGCGGACGTTCACGGCGGCGTGCATCGCGCGACCTATCGCGAACTCGATGCCGGCACGTCGCGCATCGCGGCCGCGTTGCGCCGGCGCGGCGTGCAGCCCGACACGCCGGTCGCGCTGTGCGTCGAGCGTTCGTTCGACATGGTGATGGGGCTCGTCGGCGTGCTGAAGGCAGGCGCCGCGTACCTGCCGGTCGATCCCGACTATCCGGCCGAGCGTATTGCCTACCTGCTGCGCGACGCGCGGCCGGCCGTCGCGATCACGCAGGCTCACCTGCGCGAGCAGGTCGAGGCCGCGCTGGGCGAAGGCTCCGGCACGCAACTGTTGACGGTCGCGGACCTGCTTGCCGATGAAGCGGGCGAAGCCGACGGCACGCCCACGGACGCAGCCGCCGCGATCGACGACGCGCAGCTCGCGTACCTGATCTACACGTCCGGTTCGACCGGCAAGCCGAAGGGCGCCGGCAACTCGCACGGCGCGCTCGCGAACCGCATCGCATGGATGCAGCACGCATACCGGCTGACGCGCGACGACGTCGTGCTGCACAAGACGCCGTTCGGCTTCGACGTGTCGGTCTGGGAATTCGTGTGGCCGCTGGCGATCGGCGCAAAGCTCGCGATCGCCGCGCCCGGCGACCATCGCGATCCGGCGCGTCTCGCGGCCGCGATCCACGCGCACGGCGTGACGGTGCTGCATTTCGTGCCGTCGATGCTGGCCGCGTTCGCCGCGCATCTCGACGATTTTTCGGCCGCTGCGCAATGCGACAGCGTGCGTCTGATCGTTGCGAGCGGCGAGGCGCTCGCGCCCGAACTCGTCGCGAAGATGGCGCGGCTGCTGCCGCACGCGACGCTCGTGAACCTGTACGGACCGACCGAAGCCGCGATCGACGTGTCGCACTGGACCTGCGGCCCCGACGACGCGCATGCGGTCGCGGTGCCGATCGGCCATCCGATCGCGAACCTGCAACTTCACGTGCTCGATGCCGCGTGGCAGCCGGTGCCGGCCGGTGCGACCGGCGAACTGTATCTCGCGGGCGCGGGTCTTGCGCGCGGCTATCTCGGCCGTCCGGCGCTGACCGCCGAGCGCTTCGTGCCCGATCCGTTCGTGCCGGGCGCGCGCATGTACCGCACGGGCGATCTCGCGCGGCGCCGCGCCGACGGCGCGCTCGACTACCTCGGCCGCGTCGACACGCAGGTGAAGCTGCGCGGCCAGCGGATCGAGCCGGGCGAGATCGAGGCGCTGCTGCGTGCGGCGCCCGGCGTGAACGATGCGGTCGTGATCGTGCGCGACGAGCAACTGATCGGCTATGTCGCCCGCGGCGACGCGGGCCCGCTCGACCGTGCGGCGCTGCTCGACGCACTGCGCGCACAACTGCCGGCGTACATGGTGCCGTCGCAGCTGATCGAGCTGGACGCGTTGCCCGTCACGCCGAACGGCAAGTGCGACCGCCATGCGCTTCCGGCACCGGTGCGCGAAACGGCCGAAGCCGTCGAGCTCGCGACCGATACCGAGCGCGCGCTCGCGGAAATCTGGCAGCGCGTGCTGCATGTGGACACGATCGGCCGCGACGGCGATTTCTTCCTGCTCGGCGGCCATTCGCTGCTCGCGACGCAGGCGCACGCGCAGGCGAACCTGCACTGGGGGCTCGCGCTGCCGCTGCGCACGCTGTTCGACACCCGCACGCTGGCGCGCTGCGCGCAAGCGATCGACGCGGCCTGCGCGGCGCGCGGCGAGACCGACGCGGCGAGCGCGATCGACGCGTTGCTCGGCGAACTGGAAACCCAATAAGGACGACGGATGACGAAGGTTCAACCCGACTGGCTTGCGCTCGCGACGCGTTTCGCGCAACTGCCCGACGCGCAGCGCGCGGTCTTCATCGACAAGCTCGGCGCGGCCGGCATCGACTTCCGTGTGCTGCCGATTCCGCCGCGCACGCCGCGCAGCGACCGCGTGCCGGCGTCGTTCGCGCAGACGCGGCTGTGGCTGCATGCACGGCTGATCGACGCACCCGACGCGTATCACATCACCGAGCGCCTGGCGCTGACGGGCGCGCTGGACGTGCATGCGCTGAGGCTCGCGTGCGATGCGCTGATCGCACGCCACGAAGCGCTGCGCACGACCTTCGACGAAGCGCAGGATGGCGTGGCGCAAACGATCCACGCACCGCTGCGCTGCCCGTGGCGCGAGACCGATCTGGAAGCGTTGCCGGACGCGCAGCGCGTCGCGCGTGCGGAGGCCGTCGCGACGGCCGATGAGGCCGAGCCGTTCGATCTCGGGGCGGCGCCGCTCGTGCGTGCACACCTGGTGCGTTTCGACGCGACGCATCACTGGCTCGCGCTGACCGTGCATCACATCGTATCGGACGGCTGGTCGTCGGGCGTGATGCTGGAAGAGCTCGCGGCGTTCTATCGCGCGTATGCGTCCGACCGGCCGGTGCCGCTCGGGCCGCTGCCGATCCAGTATGCCGACTACGCGCTGTGGCAGCGCCGCTGGCTCGATGCCGGCGAGCGCGACCGCCAGCTCGCGTTCTGGCGCGACCGACTCGATCCGCAGCGCGGCGTGCTGACGCTGCCGGGCGCAACGGCCAGGCCGGCGCGCCGCAGTGCGCGCGGCGCGCGCCATGTGTTTTCGCTCGACGCACGCGTCGGCGCGCAGCTGCGCGCATTTGCTGCTGCATCGGGCGCCACGCCGTTCGCCGTGCTGCTGGCCGCGCTCGATGCGTTGCTGGCGCGTGCGACCGGCGATGCGCGGATCTGCGTCGGCGTGCCGGCCGCGAACCGCGAGCGCGCGGAAGTCGCCGGCCTGATCGGCTTCTTCGTCAATACGCTGGCGATCGACGTCGACGTACCCGCACACGGCGATTTCTCGTCGCTGGTCGCCCGCACGCAGCGCGCGCTCGTCGACGCGCAGATGCACCAGGACGTACCGTTCGAACAGGTGGTCGACGCGCTCGGCGTGCCGCGCAGCGCGAGCCACCATCCGCTGTTCCAGGTGATGGCCGCGTACGGCGAACGCCGCGCGCTGCCGGCGCTCGGCGCGGCGGCGGCAGCGTTGCTGCCGTCCGGCACGCCGTCCGCGAAGTTCGACCTGACGCTGTCCGTCGAAGCGACGCCGGACGGCACGTTCGCCGCCGCGTTCATTTACGCGCTCGATCTGTTCGACGCGGACGCAATTTCACGGCTGGCCGTACGCTTCGTCACGCTGCTGACCGATGCGCTTGCACGCCCCGACATGCCGGTCGGCGATCTCGACTGGCTGCCCGCGGACGAGCGGGCGCAGCTCTTTGCATGGAACGCGCCGGCCGGCGCGACCGGCGCCGAGCCGTTCGTTCCCGTGCATGCCCGCATCGCCGCGCATGCGCAGGCGCGGCCCGATGCACGCGGCGTCGCCGATATCGATCGTGCGTTGACGCGCGGCGAAGTCGATGCACGCGCGGCGCGCCTCGCGCGCCATCTGGTGGCGGCCGGCGTACGGCCCGAGATGCGCGTCGGCGTTGCGCTGCAGCGCTCGGTCGACCTGCTGGTCGCGCTGATCGCGGTGCTGAAGTCGGGCGCCGCGTTCGTGCCGCTCGATCCCGCGCATCCGCGCGAACGGCTCGCGCAGATCGTCGGCGACGCGAACATCGCGCACGTGCTGACCGACGGTGCGAGCGCGGCATCGCTGCCCGAATTGCCGGCGCTGCGCGTGTGGCGTGCCGATGCGATCGACGCGCTCGACGAAGCCGCGCACGTCGCGCTGCCGGACGTGCTGCCGGGCCACGCGGCCTACGCGATCTACACGTCGGGCTCGACCGGCAAGCCGAAGGGCGTGATCGTCGACCATGCGTCGTTCGCGCTGCATTGCGCAGCGATCGCCGAGCGCTACGGCGCGGGCGAGAACGACGTGTTCCTGCTGTTCCAGTCGGTCAATTTCGACGGCGCACACGAAGGCTGGTTCTCGCAATACATGTCGGGCGCCGCCGTGTCGGTGACGGCCGATGTGCTGTGGCCGCCCGCGCAGACCTGCGCAATGATGGTCCGCGACGGCGTGACGATGACCTACGTGCCGCCCGGCTGCGCCGCCCAGCTTGCCGAATGGGCGCTCGCGCACGGTGCGCCGCCGACGCTGCGTTCGTTGACCGTTGGCGGCGAGGCGACGTCGCGCGAAGCATTTGCGATGCTGCGCCGCGCGTTGCCGAACGTGCGGGTGGTCAACGGCTACGGCCCGACCGAGACGGTCATCACGCCGACGCTGTGGATGTTCCGCCCCGGCGACGATTTGGCGAAGCTCGGCGACGCCGCCTATCTGCCGATCGGCACGCTGGTCGGCGCGCGTACCGCGCACGTGCTCGACGAGCGGCTGCACCCGTTGCCGGTCGGCGTGATCGGCGAGCTGTACCTGGGCGGCGAGGGGATCGGCGTCGCGCGCGGCTATCTCGACCGTCCGGCGCTGACGGCCGAGCGCTTCGTGCCCGATCCGTACGGCGCGCCGGGCGCGCGCCTGTACCGCACCGGCGATCTCGTACGACGCCGTGCGGACGGCGTATTCGACTTCATCGGCCGCGTCGATCACCAGGTGAAGCTGCGCGGGCTGCGCATCGAACTCGGCGAAATCGAGGCGCAGCTGGCCGCGCACGATGCGGTGCGCGAGGCCTGTGCGGTCGTGCACGGGCAGGGCGCGCTCGCGCAGCTCGTCGCGTATGTCGAGTTGACCGCCGATGCACAGGCAGCGGTGCAGCCGGTCGAAGCGGCGATGCTCGACGCGCACCTGCGCCGCACGCTGCCCGACTACATGGTGCCCGCGCAACTGATCGTGCTCGACGCGCTGCCGCGCAACGCGAACAGCAAGGTCGACCGTGCGCGGCTGCCGGCGCCGGTGCGCGTCGAACGCGCATACGAGGCGCCGCATGACGGCGACGAAGCCGCGCTCGCGGCGATCTGGTGCGACGTGCTGAATCTCGGGCGTGTCGGCCGCGGCGATCACTTCTTCGATCTCGGCGGCCATTCGCTCGCGGCCGTACGCGTCGCGACGCGCGTGGCGGAACGGTTGGGCCGCGACGTGCCGGTGCGCGCGCTGTTCGAAGCGCCCGTGCTCGCACAGTACGCGCTGCAGGTGGCCGACGCGCCGCGCGCCGCGCAGGCCGGCGCCGCAGCGCCGGGTGTCGCGGTGGCCAAGCCCGACGCACACGGCGTGTGGCCGCTGTCGCCCGCGCAGCTCGGCCTGTGGTTCCTGTGGCGCGCGCAGCCGGACAGCGCCGCGTACAACATTCCGGTCGCGCTGCGCGTGCGCGGCCCGCTCGATGTCGATGCGCTGCGCGCCGCGTTCTCGGCGACGGCAGCCGTGCATCCGGCGCTGCGTGCGCGGCTCGTCGCCCGCGACGGCGCGCTGCCGGGCCAGCGGATCGACGCGAACATTGCCGTCGAACTGCCGGTGATCGACCTGTCGGCCCAAGCCGATGCGCTTGCCCGCGCGGCCGCGCTGACCGACGAGGATGCACTCGCGCCGTTCGACCTCGCGGCCGACGCGCCGCTGTGGCGCGCCCGCGTGCTGCGGCTCGGCGCGGACGACCACGTGCTGTCGGTGACGATCCATCACATCGTGTCCGATGGCGAATCGATCGAGCTGTGGCTCGACGCCGTGCGCGCACGCTATGTCGCCCGCATGCAGGGCAGCGCCGTGCCGGCCGACGAATCCGTTCAACTGGCCGTGCCGCTCGTGCTGCCCACACCGTGCCATCCGGCACGTGTCGCGTACTGGCGCGATGCGCTCGCCGATCTGCCGTCGCGTGTCTTGCCGCAGCGCGACGATGCGCCGTCCGTGCCGCAATGGCGCGCGGCACGTATCGCGTTCGATTTCGACGCATCGCTGATTCGCGCCGCGCGCGACGCCGCATCGGCGTCGCACGCCACGCTGCCGATGCTGCTGCACGCGGCGCTCAACACCGCGCTGTTCCGCGCGACGGGCGCGGCCGACCAGCCGGTCGGCGTGCTCGCATCGACGCGCGAACTCACGGGGGATGCGGCCCGCGATGCGCTCGGCCTCTTCATCAACTCGGTCGTCGTGCGTACGCGGATCGACCCGGCCGCGCGCCGCGCGGACGTGCTCGCGCAAGTACGCGATACGGCGCTCGCCGCGTATGCGCACGCCGACGTGCCGTTCGCCGACGTCGTTGCCGCGTTGCGTACGCCGCGGGCCGCACAGGCCAATCCGCTGTTCCAGGTGATGTTCAACTACCTGCGTCCGACCGGTGCCGCCGCGCGCGACTGGGCCGGCCTGTCGCTGGCCGGATTCGACGACGTGCGTCATCGCGTCGTGTTCACGCTCGAACTGGACGTCGTCGAACATCCGGACGGCCGCGTGAGCGCCGCGTTCTCGTATGCGGACGAATTGCTCGAGCGCGGTTTCGTCGATGCGCTTGTCGATGTCTATCACGACGAAGTCGCGCGTTTCGCCGGCGCGTCCGAAGCGGCGCTCGGCGCGCCCGATGCGCATGCGTCCATGCACAATGCGTCCGGCGCACTCGCAAGCGGCGACGCACGGGCGCACGCCCGACCGTCGCACGCCGCGGCCGCACTCGCGGCGCTGTGGTCGGATACGTTTGCGACGGCCGCCCCCGAGCCGGACGCGGATCTGTTCGAAGCCGGCGCGACGTCGTTCGACGTCGTGCGCTTCATCGACGCGGCGGTCCGCGCCGGCCACGCGCTGACGATCGCCAACGTGTTCGCATCGCCGACGCTCGCGGCACTCGGCGCGCGGTGCGATGCGCCAGCGGAAACGGGACAGGAGGCGCGCCATGCTGGCTGAAGTGCGTCCGGACGGATTCACGATGCTCGATACGTACCGCCTCGCGTTCGCGGACGGCCTGTTCGCCGTGCGCGACGGCGCCGAGATCCGCGTCGCGCAGGGCGATGGCATCAGCGCGCAGTTGCTGCGCGCACAACTCGGCGACGACGGCGCACTGCGTCTCGTCGCCTACAACCATCGTGCGGCGCCGGCCGACCAGCGGCGTGCGCTGCTGGCCGCGCTGGCCGCGGCGTTTTCGGACAGCGCGCGCCACGCGGCGATCCGGCTCGACCCGGCCGCGTGGCCCGCGGTCGCGCTCGATGCGCTGCGCGCAAGCGGCGTGCTCGCCGACGGCGGGCGCTGCCTGCGCGACGGCTGGGCGCAACAGGCCGACCTGTGGCTCGTCGGCCCGCATCTGCCGTGCGCGACGCTGCACACGTTCACCGGCGGCCGGCGTCATCCGCGCCGGCCGCCCGCACCGCGCGGCGACGTCTACGCGCGCGACCTGCCGGCGCTCGGCGTGCGCTTCACGCTGCGCGGCTGGCAGCCGGCCGAGGACGCCGAACGGCTCGCGCGCTGGTTCGACGAACCACGCGTGCGCGACGGCTGGCCGGGTGCGCAGCCCGCGCAATGCGGCACGGCAGGCGCACCGGAAGCCGATCCGCACGTCACGCCGCTCGTCGGCTGCTTCGACGGCGAACCGTTCGCGTATTTCGAGGCCGTCTGGCTGAAGGAAGACGCGCTCGCGCCGCACGTCGCGGCGCGCGACTACGACCGCGGGCTGCGGATGCTGGTCGGCGAATCGCGCTGGCGCGGCCCGCACTGCGTGGCCGGCTGGCTGCCGTCCGTCGTGCATTACCTGTTTCTCGACGACCCGCGTACCGAAGCGGTCGGCTGTGCCGTTCCGGCCGGCCATGCGCGGGTTGCCGACCATCTCGCGCGGCATGGCTTCGCGCGGCAGCGCCGTCTGGCGCTGGCCGACGCGCAGCCGCTGTGGATGCGCACGCTGCGCGAGACGTTCTTCTCCGGCCGTCACGTCTGACGGGCCGGATTCACCGACAAGGGAGCTGAGACATGCAGAGAGAAACCGTATTCGACCTGATCGGCGTCGGCTTCGGGCCGTCGAATCTGGCGCTGGCCGTGCGCCTCGCGGAGCGCAGCGGCGCGCGCACGTTCGCCCATTGCTTCGTCGAGCGCCAGCCGGAATTCGGCTGGCATCGCGGGATGCTGCTCGACGATTGCCGGATGCAGATTTCGTTTCTGAAGGATCTCGTCACGATGCGCGATCCGAAAAGCCGCTACACGTTCATCAACTACCTGTTCGAACGTGGCCGGCTGAACGAATTCGTCAACCTGAAGAACTTCTATCCGACCCGTGTCGAATTCCACGATTACCTGAGCTGGGTTGCCGAAGCGTTCGACGAGCGCGTCCATTACAGCGAAACCGTGCTGGCGATCGAGCCCGTGCGCGGCGACGGCGCGAAGATCGATGCGCTGCGCGTGTTGTCGCGCGACGCGGCCGGCCACGAGCGCCAGCGCGTCACGCGCGCGCTGTCGGTCGGCGTCGGCGGCACGCCCGCGATTCCGGACGCGTTCGCCGCGCTCGGCCGCGACCGCGTGATCCATTCGTCGTCGTATCTGACCGACATCGACCGGCTCGTCGCATCGCCCGACGGCGAGCGCCGCCGCGTCGCGGTGATCGGCGCGGGGCAGAGCGCGGCCGAGGTGTTCATCGATCTCGCACGCCGCTTCCCGCACGTCGACGCGAGCCTCGTGATGCGCGCCGGCGCATTGAAGCCGGCCGACGACAGTCCGTTCGTCAACGAAATCTTCAGTCCCGAGTTCACCGACATCGTCTACGCGCAGCCGCACGACGCGCGCCGCGCGCTGCTCGAGCGCTATCGCGACACCAACTACGCGGTGGTCGACCGGCCATTGATCGAGCAGATCTACGAAATGCTGTACCTGCAGCGCATCGACGGCACGCCGCGTCATGCGCTGCTCGCGAACAGCGCGATCGAGGCCGCCGTGCGCACGGCCGACGGCCGTATCGAACTGACGCTGCGCGACCGGATGAGCGGCGCCACGCGCGTCGAGCGTTTCGATGCGCTCGTGCTCGCGACCGGCTACCGCCGCGACACGCATTCGGCGCTGCTCGAAGGGCTCGCGCCGCACCTGGGCGATGCGCTCACGCGCGGCGACGTCACGCGCGACTACCTGCTCGCGACGCCCGAGCACTTCGCGCCGCGCATCTACCTGCAAGGCTGCTGCGAAGACAGCCACGGATTGTCCGACACGCTGCTGTCGGTACTGGCGCGCCGCGCGGACGAAATCTGCGCGTCGCTCGAAGACGGGATCGCGCCCGCCCATGACGAAGGCGCGACCCGGGCATCGCACGAAAAACGACAGGAAAACGGGGTGAGCGCGGGCCGGATGGCTTTCGCTCTTTGACAAAGGCGCGGTCGGAGACCGCATGAAAAAAGTGGAGCAGAGAAAGATGGAGTGGGCAACAGGCACGCGTTTGCGTGCGATCGCGGCCGCGGCAAGCGTGGCGTTCGGTACGGCGGCGGCAGGGCACGCATACGCCCAGACGGCGCCGGCCGTGAACGCAGGCGCCGCGGCGTCGGCCAGCAGTGCACCGAACGGCGCGGCGGCCAGTGCGTCGACCAGCGCGCAGAGCGGCACGCTGCCGGCGATCACCGTCAACGCGGCCTCGGCAAGCGACGGCACGGTCGGGCTCGTCGCGAAGCGCAGCAGGAGCGGCACCAAGACCGACACGCCGCTCAACGAGATCCCGCAGACGATCAACGTCGTCACCGCGCAGCAGATCGAGATGACCGGCGCCACCGACGTGAACGCGGCGCTGCGCTACGTGCCGGGCTTCTCGTCGTATGGCTCGGACAACCGCTCGGACTGGTACGCGGCGCTGCGCGGCTTCACGCCGACCGCCTACGTGAACGGGCTGCAGGTGCCGAACACGATCAACCTCGCGAGCTGGCGCGTCGATCCGTACATGATCGACAGCATCAGCGTGCTGCGCGGGCCGACCTCGGTGCTGTACGGCGCGGGCGATCCCGGCGCGATCATCGACGTGCAGACCAAGCTCGCCGACGGCGAGCGCGTGCGTGAAGCCGGAGTGCAGATCGGCAACTACGCGCGCAAGCAGTTCATGATCGACGTCGGCGACAAGCTCGACCCGGACGGCAAGTACGCGTACCGGTTCGTCGGTGTCGCACGCGACGGCAATGCGCTGACCGGCCCGAACAACGACCAGCGCGTCGCGCTCGCGCCGTCGTTCCGCTGGCGCCCGAACGCGGATACGTCGCTGACGCTGTCCGCGACGTACCTGCAGGACTGGGGCGACATCTCGTCGAACTTCCTGCCCGCGCAGGGCACGGTGCTGCCGAACCCGAACGGCCAGATCAACAAGGACGTGTACGAGGGCGACGGGAACTTCAACTACTACCGCAAGAAACAGTGGTCGGTCGGCTATCAGTTCGAGCGTAACCTGACACCGGCGTGGACGTTCCGCCAGAACACGCGCCTGATGCACCTGTCGCTCGACAACGGCTCGGTATTCGGCAACGGCTTCGTCGAAGGCAGCACGACCGACGTGTCGCGCTGGGCCGGCGTGTTCCAGATGAACTACAGCCGCTTCGACATCGACAACAACCTCGAAGGCCGCTTCGCGACGGGGCCGCTCCAGCACACGCTGCTGCTCGGGTTCCAGTACAACCGCCAGACCGCGACCGACAGCGAATGGCTCGCTGCCGCGCCGCCGCTGAACATCTACAACCCGGTCTACCTGCCCGTCACGACGGCGGTGTTCACGCCTGACTCGACGTTCCGCACCAATACGTACACGACGATGAACACGTTCGGCCTGTACGCGCAGGACCAGATCAAGTGGAACCGCTGGACGCTGACGCTCGGCGGCCGCGAGGACTGGGTCAACATGCGCCAGGACGATCGTGCGGCGGGCACGTCGACGAAGGCGGACGTCACGGCATTCACCGGCCGCGTCGGCCTCACGTACCAGGGCGACTACGGACTGTCGCCGTACGTCAGCTACGCGACGTCGTTTAACCCGCTGATCGGCGTGAACTTGCTCGGCGGCGGGCTGCCGCAGCCGACGCGCGGCAAGCAGATCGAGGCCGGTCTGCGCTGGCAGCCGCCCGGCAAGAACCTGATGCTGAACGCGGCGATCTACCAGATCAACCAGACCAACGTGCTCACGTCGGCGCTGCCGAGCCAGGACACCACCGGCACGAAGTCGGTGCAGACGGGCGAGGTGCGTTCGCGCGGGATCGAGCTGAGCGCGACCGGCAAGGTCACGCGGAACCTGTCGGTGATCGCGTCGTACGTCTATCAGGACGTGAAGAACGTGCAGGCCAACGACGTATCGCTGAACAACTGGCCGGTCGACATTCCGCGTCCGCGCCAGATGGCGTCGCTGTGGACCGACTGGACGTGGTACACGGGGCCGCTCGCGGGCTTCGGCCTCGGCGGCGGCATTCGCTACCAGAGCGCGTCGGCCGGTGCGGCCGACAACTCGCTGACGGTATCGAGCGTCACGCTGTTCGACGCGGGCGTGCACTACGACACGCGTAACTGGCGCTTCGCCGTGAACGGGACGAACCTGTTCAACCGCCACTACATCAGCGGTTGCCAGTCGTCGAACGTCTGCGTGTTCGGCACCGACCGTACCGTGATCGCGACCGCGAAATACAACTGGTGACGACGCGCGCCGCGGCTCGCCGGCCGGCCGCGGCGCCTTCGTCCGCTTTTCCACGACGCCTCCATGCCGAAGAAAAATCTCGTCTACATCCAGTCGCTGCGCAACGGCGCGGCCGATCGCGCCGGCCAGCCGGTCGCCTATCAGGGCAGCACGCGCTACATGAAGGCGCCGCTCGAATTCCTCGTCGAACGCCTGAACGATTCTCCGCTCGGCGAGCGCTATACGCTCCGGGGCGTGATCGTCGACGACGACGACGGGTCGCCGGCCGATCGCGCGAAAGTGGCCGACTACGGCTTCGCGCGCACGCCGGGCCGCCCGTGGATCCTGCCGGAAGGGCTGACGGTGCAGGGCCGGCCGGTCGACGAACTGTTCTGCTCGATTCCGTCGACGTACCGGCGGCTGCCGCGCGACGCGCGCGAGCGCGTGGCCGGCAAGCAGGCGTTCGAGCGGCGCCTGCTCGAGCGTTTGCTCGAACTCGACGCCGACATCGTCGTGCTCGACGGGCTGCTCGTGATTCTCGACGAGCTCGTGCGGCCCGGCGCGCGCTTTCACCGGCGCATCGCGAACATCCACCCGGGCATCACGGCCGACGATTCGCCGTACCAGCGGCGCGGCGCGTGGGCGACGCTCGACGCGCTGCACGGCGCGCGCGGCGAACGGGTCGACTGGGCGAACGGCACGACGTCGTCCGTCGAGCCCGTGACGATGACGGGCGCGTCGTTTCACTACGTCGACAACGGCATCGATTCCGGCGAGGTGATCAGCGACGTGCTCGACACGCCGATCGCGCCGGACGACACGATTCTCGAGCTGCGCTGGAACAACTTCCAGCGCAGCCTGTTTCCGGCGCTCGAGCGCGGGCTGCACGTCCTCGCCGACCGCCATGACGCGGGAGCACTGTGATGGAAGACACGCTGACGAAACCGGCTGGCGTCGCGGACGCCGTCGAAGGGGACGTGGCCGCCGCGCTGGACGGCGCCGCGCACGGGCAGGCTGCGGCCTTCGTCGAGCATACGCTCGACACATGGCGGCCCGACGCTTCGCCGGACGCGCTGCTCGCGACGTTCGTCGCGCTGTTCAACACCGACACGCGGCATGACGCGGCGACGATCTCGGTGCCGCTCGGCGGCGCCGATGCGGCCGCCGTCGCGTCGTACGTTGCACGCGCGGTGCGCGAAGGCGTGATCGACGGCGCGCAGGTGGCCGGCGACACGCTGCGGCTCACCGTATCGCGCACCACGTTCTGGCAGAACCCGCGGCCGTGGCTGAAGGCCCCCGCGTCCGGCGGGATGCCGCTGCGCCACGCGATCACGAACGGCCACCGGCACCCGGTGCGCCCGCCGTCGCCGGCCGGCGAAATCTATGCGCGCTACATGCCGCAGGTCGGGATGACGTTCAGCCTGCGCACCGTCGACATCGACGCGCACGCAGACCTGTTCAGCGGCTGGATGAACCTCGATCGCGTCGCGCATTTCTGGGACCAGCGCGGCACGCGCGACGAGCATGCGGCGTATCTCGCCGAACGGCTTGCCGATCCGCACATGCACCCGATGATCGGCTATTTCGACGACACGCCGTTCGGCTATTTCGAGTTCTACTGGGCGAAGGAGGACCGCCTCGCGCCGTTCTACGACGCGCACGACTACGATCGCGGGCTGCACCTGCTCATCGGCGACTCGCGTTTCCAGAGCGCGGGCAAGCTGCATGCGTGGTGGAGCGGGGTGCTGCACTACATGTTCGTCGACGAACCGCGTACCCAGCGGCTCGTCGGCGAGCCGCGCGTCGATCACGTGCGGCACATCGCGTACATGCACCGGCTCGGGTTCTACACGCTGAAGGAATTCGACTTCCCGCACAAGCGCGCGGCACTCACCGTGATCGAGCGCGATACGTTCTTTGACACTTTCCGGCTGCCGTGACGGCGCGGGTGCGCAGCGTCGGTGCGACGTTGCGCGCGGTCTGGTGCCGCACCGGCATCGGCCGTTCGGGATATGGACCGCGAGGCCTGCGTCGTGAAGAATCGATCTCACTCTTCATCGACGACAGGCCGGCAACATGACCCGAACCTCCGCGACAGCGTGGGGCGCGACGTCCGATTCGCACCCCGTCAAATTGACATATGCCGACATATGCCTAGAATGGACGCATCGTACTCCGCTGGAGTGGCTCATGCGCACCGTTTCCATTTTCAAGAACGCCCGTAATCAGGCAATCCGCATCCCGAAGGACATGGAGTTCGAGGGGGTGACGGAACTCGAGATCCGCCGCGAGGGCGACACGTTGCTGCTGAGGCCGGTACGGCCAACGTGGCTGTCGTTCGCGAACGAACCGCTGGCCGATGCCGATTTCCTTGCCGAACGCCCGGCCGTCATCGAGTCCGGCCGCTTCGACCTGTTCGACGCCGACGCGCCGACGGAGTCCAACCGGTGACCACGCTCTACATGCTCGATACGAACATCTGTTCGTTCATCATGCGCGAGCGGCCCCCCGTGGTGCTGTCGCGGTTGCAGTCGTGCGTGAATGCGCAACACCGGATCGTCGTGTCGGCCATGACCTACGCCGAGATGCGGTTTGGCGCGGTTGGCAAGAAGGCGTCGCCGAAGCACGCGGAACTCGTGACGGCGTTTGTTTCGCGGCTCGATGGCGTGCTGCCGTGGGATACGGCGGCCGTCGATGCCACGGCCGCGATTCGTGCCGATCTCGCCGCGCGCGGCACGCCGATCGGCACGAACGATGCGTCGATCGCGGGGCATGCGATTGCGGCCGGCGCGGTGCTCGTCTCCCATAATGGCCGCGCATTCGGCCGTGTCGCGGGGTTGTCGCTCGAGGATTGGGCGGCCTGAGCACGGCGGGGCCAACCTGTAAGCGTGTCGTGCCCGGTTCACTTTTCAGCGTGCGCACCAGGCATCGCACCAGCGGCAACTGCAGGTTGCTACCGCGACGACTTTCCGTCTGCCCGGTTGCCGGCGAACCGACTATCCTTGCCTGCACATTCCCCGCAGAAACAGGAGACGAAACCGTGACGCACAGCGTGATCCCCGCAGGCCTCGCCGACGAAATGATCGAGATCCGGCACCGCATCCATGCCCATCCCGAACTCGGCTTCGAAGAATTCGCAACGAGCGACCTCGTCGCCGAGCAACTGCAGTCGTGGGGCTACACGGTGCATCGCGGGCTCGGCGGCACGGGCGTCGTCGCGCAGTTGAAGGTCGGCACCGGCACGCAGCGCCTCGGCCTGCGCGCCGACATGGATGCGCTGCCGATCCACGAGGCCACGGGCCTGCCGTACGAGAGCAAGATCGCCGGCAAGATGCACGCGTGCGGCCACGATGGCCACACGGCGATGTTGCTCGCGGCCGCGAAGCATCTCGCACGCGAGCGCCGCTTCTCGGGCACGCTGAACCTGATTTTCCAGCCGGCGGAAGAAGGGCTCGGCGGCGCGAAGAAGATGCTCGACGAAGGGCTGTTCGAGCTGTTCCCGTGCGACGCAATCTTCGCGATGCACAACATGCCGGGTTTCCCGACCGGCAAGTTCGGCTTCCTGCCGGGGTCGTTCATGGCGTCGTCCGACACCGTCGTCATCGACGTGCAGGGCCGCGGCGGCCACGGCGCGGTGCCGCACAAGGCAATCGATCCGGTCGTCGTGTGCGCGCAGATCGTGCTGGCGTTGCAGACGATCGTGTCGCGCAACGTGTCGCCGCTCGACATGGCGATCGTCACGGTCGGCGCGATCCACGCGGGCGAGGCGCCGAACGTGATTCCCGATCGTGCGCAGATGCGCCTGTCGGTGCGCGCGCTGAAACCCGACGTGCGCGACCTGCTGGAGACGCGCATCAAGGAAGTCGTCCATGCGCAAGCTGCCGTGTACGGCGCGACCGCGACGATCGACTACCAGCGCCGCTACCCGGTGCTCGTCAACGATGCGGAAATGACCGAGTTTGCGCGCGGCGTTGCGCGCGAATGGGTGGGCGAAGCAAACCTGATCGACGGGATGGTGCCGCTCACCGGCAGCGAGGATTTCGCGTTCCTGCTCGAGAAGCGGCCGGGCTGCTACCTGATCATCGGCAACGGTGACGGGGAGGGCGGCTGCATGGTGCACAACCCGGGTTACGACTTCAACGACGCGGCGCTGCCTGCCGGCGCGTCGTATTGGGTCAAGCTGGCCGAGGCGTTCCTGGTTTGAAGAAGAAGCAGAAGCGCGGCGGCGTCGCCGCCGCCGTTCGACGTGTGCGTCCGTGAAACGGGGCGCGACAGGACGCGCGTGAATTTGACGCTCCTTGACATCGACGGAACCGGTCGCGTGCTACGCTGCGCGCGACGCCGGATCGGCTCGATGAAAACAGGTGTGGATGACATGCGAAAACAGCTTCTGACCGTGTTGACGGCTTGTGCGGTCGGCGTTCTGGCGGCCGGGTGCGACGACCGGAAAGTGGCCGACGCGGTGAATGCGATCAAGCCCGATCCGATGGCGTTCGGTCATCTGCAGCCGGGCGTCTCGACGACCGAAGACGTGCTCCGCCAGGCAGGCAAGCCCGAGATGGTCAGGCAGGGCGACGACGGCTCGCAGCGGTTCGAGTATCCGCGCGGTCCATACGGCACGAGCACCTACATGCTCGATTTCGGGCCCGACGGCCGGCTCGTGTCGATCACGCAGGCACTGACGGCGGCGAACATTGCGAAGGTCGTGCCCGGGATGTCGAAGGACGACGTGCGGCAACTGCTCGGCAAGCCGACCGAGATCGCGCAATACGCGCTGAGCCATGAAGAGGTGTGGAGCTGGCACTGGGCCGAGGGCGGCGTATCGGGCGACGCGATGTTCAACGCGCATTTCTCGCCCGACGGCACCGTGATCCGCACTTCGCGTTCGGAAGCGCCGGGCCGCGAAAAGCCCTGACATCGCGGCACCTCGCCGGTTTTCGGTCAGAACGCCGTGCCGCCGAACAGCGCCGCCGCCGCCGCCGGATTCGACGGCCAATACATGTGCATGTACGTCGCGACGATTGCGCCGTGGCGATAGACCGCCTCGCCGCTACCCCGCACGCCGTCGGGGCGTGCCGCATGCGCGACCGGATCGAGCGGCGTCGCGAGCCGCGAGTAGTGGAACGTGTGACCACGCATCGGTCCGGTGCGCGTATCGAGCTGCTGCATGCCGAGCGCGGCGAACCGGCGCTGCATCGTCGCCTGCCCCGGCAGCAGGCCGAGCATCGACGTCGTCGCACCGTCCGCATCGGTCAGCGATTCACTGAGATACACCATCCCCCCGCATTCCGCGACGATCGGCCGGCCGGCCGCCGCATGCGCGCGAATCGTCCGTGCCGTTTCGTCATTCGCCGCAAGCGTCGCCGCATGCAGTTCCGGATAGCCGCCCGGCAGGAACAGCGCGTCGCAATCATCCGGCACGGGTTCGTCGGCGAGCGGCGAGAAGAATCGCAACTGCGCACCGAACGCGTCGAGCAGCGCGAGATTCGCCGGATAGATGAACGAGAACGCCGCATCGCGCGCAATCGCGATCCGCTTGCCGGCGAGCGCGCGCGGCAGCGGCGCCGCGGCGTCCGGTTCCGCGAACGCGACGGCCGGCGGCAACTCAGCCAGCGCCGTCTGCGCGAGCACGTCGGCCGCGCGATCGAGCCGTGCCTCGAGATCGTCGATGTCGGCCGGCTGGTGCAGGCCGAGATGCCGCTCCGGCAGCGCGATGCCCGCATCGGCCGGTACGTGCCCGAGCCAGCGGAGGTCGCTGGGCAGCGCCTGTTGCAATAATTCCGCATGCCGTGCCGAGCCGACGCGGTTCGCGAGCACCCCGTGAAACGGCAGCCCCGGCCTGAACCGTGCGAGCCCGAACGCGATCGCCGCGAACGTCTGCGCCATCGCCTTCGCGGAAATCACCGCGACGACCGGCACGCCGAACGCGGCTGCGAGATCGGCACTGCTTGGCGTGCCGTCGAACAGCCCCATCACGCCTTCGATCAGGATCAGGTCCGCGTCGCGCGCGGCATCGGCAAGCAGCGCGCGGCAGCCGGCCTCGCCGACCATCCCGAGGTCGAGCGCATGCACGGGGGCGCCGCTCGCGCGCTCGAGCAGCATCGGATCGAGAAAGTCGGGCCCGGTCTTGAACACGCGCACACGGCGGCCGAGCCGGCGGTGCAGCCGCGCGAGGCCGGCCGTCACCGACGTCTTGCCCTGGCCCGACGCGGGCGCACTGACGAACAGCGCGGGGCAGGCGGGCATGCTCAGAACTCCACGCCGCGCTGCGCCTTCACGCCTTGCTCCTTGTACGGATGCTTGACGAGCCGCATTTCGGTGACGAGGTCGGCCGCGTCGATCAGCGCATCGGGCGCATGCCGCCCGGTCACGACGACGTGGACCGAAGCGGGGCGCGCGGCAAGCGTCGCGAGCACTTCGTCGAGCGGCAGGTATTCGTACTTCAGCACGGTGTTCAACTCGTCGAGGATCACCATGCGGTAGTCGCCGCTTTCGATCATCCGGCGCGCCTCGTCCCAGCCCTTGCGCGCGGTCGCGATATCGGCGTCGCGGTTCTGCGTGTTCCACGTATAGCCGTCGCCCATCGTCACGAAATCGCATTCGGCAACCGCGCCGAGGAAGTCGCGCTCGGACGTGTGCAGCGCGCCCTTGATGAACTGCACGACGCCGAGCCGCATGCCATGGCCGAGCACGCGCACGGCCATGCCGAACGCAGCCGTGCTCTTGCCCTTGCCGTTGCCGGTATTGACGATCAGCAGCCCCTTTTCGTGGGTGGCGGCGGCCTGTTTCTTCTCGTGGCCGGCGCGGCGGCGTTCGGTCATCCGCTGATGGGATTCGGCATCGGTCTTCATCGGAAATCGTCCTGTCGAAAGCGAAACAAAGGGTTCAGAGCGGGCCGGCGAGCGCGACCGTCACGCCGTCCCGGATGGACTTGGGGCCCAGCAGGCGGCCACGCGGCGCTGCAAGCTGCGCACAGGGCTCGGCCACGCCCGCAACACCGAAGCGTGCGAGCGCGGCGTCCGACGGACCGCTCGCGGCCAGTTCGGGACGGCTCGCCAGCTGCATCGCGTCGAATGCGACGAGCGGCCAGCCGCGTCGCGCGCACAGCGTGCGCAGCGCACGGGCACGCGCCTTGTCGGCGAGCGTCGCGATGAGCGCCGGTTCGGCGGCCGGGTAACGCGCCAACGCTGCGCGGATCGCGGCATCGAGTTGCGCGGCCGTGACGTCCGCGCGAAAGCCGATGCCGAGCGCGACACGCATCATGCGCGGCCGCCGAGCGCCGCGCGCACCGCCGGATCGTCCGCGAGCGCCGCGACGCGGCCGATCACGACGATCGCCGGCGAACCGAGTCCGGTCGCGCCGACGCGTTCGACGAGGCTGTCGAGCGTCGCAAGCACGTGCCGCTGTTCGGGGCGCGTCGCGTTCTCGATCGCCGCGCACGGCGTATCGCCGGGCAGGCCGCCTTCGCGCAGCGCCGCTGCAATCGTGTCGAGCCGGCGGATGCCCATGTAGATCACGATCGTCATGCGCGTGGCCGCGAGCGCGCGCCAGTCGGGCTCGTCGGCGCCTGCGCCATGGCCCGTGACGAAGATCACGCCCTGCGCGTCGCCGCGCTGAGTGACCGGAATGCCGAGTGCGGCCGGCGCGGCGATGCCGGCGGTGATGCCGTTCACGACCTCGACCGGAAAACCCGCCGCGCCAAGCGCGGCCAGTTCCTCGCCGCCGCGGCCGAACACGAACGGATCGCCGCCCTTGAGCCGCGCGACGCTACGGCCCGCGCGCAGATGCGCGAGCATCGCGGCGACGATCGCGTCCTGCGGCGTCGACGCATGGCCGCCGCGCTTGCCGACGTGCTCGATCTGCGCGTCGGCGCGCGCATGGCGCAGCACGTCGGGGTTCACGAGATCGTCGACGAGCAGTACGTCGGCCATGCCGATCGCGCGCGCGGCCCTGAGCGTCAGCAGGTCGGCGTCGCCGGGGCCGGCACCGATGAGCCAGGCGCGGCTCATCGCACGCGGCACGGTACGCACCGTGTCGAAACAGTGGAAAAGAAAAGGCGGGCGGCACATCGGCGGCCGGCGGACAGGCAATGCATGACGGATCGGGCGAAGCCCGCGCGAACGCGGGCGGAATGCGCACCCCATCCGTCCCCCGCGGATCGGGCGTTCGGCGAGCATCGGGCTCGCCCCTTGCGTCGGCCGGTATCCGGGCTGGCCGCTTGCCAGGCCGCAGCCTTCCCGCCCGGTGAAGGGCAGTGGCATCGCGGGCGGCCTGGGCGCGTGCGCGGGGAGCGCGTCGCGCAGGCGGCGTACCGTTGCGGGGACAGCACAGGCCGGGCGGTCATCCGCCTCCTGTTTCCCGTTTAACTGCATGCGCGGAATGCGCATGCGAGCACCGAACGCGGCGCATACGATAGCACACGGTTCGCCCGCGCGAACCGGCCACGGAAGGTCTCCGGCGCGGCGCGAGGGCGGTGCGGAACGCAGTCCCGCGGCCCGTGCCGCCTTGACGCTCCTGCCCCCGCCGCCTACACTCGCACGCGTTTTGGTGCTCGCGCGCGCCTTCCGGCGTGCGCAGTTAAACGGGAAACAGGGAGCCTGCCTGCGTCGCAGTCGAGCCAACCTGTGCTGCCCCCGCAACGGTAAGCGAACGCATCGTGCCCGCCGCGATGCAGCGCCGCTTCGCCGCATGCCGCCCGCATGCGGACGACCGCCACTGGATGCCCTGCGCATCCGGGAAGGCGAAGCGGCGTGTTCGTCAGTCCGGATACCGGCCTAAACATTGGGGTTCAGCGCCGCGGGGAGGCGGCGCATCGTCCACGACCGTAGCGTGCCCGACACCCGAGCGTTTCCCGATTCCCGACGTCCGGCCGCCTGCGCGAGTGCGCATGTTCCGGTGCGATGAAGGGCCGGACCGCGCGGGGCCGCGTAGCGACGGCCGTGTTGGCATTCTTCATGTCGACCGTTCGCCAAGGAGCGTCATGCCCGATTCGTTGTTTCGCCTGTTCAACGACAGTCCGTCCGGGTTGCGCGGCAAGATCGTCGCGATCTATGCGCTGCTGATCGCCTTCAACGCAGGCGCGTGGATCTGGGCATTCGCCGCTTTCCACGTCCAGCCCGTGCTGCTCGGCACCGCGCTGCTCGCGTACGTGTTCGGGCTGCGTCATGCGGTCGACGCCGACCACATCGCGGCCATCGACAACGTCACGCGCAAGCTGATGCAGGAGGGGCGCAGCCCGCTCGGCGCGGGCCTGTTCTTCTCGCTCGGCCATTCGACGGTCGTGATCGTGATGTCGGTCGTGGTGACGCTCACGGCCGCGTCGCTCGCGCGCTTCGAGAGCATGAAAGCGTGGGGCGGCGTGATCAGCACGAGCGTGTCGGCGTTCTTCCTGCTGGTGCTCGCGATCGCGAACCTGCTGATCCTGATTTCCGTCTACCGGACCTTTCGCGCCGCGCGGCGCGGCGAGCCGATCGTCGACGCCGATCTCGACATGCTGCTGAACCAGCGCGGCGTGCTCGCGCGCCTGTTCCGCCCGCTGTTCCGGCTCGTGTCGCGCAGCTGGCACCTGTATCCGGTCGGCTTCCTGTTCGGTTTCGGCTTCGACACGGCGACCGAGATCGCGCTGTTCGGTATCTCGGCGGCGCAGGTGCAGGGCGGGCTGTCGTTCTGGTCCGTGATGGCGCTGCCGATGCTGTTCACCGCCGGCATGACGCTCGTCGACACGACCGACGGCATCCTGATGATGGGCGCGTATCGCTGGGCGTACGTGCGGCCGATCCGCAAGATCTACTACAACATGACGATCACTTTCGTGTCGGTGCTGGTCGCCGCGCTGATCGGCGGCATCGAGGTGCTCGCGCTGCTCGCGGACAAGCTGTCGCTGCAGGGCCCGGTGTGGGACTTCGCGTCGATGGTGGCGTCGCACTTCGGCATGCTCGGCTATGTCGTGATCGGCCTGTTCCTCGCATGCTGGCTCGTGTCGGCCCTGATCTACCGGTTAAAGCGCTACGACGAGATCGACGTGACGATCTCGGCCTGACTCTCCCTTACGACCCTGGATATTCCATGACCCTACGCAAGCTTCCCGTCACGATCGTCACGGGCTTTCTCGGCAGCGGCAAGACGACGCTGATGCGCCACATCCTGCAACACGC
This sequence comes from Burkholderia arboris, assembly GCF_902499125.1. Lineage (GTDB taxonomy): Bacteria > Pseudomonadota > Gammaproteobacteria > Burkholderiales > Burkholderiaceae > Burkholderia > Burkholderia arboris. The sequence goes on from NZ_CABVPX010000002.1 coordinate 231,783, forward strand.
CGAAGGCCGCCGCATCGCGGTGATCGTCAACGAATTCGGCGAACTCGGCATCGACGGCGAGATCCTCAAGGGCTGCGGCATCGGCTGCGAGGACGCCGATGGCGCGCCGGGCGAAGCGTCCGGCCAGCTGTACGAACTCGCGAACGGCTGCCTGTGCTGCACCGTGCAGGAAGAGTTCTATCCGGTGATGGAAGCGCTCGTCGAGCGCCGCGCGGACATCGACCACGTGCTGATCGAGACGTCGGGCCTCGCGCTGCCGAAGCCGCTCGTGCAGGCGTTCAACTGGCCGACGATCCGCAACAGCTTCACGGTCGACGCGGTCGTGACCGTCGTCGACGGGCCGGCCGCCGCGAGCGGCCAGTTCGCGGAAAACCCGCAGGCCGTCGACGCGCAGCGCCGCGCCGATCCGAACCTCGACCACGAATCGCCGTTGCACGAACTGTTCGCCGATCAGCTGTCGTCGGCCGATCTGGTGATCGTGAACAAGGCCGATCTCGTCGGCGACGCGGAGTTTGCGCAGATCGAAACCGCGATCCGTGACGAGATCCCGCCGCAGGTGAAGATCGTGCGCGCGACGCGCGGCGAGCTCGACCTCGCGATGCTGCTCGGCCTCGAATCGGCGTCGGAAGAAACGATCCACCTGCGTCACGACCATCACGGCTCGGCTGACGACGGCGATCACGATCACCATCACGACGATTTCGACTCGGTGGTCGTGTCCGGCGACGCCGGCACGCGCGAAGCGACGATCGCCGCGCTGCAGCGCGTCGTCGAAGCGCACACGATCTACCGCGCGAAAGGCTTTGCCGCGCTGCCCGGCGCGCCGATGCGGCTCGTGATCCAGGGGGTCGGGCGCCGTTTCGACAGCTATTTCGACCGTCGCTGGCAGGACGGCGAAACGCGCGCGAGCCGCTTCGTGCTGATCGGCGAGGATCTCGACGCGGCCGCACTGCAACGCGCGTTCGACGCCGCGTGCGCGGCCGAGCTGCAACAGGCGTAACGCACGATGCATCTGCTGCGCACCACGCCGGGCGGCTTCGTCGACGATACGCAGGGTGTCGTCCGGATCGACCAGCAGCCGGCCGACATCGTGATCCTGAGTTCGGCCGACACGACGCTGTCGCTGCTCGCGAGCGTCGTGCCGCACTTGGCCGAAGGTTTCCCGAGCGTGCGGCTCGCGAACGTCACGTTCCTGCGCCAGCCGGCGTCGGTCGATTTCTATGTCGACGACGTGCTGCGCCACGCGAAGACGGTCGTGATCGATCATCTCGGCGGCGAGGCGTACTGGCCGTACGGGATCGAGCAGGCCGTGTCGCTCGCGTCGAAGCGCGGGCAGCAGCTCGCGATGTTCTCGGGCGATCTGCAGGAAGATCCGAACCTCGTCGCAAAGAGTACCGTCACGCCGGATCTGTGCCGGCTGTGGTGGCGCTATCTGCGCGAGGGCGGCGTACACAACGCCGACGCGCTGCTGCGCAGCATTGCATTCCACACGCTCGGGTTCGGCGACGCCCCCGAGCTGCCGCGCCCGCTGCCGGCCGCCGCGCTGTATCACCCGGCGCGCGACCGCGCGAGCGTCGACGACTGGCAGCCGCGCTGGACGCCCGGCGCGCCCGTCGTCGCGATCCTGTTCTATCGCGCGCACTGGCAGGCCGCGAACACGGCCGTGTTCGACGCGCTGGCCGATGCGCTCGTCGAGGAAGGGCTGAATCCGCTGCCGATCGCGGTGACGTCGCTGAAGGATGCGGTGAGCCGCGAGGTCATCACGCAGCTCTGCGACACGCACGGCGTCGCGCTCGTGTTGAACACGACCGCGTTCGCGGCCGGCGCGATCGACAGCCCCGAACACGACGTGCTTGCCGGCGACGCGCCGGTGCTGCAGGTGATCCTGTCCGGCGGCAATCGCGACGCGTGGGTGGCCGACAACCAGGGCCTGCATGCGCGTGACATCGCGATGCACATCGCGCTGCCCGAAGTCGACGGGCGCATCGTCACGCGCGCGGTGAGTTTCAAGGGGCTCGCATACCGTTGCCCGCACACCGAGGTCGACGTCGTGCGCTACCAGCCGGACGCCGAGCGGATCGCGTTCGTCGCGGCGCTCGCGCGCGGCTGGTGCCGGCTGCGCACGCTCGACAACGCCGACAAGCGTGTCGCGCTGATTCTCGCGAACTATCCGCAAAGCGAAGGGCGGATCGGCAACGGCGTCGGGCTCGACACGCCGGCGTCCGCGCTGCGCGTGCTCGCGACGCTGCGCGATGCGGGCTACGCGGTGGCCGACCTGCCGCCCGACGGCGACGCGCTGATCGCGCGGCTCACCGAAGGCGTGACCAACGACGCGGCCGTGCACGCATTGCGCCCGGCATTCCAGAGCTTCCCGCTGGCCGACTACGTCGCGCGGTTCGCGCGGCTCCCGGTGGCCGTGCGCGACGCGCTGAACGAACGCTGGGGACCGCCCGAAGCCGACCCGACGCTGCGGCACGGGCGTTTCACGATCGCCGGCTGGCGCGCGGGCAACGTGTTCGTCGGCATCCAGCCGTCGCGCTCGCGCGGCGAGAACGACTATGCGAGCTACCACGACGCGGATCTCGTACCGCCGCATGCGTATCTCGCGTTCTATTTCTGGCTGCGCGACGCGTATCGCATCGACGCGGTCATCCACCTCGGCAAGCACGGCAACCTCGAGTGGCTGCCGGGCAAGAGCGTCGCGCTGTCCGACGCGTGCTGGCCCGACCTGACGCTCGGGCCGCTGCCGCACCTGTATCCGTTCATCGTCAACGATCCGGGCGAGGGCAGCCAGGCGAAGCGCCGCGCGCAGGCGGTGATCATCGATCACCTGATGCCGCCGCTCACGCGCGCGGAAAACTACGGCCCGCTGCAGGATCTCGAGCGGCAGGTCGACGAATACTACGAAGCGCTGATGGTCGATGCGCGGCGCGCGAAGCTGCTGCGCAAGACGATCCTCGCAACGATCGCCGAGCATCGTCTGCATGACGAACTGAGCGTGTCGCCGCCGCGCGATGCGGGCGACGAGGATGCGCTGCTCACGCGCGTCGACGCTTGGCTGTGCGAACTGAAGGAAGCGCAGATCCGCGACGGGCTGCACGTGTTCGGCCTGTCGCCGGCCGATCGCCAGCGCCGCGATACGCTGCTCGCGCTCGCACGCTTTCCGGTCGGCGACGGCAAGGGTGCGCGCGCGGGGCTGATCGGCGCGCTGGCGCGCGATCTGATGCCCGGCGACGAGTTCGATCCGCTCGCGGCCGACTGGGCCGCGCCGTGGGCCGGCCCGCGCCCGGCGATCCTGCAGGCGCTCGACGCGTCGCCGTGGCGCCATGCGGGCGATACGCGCGAGCGGCTCGAACGGCTCGCGCAGCAATGGCTGGACGGGCTGTGCGCAGCCAACGGCGCCGCCCCTGCCACCGACTCGACACCGCCCGGCGAATGGCCGCATACGCTCGCAGTGATCGAGCGCGTCCGCGCGACGCTGCTGCCCGCGCTCGACGCATGCGGCGGCGAGGAAATGCGTCAGCTGCTGCGCGGGCTCGACGGCCGCTTCGTGCCGCCGGGGCCGAGCGGCTCGCCGTCGCGCGGCCGTCCCGACGTGCTGCCGACCGGCCGCAACTTCTACTCGGTCGACACGCGCGCGGTGCCGACACGGGCCGCGTGGTCGCTCGGTCTGAAATCCGCGCAGCAGCTGATCGAGCGCCATCTGCAGGATCACGGCGACTATCCGCGCGCGATCGGCCTGTCGGTATGGGGCACGGCGACGATGCGCACCGGCGGCGACGACATCGCGCAGGCGTTCGCGCTGCTCGGCGTGCGGCCGAAATGGGCGCACGGCAGCCATCGCGTGACCGACTTCGAGATCCTCCCGATCGAGATCTTCGACCGGCCGCGCATCGACGTGACGCTACGCGTATCGGGCTTCTTCCGCGACGCGTTCCCGAACCTGATGCACCTGTTCGATGCGGCCGTGCAGGCTGTCGCCGCGCTCGACGAGCCCGAGGAACTGAACCCGGTTCGTGCGCGCATCGAGCGCGAACGTGCGAAATGGGTCGCGCAGGGCGTGGCGCCCGACGAAGCGCGGCGCCGCGCCGGCTGGCGCGTGTTCGGCGCGCGGCCGGGCAGCTACGGCGCGGGCCTGCAGGACCTGATCGACCAGCGCCGCTGGCAGAGCGACGCCGATCTTGCCGATGCGTATCGCCAGTGGGGCGGCCATGCGTATGCGCAGAACAGCGCGGGCGACGCGGCCGCCGACGTATTCGGCGAGCGGCTCGCGACGATCGACGTCGTCGTGCAGAACCAGGACAGCCGTGAGCACGACATCCTCGATTCGAACGATTACTACCAGTTCCAGGGCGGGATGACGGCGGCCGTGCGGCACTTGTCCGGGCAGCAGCCGAGCATCTACCACGGCGACCATGCGAACCCGGTCGCGCCGAAGATGCGCACGCTGCGCGAGGAAATCGCGCGCGTGATCCGCTCGCGCGTCGTCAACCCGAAATGGCTCGACGGCGTGAAGCGGCACGGCTACAAGGGCGCGGCCGAGATGGCTGCGACCGTCGACTACCTGTACGGCTATGACGCGACCGCGCGCGTGCTGTCGGACCACCAGTACGCGCTCGTCGCCGACGCGTACCTGTTCGACGATGCCACCCGCGCGTTCTTGGAACGACACAACCCGAAGGCGCTGCACGGCATCTGCGAACGTTTCGTGGAAGCGATGCAGCGCGGCCTGTGGCAGCAGCCGGGCGACTATCGCGAGCGGATCGAAGCGGTCTGGCTCGCGAGCGAACAACTCCAGGAAGGGGGACGGCGATGACCGATCCGACGACGCACCGCGCGCGCGCGGTTTTTCCGTTTGCGGCGCTCGTCGCGCAGGACGCGCTGCAGCAGGCATTGCTGCTCGCCGCGATCGACCCGTCGCTCGGCGGCGTGCTCGTGAGCGGGCCGCGCGGCACCGCGAAATCGACCGCCGCGCGCGGCCTCGCGGAGCTACTGCCGGAAGGGCAGTTCGTCACGCTGCCGCTGTCGGCGAGCGACGAGCAGGTGACGGGCACGCTCGATCTCGCGCATGCGCTCGCTGAAAACGGCGTGCGCTTCCGGCCGGGCCTGCTCGCGCGTGCGCACCTCGGTGTGCTGTATGTCGACGAAGTGAACCTGCTCGCCGACGGGCTCGTCGATACGCTGCTGGACGTCGCCGCGAGCGGCGTGAACATCGTCGAGCGCGATGGCGTGTCGCACGCGCACGACGCACGCTTCGTGCTGGTCGGCACGATGAATCCCGAGGAGGGCGAGCTGCGCCCGCAGTTGCTCGACCGCTTCGGGTTGATGGTCGAACTGGAGAACTGTTTCGACGCCGCGCAGCGCGAGCGGATCGTGAAGGCGCGACTTGCGTTCGATCTCGATCCGGATGCCTTCCGCACGCGCCATGCCTCCGCGCAGCGCGAACTCGGCGACCGGATTCATGCGGCGCGTGCGCGGCTGGCCGCGCTGGATTTCGACGATGCGGTGCATGCGCGCGTCAGCGCGCTGTGCATCGACGCGGCCGTCGACGGGTTGCGTGCCGATCTGGTGATGCTGCGCGCCGCGCGCGCACTGGCCGCGCTGGAACAGGCCGACGCGGTGACGGTATCGCAGGTGGAACGCGTGGCCGAAGCGGTGTTGCGGCACCGGCGCCATGCGGGTACGCCGCCGTCGCACGGATCGTCGCAGCACGGTGGCGAGCACGACGATCGTTCGCCGCCGGATGCACGCCAGCGGCCGGACAACCGGCCGGGCGAGACACGCGGCGATGCGTCGGCATCGCAGGGCGACTGGGGTTATCTGCCGCCTGAACCGGCCGGGCTGCGCGACGTGAAAAGCGTGGTGCCGCTGCCGCTAAAAAAACGCTGAGCCATCGAGCCGGCGCCGCCGCGAACGCCGTTCGCGGTGCTCGATGGCAGTCAGGCGCAGCCGCACGCGTACCGGGCACGGCACGCGCCGGCACGGCCGTTGCATGGCCGGCGACGCTCGCCGCGAAACGCGACGGCCGGCTGCATCGCGATCAGCTGCGCTTCCGGAAACGCGCGGGCACGCCGCATGCGCTGCATTGCTTCGTGCTCGACTGCTCGGCGTCGATGCTGTCGCACGAGCGGCTCGCGCTCGCGAAGGGGCTGATCGTCGCGTATTTCGATCAGGCCGCGCGCGACCGTGTCGAAACCGCGCTGATCTGCTTCGGCGGCCACGGCGCCGCGCGGCGCTTCGGCCCGGCCGTGCCGCGCTGGTGGAATGCGCGCTGGCTCGAACCGGTCGACGGCGGCGGCGGCACGCCGCTCGCGGACGGCATCGCAGCCGCCGCGCAGCTGCTCGCGCGCGATGCGCGGCGCGAGCCCGGCAAGCAGCGCTGGCTGTGGGTGCTGTCGGACGGGCGCACGCGCGAGACGCCGGCCAGGCCCGCGGCGGCCGATCACGTCGTGTTCGTCGACTTCGACGATGCGGCCGTGCGGATCGGGCAGGGTGCACGGCTCGCCGCCGCATGGGGCGCGCAGTGGATGACGGCCGACGCGCTGCGCACGGATCTCGCCGGCTGATGGCCGGCCGGCGGTGCGATATGATCGCCGCTTCTGCTTCTGCACACTGGAAAAACCCGCCATGCAAGTACTGGTCGATGCCGACGCGTGTCCCGCCGTCATCAAGGACATGCTGTTTCGCGCCGCGCGTCGTGCCGAAATCGGCGTGACGCTGGTCGCGAACCAGTTTCTGCGTACGCCGCCGTCGCCGTTCATCAAGGCCGTCCAGGTGCCGGCCGGCTTCGACGTGGCCGATGCGCGCATCGTCGAGCTGGTCGAGGCCGGTGATCTCGTGATCACGGCCGACATCCCGCTGGCCGCCGCCGTCCTCGACAAGGGCGCACATGCGCTCGACCCGCGCGGCAACTGGTTCAGCCGCGAGAACATCGAGGAACGCCTGTCGACCCGCGCGATGATGGACCAGTTGCGCAGCGCGGGCATCGACACCGGTGGGCCGGCGCCGTTCAGCGCGCGCGACGGCAAGGCGTTTGCATCGCAGCTCGACCGGTTCCTGGCGCGCCACGGCAAGCCTTGAGGCCGGGGCGCGACGGCCGCGCGTCGTGATCGTCCCGCGTGTGGGGCGACCCGCACGCGCCACAACGCCGGATCGCCGGATCGCCGGATCGCCGGATCGCCGGACCGCCGGACCGCCGGATCCGCATCGAATCGCGCTCGTCGCCCGGGCCGGGGTGCGTGTTTGCGTCGACGCTGCTATCGTGGCGCAAACGACAATCCAACCCAGGAGCGTACGCGTGACACCGACTCAACTTCTCATCCCGACCTTCACCCACATGCTGCGCGCACAGACCGCGTGGCTCGACAAGGCTGTCGCGCACCGGCAGGCTGCGGGCGACGCGCCCGACGCGGCGATGACGCTGAAGCTGGCGCCCGACATGTATCCGCTCGCGGCACAGGTGCGCTTCTCGTGCTTCCAGGCGATGGAGCCCGTCTACCGGCTGCGCGGCGAACCGTTGCCGGCTGCGCTGCTGGCCTTGCGTGAGGCGGGATGGAATGCGGATGCGCAGCCCGGCACGCTCGCCGACGCGCAGGCGATCATCGCGGGCACGCTGGCCTTTCTCGGCGAACTCGCGCCGGATGCGCTCGATGGCGGCACGGCGCTGCCGATCGCACTCGAGCTGCCGAACGGGATCGCGTTCGACATGACCGGCGAGCAGTACGCACGCGACTGGGCGCTGCCGCAGTTCTACTTCCACGCGATCGCCGCGTACGCGATCCTGCGCCATCACGGCGTCGAGCTCGGCAAGGCCGATTACGTGCCGCACATGCTCGCGTACGTGCGGCCGGGCACGATTCCGCCAGGGTAAGCGGGCCGCCAACGGGCGCTCGCGAAGCGACATGACACGGGCACTGTTCATCTGCAGCCGCAACCGGCTGCGCAGCCCGACGGCCGAAGCGGTGTTCGCCGCGTGGCCCGGCATCGAAACCGACTCCGCGGGCCTCGCGCCCGACGCGGACGCGCGCCTGTCCGCCGAGCAGCTCGACTGGGCCGAAATCGTGTTCGTGATGGAGCGGGCGCACAAGGCGAGGCTGTCGACGCTGTTCGGTGCGCATCTGAACGGCAAGAAGATCGTCTGCCTCGACATTCCCGACCGCTACGCGTTCATGCAGCCCGAACTCGTCGCGCTGCTCGAGCGCAAGGCCGGCCCGTTCCTGCGCGCGTGACCGGCGCGGGCAGCACCGCCGTCAACGCAGCGGGCCGTTGACGATCGCCGAAAAACAGTCGAGACGCAGCAGTTCGATGATCTTGCGCGTCGGCACGCTCGCATGGAGCGTGTCGAGCCGGTCGACGGTGAACCACTTGCAGCGGGCGATCTCGTTGTTCGCGCGCGGCGTCAGGTATGCCGGCACCTCGGCCACGAACACGTGATGGAGCTTCGTCAGCCCGCCGAACTGCACCGCGTAGTCGAGCACAAGCCCCTCCAGCCGCGTTTCCTCGGCAAGCTCCCGCTGCGCGGCTTCGAGCGGCGTCTCGCCGCGCCGGATCGTGCCACCCGGCAGCGACCAGCGCGACGCCGTGCGGGCGACCAGCAGCACGCTGCTGCGCTGGCGGCACACGATGGTGGCGCGTTCCTTGGTGACGGCGAGGGTATCCGGCCCGATGCTCATGTTCGGCAAAACAGGTGCTGAATCGTGGAGAAAATGCGCGCCGGCAGCGGGTTGTGCGGCACCAGGCCGCGACGGCATACAGGCAGCCGCATCGATGTTACCGGCCGTTCGTGACAGTTCCGTGCACAGCGCAGCGCGCCGGACACGGTGTCACGCATGCGTATAGATCCCGCTGCGCACGGGCTTCGCGCGGTGCGAACGGCGCTTGTGAACGGCGTGCCGCTGATGCGGCGATCGCGCCGTCGCGTGCCGGCGCGCAGGCGCGGGCCGGGCAGCGGATGCACCGGCCCGCGGCGCCGCGGCGGGCATTTGCGTCTGTCCTTCGCCGAAATGGAAAGTCTGGGTTTGCGCGTGTCCGACGCCCAGCATCGACGCCAGCACGAAGGCCGCCAGCCACAACCGTTTCATGAATACTCCGCCTTGTTTTTTTCAGGATGAACGTAGTCCGCCAGCTTAGCGAAGGGCGGGGCGCCACCGCAACCGGCCTGCGTTCGGTGTCGTCCCCACTTGCGCACCGGGACGTTATCCGCGCGGCAGCCGGGTGCATCCGGGCTTGACAACATAATTCCTGAGTGTGAATATAAATTCACACACAAGAAATATTCGTCGAATCCGGACCGACTGCGCGCCAGGGGCGCCAGGCCGCCGGAGCCGGCAGTCCGATCAACCGGAACCAGGAGCGGGACGCATGGCGGAACACGAGCAGCAGGGCGCGCTGGCGGGATTGCGCATCATCGATCTGTCGCGGGTGCTGGGCGGCCCGTACGCGACGCAGATCCTCGCCGACCACGGCGCGGAGGTGATCAAGGTCGAACCGCCGTCCGGCGACGAGACGCGCACCTGGGGGCCGCCGTTCGACGGCGACACGGCGTCGTATTTCCTCGGCGTGAATCGCAACAAGCTCGGCGTCGCGCTCGACCTGACGCAACCGGCCGACCGCGAGCGGCTGCTCGGCCTGCTCGAGCACGCGGACGCCGTCGTCGAGAACTTCAAGATCGGCACGATGGAGCGCTGGGGCCTCGGTTTCGACGCGCTGCATGCGCGCTTTCCACGCCTCGTCTATTGCCGCGTGTCGGGCTTCGGCGCGGACGGCCCGCTCGGCGGGCTGCCTGGCTACGACGCGGCCGTGCAGGCGCTCGCGGGGCTGATGAGCGTCAATGGCGAAGCGGGCGGCGCACCGCTGCGCGTCGGCGTGCCGATCGTCGATCTCGTCACGGGGCTGAACGCGGCGCTCGGCGTGCTGATGGCGCTGCGCGAGCGCGATGCAAGCGGCCACGGCCAGTTCGTCGAGTCGACGCTGTTCGACTGCGCGCTGTCGATCCTGCATCCGCATACGCCGAACTACTTCCATTCGGGCAACGCGCCCGTGCGCACCGGCAACGCACACCCGAACATCACGCCGTACGACAGCTTTCCGACGGCGGGCGTCGACATCTTCCTGGCGGTCGGTAACAACGGGCAGTTCGCGGCGCTGTGCGACGTGCTCGGCACGCGCGGCTGGCTCGACGATCCGCGTTTTGCCGACAACCGTGCGCGCAGCGCGAACCGCGCCGCGCTGCGCACGTTGCTCGAAACAGCGCTGGCGGCCCACGACGGTGCGGCGCTCGCCGAGCAGCTGATGCGTCGCGGCGTGCCGTGCGCGCCGGTGCTCGGGCTCGACGCGGCGCTCGACCATCCGCATGTCGCACATCGGGCGATGAAGGTCGAGCTGGGCCGGCATCGCGGCATCGCGTCGCCGATCAAGCTCGGCCGCACGCCGGCGACGTACCGGCGGCCGCCGCCCGCGCTGAACGAACACGCGGCACAGGTGTTCGCCGACGGCGGCGACAACGACGGTCGCCGGAACTGACCGGCAGCGCGGCCGCCGGCACGTGCCGCGCTGCGGCGCACGGCCGGCGGGCCGGAACACCATCATTCGGACATCACGCCGGCTTGCGCGCGAAAGACGCACTACCGGCAGAAGAGGAGACGCATCATGCTCGCATGGATCGGCGCGATCGCCATCGTCGCGCTGTTCGGCCTGATCATCACGAAGCGGCTGTCGCCGCTCGTCGCGCTGATCGTCGTGCCGGTGGCCGCGTCGCTCGCGGCCGGTTTCGGGCTGCAGACCGGCAAGTTCATTGTGCACGGCGTGCAGAACATCGGCCCGATCGCCGGCATGTTTGTTTTTGCGATTCTATTTTTCGGAATCCTCACCGACGCGGGGATGCTCGACCCGATCATCGCAGGCGTACTGCGCGTGATCGGCTGCCATCCGCCGCGTATCGTGATGGGCTCGGCGCTGCTCGCGCTGCTGATCCACCTGGACGGCTCGGGCGCGGTCACGTTTCTCGTCACGCTGCCGGCGATGATGCCGCTCTATACCCGGCTCGGGATGGATCGGCGGATTCTCGCGTGCGTCGCGTCGATGGCGGCCGGCGTCAACTTCCTGCCGTGGGTCGGGCCGATGCTGCGCGCGTCTGCGGCGCTGCACATTCCCGGCTCGGCGATCTTCACGCCGATGATTCCGGTACAGATCGTCGGGCTCGTGTTCGTGTTCGGCACTGCGTACGTGCTCGGCGTGCGCGAGGCGAAGCGGCTCGGGCTCGACCGTGCCGGCGCGGCGTCGCTGGCGATCGCGCCGCGCGAGCTGACCGACGCCGAACGCGCGTTGCGCCGGCCGGGCCGTTTCGGGATCAACGTCGCGCTGACGCTCGTCGTGCTCGTCACGCTGGTGTCGGGCATCGTCGATCCGATGGTGATGTTCATGCTCGGCACGGTCGCCGCGCTCGTCATCAACTACCCGGACGTGCAAGCGCAGCGCGAGCGGATCGATGCGCATGCGAAGGCCGCGCTGATGATGGCGAGCGTGCTGCTCGCGGCGGGGGCGTTCACCGGCATCATGTCCGGCACCGGGATGCTGAAGGCGATGGCGGAAGTCGTCGTCACGCACGTGCCGGTCGAGCATGCGCGCCACATGCCGTTCGTGCTCGGGCTGCTGTCGATGCCGCTCAGCCTGCTGTTCGATCCCGATTCGTTCTACTTCGGCGTGCTGCCGGTGCTCGCGGAGAGCGGCAAGCTGCTCGGCGTGCCGCCGATCCAGATGGCGCAGGCCGCGCTGCTCGGCCAGATGACGACGGGCTTTCCCGTGAGCCCGCTGACGCCCGCGACGTTCCTGATCGTCGGCCTGACCGGCGTCGAGCTTGCCGAGCATCAGAAATTCACGATTCCGTTCCTGTTCGCCGCCACCGTGCTGATGGTGTTCGCCGCGGTGATCGCTGGCGTGTTTCCGTTGTGAGCGCGCCAGACGTGCCGCTTCGTGGCCGTGCCCCGAGGGGGCAGTCCTGCGAGGGGACGTTCCGCGGCGCGGCAACCCTGGCGCCGCCTGGCGCTTTCTTGAGAGCGGCGCGGCCGCTCGGCTTTTTCCTGGAGTGCAATCCATGCAGTTCGACCTGACCGACGACCAGCGCGCGATCGAAAGCGCGATCGAGAAAATCTGCGAGCGCTTCGGCGACGACTACTGGCTCGAGCGCGATCGCGCAGGCGGGTTTCCGGCCGATTTCCACGCGGCGCTCGCCGAAGCCGGCTGGCTCGGCATCGCGATGGATCCGGCCTATGGCGGCGCCGGGCTCGGGATGACCGAGGCCGCGCTGATGATGCGCACGATCAGCGCATCGGGCGCCGGCCTGTCCGGTGCGTCGGCCGTGCACATGAACATCTTCGGGCTGAATCCCGTGCAGGTGTTCGGCAACGAAGCGCAAAAGGCGCGCTTCCTGCCGCCGCTGATCGCCGGGCGCGACAAGGCGTGCTTCGCGGTGACGGAACCCGACGCGGGCCTCGACACCACGCACCTGACCACGCAGGCGCGTCGCGACGGCGACGACTACGTGCTGAGCGGGCGCAAGATCTGGATCTCGACCGCGCAGGTTGCGAACAAGATGCTGATCATCGCGCGCACGACGCCGCTCGACCAGGTCGCGAAGCCGACCGACGGGCTGAGCCTGTTCTATACCGACCTCGACCGGTCGCACGTCGAGGTGCGCGAAATCGAGAAGATGGGCCGCAAGGCGGTCGATTCGAACATGCTGTTCATCGACAACCTGCGCGTGTCGCGCGACGACCTGATCGGCAACGAAGGCGACGGCTTCCGCTATCTGCTGCATGGCCTGAACCCCGAGCGAATCCTGATCGCGGCGGAGGCGATCGGGCTCGGGCAGGCCGCGCTGCGCCGCGCGACGCAGTATGCGTGCGAGCGTGTCGTGTTCGGCCGGCCGATCGGGCAGAACCAGTCGATCCAGCATCCGCTCGCGCAGGCGTGGATGCAACTCGAGGCTGCGTGGCTGATGGTGATGAAGGCCGCGACGCGCTACGACGCGGGGCAGACGTGCGGCGCGGAGGCGAACGCGGCGAAATACCTCGGTGCGGAAGCCGCGTTCCAGGCGTGCCAGACGGCCGTCGCGACGCTCGGCGGGATGGGTTACGCGAAGGAATACCATGTCGAGCGCTACCTGCGCGAGTGTATGATTCCGAGGCTCGCGCCCGTGAGCCCGCAACTGATCCTGTGCTACATCGCGGAGAAGGTGCTCGGGCTGCCGAAGTCGTATTGACCGTATCGACCCGGCGGCCGGCCCGGCGCGCGGTTTCCCGTTTCCGATTCAAGCGCTCGTCATGGACGTCAAACTCGTTGCCCGCACGCTCGACCTGTTCGAGCTGTTCGCCGCCGAACGGCGGCCGCTGCCGCTCACCGAACTCGCGCGCCTGCTCGATGTGCCGCCGTCGAGCTGCCTCGCGATGGCGCGCACGCTCGTGAGCCGCGGCTATCTGTACGAAGTGCGCAAACGCGGCGGCTACTACCCGACGCGGCGCCTGCAGACGATCGCCGCCGCGATCGATGCGACCGATCCCGTCGTCGACATCGTCCATCCGTACCTCGTCGCGCTGCGCGACGCGAGCCGCGAGACGGCCGTGCTCGGCAAGATCCAGGGCGGGTCGGTCACGTATCTCGACGTCGTCGAGTCGGAGCAGGCGATCCGCTACACGCGCCAGCCGGGCGAGCTGCGTCCGCTGCATGCGAACTCGATCGGCAAGGCGATTTTCGCGGAACTCGCCGGCGCTGCGCAGCAAGCGCTCGGCGCGCAGCTGCCGTTCGAACGCTTCACCGACGCGACGGTGGCCGACCTGCCGGCGCTCGTCGCGCAAACCGCGCGGTTTCGCGAACTCGGCTGGGCCGAGAACTTCGGCGAGAGCGCGCCCGAACTGTCGGCGATCGCGGTCGCGCTGACGCTCGACGGCGACTGGTACGGACTGTCGGTCGTCGGGCCGACCGAGCGGATCCGGCAGCATCGCGATACGCATGCGGCGCTGCTCGTCGACGCGAAGGCCAAGCTGCTGGCCGAGCACGCGCGCGGCTGACGGAAGGCAAGGCGCGCCGGCAAACGGCCCTGCAAGCGGGCCAGCAAGCAGGCCGTCCGCCGGCGATCGGGCAGCGATCGCCGCGAACGGCCATGGATCCGCGAGCCTAACGACGGCCGATACGCGGCATCACGACTTCACCCACACACCGCCCGCACTCGGGTTGTCGCCTTGCGTCCACCATTTCGCGCAATACTTCGCGCCCTGGTACATCACACAGGTGCCGCCTGAATACGCGGTCGTCGCCGACCACGTGGCCGTGCCGCCGCCGACCGGTTTCCATACGGCCGCCTGGCCGGGCACGTCGCCCTGCGTCCACCATTGCGCCTGGTACGTCGTGCCCTGGTAGGTGACCGTCGCGCCGGCCGTGTAGACCTGGCCGGCCGCCCAGGGCGCGCCCGGCTGCGGCGTGCCGCCGTCCGAGCCGCCGCCGTAGTTCGGGTCCTGCGTGACGCCCGCGCCCCATTTGCCGTCCAGCTGCTTGAAGATTGCCGCGAACGCATACGGCGGCTGTGCAACGCCCGAGCAGGTCGGCGACGCATACGTGCCGCCGGACGGGCACGCCTGATCGCGGCCGACCGACCAGTTGCCGAAGAAACCGTAGCCGTTGCCGACCGCTGCATTCAGCACGCTTTGCGCATTCGCGAGCGTGAAGGTTTCGCCCTGTACGTCGTTCACGCCGATCATCGGCGTGACGCCGACCATCTGCCAGAGCTGCGCATGGGTCTTCGGCCGGCCAGCCGACTTGAACGCCGTGTCGAGCTGCGAGTACAGCGCCTGAGCGGCGCTGATCGCGGCGGCGCCCATGTCGATGTTCGCGGGGCCGTAATCCATCGCCATCACGTTCACCGCATCGAACGCGGCCTGGTTCGAGATCGCCGCGTTGACGACGTTCAGGCCGTCCTGCGTGAGCCCGGTCGGCATTGTCGGCAGCGTCAGCGTGACGTGCAGCGGCTTGCCCTTCGCCGCATAGTCGGACTGCAGTTGCGCGACGGCCTGGAAGTTGCGCGCAACCGAGGCCGTGTCCTGCTGCGACGCGCCCTCGATGTCGAAGTCGATATGCGTGAGGCCGTACGTGTCGATCACGGTCTGGTACGCAGTCTTCAGCGCGGGAACCGTCGAGCAGGCCTGCATCAGCGGCGTGCCGTTCGCGCCGCCGAACGACACGGCGATTTCGCCGCCTTTCGCGCGGTAGCTCGCGATCGACGTCGACAGCGCAGTGAGCAGCCCGCCGCTCGCGCCGTTGCCGATCGGCTGCACGCCACCCCACGACGGCACGCAACCGTTGCCCGCGACCACGAACGCGAGCGTGAATTGCTGGATGCCTTGCCGGACGCCGATCTGGTCGACGAGCGGTGTCGGATAGAGCGTCACGTCGACATAGGGCGCATAGACGCCTGCACCGTGGGACACGCTCGCGGCGGCGAGCAGACAACCCGCGGCAAGTGCTCGCGGAATGAAACGCGGCAACACATTGTTGTTCATTGTGTTCTCCAAGTGGAAGAGGGATACGCTGGCCTGCGTATCGCCGCCGGACGGGCGACCGGGCCTGCCCGGCCGGCGGCGTGCCCATCTTGGAGGATTCGCGCCGAATAGTGAATGGTTAGGTGTTCTTTTTGTTATTTGATTCCCGATACGTAACGATCTTGCCGATTCGACACCGTTGCGCAACACATCGGGCGGGTGATTTTCCCGATCGATTGCATGCCGGTGCGCGAGCGTTGCCGGCGTCGCGTCATGCCGATGCCGGCTGCGCCAGCGAACGCGCGAGTGCGACGAAACGCTCGACGCACGCCGACGAAAACGGCTCGTTCCACGACACGATCTGCTCGACTGCACGCGTGCCGGCGAGCGGCACGTAGACGACGCCCGGGCGCTGCAGCGTCGCCGTGAAGCCCGGCACGATCGCGATCCCGCGTTCGGCGGCGACCAGCGACACGAGCGTCGTGATCTGCGCGGCGGTTGCGCCGATCCGCGGCGCGAATCCGGCCTGCGCGCACAGGTCGTCGAGCGCCGCCGTCAACGCCGAACCGTAACCGGGCGGAAAGGTCACGAAGGTTTCGTCTGCCAGTTCCGCGACGTCGAGGCTCGCACGGTCCGCGAGCGGATTGCCGGCCGGTACGGCCGCGACGAGCGGTTCGCGCGACACGACGAGCGACGCGACCGGCACGCCGGGCGCACCGTCCCACGCCCAGCCGAAGCCGATGTCCATCGCGCCGTCGGCGATCTGCTGGCGCTGGCTTGCGGTCGCCGCTTCGCGGAACGCGAGTTCGACGTCGGGCATCGTGCGGCTCGCGGCACGAATCACGTCCGGGAACGTGCCGGACATCGGGATCGAGCTCGCGTAGCCGATCACGATGCGTCCGGCGATACCCTGCGCGATCTTGCGCGCGCTCGCCTCGGCTTCGTCGGCCGCACGGACGACGTTGCGTGCATGTTCAAGGAACAGTTCGCCTTCCGGCGTGAGCCGCACCGCGCGCGTCGAGCGCTCGAACAGCCGGACGCCGAGCTCGCTTTCCAGCGCGGCGATATGGCGGGTCAGCGGCGGTTGCGCGACGCGCAAGCGCAATGCGGCGCGGCCGAAGTGCAGTTCGTCGGCGACGACCACGAAATAGCGAAGGCGGCGCAAGTCGAGCATTGTTGTCGTTCCGGTATCAATCGCGGTGAAAACGGTATTGGCGTGCGCGCGGCGCGCTCGTCAGACTGTCGGCATCGATGACAAGGCATTTCCGATGAACGACAGGACCACGCGCATCGCGTTCTTTCTCTGCGGTTTTGCCGCGTTCCTCAATCTCTATGCGACGCAGGGCATCCTGCACGAACTCGCGGCCGCCTTCGGCGTCAGCGCGGAGCGCGCGGGGCAGGGCGTGAGCGCAACCACGACGGCCGTCGCCATTATCGCGCCGTTCGTCGGCGTGCTGGCCGCACGCATCGAGCGGCGCGTCGCGATCTCGCTCGCGGCGGTGGCCGTCGCGCTGCCGGTCGTGTGGTCCGCGCATGCGGCCGGATTCGCGTCGTTCCTCGGCGCGCGCTTTGCGGCCGGGCTGGTCATGCCGTTCGTCTTTGCGCTGTCGATCGCGTATATCGGCGAACGCTTCGATCGCGGCACGTCGGCCGAGATCAGCGCGCTGTTCGTCGCCGGCACGACGCTCGGCGGGTTCGCCGGCCGCTTCGTGACCAACCTGCTGACGTCGATGTGGGGCTGGCGGCATGCGCTCGATGTCGTCGCGGCGCTGTGTCTTGTCACCGGCGTCGCGATTTACGCGAGCCTGCCGGCGTCCGGTGCGATCGCGCGGCGGGCGTCCGCCAATGACACGCGGGCGGGTTCGTCGTGGCGCATCGTCACGCGCGGCCCGCTGCTCGCGTCGTTCGCGATCGGCGCCTGCGTGCTCGCGTCGCAGGTCGCGACGTTCACGTTCGTCGGCCTGCGGCTCGCGCGTGCGCCGTTCGGCTTCGGCACGGTCGAAATCGGCGCGATCTATGCGGTGTTTCTGGTCGCGGTGGTCGTGACGCCGCTGGCAGGCCGCCTCGCGCGGCATCGCGGCCCGCGCGCACCGGCGCTCGCCGCGGCCGCGCTCGCGATCGGCGGGGCGTTGCTGACGTTGTCGGACAGCGTGCCGGTGATCCTGGCCGGTCTCGCGCTCAGCTCGACCGCCGTGTTCGTCGAACAGGCGTCGGCCAATACGTTCATCTCGCAGGCGGCGTCGAGCGCGCGTTCGACGGCGATCGGCATTTACCTGTCGTGCTATTACTTCGGCGGCAGTCTCGGCTCGATCCTGCCGGTGCCCGGCTGGCATCGCTGGGGATGGGCCGGTTGCGTCGCGTTCGTGGTCGCGGCGCAGGCCATCGTCGGCGTGCTCGTGTACCGGTTCTGGCGAACCGTCGGCGCGTCCGGCATCGCGCCTGCCGGCACGCGCGACGGCACGCTCACGCGCTAGTCGCGATCAGCGATACCAGCGCGGCGTATAGACCCACTCGCGCGCGTTGCCGATCGCAAAGCGCCGCGTCGTCGACGAGCCGACGATCACCATCGTCCGCATGTCGACCTGGTCGCTGCGCAGCGCGCCGAGCGTCGTTGTCGTCAGCGTCGCGCCTGGCCGGCCGATATCGCGGCCGAGCACGACGACCGTTTCGGCCGCCCGGTGCGCACGCACGATGTCGAGCGCCCGGTCGAGCTGCCACGGCCGGGCGCGCGAGATCGGGTTGTAGAACGCCATCACGAGATCGGCTTGCGCTGCATGCTGCAGGCGCGTCTCGATCACGCCCCACGGCTTCAGGTTGTCCGACAGCGAAATCGCGCAGAAGTCGTGACCGAGCGGTGCGCCGGCCTGCGCGGCCGTCGCGAGCGACGCGGAGATGCCGGGCTCCACGCGCAGGTCGACCGCGGCCCACCGCGGGTCGCGCGCTTCGTCGAGCGCTTCGAGCACGGCCGCGGCCATCGCGAACACGCCGGGGTCGCCCGACGACACGACTGCGACGCGCCGGCCTTCGGCCGCGAGTTCGAACGCATGGCGCGCGCGCTGCAACTCCTCGCGATTGTCGGTGCCGTGCACGCGCTGGTCGTCGCGGAACGGGCCAGCCATGGTTACGTAGGTCGTGTAGCCGAGGATGTCGGTCGCTTCCGCGAGCGCGGCGCGCGCGGCCGGCGTGAGCCATGCAGCACCGCCCGGGCCGAGACCGAGCACCGTCAGGCGGCCGCGTGCGCGGCCGAGCGTGGCGGGATCGACCGGATGCGACGCGACCGCGCATGCGAGGCCGTTCGATGCCGGACGCAGCGCGTGTGCGACACGCAACGTGCGGCCAAGCAGCGTGGCCGCATCGGCAGGCGCGCTGCTGTCGGCAGCGTCGAAACGCAGCGGCACGTCGAGCGCTTGCGCCGCTTCTTCCAGCGCAGGTTCGCCGATCGCCGATACCGGCGCGACGATGGCCGCGAGTGCCAGCCGCGCGAGACCTTGCGCGGCGAGCAGGGCTTCGATGCGCGCGGCAAGGGCCTCTCCGGCGTTCACGGCATCGATGGCGACGCCGATCACCACGCTGCGGGGATGGATCACGAGTTCGTCGCGTGCGCCATGCCACGCGTCGGGCGTCACGCGAATGGCATGCCCGGCCGCGTCGTCGCGCGGCAGCGCGACTTCGTCGAGCCACGGGGCCGCGCCGTCGACACGCGTCGATGCCCCCGCGAGCAGGTCGGATACGAAGCGCTTGCCTTGCGCGAGATCGGCGAGCGCATAGCCTTCGGGCGGATTGAGCACGCAGGCGCCGAAGCGCAATTCGCCGCTGGTCGTGATCGCCGGCGCGACGCCGACGCATGCGGCGATTTCGCGCGCGATCGCATTGACGCCCGTCAGCCCGCCGAGCAGCGGCACGACGGCCGAGCCGTCTTCCGCGACCGCGAGCACGGGCGGCTCGACGCCCTTGTCGGCGAGCGCGGGCGCGAGGCAGCGGATCACGATGCCGGCCGCGCACAGCGCGACGATCGGCAAGCCGCGCGCATAGAGTTCGCGCAGGTGCGCGCCGAGTTCGTCGAACGGCACGTCGGCGTCGACGCGCGACGCGAGGCCGTGCACGCTTGCGCCCGGGTAGCGCGCCTGGATGCGTCGTGCGGTGTCAAGCGCGCCCGCCCCGAGAATCACGATCGCGGGCGCAGTCGTCATCCTTGCCATTTTTCCCCCGGCACGACGAGCAGCGAGAAATACGGCGACGCCATCGGGTCGACCTGGTCGAGCGGCACGATGCGCTGGTTCGCCATCGTCGCGCGCTCGACGTACAGCGCGCGTTTCGCGAGCCCGAGCTCGTCGAGCACGCGCCGCACCTTGTCGAAATTGCGGCCGAGTTTCATCACGACGGCGGCGTCGGCGCGCGCAAGCCGTTCGCGCAGCTCGTGCTCGGGCAGCACGCCGGACAGCACCGACAGGCTCTGGTTGCGATAGACGAGCGGCTGGCCGAGCACGGCCGTGCCGCCGAGCATCGCGCACACGCCCGGGATAACTTCGGTGTCGTAGCGCGGCGCGAGGCGGTCGTGCAGGTACATGTACGAGCCGTAGAAGAACGGATCGCCTTCGCAGATCACCGCGACGTCGCGGCCTGCATCGAGGTGTGCGGCAACGATCTCGGCAGCCGTATCGTAGAAGTCGGCGATCACGGTCTCGTAGCAGAGCGGCGGCGGCAGCGCTTCGGTCGTCACCGGATAGACGAGCGGCAACTGCGTCTGCCCGTCGAGCAGGTGCGCTTCGACGATGCCGTACGCATTGCCTTTCTTGCCCTTCGCGACGAAATACGCGACCACGGGCGCCGCCTGCAGCACGCGCAGCGCCTTGATCGTCATCAGTTCAGGATCGCCAGGGCCGACGCCGACGCCGAACAGTTGTCCACGCGCGGTCGTCATTCGGCCTCCGTCGCGAGCGCGTTGACCGCGGCGGCGGCCATCGCACTGCCGCCGCGCCGGCCGAGCAGCGCGATGTACGGCACGCCGCGGCTGTCGGCGTCGAGCATCGCCTTCGATTCGGCCGCGCCGATGAAGCCGACCGGAAAGCCGAGGATCAGTGCAGGGCGCGGGGCGCCGGCGTCGATCATGTCGAGCAGGTGGAACAGCGCGGTCGGCGCATTGCCGATCACGACGACGCTGCCCGCGAGATGCGGGCGCCACAGTTCGAGCGCGGCGGCCGAACGCGTGTTGCCGAGGTGCCGTGCGAGGTCGGGCACCTCCGGCTCGCCGAGCGTGCAGATCACGCGGTTGCCGGCCGGCAGCCGCGCGCGCGTGATGCCTTCGGCGACCATCCGCGCGTCGCACAGGATCGGCGCGCCGGCCGCGAGCGCCGTGCGGCCCGCCGTACCGGCGCCGGCCGAAAAACGCAGGTCGTACACGACGTCGACCATCCCGCACGCATGGATCACGCGCACCGCGAGTTTCTCGAGGTCGGGCGGAACCTGCGACAGGTCGGCCTCGGCACGGATCGTCGCGAACGACTGCCGGTAGATTTCCTGCCCGTCGCGAATGTAGTCAAGCATCGGTGGTGTCCTGGCTGTGGCGCGCGCCCGCCAAACGGGCTGCGGCCTGGTCAATCGTCAGATGGCGCGCGAGCGGGGCGCCGAGGCCCTCGGCCGCGTCGCGCCGATAAAGGTCGTAATGCGCGGGCGCCACCGCGACGAGCGTATGCGTCGCGGGACGCGGCAGCGCGCAATGGCGTTCGCAACCGGTCAGGTGCACATCGACCGGGTGGCCGATGTGCGCGGCGAGCGCGAGCGCGTCGCGTTTCGTATCGGCGCGCGCTTTCGCGCAGCCCGCGCTGCCGGTGCAGGCGACGAACGTCGCAAGCGGGTCGGATGACTGGCAAACGAGGCCGATCGTCGCGAGTGCGTCGCGCGTGGCCGGTGCGCGTTCGTTCGGCACGCCGTGCAGAAACAGGCCTTGCCACGGCGTCATCGACAGCGTGCCGTCGCCGTCGGCTTCGGCCAATGCGGCGAGCTGTTCCAGTTGCGCCGCGTCGAGCCGCCCGAGTACGCATTGCACGCCGACGCTGCAGCGCGCTGCATCGAGCGACGGGGGCGCGCCGAACCGCAACGCCGGGTGAGCGGGCATGCGCCGCCAGCCGGCGAGCGCGGGATCGGCCGCGAGCGGGAAGGGCAGGTAGTGCTGTGCGCGCTCGAGTAACGCACGTTCGCCGGCTGTCGCGAGCACGGCGCGCATCCGCGTGACATCGGCCGGCGCGAGATCGAGGAACGCGAGCAGCAGTGCGCGGACCAGCGCGACAGCCTGGTCGGGCGACACGTCGACCGACGCAGGACGGTCGCCATCCGCGACCGGCGGGCAGCCGGACAGCCCGGCCGCGATGCGTACCGCACCGTCTGCGCGGCGCCATGCGGCCAGCCAGATGTCATGCGGATGATCGAGTGCCGCGACCGATTCACCGCCGTCGAGCTGGATCGAGAACTTCGGCGACAGCTCGCCACGGCGCGGCTCATGCGCGAGCATGTCGAGCAGCGGAAGGGCGAGTGCGTGACTGTCGACAAGCGCGGCGGGATCGTGCCCGGCGAGCGGGCTGAGCAGGATGTTGCGGACGTCGTCGCTTGCAGCAAGCGCGGCTGTGTCGGCGGCCGGGTCCGCGGCCGCATCGACGCGCGGGCCAAGCCCCGCGTCGAGCAAGGTGCGCGTCAGCGCATCGGCAGCGCCGTCGCGAATGCCGCGTAGCTGGAGATTCGCGCGATTGGTCGCGTCGATCGCGCCGGAGCCGTATTGACGCGCGGCGGCGGCGATCGCACGCGCCTGGCGCGCGTCGAGCCGGCCGCCCGGCAGCTTGATCCGGCACAGCCCGCCGTCGGCGGCCGCGACCACGCGCACGAGCCCCGGGCAAGCCGACGGGCGCACGACGGGCGACGCAGGAATCGAATCGGGGGCGGAACTCAACGGGATACCGGGACAGTGTCGCGCCGCGGCCAACGCATCGGTACACCCCGCCCGACGCCGACTGGCACGCACGCACTTTCAGGCCGGCAGGTCTCCTGGCTGACAGGTCGGCACCGGCTCCCGGCCTTCCCGGTGAAACCAGTGGCATGAGGGGGAGATCGGCTCGCTGTCTACAGTTGCGGGGGCAGCCACAGCGGCGCGCAACGCGCCCTGTGTTCCCTCTTCGGCCCCGAAGGGCACCGGCGAACGAACGGCCGTAGGATACCCGATTTCGGCACCGGCCCGACATCGGCGATTGGCGCCGGGACCGTGTCGCAGCATGGCTGTGGCGGACTGCGCGCGGTCGCGTGGATGGTACGATTGGCGGCTCGGCATTCGACCGGCGACGCGCCGGGATCCGCAATGATGAAACTCGGCAGGACGGAGCTGTTCGGCATGGGGATTGCGCTGGCGTTGCTGGCCATTCCCGCATGGATGCTGCTCGCATTCGTGCTGATTCCATTTGCGCCGTCCGCGGAGTGGCCCAAGAATGTCGGGCTCGCCGGCCTCGTCGTGCCGATCGTGGCAGGTGGAACCTGGCTGTTCCGGCGAGGCGGCGTACGGCCGCTCGTGTGGCTGCTGCTCGGCTGGCTGCTGGTCGCATCGATCGCCGGCATGTATCTGACCTTGCTGAACTATCTCGGCGGCATGCCGCGCGGCTGACATCGCTGCCGCATCCGCGCCCGGGCAGGCGGTGGCGGCGGCCGTCAACGGAACAACGCGCAGCGGCACGGCGGCTGCGCATCGCAACACATGGCAGGAAATCGAACGATGGGGAAGGGTGCATGACGGCGTGGCTGACGGTAGTGGGCATCGGCGACGACGGTTACGCGGGGCTCGGGCGCAGCGCACGACGCGCGCTGCTCGACGCGATGCGCGTGGTCGGTGCGAAACGGCATCTCGACATGCTGCCGGCACGGCTGCGTGCCGAACGCGAAGCGTGGCCGTCGCCGTTCGATCTCGCGGGCGTGCTCGCGCGGCGCGGCTCGCCCGTATGCGTGCTCGCGAGCGGCGACCCGATGCTGTTCGGCGTCGGCGCGACGCTCGCGCGCCAGCTTTCCCCCGACGAATGGCGCGTGCTGCCCGCGCCGTCGTCGCTGTCGCTCGCGGCCGCGCGCCTGGGCTGGGCGCTGCAGGACGTCGGCGCGGTCTCGCTTGTCGGGCGTCCGCTCGCGACGCTCGCGCGGCACCTGCTGCCGGGGCGGCGCCTGTTCGTACTGAGCGCCGACGGCCGCACGCCGGCCGCCGTCGCGGCCGAGCTCGCCGCACGCGGCTTCGGGCCGACGCGCATCAGCGTGTTCGAACATCTGGGCGGCCCGCTCGAACGGCGTCTCGACGGCCTCGCGCAGGAGTGGACCGTCGCCGAAACGGCCGCGCTCAACCTCGTCGCGCTCGACTGCCAGGCCGGCCCCGACGCGCCGCGCCGCGCGCTCACGCCCGGCCTGCCCGACGATGCATACCGCCACGACGGCCAGCTCACCAAGCGCGACCTGCGCGCGATGACGCTCGGCCGCCTCGCGCCCGCGCCCGGCGAACTGCTGTGGGACGTCGGCGCGGGCAGCGGCTCGATCGGCATCGAATGGATGCGCGCGCATCCATCCTGCCAGGCAATCGCGATCGAGGCGCATGCGGAACGGCAGCGTTTCATCGAACACAACCGTGATGCGCTCGGCGTGCCGGGCCTGCAACTCGTCGCGGGCCGCGCACCCGATGCGCTTGCGGGGCTCGCCACGCCCGACGCGATCTTCATCGGCGGCGGTGCGACGGCGCCCGGCGTGCTCGACGCGTGCTGGTCGTCGCTGAAACCCGGCGGCCGGCTGGTCGCGAACGCGGTCACGCTGCAGGGCGAGATGGCGCTCGCCGCGTGGCGCGACGCGCACGGCGGCACGCTCACGCGCGTGTCGCTCGCGCATGCGGAGCCGCTCGGCCGCTTCGACACGTGGCGCCAGCCGCTGCCGGTCACGCTATATGACGTGCGCAAGCCCGACGCGGACGACAGGGCCGATGCGATCGCCACGGCCGGCGCGTCGAATCCGGCGAACGCAACGGACGCGTGATGCGCGACGAAACCCCCGAACAGCCCGCGCCGCTGCGCTTCGGCTATACGACCGGCAGCTGCGCGACCGCGACGTCGCTCGCCGCCGCGCGGCTGCTGCTCGCGGGCCAGGCGGACGACGCGGTCGAGATCGTGCTGCCGAAGGGGCAACGCGTGATGATGCGGCTCGAGTTCTGCCGCACCACGGCCGACGGCGCCGAAGCCGGCACGATCAAGGATGCCGGCGACGATCCGGACGTCACGCACGGCGCGCTGATCGTCGCGCGCGTCGCGCTCGCGGCGGCGCCCGGCGTGCGCTTTCATGCGGGGCCGGGCGTCGGCACGGTCACCCGCGCGGGGCTGACGCTGCCCGTCGGCGAACCGGCGATCAACCCGGTGCCGCGTCAGATGATGACGACCCACCTGGAAGCGCTCGCGGCAGAACAGGGCTACGCGGGCGGCTTCGACGTGACGATCGGTGTCGAAGGCGGCGAGGCACTGGCACTGAAGACGATGAATCCGCGTCTGGGCATCGTCGGCGGGCTGTCGATCCTCGGCACGACCGGCATCGTGCGGCCGTTCTCGTGTTCCGCCTATATCGCGTCGATTCACCAGGGCATCGATGTCGCACGCGCAAACGGCATCGCGCATATCGCCGCGTGCACGGGCAACGCGAGCGAGGACGCGATGCGTGCGCACTACCACCTGCCCGACATGGCGCTGATCGAGATGGGCGATTTCGCGGGCGCGGTGCTCAAGCACCTGCGGCGCGCGCCGGTCGCGCGCCTGTCGATGTGCGGCGGGTTCGGCAAGCTCAGCAAGCTCGCGGCCGGTCACCTCGACCTGCACAGCCGCCATTCGAGCATCGACCTGCCGCTGCTCGCACAATGGGCGGCCGACGCCGGCGCGAGCGATGCGCTGCAGGCCGCGATGCGCGCCGCGAACACGAGCCAGGAAGCGCTGAAGCTTGCACAGGCCGACGGCGTGCCGCTCGGCGATCTCGTCTGCGCACAGGCGTTGCGCGTCGCACGCGATATCGTGCCGCCGTCGGTCGCCGTCGAGATGTTCGCGATCGACCGTCAGGGGCGCTTCGTCGGGGAGGCGCGATGAGCGCGCGGATCCTGCTGCTCGGCGGCACCGGCGACGCGCTGAAAATCGCGCGCGCGCTCGGCCCGCATCACGTCTATAGCCTGGCCGGTCTCGGCAAGACCCCCGACGACCTGCGCTGCGCCGTGCGCGTCGGCGGTTTCGGCGGGGCCGCCGGCTTGGCCGCGTATCTTCGCGACGCCGGCATCGGCCTCGTGATCGATGCAACGCATCCGTATGCCGCGCAGATCAGCGCGAACGCCGCTGCCGCGACCCGCGACGCCGGTGTGCCGCTCTGGGCGTTGCGGCGCGCGCCCTGGATGCCGCAACCGGGTGACGACTGGCGGATGGTCGACGACTGGGCCGGCATCGAAGCTGCGCTCGCACCGTTCAGGCGGCCGCTGTTCACGCTCGGCCGCGAACCGCTCGCGCATCTCGATGCGATCCCGCCGCATCAGTTCTGGCTCGTGCGCTGCCTCGACGCGCATCCCGGCAACGCGCATGCGCAGATCATCGCCGCGCGCGGGCCGTTCACGCCCGACGGCGAACGGGCGCTGTTCGCGCTGGCGGGCATCGACGTCGTCGTCAGCAAGAACAGCGGCGGTGCGGCCACCGAGGCCAAGCTCGACGTCGCGCGCGAGCGCAGGCTGCCGGTCGTGATGCTGCGCCGGCCGCCGCTGCCCGACGCCGACCGCGCATTCGACTCGGCCGCGGCATTGCTCGACGCACTCGATCCGGCCGCGCGCGCATGACGCGGCGCAGCGGATCATCCAACGAATTGACGGAGAATTTTCGATGACGGTGTATTTCATCGGCGCGGGGCCCGGCGACCCGGAGCTGATCACGGTGAAGGGCCAGCGCCTCGTGCGCACGTGCCCGGTGATCCTGTATGCGGGCTCGCTGGTGCCGGCGGCCGTGCTCGACGGTCATTGCGCGGAGCAGGTCGTCAACACGGCCGAACTCGACCTCGACGCAATCGTCGCGCTGCTCGCGGCCGCACATGCGAAAGGGCAGGACGTGGCGCGCGTGCATTCGGGCGACCCATCGCTGTACGGCGCGATCGGCGAGCAGATCCGCCGGCTGAAGGCGCTCGGGATTCCGTATGAAATCGTGCCGGGCGTGACGGCCACGGCCGCCTGCGCGGCGACGCTCGGCGTCGAGCTGACGCTGCCCGGGGTCGCGCAGACGGTGATCCTCACGCGCTTCGCGGGCAAGACGACGATGCCGGAAGGCGAGGCGCTCGGCTCGCTCGCCGCACACCGCGCGACGCTCGCCATCCATCTCGGCGTGCGCCATCTCGCGCGCATCGTCGACGAAGTGCTGCCGCATTACGGCGCGGATTGCCCGGTCGCGGTGATCTATCGCGCGAGCTGGCCCGACGAGGCGCGCGTGACCGGCACGCTGGCGGACATCGTCGCCAGGGTGCAGGGCACGCAGATCGAGCGCACCGCGCTGATCCTGATCGGACGCGTGCTCGATGCCGAAGGGTTCGCGGATTCGACGCTGTACGCGAGCGCCGGCTGATCACGCGCGCGCCGTGACCGGCGCGGCGCGGCGTGCCGGTCACGCAGACGTGTGTCGAGCGCGGCGCCGATCGTGATCGCGCCGCCAACGAAACGGACCGGCGATGCCGTCTCGCCGAGGATCGGGATCGACGCGGCAATGCGGACGACGGGGAACCTGCAACAGGCGATCCGCGGGTGCCGGCGGTGCGACGAAGGTGCGTGAGACTTGCGGCGGCGTCCGTCCGGGCGGGCCTGCCGACGGTTCGTCGCGGAGCGGGAAGCGGGCGGCTGACGGCTAACGCGAGGACAGTCGCCTAGGCGCGCGCAACCTGCCGCGCCAACCGCGGCGCAAACCCGGCCGCCAGCGCGAACAGCACGACACACAGGCACGCCATCGCGATCCACGCAGGCGTCAAATCCGCGAGATGCTGGCGCACGATACCGGCCGCGAACGGGAACGATCCGGCGATCAAATAGCCGACACCCTGCACGAACCCCGTCAACGATGCGGCATCGGCCGGCGTCGCCGCATGGTCGACCGTGACGATCAGCGACAGCGGGAACAGCGCGCCGATTCCCGCGCCGAGCAGCAGCGCGGCCGGCAGCGCGAGCGCTTCGGGCGCGGCCAGCATCACCAGCAACCCGGCCAACAGCGACACGATCGCCGCATGCAGCGCAGGCCGGCGATCGGGCAGGCGGTCGATCGTCGCCGAGATCGTCAACCCCGCGACGACTTCCGCGAGCGTCACGCCGCCGAGCAGGCTGCCGGCCGCCGTCGGCGACCAGCCGAGCCGCATGTAGTACGGCGGCAGCCAGGCGAGCACGAGCGTGTAGGCGCCCGTCGCGATCCCGAAGAACAGCGCGAGCCGCCATGCGCGCGGCGAGCGCGACGGCTGCGCATTCGACGTCGAGGCCGGCGCGGCGGCAAAGCCGTCGCCGCCGCGGCTGGCAAGCGGCCACGCGAGCGCGGCCACCACGGCTGGCAGCGCCCAGCCCGCGAGTGCGGCGAGCCAGCCCCAGCGCGCTGCAGCGAACGGCGCGACGACGCTTGCGAGCACTGCACCGCCCATGATCGACGTCGAATAGACGCCCATCGCGCCGCCGATGCGCGTCGCGAAATGCGCCTTCACGAAGCCGGGCAGCAGCGCCTGCACCATCGCGATCCCGACGCCCGCGCAGCAGGCGCTCGCGAGCAGCAGCCACGCGTGCTGCGCGCCGATCCGCGACACGCAGGCCAGCCCGATCAGCGCGACACCCAGCCAGACGCCGCCCGCGATGCCGGTCACGCGCTGCAGGCGCCGCGCGCCCAGTGCGCCGAGCCCCATCAGCAGGATCGGGATCGTCGTCAGCAGGCTGGCCGTGCCGTCGCCGATACCGGTCGCGCGCTGGATCATGTCGAGCAGCGGGCCAACCGCGGCCAGCGCGGGCCGCAGGTTCAGCCCGACGAGCACGATGGCGGCAAGCCGCCATCCGGGGGAAGTGAAGCGATTCATCGGCGAGGCCCTCGATATCGGTGACGGCTGCCAACGAGGCGCCGTGCGTTTTCAGGTAAAGTATCTCGACATCAAGATAAATGCTGATTTATCTCGACGTCAAGATAACTGGTGAGCCGAGGAGGGTTAATGGATCGAGCCGCGCATGCGCTCGCGCAATGGCGCGCCGAGCGTCCGGATCTGGACGCGTCGTCGATGGTGGTGATGGGGCGGCTGCAGGAAGCCGCGCTCGTGATCGCGCGCGACCGTCTCAATCCGCTGTTTGCGCGCTACGGGATGCAGCCGGGCGAATTCGACGTGCTCGCGACGCTGCGGCGCGGCGGGGCGCCGTTCGCGCTGACGCCGACGGCGTTGTACGACGCGCTGATGATGTCGTCGGGCGGGATGACCGCGCGCATCAACCGGCTGCAGAAGGCCGGCTGGGTCGAGCGGCGGCCGAACCCGGCCGACGGGCGCGGCACGCTCGTCGCGCTGACGGACACCGGCCGCGCGCTGATCGACGACGCGGTCGTCGCGCACCTCGACAACCAGCGCGCGCTGCTGGCCGCGCTGTCGGACGCGGAACAGGCCCAGTTGTCGCAATTGCTGGGCAAGCTGCTGACGGGGCTGGAAAGTCCTGCGCCGGAAGCGCCGGGCGGCAAGTAGCGCCGCCGCAGGCGTGACGCGGACGCGTCGCGCGGGCAAAAAAACGCCCGCCGTGCAATGCGGCGGGCTCGCGCAGCGCGCGGGCCGCACACGGCGCGCCCGCGCGGCTGCCCGGTCGCTTAACCGCGTGCCGGAATGTTGAGCCCGCGTGCGACGGCCGGGCGCGCGACGAACGCGTCGAGCGCGCGTGCGACGTGCCGGAATTCGCTGAAGCCGACCAGGTCGCCCGCTTCGTAGAAGCCGACGAGGTTGCGCACCCACGGGAAGATCGCGATGTCGGCGATCGTGTAGGTATCGCCCATCACCCACTGGCGGTTCGCGAGATGCGCGTCGAGCACGGCGAGCAGGCGCTTCGACTCGTCGACGTAGCGGTCGCGCGGACGCTTGTCTTCGAAGTCGCGGCCGGCGAACTTGTGGAAGAAGCCGAGCTGGCCGAACATCGGCCCGATGCCGCCCATCTGGAACATCACCCACTGGAGCGTCTCGTAGCGGCCGGCGAGATCCTTCGGGATCAGCTGGCCCGTCTTGTCCGCGAGATAGATCAGGATCGCGCCCGATTCGAACAGCGGCAGCGGCTTGCCGTCGGGGCCGTTCGGGTCGATGATCGCCGGGATCTTGTTGTTCGGGTTCAGCGACAGGAATTCGGGCGACAGCTGGTCGTTCGTGTCGAAGCGCACGAGGTGCGGCTCGTAAGGCAGGCCGGTTTCCTCGAGCATGATCGACACCTTGACGCCGTTCGGCGTCGGCAGCGAGTACAGCTGGAGACGGTCGGGATGCTGGGCCGGCCACTTGTGCGTAATCGGGAAGGCGGACAGATCGGGCATGAAGGTTCGCTCGTCGAAGTGAAGGATCCGCGCGCCGTCCGTGCCACCGCGCTCGCGCACGATCCGCGGCGCGGCGGCGGGCCGGCGCGCGCCAAAGACGCCCACTGTAGCCGATCCCCGGAATCGATGCAGGCGCCGGCCTCGGCCGGCCGCCGCCACCCCGCCCGAAGCCGTCAGAAGTTGTGCCGCAGCCCGATCATCGCGGCCGTCGTGCCGACGCCGGGCGCGACCGGCTGCCCGTACACGAGCATCTGGTCCATCGTGCCGCGGTTGTTCACGCGGCCGACCTGCGCATAGACCATCGTCCGCTTTGACAGGCTGTAGTCGGCCGCGAGCACAACCGCCGTCGAACGGTTCTCCGAGCGGTTGCGATCCTTCAGGTAGTACACGGCGGACGTGACCTGCAACGCGGGCGTGAAGCGGTATCCGACGCCGGCCGACAGCATGTCGAGGTTCACCTTGTCCGCATGCGACGGATTCCTGCCGTTGCCGTACGACGCCGACACCGAAAAGTCGTGGATCGTGTATTTCGCGCCGACGTAAAAAAAGCGATTGTTGTCGACGCCGGTCGGCGCGACGCCCGGCGCCGGATTCGTATCGTGCCCGTTGTAGTAGACGGCCGACGCGTTCAGCCCGTAGTTCGCATACCTGAGCACGACGGACTCGCGCGTGCCGCCCTGGAGCTGCCCGGCGACGCCGCCCGGCGCGTATTCGAGTGCGATCGTCGCGCCCGCGAACGCCGGCGACTGATAGACGAGCGCATTGCTGTCGTACAGCGCGCCGATCGCGCCGTTGGTGCTCGTGCCCGGCCAGCCGGCGGCGGTGTTCAGGCCGAGCCATGCGGTCAGCACGCTGCCGAAGAACTGCGCGTTGCGCACGTCGGTGTCGGCCATCGCATAGATCATCGGCACGATCTGGCGGCCGGCCGTAAACGAGCCGAACGGGCCCGACACGCCGAGCGACGCGACCTGGTTGAAGATCGCGACGGCGCCCGGCGTATCGCTCAGCTGCAGCTTGCCGGTCCCGCTGTCGAACGAACCCTGCAGCTTGAAGTTGACCTTGTAGCCGCCGCCGATGTCCTCGCTGCCGCGGATGCCCCAGAAGCTCGAATAGATGCCGCCGTCCTTCATGCGGAACACCTTGCCCGTATTCGGCGCGGTCGGGCTGAACGACGCAGCCGACGTGCTCTGGTACAGCAGGCCCGAGTCGATCACGCCGTAGAGCGTGACGGAGGATTGCGCGTGCGCGAGGGCCGAACAGCCGGCAAGCGCCGCGAGCGCGGCCAGTTTCGTCTTCATGAAGTCTCCGGGTTGTCATGGGCCGGACGGGATCGAGCCCGTCCGGGTAAAGCGGGGCAACATCGAGGCAGGCGGGAAGGCGCGACAAGCGGCGCCGGTGCGAGCCGTGCGGAAAGACTACGCAACGGCGGGCAGCCGCTCCCCCCCACGCACGGGGGGCAGGGTTGCGGAGAATCGAACGGGGAGGGACGGGCGGCTATGCGGCCAGGGGCAAGGGATTCAGGCCGATCTCAGGGCGCGCTTTCGAGCAGCCCGAGCACCAGCGCGCGGCGCACCGCATGCTTGCGCGAGCTCGCGTCGAGCTTGCCGAACAGGTTCTTCAGGTGCCATTTCACGGTTTCCTCGCCGACGGCGAGCGCGACCGCGATCTCCTTGTTCGACAGGTTGCGTGCGAGCAGCTCGAGGATCGCGCGCTCCTTCGGCGTCAGCACGACGCTCGGCACCGCGCGCGGGCTCGCCGCACCGCGCGGGGCCGGCGGCACGATCCGCGGCTGCGGCAGCGCGTGCCGGGCGGGGCCGTCGCCGGCGAGCGCCTCGTCGCCGACGCGGCGCGCCCAGTCGGCGACGGCCGGATGCGCGTCGGCAAGCGTGCGCGTGAGTCCGAACATGTCGGCGAGATTCATCGCCTCGTCGAGCAGCGTGCGGCCGCCATGCCCCGACTGTTCGAGCGCGAACGCGCTGAGCGCCATGATCTCGATGCGCTCGCGCCCCATGCTCATTTCGCGGGCCAGCACGGCCGCTTCGTCGAGCGCCGCGCTCGCATCGTCCCAGCGGCGCGCGGCGAGCGCCGCGCCCGCATGCGCGGTCGCCTGCAGCAGCACGACGGGGCGCCGCCACAACGGCCCGTGCGCCGGAAATTGCGCCGCGGCGATCGCGTCGATCCGCTCGACGAGCGCATGGCAGGTGGCCTCGCGATAGCGCGCCGCGTGAATGCGCACCTGCTCGGCAAGGCTCGCGACCGACAGGCGCGGCAGCCGGCGCGCGACACCCATCGCGTCGAGCGCTTCGAGCAGGTCGATCGCGCGATGCTCGACGCCGCGCAGCAGCGCGATGCGCGCGGCCGTGCGATAGCCGAGCAGCACGGTATCGGGCGTGCCCGCGTGTTCGAGCACGTCGAGCCGGTTCGCGAGCAACGCGGCCGCCTGGTCGACGCGATCGGCCTCGTACGCGATGGCCGCGCACATCGCCGCGAACATGCAGGTCAGCGGATGGCGGCGCCCGAGATCGGCCTCCGCACGCGCCAGCGCCGGCGACAGCACGTCGTCCGCGAGCCGGATCTGGCCTTCGCGCAGGTAGCTCAGGCCCGCGATCAGCTCGCCCCAGCGGGCGACATAGCCGAACCCGGCCGCCGTTTCGCCGCGCGGTGCGGCCTGCTGGAAACGGCGCGCCTGCGCGGGTTCGCCGACGATGATCGCGCGCGCCGACAGCCGGTTCGCGTGCATCTGCGCGAGCCATGTCGCCGCCGGCGGCGTGAAGTCGGCCCACGGCTCGAACAGCTCGACGAAGCGGTCGATTTCGTCGGCGTAATACGCGGCCGCGCTGAGGATCAGCGCGCATTCGTAGCGCATCGCGGCCGGCGTGCCGCCATCCGCGAGGATCCCCGCGATCTGGCGCTGCGCCTCGACATGACGCTCGCCGAGCGCCAGCGCCCATGCGACCGCGATCCGTAGCGTCGGGCGCTTGTCGAGTTCCGCGTCGGGCAGCAGCGCGAGCCAGTCGAGCACATCGTTGATGCGGCCCTGCTTGATCGCATCCTCGAGGCAGCGCTGCGCGAGCGCGTACGCGGCCTCGAACTGGCCGGCCGCGTACGCGTGGCGCGCGGCTTCCTCGCTCATCCCGTGCGCATCGAGCCATGCGGCCGCGCGCGCATGCAGCGTGCTGCGCTCGACGTCGGAACGTGTGGCCAGGCGGTCGCGCAGCGTGTCGCGCACGAGCGGATGCAGCCGGCACCAGTCCGAATCGTCCGATGCAATGAACAGCGGCGTGTCGCGCGCAAGCCGTGCGAGCCGGTCGGGTGCGTTCGCATCGTCGAGCAGCGCCGCGCACAACGACGGATGCAGGCGATCGGCGACGCTCGTGCGTGTCAGGAACGCGGTGTCGTCAGCCGACTGGTTCGCGAGCAGCAGTTCGACGAGCCGGTCGCGCGTGCCGTCCATGCGTGCGGCGAGCGCGTCGACCGCCTGGCGCGGATCGGCCGAGCGCGCCATCGCGGCCATCGCGAGCTGCAGCCCGAGCGGCCAGCCGTCGACGCGTTCGAACAGCCGCGCGCACCCGTCGGCGTCCACCCGTTGCGCGAAGCGCGCACCGACCAGCGCGATCGTCTCGTCGAGCGTGAAGCGCAGCCAGTCGGGGCCCGCGAGCGTGCATTGCCCGCCGGCGAGCAGATCGCCGGCCGCGTGATCGAGCCCGCGCCGCGCGGCGACGACGACATGCAGGTTCTGCGGCGCGTTGTGCAGCACGTAGATCAGCGCGTCGAGGCCGGCGCCCGGCAGCCGCTCGGCATCGTCGACGATCAGCAGCGCGTCCATCGACAGTTGCGCGACTTCCGCGAGCCACGCGGTCAGGCCGTCCAGCGCGCGCGCCGCACCGCCCGGGATCAGCCGCCCGAAGCCGGGCCGCGCGCAGCCGGTGCGCACGGCCTGCACGAGCCCCTGCAGCAGCCGCGGTGCGTCGTCGCGCTCGTCGGCCGACAGCCACACGACCGCGCGGCCGAGCGCGAGGGTTTCGCGGCGCCATTGCGCGAGCAGCGACGTCTTGCCGTACCCGGCCGGCGCCTGTACCAGCGTGACCGGCCGGCCGTCGAACGCCGGCGCGGCGAGGCTCAGCCGCGCGCGGGCGAGCAACTGCGCCGGCACGCGCGGCGCGGTCGTCTTCAGGACCAGTTCGGTGGGGGGCGCGTCGGCGCGATCGGGTGGGTGGGCCATCTGGGCAGCAGTCGGAATCCGGCGGGGCCGTGCGGGCCAGCGTCCGGGGTGGGCGTGGGGGGAAGGATCGGCCGAACCGTATTCGCCCGTCAATCCCCCCCGCGACGAGTGGGGCCGCACCGGCGCCGCGTCGATAGCATGGGTTCCGATACATGACGAACGCCGCGAGGAGGGCACCCATGAAGATCGTATCGACCGGCACACGGCGCAGCGCGCCGACCGCCGGATAAGCGGAGCGGCGCGATGTACCGCCATCTGCTCGTGACGGTCGACGGCGTGCCCGGCGGCATCGACGCGATCGGCCATGCACTGGAACTGGCGCGGGCGGTCGGCGCGCGGGTCACGTTCGTCCTGCCCGCCGCCGCGCCGGACTCGCGTTTATCCGGAGCGCGGCTGCCGGAACACGGTGCGAAAGTGGAAGCCGCCGCGCGGGCGCAGGGCCTGTCCCATGCGATCGCGGGGGCCGGCCACCCGGCAAGCGGCGACGCATCGCCCGGCGCGCTTGCCGGCGAGCTCGGTTGCGACCTGATTGGCGTCGCGGCACTGCCGCCGGATGCCGATGCGGCGCAATGCACGCAACGGCAGCATCTGCTCGCGACGAGCGCCGTGCCGGTGCTGGTGTGCACGTCGCACCGGACGCCCGCCGAGGCGCGCGTGATGGCGCGTTGTCTCGATGCGCATCGCATGGCCGGCGTGCTGCTGCAGGCGCTGATGGGGTCCGGGCCAACGGCGAACGAACTGCAGCGGCAAGCGGTCGACGCACCGGGTGCACTGGCCTCGCTCGCCGCGCTGCAGGACGCGCGTTTCCGCACGGCCACCGAAGCGCGGCTCTTCGCGGCATTGCGCGTCCGCGCGGAGTGCGTCGCGGCCGAACTGGACGAACTCGACCGCCAGCGGCAGCGCGACGCGCAAGCGCTCGGCGCGCTCGCCCGGATCGCCGCAGACGGGCTGCCGTCGGCCGCGTTCGACGCAGCGCTGGCTCGCTATGCGCACGGCGCGTTCGAGCAGATGGGGCGGATGGAAGGCGTGATTTTCCCGGCCGCGCGGCGCTACCTGGGCGACGCGGACTGGAACGAACTGGACGAACCGCCGGCGGACCGCGCAACCGCGACGCCGCCGGGCATGACTGGACCTGACGATGCGCGACGCGCATCGGACTGACAACATACGGAGAACAAAATGGCACATGCAGTGCGATTCCACGAAACCGGCGGCCCCGACGTGCTGCGCTGGGAGGCAGTCGACGTCGGCGATCCGGGCGCCGGCCAGGTGCGCCTGCGGCACGAAGCGGTCGGCCTGAATTTCGCCGACACGTATTTCCGCAGCGGCCTGTATCCGGTGCCGCTGCCCGCCGGCATCGGCGTCGAGGCGGCCGGCGTGGTCGAGGCCGTCGGCCCCGGCGTGACGAACGTCGCCGTCGGCGATCGGGTGACTTACACGGGCTTCCTGAACACGCTTGGCGCGTACAGCACCGAGCGGTTGATCCCGGCCGCGCCGCTCGTCCGGCTGCCGGCCGGCATTTCGTGCGAGACCGCCGCCGCGATGACGATGCGCGGGCTCACGTCGGCCTATCTGCTGCGCCGCATCCACGCGTTCGCGCCGGGCGACACGATCCTGCTGCATGCGGCGGCCGGCGGCGTCGGGCTGATCGTGTCGCAATGGGCGAAGCTGCTCGGGCTCACGGTCATCGGCACCGTGTCGAGCGAGCACAAGGCCGCGATCGCCCGCGCCCACGGCTGCGACCATACGATCGACTACAGTCGCGAGGACGTCGCGAAGCGCGTGCGCGAACTGACGAACGGCGCAGGCGTCGACGTCGTGTTCGACAGCGTCGGCAAGGACACCTTCGAAGGCTCGCTCGATTCGCTGAAGCGGCGCGGGCTGATGGTGTGCGTCGGCACCGCGTCGGGCCCGATCCCGCCGTTCGATCCGCAGCGTCTCGCGATGAAGGGCTCGCTGTACCTGACGCGCCCGGCGCTGGCCGACTACATCGCCGATCCGGCCGAAAAGAACGACCTGGCCGGCGAACTGTTCGCGCACGTCGCGGCCGGCCGTATCAAGATCGGGATCAACCAGCGCTACGCGCTGCAGGACGCCGCGCAGGCACACCGCGATCTCGAATCGCGCAAGACGACCGGTTCGTCGGTGTTCATCGTCTGAGGAGACGCGCATGCGAGTCGAACCCCTGACCTGCGCGCTCGGCGCGGAACTGCTGGATGTGAGCCTCGCCGACGCCGTGCACGACGACGGCCTGTTCGCCGAAATCCGCGCGCAGTTGCTGCGGCATCGCGTGCTGTTCCTGCGTGACCAGGACATCACGCGCGCCGAACACGTTGCGTTCGCACGGCGCTTCGGCGAGCTCGAGGATCATCCGGTCGCCGGCAGCGATCCCGAGCACCCGGGGCTCGTGCGGATCTACAAGTCGCCCGACCAGCCGAACGACCGCTACGAGAATGCGTGGCACAGCGATGCGAGCTGGCGCGTGGCGCCGCCGTTCGGCTGTGTGCTGCGCTGCATCGAGGGTCCGCCGGTTGGCGGCGACACGATGTGGGCGAACATGGTGCTCGCTTACGAGAACCTGCCCGACCACGTGAAGCAGCAGATCGCCGACTTGCGCGCGCGCCACAGCATCGAGGCGAGCTTCGGCGCGGCGATGCCGATCGACAAGCGGCTCGCGTTGAAGGCGCAGTATCCGGATGCCGAGCATCCGGTCGTGCGCACGCATCCGGAAACCGGCGAGAAGGTGCTGTACGTGAACGCGTTCGCGACGCATTTCACGAACTTCCACACGCCCGGCCGCGTGCGCTTCGGCCAGGACGCGAACCCCGGCGCCGGCCAGTTGCTGCAATACCTGATCAGCCAGGCCACGATCCCCGAATACCAGGTGCGCTGGCGCTGGAAGAAGAACAGCGTCGCGATCTGGGACAACCGCAGCACGCAGCATTACGCGGTGATGGACTACCCGCCGTGCGTACGCCGGATGGAGCGCGCGGGCATCGTCGGCGACGTGCCGTTCTGAGCGCGCCCGCACCTTAACCGATCCGCAATCCCACATACGACGCGCCGGGCTCGCCGCCCGGCACGGCGGGATACGCACGCCCGTACGCCCGAAATACAACGATTTCCACTGGAGGACGACATGCAATTTCTCGACGATTCGCTGCACCCGGAAAACCAGGACAAGGTGGTCATCACGGTCGCGCCGTACGGCCCCGAATGGATGCCGGCCGATTTTCCGGAAGACATTCCGGTGACGATGGACGAGCACGTGCAGAAGGCCGTCGACTGCTACAACGCAGGCGCGACCGTGCTGCACCTGCATGTGCGCGAACTCGACGGCAAGGGCAGCAAGCGGCTGTCGAAATTCAACGAGCTGCTCGGCCGGCTGCGTGAAGCGGTGCCCGACATGATCCTGCAGGTCGGCGGCTCGATCTCGTTCGCGCCGGAAGGCGACGGCGCCGAAGCGAAATGGCTGTCCGACGACACGCGCCACATGCTCGCCGAGCTGACGCCGAAGCCCGACCAGGTGACGGTCGCGATCAACACCGTGCAGATGAACATCACCGAGCTGATGAACCGCAAGGACATCGCCGGCACGTCGCTGAACGAAGCCGCGCTGTGGGACGCGTACCGCGAGATGACGGTGCCGGCCGGCCCGGGCTGGGTCGACGAGCATCTGCGCCGGCTGCAGGCGGCCGGCATCCAGCCGCATTTCCAGCTGACCGGCATGCATGCGCTCGAAACGCTCGAACGGATCATCCGGCGCGGCGTCTACCGCGGCCCGCTGAACGTCACGTGGGTCGGCATCGGCGGCGGCTTCGACGGCCCCAATCCGTACAACTTCATGGAGTTCGTGCGGCGCTGCCCGGACGGCGCGTGCATCACGCTCGAATCGCTGATGAAGAACGTGCTGCCGATCAACACGGTCGCGATGGCGCTGGGCCTGCATCCGCGCTGCGGGATCGAGGACACGATCATCGACCAGAAGGGCAACCGGATGACGTCGGTGCAGCAGGTCGAGCAGTGCGCGCGGATTGCGCGCGAACTCGGCCGCGACATCGCGACCGGCAAGGAAGCGAAGGCGATCTACCGGATCGGCGTGCAGTACGACGGCGTCGACGAAACGCTCGCGCAGCTCGGCATGGCACCGAACCGCCGGCCGGGCCAGCTGAGCGTGCCGCTGCGCGCGGCCTGACGCGCAGCGCATCCGGGCGGCCCGCAAACGCCGCCCGCCGATCGATGTGGCGCGGCACCCATCCTCGCGCGGCGCGCGAGGCAAGCTCCGCCGGACGGAGCGGGGCCGCGCAAGCCGCGCCGGCGCATTGCCGCCCCGGTGCCGGAGGAGACACGCATGTTGATTCATCACGTCGAGCCGTCGCTGCAGGACCTGGCGGCCACCGAGCGGCGCGCGCCCGCGTATGCGTGGCTCGTGTTCGGACTGACCGTCGGGCTGCTGCTGTCGGACTACATGTCGCGGCAGGTGCTCAACGCGGTGTTTCCGCTGCTCAAGCACGCGTGGGCGCTGTCGGACACGCAGCTCGGCTCGCTGTCCGGCGTCGTTGCGCTGCTGGTCGGCCTGCTGACGTTTCCGCTGTCGGTGCTCGCCGACCGCTTCGGGCGCGTGCGCAGCATCGTGCTGATGGCCGCGTTGTGGAGCGTCGCGACGCTCGGCTGCGCGCTGTCGACCAACTACGCGGAAATGCTGGTCGCGCGCGGCCTCGTCGGGCT
Organism: Burkholderia arboris; assembly: GCF_902499125.1. Taxonomy (GTDB): domain Bacteria; phylum Pseudomonadota; class Gammaproteobacteria; order Burkholderiales; family Burkholderiaceae; genus Burkholderia; species Burkholderia arboris. The sequence goes on from NZ_CABVPX010000002.1 coordinate 270,827, forward strand.
CGGCGAAGCCGCGTACGGCAGCGTCGGCGTCGCGCTGATCCTCAGCATCTTTCCGGCCCGGCTGCGCGCGACGCTGACCGGCGCGTTCATGGCCGGCGGCGCGTTCGGCTCGGTGTTCGGGATGGCGCTCGGCGGGCTGGTCGGCGCGCATCTCGGCTGGCGCTGGTCGTTCGGCGTGATGGCCGCGCTCGGCATCGTGCTGCTCGTCGCGTATCGCTGCGTGGTGACCGAGCGGCGGCTCGCCGCGTGCCGCGTCGAACCGTGCCGGCGCGACGCCGACGCGCCGCGCGGCCTGCGCGGCAGCGTGCGCGCGCTGATGGCGGGGCTGTTCGCGTCGCGCTCGGTGATCTGCGCGTATCTCGGCAGCGGGCTGCACCTGTTCGTGCCCGGCGCGCTGTTCGCGTGGCTGCCGAGCTACCTGAACCGCTACTACGCGATGGCGCCCGACCGTGCGGCCGTGCTCGCGGCCGGCTTCGTGCTGATCGCGGGCGTCGGGATGGTCGGCTGCGGCGTCGTCACCGACCGCGTCGGGCGTGCCGACGGCTCGCGCAAATGGCTGACCGCGATCGCCTATTGCGTGCTCACCGGTGTTTGCCTCGCGATCGCGTTCCGGTTGCCGCCGGGGCCGCTGCAGCTCGCGTTGATCTGCGCGGGCATGCTGGTCGGCGCGGGCGCGTCCGGCGCATCGGGCGCGATGGTCGCGAACCTGACGCCGGCCGCGATCCATGCGTCGGCGTTCGCGACGCTCACGCTCGCGAACAACCTGCTCGGCATGGCGCCGGGCCCGCTGCTGACGGGGTGGGCCGCCGATCGCGCCGGCCTCGTCGGCGCACTGCAATGGATTCCCGTCGTGCCGCTCGCGGCCGCCGTGCTGTTCGCGATCGGACGCACGAGCTACGCGGCCGATCTCGCGCGCGTCGAACGCGAACGGCGCGCGTCTCAACTTTCCTGAACCCTTCCGGAGGCTGCATGACCCTGGCGACCGCGCCCACCATCCTGATCGTGCCCGGCTTGCGCGATCACGTCGAAGACCACTGGCAGACGCATCTCGAACGGCGCTTGCCGAATGCGCGCTCCGTCGCGCCGCTCGAAGCCGACAAGCTGAGCCGCGCCGCACGCGTTGCGGCACTCGATGCGGCGCTGGCCGCGATCGACGGCCCCGTGATTCTCGTCGCGCACAGCGCGGGCGTGATGATTACCGTCCATTGGGCGCTGCAGGCCACGCGCGCGATCCACGGCGCGCTGCTCGCGGCGCCGGCCGATCTCGAGACGCCGATGCCCGCCGGCTATCCATCGCCGGAAGCAATCGACGCACACGGCTGGACGCCCGTGCCGACGCAACGGCTGCCGTTCCCGAGCATCGTCGCCGCGAGCCGCAACGATCCGCTCGCGCGCTTCGAGCGCGCCGAGGCGTTCGCGGCCGGGTGGGGCAGCAAGCTCGTCGATCTCGGCGAGGTCGGACACCTGAACCCGGCGTCCGGGTATGGCGAGTGGCATGACGCCGAACGGCTGATCGGTGAAGTGGCGGCGCTCCGCGCGGCCTGACTGAAGATCTCTCCACCACGCGCCGGCCCGGCCGGGTTCCGGCGCGACTCCCGTCACCCTCAGCCGTGATACGGCCCCGAACCGATCGCATCTCGCCTTTCACCGAGATATGACGTCCTAACACGCCGCCCATTCGGTGCCGCGCCGCTCCACAATGTCGGTCAGCACGCCAATCGTTGACATACGGAAGGTTTTTGTCAGGGAAAGTCCCGCCCCGCGCGTCGTGGTTTTTTGTTGACCGACATCGTATAACGCCGTCATGATTTCCTGAAAAGAAAGGTCCCATCCACCGACCGAAGTGAGGAGACATGAACACCACCACGATCGCTCGCCGTGTCCGCCGGATCGCACTCGCACTGGGTTTCACGCTGACGGCCGCGGCGGCCGTTGCAGCGCCCGTGTCACTGAACATCGTCGACGTCGCAGGCAACCTGCAGCTCACGCAGAAGGCCATCGAGGCGTTCCGGGACAAGAACCCGACCCTCGTGTCGAACGTCACGTTCACGAATGCGCCGGCGCCGCAGCTGCCGGGCAAGATCAAGGCGATGCAGGCGGCGGGGCGCTCCGACATCGACCTCGTGCTGACGGGCACCGACGCGCTGGCCGCCGGCATCGAACAGAACCTGTGGTTGAAACTCCTGCCCGACGACGCGGCCGCGTTCCCCGGCGTGCTCGACAAGTACGCGCCCGGCCCGCGCAAGATGCAGGATCTCGCGCAGGGCTTCGGCCTCGAAGTCACCTACATGCCGGCCGGCCCGCTGCTCGAATACAACCCGGCGAAGGTCAGCACCCCGCCGAAGACGCCCGACCAGTTGCTCGCCTGGTGCAAGGCGCACCCGAACAAGCTGATCTATGCGCGCCCGGCGAATTCGGGCCCCGGCCGCACGTTCCTGATGGGGCTGCCGTACGTGCTCGGCGACAAGAATCCGCAGGATCCGGTCAACGGCTGGGACAAGACCTGGGCGTTCCTGAAGGCGCTGAACGACTGCGTGCCGTACTACCCGGGCGGCACGTCGGCGGTGATGAAGGAACTCGGCGAAGGCACGCGCGACATGACCGTGACCGTCACGGGCTGGGACCTCAACCCGCGCGCGCTCGGCATCGTGCCGGCCGAGTTCAAAATCCAGGCATTCGACAACATGACGTGGGTCAACGACGCCCACTACATGGTGATCCCGAAGGGCGTGCCGAAGGAAAAGCTCGACGTGCTGTTCAAGCTGATGAACTTCCTGCTCGAACCGGCGCAGCAGGCGATGACCTACGACGACGGCTATTTCTATCCGGGCCCCGCGGTGAAGGGCGTGACGCTCGAGATGGCGCCCGCGCACAGCCAGGAGGTGGTCCGCAAGTTCGGCCGCCCCGAGTACGCGAAGCTGCTCGCCGATCGCCCGCACGTGCAGCCGCTCAGCGCGCAGGCGATGGTCGCCGCGTTCCAGAAGTGGGACCGCGAGATCGGTTCGCAGAAGTCGAAGTGACGCCTGAACCGGCGGGCGCCGCGGCGCCCGCGTCGATGGAGTTCGCGGAATGAAGCACAGTTTCGAACGGTTACGGCTCGACGGCGTGTGCCGCAGTTTCACCAACTCGGAAGGCGCGCAGGTCGCCGCGCTGAACGGGCTCGACCTCGAGATCCGGCGCGGCGAATTCATCGCGCTGCTGGGCCCGTCGGGCTGCGGCAAGTCGACCGCGCTGAACTGCATCGCGGGGCTGCAGCCGCTGTCGAGCGGCGGCATCTGGCTCGACGACGCGCGCATCGACGTGCTGCCGCCCGAGCGCCGCGGCTTCGGGATGGTGTTCCAGAACTACGCGCTGTTTCCGCACATGTCGGTGCTCGACAACGTCGGCTTCGGCCTCAAGATGCGCGGCGTGCCGAAACAGGAAACGCGGCGGCGCGCGCAGCAGGCGCTCGAACTCGTGCAGCTCGTCGGCCACGAGGGCAAGCTGCCGGGACAACTGTCCGGTGGGCAGCAGCAGCGCGTCGCGATTGCGCGCGCGATCGTGATCGAGCCGCCGCTCGTGCTGATGGACGAGCCGCTGTCGAACCTCGACACGAAGCTGCGCATCGAGATGCGTGCCGAGATCCGCCGCATCCACACGCAGCTCGAACGCGCGACGATCTACGTGACGCACGACCAGGATGAAGCGTTGTCGATGGCCGACCGCATCGTCGTGATGAAGGAGGGCGTCGTGCAGCAGGTCGCGTCGCCCAAGGACGTCTATACGCGCCCGCACAACTTGCATGTCGCGCGTTTCATGGGCTATCGCAACGTGCTGCCGTTCACGCTCGAAGGGATGGCCGGCGATGGCGTTCAAATCACAGCCGGCGGGGTACGGCTCACGGGGATACCGATGGCCGGCTTCGACGCGAAGGACGTCGTGGTCGCACTGCGTCCCGACGACATCGAGCGCGCGGACGCGGGCGGCGACAACGCATTCGATGCGACCGTCGAAACGGTCGAATACGGCGGCCGCGATTCGCTGATCCGTGCGGTCACGCCGTTCGGCGCGATCTGGGCGCGTGTCGCCGGCGAATTCGCGGAAGGCGAGCGCTTGAGGCTGCGCGTCGCGCCATCGCGTACGCTCGTCTACGCCGCGGAGCCCGCATGAGCACGCTCGCGTCCGGCGCGCCGCGCGACCCGAAGGCGTGGCTCGTCACGCCCGCGCTTGCGTTCATCGTCGCGCTGTTCATCTATCCGTTCGCGTACGGCCTCGTGCTGTCGTTCCAGCCGATGAACGGCGGCGGCGCGCTCGCGAACTACGTGCAGTTCTTCACCGATACCGCGATGTGGCCGACCGTGCTCGTCACGCTGAAGCTCGCGGTGCCGGCGACGCTGCTCAACGTCGGCATCGCGGTGCCCGTCGCGTTCGCGCTGCGCCGCAATTCGCCGTACCAGAAATTCGTCACGACGCTGCTCGTGATTCCCGTCACGCTCGGCACGGTGCTCGTCGCCGACGGGATGCTCACGTATTTCGGGCCGAACGGCTGGTTTCCGCAGGCGCTGCAGGGGCTGCACCTGTACACCGACGAAGTGCGCCTCACGCACAACTACTGGGGCGTGCTGCTGTCGCTGATCGTGTCGGGCTTTCCGTTCGCGTTCCTGCTGATGCTGTCGTACATCAGCGGCATCGACCCGACGCTCGCGCGTGCGGCCGCGACACTCGGCGCGAACCCGTGGCAACAGTTCCGGCAGATCTACCTGCCGCTGCTCGTGCCGGGGCTCACGATGGCCGCGTGCCTGTCGTTCGTGCAGGCGTTCTCGGTGTTCCCGTCGGCCGTGCTGCTCGGTGCGCCGGCCGGGCCGACACGCGTGATCTCGATCGCGGCGGCCGAAGCCGCATTCGAGAGCTACGACTATTCGCTCGCGTCGGCGATCGCGATCGTGATGGGCTTCGTGCAGTTGCTGGTGGTCGCGTCGATGCTCGGCGCGCGCCGCTTCTTCTATACGGGCGCGGTCACGGGAGGCAAGGGCTGATGGCGACCGACAATCATGCCGCGCGCACCTGGCCGCCGAAGCATGACGCGCCCGACGCGCGGCCCGTCGACGCAAGGAAACCGCACCGGATGAAAAGCAACCTCGCCGGCCGTGCCTGGAAGGCGCTCGTCTGGGGGCTGATGGCGTTCTTCCTGCTGAACGTGATGCTGCTGATCGCGACCGTCGCGGTGAATTCGGTCGCGACGCGCTGGTTCGGCACGCCGCTGCCGCAAGGCTTCACGCTGCACTGGTACGCGAAGGCGTGGGAGGACTTCCAGCTCGCGAGCGTGTTGTGGGTGACCGTCGAAGTCGTCGGCGCGGTCGTGCTGCTGTCGATCGCGCTCGGCGTGCCGGCCGCGTATGCGCTCGCGCGCGTGCAGTTTCGCGGCAAGCGCCTTGCGCTGCTGGTGTTCCTGCTGCCGCTGATGGTGCCGCCCGTCACGTACGGGATCCCGATGGCGACCGTGATGTACAAGATCGGGCTCGCGGGCACGCTGCCCGGCGTGATCCTCGCGAACCTCGTGCCGGCGCTGCCGTTCGTGATCCTCGTGATGACGCCGTTCATCGAGCAGATCGATCCGAACCTCGAAGCCGCCGCGCGCATCTTCGGCGCGAACACGTGGCGCTATTTCCGCTACGTGCTGCTGCCGCTGCTGGTGCCCGGCATGCTCGCGGCCGGGCTGCTGGTGCTGGTGCGCACGATCGGGATGTTCGAGCTGACGTTCTTCACTGCGGGGCCGAGCACGCAGACGCTCGTCGTCGCGCTGTATTACGCGGTGTTCTCGACCGGCGTGCGCGCGCCGCAGTCGATCGACGCGATGGCGATGATCTACATGGCGATCACGCTCGTGTGGGTCGTGATCGCGTTGCAGTTCGTGAGCCCGACGCAGCTGGTCAGCCGCGTGAAGCAGGAGCGTCAATAGGCGAGGGCGTCACACGGTCGTGCCGGCCATCCGTGCAATTGGTTACAAATGGATACCGCGCCCGGCACGCGGACGTTGCAGACTACGCGGCGTTCACCCGATCGACGGATATCCATGAAGTTTCAAACGCTGCTGACACTCGCCGGCGCCTCGACGCTGCTGGCCGCCTGCAACCTGCTCCACGACGGTCCCGGATCGAGCGACGTCGACGCGGCCGTGCGCCGCGCGCTCGAAGCGGAAAACCACGGCGGCCTGAACGCGCTGTTCGGCCAGCCGCTGCCCGTATCGGCCGATGTCGTGTCGGCCAAGCCCGACGGCGACTGCAAGAAGCTCGGCGATCGCACGTATTCGTGTGACGTCGTCGTCACGTGGCGCAACGCCGATTACTCGCCGTCGCGCGCGAACCTGACCTTCGTGAAGGCCGCCGACGGCTCGTGGCAGACCTCGGGCGTCGATGCGGCGCTCGTGACGGGCACCGCGAAATCGCTGATCGACCATATCGGCAAGGCCTGGCCGGGCAATGCGGCCAACGGCGCGTCGGCACCGCAGTGACGCGCCGGCTGCCAGCCTTCTTCTCCTTCTCCCGGCACGCGGCCCCGGCCTGGCAGGCCGCCCCGTCTCGCGGCTTGGTCTGAAAAGGGGCGCGAGCACCTGGCCCGATCTCGATTGAATGCATCCTCGGTATGCAGGCTGACTTATAGGGAAAACCCTTATCTCAGGGTATAATCACGGCCTAAGAGAAAGGTCGAACCATGCCTGAACGTTTCCAAACCCTTGAAAAATTTGTGTTTTCCCTCGTCGTGATGTCCGCCGTCATGTGCTCGGCATTCCTCGCGTACGAGCGTCACCCCGAGATCAAGATCGCGCTGCACGAAGGCGAAGCGCTGATGCGCGAGAGCGCCAAGTACTCGGTGATCTGCTCGCCGTCCAAGGTCGATCCTTGCGTCGAGATGTCCGCGTACTGAGCGGCTTTCCGGATTAGCCCTACCGCGTCGTCGGCCTGAATTCCCCAAAGTAGCGCTCAACAGGCATTCAGAAACCAGCCTCACGACCGGGCTGATGCACGAACCCGTTACGCGCCGAGTCGCCGGCGTAAGCCGCCCCCGAATTCAGTCGGCCCCGCTTCGAGCAATCGAGCGGGGCCGTTCCGTTTGTGCTTGCAGCGCTACACGACATGCCGCGGTTCGCCACCGGCGAACGCGGCAACGTTGTCGACGAGCTGATCGGCGAGCGCCTGCATCGCCTCGTCGCTCGCCCACGCAACATGCGGCGTCAGGATGAAGGCTGGATGCGACAGGATCGCGTGGAACGGATGCGCGGCCGGCAGCGGCTCCTGCGTGACCACGTCGAACCCCGCGCCGGCGATCTGCCCCGACTGCAACGCGTCGACGAGCGCGCTTTCGTCCACGAGCCCGCCGCGCGCGGTGTTGATCAGCAGCGGCCGGCGCGCCATCCGCGCGAACGCGTCCGCATCGACCAGGTGTCGCGTCGCGGGCGTGAGCGGGCAGTGCAGCGTGATCACGTCGCTGACGCGCAGCAACATGTCGAGCGGCGCGTGGTCGTCACCTGCGGCATCGCCGTGCGCCGCGAACAGCACGCGCATGTCGAGCGCACGGGCGATGCCGGCCACCGCGCGGCCGAGCACGCCGTCGCCGACGATGCCCAGCGTCGAACCGGCCAGGTCGCGGATCGGATGATCGAAAAAGCAGAACTGTCCGCTGTCGAGCCAGCGCCCCGCGCGCACCGCGTCGCGATAGGCGAGGAGACTACGGCGCAGCGCAAAAATCAGCGCGAACGTGTGCTCGGGCACCGTGCGAACCGCATAGCCGCGGATGTTGCTCACGACGATCCCGCGCGCCGCGCACGCATCGAGATCGACGATGTCCGTGCCGGTCGCGGCGATCGCGACCATCCGCAGTTGCCGCGCGTCGGCTAAGGCGGCCGCATCGAGTCGCACCTTGTTGGTCACGACGATGTCCGCGTCGCCGATACGTGCGGCGACCTCGTGCGCGGCCGTGCGGTCGAACGTCTGCATCACGTGCGGAAACGGGATCGGCTTCAGCACGGTTTGCGGCGACAGCGTCGCGCGGTCGAGAAACACGATCTTCGCGGGAGAGGAAACGGAAAACATGGCAGGTCTCGCTGACAGGCGCCCGGTGGCGCGGAACGGCTTCGATTCTGCCGGCGGCGCGCGCGCCGTCGTTTGACCGTTGCGCGAGTGCGCTTTCCCGGATGGAAAGGCTGGCGCACCGCACGACAGCCGACGCGACACTCGCCCGGCGCGTGCCTTTCCGTTTCGGAAAGGCTGGTTGAGCATCGATCGATTTTCGCGGTGCGCGAACGCCGTCATGATCGCCGTCATCGACTACACGATTTGATCGGAGACAGCCATGACACGACCCCTCGACGGCATTCGCGTGCTGGAACTCGGCCAACTGATCGCCGGGCCGTTCGCGGGCCGGATGCTCGCCGAATTCGGCGCGGACGTGATCAAGGTGGAGCCGCCCGGCGTCGGCGACCCGCTGCGCAAATGGCGGCTGCTGCACGACGGCACGTCGGTCTGGTGGGCTGCGCAGTCGCGCAACAAGACCTCGCTCACACTCGACCTGCGCACGCCCGAAGGCCAGGACGTCGTGCGCCGCCTCGTCGCCGAGACCGACGTGCTGATCGAGAATTTCCGGCCCGGCACGCTCGAAGGCTGGGGGCTCGGCTGGGACGCGCTGTCCGCGATCAATCCGGGGCTCGTGATGCTGCGCGTGTCGGGCTTCGGGCAGACGGGCCCGTACCGCGACCGACCCGGCTTCGGCGTGATCGCCGAGGCGATGGGCGGCCTGCGGCACCTGACGGGCGAGCCCGGCCGCACGCCGGTGCGTGTCGGCATCTCGCTCGGCGATTCGCTGTCGGCGCTGCACGGCGTGATCGGCGTGCTGCTCGCGCTGCGGCATCGCGAGCAGCAGGGCGGCAAGGGGCAGGTCGTCGACGTCGCGCTGTACGAATCGGTGTTCAACCTGATGGAAAGCCTGCTGCCCGAATACTCGGCGTTCGGCGCGGTGCGCGCGCCGGCCGGCAGCAGCCTGCCCGGCATCGCGCCGACCAACGCGTACCGCTGCCGCGACGGCAAGTACGCGCTGATCGCCGGCAACGGCGACAGCATCTTCCGGCGTCTGATGGAACTGATCGGCCGGCCCGATCTCGGCAACGATCCCGCGCTCGCGCACAACGACGGGCGCGTCGCACAGGTCGAGCGTATCGACGCGGCGATCGGCGAGTGGAGTGCGCGCCACGATCTCGACGCGGTGCTCGCGGCACTGAACGAAGCACGCATTCCGTCCGGGCGCATCTACGACGTGGCCGACATCGCGGCCGACCCGCACTACCGCGCACGCGACATGATCGTCGACGCCGCGCTGCCCGACGGCACGCCCGTGCTCGTGCCGGGCATCGTGCCGAAACTCGAGGCCACGCCCGGGCGCATCGAGCGTCCGGCGCCCGCGCTCGGCGCGGATACCGACGCGGTACTCGAATCGCTCGGCATCGGTGCCGCGACACGCGACGACTGGCGCACGCGCGGCGTGATCTGAACCGGACTCGGGAGAAGACGACATGAGCACAGCACACAAACGGCTCTACATCCACGAAGTCGCGACGCGCGACGGTTTCCAGAACGAAGCTGCATTCGTCGACACCGACGACAAGATTGCGCTCGTCGACGCGCTGAGCGCGTGCGGCTACGCGAAGATCGAGGTCACGTCGTTCACGTCGCCGAAGGCGATTCCCGCCCTGCGCGACGCGGAGGCCGTGATGCACGGCATCGTGCGCGCACCGGGCGTCGTCTATACGGTGCTCGTGCCGAACGTGCGGGGCGCCGAGCGCGCGCTGTCGTGCGGCGTCGACGAAGTGAACCTCGTGATGTCGATGAGCGAAAGCCACAACCGCGCGAACCTGCGGATGACGCGCGAGCAATCGTTCGCGCAGCTGCGCGACGTGATCGACGCCGTGCGCGGCTCGCGGGTCGCGATCAACGTATCGCTGTCGACCGCGCTGGGGTGTCCGATGGAAGGCGACGTGCCGGCCGAAGCGGTGCTGGCATGGATGCAGCGCTTCGCGGATCTCGGCGTGCACGGCTTCACGCTGTGCGACACCACGGGCATGGCATTTCCGTCGCAGGTGCGCGATATGTCCGAACGCGCGCGCGAGCGCTTCCGCGCGCTGCAGCTCACGCTGCATTTCCACAATACGCGCGGGATGGCGCTGGCCAACACGCTCGCGGCGCTCGACGCCGGCATCGACCGCTTCGACGTGTCGCTCGGCGGTCTCGGCGGCTGCCCGTATGCGCCGGGCGCGACCGGCAACGCATGCACCGAGGAACTCGTCCACATGCTCGAACTCGACGGCTACGATACGGGCATCGACCTCGCGGCCGTGCTGGCCGCATCGGCACGCCTGCCCGCGCTGATCGGGCACGACGTGCCGAGCCAGATCCTGAAGGCCGGGCGCCGCTCGGACCTGCACCCGCCGCCGCGCGCCGACGCCGGCGACATGCCCGCGCAACGCGCTTTTTCGTGAACGACAAAAAGGAGCCCATCCCATGGCGCTGATTGACCACCTCGACCATCTCGTACTGACCTGCGTCGATCCGGACAAGACGAAGCATTTCTACACCGAGGTGCTGCAGATGCAGCTCGAAGCCTTCGGCGCCGGCCGCCTCGCGTTCCGCTTCGGTAACCAGAAGATCAACCTGCACGTGCGCGGCGCGGAGTTCGAGCCGAAAGCGCATGTGCCGGTGCCCGGCGCGCTCGACCTGTGCTTCATCGCATCGGTGCCGCTCGACGACGTGATCGCGCACCTGCGGCGCGTCGAATGGCCGATCGTCGAAGGGCCCGTCGAACGCACCGGCGCGACGCAGAAGATCCGCTCGGTCTACGTACGCGATCCCGACCTGAACCTGATCGAGATCTCCGAGCCGATCTGAGCGGCAGCGGGTGGCGTGCCCATGCGCGCACGGCATTCACAGTCCTTCGCCGAAAGCGGACAGGTGCGCGCCGCGCCCGCCGATTTCGGATAGCCGGCCGCGGCCGTGCTGCGGATAATGGTGCAACGGCGCCGGCTCAGTCGCCGCCTTCGCAACACGCATGGCGAAGCTGCCCTGCGCATCCGCAACCCGACCCAGGCGCTCCCGGAATGACGATCCTCTATCGCGGCATGGACCGCGCGGCGCTCGACGCCGCGTACCTGAACACGAAGGTTGTTCCCGATTTCCCGGCGCTGCTCGCGTCATGCCAGGCGCGCAGCGCGGCGCTGTACGATGCGACGCCCGGCCGCCGCGACCTGCGTTACGGCGCACACCCTGCGCAACGTTTCGACTGGTTGTCATGCGGGCAGCCCGGCGCGCCGCTGTTCGTGTTCATTCACGGCGGCTACTGGCAGCACTGCACGAAAGAGGATTTCGCGTATGCGGCGAGCGGGCCGCTCGCGCACGGCTTCGATGTCATCCTGGCCGAATACACGCTCGCACCGGTCGCGACGATGACCGACATCGTCGCCGAGATCGGCGCGCTGCTCGACCATCTCGCTGCCAACCGCGACGGCCTCGGCACTGCGCACCGGCCGATCCACCTGAGCGGCCATTCGGCGGGCGGGCACCTGACGGCCCTGCATCGCGCGCATCCGGCCGTCGTGTCGGCGCTCGCGATCAGTCCGCTCGTCGATCTCGAACCTATCTCGCTGTGCTGCCTGAACGACAAGCTGCAGCTCACCGCGCGCGAAGTCGACGCATGCAGCCCGTTGCGTCATGTCGGGCCCGGTGCGCCGACCGTCGTTGCGGTCGGCGACGCCGAACTGCCCGAACTCATCCGCCAGGCGGACGAATACGCGGCGGCGTGCGAAGCGGCCGGCGAACGGATCGCACGCACGTGGCTGCCCGGCATGCAGCACTTCGCGGTGCTCGACGATCTCGCGCGGCCGGATGGCGCGATGCTTGCCGCGCTGCAGGCCATCGCGCCGCGCCAGCCGCGCTCCATCGCGACTACGCGGCCGGGCGGCGTATGATCGGCGTCAGGCCCGCGCGATGATGGCGCACGACCCGCATGGCCCTCCCAGGACCCCGACATGGTGAACCCGCTTCATTTCGATCTGCAGTCGCTGCGCGTGTTCGCGCTCGTCGCCGAGCACGGCAGCCTGACGAAGGCGGCCGAACACGGCCAGCTCACGCTGTCTGCGGTCAGCAAGCGCATCGCCGAGCTCGAAAGCGTGACCGGCAGCGCACTGTTCGTCCGGCATGCGCGCGGCGTCGAGCTGACGCCCGCCGGCCGCGCGCTGCTCGACCATGCGGCGAAGGTGATCGAGCAGGTCAACCGGATGGCGCACGAGATGAGCGACTACGTCGCCGGCGTGCGCGGCCACATTCATGTGTGGACCAACACGTCCGCGATCGTCCAGTTCCTGCCCGCCGATCTGGCTGCATTCCTCACCGACAATCCGGGCATCAAGGTGAGCCTGGAGGAGCGACTGAGTCACGAGATCGTCGACGCGCTCGCGTCCGGCAAGGCCGATCTCGGCGTGTTCGCGGACAACGTGCCGGCGCCCGGCATCGAACGGCGGCTGTACCGGCGCGACGAGCTGGTGCTGCTGGTGCCGCGCACGCACCGGTTCGCCGCGCGCGACAGCATCCGCTTCGCGGATACGCTCGACGAGGATTACGTGGGCCTGAGCGACGGCAGTTCGCTGCTCGCGCGCATGACCGACGCCGCGTTCGCGGCCGAGCGCTCGCTGAAACTGCGCATCCAGGTATCGAATTTCGACGGTGTAAGCCGAATGATCGAGGCGGGGCTCGGCATCGGCGTGCTGCCGCGCGATGCGGTGACGGGCGAGCGCGCGGCGCGGCTCGGTGTCGTGAAGCTCGACGATGCGTGGGCCACGCGCACGCTGTGGGTCGGCGTGAAGGCGGGAACCGCGCTGACGACCGACGTCGCGAAACTGTTCGATTTCATGTCGGCGCGCTGAATGCGATGAATGCGCTGAATGCGATGAAACGACGACGCATGGGGCACGGGGCACGCTTGCGCGCCCCCCGTGCCGCTCGCCGCATTACACCGGATTGATCTCATCCTGACTGCGCCGCGTGGTCAGCGGCCCGAGCATGCGCAGCGTCACCGCGACGATGCCAAGCGCGCCCGAGATCACGCCGAACATCGCGCCCGCCCCGTAGCTGCCGAGCACCGGCAACAACACGAACGGCAGTGCGCCGCTGACGATCCGCGACAGCGCATAGGTACTGCCGATCGCCGTCGAGCGCACGCGGGCCGGAAAAATCTCGGCCTGGTACACGTGATAGGCGTTGCTGAACACGTTCGATGCGCAGGTCGTCAGGAACCCGAAGCCGACGATCAGCACGGTATTGCCCGAGTACGCGAAGCACAGCCCGAATACCGCGATCGACAGGATCGACACGATCACGAGCGTGCGGCGTTCGATCCAGTTCAACAGCGGAATCGACAGCAGCGAGCCGATCGGGTAGCCGATGAACGACAGCGCGATGAACAGCGTGCTGTCCGTCACGTCGAAGCCGCGGCTCTTCACGACCGTGCCGGCCAGCGTACCGAACCCGTAGTAACCGAAGCCCTGGAACAGGTGAAAGACCGCAAGCATCAGGTAGCGCGCGCCATATGGCTGGCGGCGCAGCAGCGCGATGCGCGCACCGAGCCCGAGCGGCCGCTGCGGCTCGACCGGTTCCGCGAACTGGTCGGGCACGCGCACGCCGGCGCTCTCCGCGAAACGGCGCAGCGCCGCGTGCGCGTCGGCGGTGCGGCCTTGCGCGAGCAGCCAGCGCGGGCTCTCCGGCAGGCGGTGCTGGACGAGCAGCACGTACACGGCGCCGAGGCTGCCGATCGCGAGAATGATGCGCCAGCCGGCCACGCCGGCCACATGCAGCGGGTTCAGCCACAGCGCGAGGAAGCCGACGAGCGGCACCGCGACATACGAGGTCGTGTAGGCCCACGCGGCGAGCCGCCCGCGCTTGTCTTTCGGCAGGATTTCGGACAGGAAGCTGTCGGCGACCGGGTAGATCGCGCCGACGCCGATGCCCGTCAGGAACCGGCATGCGACGAGCATGTCGGCGTTCACCGAAAACGCGCCGACCAGCGAGAACGCGCTGTACCACAAGAGCGTCAGCAGGAACGCCTTGCGCCGGCCGATGCGGTCGGCGAGGCTGCCGAGGCACATCGCGCCGACGAACATGCCGATGAAAGCAGAGGCCAGCAGCAGCTTGAAATCGGCGCTTTGCCGGCTCAGCCCGTATTCGTTCTGCAACGCGGAGCCGATCGTGCTGACGAGGAAGATCTCGAACATGTCGAAGAACAGCCCGATGCCGATCACCCAGACGACGAACCGGTGCAATGCGCCGACCGGTAGGTCGTCCATGAAATCGCCGAGCGTGACGCGACGTGCGGGCAGGGCCGCCGCATCGGCGCCGACGCCGGAAGAGGCGGCCGGCAGTCGGGCGGACGCGGGTCCGCCCGCGTTGCCGCCGAGATCGAGGGATTGGCTGTTCATCGTGTCTCCTGATTTTCGATATGCCGTGGCGCGCAGCCCGGCCGTTCGCGGCCGGCGTGGTGCGTCCGGCTGCACGACGCGGCGACAGACATGGCAAGGCCCGTGAAAGGGCCGGCCTTGAGGGGTGCGCCGATCGTCCGACACATGGTGGGCAAATCGGCGGCGCGTGATAATTGCGGATGTTTCAAGCGTCCTTTCCCGGGCAGAAAGGGTAGGGAACGCGCGGCAGCCCGGATTCGCGCGGCAGGCCGTTGCAGCCTGCGTGACACGCGGTGGCGTACCGGAAGCGGTGCGTCGCCGCGCACCCTGACGGGCCGGGAAAACCATGAGGCCCGTCGCGTGGCCGCCGGTGCAACCGCCGCCGACAGCCACGCCGCCGTGCTCAATCGGCCGGCACGAACGCCGGCCCATGAAACACGCGCACGGGGTTCCCGCGCTCCAGCGCAAAGTGCTGCATCCGCCGCTGACGGCGCGCGTCCGACGCGTGACGGTCGGCTTCCTGCTGCAAGCGCACCTGCAGCAACTGCAGCGCCAGACGCTTGTTCGCGTGCTGGCTGCGCTCGCTTTCCACGCGCACCGACAGGCCGGTCGCGACATGCGTCGCGCGGATGGCCGAGCTCGTCTTGTTCACGTGCTGGCCGCCCGGCCCGCGTGCGCGCATCGCTTCGAACCGCACGTCGCCGTCCGGCAGCGGCTGCGCATCCGCACAGCGCGTGACGCCGATGAACCAGTTCTTGCGCGGATGGCGCAACCGGTACGGGCTCGCGCAAATCCACTGCAGCGTGCCCGTCCACCGGTCCGCGAGCGCCTGCGCCGCCTTGCCATCGAGATCGAACAGCGCCGAGCGCAGCGTGCCGGGCCGTTCGCCCGGCTGTGCATCGAGCACCGTCACGACCACACGCCGCGCATCGGCTTCCGCCTGCAGGCGCCGCAACGCGTGAGCCGCGGCGAGCTGGCATTCGAGCGGGCCGTGCGCCGAGGAAATCTGCATCAGCATCGGCAGCCCTCCCCGGACGTCTTGTAGGTCAGCACCGGCGCGAGCCGGGCCAGCCGGCGCAGCAGCCCGGCCGCCTCGAGCGCGTCCACGACGCTGTCGATCGGCTTGTACGCCTGCGGCGCTTCCTCGTACAGCAGTTCGCGGTCTTCGCAGACGACGTGGCTGCCGAGCGGCGTGCGCGTGAGCTGCGACGGCGTGAAGCGCCGCTCGAGGCGGCCCTTGCAGTCGCCGCGCGCCCACTTGCGACCCGCACCATGCGCGAGCGACGCGAGGCTCGCCGCATCGTCGGGCCGCACCGGCGCGACGAGGTAGCTGTAGTCGCCGCGCGACCCGGGAATCACGACGGGCCCCGAGTCGGCCGGCGTCGCGCCTTTGCGATGCAGCCAGCCCGGTTCGCCGTCGACGCTCGCCCGGCTCACCAGGTTGTGGTTCACGTCGAGCACGCACCGGCCGTCGCTGCGCCAGCGCGCCAGCATGCGCCGCGCGATCAGGTCGCGATTCGCGATCGCATAGCGCAACGCCGCATCGTGACGCGCGAGGTACGCCGTGCACGCAGCATCCGTCTCGTCGAGGCCGTTGTAGCCGTGCTCGCGCATGTGCTGCTCGAGGATCGACTGGCCGAAGCCGCGCGACCCGCTGTGCACGAGCAGCAACAGGCGGTCGCGATCGAGACCGAGCGCCGCGACCGCCTCGGCGTCGTACACCGTGTCGATCCGCTGCGCCTCCGCGAAATGATTGCCGCTGCCGATCGTGCCGAGCGACGCCGCGAACGGATGATCCGCGAATCCGGCGGCCGCGATCAGCGGCTGCCAGCCGGCATCGGGCGCGGCGTCGATCGAGCCGAGCCGGCTCGCGAGCTTCGACGCGCCGACGCGCCGCGTATCGAGCGCGGTTTGCCATAGCGCCATCCCGCAGCCGATGTCGCCGCCGATCAGCGCCGGATACAGCCGGCCCGTCGAAAAGAACGCAGCGCCGACCGGGTAGCCGCGTCCGGGGTGAAGATCGGGCATGCCGGCGACGCGCCGCATGCCGGGGAGGGTGGCAGCCAGTTCGAGCTGCCGGATGGCCTCACCTTCGATCCAGGTGGTGGGGCAAGCGCACAACGTGATGCGCTCGCCCAGGTATTGCATGGAATTGCCCATGGAGGTTTCCGTTCGATGAAAAGGAAGAACGGCGGGCCATGGCGCGGGCAGCGCACGCATGCGCTGCCCGACATCGGAAGTCGGGAGGAGGGCGGCACGACCGGATCGGGACGACCCGGCGCATCGCCGTGACGGCGATGCGCGGTGCTGCGTAGCGTGAACGATGAAACGAACGGACGCGAAAAACCCGAACTACGACCCGCGACGGGAGGAGCGTTGGCGTGACGTCATGATTTTCTTCTCCTTGCGAGTGAGGGGTTGATCGGAATGGCGGCGACTCTAGCATGCACACAACGGGCGCAGCAAGCGGGCGACGCGATGCGTCCGATCGATTCGACGCTCGTTGTGGCGAAAAACACACACATAGGAATCCGGATCATTCGCGCATCGATCGTACGTGTGACGTACCGCTGCAGGCATTCAACGGCTGCGGGCCACCGCAACGCGAGCGTCCGGTCGCGCTTGACAGCACAAAAGCCGTTTCGTAGCATCCGCCTGCTTCATCCCAGAACCCTCATCGAACCGGTGATCCAAGTGCCCGCAAACATTCGTCCCTTCGCCTGATACGCCGACGACTGCCGTCCCGGCCGCGTGTCGTCCTGCCCGTTTCCGTCTGCCTCGCAGCGCCGGAACCGTCATCGCAGGGCCGCGCCCGGACTCGCACTGACACCGTAACGCACACCCATCCGTTCGTTCACGTCGTCGGCTTTTTCCCTGTTTCCGGAGAAAGACCATGACGCTGGATTTTCGCGCCTACGCGCAATCGCTCGACCTCGCCCGTTACCCGCGCACGCCGCATCTTGAAGGATCGCGCCTGCAGAACGGCGACGAAGGTCACGACCACATTCCGTATCGCACCCTCGCGGGCACGCACATCGTCGTCGAGGAAAAGCTCGACGGCGCGAACACGGGCATCAGCTTCAGTCCGGCCGGCGAACTGCTGCTGCAGTCGCGCGGCCACTATCTGGCCGGCGGCGGCCGCGAGCGGCAGTTCGGGTTCGTGAAGACCTGGGCGGCCGCCCATGCCGGCTGGCTGCTCGAGCGCCTCGGCGATCGCTACGTGATGTACGGCGAAACGATGAGCAAGAAGCACGCGGTGTTCTACGACGCGCTGCCGCATCACTTCTTCGAATTCGACGTGTTCGACCGTGCGACGGATCGCTTCCTGTCGACGCCTGCGCGGCGCGCGCTGCTCGCCGACGGGCCCGTGCTGTCGGTACCCGTGCTGTACGAAGGCATTGCACCGGCGCGGCTGGCCGACCTGAAAGCGCTGCTCGGCCCGTCGCTCGCGAAGACGCCGGACTGGCGCCGCGCATTCGAGGAAACCGTGCGGCGGCAGGGGCTCGACCTCGCGCGCGCCTGGCAGCAGTGCGACAAGTCGGAGCGCTCCGAAGGGCTCTACGTGAAAGTCGAGACCGACGACGCGACGACCGCGCGCCTGAAGTGGGTGCGCCACGATTTCGTGCAGGCGATTCTCGATTCCGCGCGCCATCACTCGGAACAGCCGTTCATCCCGAACCTGCTCGCACCCGATGTCGACCTGTATGCGCCGCATCCGACGGTGACCTGGCCATCGGCCCCGGCCGCGCGGCCGAACAAATGAATACGGGACGGCCGCGCGCCGTTTCGGAAGGAGTCTTGATCATGAAGTACGAACAGCTGCAGGCACTCGTGCCTGCGCCCGGCCGGCAGCCGGACTATCGTGCGTGTCTCGCGGCGTTTCCCGCGCTCGAACACGCGAAAACGACACCGCAAGAGCCCGCGCATCACGGCGAAGGCGACGTGTGGACGCATACGATGATGGTGATCGATGCGCTGCTCGCGTTGCCCGGCTATCAGGCCGCGTCGCGCGCCGACCGGGAAATCGTGTTCCTCGCCGCGTTGCTGCACGACATCGCGAAAGCGGGCACGACGGTCATCGATCCCGTCACCGGTGCGATCGGCCATCCCGGCCACTCGCGCAAAGGGGCGATCGATGCGCGCATCGCGCTGTGGGACGCCGGCATGCCGTTCGCGGCGCGCGAGGCGGTTTGCCGGATGATCGCCGTGCATCAGGTGCCGTTTTTCGCGATGAGCGGGTCGCGCCGCGGCACGCCCGAGTTCATCGCGCGCGAGCTGTCGTGGCAGGTCGGCATTCCGCTTCTGTGCCTGCTCGCGGAAGCCGACATCCGCGGGCGCATCTGCGACGACACGCAACGCGTACTCGACAACATCGAACTGTTGCGCGAACTGGCGCGGGAGGACGGTTGTTACGGCCAGCCGCGTACGTTCACCGACGCGCATACGGCGCTCAGCTACTTCCGAGGTGCGGACGTGCATCCCGACTATCCGCTGTTCCGCACGCCGGGCTCGCAGGTCGTCGTGATGTCGGGCCTGCCGGCATCGGGCAAGAACACGTGGGTTGCGCGGCATCATCCGGATCTGCCGGTCGTGTCGTTCGACGATGCGCGCGATGCGTTGGGGCTGCGTCACGGCCAGAACGAGGGGGCGGTCGCGCACCATGCGGTCGACGCTGCGAAGGCGCTGTTGCGCGAGCAGCGGCCATTCGTATGGAATGCGACGAACCTGTCGCCGCTGATGCGCAAGAAGACGCTCGACCTGCTGTATGCGTACGGCGCCGACGTGACGCTCGTCTACCTCGAACAGCCGCGCGCGGAACTGTTGCGCCGCAATGCGCGGCGCGACACGTCGCTGACGAACCGTGCGCTCGAGGCGATGCTGCTGCGCTGGGATCTGCCGCTGCCGACAGAAGCGCACGCGGTGCGGTACGAAGTCTGACGCGGCACTGTCGCGGTGCGCGCCGGTACGCCGCAAGTCGCTGCGGCGTACCGGCGAC
The DNA here is from genome assembly GCF_902499125.1 of Burkholderia arboris. Taxonomy (GTDB): domain Bacteria; phylum Pseudomonadota; class Gammaproteobacteria; order Burkholderiales; family Burkholderiaceae; genus Burkholderia; species Burkholderia arboris. Next base: position 290,290 of record NZ_CABVPX010000002.1, read on the forward strand.
GCGCATCATTTCAGGTCCGGATTCTGCTGTGTCGCGCACGCGCGCAGCGCGGTGACCCGATCGTTCTTGCCCAGCTTCTCGAACAGATCGGCCATCTCCATCTGCGCCACGGGATCGCCTTCGCGTGCCGCGCGCCAGCGCAGCGACGCGATCATCCCGCGCATGCGCTCGCCGGGCGTTTCGCCGTCGTAACCCGACATCGCCTGCAGCACGTCCGCAAGCTTGTTGTAGCCGGCCGGCACGTGATGCGCGATCAACCATGCGATCGCCGGCTGCGCGCCTTCCCAGTCTTCGTCCTCGAGCGAACTGTTCACCAGACGCGCGGCCGCACGCCATGAGCCGAGCGACGCGGCCTTTGCGTAGGCCTTGTCCGCGTCGCGGCCGCGTGATGACGGCGCCGCGTCGAACGCAGCCTGTGCAGCGTCCGACGGCGGCGGCAGCGCGAGCTTCGTGCATTGGAACGCGCCCGCATCGGGCGTGTTGCCCGGCAGGCCGGTCCAGCGCACCTGATCCTTCAACGTGCGATCGAGCGTCGGCCGCACGTCGCTTTCCTTCATCGACGCGAACACCCAGTCGGTACGCACATGGCGTGCGGCGTCCCAGTCGCTTTCGGCTGCGGCGGGTTGCGCGAATGCGAGGCAAGCGGCCACGCAGCCGATCCGGAACAGGTTTCGGCCAAGCGATTCCATCATCGATGCCGGCCTCAATGCGCGACGATGATGAATGCCGTGAGCGCGATCGGGAACAACGCCAGGCCAAGCAGGCCCACTGCGCCGTCGGCCGCAATCGTGACCGGCGACATCGCGAGCTTCGCGCCCTGGCCGAGCAGCGACGGCCGCTCGATGACCTTGACGTTGTAAGAATGATTGAACGCCTGCGGAATCGAAGACGGCGTAACGTCGTTCGGCTGGTAACGCTTGCCGCTGATCGTGCCGCGCTCGGTCAGCTTGTAGCGCTCGTCCTTGAAACCGTCGGCGAGCGCCCGCGCGCGCAGTTCGGAGCCGGGGGGGGCGTCCTCGCTCGAAAGCTGCAGGATGTAACGCCCGGAGATCTTGTCGCCGTGCGTCTCGAAATCGTCGAAATCGGTATCCAGCTTGGGGCGATAGGGCGCCGTGAGGTTGACGGCGAGGGCCGGCGGCACATCGAAGATGTAGTGGTACTGCTTGCCGATCACGACAAGTTTCTTCCCGTCGGCGCTGATCAGAAACGCCGACAGCGTTTCCCGGTATTCCGGATCCTTCATCATGCGATTGGTGATCGGGCCGATATTGACGTCGGAACAGGCGGCAAGCATGCCGGACGCCGCCACGGCGGGCAGCGCGAGGAATGTTCTTCTTTTCATGAATGCTGTGATGGTGTTGTTGGTTTTTGACAGCGGAGCCGCATGAATGTCGGGCGAAGCGTTCGGCGAACGCTGCGCGCTGACGGCCTTGGATGCGGTTTCTCCGTCCGCTATTCTAGGGGTGAAACCGGAAATGCGATACGGGCGGCCCATGCGACCCGCCAAGCTCGCGCGTCGGCCATCAACAGGAGGCAGGCAACATGAATCAACCGACCAACAACCGGACACTGTTGCGCACGCTCGGCATCCGCGCACCGATCGTCCAGGCGCCGATGGCCGGCGTCAGCACGCCGGCACTGGCCGCCGCCGTGTCGAACGCGGGCGGGCTCGGCTCGCTCGGTGTCGGCGCGACCGACGCCGACGGCGCACGCAAGATGATCCGCGACACGCGTGCGCTCACCGACCGGCCGTTCAACATCAACGTGTTCTGCCACAGTCCGGCCCATGCCGATGCCGCCGTCGAACGCGCGTGGCTCGACTGGCTCGCGCCGGTGTTCCGCGAATACGGCGCAACGCCGCCCGCGTCGCTGTCGGAGATCTACACGAGCTTCGTCGCGGACGACGCGATGCAGGCGATGCTCGTCGAAGAAAAGCCGGCCGTCGTCAGCTTCCATTTCGGGCTGCCGTCCGCGGACGTGATCGCTGCGCTGAAGCGCGCGGGCATCACGCTGTTCGCCGCCGCGACGAATCTCGACGAGGCACGCGAGATCGCCGCCGCCAGCATCGACGCAATCGTCGCGCAGGGCATCGAAGCGGGCGGGCATCGCGGCGTGTTCGATTCGAGCGCGCACGACGATCGCCTCGGCACGTTCGCGCTGACGCGCCTGATCGCGCGCGAATGCGCACTGCCCGTGATCGCCGCCGGCGGCATCATGGACGGCGAAGGCATTGCTGCTGCGCTCGCGCTCGGCGCGCAGGCCGCGCAACTCGGTACCGCGTTCGTCGCGTGCCCGGAGACGTCGATCGACGACGGCTATCGCCGCGCGATCCTTGGCGACGCAGCGCGCCGCACGACGTTCACGCGCGCGATCTCGGGCCGGGTCGCCCGCGGCATCGCGAACCGGCTGACCGCGCTCGGCGACGACCCGCACGCACCGGCCACGCCCGCGTATCCGATCGCGTACGACGCGGGCAAGGCGCTGCATGCTGCCGCGAAGGCAAAGGGCGAATTCGGTTACGGCGCGCAATGGGCCGGGCAGGCGGCACCGCTCGTTCGCGCGCTGCCGGCCGCCGAGCTGTTCGCCGCACTCGAACGCGAAACGCGCGCGGCGATCGAACGGCTGCAACACGCGCTGGACTGATCGCGCCGGCCGCAGATTTGCAATGTTCTGTATCTGCGCTGGCGGCGGATACAGCGCGATACAACGCCCGCGCGCGGGTTCGCTATAAAGCAGGCATGACCTTTTCCGGAGCGTGTCATGTCTGCCACCTGGTTCAAGGGGTCCTGCCATTGCGGGGCCGTCAAGTTCGAAGTCAGAGCGGCCATTGCGCCAGCCGTGCGCTGCAACTGCAGCCTGTGCCGCCGGCGCGGCGCGCTGATGAGCCCGATGTTCGCCGCCGCCGACCTGACAATCGTCGAAGGCGAGGGCGCGCTGACGTGCTATCGCTTCAACACGCACACGGCCCGCCATTATTTCTGCAGCCGATGCGGCGTCTATCCGTTCCATCAGACCCGCAAGGACCCGGCATGCTGGCGCGTCAATCTCGGCTGCCTCGACGGCATCGATCCGTATGCGCTCGACGCGACGGTCGCCGACGGCGCGAGCCTCTCGGTCGTGGAGGACGCATGAAACGCTGGTTGATGATCCTGCTGTTTGCCGCGGGCGGGCTTGCGACCGAAATCGCGCATCCGGTGCAATGCTCGTTGCTGTCGGTCAGCCGTCAGCAAGCCGGCAAGCGCCGCACGCAGCGCTGAACACGCGTCGGGCCGGTGCATCGCGGCCGATTAACATGCTTCCGATAAAATCGCATGCGATATATAATGCGGTTGTCTGCGACCGTTCGCGTCGCTGGAGGAAGTTCATGAAACCGACCGAAACCCCGCCGCCCGCCGCGCCGAAACTGTCCGAGTTCCTGTGCTTTGCGATCTACTCGGCGAATCTTGCGTTCGGCAAGGCCTACAAACCGATCCTCGACGAACTCGGCCTCACGTACACGCAGTACATCACGATCATTGCGCTGTGGGAGCAGGACAACCAGACCGTCGGCCAGCTCGGCGAGAAGCTGTTTCTCGAATCCAACACGCTGACGCCGATCCTGAAGAAGCTCGAGGCAATGGGCTACCTGGAGCGGCATCGCGATCCGTCCGACGAACGCCAGGTGGTCGTCAGCCTGACGAAGAGCGGCCGCCGCGTACGCGAGAAGGGGCTCGACATGAATCTGGTCGAGGCCACCGGGTTGAAGCCGGACGAATTCGCGAAGGTGCAGAAGGCGATCGTCACGCTGCGCGGCAACCTGATCCGTTCGACCGAAGCATAAGCCGATGAACCATCGGCGGCCGGCGCAACGTCGCGTCGGCCGTGTCGTCATGCGTGCGCGTCGCCCAGCACCAGCAGGCGCATCTCGCGGCGCACGTCGAAACCGAGCGCGACGTAGCGCTCAATCGCAACCTGGTTCGTCGTGAGGACGTGCAGGAAAGGCGTTTCCGACCGTGCGGCAATCGACGCAATCAATGACCGGATCAAGCGTGCCGCAAGACCTTGCCGCCGAAACGCGGCGTCCACGCACACGGCGCTGATCTCCGTATAGCCATCGAGCTGCATCCGCTCGCCGGCCATCGCGGCCAGCCGGCCTTCGCTGCGCACGCCGATGTAGCGGCCGAGCTCGAATGTACGCGGGCCGAACGGGCCCGGCTGCGCGGCGGCGGTCAGTGCGAGCATGTCCGGTACATCGGCTTCGCCGAGCGTGACATGCTCCGATTCATACGCCGAATCGGGTGTTCCTTGCCAGACCATTTGCAACAGCGTCGCGCGCCGGATCACCGGCAATCCCGCCGGCGGCTCGATCTCGTCCGGCGTGACGAGGGCCGTTGGCCCGTGCGCGGCAACCAGTTCGGACAGCGCGCCGAACGACGCTGCACTCGTGTCGGCGATCGCGGCAAATGGCGCAATGGCCGCCGGAAACCGCCACGCGCGGTCATTGCCGAGCGCAAAGCGGCGCTGCTTGCCCGTGAGTGCGTTCCAGGCAACGCGGTCGAGCACGTGCGTTTCGCCTGTCGCGTTTCCGGTCGTGGCATCCGGCATCGGCTGCTCCTCGAATGAAGATGGGGTGGCGCACAGCATAGACCGGGATTGGCCGGGCAGGTAGCGCTGTCGATTCAAATTCCGCCGCCTCCAACAACAAAAAGCGCATGCGATTGCATCGCATGCGCTTTATTTGGCAGAGGTTGGCGACCGGTTTCGTCGCGCCACGCTCAATGGCCGAAATAAACCGAGCGCTCGACCGTGCGAGCCACGTTGCGGCTGCCGGACTGCGTCGCGCCGCTGGCGTCGCTGCCGTAACCGGCTGCCTGCGTGTCGGCCGCGACGGCACCGCTGTCGTGAATCCGGTTCAGCGCCGCCTGGATATTGTCCGGGTAGTTCGGATCGTTGGGACGGTTCGGCAGGTAGCCGGCCTTCTGCAGCGCGGCCAGTTCCGCACGCAGTTGCGCACGGGTGACGGTGCTTTCGCCGGCGAACGCCGGTGCGGCGACGGAGGCCGATACGGCAACGAGGAGGGCGGCAATCAGTTGGGGCTTCATCATTTACCTCGACAGGGAAACAGGCATTCGGGGGTCGCGCACCGCACGCCGGCCATCGGCGCCGTTCGCGGTTTCATTCAATGACCGAAGTAGATCGAACGTTCGGCGATGCGCGTCGCAGGCCGGCTGCCCGACTGCGTCGTGGCGGCAGCGTCGCGGCCGTAACCGGACGATGCGGAAGGTTCGGCCGCCACGGCGTCGTTTGCGTGAATGCGTGTCAATGCGGCCTGCAGGTCGTCCGGGTAATGCGGATCATTCGCGCGGCCCGGACGGTAGCCGGCCTGTTCGAGCTGGACGAGCTCGGCACGCACCTGCGCGCGGGACACGACGGCCTGGCCGGCGAACGCCGGTGCGGCAGCGGAAGCGGAAACAGCGACGAGCAGGGCAGCGATCAAGCGGGTTTTCATCATTCACCTCGACAAAATGGAAACTGGAAAGGAATCAGGGGGCACTTACCGGCGCGACGCTCAATGACCGAAGTACACCGAGCGCTCGGCCACGCTGACTGCAGGCCGGCGGCCCGATTGCGTCGCGGCGGCGCCGTTGCTGCCGTAGCCGGACACCGGCACGTTGGCCGCGACGGCATCGTCGGCATGGATCTGCGTCAACGCGGCCTGCAGATCGTTCGGGTAGGTCGCGTCGGTGGCACGGTTCAGCGGATAGCCGGCCTGTTGAAGCTGCGCGAGTTCGGCACGCACCTGCGCACGCGTCACGGTCGTTTCGTTGGCAAACGCCGGTGCGGCAACAGCGGCTGATACCGCGACGAGCAGGGCAGCGATCAATTGGACTTTCATCATTCACCTCGATAGAAAAGGAATCGGACCTTCGGCAGGGCGGCGCTCGGCCGCCCGACATAAGTTCAGGCGATACGGATGTCGACGTCGATGTTGCCGCGCGTCGCTTTCGAGTACGGGCAGGTCTGGTGCGCGGCGTCGACGATCTGTTGCGCGACCTCGCGATCGAGCCCCGGCACGCTCACGTTCAGCCGGGCCTGCAGGAAGTACGCGTTGCCGCCGGTGCCGAGATCCACTTCGGCGTCGACCGCGAGACCGGCCGGCAGCGTCACCTTCGCGGCACGCGCCGCAAGCTGCATCGCGCCGATGAAGCAAGCCGACCAGCCGGCCGCGAACAGCTGTTCCGGGTTGGTGCCGGTGCCGGCGCTGCCCGGCGACGACAACTGGATGTCGAGGCGGCCGTCGGAACTGCGGGCCGCACCGTCGCGGCCACCGGAAGTCGTATGCGTCTTGCCCGTGTACAGCACTTTTTCGATCTTGCTCATCATTTGCTCCGTCAGTTGAGGTTTGTATCAGATGCGATTCGATCGCATGCGACGCAGTTTGGTCCCGGCGGCCGATCGCGTCAAGCGCATTCGATTAAATCGCATGCGATATTTTGTATTTCAATGTATCTGGAGTGTGTAGCGCCTTGCCGGACAAGGCGTTCAGGCGAACAAAACCTGATCGCCCGGCATCAAGAAAAGAGGCGCGATTCGGGGAAGGTGGCGGGGGAGCGGGGAATCGTCCAACCGGGGGGTTTCCATAAAGCGAACAGGTTCCTTGTCATTATTTCGCTTTCTACAACGCAACGTCTCTTCTAACCTTGCCGCACCCGATCGCAAGCGGCCCGCCCGCGGCCAGCGCTTGCGTGGACAACGAGCACAATCGAAACGGAGACATTACGTGTCGCGCGTCAGCCCTCTTGCAACGGCCACGGAATCCCGGCCGACCGGAACCCTCGCGAACCTCCGATCCATCTTCAGCGGATCGGTCGGCAACCTCATCGAGTATTACGACTGGTATGTCTATTCGGCGATTTCGCTGTACTTCGCGAAAGCGTTCTTTCCCAACGGCAACCTGACCGTGCAGTTGCTGAACACCGCGGCCATCTTTGCCGTCGGCTTCATCATGCGCCCGATTGGCGGCTGGCTCGTCGGCATGTACGCGGATCGCCGGGGGCGCAAGGCCGCGCTGCTCGTCTCGGTGCTCGCCATGTGCGTCGGCTCGCTGATCATCGGGCTCACACCCGGCTACGACACCATCGGTATTGCCGCGCCCGTGCTGCTGGTCCTCGCGCGGCTGCTGCAAGGGCTGAGCCTCGGCGGCGAATACGCGAGTTCGGCGACGTACCTGAGCGAGATGGCCGATCCGTCCAGCCGCGGCTTCTATTCGAGCTTCCTGTTCGCGACCCTGTCGCTCGGCCAATTGCTCGCGATGGGCGTCCTGGTCGTGCTGCAGCAGTTTTTCCTGACGACCGCGCAGCTCGAAAGCTGGGGATGGCGCATCCCGTTCCTGCTCGGATCGCTGCTGGCCTGCAGCGCGATCTTCCTGCGCAGCAACATGAAGGAAACGGCATCGTTCGAACAGCATCGCCAGAGCAAGCGTCGCCACGCATCGATCGCCGACCTGTTTCACCACAAGCGCGAATGCCTGATCGTCGCCGGGCTGACGCTCGGCGGGACGGTCGCGTTTTATGCGTACACGACGTACATGCAGAAATTCCTCGTCAACAGCGCGGGGATGAGCAAGGCCGACGCATCGATGGTCTCGGTGATCAGCCTGCTTGCATTCGTCGCGATGCAGCCGGTCTTCGGCAGCCTGTCCGATCGCGTCGGCCGTCGTCCGCTGCTGATCGCGTTCGGCGTGCTCGGCACGCTCTGCACCGTGCCGATTTTCCAGGCGCTCCGCGGGGTCCAGACGACCGGCAGCGCGCTGGCGCTGATCGTCGTCGCGCTGCTGATCGTCAGCCTGTATTCGTCGGTCAGCGCGGTGGCCAAGGCCGAACTGTTTCCGGTCGGCGTGCGGGCGCTGGGTGTCGGGTTGCCTTACGCGATCACGGTATCGCTGTTCGGCGGAACGGCCGAGTATGTCGCGCTGTGGATGAAGAGCATCGGACACGAAGCGTGGTTCTTCTACTACGTGTCGGCATGCGTGCTGGTGTCGCTGCTGTGCTACCTGTGGATGCCCGATCCCAAGCGGGTCTCGCGCATCGACGAAGCGTGACGACGGCACGCTTCATCCGGGCCGCCCGCGCCTGACGCCGGGCGGCCGTCACGCATCAGCGGAAATCCGCATACTGCCGCACCAGCGACAGCATCGACGGAATCAACCCGCGCACGTCGCCGCGGCGCCACTGGAACGCATACTGGAGCGGCGCCAGCGGCGGCTCGCTCGTCAGCTCCACGAGGTTGCCGCCCAGCCGCGCACGCGCCCAGTCGACGGGCAGGAAGCCGATGCCGACGCCTTCGCCCAGCATGCCGGCGACCGCACTCCAGTTGTTGCATGCGATCCGGCGCGCATGATTGATGCCGCACGCCAGCAGCCAGTCGTCGAGAATGCGCGTCACGCCCGAGCCGGACGGCAGCAGCACCAGCGCATGGCTGGCGATCAGCGCCGGCGTCAGCACGCGCGTGCTGCCGACCAGCGCCTCGGCCGCCATCCACGCGAACCGTGCTTCCGCCACCGGCTGTGACAGCACGCTGCCGCGCGACGACCGGCCGGCGATGACCGCGAAGTCCAGTTCGCCGGCATCGACTTTCTCCTCCAGCGCCGCGCCCACGTCGACATACGGCTCGAGCGCCAGCTTCGGATGCAGCTTCTGCACCGCCGCGACGAAGCGCGGCAGCCACGTCAGCGCCGACAGCTCGCCGACCCCGAAGCGCAGCCGGCCGCTCAACCCTTCGTCCCGTGCGACCGATTCCTGCAGCGCAGCGACCGACTCGAGCACCCGCACCACGGCCGGCAACAGCGCCTCGCCGGCGTCGGTCAGCACGGCCCGATGGCCGCTCCGGTCGAACAGCGTGCGCTCGACGACCTGTTCCAGTTCGTTGATGCGCTTGGACAGCGACGACACCGACAGATGCAGCCGTTGCGCGGCGGTCGAGAAGTTTGCGCAGGTCGCCGCCCAGTAGAACGCGTCGAGTTGCTTGAGAGTCGGGGTGGCCATTGTCTTTCGCTTTTATCGAACAAATTCATTGGAAGATTATCGCTTTTTAAGCGCCTCGCGTGTACCTAAAATTCCGGCACCAATTCGAAAACAGGCCGCAGAAATGACCTCGTCCGCCTCATCCCTTCCCGGAGCAAGCCGCCCCCTGGCAGACACGCGACCGCCTCGCGTGCTGCGCAACATGCTGAGCCTTCACGACTTCGAGGCGGCGGCGCGGCGCGTGCTGCCGCGCCCGATCTTCGGCTATGTCAGCGGCGCGGCGGAAGACAACTGCACACGCGACGACAACCGCGCCGTGTTCGACGAGTACGGGTTTGCCACGCGCGTGCTGCGCAACGTTTCGCAGCGGCAACAGACGGTCGAACTGTTCGGACGGCGCTATGCGTCGCCGTTCGGCATCGCGCCGATGGGGATCCATGCGCTGTCGGCCTATCGCGGCGACATCGTGCTGGCGCGTGCCGCGCAGCGCGCGGGCATTGCATCGATCATGAGCGGCTCGTCGCTCATCCCGCTGGAGGAGGTCGCCGCCGCTGCGCCGGGCACCTGGTTCCAGGCGTACCTGCCAGGCGATCCGAGCCGCATCACCGCATTGCTCGAACGCGTCGCGCGTGCCGGCTACCGGACGCTGGTGATCACGGTCGACATCCCCGTGTCCGCCAATCGCGAAAACAACGTGCGTACCGGCTTCACCACGCCGCTGCGTCCCGGGGCGCGCCTGTTCTGGGACGGCCTCACGCGCCCGCGCTGGCTGGCCGGCACCTTCGCCCGGACGCTGCTCGCGCACGGCATGCCGCATTTCGAGAACTCCTTCGCAACACGCGGCGCACCGATCCTGTCGTCCTCGGTACTGCGGGATTTCTCCGCGCGCGACCATCTCGACTGGACGCATCTGAAGCGGATCCGGCAGGAATGGAAGGGCGAACTGGTGATCAAGGGCATTCTCGGCGTGGACGATGCCGTGATCGCCCGCGACGCGGGTGCCGACGGCATCATCCTGTCGAACCACGGTGGCCGCCAGCTGGACGGCGCGGTCTCGCCGATGCGGATCCTGCCCGACGTGATTCGCGCGCTCGGGGCGGATTATCCGGTGATGATCGACAGCGGCTTTCGTCGCGGGTCGGACGTGCTGAAAGCCATCGCGATGGGCGCCCGCATGGTATTCGTCGGGCGGCCGTTCAATTACGCGGCGGCCGTGGCCGGCGAAGCCGGCGTGCTGCACGCGATCGGCCTGTTGCACGATGAAGTGGACCGGAACATGGCGATGCTCGGCGTCGAGCGGTGCAGCCATTTGACGCCCGACGTGCTGATCCGGAAAAACGGATGACCGGCCTCGCGGACGGCTGTCCAGCGGCCGGGCGAGTGAGCGACGGAGGAACGCTCAAACGCCGGGCATCGCCGCCGTGTTGTCCGGCGGCACGTGCTCTGCCTCGTCACTGGGCGTCCGGCCGAAATGCCGCCGATATTCGCGGCTGAACTGCGATGCGCTGTCGTAGCCGACGTCGATCCCGATCTCGCCCACGCGCGCACCGCCCGACAGGATGCGCCGCCGGGCTTCTTCCAGTCTGATCTCGCGCCGGTAGTCGAGTGGCGTCATCGCCGTGATCGCCTTGAAATGGCGATGCAGCGAGGTCACGCTCATCCCGACGAGCGCCGCCAGTTCGTCGATCCGGAACGGCTGACGATAGTGCTCGCGCAGCCAGCAGGTCGCGCGGCTGATCCGCGTGAGGTTCGGGTCGTTGACGATCCCGGCAACCACCGGGCCGAACGCGCCTTGCAACAGCCGGTAAATGATCTCGCGCTCGATCATCGGCGCGAGCACCGCGGCGTCTTCCGGCCGGTCGAGAATGGTCAGCAAGCGGGTCAGCGGATCGATCAGGTCCGGCTCCAGTGCGCCCGTGACCAGCCCGCCCACGCGGTCTTTCGATCCGGGCCGCGCCGGCATCGTCGACCAGACCTCGGCAACGCGCAGGCGGTCGAGCGCCAAGGTCACGGCAAGGTGCGGGTGGTCGGGATGCGCATCGGTCACGCAGGCCGTCACCGGCACGTCGGCCGTGGCGATCAGGCACTGCGACGCCCCAGCGTCGTACACCGACTGCCCGAGCAACACGCGCTTGCGGCCCTGAAGCACCACGCACAGGCGCGGCTCGTAGAAGCTGCGCACCGGCTTCGTCGGATGAGGGCAGTTGAACAACGTGACGTTCGGCAACGACGTCGCCTGACGTGGCTGCCTGCAATGTCGCCGTACGATCCGGCGAAGCGCCGACTGCTGGTTTGCGGACATGGAGAGCCGGCCCCGAAGTAAGGATGCACGCGACACGCACTTTGGCAGGATCGTGCAAGACCTTGATCTTAACGGACTAACGCGCGAGATCGCCGCGGCGCCACCATTGCACCTGCATTTCGTCGAAAGAGGAGGGTGCAACGATGACAGCATGTCCTGAAGATTCGGTCTGGTTCGTGACCGGCAGTTCCTCCGGCCTGGGCCGCGAGCTGGCGGAACAGGCGTTGGCACGCGGCTGGCGTGTCGTGCTGGCGGTCCGGCAGCCCGACGCCGTGGCGAGCCTCGCCGGCCGATATCCCGATACCGCGATGACGGTGCGCCTGGATGTCACCGATCCGGTATCGATAGCCGATGCGGTTGCCGCCGCACAAGCACGCTTCGGCCACATCGACGTCCTGGTGAACGCGGCGGGATACGGCTATCTCGCCGCGATCGAGGAGGGCGAAGACCAGGCCATTCGCGCGCAATTCGAGACCAACGTATTCGGCCTGCTGGCCGTCACCCGGGCCGTGCTGCCCGGCATGCGGGCGCGACGTTGCGGCCGCGTCGTGAATTTTTCGTCACTGGGCGGCCTCGTCGCATTCGCCGCGACCGGCTACTACCACGCAACGAAGTTCGCGGTCGAAGCGTTGTCCGAATCGCTGTCGCATGAAGTCGCGCCGCTCGGCATCGCGGTCACGATCGTCGAGCCTGGCGCGTTTCGGACGGAATGGGCCGGTCGTTCGATGGTTGCCTCCGGTACGGTGATCGACGATTACGCGCCCACGGCCGGCAAGCGCCGCGCGGCGACGAGAGCGGTATCGGGGCATCAGCCGGGCGACCCGGTCAAGGCGGCCGCCGCGGTGATCGCCGCGCTGGAATCGAATGCGCTGCCGTTGCGCCTGCTGCTCGGCAAGGCGGCGCTCGACGTTGCGCTCGAGCGCCTCGATGCGCTGCGCACGAATTTCGAAGCATGGCGCGATCTCACCGAGGGGACCGATTTTCCGGCCGCATGACGCACCGGATAGTCTGTCGCGGAACACGCAGTTGGATAAAACGATGCATCTATCCGGATAACTTTTCTTATCACAACACGATGATTTCATTTCCAAACTGATCAATCGGGAAACGCGTCGATCCCGGTCGCCGCGACATGCCGCGTCCTTCATCGCTCGCCGGAGATGGGCGGGCCGTCTTTGCGACGAGGCAGGCGAGCGGTTCGAATGTCCGCGCTCGATCGGACAGGGCGTCAAGACAAACGCCCCAAAGGCCGGATCGATATCCAGCTTTTGGGGCGCAGTTCATTACACCGGCTGTTTGATGGGCGGGATCGGACAGCCGGCGACCTCCGCCGGTCGTGCCGCCGCGATGGCTGCGAACGGCACCCGGCCAGTCTGCCCGGCGCCTCGCGACGCATCGCGAGGCGGCTTGCTTCACGACGTTTGCGCGGTGGACGTCAGGAAAATCTCCCGCATGCAAACGTGCTGCGGCTGCGCATAGGCAAAGCACACCGTGCGTGCGACGTCGTCGGGATGCAGGACCGATTCCAGCGAACTCATCCACTCACGGAACATGGTCTTGGCGGACTCCGACGTCGTTGCGTCGAGCAGGGGCGTGTCGACCACGCCGGGCGCGATGGTCGACACGCGGATATTGTGCTGACCGAGATCGGCACCGAGCCCGGCAGACATCCCGTGCACGGCGAACTTCGACGCACAATAGGCCGAATGAAACGGAAAGGCCTGGCGTCCGGTGATCGAGCTGACGTTGAAAATGCTGCCTCGCCGCCGCTCGACCATGCCCGGCAGCACGCTGTGAATCGCATTCATCGTGCCGACGACGTTCACGTCCAGCATGGTCCGGAGTTCGTCGGCCGATTGCTCGAGCGGCTCGCCGAGCAACATCGTTCCCGCGCTGTTCACGAGACAATCCACACCGCCGAACTGCGCTTGCGCGGCCTGTACCGCGGATCGCACCGCACGCTCGTCGGTCACGTCCGCCGCGACGCATACGGCGTTGGGCAAATCGAGCGACTGCAGCTCGGCCAGCCGCCGCGACACCAGCAGCAGCGGATGCCCCAGTGCCGAGAACGCACGCGCGACCGCCGCGCCGATACCGGAGCTCGCGCCCGTCACCATCACCAGCGGCAAAGTCGTCACGACGCGCCTCCCACGCGGGCCGCGCGGTCTCGCTTGCGCTGCGCGCGTTGCTGCACGTCGGCGTACATCGCCTTGACGGCATTCGCCGTGAAGAACGCCATGTGCTCGTCGAAACGTCCCGGATGGACGATCGAGAACGGGGCAGGCGGGCGTTTGCCGAGCGTGGCCTCGTAAAGCGGACCGATCGGGTCGTTCAGGTGCGTGCTGCGGAAGTTGTGCGCTGTCTGGGCCGCGTTTTCGGCGCCCGAAATCGACGCGGTCGGCGTATTGTCTTCCGGACTCACGCCGATCTGCGTCTTGACGAACTGAATGTGCTCGTCACGCCATGTCCGCACGTACTGGTACACGTAGACCGTCTGGCGAATCATCGCGGCGAGTTCCGGTTGCGTGTTCAGGCGCAGCACCTGCTGCGCTTGCTCGAGCACGGCGTCGTCGTCGCGCGCGGCCGTTTCGTTGAATTGCATCAGCCGCAGACGGAGCGAGCGTACCAGCAGCGGGTAGATCGTCAGGAACAGCCCCTTGCGGAGATTGTGCGAATGCGAGCCGCTCGTGATGCCAAGCGCCGGCCGGATCGCGAAGTAAGCCTTCGGACTGAGCGTTCGCACGATCGGCTTGATGTTGTCGGTGACGATCTGCAGCAATTTGTTGCACATCGCCAGCGACGTCGCTTCATGTTCGAACGATTCGTTCGCTTCGTCGACGAGCGCCAGAATCGAATCCGCGATGACGTCGTTGACGAGGCCCACCAGGACTTCGCTGATCTGGTGGTACGCACGAAACTGCATCAGGTACGTCGGATCCTTGAGATCGACGCAGTTGACCGCATCGCGCACCTCGTCGTTCTGCACGACCCGCTGATAGAACGCCTCGGCGCTTTCGCCTTCGTGGCGAAACACGCCCGGTACGCGAACATGGCGCAGCACGGCCAGCCAGATCGTTTCGTAATTGGTATTGACGAAGGTGTGAAAGAACGTGAAGCGTTGCGGATCGTCGAGATCCTTCTCGGAAAGGTCGAGGACCGATTCCGGCGCCGTTTTGAGCGCTTCGTACATCGCTTCGGTCTTTTTCGCGGCAGCCTGATAGGTGGACGAATCCTCGATCGACAGAAAGTCCCCGCCATTGCGGCCGAGATCCGTTTGCACCAGCAACTGCGAAAAGCGGTGCAGCGAATCGTTGAAATGATTCATCCACGTAATCTTGATCGAAACGTCGCCAAAGCGTGAATGACTGACGTCGTCGATGATCCGGTCGGCGAGGACTGAAATGTTATTCAGGCAGATTTCCGCCCCTCTGAGGATCGCGACAATACATTTTGCATCGACCTGCTGCTTTTCGCAGTTTATGAGTCGATCCAGATATTTCACGCCATGCAGAAGTTCGTAGTTCGCAAGCACCGCGGTGCCGTCGATCTCCGCGTGAGTCGCGAAGGCCTCGCGACGGCGCGTGATTTCGTCCAGGTCCAGCGATTTGGCGAGAAGCTTCTCCGTCGCGTGTTCCGCGGTGACGGGGAGATTGCTTTTGCTGCGCAGGAACGAGGCGATTTCTTGACGAATCGTACGAGCCGATTCGCTCTCAGGTGCTTTGACTTCCATTTAAAACCTCTCGATGGTCCGATGTTGATTTAATTGATTTTCATGACGTATCAGGTGGCGCGGAGGGGGATTGTATCGAGTATTTTCTCGAAATGATTGCTGTCAAAACAGACAGTTTTATTTACCTCCTCGACACCTGATGTTTATGTCAGGGATGTCTGTCAGATATTGCAGGTTCACGTCAGAAGATTTTGATTGTCTAATCACACACCGCAACAGTTATTGAAAAATTAATATATTTTCAGCATGTTCAAAGAAACACGCGGTTTGCAAATCGGATAAATACAGAATGATGCGGACGGACGATATTGCCCCGCGCCTGCGGGCCAGCCTGGCCCAGGTTCTCGGAGCGCCGCTCCAATACGGTTTTCTCGCGGCGTTGTGCCGTGCCGGGGTGCGCGGCGTCGATTGCGGCAACGACGCGACCATCACGATCCGCAGACGTTCGGCTGTCGTTGGCGCGGACCCGACGATCACGCTCGGATCGCTCGAGCTTGCCGGGCCTCTGCGCACGCTGGTTCGACGGGTCGCCGACCGCCTCGACGCAGCGGGGGGCGCCGAAGCCGGCGCCGCCATCGATCAATGGGCGCTCGAGGTCCACGGCGCGGCGGACGGCCCCGTCGTGCTCCGGCCGCACGACCCGATGCAGGCGAACGCGTGGCAGGTCAGCGTTGCCGGCGCTCCGGCGCTCGCGGCCGCCATCGGCGACCTGTGGCGCCGCGCGGCATCCGAACTCGCCGATCAGTTGAGCGTCGATCCGATCGTCGACGTCACACGGGTGCTCGCCGGGCGCGCGATGCGCGACGCAGGCGATGCCGTGCTGACCCTGATCCACGGCGCCGACGGCAGCGTCGTGCCGTTCGCGCCGCTGGCCGCGCGGCTGCCGTTCCGCGTCCGCGCGTTTCGCGGTGTGCCGGCGCAACTCGCGCAGGCCGCCGACCTGAAGGATCTCGCGCGCCGATACGCCGATGCCCTGTGCGAGATCGACGACCGGCCGTTCCACTGGATCGGCGGTCACTCCTTCGGTGCGGTGGTGGCGCGCGAAATGGCCGCCTTGCTGGAGAAGCGCGACAAGCGCCTCGGCGTCGTGGTCAGCCTCGATCCGTCGCTGGCCCTCGCGGCACGCGAACGCGCGAGCAACGACCGCACGGAGCGCATCACGCTGCTCAAGGCGATGTTTCCGCCGGCGGAAGCCGATCGCTTCCTCGCCGAATCACCCAGCGACGGCGACATCGACGCCCGCCTGCATCGGCGCATGCCCGCCGCCCGCCTGCGCGAGGTACTCGACATGCGCCAGACGTGCCTGGCCTTGCTGAAGTCCCATCGCACCGTCGCGGCGCCCGCCACGCGCGTGGCATGCCTGCACGCGCGCGAGCCTCTGCTGCCCGACTGGCATGCGCTCGCGCTCCAGCATCGCGTGCAAGGCATCGAAGTACCCGGCAATCACTTTTCAATGCTCTCGGAGCCGCACGTCGCATGTGTCGCTTCGATCGTTCAATCCCTTCGTCCTGAATCCTGCGATGACTGAATCCATCTATTCACCCCACATCCCGCATCGGGTCTTCGAACAGTGCGCGGCCGCGAGGCCCGAACGCATCGCGGCGGTCTCGGATCGCGAAAGCGTGACCTACGGTGAACTGAATGCACGCGCGAACCGGCTCGCGCGTTTCCTGCGCGATGAAGTCGGCATCCGCGCCGGCGAGGCCGTCGGCGTGTGCACGGATCACGATCCCGTCAGGCTGGTCGCGTTGCTCGCCATCGTGAAGTGCGGGGCCGTCTACGTGCCGGTCGATGCGGCGTGCCCCGAGGACCGCATGCGTCACATGGTCCAGCGCGCGCGAATCGCGTTCGTGCTGACCGCCCTGGAAGGCCGCGCGATGACGCAGCTCGGCGGCGTGCCGCAAAGCGACGTCTACGTGGCGCTGAAGCGGGCGAGCGAGTTGTCGTCCGACAATCTCGGGCTCGATGCCGAACTGCACGATCCGCTCTACGTCATTTTCACGTCGGGTTCCACCGGGCTGCCGAAGGGCGTTGCCGTCTCGCATGCGGCTGCGTGGAATCACTTCAGCTGGATCATCGGCTACCTGGGATTCCGCGAGGACGATCGCTGGCTGCAAAGTATCAACCCGTGCTTCGATCCGTCCATGCACGAGCTGCTCGCGCCGCTGACGATCGGTGCGACGGTGTGCTTTCTCGGCGGCACGCACCGGATCGACAGCGTCGAGATCGTGGCCGCCATCCGGCGGCATGCGGCGACGCACATCACGACCGTGCCGACGATGTTCAACCTCATCACGCAAACGCCGGGCTTCGATCAATGCACGAGCCTGAAGGCGATCTGCGTCGGTGGCGAGGTCTTCCGTCCGTCGCTCGCGGAACGCGCACGGCGCCTGCTGCCGGACACGGTCGTCCACAACGTGTACGGGCCGACGGAGGCGACGATCATGGCGAGCGCATGGCCTTACGACGACGCGCCGCGGGATTCGTTGCCGATCGGCGCGCCGGTTTCGCACACGCGCTTCTACCTGCGTCGAACCGCGGCGGACGGCGTGACCGATACGGTCGTGCCCCCGGCGCCGGGGGAGGAGGGCGAGCTGTGCATCAGCGGCGCGGCGCTGGCCAACGGCTATGTGAACGACGCCGCGGAAACGGCGCTGCGCTTCATCGCGAATCCGCTGTTCGAGGTCGGCGACCTGGCGGTGTACTCGCGCATCTACCTGACCGGCGACGTCTGCCGGGTCGATGCCGATGGCCTGGTCCACTGCGTGGGGCGCGTGGACGACCAGGTGAAGATCAACGGCCAGCGCGTGGAATTGGCGGAGATCGAATCCGCGGTGCTGCGCTCGCCGATGGTGCGCGATGCCACGGCGCTCGTGGTCGGCGACCGGCTGACCGCGATCGTGGTCCTGGCCGACGGCCACGACACCGCGTGGATGCGGGCACTGAGCGAAACCGCGGCTCACACGCTGCCGGCCGCCTGGCTGCCGAAGGACTGGGTCGCGGTCGCGGAGATTCCCCGTCAGGCGATGAGCGGCAAGGCCGACCGGCGGGCGCTCGTCGACCTCTGCCGCCAGGCCACCGAGCGCGCCCGCGCGGAGGACGCGCCGGCCAGCGACGTCGAGTCCGAAATCGGCCGCGTGCTGGCCGAGCTGATCGGCCTGGGCAGCGATGCGCTGATCGACCGAGACGAGCCGTTCGCGGACATCGGGCTCGATTCGCTGGGCGTGCAGGCGCTGTCGCTACGGCTCAGCGCCGCCTTCGGGGTGTCCCTCCGGGCTGAAGACATGTTCGAGTACTACACGATCGACCTGCTTACGCGCGAAATCCACTCACGGCTTGCAACGGCATGAGCACGACGCCGGCCGCCGCACGCGGCGCCGGGTCTTCCAGACGGAGAATTCTTTTGGATACCGATGTACTGATCGCCGGTGGCGGCCTGGCCGGCCTGTATGCCGCTTATGAACTGAAGAAGCGTCGCCCCGAACTGCGCGTCCGGTTGTACGAGATGCTGTCGCGCGTCGGCGGCCGGGTGCAGACCGACGAGATGCTGTCCGGTGCATTTCGCGCCGAATATGGCGCCGTGCGAATCGAACCCGATCTTCAACCGCTCGTCGATGCGTTCGTGCAGGCGCTGGGCGTACCCGTGCAACCCATTTCGTCGCATGAGGCGGGTTCGTCGATCCGTCCGTGTGCGGAGCGGCTGACCGAGGACGAGCGCGCGCTGCTGGCAGATCCGCGTGCGCACGATCCGCCGTGGGCGCTGCTGATGCATGCGGTGCGCATGATCGTCGCGGACCAGTGGGACCTCGACGGCGACCGTTTCGACCGGCCGGGCCGGTCCGAGGCGCTGGCGCGATTCCGTACGGACGCGCAGTTCGACGGCATGCCGCTTTACCAGCAGGGCATCTGGAACGTGCTCTCGAACGTGCTGAGCCATGAAGCGGTCGAGTTCACGCGCGAAAAGGGGGCGTTCTACAACTTCAAGAACGCGAATCCGAATGCCGCGGAATGGATCGCGACCCTGCTCGATTTGCGCCTGCTCGCGCGTCCGTCGTACCTGCCGGTCGGCGGCATGCAAGCGCTGATCGACCACGCCAGCCGCGCGGTGCGCGCGCTGGGTGTCGACGTGGTCCTGAATCGCGCGCTCGTCGACTTGTCGGAGCAGCCCGACGGCACCCTCGCCGCGACGATCGAAGACGTGTCGGCTGCGGAGCGGCGCCGCGTCGTCGTCGAGTGCGGACGCGTCGTGCTCGCGCTGCCGCAGCGTCCGCTCCGGGATCTGGCCCGCTGCCTGCCGCCGGCCGTGACCGCCAGCCTCGATGCCGTCGTCCCGTTCCCGATCACGTGGGCATGCTGCGTCGTCGAGGACCCGTGGTGGACCGCCGACACCCCGCCGGGCAGCGGCGAAGGCGCGATGGTCCGGGCCGCGCATTTCGAAGTCCACCCGCGACAGCCCGAACGGTACGGCATGGCGATGTTCTACAGCGATGAACCGTGGCATCAGTACTGGGCCAACCTGATCGACACGGACGAAGGCCGCCGCGGCTGGCAGTCGGCCCCGTATCGCAACCGGGGCGAACGCCTGAAGGCGGCGCTCGTCCGGACCCTGCAGCAGACGTTCTCCCGCGACGACACGCCGCGCATCCTCGAATGGGGCATCCGCGACTGGAGCATGGCGCCGTTCGGCGCCGGCGTGCATTTCTGGCGCCCCGGCTACCGGTCGGCGGACGTGATCCGGCAACTGGCCGCGTTCAGTATCGGCAGCGATCCGGACAACCGGTGCGTGCACATCTGCGGCGAAGCGTATTCGGACCTGCAGGGCTTTTTCGAAGGCGCCTGCCGTTCGGTGCAATGCGCGCTGCAACAGATCGACGCGCAGAGCGGAACGGAACAGAACAACGAAACGACGGAGTCGAGCAATGAAGCAGCGTGAACGGGTACCGGGGGAAATCTCCATTGTCGGCATGGCATGCGAGTTGCCCGGAGCCGCCCATTCTCTCGACGCGTTCCGCGCGGTCGTGCTGGAAGGGCGGGAAACCACCGGGCCGATGCCGGCCGGCCGCTTCGGCGCGGACGGCGCCGCGACGCCGCCGCACGCGCTGCACGGCGGCTTCCTGGCACGCTCGCCGTGGGCATTCGATCCGACCGTGTTCTCGATCGCGCCGAAAGAGGCGATCTACATGGATCCGCAGCATCGGCTGCTGCTGGAAACGAGCTATCACGCCATCGAGGACGCGGGGCTCGACCCTTCGTCACTGAGGAAGCAGCGCTGGGGCGTGTTCGTCGGTCTGAGCACGCTCGACTATGCGCGCCGCATGGCAAGCAGCGGCGACTACAACGGATTCCTGAGCCGCGGCGCGCTGGGCAGCATGGCCGCGGGGCGGATCGCCTATCACCTCGGGCTCGAAGGACCCGCGCTGGTCGTCGATACCGCTTGCTCGTCGTCGCTGGTGGCGGTTCACCAGGCGCTCGGCGCGCTGGCCGCGGGCGAATGCGACGCGGCGATCGTGGCCGGCGCGTCGCTCATGCTGACGCATGACTACAGCGTGGATCTGGCGCAGGCCGGCATGCTGGCCGCCGACGGCCGCTGCAAGACCTTTACGCGACACGCCGACGGCTTTGCGCGCGGCGAAGGTGTCGGCGCCGTCGTGTTGATGCGCGAATCGGACGCCGTGCGCACCGGCAAGCGAATTTACGCGAACCTGCTCGGCAGCGCCGTGAACAGCGACGGCCGCAGCAACGGGATCACCGCGCCGTCGCAGGCCGCGCAGCGGCGCGTGATCGAAGACGCGCTGGCGAGCGCTGCGGTGACGCCGGCCGACGTCTCCTATGTCGAAACACACGGAACCGGCACCGATCTCGGCGACCGAATCGAGTTGTCCGCGATCGCGGACGTGTTCGGCACACGCACGCATGCGCTGTATCTCGGGGCACTCAAGGCCAATATCGGCCATTGCGAGGGGAGCGCCGGGATCGCGAGCCTGATCAAGGCGGCCCTGTGCCTGTCCGCGCGGCAAATCGCACCGCACTGCATGGCGGACGATATCGACGAGGATCTTCCGCTCGCGCGCTTTCAGGGGGTGATCCCTGCGACGCCCACGCGCTGGCAGCCGGGCGACCCGGACGGGCGACTGATCGCGGGGGTCAGTTCGTTCGGCATGAGCGGCACCAACGCGCACGTCGTGCTGGGCGAGCCGCGCGCGCAACGCTCGGCCACGCCGGCGGCAGCGCGCCGGACCGGCGCGAGCCTGCTGTTCCTGTCGGCCCGCACACCGGCGTCGGTTCAGGCGTTGGCCGACGCTTATGCCAATGCCATCGACGCATCGCCCGGTATCGACATGCAGGCCATGTGCGACGCGGCGCTGGCCAATCGCCAGGTCTGGCCGCACGCATCGATCGCGGTCACGGCCAGCAGCCCGGCCGAACTGGTCGAGCGGTTGCGCGAACGTTGCGCCGCACCGGGCCCGACGACGCGGCTGCGGCGCGTGGCGATGGTCTTCACCGGGCAGGGCAGCCAGTACGCGGGCATGGCTCACGGGCTGTTCAACGCCAACCGGCGATTCCGCGAGCTGCTCACGGAATTCGCCGGTCGCGTCGACGGCATCGCCGGCTGGGACACGCCGTTGCTGCCGCGCATGCTGGCCACCGAGCCGGCTGCCGGCGCCTCGCTGCCGCTCGTGCGCGAACAGCGGGCGTCGCAACTCTCGCTGCTCGTCCTGCAATGCGCGCTCGCGCAGTTCTGGCAGGAACTCGGTTGCCGACCCTACGCGGTGCTCGGACATAGCGTCGGCGAATATGCCGCGGCGTGGTTCGCCGGCGCATTCGACTTCGACACGGCGGCGCGCCTCGTGCTCGCGCGCGCCGACGCCATGGAGCGAGCGTGTTCGGCTGCCCCCGGCAAGATGCTGTCGATCGCCGCACCGCGACCGATCGTCGAAGCCCTGATCGACGAGGTCAATCGTGGCCTGCCGTCGGCCGGGCTCTGGCTGTCGGCGCTGAATGCGCCGCAATCGACCGTGGTCGCCGGCTCCGATACGGCCGTGCTGGCCGCTGCGGAGCATGCGCAGCGGCAAGGCCTGACGGTCACGCCGCTCGACACGCAGGGCGCCTTTCATACGCCCCTGATGCAATCCGCGGCAGACGAATTCGCCGCTCACGCATCGCGTCTCCTGGCCGGCGATATCGCGGTGAAACGCCCATCCGTCCGGTTCGTGAGTTCCGTCGAAGGGCGGGTCGGTTCCGCGCACATGGAAGCGGCGCTGGGTTCGCCGGCATACTGGGCCGAACAGATCGTGCGGCCCGTCGATTTCGCGGCCGCCGCCGCCGGGATCGTCGGCGACGACGTCGACGCGGTGCTCGAAATCGGGCCGCGCCCGGTGCTCTGCGGCCTCGTCGCAGCCACCGCGCGCGCGGCGCAACGCGTGTTGACGTGCCTGCCCAGCATCGACCGGCGCGGCGCCGACGACGAAACGTTCCTGCGTGCTGCCGGACGCCTCGCCGAGGGCGGCGCACTGGACATCCGGAAGGCCATGCAGGCATTCGGCGATGCGCAGGCCGGTGAGCCGTTCATCGAGCTGCCGAAATATCCGTTCGACCACACGCTGCTGCAGCCGGCTTCGTGGCCGCACGCCGTCGCCCGCGCGAGCAGCGGCGGCACGCAAGCGCTGGCATTGCGCGATACGCCGGCGTGGTCGGCCATCGATTTTCGCGCGACCTTGCAGGTCGACCCCGGCACGCCCGCGCTGGACTGGATCAATCAGCACCGGATTCACGGCCGCGCGATCGTACCCGGCGCGTTCTACCTGTCGACGGGTGTATCGCTCGCGATGCAGGCCATTTCGCGGGCGTCCCGGCAGGATCCGGCCGGCGCCCTGATTCGGCTCGACGATCTGACGGTCAGCCGGCCGCTCGTATTCGACGATGCGGTCGCGACGCACGAGGTGGCCTGCCAGATCACCGGCCCCGCACACGATGGCCGCTACGCGATCGTGTACCGGCTGCCGGGCGAGGGCGATGCCGAACTGGCACGCGTGCACGTTGCGCCGGAACACGCGCCGCTGCCGCCTTCGAGCGGTCCGTTCGCCGAGCAGCCGGATGAATGGATGCGCCCGGACGCGTTCTTCGACGAATATGCGCGCCGGGGCGTCGAGTACGGCCCGCTATTCCAGCGGATCGTTGCATACCAGCGCGTCAGCGACATCGAAGTACGCTGCCGCATTGCACCGCCCGACACGCAGCCCGAGCTGCCGCTCAGTCACAGTGCCTTCATCGACACGTGCTTCCAGTCGCTCGGCGTGTGCCGCGGCCGTCCGGACAGCGCCTACGCTCCCGTTGCGCTCGAGTCGATCCAGATCGATCCGGATGCGCGCTGGTCTTCGGCGCTGACTTGCCGGGCCGTGCTTCGGGAGTCGAGCGACACGATACTGGTCGGCGACGTGCACGTCCAGGACGAATCCGGCCGGGACGTTGCAACATTTCATGGCGTGACCTGCGTGAGCCTGCCGGAACCGGCCGCCGAGCACGATGACGTGCATTTCCGGGTCGAATGGGTGCGGGACGGCGTCCCGGAACTGTCGGCCGGCGCGCCGCTAACCGGCGAAACGTGGCTGCTGCTCGCACCGGCCGATGCGCCGGCGCCCGGTCACTGGCACGACGCTCTTGCCGGGCGCGGCGCAGCGAGCTGCTCGCTCGCGTTGCCGGGCGAATCGCACCGCGCCGGCGCGCCGATCGACCGCCCGCTGGCCGATGACGCGCGCGTGCGCACGATCGTCGTGTGGGCGCCCCACGGGTGGTTGTCCGGGGCAGCGTCTTACGGCGCGGTGGCCGCGTTCGTTCGCGACGTGCGGCGCAGCGTCGAGACGGTGTCGGACCGGCAACCGGGCCAACCGCTGCAGGTGTGTCTCGTGACGGAGACGGGTCATGCCGCGCCGGACGTGCTGGGGGCCGCGACGATGCAGGCGCTCGCGGTTCATTTGCAGGCCGAGCTGCCCGCGCTGGACGCGGCACAGCTCGAGGTAGCCGTCGTGGGCGAACGCGTCGTCGACGCGATCGTGGCGGTACGGGGCGCGAAGCCGGGCATGACGCCGCGGCGGATCACGACACCGCTGTGGCGTATCGACGACGCGGGGCTGGCGCGCCGCGAAACCGTGGCCGGTTTGCCGGCAGTCGACGGCGACCCGGCGCTTCAGCCGCGCAGCGACGGCCGTTACCTCGTGACCGGTGCGTTCGGCGGTGCGGGCAGACATCTCATCGAACATCTCGTCGACGCGTGCGGATGCCGGAACCTCGTCCTGATGCGTCGCCGCGCGTTGACGCCGGACGACGAGGATCACCGGTGGGTTGCGGGCCTGCGGGAGCGGTCCGGCGCGACGATTCAGCTGCTCGTCGCGGATCTGGCCGCCGCCGATGTCGACGGGGCGTGGCTGACCGCCCATGCGGGCGCGCTCGACGGCATTTTTCACCTGGCCGGCGCGACCGCCGACAGGAATATCCTGGACACCGACTCGGCGCAGCTCGACGCCGTCCTCGGCGCCAAGTTGCGCGGTGCGTCGGTGCTGCACGACTACGCGCACGGGCAGCCCTCGATCGAGTTCGTCGTGCATTTCTCGTCGCTGGCGTCGTTCGTCGAGTCGCCGGGTCAGATTTCGTATGCGATCGCGAACGCGGGACTGCAACGACTGGCCGCGCACGGCGTGTCGCTCGGCCTGCCGGCCATCGTGGTCGACTGGGGGCCGTGGGCGGACACCGGCATGTTGAAGCGGGTGGGGGGACGCGCGCCGTCGCGCTCGCTGCGACGGCTGCAACCGCTCGACCCGAAAGCCGCCAGCGCGGCATTGATCGCGGCGATGGCGCGCCTCGCGCACGGGGCGCATCTGGCGATTTATCGCGTCGTCCGGGATGCGCCCGCGCGATCCGGCGACACGGCCGCGACACGCGACGCCGCCGCGCCGGCGATCGGGCGGGACGCGGCCACGACGACGGCCGACGTCGCGTTCGCGCTGCTGACCGGGCTGATCGCAGCGGAGACGGGGCATGCGTCGCACCAGATTTCGAGGACCTCGACGCTGGACGAACTCGGGCTCGATTCGGTCGGCACGATCCGGATTCGCAGCGAACTGCAGGGGCGACTCGGGCTGAGCCTGCCCGCGAGCCTGTTCTTCGACAGCGCGACCGTCGCGGACATCCACGAACGGCTGGTCGCATCGATGGGCAAGGCCGCGGCACCTGCTCACGTCGAGGCAACGCCCGTGAAGGAGGGCGGGACGCCGGCCCGCGTGCCGCTCTCGTACAACCAGTTTGCGATCTGGTACGAGCAGATCCGCCACCGCGACAGCCGCGCCTACAACTGCGCAGTCGGCTGGCGCGTGATTGGCGACGGGCTTGACCTGGATCGGCTGGCGGCCCGGTGGCGGGATCTGCTTGGCGAACACGAATTGCTGCGCGCGACGTTCGACGAAGTCGAGCACGAGCCGGGATACGTGATTCACCCGCTCGACGAAACGCTCTCGCGTTGCGCCATCGCGATCGACGACGCCGCATCGGGTGCCGAGGTCGACGCGCGGATCCAGGCATTGCTGGCCGCCTCACCGGACCTGGCGACCGAATTCGCGACCCGCGTGAACGTGTTGCGCGTGTCGCCGCGCGAATGGTATCTGGTCGTGACGTCGAATCACCTCGTGATGGATGCCGCGACCATTTTCATCGTGGGCGTCCAGCTCCTTCAGGCGATGTGCGGCGCCACGGCGCCGCTGGTCGGCTCCGACGCACCGTATCGCGACTTCGTAGGCGCGCAGCGGGCGCTCGATGCGACGACCTTGACGGCGGCGCGCGCCTTCTTCGTCGAGCGGATCATCGACGGCGACGGCGTGCCCGTCAGCATTGACCTGCCGGTGGATCGGGTGCGGACGGAGCAGGGCGCGAAGACCGGCGGCACGGTGCGCGTGCCGGTGTCCGGGCGTCTGGTCGAACAGCTCAACGCGATGCCGGGCGGACGGCGCGCGGCCGTGCACCTTGCCGCATGGCTGCTGCTGCTTGCGCGATACTCGAACCAGAATCGCGTGATCACGGGTGTCGCGTTCAATGGCCGCTCGGCGCAACGCTGGCGCAACACGGTCGGCCATTTCGTCAACGTGCTGCCGCTCGTCAGCGAAGTCGACGAAAGCCAGACCGTCACGGCGGCAGTCGACCGCGTCAGGCGTGCGCTGTTCGAGCTGGTCGACCACCAGGACGTACCGCTCGCATTGCTGATGCGCGACGAACGCCTGCGTTCGGCCAGCCGGTCGGCCGGGTTGTTTCAGACCTACTTCAACTACTTCGATGCCTCCGAGATGGTGGTCGACGTCGGCGCGCAGCGCGACGCGATGCCGCTCGACATCACGCAGCAGGAAGCGCAATTCGATCTGAGCGCGTGGGTGACACAGCGTCAGCACGACTGGGCGATCGACCTCAAGTACGCCGATGCCGTGTTCGACCGCGCGACGGTCGAACAGATTGCGGAGCATTTCGCCACGCTGCTGGTCGCGTTGTCCGACCCCGGGCATGCCGAACGCGAAGTGGGTTCGATCACGATGCTGCCGGCCGAACAATTGCAGTTGCTGGCATCCGGGTGCGGCCCGGTTCCGCGCGACATGCGGGAGGTCGATCCGCGCGACACGGCATGCGTGCACGAGCAGTTCGCACGGCGCGCGGAAGAGACGCCGGACGCGGTCGCCATCGAATGGGGCGAACGCCGGCTGACCTACCGGGAATTGAATGCGCTCGCCGATACGGTGGCCGATACGCTGCGCAGCCAGGGCGTCGGCCGCGAGACGACCGTCGGGATCCTGTTGCCGCGCTTCGGGTGCCCGGAATCCATCGTTGCGATCCTCGCGATCTGGAAATGCGATGCCGCCTACGTCGCACTCGACCTGAAGCATCCGGCGGCGCGCACCGGCTACATGATCGACACGGCCCGATGCGCGATGGTGTTGACGCAACGGCACCGGCTGTCCGACAGCGTGCAACAGGCGCTCGCCGAGCGCGATGCGCTGGGGCTGTGCGACGTCGTGCTGCGCACGGACGACGCTGCGATCGACTGCGACGTCGTGCGCGCCGGCAGCGTGCAGCAGCACGCACGACTGGAGCCGAACGGCGCCTATGCCGATCGGGGCGGCAGGCTTGCTTACGTGCTGTTCACCTCCGGCAGCACCGGCAATCCGAAGGGCGTGCTGGTCGAGCATCTGGGGCTGACCCAGCGCCTGCGCTGGATGGAGCGGCATTTCGGCTTCTCGGCGCGCGACCGGTTCCTGCAGGGGACGGTTCTGACGTTCGATATCTCGGTGCCCGAATTCTGCCTGCCGCTGATGACGGGCGGGGTCGTCGTGCTGATGAACGAGACCGACGGGCCGGCCGGCCACGCCGCTGTGTGCGTACGCCACCGCGTGACCATGATGAGTACCGTGCCGTCGCTGCTGAACCTGCTGCTCGAGCCGCTCACCCGCTGCCCGACGCTGCGGCACGTGATTTCGGTCGGCGAAGCGTTGATGCAGCCCGTGGTGCGCGCATGGCTCGCGTCGGGCACGACCACGACGCTCAACAACCTGTACGGACCGACCGAAGTGACGATCTATGCGACCCATCATGCGTGTACCCGGGTACCCGACGGGCCGGGCGCATCGATCGGCGTCGCCTGCGACGGCGTGCGCTACTGGGTGCTGGACGCGCGCGGCCGCCCGGTGCCGCCGGGCGTGCCCGGCGAGCTCACCCTCGGCGGCAGCGGGGTGGCGCGCGGCTACATCGGCACGCTCAAGGCGCCCGACGCGTTCGCCGCCAATCCGTACCAGGACGACGCGACGCGCATGTACCGCACCGGCGATATCGTCAAATGGCGGCGCGACGGCGAACTCGACTACATCGGGCGCAACGATTTCCGCGTGAAGCTGCGGGGGCTGCTGGTCGAGCTGGGCGAGATCGAGCATGTGCTGATGTCGCATCCGGGCGTCCGTCATGCGACCGCGCTCGTGGTCGATGTCGGCGCGGCATCGTCAGCCGGGCGGCAGATCGTCGGTTGCGTCATTGCAGACACGTTCGACGAGCCTGCGGTGTTGGCCGCCGCGAAAACACGGTTGCCGGATTACATGGTGCCGTGGCGCCTGATGCGATTCGAGGACTTTCCGTCGAACAGCAGCGGCAAGGTCGACCGGAAGGCGCTCACGGAACGCGTGCTGGCCCGGATCGAGCAGGACGCCGACGCACGGCGGCAGCCGGATGCGGCGGACGCATTGTCGCCTGCACAAGCGGCCCTGTGCGCGCTGTGGAAGGCGCAGCTCGACCTGGCCTCGATCGGAACCCGCGAGAACTTCTTCCAGCTCGGCGGCGATTCGCTGTCGTTGACGCGCATGGTGCTCGCCGCCGAACGCGAACTCGCGCTGAAGGTCGACTTCAGCCTGTTCCTGACCAACCCGACGATCGACGGGTTCCTGGCCGCCTGTGCGAGCCGGCCCGATGGTTCGACGACGGCGGACGCCGCCGCCAGCCGGCAGGACGATGCACCGTATGCGTCGGATCTGGCAGCTGCCGCGACGTTGCCGGCATTCACGGGTACGGCGGCGAGGGCGACGGACGCCTATCTGTTGACCGGCGCAACCGGGCACCTCGGCGTCTGGCTCCTGCGGATGCTGCTCGAGGAAACGCATGCGGACGTCTATGTGCTGGTGCGCGGCAGTCACGACGATGACGCGCGCGCGCGTCTCGACGCACGCTACCGCGCCATGTTTGGCGACGCGCTGCCCGCCGCGCGTGTTCGCATCTGCCGGGGCGACGCAACCTTGCCGCAGTTCGGCCTGGACAACGACCGCCATGCGCAGTTGCTGACCCGCATCACGCAGGTCATGCATTGCGCCGCGCACGTCAACCATGCGGCCGACTACACATTCATGCGCGAAGGCAACGTCGGCGCGAGCCGGCACGTCCTGGCGTTTGCGGCTGCCGCGAAAGTCGCGCACGTGCACTACATTTCGACGCAGTACACGGAGCTCGGGTCCCTGCCGGAGCAATGGCTCGAACACGCAGCAATCCGCGAGCTGTCGTCGGGCTACGAACGCTCGAAATTCGTGGCGGAGGCCTGCGTTGCGCAAGCGGCACTGCACGGCTATCCCGCGTCGATCTACCGGCTGCCGCTGCTGATCGACGGCCGCGATCCGAACCTGAAACGGCAAAACCATTTCGTCGCGTTCAGCAACAAGTGCGTGGCGATGGGCGCTTATCCGGATCTTGCGATTCCGGTGCCGGTCATGCCGACGGAACACGTGGCGCGCTACATCGTCCGTCGCAGCAAGGTCACCATGATGTCGGCCGTGCGCAATGTCCATATCGACGATCTGGATTTTCGCGCGATCGTGTCGCGGCTGCGCCACGGGGCGGCACTGCGCGGCATGCCGGCGGCCGACTGGGTCGCCCGCGCTCGCGACGAGACGCCCGAATCCGATCCGTTCTTCAGGATGTTGCCGCTTTACAGCGCGCTCGGCGATGGCGGTAGCGGGCGGCCTGTCGAGCATGCCGCGTATCTCGACGAACTCGGCCGGCTGGAAATGCCGGCCGCCGACGACCCAAGCCGCTGGCTGCTCGACACGACGGCAGACTGCCTCGACCGGCTCGCCGCGCTTTGATCCCTTTCCCTGAACCCGGATGGACGGCTCCTCGTCCGTCCGCACTCTGACCATGAAGACATCCAAACTTGCCATTGCTTCGCTCTTTCTGACCATCTTTGTCGATGCGGCCGGCATCGGCATCGTGTTCCCCGCGCTGACGCCGATGCTGCTCAACAACGAAACCGGCCTGTTTGCCGCGTCGGTCAGCGAGGCCACGCGCTATCAGATCTACGGCATCGTGCTGGCGCTCTATCCGCTGGCCATGTTCGCCGCGTCGCCGTTGCTCGGCGACATGTCCGATCGGTACGGCCGCAAACGCGTGTTGCTGCTGTGCCTGGGCGGCAACGCGCTCGGCATGCTCGGCACCGCAGCCGGCGTGTACGCCGGCAGTCTGTGGTGGGTGCTGATCGGCCGCGCCATCTGCGGCCTGACCGCCGCAAGCTTGCCGGTGGCGCAGGCGGCCGTCATCGACATCAGCGCGCCCGACAGGAAGGCGGGCAACCTGAGCATGATCACGGCGGCGAACGGCGTGGGATTTGCGATCGGGCCGGTCATCGGCGGTGCGTTTTCCGGCGCGGGCGGCGGCGCGTTCGGCCTCGCGTTGCCGTTCGTCATCGGCGCGGCCCTGGCAGCGCTCACGCTCGCCTTCGTGACCGCCTTCTTCTCCGATCGTCGCGTACACGACGGCGCCGCGCGCGCGCGACGCACCGGTGCATGGCGGCGCATCCTCGCGAATGCGGCATCGCCGGCGCTCCGTCCGCCGCTCATCATCCTGGCGGTGTTTCTGACCGGTTACTACATCTTCTTCAACTACATGTCCGCCTTTTCCCTGTTGCGGTATGGATTCGACGCGTTCTGGGAAGCCATGTTGCTGTCGTTCTACTCGGCATGCTTCGCCGTGTCGCTGATGTTCATCATTCCCGCACTGGCGAAGGCGTTTTCCCCGAAACAGAACCTGATGGGCAGCCTGATGGCGCAACCGGTCCTGATCGCACTGGTGGTGATGGTCGACGCCCCCGCCAGCCTCTGGGCGGCCGTGCCGCTGCTCGCGCTCGCCGTATCCAATTCCTATGTCACGCTGCTCAGCATCGCATCGAACCGCGCTGCCGCCGACGATCAGGGGCAGGTGCTGGGCGTCGTGTCGTCGATCAATGCGCTCGCCTGGGGCGTCGCCCCGATCGTGACCTCGCTGCTGCAGCCGCATTCGATCGTCCTCCCGGTCGCGGCGTCCGCGCTGGTGCTCGTGGCGGCGTGCGCGCTGGGCGGGCGCTTCTGCAACCAGGCGGTCGAACTCGAGGTCAGTCGATGAACCCCCGTCAAGGTCATTCACCGCGAACCCACTGGAGAATTCAATGAATGCCAACACTCCCCAACTGCCTCATCCGCTCGGATTGCGGCGCGTCGTCGTGACGGGGCTCGGCCTCGTGACTCCGCTCGGCGTCGGTGTCGAACACACGTGGCGGAACCTGCTCGACGGTCGCAGCGGCATCACGACCATCGATCGCTTCGACACGTCGCATCTGCCTTGCAAGATCGCCGGGGTAGTTCCCGCGGGCAGCGCGCGCGACGGCGGCTTCGACGCGACCGAATGGGTCGAGGCGAAGGAGGTCAAGAAAATGGATCCGTTCATCGTCTATGCAATCGCGGCCGCCACGGAAGCGATCGACGACGCGCAATGGCATCCGGCCGACCGGGAATTGCAGAATCGCACCGGCGTCATGGTCGGCGCGGGTATCGGCGGCCTGCCGGGGATCGAGGCGGGATCGCGACAACTCGAACGCGCGCCCGGCAAGCGGCTGTCGCCGTTCTTCATTCCGTCGAACCTGATCAATCTGGCCGCCGGCCAGATTTCGATCAAGTACGGTTTTCGCGGCCCGACGCACGCGACGGTCACCGCATGCGCGTCCGGCGCCCACGCGATCGGCGATGCGGCGCGCCTGATCGCGCTCGACGACGCGGACGTGATGATCGCGGGGGGCGCGGAGGCCGCAGTATGTGAGGTGGGGATCGCCGGTTTTGCCGCTGCGAAAGCGCTGTCCACGGGGTTCAACGACACGCCGGAGCGTGCGTCGCGGCCGTGGGATGCCGACCGCGACGGCTTCGTGATGGGTGAGGGCAGCGGCATGGTCGTCCTCGAGGAATACGGGCATGCGCTCGCGCGCGGCGCGCGAATCTACGCGGAAGTGATCGGCTACGGCATGTCGGGCGACGCTTATCACATCGTCGCTCCGCCGGATGACGGCGACGGCGCGGCCCGCGCGATGCTTGCCGCCCTCAAGCGCGCACGCATTGAGCCGGACGCCATCGACTACATCAATGCGCATTCGACCTCGACGCCCGCCGGCGACCTGGCCGAGATCGCCGCGTTGAAACGCGTGTTCGGCGAGCATCTGTTCGGTGGTGCGTCGGTGTCCGCCACCAAGGCGTCGACCGGGCACCTGCTCGGCGCCGCCGGCAGCGTCGAAGCGGTGTTCGCGCTGCTGGCGCTCCGCGACCAGGTCGCACCGCCGACGATCAACCTCGATCGCGTGGCGCCCGAATGCGACGGCCTCGATCTCGTGCCGAACCGCAGCAAGCCGCGGCCGGTGCGTTACGCACTGTCGAATTCCTTCGGGTTCGGCGGAACGAACGCCGCGCTGATATTCGGGCCGCCGCCGGCGGACGCCTGATCCCGAGGCGTGCCGGATACGCCCATCCGGCACGCCCTTGACATCACAGGGCGTCCGTCCAGATAGTCACTTGCATATTAGAAGTCTCAATGATAGCCTTCACGCCATGAGAACGACCAGCTTTAAATCGATGGAGTGCCCGACCGCGCGCGCACTCGACTGCATCGGCGAATCGTGGACGCTCCTGATCCTGCGGGATGCGTTACAGGGGTGTACACGCTTCGACGAATTCCAGCGCAGTGTCGGGATTGCCACCAATACGCTGACGCGCAGATTGAAACGCCTGGTCGATCAAGGCCTGCTGGAGCGCCGGCGCTACATGACGCGACCTACGCGTTACGAGTACGTGCTGACGCAGATGGGCATCGACCTGTTTCCGCTGCTGGTCGTGCTGTTCGACTGGGGAAGCAAATACCTCGTCAACGACGGTGTCGCGGTTCAGCAGATCGACCGCGAGAGCGGCCGGGTGCTTGAATCCGTGGTCGTCGACAGGAATGACCTGCAGCCGATTACCGTGGATCGCGTCTTGCTCAGGGCAGGGCCGGTCGCATCGGCCGCCGTGCATGAACGTGTCGAGCAGGTGCGTGAGCTGCGCGAAAGTGCCTCGGGCAGCTGACCGCTCTCGTACCGTTGGAACAAGCCGGACTCGTCCCGAGTACCGGCCAGGAAATACCGGATCGACCCGGGCGGTCGCCGTTTGTCGGCGGGCGAGCGTGGCGTTTCCGATGGTGTCGTGTACTTCGGCAGGTCCGACTTGATGCGTGCTTACGTTCGATATCAGTGAAGAGTCAATACGGAGTTTGAATTGGTAGACGAATTCATGCCTATCCTTCAATCGCAGACGATGGAGGAGCTCGGGGCCCACGTGGGAAGTTTCTGCCGCGAGGCCGGATACCAAACTTATATCTATGCGGTTGTCTCGTCCGCGTCCGCCGGCGAGACGGGCGTCAATCACATCATCTCGAACTGTCCGGCCTGGCAGGATGTCTACGCCGAGCGTCGCTACGCGAACATCGACCCGATCCTCGCTCATGCACGCATGTCCTCGCTGCCGCTGCGATGGGAGCGCGCGATGTACAGTTCCGGCGAGCAGCGGTGCCTCGAAGCGGAGGCCCGTCGCTTCGGTCTCGTTCATGGCCTGAGCCTGCCGGTGCGCGGCCACCGGGGTGACATCGGCGTGCTGAGCGTCGCCTCCGACGGCTCCGAGGGCATCCCTGCGCACGACCTCGGGCAGACCGCGAAACTCAGTCTGCTTTGCGCGTATATCGAGGAAAAGGTCACCATGATCGCGCGCGAGACCAAAGGGCAGGGCGCGACGCGGATGTCCGGCATGAGTTCGCGCGAACGCCAATGCCTGCAGTGGTGTTCCGCAGGCAAGACGAGCTGGGAGATCGGCGAGATTCTCGGCATCACGGAACGAACCGTGAATTTTCACATCGGCAATGTCGTTCGGAAGCTCAATGCCAAGGGCCGTCGTCACGCGGTGACGAAGGCCATTTCCCTCGGGCTGTTGTGCGTGTGACAAGCACGCCAGCCGTTGCGTTGGGTCTGATCGCTCCGTCAACCTGGCTTCCGGAAACGGAACCGTGATCGGTCGACGGTCCCTTGATTCAGATAGCGGTTACCGGGCTTCGCCCGGTGTCCCCACGTCAATCCCGCCTGGCCGTGCGCATACAACCGGCCGACCAGCCGGCGAATCTGCAGGGCCGTCAACGTACGCCAGCAGCGTACAGGCCGCTCCTCGAACCACCGATGGTCGCTGCCATCGATCTGGATCAATTCGCCCAGGCAGGCCCGGCGTGCTCGTGGCTGATAGACCTTGGGCGGTCGTTGCCGGCGCGGAATCCAGAGCCCAGCGTCCGTCATCAGCTTCCTGACCGTTTCCTTCGACAACTGCAGCCCGTGGCATTCCCAGAGCTTCTCGCAGGCCAGCGTCGGGCCAAAATCGGCGTAGCGCTCACGAATCAGACTCAGGGCGCGATGAGCCAGATCCTCAAGCAGTTGATGGTTGCTCGGGCGACCACGCTTGCCTGACACCAATCCGGCCACGTCGGCTGCGCGATAGCGCAACACGAGGCGCTCAACTTGCCGCACGCTCAAACTCAGCCGGTCGGCTGCCTGACCGGGCTTGAGCCGGCGCTCGGCCACTGCCTCAATGACCTTCAGCCGATCCACTTCACGCATCGTCATGGTGATCGTCCCAGTCGCGTTCATCGCCGGCGCTCCCTGAGGGGTGTTGGCGATCAACCTACAAGCCAAAACACGACATTTTTATTTAGCGGAAACGCGACATCTGAACTTGGGACCTACACCAAAACTATCGATAATTATGATTATGTCAAATATGAAATTTACCCGGTGACAGCCCTGAAATCACCGCCGGACAACGCCCGAATCGCACCTCACCGGCCGTCCGCAGCCATCCCTTTCACGGACACGAACCACCCCCGACGATCCCCCTGATCGCCGCAATCTCCAACCGGTCACCACGAACCGCCCGCATCAGGACAACATCATCCCTTGCATCTTGTGCGAGAAATGCGCGCGCTCGGCCGTCTCCATCAGCATCAGGAATTCGTCCTGCATCATGTGGATCAGCGCTTCGTGGTCGCCGGCCTCGAAATAGACTTCCGGCTGTTGCGCGAGGCGTTCCTCGAGGAACGTCTTCATCCCGTACGCCATGCAGACCGGCGGCAGCGCACCCATGTCGCAATCCTTGAACAACTCGCGCAACTCGACCTCCCGGGCGAGCACGAGATGGCGTCCCGTCTTCACCCAGAGATCCGACAGGCGCACGGCGTGCGTCGTCGGCAAAACGGCGGCGACGTAGCCCTCGTCGTCTTCGAGGAGCACGGTTTTCGCGAGGCGATCGCCGGGAATGTGCGCCGCGGCGGCCGTCTCCATGCTCGTATGGCT
The DNA here is from genome assembly GCF_902499125.1 of Burkholderia arboris. Taxonomy (GTDB): domain Bacteria; phylum Pseudomonadota; class Gammaproteobacteria; order Burkholderiales; family Burkholderiaceae; genus Burkholderia; species Burkholderia arboris. The sequence goes on from NZ_CABVPX010000002.1 coordinate 325,536, forward strand.
ATAGGGGTGGTACACGACTTCGTACCGCGATGACTTCTGGCGCAGGCAATCCTGCAGGGTGGCTGATACTGGCATGGCACACCTCGTCTGGGCGAATCGGGCGAACGGAGTTCGCTCCGGATTCGTTCAGCATAGGTCGCATTCCGGCCAATGGAAACGCCCTCGCGTAACGTCCGTCCGGGCGGCCCGGCAGCCGGTTCCGGTCTTCACCCTGTCCGGCCGCCCTCGCCCTTCGGCATGTGAAATCCGGGCCCGGAATACGCCTGGCAGACCCTCTTTTCCTGTAGACGAATGGACGCTTCGCAGGCTCGCGCGCGTATGCGCCCATCAATAGGCGGATGCCGAAGCACTAGACCGTTAGTTGCATTTTAAGGAAGCCAGCAGGACGATACCAGCCTGGCATCCGCAAAAAAGGCCGACGTGCAGACGTCGGCCGGCGTGTCGCCAAACCGCACCGCCAAGGGCTTGCCCGGTGACCTATACTGAGCCGGCCGCCCGTCATCCCGCGGCGGCACCCGACTTCTGGAGCCACCATGCATTACCAGTTGATCTACGAACTCGTCGACGATTACCTGTCGCGGCGCGAACCGTTCCGTGCGCAGCATCTCGCGCTCGCGCAAGCCGCGACCGAGCGCGGCGAACTCGTGCTCGCCGGCGCGCTGACGGATCCGGCCGATCAGGCCGTGCTCGTGTTCGAAGGCGATTCGCCTGAAGCGGCCGAGTCGTTCGCGCGCGCCGATCCATACGTGCAGAACGGCCTCGTGAAATCGTGGCGCGTACGGCCGTGGCGCGTCGTGATCGGCAAGCACGCGCCGCGCTAGGCGCGCAGCACGCCTACAGCCACCCTGCCCGCTTGAAACGCCACCACAGCGCGAAGTCGGCGACGACCATCACCGCGATGCAGCCGTAGAAGCCGTATTTCAGGTGCAGTTCGGGCATGTTCGCAAAGTTCATCCCGTAGATGCCGGCGATCATCGTCGGTATCGCGAATAACGCGGCGAACGAACCGAGCCGCTTCGTCACTTCGCTCTCGGCCAGCGAAATCATCCCGAGGTTGACCTGGATCGCCGTGACGACCATCTCGCGGCGCCCTTCGATCGTCTTCACGATCCGCTGCAGATGGTCGTATACGTCGCGGAAGTAAGCGGCCATTCCGCTGCAGACCTGCGGCACGCGCCCGCCCGTGAGCTTCGCGAGCGGCTCCATCAGCGGCGCCGTGTGCTGGTACAGCAGCACGAGCCGGCGTTTCAGCGAATAGAGATCCTCGATGACCGCGCGCGACGACGCGGGCGTCGCCTTCGCGAAGATGCGGTCCTCGAGTTCTTCCAGCTCGGCGCCGAGCGTTTCGAGGATCGGAAAATAGCGGTCGACGACCTGGTCCATCAGCGCATAGAACACGAACGCCGCCCCCTCCTGCAGCAGATGCGGCTCGCGCTCGCAACGCTTGCGCACCTCGCGGAAATCCTGCTCGGTATGGTTGCGGATCGACAGCACGTAATTCGGGCCGACGAACACGTTCAGTTCGCCGACCTTGAATTCGCCTTCCTCGTCGAGTTCGACCGTATGCAGTACCGCGAACAGCGAATCGCCGTATTCCTCGATCTTCGGCCGCTGATGCCCCTTGCGGGCATCCTCGAGCGCGAGCTCGTGCAGCCCGAACTCCTCGCCCATCAGGTCGATTTCGTCGGGCGTCGGATCCTTCAGCGCGACCCACACGAAGCACTCGGGCTTCGACACGTAATCGCTGATGGCGTCGATATCGATGTCGGCCAGCTTGCGGCCGTCCTGGTAAGCAGCACAGTTGATCAGCATGTTGTCCGTGATGTTGCGGTTTGCGCATCAGTTTACCGGTTTGCTGCGCGGACGGCCCGGCTTGCACGGCACGCCGATATTGGTCATGATCGGGCTGCGTGCGCCGCAGCACGCACACCGGGGTACTTCGACAGGCCCGCCGGACCCGCGTAGTGCGACGCGCAACGGCCATGCGGCCCAACCGTCAAGGAGACAGACCTATGTGGTATTTCTCGTGGATACTCGGCATCGGCGTGGCACTCGGCTTCGGCATCATCAACGCGATGTGGCTCGAAGCGGAAGTGTTCTCGCGCGGCGACAAGCGCAATGGCGCGTCGAGCCAGGGGTCGGGGAGCACGCATTCGTGACGCATCTGGTGTTCTTCTGCGGTCACGCCGGCACCGGCAAGACCACGCTCGCGAAGCGGCTCATCGGGCCGCTCATGCGTGCAACGGGCGAAGCGCTCTGCCTGCTCGACAAGGACACGCTATACGGCCGCTACAGTTCGGCCGCGATGGGCGCGCTCACGGAAGACCCGAACGATCGCGACAGCCCGCTCTACCTGAAACACCTGCGCGATCCCGAATACCACGGCCTGCTCGACACGGCCCGTGAAAATCTCGCGCTCGGCATCGGCGCGATCGTCGTCGGCCCGCTGTCGCGCGAAGTGCGCGACCGGCGCATCCTCGATCGCACGTGGCTCGGCATCGCGCCCGATGTCACGCTGACGGTCGTCTGGGTCCACACGTCGGAAGACGTCGCGCACCAGCGGATCGTCGCGCGCGGCAATCCGAACGATGCGTACAAGCTCGCGCACTGGGACGAATACCGGCAGCGCCGCTTCGTGCCGACCGGCCACGAATGCGACGGCATCGTGATGTTCGACAACACGGCACCATCCGACGCGGACATCGATGCGCTGCTGTGCCGCATCGCGCCGCCTGCGCAACCCGCGACGATGGTCCCGCCGCTACCGGCCTGAGCGCGCCGCCCGGCGCCCTTCCCGCTTCCCCCAAAAAACAACGCCGGAAGCGCTGCTGCGCTCCCGGCGTCGTACGGCCCTCGTGCCCGAGGCTGGCGAATGGTCAGGCGACCGCGTGCACGCGCTCCATCGTGCCGCCTTCGTACAGCTTGCCGAAGCGGTTCGACAGGAACGCCTTCAGCGACACCTTTTCCTGCGGGATGAAACCGCTCTGCGGCAGCTTCTTCTCGCGGAACAGATCCAGCACCGCGCACATCGCGCCGGCCGTCGTGATCTGGATCGCGCTCATGTGCATCCCGCACACGTCCTTCGCGAAGATCTTGCGCGTGAACACGTCCTGCACCAGCTGGCCGTCCTTCACGCCCGTCACCGTGATGAACACGAGCACGACGTCCTGCTTGGTCGACGGCACCGCGCGGCGCATGATCGACTTCAGCGTGTCGCGGTCGGTCGACAGACGCAGGTCTTCCAGCAGGAACTGGACGAGGTCGCGGTGGCCCGGGTAGCGCACCGACTTGTAGTCGAGCGTCTCGACTTTGCCCGACAGCGTCTCGCACAGGGTGCCGAGGCCGCCCGACGTGTTGAACGCTTCGTATTCGGTGCCGTCGAGCGAGAAGTGCTCGAGGCCTTCGAGCGGCTGCACCCACTGCTTGCGGCCGTCGCGGATCGCTTCGCACGGCTGGCAGTATTCGTTGATCAGGCCGTCGACGCTCCACGTCAGGTTGTACTTCAGCGCGTTGGTCGGGTACTCGGGCAGCGCGCCGACGCGCATCTTCACGTCACGCACTTCAGTGAAGCCGTTCACGAGTTCGTGCGCGGCGAGGCCGATGAAGCCCGGCGCGAGGCCGCACTGCGGCATGAACGCGCGATCCGAGCCGTCGGCCAGTTCGCGGATCGCGTGCGTCGCACGCACGTCTTCGGTCAGGTCGAAGTAGTGCACGCCGGCAGCCTTCGCAGCGGCGGCGACATTAACCGCGAGGTAGTAAGGCAGCGCGTTGACGAGCGCATCGAAGCCCTTCACTGCTTCGCGAATCGCATTCGCGTCGGCCGAATCGACTCGTTGCGTCGCAATGCCTTCGCGCGACAGCTTCGCGAGCGCATCCGCATCGCGGTCGAACGCGACGACTTCGTAGTCGCCCGTTTCACGCAGCATGTGAGCAATGGTGTGGCCGATCAGACCTGCGCCGACGATGGCGATTTTCATGCGCTTATCTCCTGATGATGGGTTGGTGTTGTGAACGGCGTTGAGCCATGAACACAGTTTAGAGACGCGCAAAATCAGTTCCAAGACGAAGAATGATGCGAAACGACCGATAATTTCGACGTAACGACGACATATTTCGTCGAAACGTCGAAACGACGTGTTTTCACCCGCGGCCGGCCCGCTATGGCTGGCCTAAGTTTCGCGATTCAGACTGCATGCCGATCACCCGATTTCCAAGGAGGCATCGCATGCAATCCCTGCCCGTCCATCGCGCGTCGCACTGGCTGAACAAGGTGCCCGACGTCGCGCTGTCGTTCTGGATCATCAAGATCATGTCGACCACGGTCGGCGAAACCGGCGCGGACTTTCTCGCGGTCAACGCGGGCCTCGGCCAGACCGTCACGCGCGTCGCGATGGCGTCGCTGCTCGCGATCGCGCTGTGGCTGCAGTTGCGCACGCGCCGCTACGTGCCGTGGATCTACTGGCTCACGGTGGTGCTGGTCAGCATCGTCGGCACGCAGATCACCGACCTGCTCACCGACGGCCTGAACGTCAGCCTGTATGCGAGCACCGCCGCGTTTGCCGTCGCGCTCGCCGCGATCTTCTTCGTATGGCATCGCGTCGAAGGCACGCTGTCGATCGACACGATCGTCACGCCGCGGCGCGAGCTGTTCTACTGGGCTGCGATCCTCTGCACGTTCGCGCTGGGCACCGCCGCCGGCGATCTCGCGACCGAGGCGCTCGGGCTCGGCTTCACGCTCGGCGCACTGGCCTTCGGCGCGTCGATCGCGGCCGTGTTCGCGATGTGGCGGTTCGGCGTCAACGCGGTGCTGGCGTTCTGGATCGCGTACATCCTGACGCGCCCGTTCGGCGCGTCGCTCGGCGATTTGCTCACGCAGGCCCGCGCCTATGGCGGGCTCGGCTTCGGCGCCGCGTGGACGAGCCTGTTGTTCCTGACCGTGATCGTGCTGCTCGTCGCCGTCGCGCAATTCGGCAGCAGCGCGCAGACGCGCGCCGGCGCCGCCGAATGACGCCCTTTTCCTTCCGTTCATCGCATCGAGGACATCCCATGCCCATTCCGAATTCCGTTTCCCGTCTCGTCATGGCCGCGGCAGCGATTGCCGTGCTCGGCGCCGCCGCCGGCTGCTCGAAACAGCAGGATGCGAACGCATCGACCCCGGCGCCTTCGACGGCCGCCTCGTCGTCCGCGGCGCCCCGCGCATCGAAACTCGGCGACCTGTCGCAGTTCCGCACGATCGCCGCCGACGTGAACACGCTCGTCGGCAAGGGCGACCTGCCCGGCGCGAAAACGCGCATCAAGGATCTGGAGATCGCGTGGGATTCGGCCGAGGCCGGCCTCAAGCCGCGCGCGGCCGCCGACTGGCACATGGTCGACCAGGAGATCGACCGGGCGCTCGCCGCGCTGCGCGCCGACCATCCGACCCAGGCCGATTCGGCCGCCGCGATGAAGAACCTGCTCGCGGCATTCGACCGATTCGGCAGCCAGTAAGCGCAGACCGGCGATGCGCCGGGCGCGCCGCACGTGACGCGCGCCCGGGAATCGCATACGCTGGCGGCGATTGCGCGGCACGGAGAACACGCATGCGAATACTGCTGGTCGAGGACGACCCGATGATCGGCGAGGCAGTCCATGCCGCGCTGAAGGACGCGTCGTACGCCACCGACTGGGTCACCGACGGCGGGCGCGCGCTGACCGCGTTCGCCGCGCAGCCCTACGACCTGGTCCTGCTCGACCTCGGCCTGCCCGGCCGCGACGGGCTCGACGTGCTGGCCGGCATCCGCGCGAAGGACGCCGGCACGCCACTGCTCATCGTCACCGCGCGCGACGGGCTCGACGATCGTCTGCGCGGCCTCGACGGCGGCGCCGACGATTACATCGTGAAACCGTTCGACATGGCCGAGCTGCTCGCGCGGATTCGCGTCGCGATCCGGCGCCGGGCCGGCTCGGCCGCGCCGCTGCTGAGCAACGGAATCGTGTCGCTCGACCCCGCGACGCGCGAAGCGACCGTCGACGGGCATGCGCCGGTTGCACTGTCGAACCGCGAGTTCTCGCTGTTGCGTGCGCTGCTGGTACGCCCCGGCGCGATCCTGTCGCGGCGCGAGCTCGAGGATCGCCTGTACGGCTGGGGAGAGGAAGTCGAAAGCAACGCGGTCGAATTCCTGATCCATTCGCTGCGCCGCAAGCTCGGCAGCACCGTGATCAAGAACGTCAGGGGGGCGGGATGGATGGTTTCAAGAAACGCCTGAACGAATCGATCGGGTTTCGCCTGTCGGTCGCGCTGTCGGCCGCGATCCTCGTCGTCGCCACGGTCGCGGCCGCGTTCGCGTTTTCATCGGCATTCGACGAAGCGCACGAATTGCAGGACGACGTGCTGCGCGAGGTCGCGACGCTGCTCGATCGCCAGCGTGCGCCTGCGCCGCGTGCAGCAGACACCGGCCCCGCGCGAGAAAGCGACGAGCTGTCGCGCGTGATCGTGCAGCCGCTCGGCGGCGGTCCGCAACCGCGCACCGACGGCGGGCCGACGCTCGCGCTGCCGCCGACGCTCGCCGACGGGCTGCACACGGTCGATGCCGGCGGCAGCGCCTATCGCGTGATGGTCCGTACGTTCGCGAACGGCGAGCGCATCGCAGTCGCGCAGGAGGCCGGCATGCGCGACGACGTCGCGCGCGAGAGCGCGTGGCGCACCGCGCTGCCGCTGCTGATCCTCGTGCCGATCCTGCTGCTGCTCGTCGCCGATCTCGTGCGCAAGCTGTTCCGTCCGGTCGCCATGCTGTCGGCCGGGATCGACGCGCGCGACGAACACGACCTGCGCCCGGTGCCGGCCGAGCACGTGCCGGTCGAGGTGCGGCCTTTCGTCGTCGCGATCAACCGGATGCTTGCGCGCGTCGCACAATCGGTCGACGCACAGCGCCGCTTCGTCGCCGATGCCGCACACGAGCTACGTTCGCCGCTCACCGCGATGTCGCTGCAGGCCGAGCGCCTGGCCGGCACCGACCTGCCGGACGATGCGCGTGCACGGCTCGCCGCCCTGCGCGGCGGGCTCGACCGCAGCCGCCACCTGATCGGGCAGCTCCTCGCGCTCGCACGTGCGCAAAGCACGCCGGCCGCCGCGCCCGGCGCCGTGTCGGTACATGCGGTCTATCGCCGTGTGCTGGAAGACCTGATGCCGCTCGCCGAGGCGAAAGCGATCGACATCGGCGTCGAGGACGGTCCGGATACCTGCGTGCCCGTCGACGAGCTCGAACTCGCGTCGCTGGTCATGAATCTGGTCGACAACGCGATCCGCTACACACCGGCCGGCGGTCGCGTGGACCTGTGGACGCAAGCCACGGACACGCATGCCTGCGTGTCGGTCGTCGATAGCGGGCCGGGCATCGCCCCGCAGGAACGCGAGCGCGTGTTCGATCCGTTCTATCGCGTGCCCGGCAACGTGCAGATCGGTTCGGGGCTCGGCCTGTCGATCGTGAAGATCCTCGCGGACCGGATGGGCGCCGACGTCACGCTCGCGTATGCGGACGAGCGGGCCTCGCTCGGGTTGCGCGTGTCGGTGCGGATTCCGCTCGTGCGCCCGTCAAACGCAGCGCAGCGCAGCCCCGCGACCGGGCCGACAACCGATTGACCCGCTACGCACGCACCAGGCGTCAGCCGCCGATCGTCCCGCGATCGATCTTGCGCGACAGGATGATCGACGTCGTCGTGCGCTCGACGCCTTCGAGCGTGCCGATCTGGTCGAGCAGGTCGTTGAGCCTTTCGGGCGAATCGGCGCGCAGCCACGCGACGTAGTCGTACTCGCCGCTCACCGCGCACAGCAGCTGCACTTCCGGCATCCGGTCCAGCTTGCGCAATACGTCCTTGCCGAACTTCGGCGTGAGGATGATGCCGACGTACGCGTAAATGCTCGCATCGAGCACGTCCTGCCCGAGCCGGACGCTGTACCCCGCGATCACGTTGGTGCGTTCGAGCCGCGCGATGCGCGCAACGACCGTCGTGCGCGCGACGTCGAGCTGGCGCGCGAGATCCGCGACGCTGGCGCGCGCATCGGCTTGCAGCAGCGCGACGAGTTGCCGGTCGAGATCGTCGAGTTGGTCGAGGCGGGGTGGACGCATGAGGCTGTGCCGACGCGCGATGCGCCGGCTGAGTGGAAGGTGACGCGATGATAGCGCCGAACACCGGCACGCCCAAACGGCATCGCCGGAATCCGGTCCGAACCTTTCAATTTCGATTCGTATCGGATGTAAGCAAGTGTCGCATTCACTGCTGCGCTGCACGCAACGTGCTACTAATAGCGTGCGACGCGAGATGCGTGCTTGCGGCAATGGCCGCCGCGCCCGCTCGCACGACACCACCCCGGAGAGCCAACCATGAAGAAAATCTCGCTCACCCTCGCTACGCTCGCCGTTGCAGCCAGCGCGTTCGCGCAAACCCCGGCCCAGCCGCAAGCGCCCGCCCAGGCCCCGGCCATGACGGCCGCGGCGTCGGCCCCGAGCGCCGAGCAGCGCGCGGCACGCCACGAAGCGCGTATCGAGCAGCGCATCAAGTACCTGCACGACCAGTTGAAGATCACGTCGGCGCAGGAACCGCAATGGAAGACGTTCGCCGATACGATGCGCGACAACGGCGAAACGATGGGCCGCCTCTACAGCGAACGGATGGCCAAGCACGACGTCTCCGCGCTCGACGACATGAAGCAGTATGCGGAACTGTCGCAGGCGAACGCCGACGGCGCGAAGAAGCTCGCCGACGCCTTCGCACCGCTCTACGAGAGCTTCCCGGCCGAGCAGAAGGCGCTGGCCGACACGACGTTCCGCAGCTGGCTGCACCACGGCGGCGAGCACCGCGGCAAGGGCAAGGCGAAGGGCAAGGAAGGCAAGGCGGCCGCCGCGCCGGCCGCGAGCGCACCCGCGCAACCCTGACGCCCTCCCCGCCGGCGCCGTGGCCCGCCCGGGCCTGACGGCGCCGCGCCTCTGCCGGCGATCGGCGCGCCACACGGCGCGCCGAATTCGGGATAAGCTCCCGGCTTTTCCCGCTTTCCCGCCCTTCCCCGCCATGCTCGAACTCAAGCAACTCGATCTGCGCACCGATCCGCAGGCCCGTCGCGTCGTCAAGGACGAAACCGTCGCTGTTTCCTTCGCGGAGGCCGACGGCGAACTGATGAGCCTCGAAGGCCCGAACCGCTATGTGGCGGGCGACGCCTTGATCACCGGCTCGACCGGCGACCGTTGGGTCGTGTCGCGCGCGCGCTTCGACACCAAATACCTGCCCGCCGATCCGGCGCTCGCCCACGGCGCGCCGGGCGCCTACCGGAACCGGCCGGCCGTCGTGCTGGCCCGCCGGATGGACGAACCGTTTACGATCGCCCGCTCGGAAAACGGCGACACGCTGCGCGGCGTCGCCGGCGACTGGGTCATGCAGTACGCGCCTGGCGACTACGGCGTCGTGCAGGCGCAGCGCTTCGCGCAGGTCTACCGCGACGCGTAATCGGCCGCGCCGGCACGCTGCCGGCGCCCGTCCTCACGCAAAGTCTTCGTCGAGTTCGAGTTCCGCGTCACGTTCGACGGCCTCGCCGGCCGCGTGCCGCTCCTCGAGCGACCCGAGCATCGCTTCCGTATACGCATGCAGCACCGCGTGACTGCGCGCGCGCTGCATCGGCTTGAGCGCCAGATAGCGCGCGAATGCCGCCGGCACGATGCGGATCGCGAGCGTCATCCGCTTCGGCGTCGCGCCGAAACGCATCGCGAGCCAGTGTACGGACAGGCAGCGCCCGCGCGCATCGCTGATTTCGGCGAAGCGTGTCTGCTCCGGAAAGAGATCGCAGATCACGCGCGCGAGCGCGTCGAATTCCGCGCTCTGGCATTCGATCAGATAGTCGTCCATTCCGCTCCCCCGTCAGGCCGCCGCACGCGACGGCCGGCACGTCTTCACCAGCACGACGGCCAGGACCGCGGCCAGCACGAAATACGCGGCCTCGACCCACGCGGCCGGCAGCACGCGCACCTGGTACAGCAGCGTCGGCGTCGCCGCGAGCGCATGCAGCACGATCGCAAGCGGCAACACGGCCATCCGGCCGGCGCGCACGCCGCGCCAGACCAGCACCGACAGCGCGAGCTGCACCGCGAACGCCGCGCAGCGTTCGAGCAGCAACAGCAGGATCGACTGTGCCGACAGCGTCGCGAGCATCATGTGCAGCCGCACCACGGTGTCGACCGGCAGGTCGGACAGCTGCGTCTCGAGCTGGCCACGGCTCGCGAGCCATGCGAGATACGACCACTGCCCCCACACGAGCACGCCGACGAACCACGCCTCGGCCCCGGCGTGACCGATCCCGTAGCCGATCCCGCGACCGTCGCCAGCCGATTCGCCATAGCGGCGGTTCAGGAAGCGCATCCCGAGATAGCGGCCGATTTCCTCGAACACGGCGGTGGCGAGCGCGCCGTACGCGACGAACGCGAGCGGCTGCGTCAGCCAGCCGTCCTCCGGCGTGTGACTCAGCACGAGCCCGTGGAACGCGCGCTCGGCGATCATCGCGAACAGCGTGAAGACGGCGACGCCGACGATCGTGTCGCGGCGGTTGAGCGCAAGCGGCTTGCGCAGGATGCGGTAGAGGACGAGCGGCAGCAGCGCGATGATCAGCGTGGCGGCAATCAGCAGCGCCAGCGTGACGGGAGCGACAGTCATGTATTTCCTTGTTCGGGGCAGCGCACCTGACGCGCTGCGTGCCCCGAATGATACTCAGCTTGCGGTCGACGCGCGCGCACACAGTTCGCCGGGCAGCATCGCGACGCGCACGTCGCCCGCCGCGCCGTCGATCCGCTCGTGCACGAATTCGACGGCCTTGTAGCCGATTTCGTAGGTCGGCTGACGGATCGTCGTGATACCGATCAGCTCGGCCCACTCCGGATCGTCGATCGACAGCAGCGCTGCCTTCTGCTGCCAGGCGGCGCCGAAACGCGCGCGCAAGTGGCGTGCGATCGAGAGCGCGACCGGCGCATTCGCGGCGAACAGCGCCGCACGTACGCCACGTCGCGCCGCATCGTCGATGCGGGTGTCGATGTCGGCAAGCGCGGCGGCCGCCGCATCGGGTTCGTTCAGGTCGAGCACGACCGTCGGCGGCACCGGCAGCCCGCGCGCATCCAGCGCCGCGCGGAACGCGGCCTCGCGTACGCGCCGCGAGCTGATGCGCTCGAACGGCTGCACGACGAAATGGATCGCGTCGAACCCGTGTTCGATCAGGTGCTCGAGCGCCATCTCGATTGCGTCGGCGTTGTCGAGCCCGATCAGGTCGGCCTCGAAGCCCTCGACCGTCCGGTCGACGAGCACGGCCGGGATCCCCGCACCGCGCAGCGGGCGCAGCACGTCTTCCTCGGCGCCGAGCGCGTTGACGATCAGCCCTTCGACACGGTAGGTCGTGAGCAGCTGCAGGAAGCGGCGCTCCATCTCGACCTCGTTCGCCGCGTGGCAGATGAGCGGCATGTAGCCGAGCGCATGGCACGCGGCCTCGACGCCCTGCAGCACTTCGACGGTGTAAGGATTGGTCAGGTCGGCTGCGAGCATGCCGAGCAGCCGGTTGCGACCGCGCTTGAGCCCGCGCGCCATCTGGTTCGGCCGGTAGTTGAGCCGTGCGATCGCCGCCTCGATGCGCTGGCGCAGATCGATGGACAGCACATGCGTCTCGCCGTTCAGGTAGCGCGAAACACTGGTCTTGCCCGTGCCGGCCTCGCGCGCGACGTCGCTGATCGTCGCCGGACGCGTCGTGGAAGGTTGCGAATCGGTCACTGTCGTGCCTCGCGACGTACGATCCGCGCCGCTTCGTGAGCAGACGGACCTTTGTTGTTGGAAACGTAAGCCATCCGGCGGCCTCCCCTGTCTGAGCGCTTCTGCGCCTGCGCTGGTCCCGTGCTTCGCGGTCGATCAGCGCCCGCCAGTCGCGTGCATCGGCAGTCGGCCGCCCGGACCTGGCGCGGATCCCCGCCGCCCGACGCCACCGGCAGTGTAGCCGGGCCGTCGATGCGACGAGAGCGGGCGATCATAACGCAGCCAGCCCTCCCGCACCAAGATCATCGACTCTAACCGCGCCGGCCGGATGCCGGGGGCCGCTCAGGCGTGCGCCAGCGCGTCCGGATTGACGAGATTCGTGCGCAACCTGCCGGCCAGCGCGCCGACCAGGTTTTCCGCGGCGCAACGCGCCATCGCGTGGCGCGTCTCGTGCGTCGCCGAGCCGATATGCGGCAGTGCGACGACGTTCTTCATCTGCAGCAGCGGCGAATCCGCCGGCAGCGGTTCCTTCTCGAACACGTCGAGTCCCGCGCCGCGGATCGTGCCCGCACGCAGCGCGTCGACCAGCGCGGCTTCGTCGACGACCGGCCCGCGCGATGCGTTGATCAGGATCGCGCTGCGCTTCATCTTCTCGAATTCGGGCGCGCCGATCAGGTGGTGCGTCTGCGGCGACAGCGGCACCTGCAGGCACACGAAATCGGATTGCGCGAGCAGTTCGTCGAGCGTCACGCGCCGCGCGCCGTACTGCGTCTCGGCTTCCGCATGCGCGGAGCGGTTCGCGTACAGCACCTGCATCCGGAAGCCGAGCGCGGCACGGCGCGCGACCGCGCCGCCGATCCGCCCGAGCCCGACGATGCCGAGCGTCTTGCCCTGCACGTCGGTGCCGTACAGGTCGGGGCCGATGCTGCGATGCCAGTTCCCGGCCTTCACCCACTCGGCCAGTTCGACCACGCGCCGCGCGGACGCCAGGATCAGCGAAAACACCGTATCGGCGGTCGACTCGGTCAGCACGTCCGGTGTATGCGCGAGCACGATGCCGCGCCGCGTGAAATCGGCGACGTCGAAGTTGTCGTAGCCGACCGAGATCGTCGACCACGCCTTCAGCCGCGGTGCGCGGTCGAGCATCTGCGGCGTGACCTTCAGGCTCGCGCCGATCGCGCCGTCCGCGTCGCCGAGTGCAGCGGCAAGTGCGTCGGCGCCATCGGCCTGCACGACGTCCGCATGCTCGCGCAGATACGCGAGAACGTCATCGGGCAGCGGCTTGTACGCGACGATACGGGGCTTCATCGTTTCATTTTCCTTGCAGCGGCGCGGCGAGCGGATGCGCATCGCGCGCCTGGGGTTTGACGGACAGCGTGAGGATCACTGCGGCGACGAGCGCGGCGCTCATGAACGCATACGATGCGACGGGCGACCCGGTCGCACCGTTCAGGTAGCCGACGAAGTACGAACCGACGAACGAGCCGAGCGCGCCCATGCTGTTGATCAGCGCCATTGCGCCGCCGGCGACGTTCTTCGGCAGCAGTTCCGGCACGATCGCGAAGAACGGGCCGTACGGCGCATACATCGCGGCGCCCGCGACGACCAGCAGCGCATACGAGATCCAGAAATGCGACGAGCCGAGCGCGTACGATGCGGCGAACGCGCCCGCGCCGATCAGCAGGAACGGCCACACGAAACCGCGGCGCGAGCCGACCTTGTCGGACGCCCACGATGCGGCGAGCATCGCGATCGTCGCCGCGAGATACGGCAGCGCGGACAGCCAGCCGGTCGCGACCATCCCGAGGTCGGAACCGTTCTTGACGATCGACGGCAGCCACAGCACGAAGCCGTACACGCCGATGCTCCAGCAGAAATACTGCGCGCACAGCTTGATCACGGCCGGCGAGCGGAACGCTTCGCCATAGTTGCGCACCGGCTTGATCGCTGCCTGCTCGGCCGCGAGCGCGGCGTCGAGGTCGCGCTTTTCCTGCGCGGTGAGCCACGGCGAGTCGGCCGGCTTGTCCTGCACGAGGAACCACCAGCACACGGCCCAGATGACGGCCGGCACGCCTTCGGCGATGAACATGTGGCGCCAGCCGAATTCATGCACGAGATAGCCCGACACGATCGACATCCACAGCACGGTGACCGGGTTGCCGAGGATCAGGAACGTGTTCGCGCGCGAGCGCTCGTTCTTCGTGAACCAGTTGCTGATGTAGATCAGCATCGCCGGCATCACGGCCGCCTCGACGATGCCGAGCACGAAGCGGATTGCCATCAGCGACGGGATGTTGCTGACCACGCCCGTGAGCGCCGCGCAGCCGCCCCACAGGATCAGGCTGACGAACACGAGCTTCTTCACGCTGCGGCGTTCCGCGTAGATCGCGCCGGGGATCTGGAAGAAGAAGTAACCGAGGAAGAACAGCGCGCCGATCAGCGACGACAGGCCCTTGCTGATGCCGAGGTCCTGGTTGATGCCGGCCGCCGCCGCGAACCCGTAGTTCGCGCGGTCGAGGTAAGCGAGGCTGTACGTGATGAAAACGATCGGCATGATCGTCCACCAGCGTCGGGCTGCGAGATTGGCTGCCATGAGCGTGTCTCCGTATGTCGACCGGCATCGGCGCGCTGGCGCCCGCTCCGGTCCCATCCTTTAGGGGTGTCGACCGGAGATGACGCTTTGGCGCCGGCCCGGCCTCGAACAAAACCATTGTGCGTCGTGCACAAAATGAATCCGCGGATTGTGCCGTGTTCGGCCTCTCATTGCGCGGTGACGATTTCCTCTAAGCGATCGATGCGATTGCTGACATTTTCGAGTCGGTCGAGGGCTTCGCGCGTCGGCAATCCTTCCGAATCGCCGATCACCTGGATCGCGAGCGCCCCGATCCGGTTCCCGCGCGCGACGGCTTGCTCGATGCTCCGCCCTTCCAGCAGCGCGCTGACCACGCCGACCGCGAAGCCGTCGCCGGCGCCGACCGTGTCGACGACACGCCCGACACGCTCGCCCGCAACCGTGCCTTCGCGGCCGTCGGCCGTGCGGTAATAGGCGCCCTCCGCGCCGAGCTTGATCACGACGCCGCGTGCGCCCTGCGCGAGATAGAAGCCCGCGATGTCGGCCGGCGTGTCGTGTCCGGTCAGCTGCCGCCCTTCGGCGAGGCCCGGCAGCACCCAGTCGGCGAGCGTCGCGAGCGCGTTCAACGTCTTCGCCATCACGTCGGCGGACGGCCACAGCGTCGGGCGCAGGTTCGGGTCGAACGAGATCGTCTTGCCGGCCGCGCGCATCTCGCGCGCCAGCTGGAACGCCAGCTCGCACGAGGTCGCGGAGATCGCCGGTGCGACGCCCGTCAAGTGCAGATGGCGCGCGCCGAGCACGTAGTCGGCCACGTAGTCGTCGCACGACAGGTGGCTCGCGGCCGAGCCCTTGCGGAAATATTCGACGGTCGGATCGCTGCCGTCGTCGTTGCGCGACTTCAGCTGGAAACCGGTCGGGTAACGCGGATCGACGGTCACGCACGACGCGTCGATCCCTTCGCGCGCCAGCGTGTCGAGCACGTAGCCGCCGAACGAATCGCGGCCCACGCGGCTCATCCAGCCGACCCGGAAGCCGAGCCGCGACAGGCCGATCGCGACGTTCAGGTCGGCGCCCGCGATCCGCTTCGTGAATTGCCCCGCGTGCGCGAGATGGCCCGGCTCGGTCGCGACGAACATCGCCATCGCTTCACCGTAGGTCACGACATCGAGTGCTGCTTTCATGAATGAACTCCTTCGGATCCTGCCGCCGTCACGCGGTCGCGAGCCACGCGACACGCCGGCAGGCATCGCCTGCCAGGTCGGCCGCGTCGAACGGAAATTCGATGCCGCGCGGCGCATGCTGCGGCAGCGCCGCGAGCACGCCGGTCACGAGCGCATCATCCGGCGCCGGCGCGGCGGCGAAACGACGCGCGCCCTCGCCCTCGACGGCCTTGCAATGAATGTATTCCACATGCGGCGCGAGCACCTGCGCGCAATCAAGCGGTGCTTCACCGGGCCACTGCCAGTTGCCAATGTCGAACGTCATGCCGAGCGCGTCGGGCATGCCCGCTTCCGCCAGTGCAGTGAACAGCCCGCGGAACTGCGCGAACGCGCCGCCAACCTGCAACTGGCCGTTCTCGACCACCACGCGGGCCTTCGCACCGCGCGACAGCGCGACGATGTCGGCTGCGTGCGCATCGCCGGCGAAGCCGCCGAGCTGGAATTTCACGAAGCGCGCGCCGAGCGCGTCGGCTTCCGCGAGCGCGTCGCGCAATGCGCCGGCATCCAG
The DNA here is from genome assembly GCF_902499125.1 of Burkholderia arboris. GTDB lineage: Bacteria > Pseudomonadota > Gammaproteobacteria > Burkholderiales > Burkholderiaceae > Burkholderia > Burkholderia arboris. The sequence goes on from NZ_CABVPX010000002.1 coordinate 341,587, forward strand.
CGCACCCGTTTCCGTATACAGCGTGGCCGGTGTCGAATAGACCGACCACAGCTTGTGGCCGTCGATCTGCGCGCCGAGCGCGGCCAGCGCGCCGGGCGCCGCGTCGTCGTCCGACGCGAACAGTTCGCGCCGCACCTCGAAACCGGCCGCGCCGGATGCCGCCACGGTCGCGACGAATGCGCTGTGGCCCTCCTGACGCACGCGGTCCATCCCGAATGCGCTCGCCACGATCACGATGTCTGCCATTTTGCCCTTTTTATACCGGAATGGAACCGGTTCCATTTGCTTGAGACGGATGGTGCGCTTCGCGTCTGGGCCACGCCATAGAGGAAATCCCTAAGACCGGACCTCACGCGAACGCGCGCACGACGGCGTGCAACTCGCGTTCCCGGGCCGGTTTTCGGCCGCCTACGCGAGGTCCTGCGCGAGACTCATGTCGAGGAACTGCGCGGCGACCCGCGACGGTGCGCCGCCGTGCGGCACAAGTATGGAGAAATGCCGCGTGAGCGGCGCCGGCGCGAGCGAGCGCAGCACGAGCGCCGCATCCTGGTGACGCAGCGACATCGCGGACACGAACCCGACGCCCATCCCGGCGCGCACGGCCTCCTTCACGGCCTCGACGCCGGCAATCTCGAACGCGACTCGCATCGGCGCGCCGCCATGCGCGAACGCGCGCTCGACGAGCTGCCGCACGGCGGAGCCCGCCTCGCGCAGCACGAGCGGGTGCGCGGCGAGCGCGTCGAGCGTCACGCCCGCGTCGTAGCCGGACGCGGCCAGCGGATGGCCGGCCGGCACGATCGCGACGATCTCGTCCTCGTGCCACGCATGGACGGCCGTGCCGGGCGGCAGCGCCTCGCCGGGCGGCCCCTCGATCAGCGCGATGTCGAGCGACGGCAGCGCGGCCACCACGTCGGCCGTATTGCCGCTCATCGTCTGGATCGTCACGCGCGGCGCAAGCGGCTGGAATGCCGCGATCAGGTACGGCAGCAGGTAGCTCGCAGGCGTCGTGCTCGCGCCGATGCGCAGCGTGCCGGCCTCGAGGCCCCGCACCGCGTCGCGAAACGCACGCGCCTGCGCGAACGTGTCGCGCTGCGCCTTCGCGTACTGCGCGAGCTGCTCGCCGACCGGCGTCAGGCGGATGCCGCGGCCGTCGCGCTGGTACAGCGGCTCGCCGAATTCGTCCTGCAGCAGCCGCAACTGGCCCGACACGGCCGGCTGCGACAGATGCAGCGCCACGGCGGCGTGGCTGATGTTCAGATGTTCGGCGACGGCGGCGAACGTTATCAGTTGATCCGGGGTCATGGGGATAAATTATCGGCTTTCCGGATAGTTTACGTCACAAATCACAATTTTTCATATCGATATAACGAAATTAGGATTACACCATCGCAACACGCTCCATCACGGTGCTTCCATGTCCACTGCTCCGACTCCCCATCTCAGCCATGCCGCGCCGTCGGTGCGCGGCCAGTTGAACGGCGTGCTGTTCGTCGCGCTGTTCGCCGCCGCCGTCACGAGCTTGTCCCAGCTTCCCGCGATCGCGGGGCTCGGCCTGTCGCCGCTGATCGTCGGCATCGTCGCCGGCGCGCTGTACGGCAACGCGCTGCGCGACGGCATGCCGGCCAGCTGGGCGGCCGGCGTCAACTTCTCCGCGCGCAAGCTGCTGCGCATCGCGGTCGCGTTCTTCGGGTTGCGCGTGAGCCTGCAGGAAATCGCGCAGGTCGGGCTGCCGGGCCTCACGGTGTCGGTGCTGGTCGTCGTCAGCACGCTCGTGATCGGCACCTGGGCCGGCATGAAGCTGATGAAGCTCGACCGCGACGCCGCATTGCTGACCGCCGCCGGCAGCGCGATCTGCGGCGCGGCCGCCGTGCTCGCGTTCGAATCGACGCTGCAGTCGAAGCCGCACCAGAGCGCGATGGCCGTGGGCAGCGTCGTGCTGTTCGGCACGCTGTCGATGTTCCTGTACCCGATCGCGTATCACGCCGGGCTGCTGAACCTCGATCCGGCCGGTCTCGGCCTGTTCTTCGGCGGCACGATCCACGAGGTCGCGCAGGTGGTCGGCGCGGCGAGCGACATCAGCCCGCAGGTCGCACACGTCGCGACGATCGTGAAGATGACCCGCGTGATGCTGCTGGTCCCGGTGCTGCTGGTGCTCGGCTGGTGGCTCGCCCGCTCGGCGCGGGCAACGGCCGGCGGCGCGCAAGGCAAGCGCAAGGTGGCGGTACCCTGGTTCGCGCTCGGTTTCCTCGGCTTCGTGATCGTCAATTCGCTGAACGTGCTGCCGGCGGACGTCACGCATACGCTAAACGTGCTCGACACCTTCGCGCTGACGATGGCCATGACCGCGCTCGGCATCGAGACGCGCGTCGCGCAGATCCGCGCCGCCGGCCCGCGTGCGCTGATGACCGGCCTGATCCTGTACGTGTGGCTGATCGCCGGCGGCTACGGGATCACCTGGGCCGTGCAGCACTGGCTTGGCTGAGTTGCCCGCCCGTGACACTTCGCGCGCCGCGCCCGACGGGATGGTCCCGCGGGCGCGGCGCAGTGCTATGCTTCGCGTCGTTTTCCATCGCCCTCTTTCAGCCGTGCTCTCGTTCCTGCTGAAGCTGCGCACACGCGCCCAAAAGCTGTTCCGCCTGTCGGACGCCCATACGATGCTGATCTGGTCGGCCATCGTCGGCGTCGGCGGCGCCTTTGCCACGATGGCGTTCCGCGAAGGCATCGACCTGATGCAGCACCTGATCTCGGGGCACAGCGGCAGCTTCGTGCAGATGGCCAAGAGCCTGCCGTGGTACGTGCGGTTCTGGATGCCGGCGGCAGGCGGCTTCCTCGCCGGCTGCGTGCTGCTGCTGGCGACCCGCGGCGACAAGCAGGCCGCCAAGACCGACTACATGGAATCGGTCGCGCTCGGCAACGGCGTCGTGCCCGTGCGGCAGAGCCTGTGGCGCAGCGTGTCGTCGCTGCTGACGATCGGCAGCGGCGGCTCGATCGGCCGCGAAGGCCCGATGGTGCAGCTCGCGGCGCTCGCCGCGTCGCTCGTCGGCCGCTTCGTGCACTTCGACCCGCCGCGCCTGCGCCTGCTGGTCGCCTGCGGCGCCGCTGCCGGCATCACGTCCGCTTACAACGCGCCGATCGCCGGCGCGTTCTTCGTGTCGGAAATCGTGCTCGGCACGATCGCGATGGAAAGCTTCGGGCCGATGGTCGTCGCGTCGGTCGTCGCGAACATCGTGATGCGCGAATTCGCCGGCTACCGGCCGCCGTACGAGATGCCGGTGTTTCCGGCCGTCACGGGCCCCGAAGTCCTGCTGTTCGTCGTGCTCGGCGCGCTGTGCGGCGTGCTCGCGCCGCAGTTCCTGCACCTGCTCGATGCGTCGAAGAACCAGTTCAAGCGGCTGCCGGTGCCGTTGCCCGTGCGGCTCGCGCTCGGCGGCCTCGTCGTCGGCGTGATCTCGGTGTGGACCCCGGACGTATGGGGCAACGGCTACAGCGTCGTGAACCAGATCCTGCATTCGCCGTGGACCTGGCAGGCGCTGGTCGCAGTGCTCGTGTTCAAGGTGATCGCAACCTCCGCCACGGTCGGCTCGGGTGCGATCGGCGGCGTGTTCACGCCGACGCTGTTCGTCGGCGCGGTGTTCGGCTCGCTGTTCGGGCTCGCGATGGAAGCCGTGTGGCCCGGCCATACGTCCGCGTATTTCGCGTATGCGATCGTCGGGATGGGCGCGTTCATGGCGGGCGCCACGCAGGCGCCGCTGATGGCGATCCTGATGATCTTCGAGATGACGCTGAGCTACCAGGTCGTGCTGCCGCTGCTGGTGTCGTGCGTGTTCGCGTACTTCGTCGCGCGTGCAACGGGCACGACGTCGATGTACGAGATCACGCAGCACCACTACCAGGACGCGCAGGAGCGGCTGCGGCTGCGCACCACGCAGATGCGCGCGCTGATCCAGCCCGCGCAGACGGTCGTCCCGCTCACGGCGAGCGTTGCCGACATGACGCGCGTGTTTCTCGAATATCCGGTGAAGTACCTGTACGTGACCGACGAAGCCGGGCGCTTCCGCGGTGCGGTCGCGCTGAAGGACATCACGTCGGACCTGCTCGACAAGCGCGACACGACCGACAAGACGGCCGCGCACTACGCGCATACGCCGTTTCCGCTCCTCACGCCCGACATGCCGCTCGCCACCGCGCTCGAACGCTTCATGGCGTTCCAGGGCGAACGGCTGCCGGTCATCGAAAGCGAAACCGAGCCGACGCTTGCGGGTGTCGTCTACAAGACGTCGCTGCTCGACGCGTACCGGCGGATGACCGGCGAGCGCTGACGCGCGCCGCAACCCCCGCTGCGCCGGTCAGTCCGGCGCACGCCCCAGCACGACCCGTGCGAAGAACCCCGCGAGCACCGATTCGGCCACGTCGGCCGAGACGTGCTGCGGATCGGCCGTGTAGTACGACTGCACGCCATCGCACAGGCACATCAGCCCGAACGCGAGCGTGTCGGCCGGCAGCAGCAGCGGCGTGCCGGCGCGCTCGGCGAAGCGCTGGATGAACTCGGCCATCTGCACGCGCTTGCCGTGCAGGAACTGGTTGAAACGCACGCGGAACTTCGCGTCGCGCGCCGCCTGCAGCTTCGCCTCCCCCCACAACAGCGAGTATTCGTCGTCGCGAAACAGCGTGCGGTAATACGCGAGCGACATCGATTCCATCTGCTCGCGCGACCCGCCGCCTTCGAAAATCGCCTCGAAGTCGGCCTGCACCTCCGAGTGATCGCGCTCCAGCAATTCCAGCAGCAGGTCGGACTTGCTGCGGAAGTTCGAGTAGAACGCCCCGCGCGTATAGCCGGCCGCTGCCGCGATGTCCTCGACGCTCGCGGCCACATAGCCTTTCTTCAGAAAAATTCGATGCGCGGCTTTCAGCAGACGTTCGCGCGTCTGGTCCCTGCTCTGCTCGCGAGTTAAGCGCTGTGGTTTCATGGCGCGCAGTCTAGCACCCTTTCCCTTTCGGATTCATCTTTGCATTCAGATACAGGTGTGTATTAGAATTCGCCACAGTTTCTGAATGTGTTGTCCGCGCGCCCGTGCCGGTGCTGCTTGGGGCAAGCGCCCGACGCGCTTGCCGGCTTCGTTCCGCTCCACCTCACCTGGGGGTTTCGTGAATCGCTCCGGTTCCCGCGCCGCGCTGCTGATCGGCGCCGCGCTCGTCCTTGCCGCCTGTCATCCGAAAGAATCCGCGCCACCCGCCCCGCGCCCCGTCGTCGCGCTGCCCGCACAGACCGATACCGCCGCGGCCGCGCGCACGCTGCCCGGCGACATCCAGCCGCGCTACGCCACCCCGCTGTCGTTCCGCATCGCTGGCAAGATCATCGAGCGCAAGGTGCGCCTCGGCGATACGGTCAAGGTTGGCCAGGTCGTCGCGCTGCTCGACCCGTCCGATGTCGAGAAAAACGCCGTGAGCGCGCAGGCACAGCTCGACGCCGCGACGCACAGCCTCGCGTTCGCGAAGCAGCAGCTCGACCGCGATCGCGCGCAAGCCCGCGAAAACCTAATCGCGGCCGCGCAGCTCGAACAGACCCAGAACAGCTACACGTCGGCGCTCGCGCAGCGCGACCAGGCGCAACAGCAGCTCGCACTCGCGAAGAACCAGCTCCGCTACGCGACGCTCGTCGCCGATCACGCGGGCTACATCACGGCCGAACAGGCCGACACCGGCCAGAACGTGTCGGCCGGCCAGCCGGTCTACCAGCTCGCGTGGTCGGGCGACGTCGACGTCGTCAGCGACGTGCCCGAGGCCGCCCTTGCATCGCTTGCGCCCGGCCATGCGGCAACCATCACGCTGCCGTCGCTGCCGGGCCGCCAGTTCGCCGCGAAGGTGCGCGAAATCGCGCCGGCCGCCGATCCGCAAAGCCGCACCTATCGCGTGAAGCTCACGCTCGCCACGCCCGATCCGGCGATCCGGCTCGGGATGACCGCGAACGTCGCGCTCGACGGCGCGCCGGCCGCCGGCGACGCAGCGCCGATCACGCTGCCCGCGACCGCGCTGTTCCACGACGGCGCGCAACCGGCCGTGTGGGTCGTGCGCACGAAGGACGACACGCTCGAATTGCGCCGCGTCGACGTCGCGCGCTTCAACGAGCGCACGGTCACCGTGTCGCACGGGCTGCAGCCGGGCGAGCGCGTCGTGCTGCAGGGCGTGCATACGGTCAGCGCGGGCGAGAAGGTGCGACCGATCGCGCCGCTGCATCCGGAGGACTTCGCATCGTGAGTACGCCCCACGAAGAAGGCCGCTTCAACCTGTCGGCGTGGGCGTTGCGCCACCAGGCGCTCGTCGTCTACCTGATCGCGCTCGCGACGCTCGCGGGCATCCTCGCGTACACGCGGCTCGCCCAATCCGAAGATCCGCCGTTCACGTTCCGCGTGATGGTGATCCGCACGTTCTGGCCCGGCGCGACCGCGCGGCAGGTGCAGGAACAGGTGACCGACCGGATCGGCCGCAAGCTGCAGGAAACGCCCGCCATCGACTTCCTGCGCAGTTATTCGCGCCCCGGCGAATCGCTGATCTTCTTCACGATGAAAGATTCGGCGCCGGTGAAGGACGTGCCCGAAACCTGGTACCAGATCCGCAAGAAAGTCGGCGACATCGGCTATACGCTGCCGCCCGGCGTGCAGGGCCCGTTCTTCAACGACGAATTCGGCGACGTCTACACCAACATCTGGACGCTCGAAGGCGACGGCTTCACGCCCGCGCAACTGCACGACTATGCGGACCAGTTGCGCACCGTGCTGCTGCGCGTGCCGGGCGTCGGCAAGGTCGACTACTTCGGCGACCCCGACCAGCGGATCTTCATCGAGGTGAACAATGCTCAGCTCACGCGCCTCGGCATTTCGCCGCAGCAGCTCGGGCAGGCGATCAACGCGCAGAACGACATCTCGTCGACCGGCGTGCTGACAACCGCCGACGACCGCGTGTTCGTGCGGCCGAGCGGCCAGTTCGACAACGTCGACGCGATCGCCGACACGACGATCCGCATCAACGGCCGCACGTTCCGCCTCGGCGATCTCGCGACCGTGAAGCGCGGCTACGACGATCCGGCCGTCACGCAGATGCGCGCGAACGGCAAAGCCGTGCTCGGCATCGGCGTCACGATGCAACCGGGCGGCGACGTGATCCGGCTCGGCAAGGCGCTCGACGCCGAATCGAATGATCTGCAGGCGCAACTGCCGGCCGGCCTCAAGCTGACGCTGGTGTCGAGCATGCCGCACGCGGTCGCGCATTCGGTCGACGACTTCCTCGAAGCCGTCGCCGAAGCCGTCGCGATCGTGCTGGTCGTGAGCCTCGTGTCGCTCGGCCTGCGCACCGGGATGGTCGTCGTGATCTCGATTCCGGTCGTGCTCGCGGTCACCGCCCTCTTCATGTACCTGTTCGACATCGGGCTGCACAAGGTCTCGCTCGGCACGCTGGTGCTCGCGCTCGGGCTGCTCGTCGACGACGCGATCATCGCGGTCGAGATGATGGCCGTGAAGCTCGAACAGGGTTACAGCCGCGCGCGCGCCGCCGCGTTCGCATACACGAGTACCGCGTTCCCGATGCTGACCGGTACGCTCGTCACCGTGTCGGGCTTCCTGCCGATCGCGCTCGCGAAATCGAGCACCGGCGAATACACGCGCTCGATCTTCGAGGTGTCGGCGATCGCGCTGATCGCGTCGTGGTTCGCGGCCGTCGTGTTGATCCCTCTGCTCGGCTATCACATGCTGCCGGAGCGCAAGCGGCACGCGCATGAGGCGCACCTGCCCGACGACCACGAACACGACATCTACGACACACGGTTCTACCGGCGGCTGCGCGGCTGGATCGACTGGTGCATCGAGCGGCGCGTCGTCGTGCTGCTGATCACCGGCGCGCTGTTCGTCGTGTCGCTGATGGGCTTCTCGCTGGTGCCGCAGCAGTTTTTCCCGAGTTCCGACCGGCCCGAGCTGCTGGTCGACCTGCGGTTGCCCGAAGGCGCGTCGTTCGCGGCGACGCTGCGCGAAACCGAACGCCTCGAGAAGGTGATCGACAAGCGCCCCGAGATCGACCATTCGGTGAACTTCGTCGGCAGCGGCGCGCCGCGCTTCTACCTGCCGCTCGACCAGCAGCTGCAACTGCCGAACTTCGCGCAGTTCGTGATCACCGCGAAATCGGTCGAGGATCGCGAGAAACTCGCGAGCTGGCTCGAAACCACGCTGCGCGACAAGTTTCCGGCCGTGCGCTGGCGCCTGTCGCGGCTCGAAAACGGCCCGCCGGTCGGCTATCCGGTGCAGTTCCGCGTGAGCGGCGACAGCATCGCGACGGTCCGCTCGATCGCCGAGAAAGTCGCGGCGACGATGCGCGGCGACGCGCGCACGGTCAACGTGCAGTTCGACTGGGACGAGCCGGCCGAGCGTTCGGTGCGCTTCGAGATCGACCAGAAAAAGGCGCGAGAGCTGAACGTCACGTCGCAGGACGTGTCGAGCTTCCTCGCGATGACGCTGTCCGGCACGACCGTCACGCAGTACCGCGAGCGCGACAAGCTGATCGCGGTCGACCTGCGCGCGCCGCGCGCCGATCGCGTCGATCCGGCGAAGCTCGCGGGCCTCGCGCTGCCGACGCCGAACGGCCCCGTGCCGCTCGGCTCGCTCGGCCGCTTCAAGCCGACGCTCGAATACGGCGTCGTGTGGGAACGCGACCGCCAGCCGACCATCACCGTGCAGTCGGACGTGCGCGCCGGCGCACAGGGCATCGATGTCACGCATGCGGTCGACGCGAAGCTGAATGCGCTGCGTGCGCAGTTGCCAGTCGGGTATCAGATCAACATCGGCGGCTCGGTCGAGGAAAGCGCGAAGGCGCAGAAGTCGATCAACGCGCAGATGCCGCTGATGGCGATCGCCGTGTTCACGCTGCTGATGATCCAGCTGCAGAGCTTCTCGCGTGTGCTGATGGTCGTGCTGACCGCGCCGCTCGGGCTGATCGGCGTGGTCGCGACGCTGCTGCTGTTCGGCCAGCCGTTCGGCTTCGTCGCGATGCTCGGCGTCATCGCGATGTTCGGGATCATCATGCGCAACTCGGTGATCCTCGTCGACCAGATCGAGCAGGACATTGCGGTCGGCCACGGCCGCATCGACGCGATCATCGGCGCGACCGTGCGGCGCTTCCGCCCGATCACGCTGACGGCCGCGGCTGCCGTGCTCGCGCTGATTCCGCTGCTGCGCTCGAACTTCTTCGGGCCGATGGCGACCGCGCTGATGGGCGGCATCACGAGTGCGACCGTGCTGACGCTGTTTTACCTGCCTGCGCTGTACGCGACGTGGTTCCGCGTGAAGCGCGACGAACGCGACCCGCAGGACGGCCCGCCGCCAGGCGGCAGCACGCCGGCCGCGCCGTCGGGAGCCTGACCATGAATCGATCGATGAACCTGAAAACGAAAGCCGTGCGGGCGCTTGCGGCGGCAAGCCTCGCCGGCCCGCTCGCGGGCTGCGCGTGGTTCGCGCCGAGCGGCGAGCCGCCCGCGATGCCGTCGCCCGCGCACTACGGCACCGTGCCGCAAGTCCAGCAGACCGTGTCCGCGCAAGGTGTCGCGCAACAGTTCGAAGTCGGTGCGCAGCCGGTGCCCGACTGGTGGAAACAGTACCGCTCCGATGCGCTGAATGCGCTCGTCGACGAAGGGCTGCGCAACAGCCCGACGCTCGGTGCGGCGTCGCATTCGCTGGATGCCGCGCGCGAACAGCTGCGCGGACAGATCGGCAGCTCGATGCTGCCGTCGATCGACGCGGGCGGCCAGGCCACGCGCCAGCGTGCGCTCGGCGTGCCGATTCCCGCGCTCGGCGCGCCGACGCTGCTGTACGACACGTTCGTCGGGCAACTGCAGGCGAGCTACACGATCGACCTGTTCGGCGTGTCGCGCTTCGCGAACCGGGCGCTCGCGAAACGCGTCGACGTCAGTGCGTTCCAGCTCGAATCCGCGCGGCGCGCGCTGGCCGCGAACATCGTCACCGCGTCGATCACCGTGTCGGTGCTCGGCGCGCAGATCGACACGACCGAGCGGCTCGTCGCGCTCGCGAACGACCAGGCGCACGATGCCGAACGCCGCTACGCGCTCGGCTCGGCGTCCCGCAGCGACGCGCTGAACGCGCGGCAAAGCGCCGACACGTTCGCGGCGAGCCTGCCCGCACTGCGCCAGCAGCGCGACTCGGCTCGCCATGCGCTCGCGGTGCTGGTCGGCCGCACGCCCGACCGGCCGCCGGCCGATCTCACGCTCGCCGATCTGCACCTGCCCGAACAGGTGCCCGTCGTCGTGCCGTCCGACCTGCTGAAGAGCCGGCCCGACATCCAGGCGGCCGATGCAGGGCTGAAGGCAGCCGCGGCCGAAGTGGGCCTCGCGACCGCGCAGATGTTCCCGCAGCTGTCGCTGTCGGCGGCGATGGGCCAAGGCGGCTTCAGCTGGCCGACGATGCTGTCGGGCGCCGGCGCGATCTGGAACGTCGGCGCCTCGCTGAGCCAGCCGATCTTCCACGGTGGCGCACTGCTCGCGCAGCGCCGCGCGGCGAAGGCAACCTACGAGGCCGCGGTTGACCAGTACAAGCAGGCCGTGCTCGGCGCATTCCAGAACGTCGCCGATTCGCTTGCGGCGCTCGAGCACGATGCGGAAGCGCTCGACGCGTCGTCGCGCGCCGCGCTTTCCGCGCGCGGCGCGTACGACGACGCGGCCGCCCGCGTGCGGCTCGGCGCGCTGCCGCCGTCGGCGGCACGGGCGAGCGAGCTGCAGTACCGCAATGCGCGGCTCGACGAGATCCGCGCGACCGGTGCGCGGTTCGCGGATACCGCGCGGCTTTACCAGGCGATGGGCACGCCGCCGGCCGGCAAGGACGACCAGGCCGGCCAAACCGGCAACTCCGCCGGCAACAGCACAACCGGCCAGCAGGCACAGGCCGCCACGCCCGACGCCGCGCCTTCGGCGCCATGACCCGCCCCCTCGACCGGCCGCGCGTGCAGCCCCCCCCCGCGCGGCCGGTCGCCGATTGCCGATCTTCCGCTTGACCCTCACGTAGCGTAACGTTCGAGACTCCAGTGTGCGTACCGAACGGAGGAACGAATGCGACTGAAAGTGGGAGAACTGGCGAAACGCAGCGGGCTGACCGTCCGCACGCTTCATCACTATCACGCAATCGGTCTGCTGACGCCTTCGGCGCGCGCCGACAACGGCTACCGGCTGTACGACCGCCACGACATCGCCCGGCTCCACCAGATCCAGGCGTTGCGTCGCTTCGGCCTGTCGCTCACCGAAATCGGCGACCACCTGAACCAGCCCGGCACCCCGCTCGTCGAGCTCGTCGCGAAGCAGATCGCGCTGCTCGACCGTCAGCTTGCGCAGACCGCGCGGCTGCGCGAGCGGCTCGTGAACCTGCATGCGCAGCTCGCGGCGGGCACGGAGCCGGAACTGGCCGATTGGCTCACCACACTGGAGTTGATGACCGTGTACGACAAATATTTCTCCGAGGAAGAACTCGCGCGCATGCCGATGTACCGGAAAAGCCAGGCAGGCGACGCGGAATGGATCGCGCTCGTCGGCGAGGTCCATGCGTTGCACGAAGCCGGCGTGCCCGCCGAGGACGAGCGCGCGCGTACGCTCGCCGCGCGCTGGATGGCGCTGCTCGTGCGCGACACGAACAACGATCCGCGGCTGCTGGCGAAGCTGAACCTGATGCACGAGCACGAACCGGCGATGCAGTCGAAGATCGGCATTTCGACCGCGCTGCGCGACTATGTGCTGCGCGCGTCGTCGGAAACGAAGATGCGGATCTTCGAGAAATACCTCGCGCCGGACGAGATCCGCTTCATGCGCGCGCACTACGGTGAACGTGCGATGGAGTGGCCGCAGCTGATGGGCGACGTGCGCGACGCGATCGAGACGGGCGCGAAGCCCGATTCGCCGCAGGGCCGCGCGCTCGCGCAGCGCTGGCTCGAGCTGTTCTGCAGCTATGCGGGCCACGATCCGGCCACGCATGCGAAGTTCCGCCAGGCACTGGTGAACGAGCCGGCACTGACGAAGGATTCGTGGACCGACGAGACGCTGATCGGTTTCGTGCGCGAAGCGATGGCGCAGCTGGCGCCCGCGCGCTGAACGGGTGACAGTGACAGTGCGGGCGGCAGGCGGGATTCCCGCTTGCCGCCCGCTTCACCATTTGCAGCCGGTATCCCGCACCGCATCCAGTGCGAGCATCGGCAATGCGAGGAGGCCCGCACTCGCGTGGGCGTTCCGGCAATCGGCGCGACGGGCGTCCGACATGCCGCCGGCCAGAAGCTCGTCGACGGTGCGACTGCGCGGCGCCAGATCACCCGACGACGCACCCAGCGCACCGACCGCCGCCTGCGCAGGGCTGCGCGCCGTGGCATGCCGCGCACCGATCGCACCCAGATCGCGGCGCCAGTCGATTTCGGGTCCTGCAGTGACCGCCTGATGGTGGTCGCTCCGGTTCGCGCTTGCGCCGACGCCCATCCCCCTTTGCACGGACAAAACGCCCGGCTCACCCTGGGGCGAACGCGCCGCGCTGCGCGCCGCTGCGGCCGAAGCCGAAGGCCTCGTCGGCAACACGGCGTCGCGCACGATCGCCTCGGGCGCCGGCCGTGCGGGAATCAGCTCGACGCGCAGCGCGACCCGGGGCCGCGCCGCGGCTTTCGGGCCGGTTGCCGTCGCCCCCCGTTGCAGCACGAACCATCCGAGCAGGTGGATCGACACGGACACCGCAACGGCCAGCGCGACGATGCGCGGCCGACCGCGCTCCGCAACGCCGTCGCCGCGCGGCCGCGATGCGTCAGTCGGGCGCGCCGCCACCGTCATCGCTGAACGCGAGCAGGTCGCCGGGCTGGCAGTCGAGATAGCGGCAAATCGCCTCGAGCGTCGCGAAGCGGATGCCCTTCACCTTCCCCTGCTTGAGCAGCGACAGATTCTGTTCGGTGATGCCGACGGCCGCGGCCAGATCCTTCGAGCGGACCTTGCGGGTCGCGAGCATCACGTCGAGCTTGACTACGATCGTCATCGCGCGCCTCAGACGAATTGCCGATGCTCGGCGTCGAGCTCGCTCGCCTGCCGCAGAATGTGCGCGATGACCGCGATGCAGGCGGCCGTGAACAGCGCGACCACGTACGGCATGGTGAAGCCGATGCTGATCACGCGATGGCCGACCGGTTCGCGCAGCGTCGCCCACACGCTCAGAAGCGGCTCGCACACCAGGCTCAGCACCACCCACAGACCGATCGCCCGCCCCGTCTTGCCGAGATGGCCGGCGGCCCGTGCGGAGAAGTAGTCGCGCCGCGCATACGTGCGGAACAGCGCGCGCAGATGCCGGAGCCCGTTTGCCAGCGCGACGAGCGGGACGCTCGACAACACGATGCCGACTGCCTTTTGCCACCACGGGAACGCGGCAACGTCCACACGCAGGTTCGTCAGCACCGAATCCGTGAGACCGAACACGAAACCGGGCCCCGAGGCCGCGCTCAGCGACGGAAACAGCCAGCAAGCGGCGTTCAGCACCATCATGCCGACGATGAAACCCAGCGTGACGGTGGCCATCTGCTGGCTGATACGGGCGATACGATCGGAATGCATGGCATGACCTCGACGACGAATGAACGAGCGTCGATTGTACGTCGATAATTATCGCAAAACGATAATTAATTGTTGTCTTGCCGTTATTTTTTATTGTTCTGCATGCTCATGCCCGCGCCACCCCGGCCGTATCGCGCGCAACGGCCGTGCGGCCGCCTAGTCGTAATCCCGCACGCTGATCCCGCGCCAGCGCTTCGTCATGTAGCGCAGAAACGCAGGCTGTGCCTTCAGGTCCGCATTCGGCACGGGCGCCGCGCCGCCGTCCATGAACTTGCCCTTGACCGTCACGGTTTCCTCGCCGCGCAGCACGTATTTCGTGCCGGCGTCGATCAGGAAGTATTTCATCTGATCGGCGCTGATATCGCCGCGGCAGCCGATCTTGTACGCGAACAGGAACTGCTTGTGCCCGTTGCCGAGCAGGTCGCGCATTTCGATCGACTTCGGCACGACGTCGAGGATCACGTCGACCGGGCATTCCTTCACGTAATCGCGCACGGTCCAGTCCGGCCGGCCGTCGAGCGTCGCGGACACCTTGAGCTCGACGTCGTCGCCGGACGCGGTTCTGGCGAGCGTCACCGCGTGCGCGCCGGCCGCATCGGTCCACGTGTAGTCGGCGGCCTGAGCCGGGTTGCAAAGCGTGGCGGCGGCGAGCAACAGGCAACGCGGAAGGAAGCGTTTTTTCATCGGTAAAGGCGTTGAAATCGAACGCGCATTATCGGCAAAGCCGCGTGCCGTGGCCAGCCGCGCGCGACATGCCCGTTCACCGATCGCGCGAGCCGAGCCCGAGCGCCTTCATCCGCCGGTACAGCGTCCGCTCGCTCAACCCGAGCTGCCCGGCGAGCGCCTTGCGCGTGCCGTCGAACGTACGCGCGATACGCACGAGCTCCGCGTCGGACACGCCTCGCGCGTCCGCCGTACGATCCTGCGGCGCCGCCGCGGCCGCGACGAGCTCGGCCGGCAGATGCTCGACGCGGATCGTCCCGTCGTCCGCGAACAGGCACGCGCGCTCGAGCACGTTGCGCAGCTCGCGGATGTTGCCGGGCCATGCGTATGCATCGAGACACGCACGCGCGCGCTCGGTCAGCACGAACGGCCGCGCACTCGCGTCGCCCGCCTTGCCGCGCGCGTTCGCGATGCGCCGCAGGATCGATTCGGCCAGCAGCGCGACATCGCCCTGCCGTTCGCGCAGCGCCGGCAGCGGAATCGGAAACGCGTTGATCCGGTAGTAGAGATCCTGCCGAAACCGGCCGTCGTCGATCATCTCGCGCAGCGGCTTGTGCGTGGCCGCGACGAGCCGGAAATCCGCGCGCAGCGCCTCGACGCCGCCGACACGCCGGAACGTGCCCGATTCGATCAGCCGCAGCAGCTTCACCTGCATCGGCAACGGCACGTCGCCGATCTCGTCGAGAAACAGCGTGCCGCCCTGCGCGGTTTCGACGAGGCCCGGCTTGCGCTGGTTCGCGCCCGTGAACGCGCCCTTCTCGTAGCCGAACAGCTCGCTCTCGAACAGCGACTCGGCGATCCCCGAGCAATCGACGACGACGAACGGCCCCATCGCGCGATCGCTCGCCTCGTGCAGCGCGCGGGCGAACAGTTCCTTGCCGGTGCCCGATTCGCCGAGCAGCAGCACCGGCAGCGTCGACGGCGCGACGCGCTGCAACGCGCCGAGCGCCGCATTGAACGCATCGGCGCCGCCGACGAGGCCTTCCGCGCTCGGCTGCGCGGACGCACTGCGCACCGTGGTCAGCCGCTCGACATACGCGATCACGTTGCCGTCCGCGTCGAAGATCGGCCGCAGCTCGACGTCAACGTGCTCGGGGCCACGCGGCGTGTGATGGATGTGCAGCACGCGGTTCAGCCCGCGCGATTCGAGCGCCTGCTTCATCGGGCAATGCTCGCCGGCCTGGTCGCACGGCACGTCGTAGTGATGCGAAACCTGGAAGCAGTGCCGACCCACATGCTCGACGCCTGCTACACCGAACTGGCGCCGGTACGCATCGTTTGCCGCGAGGATGCGGTAGTCGGGATCGACGACGATCATCGGCTGCGGGTCCTGCTCGAGATACGCGACGAGCGCGCGCACGTCGGGCATCGCGTCGCGATGCGGCACGGGAACGATCGGGATGGTGTCGTGCGGATTCATGCGGCGGCTCGCTCGGTAAAGAGGCGCCTGGACGGACTGCCAGGCAGACTGCCAATTCTGCCACGACACTGCCAGTTGTGGCAGACATCGCCTGCAACCCGATACCGCCAACAACGTCACGGCGCCGCCCGCGCCCCGAAAACCCGAGCCGAATCAAGTCCCTGGCACATCGGCCGGGGCTGCGCCGCAGGCTGGCACGCTTCTTGAGTCAAAGATCCCGATTGCCGATGCAGAACCCGATCGAGGACACCCCCGTGAGCAATGCCCCCGCCCTGTCGGTCGAAGGCTTTTTCGACCCTGCGACCCACACCGTCAGCTATCTCCTGCTCGATACGGCGAGCCGCGCGTGCGCGCTGATCGACAGCGTGCTCGACTACGACCCGAGATCCGGCCGCACGCGCACCGCCAGCGCCGACCGGCTGATCGCCCGCGTCGCCGAACTGGGCGCGACCGTGCACTGGCTGCTGGAAACGCACGTGCATGCCGACCACCTGTCGGCCGCGCCGTACCTGAAGGTACGGGTCGGCGGCCGGATTGCAATCGGTTCGCACGTGCGCCGCGTGCAGCGCGTGTTCGGCACGCTGTTCAACGCGGGCTCCGGCTTCGTGGAAGACGGCCGCCAGTTCGACCGGCTCGTCGACGACGGCGACACGCTCGCGCTCGGCGCGCTGACGATCCGCGCGCTGCATACGCCGGGCCACACACCCGCGTGCATGACCTACTGCGTCGACGACGCGACGCAGCGCGCGGCGTTCGTCGGCGACACGCTGTTCATGCCCGACTACGGCACGGCCCGCTGCGACTTCCCCGGCGGCGATGCGCGCACGCTGTACCGCTCGATCGCGCGCGTGCTCGCGCTGCCGCCCGACACGCGCCTGTACCTGTGCCACGACTATCAGCCGGGCGGCCGCGACGTGCAGTTCGTGACGACCGTCGCCGAGCAGCGCCGCGCGAACGTGCACGTGAAGGACGGCGTGACCGAGGACGATTTCGTCGCGATGCGCACCGCGCGCGACGCGACGCTCGACATGCCCGTGCTGATGCTGCCGTCCGTGCAGGTCAACATGCGCGCCGGCCACCTGCCCGAACCCGAGAACAACGGCGTGCGCTACCTGAAGATCCCGCTCGACGCGATCTGAGCCGCACGCCCCGCCCCATCCGGAGAACCCCGACATGACCATCCGCAAGCTGACCGACGCGCTGTCGGTCTCGCCGCAGATCGCGGCGGCCGACCTGCCCGCGCTTCACGCGGCCGGTATCCGCGCGATCATCTGCAACCGGCCCGACGGCGAAGGCGCCGACCAGCCGACCGTCACCGAGATCCGCGCGGCCGCCGCGCCGCTAGGCATCGACGTGCATTACCTGCCGGTCGATACCGGCAAGGTGACCGACGACCAGGCCGCGCAGTTCGGCGCGCTCGTCGCATCGCTCGACGGGCCCGTGCTCGCTTACTGCCGAAGCGGCACGCGCTCGGCCACGCTGTGGGCGTTGTCGCAAGCGGGGCTGCGTCCGCTGAACGACATCGTCGCGACGGCCGGCGCGGCCGGCTACGACCTGAGCGCGATCGCGTCGCGTGTCGCGCAGGGCGGCCACCAGGGCGCGCCGGCCGTGGATGCTCGGCACGACATCGTGATCGTCGGCGCGGGCGCGGCCGGCATCGCGGTCGCATCGAGCCTGCTCGCACGCGACGCGTCGCTCGACATCGCGGTGATCGATCCGGCCGACGTCCATTACTACCAGCCGGGCTGGACGATGGTCGGGGCGGGCGTGTTCCAGCCCGAGACCACCGCACGCCGGATGACCGACGTGCTGCCGCGCGGCGTGCACCGGATCCAGGCCGCCGTCGCGGGCTTCGAACCCGACGCGCACGCGATCGTGCTCGACGGCTGCCGCCGCATCGGCTATCGCAAGCTGGTCGTGTGCCCGGGGCTCAAGCTCGACTGGCAGGCGATCGACGGCCTCGCCGACACGCTCGGCCGCAACGGCGTCACGTCGAACTACCGCTACGATCTCGCGCCGTACACGTGGGAGCTCGTGCGCGCGTTCCGCGGCGGCAATGCGCTCTTCACGCAGCCGCCGATGCCGATCAAGTGCGCGGGCGCGCCGCAAAAGGCGATGTACCTGTCGTGCGACCACTGGCGGCGCGCGGGCCGTCTCGAAGCCGCGAACGTCGAGTTCCTGAATGCGGGCGGCGCGCTGTTCGGCGTGGCCGACTACGTGCCTGCGCTGATGGAGTACGTGAAAAGCTACGACATCGCGCTGTCGTTCGGCCACCACCTCGTTGCGATCGACGGCCCCGCGCGCCAGGCGACGTTCGTGCGCGCACTGCCGGACGGCGGCAAGGAAACCGTCGTGCGTGCGTTCGACATGATCCACGTGGTGCCGCCGCAGAAGGCACCCGATTTCGTGCGGTCGAGCCCGCTCGCCGACGCGGCCGGCTGGATCGACGTCGATCCGGCAACACTGCGGCACAAGCACTTTCCGGACATCTACGCGCTCGGCGACGTCACCAACACGACCAATGCGAAAACGGCCGCGGCCGCCCGCAAGCAGGCGCCCGTCGTCGCGCACAACCTGCTCGCGTCGCTCGGCCGCGCACAGGGCGATGCCGCATACGACGGCTACGGCTCATGCCCGCTCACCGTCGAGCGCGGCAAGATCGTGCTCGCCGAATTCCTGTACGGCGGCAAGGTCGCGCCGACCTTCCCCGCGTGGCTGATCGACGGCAAGCGCCCGTCGCGGCTCGCGTGGCTGCTCAAGGAACGCGTGCTGCCGCCGCTCTACTGGAAGGCGATGCTCAAGGGCCGCGAGTGGCTCGCGAAGCCCGCCGTCGCACGTTGACCGGAGCCCGATGACGTCATGCTGATTTCCCTCGTACTCGGCGGCTTCGTCGGCGCCGTGCTCGGCCTGACCGGCGCCGGCGGCGGCATTCTCGCGGTGCCCGCGCTCGTCGTCGGGATGAGCTGGCCGATGCAGCAGGCCACGCCCGTCGCCCTCGTCGCGGTCGCGGGCAGCGCCGCGCTCGGCGCGCTCGAAGGCTTCCGCCGCGGGCTCGTGCGCTATCGTGCGGCACTGCTGATGGCCGTGGCCGGCGTGCCGTTGACCACGCTCGGCGTGCGGCTCGCACACCTCCTGCCGCAGCGCCTGCTGCTCACGCTGTTCGCGCTGACGATGCTGGTCGTCGCCGGCCGCCTGCTGCGGCAGGCGCTGCGGCACGGGCCCGTCGACGCGGAGGCATCGCCGCTGTGCGTCGGCCGCGTGAACCCCGATACGGGCCGGCTCGTGTGGTCCTGGCCGGTCGGTGTCGCGCTGGCGTCGACCGGCGCGATGACGGGCCTGATGACGGGGTTGCTCGGCGTCGGCGGCGGCTTCGTGATCGTGCCGATGCTGCGCAAGTTCACGAACGTGTCGATGCACGGTGTGGTCGCGACGTCGCTGATGGTGATCGCGCTGGTCGGTACCGGCGGCGTGCTCGCGACGCTCGTGTCCGGCACGCGCGCGCCGCTCGACGTGACGCTGTGGTTCACCGTCGCGACCGCGCTTGGCATGGCCGCCGGTCGCGGCGCGTCGCGCCACCTCGCCGCGCGGCACGTGCAGGCCGGGTTCGCGGCCGTGCTCGTGTGTGTTGCGCTCGGGCTGCTGGCGAAGGCGGCGTTCGGCGCGTAAGACAACGGCCACCGCCGATCCGCGCCGCCAGACAAAACGCCCGGCCCGACTCGTCGTCGGCACCGGGCGTTTTTCATTGTGGCGGGCACCACCGGCCAACGGAACGACGGCCCATCGCCATCAAGACAGGCGCAGCATGACCGTCATTTGAGCCACTCGCGTAGCTTGCCTGCAATGTTGGATCGCTCGACATACCCCAGCGCAGAAACCGCGCACATCGCTCCAACAGCCGCATACAGCAACGCCATTTCCCCATTCCTTGCCACGTCCAGCCATGCTGCCTTTGTCAGAACCGCAAGAACCATCGATCCCGCAACGCCACCTACGACGGCCAGCATCGGCAAGACCACCCTCCTTGGAAGTCGCGCGCCCACCCAATAGACCGGATACGAAAGCAGCATTGCCACTGGAAATGTAACCGCGAAAGCAACAGCAGAAAAGACGATCGAAACACTGCCGAAATTCTTGGCAGACAAAATGCCGATGAGAAAGCCGGCCACAATCGCGGCAGTCAGACTTGCACCAAGCGATTCAAAAATCTTCAATTTTTTCTCCCGTAACGGCCGCCGAAAATTGAAAGCCTCTTCGCCGCATTCGCTGAACACTTCCACGAGCCAGTCTCACCAGACAAAACGCCCGGCCCGACTCGTCGTCGGCACCGGGCGTTTTTCAGTGTGGCTGCAACAACCTGAGCGTCAGGCCGCGAGCCCCGCCATCCGCTTGCGCTCCTGACGCAGCATCACGAAGTTCGCGATCACGACGCCGGCCGTCACCGCAACGATGAACAGCGTCGCGAGCGCGTTCATCTCCGGGTTCAGGCCGAGACGCACGCGCGAGAACACGACGAGCGGCAGCGTCGTCGAGCCGGGGCCCGACAGGAACGCCGACAGCACGAGGTCGTCGATCGACAGCGTGAACGACAGCAGCCAGCCCGCGATCAGCGCCTGCGAGATCAGCGGCAGCGTGATCGTGAAGAACACCTTCAGCGGCGTCGCGCCGAGATCGAGCGCGGCTTCTTCCAGCGACGGGTTCAGCTCGCGCACGCGCGACTGCACGATGATCGCGACGTACGAGATGCACAGCATCACGTGGCCGAGCCAGATCGTGAACACGCCGCGCTCGGCCGGCCAGCCGATCCATTTCGCCAGCTCGATGAACAGCAGCAGCAGCGAGATCCCCTGGATCACCTCGGGGATCACGAGCGGCGCGTTGATCATCCCGCTGAACAGCGCGAAGCCGCGAAAGCGCCCCATCCGGGCGAGCACGAAACCGGCCCACGTGCCGATGAACACCGACGCGAACGCGGTCAGCACGCCGATCTTCAGCGACAGCCAGGCGGCCGTCAGCAGCTCGTCGTCCTGCACGAGCGCGGCGTACCAGCGGAACGAGAAACCCGACCACACGGTGACGAGCTTCGACTCGTTGAACGAATAGACGATCAGGCTGAGGATCGGGATGTACAGGAACGCGAAGCCGGCAAACAGCGCCGCGAACTGCAGATAGCGATTCGGCTTCATCGACGGCCTCCCTGTTCCTTCGCCTGGAAGTGCTGGAACATCGCCATCGGCACGAGCAGCAGCAACACCATCGCGCAGGTCACCGCCGACGCCATCGGCCAGTCTGCGTTGTTGAAGAACTCGTTCCACATCACGCGGCCGATCATCAGCGTATTCGCGCCGCCGAGCAGCTCCGGAATCACGTACTCGCCGACCGCCGGGATGAACACCAGCAGGCAGCCCGCGATGATCCCGTTCTTCGACAGCGGCAGCGTGATCTGCACGAACGCCTTCCACGGCTTCGCGCCGAGGTCGTACGCGGCTTCGAGCAGGCGCAGGTCCATTTTCACGAGGTGTGCATACAGCGGCATCACGAGGAACGGCAGGTACGAATACACCATCCCGATGTACACCGCGTAGTTCGTGCGGTACAGCTCGATCGGCGTGTGCGTCAGGCCGATCCACATCAGGAAGTTGTTCAGCAGCCCGTTGTTCTTCAGGATGCCGATCCACGCGTACACACGGATCAGGAACGACGTCCAGAACGGCAGCATCACGCCCATCATCAGCAGGTTGCGGGTCGCCGGGTTCGAGCGCGCGATGTAGTACGCCATCGGATAGCCGACCAGCAGACACAGCAGCGTCGTGATCGCGGCCACCCACACCGAGTTCACGTAGGTCGCGAAATACAGGCTGTCCGTGAACAGGAACGCGTAGTGCGACAGGTTCAGCGCGACGTGCACGACGCCGTCGGTGTACGACGCGAGTTCCGTGTACGGCGGGATACCGAGCTGCAGCTCCGCGAAGCTGATCTTGACGACCAGCACGAACGGCACGAGGAAGAACAGCACGAGCCACGTGAACGGCCCGGCGACGACCGCCGACGCGCCCGTCAGGTTGAAGCGCCGCACCGGCCACTCGAGCAGGGACTTGAACGCGGTCATGACGTCAGCACCACGCCGGCCGTCGCGCTCCAGCGCACGTAGATCTCGTCGCCGAGCGCCGGCGTGTCGAGCTCGGAAATCGCGAGGCTCGACACGTTCGCGATCACCGTCTTGCCCGCGTCGAGCTTCACGTGATACAGCGAATAGCCGCCCATGTACGCGACGTTGCTGATCCTGCCGCGCGCCCAGTTGAACGCGCCTTCGGGCGGCTTGCGCGTGAGCGCGATCCGCTCGGGACGCACCGACACCGTCACCGGCATGCCGAGCGGGCCCGAGATCCCGTGGCTCACGTACAGCCGGCTCGGCAGCTCCGGCGATTCGATGTACACGTGGTCGGGTTCGTCCTCGACGGTCACGCCGTCGAACAGGTTCGTCGAGCCGATAAATTCGGCCGAGAAGCGGCTGTTCGGGTATTCGTACACCTCGTTCGGCGAGCCGATCTGCACGATCTGGCCTTCGCTCATCACCGCGAGGCGGTTGGCCATCGTCATCGCTTCTTCCTGGTCGTGCGTGACCATGATGCAGGTGACGCCGACCTTGTTCAGGATGTTGACGAGCTCGATCTGCGTGCGCTGGCGGATCTGCTTGTCGAGCGCGGACATCGGCTCGTCGAGCAGCAGCAGCTTCGGGCGCTTGACCAGCGAACGCGCGAGCGCGACGCGCTGCTGCTGGCCGCCGGACAGTTGATGCGGCTTGCGCTTCGCGTACTTGCTCATCTGCACGAGTTCGAGCGCCGACGCGACGCGCTCCTTCAGCTCGGCCTTCGGCGTGCCTTCCTGCTTCAGCCCGAACGCGACGTTCGACTCGACCGACATGTGCGGGAACAGCGCGTACGACTGGAACATCATGTTCACGGGCCGCTTGTACGGCGGCATCTGCGCGAGGTCCTCGCCGTCGATCAGGATCTTGCCCGACGTGACCGTCTCGAGGCCCGCGAGCATCCGCAGCAACGTCGACTTGCCGCAGCCCGAGCTGCCGAGCAGCGCGAACAGCTCGCCCTGGCGCACGGTCAGGTTGACGCTGCGCACGGCTTCGGTGTCGCCGAATTTCTTGACGACGTCGACGATCTGGACAAAGTTCTCGGCGCGCGCATCGGCGCCGGAGGAGGAAACGGAGAACGGCGCGCCCGCAACCGGCGCACCCGACTGGCTATTCATGATGTGCTGCTTCTCTCCTGCGTTAGACGAACAAAGCCCCCGGGGGCACCAGGGGCTTCATGACTGCTGGTTCACTTCGGCTCGCGTCAGCGGCCCGACTTCAGCTCGGTCCACAGACGCGTCTGCAGACGCTGGATTTCAGGCGGCAGCGGCTTGAGCAGGAACAGCGTCTTCACGACGTCGGCCGGCGGGTAGACGGCCGGGTCGTTCGCGACGTCGGGCCGTACGTACTTGCGGGCCTCGGCGTTGGCGCTCGGGTAGTACACCGCGTTCGTGATCGCCGCGTGCACCTTCGGATCCTCGATGTAGTTGATCCACTGCAGCGCGGCATCCTTGTTCTTCGCGTCCTTCGGGATCGCCATCACGTCGAACCACACCGGTGCGCCGCCCTTCGGAATGTAGTACTCGACCTTGTACGGCTTCTTCGCTTCGATCGCGCGATGCTTCGCGATCACGACGTCGCCCGACCAGCCGAACGCGAAGCAGATGTCGCCGCCGACCAGGTCGTTGATGTAGCCCGACGAGTTGAATTGCGTGATGTACGGGCGGATCTTCTTCAGCACTTCCATCGCGGCCTTGTAGTCGGCCGGGTTCGTGCTCATCGGATCCTTGCCGATGTAGTGTAGCGTCGCCGCGAACATCTGGTCGGGCGCGTCGAGCACCGACACGCCGCAGGTCTTCAGCTTCGAGATGTTTTCCGGCTTGAACAGGATGTCCCAGTTGTCGAGCGGCACCTTGCCGAGCGCCTGCTGCGCCTTCGTCAGGTTGTACGCGAGACCGGTCGTGCCGTACGCCCAGGGCACCGAGAACTTGTTGCCCGGATCGGCGCCGGCGACGAGCGCCATCAGTTGCGGATCGAGGTACTTGAGGTTCGGCAGCTTCGACTTGTCGAGCGGCGCGAAGATGCCGGCGGCGATCTGCTTGCCCGCGTAGTTGCTGGTCGGCACGACGATGTCGTAGCCCGAGCTGCCCGTCAGCAGCTTCGCCTGCAGCGTGTCGTCGCTGTCGTAGTTGTCGTAGCGGACCTTGACGCCCGTCTGTTTCTCGAAGTTCGGGATCGTGTCCTTCGCAATGTAGTCCGACCAGTTATAGACATTGAGCTGCGTATCCTTCGCCGCTGCCGCCGACGCACCCACGCACAGCGCGAGCGCTGCGAACCGGCCCACTACCTTTGCTTTCATCCCGATCTCCCTCCGGCCGGACGCGTTGCCCGGCTGCCGTCTGCCTCGTCACGGCGGCGCATTCTGGCGCGCCGCCCCTCGAAAACCCCGAAAACTACCATCATTCGCGCCCCGTCACAAAAAAATCATGCCGGTGTCGCGCAAACGGAACAGATTCCCGCCACTGGCCCGTCGGGCCGCCCGTGCGGCGGGGTGTTCCGGGGGAATTTTATCGGGTAATCGGCCGCTGTCCACCGGGAAAAACGGGCAGCGGCGAAACTGCGTGCGCGGGCCGTCCGGCACCTGCGCCGGACGGCCCGCCGTACTGTCACGCTCCCGCACCGGGACAGCATGCCGGCGCCACCGCCCGAGCCGGCCGCCGCGATGGATTAAAATGGCGGCTGACGATTCAACTGCGCGAACCCTTCCAATGGCCTCCAATCTCCACGACCTGCCCGACAGCCCCTGCATCGGCGTGTGCTCGACCCTCTTCGACGAAGTCTGCAAGGGCTGCGGCCGCACGGCCGCCGAAGTGTCGAACTGGGTGTTCCTGAGCGACGACGAAAAACATGCGGTGTGGGAACGCATCACACGCGAAGGCACCGCGATGCGCTTCCAGTACGACAAGCTGTAAACCGGCCGCGCAAAAAAAAGCGGCATGCCGACCGCCATGCCGCCAACCCCAACTCTGTTCTATTCCCGTCGCGTCAGAACTTCATCCCGACGCCCACGCCGACGATCAACGGATCGATGTGCAGCGTGCCGATGCCCTTGTCGCCCAGCGTCGCATCGGTGCTCATCCAGATCTTCTTCACGTCGACGTTCATGAACACCTTCTTCGTCACCTGCACGTCCACGCCGAACTGCAATGCGGGGCCGAAGCTGCTCTTGTTGATCGACACGCCCTGCCCGCCGACGTTGAGCCCGTTGTTGTAGAAGTACGTGTAGTTCAACCCGGCGCCGACGTACGGGCGCACCTTGCCCGCATGGTTGAAGTGATACTGCAGCAGCAGCGTCGGCGGCAGCACGCCCACGCCGCCGAGATTGCCGAGGCTCGACGTCATCTGGTGCCGCGACGTGCCGAGGATCAGCTCGACGCCAAGGTAATCGCGGATCATGTACGTGAAGTCGAGTTCCGGCACGATCGCGTTGTTCACGCCCGTGTTGATT
Source organism: Burkholderia arboris (assembly GCF_902499125.1). GTDB lineage: Bacteria > Pseudomonadota > Gammaproteobacteria > Burkholderiales > Burkholderiaceae > Burkholderia > Burkholderia arboris. Next base: position 366,935 of record NZ_CABVPX010000002.1, read on the forward strand.
GCGCCGAGCGTGTCGCTCGCGCGCTCGTTCGGCTGGATGCTGATCGCGCGAAGCCGAACCAGTACGTCACCCTGGTTGATGCCGTCGCCCGGCGATGCCGCGTGCGACAGCGAAGGCATCGCAACGAGGCTTGCCGCGACGGCGGCAGCGGTGACACAAGTTCGAATCGTTTTATGCATGGTACGGACCCCCAAAGAATGGTTTCCATTCTCCCTGTAGGGTCTTTTCGCCATCTTGATATTGGTCAAGCCAGCGTAAACGTGGGGCGGTTTGCCGCAGGCTCGGCCGCGCAGCCTGTCAGCAGCAGGTCGAGCAGATCGCGCACGCTGCGGATCGCACGGCCGAACGGCAACGCTTCGCGGCCACGGAAGAACAGCCCGTTCGCGACGTCGCCGCGCAGCGCGGCCGCGAGCCGCGTGTCGATGCAGAAGTGGCCGAACTTCTCGATGCCGTCGCGCAAACCGCATACGCTCAGGCATTCGAGCGCGGTCGGGCAGCGCTGCTTCAGTGCGCCGAGCTTGGTCCGGATGCGCGTCTCGTTGCGCAGGTAACGATCGAGCCACGGCGTCTTCACAGCCCGCGCGGGCAGCCCCGTCACGCTGACGAATTCGACGATGTCGTCGGGCGTCGCATCGGCGAGCACGCGCTTGAAATGCGGATGCGCATCGCCCTCTTCGGTCACCGCGAACGGCGTTCCGACCTGCACGCCGTTTGCACCGGCCGCGAACGCCGCACGCACCGTGTCGTGACTGTTGATCCCGCCCGCAACGATCAGCGGAATCGTTTCGCGTGCGAGACCGAGCGACGCCATCACCTGTGCGGTCTCGTCCAGCACGCGAGCGAAATCGAAGCGGCCGTCGTGCATGTCGTCGATCTGCGTGACGCCGAGGTGGCCGCCCGCATGCGCCGGATGCTCGATCACGATCGCATCGGGCAGGCGCCCTTTCTTCATCCACTTCTTCAGCACCAGTGCGATCCCGCGGCTGTCCGACAGGATCGGGATCAGCGCGATGTCGCGTCCTTGCGTGAGGTCGGGCAGATCGAGCGGCAGGCCCGCGCCCATCACGATCGCGTCAGCGCCCTCGTCGCACGCGACACGCACGTAATCCGCGTGCGCGCTCACGGCCTTCATCACGTTGACCGCGATCATCCCGCGCCCTTCGCTGTAAGTCTTCGCGAGACGGATCTCGCGGGCGAGCGCGTCGAGGTTCGCGGCTTCGAGCGTCGCGCGATCGGGTTGCGCGCGGCAGCGTGCCAGCAGGTCCGCGTGATGGTGGCGCAGGTCGATGCTCGCGATCGTGCCGACCGCGCCTTCGCGCGCGACGCTGCCGGCCAGCCGGTGTGCGGAGATGCCGACGCCCATGCCGCCCTGCACGACAGGCAGCAAGGTGCGGCCGCGAATCGTCAGCGGCGGAAAGGAAGTGCGTACGGTCATCTGAAACCTCGTCGGAACATCGGAACCGCGATGATCGACGATCCACCGACGCGCACCTTGACGGCCGTCAATAAAAAAACGGCACGCGAGCGTGCCGTTTCCGGTTCATGCCGTCGGAAGCGTTCAGGCAGGCTTCGCCGGCTTCAGTTGCATCGACTTGTACTCGAGATACTCTTCGAGCCCGTACACGCCGTTCTCGCGGCCATGCCCCGACTGCTTGTAGCCGCCGAACGGCGCCGCGCCGTTCCACGTGCCGCCATTGATGTCGACCTGCCCCGTGCGGATGCGGCGCGCGACGCCCATGGCGCGTTCGTCGCTGCCGGCCCACACCGCGCCGCCGAGCCCGTACGGCGAATCGTTCGCGATGCGCACGGCCTCGTCTTCATCGCGATACGTGATGATCGACAGCACCGGCCCGAAGATTTCTTCCTGCGCGATCGTCGATTTCGGATCGACGCGGCCGAACACCGTCGGTTTCACGAAGAAGCCCTTCGCGAGTCCTTCCGGCAAACCGGTGCCGCCCGTCACGAGCTCCGCGCCTTCGTCGATCCCGCGCTGGATGTACGCCTGCACGCGTTGCTGCTGGACGGCCGACGCGAGTGCGCCGAGACGGGTTGCGTCCTGCCGCGGATCGCCCGCGACGTACGTTTCGGCCGCCGCTTTCGCGATCTCGCGCGCTTCGTCGTAGCGTGCTTCCGGCACCAGCATGCGCGTGTGCGCGGAGCAGGTCTGCCCCGCGTTCAGGTAGCACGCGTTGACCGTGCCCTTCACCGCCGTCGCGAAATCGGCGTCGTCGAGGATCACCGACGCCGACTTGCCGCCCAGCTCCAGCGCGACGCGCTTGACGCCCGCGGCCGCCAGTTCGGCCACGCGCTTGCCCGCGCGCGTCGAGCCCGTGAACGACACCATGTCGACGTCCGGATCGGTGGCCAGCACTTCGCCGACGACCGGCCCGTACCCGCACACGAGGTTGAACACGCCGGCCGGCAACCCGGCTTCGTGTATCGCTTCGGCGAGCATGAACGCGTTGAGCGGTGCGACTTCGGACGGCTTCAGGACGACCGTGCAGCCGGCCGCGAGCGCCGGCGCGACCTTCAGCGTGACCTGGTTCAGCGGGTAGTTCCACGGCGTGATCGCCGCGACGACGCCGACCGGCTCGCGCACCACGAGCGAGTTGCCGACCTGTGCCTCGAATTCGAACGATTCGGCGAGTTTCGCGTACGCTTTCCAGTTGTAGATCGGGCCGCCGACCTGGATCGCGCGCGACAGCTTGATCGGCATCCCGACTTCGCCGGTGATCGATTGCGCAAGCTCCTCGCTGCGCGCCTGCAGATGCTCGACGATCTTGCGCAGGTAGCCCGCGCGCGTCGCGGCCGGCGTGGCGGCCCATGCGTCGAAGGCTGCGCGCGCCGCACGGATCGCGTCCTGCGCGTCGGATGCGACGCCCTCGGGAATTCGCCCGATCACGGCCTCGGTGCCCGAGTCGATCACGTCGATCGTGCCGGTGCCGGCCGGTTTGCGCCATGCGCCGTCGATGTAGAACTGGTCGTAGATTTTCATCGCTTTCCGCCTCCAGGGAAGCCGACATTCTAGCGAGCGTTTCGGTTTCCCGGTATGACGATTGACAGCCTTTCGAAAGGACCCGGACGCCGTCGGGCCGCCGCTTCGCCGCCGGTCGCGCGCGCCGGCACGGCATTCGCGTCCCGCCGCCGCGTCAGCATCTGCCCGGGTGCGCGGCCGGGCCCGCATCGTGCTATGTTTTTATTATCGGCACCGGGCCATTGCGGCCGGCGCCGCCCGGAATCGACGCATCTCGTGAGCGCTGCCATGTCCGACGCACCCCATACCCTCGGCTCGCAAGACCGCCTGGAGCTGCTTTGCTGGCTCACCTGCGGCAATCTCGGCGCGTTTTACCTCAACGAATCGTGGCCGGACGCCACGTTCCAGGTTCAGGCCGCGCACCGCTGGCTCGACCGCCATCACCGTCAGGCCGACTGGCTCGCGGTCGCGAAGCTCGCAGCGCTCGCGCAGGACATCGCGAAGCGGCATGCGGGGTTCGTCGACGCGTCGTGGGCGCGCGACGCAGTCGAGGAAATCGTCGATACCGACGATCTCGACTATCGCGCGAAACTCGTGCAATGGGTGTACGAAGACTGCTGCAAGGCGCTCGCGGACAAGCGGCTGGCCGATTGAGGATCGAGCCGTCCACGGCCCCGCGTGCGCGCGGGTCGCGGCATCGCTTGGCACGATGCCGCTTCGGCTGATACCGATGTAACGGCCCGAATGGCCGACGGGGGCAGTCCACGCGCGCCGCCCCCCGGTGTGCCGGCACGCGCGATGCGTGCCGCGGTGCTTACAGCAGCGACTTCGCCTGTGTCAGCACCTTGTCGCAGATCTGCTTGGTCACCTGCTGCTTCAGGCCACCGCCGCTCAGGTCGAGCTTGCCGCCGTTGCCCGCGTCGAGGATCCCGCTCGCACCGCTCGTATAGCCGCTGTCCGACGACGCATTGCCGCCGAGCTTGCCCATCAGCGCGTCCTTCACCGACGCTGCGCCACCGCCGGACGCGCCGCCGAGATAGTTGTTCTGGATGCAGAACTGCAGCAGGCCCGCGACGTTGCCGGTACTGCCCGGCGTCAGCGACGCGCCGCCGCCGCCCGTCAGCGCACCGCCGAGGCCGCCGAGGTTGCCGAGCGCCCCGCCCGCGCTGCCGCCCGAATCGCCGCCGCCGCCAACCTGCTTCAGGACATCGCCAAGCTGCGCATGGGCCACCGAAAACGGTGCGAGCAATCCGATCAGCGCGCCGGCAACGGTCGCGCGGTATAGACGTGCATTCATGTGAAGCCTCCCGGTTGTGACTGCGTGAGTACGGCGAATTACCGCGAATCGAATCCAAGGATACTCAATCAACCGGGGCATGACAGCCTTCGCAGGCGGCCTGAAACGATCGAATGCGCGCGCTTGCTCGCCATTCCGTGTCGCCGGCACGCACGAAGCGTCATAGAATCGTCGTCGCCGGCCGTTCGGCCGCTCCGGCCCCGTCTCAACCTCGAACATGAAGGATGCTCGCGTGGCGCCCGCCCATCGATTTCTGCTGATCGCCGGTGCATCGGCCGCACTGATCGCCGGCTCCGGTGCCGCCGGTGCGGCGCCCCCGGCAGCGGCGACCGCATGCGCGTCGCCTGCGTTCGACCGCTATCCGGCACCCGCCGCCAGCGCGCCGCGCAAGCCGGCGGCGGCGCCCCGGCTCGCCGGCAAGGAAGCACGCCTGTACCGCACCGTCATTCGCGACGCATTCACGCAACCGGCCAATTTTGCCGGTCACTATCGCGTGGCGATCTGGGGTTGCGGAACGGATTGCCGGAATTTCGCGATCGTCGACGAATACACGGGCGCGACGTACACGATGCCCGGCGTGACCGCCATCTCGGGGGTGATGGGCAACGACGACGAGCGCGTCGACTTCCGTCCAGGCAGCACGCTTCTGATCGTCGCCGGCTGCTTCAACGACGCTTGCGACGACAGCAACGCGAAGGCGGCCCGGTTCTTCTACGAATGGACCGGCACCCGGCTGCGTCCGGCCGGCACCTGCCCGCTGGCGATCGCCCCCGTCGAATAGGCGGCCGGTTCGCAACGCGCATGCGACGACGATTCCCCCAGCGGTGCGCGACACCGACGACGTTCGAGCGGATCCACGCTCGAACGCAAGCGGTTTCGCGTAACCAAGACCGTGTCATGCCCGGCACGGCCGCGTTCGTATTTCGGCGCCTTCGTTCGCATGCCCCCGTTTCCGCGCGCTGACGCATCCTATCCTGCACGCATGTCCTTTGTTTTTGACGGAGCTCACGATGCGGACGACACGGGCAGCAGGCAGCGGATCGGTCGCGAACGCAAGTTCGAGTTCGAGCGAATCCGACGTCGATTCAAACCTGTCGACACAGGCCCAGCTGGGTGGCCGTGCGACGTTTGCCGATCAGCGCTTCGAAGCGCTGAACCGCCCGCAGAGCACGCGACAGGCCATCGAACAGCGTGGCTATACGCGCACCCTCGCCGGACTCGATGCGCTGCGTGCCGACGCCGACGGCACGAAGCTCGCGGACAAGGCGTTCGTGGCCAAGTTCGCGATGGATCAACTCTACTCCGCGGGCCTGAAACCCAAGCTCGGCGGCAGCCTCGCCAGCCACCTTCACGGCGCGCCGAAGGAGCCGAAGGACGTCGACATCGAAATGCAATCGGCCGCAGAACTCGACGCCGCGATCAAGCACCTGTCCGGCCGCTTCCACTACGAGGGCGAATCGATCAAGGTACGTGCGCACCAGGACGATATCGAAGAAGGCGTCGGCGCCCTGCTCGACGTCAAGCTGGAGCGATCGGACAACCGCACGTCGTCGACGCACGTCGGCATCGATCTCGTCAACGAGAACATACCGGCATTCAACCGCGAGGTGGTCGCCCCCGAACGGACCGGCAGCCCCGCCGTCGGCACGGCCGACACCTTCCGCCTGGTCGTCAACGCCATCGATCGCCACCTGAATAAGCCGAATACCTCGGAAGCCAAACGCGACGCATCCACCGTCCATCATCTGCTGAAGAGCAAGGGCTACCGCGTGACCGACGCATCGCACTGGCAGGCGATCCACGACGGGGTCGCGTCAAGGATTCGGGATCCTCGCGATGTGGCGGTTTATATGGGCGAATTGCGCGCGATGCTGACGGAATACGCCGACGAGCGCGGCAACCGTTCGAAGCATCACAAGACGCGCAAGAAAGCCGACGGCTGCACGACGATGTAACGCGCGTCGAGCCGGCGCGGAACAACACCGCATCGTGTGTGAATGCAGGCCGCCGGCTCGTCCGAATGCCTTGCTCGCGGTGACGGGCGCATGCGCGAGTGCCATGCCGATGGTCGTGGCCTGGAGAGCCCGTCGCCGGATTGCGCTATCGTTCGGGTTTCACTCACACGGCGCGCCCCACACGCGATGTCCATCCGCCTCAGTTTCGACGACGGCCCGGGCCCGTCGACGCCGGCCTTGCTCGACGTGCTGCACGCTGCCTCGTGCACCGCAACCTTCTTCCTGCTCGGCAAGCACCTGGCGGTGGCGCTCGACGTCGCAGCGAGAATGGCGCGCGAAGGTCATCTGCTTGGCAATCACACGCATTCGCACGCGAGGCCGGGCGTACTCGCGGATCGCGCACTGATCGAAGAAATCGAAGCAACCGACGCGCTGATTCGCGACGCGTATCGCCGGGCCGGCAGGCCCGCGCCGGACGACATCCCGCTGCGCCTGCCTTACGGGCTGCAGCCGGACGACCATCGCGCCGGCGTCCTTGCGCGCCTGCAACGCGAACACACCGGCTGGACCGCGATCCTGGATGACTGGCAGCGGCCGGCGCCGTCGCCGCAGGCGCTGTGCGACGCGATGTGCGCGCATGTCGATGCCAGCTTGGCGCAGCATCGCGACGTGCTGTTCTGCATGCACGACGGATCGCGGCATGGCGCAGCGCGGCCGAACACGGTCGAAGCCGTGCGCCTGTACCTGAACCGGCAGCGCTGACGCGGCAACCGGCTAGCTTGCGGGCACCGCTGCGTCCAGCAACTGGCGCCAGCCGCCGAGGAATCCGATGCCGGGCCCCGGCACCCACAGGCCGCGCTGCGCTGCTTCGAGATGGATCAGCGTCTGATCCGCGCAGAACAGCAGCATCAGCGCGTCGTGGTTGTCGCGCATCCAGTCCGGCGCAGCGTCGGGCCGCGTCGCCGCATAGGCGTGCAGGCCGGCGTCCCATCGCCGCCGGTCGAATACGAAACGATCGTCGCGGCCCGCATCGCGCGACAGCGCGAACAACGCAAAGGCCGCCTCGAGCCATTGCGCACCCTGCCCCACATCGTCGAAATCCAGCACGCCGTTCACCGCGTTGCCGACATACAGCAAGTTGCCCGCGTGATAGTCGCCGTGCAGCCAATGCACCGGCCCCGTCAGCCACGGCGACGCCGCGTCGAGATGCATGCCGATTCGACGGATCACCGTGTCGTAGTCGCGGCGCGGATCGCCCGGCAACGACGGCATCGCCCGCGCCGCGACGCGCGCATGACGCGCCGACAACCACGCCAGCGGCACCGATTCGCTGGCGGGTACGGCCGCCAGCGCCGCATGCAGATGCGCCAGCGTGCGCATCGCATCGATCGCCCCCGCGTGCGCGTCGTGCGGCAGGCCGGGATTGCCGTCGATATGCTCGAACAGATGCAGCCAGCTTCCGTCGGGAAGCTGCACGCCGGATTGCGCATCGACGGTCGGCCGCAGACGCGGCAACACCGGCAATATCTGCGCGTTGCACGAACGGCCGAGAACGCCGAGTATCGACGCCTCGCGCTCCACCTGCCTGGCCGGCTTGCCGGACCACGACACGCGCAGCACCGTGCGCCCCGCATCGCACTCGACGAGGTACGTTTTGTTAGTATGGCCCGACGCCAGCGCCTGCATGCGCGCCGGCCCGATGTTCCAGTACCGGTGAAGCCACGGTTCCAGCGTTTTCACGTCACTCCTACTCGTTGCATTGACCATGTCAGAGCGTCCTTCGGCCCGCATGCGGGACATCAATATCGATTGGCTGACCCGCGCGGCCGAATTCGATCATCTGTTCCAGACCCGCTGGCTCGGCGAGCGCTTCTTTCACCTGCCGGGCGACATGCTCGCGCTCCAGGAACTGATCTGGCGCGAGCGCCCCGACTGCATCGTGCAGACCGGCATCGCGGCGGGCGGCGGTGTCGTGTTCTCCGCGTCGATGCTGGAACTCGCGGGCGGCAATGGCCGCGTCGTCGCGATCGAGCCGCGCCTGCGCGACGAAGTCAGGCAGCGCCTGCAAGCGCACCGGCTCGCCCATCGCATGACGCTGATCGAAGGCGAATCGTGCGCGGCCGACACGCTCGCATCGGTGCGCGCGCAGATCGGCGACGGCGCGCGCGTGATGGCGATCCTCGACCTCACGCATACGCATGCGCACGTGCTGCGCGAACTCGAATGCTATGCACCGCTCGTGACGCCCGGCAGCTACGCGATCGTGATGGATACCATCATGGAGTACCTGCCCGAGTCGATGTTCGACGGCAAGCCGTATGGCCGCGGCAACAACCCGGCCACGGCCGCACACGAGTTTCTCTCCCGCGACGACCGGTTCGAAATCGACCACGACATCGAGGACCGCGTGCTCATGACGCTGTCGCCAGGCGGCTTCCTGAAGCGAGTGCGCTGATCAGCCGGGCAGCCTGCGCCGAGCCGTCTTGCGCGTAGCTGTCGCGGATCCGCGCCGCGTGCTCGCGCAGCGAACCGGGACGCAACAGGCGCTCGAGCGCCTCGGCGATCTCCGCGACGCCCGCCTGCTGCAGGTCGAGCACGCACCCCGCGCCGGCCCGCTCGACGAAGTGCGCCGAATGAAACTGGTCGTTGCAGAACGGCGACAGCAGCATCGGCACGCCGCACGCGAGCGACTCCATCACCGAATTCGCGCCGCCGTGGCTGACGAATGCATGCGTGCGCCGCAGCAGCGCCAGTTGCGGCGCATAGCGCACCGCGATCACGTGCGCGTCGCCGGCCGGCAGCCGATCCGAATCGACCAGTTCGCCCACCGACAGCACCAGTTGCGCCGACGTCGCGCGCGTCGCGTCGATCACCTTCGCGAACAGATCCGGGTGGTAATAAAGCTGGCTGCCGAGCGACATGTAGACGAGCGGGCGATCTGCGTCGATACGTTCCCACGGAAACGCCGTCTCGTCGCCGCGCGGGCCCGACGGCATCGCGGGGCCGACCAGTTCGACACCGGGCGGCGGCGTACCCACCAGCGCATCGGTCGTGAACGCGAGCGTCAGGTGCGGCGACAGCACGTCACAGCCGCGAAAGCGCGCATCGAGCCCGTAGCGCGCGAACAGGCTTGCGCGTTCCGGCGCGAGCCATCGCACCGTGCGCAGCAGTTCCGAATCGAGATCGTCCGGCAGCACCGGATTCAGCGAATTCGACATCGATACCCACGGCAGCCCTTCCAGCTCGGCGGCAATCGCGGCCGCATACAGCAACGGATCGATCACGACCACGTCGGGCCGCCAGTCGCGCAGCACCGCGCGGATGCCGTCCACCTGCGACGGGGCAAGATCGATCAGCAGCGTGCGGATCCAGTGCCGCAGCCAGTCCGCATCGCGAATGTTCGCGGCGAAGCTCGCGCCGCGCGACAGGTCGTGGCGTTCGGGCGTTTCGCGCGGCCCGACGAACGCGAAATCGCCGGCGCCGTCGAGCTGGGCGCTGATGTCGGCCGGCGCGTAGAACGCGACGTCGCAGCCGGCCGCGCGCAGATGCTGGGCCGGGCCGATGCATGGATTGACGTGGCCCTTCTCGGGCACCACGCAGAACAGGATGCGTTTCATGAGCAGTTCAGGTCGGTCGATGCGCGGCATCGAGGTGAAGGTGCGCGAGATGATCGAGGATCAGTGTCAGCGTCGTCCACAGCACGCGTTCGGTATCGGCCTGCAGCGTGGGGACGGCAAGGCCCAGCGTGTCGGCCAGCGCCTGCGTGCGGTCGCGATCGAGCAGCGACGCGAGGTCCATCGCCGGTGCGAGCCGCCCGCGCTTGGGGCCGTGTACGAGACGGTCCGGCAGGTTCAGGCGCGCGCCGAGATCGCGCAGGCATTGCTTGTTCGGGTCGGGCGCGATGCTCGTCAGATGCGCGACGACCGCCGTATCGACGAACGGCGGATGCAGGTCGACCGACGCTGCGTCGAACAGCGCATGACACAACGGCAGATAGTTGGCCGACCGGTCGCGGCGCAACACCTGATCCGCACCGTCGCCGGTAATCGCGACCTCGATGCCGTCCGCCGCCATCGCCTCGGCCAGCAACAGCTTCGCGACCGGATGGAGGTTGAACATCGGCTCCTCGACCGCGTGGGTCGTTCTCGGCAGCGCCGCGACGAAATCGGCCTCGTTCGCACGCACGATCTTCACGTTCGCCTGCATCTGCGTGGCGAGTTCGAGCGCTGCGTCGAGTTCGCAGTAATCGGGCATGTCGGTCGCAAGGATGTAGGCCGTCACGTGCGGCAGTGCGCCGAGTTCGCGCAGCAACGCAAGCAGCAGCGCCGAATCGAGCCCGCCGCTCAGCGCCAGCGCGACGCGCTTGCCGCTGTCGAGCGCGCGTTGCAGCGATGCGTGCAGCACGGTGTCCAGATCGGCGTGCCGAGGCCGTTCAGGTGCCGGCTGCACCGTCAGGCCTTGCGGCGAACGGATCAGCGCGTGACCGGGCGGCACCGCGAACACGTCGCGCAGCACGGTGCGGCCAACGAGGCGCTCGCCGCTCAGGTAGCCCGCGATGGCGGCCGTGTCCGGCGCACCGGCCGGTTGCCCCGACGCACGCAGCACGGCACGGATGCCGGACGCCGACGCGCCGCTGCGCGGATGGTAGTGCAGACGATCGAAACCGAACGGGTCGCGGGTGCCGACGATCATGGATAACGAGCCTTCAAGGTGTCCACTTCAATGCGTTTCAGGATGCGATGCGGCGCGACGGGTGCGCTGCCGCCCTGGCAATGCAGGCACGCTTCGAGCGGCGTCTCGCGTTGCAGATACGCGAGCATCGCGTCGAGCAGGCCCGCGTCGTCGCTCAGCGGCAGGCCGTCGGCCTGGAAATCCTTCTCGCCCTTGTAGAGCGTATGGAAATGCGCGGGACGCGTGCACGTGTAGAACATGCCGTCGCGAATCATATGGCAGCGCTCGCGGATCCAGCAATCGCGATAAAGGCGCTGCGCTTCATCGTGGTCCGTGCCGGGCTGCGCCCGATTCATCGTCGTGAATACGTCCTGCACCTTCCAGTTCAGGCGCACGTCGAAACGCGCGGCCTGGCGCTCGACATACGCGATCAGGTCGGGCGAAAGCGCCGGCTTCGGATAGCGCGAGATCGTCAGCGCATCCACCGCCTGCCAGAACGCGTCCGGCATCTCGCCGAGCTTCAGCCCGTTCGTCGTGACGGAGATCACCGGCGCGATGCCCGTCGCGCGCACGCGTTCGATCAGTTCGACGAGAGCCGGATGCAGCAACGGTTCGCCACCGACCAGCTTGAACATGCGCGGGCTCAATACCTTCGCGGCCATGCGCAAATCGGCCTCGATCGATTCGGGGCTCGCGTGCCACTCGGGCAGCAACGGCGACAGCGAGCAGCATTCCGCGCAGGTCAGGTTGCAGTGATCGACGATATGCGCTTCCAGCGAGCGTGTCCGGATGCGGCCATTTTCGACGCGGTAGTCGCGATCGAGCGGCGGCGGAAAGACATGCTGCCGCTCGCCGGACGGCGGCGGATTCGGGATCGTGTTCGGATTCGCACTCACTTCAGGTCTCACTTCAGGTTCCTGCTTCGACGCAACGGGAAAAGAAATCGACCAGACGGTCGCGCGCGTCCGCCATCGCGGACGCCATCGTCACCGCGCCATTCAGGTGCGACGCGAAGCGCGACGGATCGTCGAGCCAGCCTTGCACGATCCAGAGCTTGAGCGCGTGCTGCAGGCACGCGGCATCGACCGCCCATGCGATGCGGGCGGGATTCACCGAACGCACTCCCTGGTATCCGCGCACGAACGCTTCCGCCAGCTGCGGCGCTTCCAGCGGCAGATGATTCAGGCACCGCACCAGTTCGTATTCGCGCGGTGCGCCGATCGACGCTTCCCAATCGAGGATCAGCGGCGGCAGCGTGCCCGTGAACAGATAGTTGAACTGGTTGTAGTCGTTGTGGATCGGGTGCTGCGGATCGTCGGCGGGAAACCTTTCGATACTGCCGGGGTAGTAGCGGTCGAGCATGCGCAGCGCGAGGTCGACGTAGTGGTACAGGTTCGCGGCGCTGTCGTTCGAGCGTGCGCGATTCAGTACGTCGAGCAGGCTGCGGCGTACTTCATCTGCGTCGATCGCAGTCAACCGCGCACGGATCGTGTCGAGCGACGGCAGATGCAGCTGTTCGAGGCTCAGGTGCAACGCGGCCAGACTGGCGCCGAGCGCATCCCATTCAGCCGGCGAAAACGTGTCGTACGTTCTGAACTGCCCGGCTTCCCAGCGCGTCAGCATCGCGTGCGAACCCTGCCCCGTCCAAAGCGGTTCGCCGGATGTCGTGCGCTTCAGCGTCTGCACGTGGAACCGTGCGTCGACGTGCGTTTCAAGGTGCGCCAGGACGGCGGCCTCCTTGATCGCGCGTGCATGGTGTTCGGACGCGTAGAGCTTGACCGCCACACCACCGCCTCCGTCATTCGGCAGATGCCACACGCGTTCGCTGACCCGGCGCGGCGCGGCGCGGCGGCCAAGCGCATAGGCATCGCGAATCTCGTCGAAGGTGACGGCGAGCGAGCCCATTCAGATATGCTCCGCCGGCCCGTGCCGATACGGATGACCGGTCAGGAAGGTGTTGTGCCCGACATAGCGCAGCTTGTACATCGCAGGCCGGAACAGCACCGAAGGATCGTTGTTCGCGATGCCGAGCAGCGGATACAGGTCCTGTCGCACGAAGAACGCGTTGTTGCCCATGTCGTCGCAGCAGACGAGTTCGTAACCCTTCTGCCGGGCGAGACGAACGAGCGATTCGAGGCTCGCGCCGTAATAGGTCGAGCCGTCCCATTCGTGGTCCGGATTGAAGCACATGACCCAGCGCTCGGGCGGCGTGTAGTACGGGTTGTACTCGATCACGACGATGCGCGGCTTGAACGCCTGCAGGCCGCGCCAGACCCAGTAGTCGTTGCCGTCGATATCGATCGACAGCAGGTCGAAGTCGAGCGGCGTATTCGCATCGGCGAGCAGTTGATCGACCGTGTCGGGCTGGATGCGGCCGTGGTGCAGGCGCACGCGCTCCGCGCCTGCGTAGTGCGCGGCAAGCTTGCCGAACCGGTATGCGCTGCCTTCCACCAGCACGCCGGCCCAATCCTGCTCGCGCAGCAGCCGCGCGGTGTTGCTGTTGCGCAGCCCGTCACTCGCGCCGATATCGACGCAGAAGCGGTTGGTCGGCACGATCCGCTCCATCAGGCGCGACAGGATGCTTTCCTCGGTGCCCTGCGCATACAGGCTTTGCGCAAGGCCGGACAGGTCGAGCGGGAGAGGATGGTCCGGCATTGAGGAGCGGCTCCGGGTCGAAATGGGGAATGATGATTGGCGTTCGGTGGGTAATTTACCCGAAGTCGATTGAGCAGAGGAAACGGGAATGCGCGATGCGGGCGGGCATCGCTGCAAGCGGAAATGAAAAAGCCCGCATCGACATTGCTGTCGATGCGGGCCTGGTGTCTTTCAGGCAATTCGCTCCGTGGATCCGGCTAGTGGTACTGCCTGGCCCGGACGCACGACCAGAAGATGCCACTGGACTTCGTCAGCGACGAAACTGCTACGTGTTGGAGTGCATCGGCTTGCCCCCGGTTGCGGATGCTCTGAGTGCCATTTCTTGTCGTCCTTCTCTCGGGTTCGCGCTACTTTCAGGGAAACGACGCAACGATGCGTCGGTCAGCGGCGACTCACAGTCACTCTCGCTCGATTGCAGCCAAATTCCGAGGAGCGTTTGTCGATTTGACAAAATTTGACGTTGCCGATGCGCAATTTGTCGCACGAATCCCGTTACCGAAAGCCATACTGTCTTAGTCAGCCGCGCAATTCCCCGACAATACTTTTCACTCGAGAGTGACGATTGGACACATGGCTACAATCATGGTTTTCGCAAGATCAAAACGCGAATAATTCGCAAAAACCGGGGACGCACACGACAATGCCGCTGCTCCATCGGCGCAGATACCCGATCAAGCCGAGAGAATGAACAATAACAATTCAACCATCCTCCCGATCAAAAATACAAGACAATGAAAATATTTCATCCACTTCTCGCGTCTTTGGTCTTCTTATTCGGATGCGTCAACACACCGGTCATCCAATCACCAAGTCAGCTTGCAGCAACGCACGGCTACGTATACGTCGCCCTGCCCAAAGGAGCTGCGACCGATTCCGTGCAACTGGAGTCCTTGCAAGACAATTCAACTTTTTCATTGCAATTTCGCCACGATATCAATTCAAATGGCGCTGGCCTCTGGGTTCCCGCCGGAGAATACAGGCTGGCAAAGTGGCAAAATTACACACTAAAAAGCTATCCAAAAATAGAAGTGCAGCGAGGACGAATAACCGATCTTGGCGGTCTGGTCCAGCTACCAATTGGCGCATATAAGTTTGTGGTACTTCCGATCAGGCACGAGGAATTCACATCCAACCTGAACTCCATTACAAATGAGTATCGGCCATTTTTGGCTTCAAGCAAACCCATCGAATGGGAAGCTCACGAAACTCCCGCACTCATTACGATCGCAAACCCGCCAACGGGACTCGGCCTGATAGCCGACTTATTGCTGGAATATGATAGATACATCAACAGACCGACGATAAACAAACAATTTTTCGATGCCAAGACGGCGACTGATTTCTTCCAATTATGGAAGACCGCCGTGCCGCCCTCGACGGAAAAATTTGAACATGACACGCTCGGCAATCTTTACTATGGCGCAGACATGGGCCAAGTCCGGGTCAGAAGCGCTCATGGAGAATGGGGGTCTTGGGATACAGGCTCCCTGCACGAAGTAACCGCCGTCAAGGTAGATGGGAAATCGCTTGTGGCTGGTTTCGACAACGGTGTGATTCGCATCACCGAAGATGGAGGGACATCCTGGAGAACGCTTGCATCGATGGGGAATGATGCCAGGATCATGGATATCGATCACATAGGCAACCAATGGCTTGCGATGGTAGCTCGAGGGGCAATAAACGGCCCCGTTTGGAAGGAAATAAACAGCATCGAAATCTATCGATCCAATTCAAAGGATCTGCACGACCTGGTTAAAATAAAACAAATTGACGACGAGAACAAGTTTAAAGCGATCGGCACATTTTCGGTGCATTCCGACTCGGCAAACAACTTCTACTACGTTAGCGCTCCGTCACAGCTGCTGCGCTTGAATTTGAGCACGATGGCATGGGCCACGGTGACCCCACCCACCGACATTACGGGGTTCCATGCGTCATCCGCATCCGGAGTATTAACAGCATTTCGCGCCCAAGGGGCATTTTCCAAATTATACGTATCAAGCAGCAATGGGGAAAATTGGACAAAATACAATACCCCACCTTATACCTTCATGGACATTCGCTTTGACAACCTCAACGAAGGTCAGGCAGTTCGATGGAACATGGGCGCATTCAGTTCAACCATAGAATTGCGGCAATTTAATCACCAGAGCGAATCCTGGAAGACGCTAACTGAAGCACCGCACGGGTGTCGACGCATGTTACCGGACGCGACCGGCATGCCAAGATTCTGCGTGACGGCAGGCGGCAGCATTATCAGCTATGCCGATTCAAAATGGACGGTTGAATACTCGACAGAGTAGCAGCAATTGAAGAATAGCCGCGGGCGGCGCCGACTCCTCCAAAGGGTTGCCGCGCCGATTTCCGAAGTGTCGATGACCTACCGCACGACGCCGAGCGCTTCACACAAAATGAAAAGGCCCATACTAGCAATCTGCCAGTATGGGCCTCGGGGTTCACAAAACTTCCCTTACATGCTCAGTCGTGCGCTCGTTAAGGACGCGTCGCCAGAAAGTCGACTGTCCCAACAAGATATTTCCGCGGGACAACACTAGACACATGAACGGTGGTCTTGGGACAACCTGGCGGTTTTACTCCTGCCCCTGACTCGTCAGGAACTCCTCGTAATTGCCGCCGAAGTCGAACAGGTTGCCGTCCGTCTTCACTTCGATGATCCGGTTCGCCAGCCCGCTCACGAATTCGCGGTCGTGCGACACGAAGATCAGCGTGCCTTCGAACTGCTCGAGCGCGATCTGCAGCGACTCGATCGACTCCATGTCCATGTGGTTGGTCGGCTCGTCCATCAGCAGCACGTTGTGGCGGCCGAGCATCAGCTTGCCCCAGATCATGCGGCCCTTCTCGCCGCCCGACAGCACCTTCACCGACTTCCTGATGTCGTCCGACGAGAACAGCAGGCGGCCCAGCGTGCCGCGCACCATCGTTTCGTCGTCGCCGTCCTTGCGGTACTGGTCGATCCAGTCCATCAGCGTGATGTCGTTCGGGAACTCCTCGTACGTGTCCTGCGGCATGTAGCCGACATTCGCGTTCTCGGACCACTTCACCGTGCCGTGCTCCAGCGCGAGCGCGCCGAGCAGCGAACGCAGCAGCGTCGTCTTGCCCGCACCGTTCTCGCCGATGATCGCGATGCGCTCGCCCGGCTGAACCGACAGGTTGAAGTTCTGGAAGATCGTGCGCTCGTACTTCTTCGTGATGTCTTCAGCGACCACCGCGACGTTGTGCAGCTTCTTCTCGAACTCGAAACGGATGAACGGATTCTGGCGCGACGACGGCTTGAATTCCTCGATCTTGATCTTGTCGATCTGCTTCGCGCGGCTCGTTGCCTGGCGGGCCTTCGACTTGTTCGCCGAGAAGCGGCGCACGAAGTCCTGCAGTTCGGCGACCCGCTCCTTCGCACGCGTATTCGCCGCGGCCTGGCGCTCGCGCGCCTGCGCCGATGCGAGCATGTAGTCGTCGTAGTTGCCCGGCCAAACCTTCAGCGTGCCGAAGTCCATGTCGGCCATGTGCGTGCACACCGAGTTCAGGAAGTGACGATCGTGCGAGATGATGATCATCGTCGAGTTGTACTCGTTGAGCGTTTGCTCGAGCCAACGAATCGAGTTGATGTCGAGGTTGTTGGTCGGCTCGTCGAGCAGCAGCACGTCCGGCTTCGAGAACAGCGCCTGCGCGAGCAGCACGCGCAGCTTCCAGCCCGGCGCGACGTCGCTCATCGTGCCGCTGTGGAACTTCTCCTCGATGCCGATGCCGAGCAGCAGCGCGCCCGCGCGTGCCTCGGCGTCGTAACCGCCGTATTCGGCGAACTTGCCTTCGAGTTCGGCGGCGTGCATGTAGTCGTCGTCGGTGGCTTCCGGGTTCGCATAGATCGCGTCGCGCTCGGTCATGGCGGCCCACATTTCGGTGTGGCCCATCATCACGACGTCCAGCACGCGCACGTCTTCGTACGCGAACTGGTCCTGGCGCAGCTTGCCCAGGCGGACGTTCGGCTCCAGCGCGACGTTGCCGGCGCTCGGCTCGAGGTCGCTGCCGAGGATCTTCATGAACGTCGACTTGCCACAGCCGTTTGCGCCGATCAGACCGTAGCGGTTGCCCTCGCCGAATTTGACCGAGATATTCTCGAACAGGGGCTTTGGCCCGAATTGCATCGTGATGTTGGCAGTAGAAAGCACGGCAGGTCCCGTTAAGAGAGAAATCGACGGAAAACCGCGTATTTTAGCAGGTGTCGGAGAAACTGCCGACCGCACCGCCCGGCAACGTATTCCAGGCCATCTGGCCCTCCGCCCGGCGGCCCGCCAACACGACGACACGCGCCCCATCGCCGCCTACCGGAATCCCGCATGCCAGCCAGCCCGCTTCGCGAACAACTCGTCGGCGCATGGCGCCTCGTATCCTACGAAGTCCGCCCGCGCGACGGCAGCCCGGCCGTCTATCCGCTCGGCCGCGATGCGCGTGGCTGGATTCTCTATACGTCGGACGGCTATATGTCCGCCCAGCTGATGGCCGCCGGCCGGCCGCCCTACGCGAACGGCGACCCGCACCACGGTAGCGACGAAGCGTGCGCGGCGGCCGCCCGCGGCTACATCGCCTATTCCGGCCCCTTTCAGGTAGCCGACGACGGCACGCTGACCCACGAAATGGACGTCAGCCTGTTCCCGAACTGGGTCGGCAACGTCCAGCAGCGGGTCGCCGTGCTCGACGGCGATCGCCTGCAGCTCGGCCCCGCCGCACCGGTCCGGCTCGACGGCCGGGAGGTCGACGTCCTGCTGCTGTGGGTGCGCGCGGGCCGCTGACGCCCGTCACTTGCCGGCCTTCGCGGCCGCCTTTTGTGCTGCCTTCGCGTTGATCTGCCCGAACAGCTCCGAGCACGGCACGTCGCGGTTGTTGCTCGGCGCGATCAGCGGAATCAGCGCCGCGAACGGGTTGATCAGCCCGAGCCCGACCATCGCGCCTGCGCGCAGCGCGAGCGCGCCCGCGTCGACGCCGACCTTCGGGTTCTTGAACGTGCCCTTCGCATACAGCGGCGAGCGCAGCGAGAAGATCCGGAAACCCTTCGTATGCGGATGGATCTTCAGGTCGAGCGATTCGTCGCGCAGGTTGATCGGCCCGTCGACGTTGATCAGCGCGTCGTCGGTGTCGAGCGCGAACACCTTCGGATTGAGCATGCCGTTGGTCGCGACGAAGTCGATCGCCGCGCAGTTGATCTTCACGTCGTTGTTGCCGAACAGCTTCTCGTAGACGACGTTGGCGACGTTCAGCCCCGCCGCTTCCATCAGCAGGCGGCTGATGCGGCCGTCCGTCACGAGCGCCTTCACTTCGCCGGTCGAGGTCGCGGCGAGCGCGGCCGGCGAGTTGCCGGTGGCCGACAGCGACGCGTCGCCGTTGATTTCGCCGAGCGCCGACTGCATGACCTTCTGCGTCGGGAACAGTTGCTTGAGCTTCAGGTGCCGCGCGGCCACCGTGAAGCGGCCCTTCAGCGGCGTGCCGCTGCCGTCGAGATGCGCGGTCGTCGCGAGCGTGCCGCCCGCGACGCCGAACTGCAGCGGTTCGAGCGACAGCACGCCGTCCTGCATCACGATGTGCGTGTACAGGTTCGTGATCGGCAGGTTCGAACTCTTGACCAGCTTGCGGCCCGTGAACTTGACGTCCGCGTCGAGCGCGCGCCAGCGGTCGGTACGGAACGTCTCGACCGGCAGCACGCGGTCCGGCGGCTGGCGCGTCGTGTCGCCGCGCTTGGCCTTGCTTGCGGCCGTATCGGCGCCGATCACCGGGGCAAGATCGGAGAACTGCAGCAGGTTCGACACGAGTTCGCCCGACAGCTTCGGCCGCGGCTCGCGCTGCGCATACGTGAGCGTGCCGCCGAGATCGCTGCCGCCGACGCGGCCGTTGAAATTCTCGTAGCGGAACGTGCTCGCGTGCGGCTTGAAGTTGCCGATCAACCGCCCTTCGGTCGCATAAGGCGGCGTATCGGGCAGCGTGATGCCGGTGAGCTGGTAAAGGTGCGACATCGACGTGCCCTGCAGCCACAGCCGCAGGTCGAGCGCCGCGAGATGCGTCGGATCGGTCAGCGTACCGACGATCGCGAGCCGCGTGTCGCCGGCCTTCACGTCGGCCTGCAGCGGGAACGGCCGCGACGTATCCTGGATCGCGAGCACGCCGCCGAGCTTGCCGGTCCCGTTGATCGGCACGTTCTTGTAGCGGCCGTCGACCTTCAGCCCGAACGCATAGGTCGGACCGGACGGCTTCGCAGGCGCGGCAGCGCCGCTTGCGCCGGCAGCCGTCGATGCGGAAGCAACCGAAGAAGCGGACGAACCAGGCGAACCGGGAGCCGCCGACGCAACCGAGGTTGCAGCCGATGCGCCCGACGACGCTGCCGCGCTCGCCGCCTGCGCCGCGGAAGCACTCGACGCGGCTTCCGCATTGGCCTTCGCGCTCAACTGCGCGGCGCCGCGCTTGCCGACACGCTGCGCCGATGCCTCGCGCGACGTCTGCTCCTGTTCCTTCAGCACGTCGCCGAGCGGAATCGGCTGGCCGAGCGTATCGATCGCGACGGTCAGGTCGGCCTTCGCGATCGCATCGCGATACGTGACGGTGCCCTTCGCGAAGCCGAAGCTGTCGAGCCGCACCTTCCACGGCGACGGCTGCGACGATTGCTTGAACTGGAAGGTCCACGTGTTGCGTCCGTCGGCGAGACGCTCGAGGTCGACGGCCGGATTCACGACGTCGATCGACGGGATGACGATTTCATGCGCGAGCAACGGCAGGATCGCGAGATCGAAGTGCGCGGCATCGAGCGTGACGAACTTGGGCGTCTTCGCCCAGTCGGGGTTGCCGATCTCGAGCTGGGTGGCCGAAAAGCTCGGCCAGGGCACCCATGCGCGCCAGCCGGTCTCGCCGTCGGGGCGGCGCCAGCCGACCTTGAGATCGCCGTTGATCGCGAACGGGCGGCCGAGTGCGGCACTCACCTGTTCGTTGACCCACGGCTTCGCGCGGTTCCAGTCGAACGTGAAGAGAAAGACGCCGGCCGCCGCGATGAGCACCGCGACGATACCGACAATCCATGCAGCCGATTTGCCGATGGCTCGGGTTAGCGTCATGGCGGTTCCGTTGTTGTTCTGAAATGTTGCCGCACCATGTCGGGCCGCTTGCGTGGACGAACGGCACACGACACCCGCGGCTTTTCAATCGGTATTATGACGCACGCCATGGCGACCTCTCGGCGCTATTAACGCTTTTTTTCATTTGTGACATGACAGCCCCCACCGGCCTCATCGATGCGCAGCGCATTACCCGCCGCGACGCCAGCAGTGGCAAGACCCTGCTCGCTCCGACCGATTTCAGCCTCGCAGCGGGATCGCGAATTGCTATCACCGGACCGTCAGGGTCAGGCAAGAGCGTGCTGCTGCGCGCGCTCGCGCTGCTCGACCCGCTCGACGGCGGTCGCATCCTGTGGCGCGGCCGCGGGATCCGGCGCAGCGCGATCCCGCGCTACCGGCGCAGCGTCGCGTACGTGCGCCAGCGCCCCGCTCAGATGGACGGCACCGTCGAATCGCAGTTGCGCTATCCGTATTCGCTCGCGATCTATCGCGACGTGTCGTTCGATCGCGCGCGCGCCGAAGCGCTCGCCGCGCAAGCGGGCCGCGGTTCCGACTTTCTCGACAAACGCGCGAGCGACCTGTCGGGCGGCGAAGCGCAGATCGCCGCGCTACTGCGCGTGCTGCAGCTCGATCCCGACGTACTGCTGCTCGACGAGCCGACCTCCGCACTCGATCCCGAATCGGCGCGTGCGATCGAGACGCTCGTCGGTGCGTGGTTCGACGCGGCGCCCGACGCCCGGGCGTACATGTGGATCTCGCACGACCCGGCCCAGGCCGCGCGAATCGGCACGATGCGGCTCGTGATGCAGGCCGGCGTCATGCATGTCGCGAACCCGATGGAGGCTGCGCAATGAGCCCGGCACTGCAGGACCTGAGCCTCGTCGACGTCGGCATCGCCGCCGCGCTCGTCGCCGTCAACGGCGCGCTTTCGGCGGCCTTGTCGCTCGGTCTCGGCCGCAAGCTTGCGCTCGCGGCCGTGCGTACCGTCGTGCAGCTGCTCGCGATCGGCTACGTGCTCGGCTGGGTGTTCGGCCATCCGCACTGGTACGTCGTGTTGCCGCTCACCGCGCTGATGACGCTGATCGCCGGTTTCGCCGGCGCGGGGCGCGGCAAGCGCACCTATCGCGGCCAGCGCATCGACAGCATCGCGTCGATCTGGTTCAGCAGCTGGTTCGTCGCGGCAGTCGGCCTGTTCGTCGTGATCCGCATCCATCCGTGGTTCGCGCCGCAATACGCGATTCCGATCCTCGGGATGATTCTCGGTAATACGCTGACGGGCGTGTCGCTCGGCGTCGAGCGGATGATGGAAGAACTCACGGCACGCCGCGACCGCGTCGAAACGGCGCTCGCACTCGGCGCGACGCGCTGGGAAGCCGCACAGGACGCCGCGCGGCAGGCCGTGCGCGCGGGCATGCTGCCGACGCTGAACCAGATGGCCGTCGTCGGCGTCGTGAGCCTGCCGGGGATGATGACGGGCCAGGTACTGGCCGGCCAGTCACCGTTGCAGGCCGTGCGCTACCAGATCGTGATCATGTTCCTGATCGCCGCGGCGTCCGCGCTCGGCACCGTCGGCGCGGTGCTGATGACCTATCGCCGGCTGTTCTCGGCGGATCACCGCTTTCTCGCATCGCGGCTCGAAGAGCGCGCGCACTGACACGCGGCGGCGGTGCGCGGCGGTGCGCGGCGTACGCTCAGTGCGCGCTGCGTCGCTTGCCGATCGCCTGCCGTAACGCGGCAGCGATGTCGGCGCCGGGTGCGAGCCCGTCGACCGACGCGACGAGCCGCACCGCGCGCGGTGTCGTCACATAGGCCTGTGCACCGACATAGCCGCCGCTGCCTGCCGAACGCGTCGTCACGACGAGCGCCTGCGGCGCACGTGCGCCGAGGTCCGCCGTGTACGCATCGGCGATCGTGCCGTCGCGCGCATGCAGCAGGCCCGTCACGTAATCGTCGGTATCGAAGCCGGGCGCGGCATGCGCGGTCGAATACACGCGCACCGCGTAGCTGCCGGTCGAGCACGGTTCGAGTGCGCCGCTCGATACGACCGCCACCTGCTGCCGCGTCGGCAGCTCGACCTTCTTCACGAAACCGCAATCGTCAGCCGCGTGCGCGTGCACGGCGACGAATGCAATCGCAGACAGCAGCGCGCGCATTGGGGATTTCATCGGGATGGGGTGACGGAAAGGAAAGAATGCGGACGAGCATAACGTGACGTCTGCATGACGTCACGCACCGCTGCCGCACGGCAGCGGCACCGTCCCGCGAAGAAGGCGGCGGGAAAACCTCGCGATGGCGGCGCGCATCGCTCACGTGCCGCCCTGCTCGCCCCGCCTGCCGAATCCGTTGCGCGCGCACCGGACCCAACGCCGGCCCGCGCGCGCCGCTCAGCGCTTGATCGACACCGTCACCTTGGTGCCGTCGCTCATCGTCACGGACTTCGACCCGCCATTGGTCGGAATCGACACCCACTTGACCTGGCTCACCGACACGACGTCCGGGCATTGCAGCGACTTGCCGCCGGCCGTCACGCTGCGCGTGCCCTTCGGCGCGGCCGCCTGGAAGCTCATCTGCACGTTGGCGACGCCCTTCGCATCGACCGACGGCGCGAGCCGCACCTGGGTCTGGCGCACCATCGCGCCGTTCGCGTCGCGCGGCAGGTTGTCCGCGTTCGGACAGCCGTCCGGCATCGCGACCGCGCCGCTCGGCGGCACCGATTTCCAGTTGAAATCGTCCGTCTCGCCCGAGCGGATCTTGCGGGTCTCCTGCGTATTGCCGTAGGTCTTCGAGTCGACCTTGACGGTGTATTCGAGCTGTCCCGTACCGCCGCCCTTCAGGCTGCCCTTGACCGGCGGCGCCGCGAATACGCTCGCGCTGACGCACGCCGCCGCGAACACGACCGACCACGATGCGGCGACCGACAAGCTGCGTTGGCTCATGCTGACCTCCTTGTAATGCGGCGGCACGCGCGTGCCGCGCGGTTTTCGATGCATGATGCGCTGCCAGTCTACCGCCAAGCGGGATGCAATGCGCCGCAAACGCATCGGGTGTTACCCCGCTTGCGTTCGCGGCGTCGCAACCTTACGCGAGTGACGGCTTCAGAAACCGCTCAGCACGAGCTTGCCGATCGAGCGTCCGGCCTCGAGCAACTGGTGCGCGCGCCGTACGTTCGCCGCATTGATCGTGCCGAGCTGTTCGCCAAGCGTCGTACGCAGCGTGCCGCCGTCGACGAGCCGTGCGACTTCGCCGAGGATCCGGTGCTGCTCGATCATGTCCGGCGTCTCGAACATGGCTCGCGTGAACATGAATTCCCAGTGAAACGCGGCGCTCTTCGCCTTCAGCAATTCGACCGGCACCGGTTTCTCGTTCTCGACGATCGTGCAAATGCCGCCCTGCGGCCGGATTACTTCCGCCGCGGCAGGAAAATGACGGTCCGTGTCGTTGAAGATCAACACATAGTCGACGTTCGGATGGCCGGCCTCGCGCAGTTGCGCCGGCAGGTCGCCGAAATGGTCGACCACCGCATCCGCACCGAGCGAACGCACCCAGTCGGCCGACGCCGGCCGCGACGCGGTCGCGATCACGTACAGCTTGCCGAGCGTCTTCGCGAGCTGGATCGCGATCGACCCCACGCCGCCCGCACCACCGATGATCAACACCGACTTGCCGGCGTCCGCGCCCTGCGGCGACACGTGCAGCCGGTCGAACAGTGCTTCCCACGCGGTCAGCGCCGTCAGCGGCAGCGCGGCCGACGCCGCGAAATCGAGCGTGCGCGGCTTCAGCGCGGCGATCCGTTCGTCGACCGTGTGGAATTCGCTGTTCGCGCCGGGCCGCGTGATGCTGCCCGCATAGAACACTTCGTCGCCGGGCCGGAACAGCGTCACGTCGGCGCCGACCGCGACCACCGTGCCGGCCGCATCCCAGCCGAGCACGCGCGGCGTCTCCTCGACCTGCGGCTTCGGCGCGCGCACCTTGGTGTCCACCGGGTTCACGGAAATCGCCTCGACCTTCACGAGCAGATCGCGCGGGCCCGGCACGGGCTGCGGCAGTTCCACGTCGAGCAAGGCTTGCGGGTCATCGATCGGCAGATAGCGGGTCAGTCCAACGGCTTTCATCTCGATACTCCTTTCAGGGAATCCGGGCGGGCCGCGGCGCAGCCCCATGAACGTCATCGTAGGCAACCCGATCCTTCGAGAAAACCGCTATATTTCCTGAAACATTTTCAGGAATTTCAGAACAATGGTGTCCGATCCGATTCCGGTTCCCGACAAGCCGCTCGATCTGCTCGACGTCGCGCTGTTCGTGCGCGCGGCGCTGCTCGCGAATGTCACCGCGGCCGGGCGCGAGTTCGGCGTGTCGGCCGCGGTTGCCAGCGCGCGCATCGCGCAACTCGAACGCCAGCTCGGCGCACGGTTGCTGCACCGCACCACACGCCGCATCAGCCTCACGCAGGACGGCGAAGTCTTCATGGCACGCGCCGACGCGCTGCTGTCGGCCGCCGACGCCGCGCGCGCGTCGGTCGGGCACGGCCGCAGCGAGCCGTACGGGCGGCTGAAGGTGTCGATGTCGTCGTCGTTCGGCCGCCAGCACGTCGCGCCGGTGATTCCCGCATTCCTGCGCCGCTACCCGTCGGTGTCGCTCGACCTGCGGCTGTCCGACGAGATCGTCGATCTCGTCGACGACGGCTACGACGTCGCGATCCGCCTCGGCGCGCTGAAGGACTCGACACTCGTCGCGCGCAAGCTCGCTGCAAACCGCCGTGTGCTGTGCTGCTCGCCCGCCTATCTCGCCGAACGCGGCACGCCGCGCCATCCGGCCGACCTGACCCAGCACGAGTGCGTGATCCTCGGCGACCAGCGCGACTGGTCGTTCACGACGCCGCAAGGCCCGCTGACCGTGCGGGTCGGCGGCCGGCTCGTCGCGAGCAACGGCGAGGCGATCCGCGAAGCGCTCGTCGACGGCTTCGGGATCGCGATCAAGTCGACCTGGGACGTCGGACCGCTGCTCGCGAGCGGCGCGCTCGTCACCGTGCTCGACGATTACCCGTTCGCGGAAGCGGTCGCGATCTGGGGCGTCTATCCGAGCCGCGCGCATGTGCCGCTGAAAACGCTCGCGTTCATTTCATTCCTTGCCGAGCATTTCGGCGATCCGCCGTACTGGGATCGCGCGAACGGATGACAACCGCCGCACCGCGCACGGTTTCGATCCGGCCCGGTCGCCATGCGCGGCCAACCGGCTACAATGGCGCGTTCGCGACGCAATGGCCCGCAGCCGGACGGGGCCCTCGTTCGCAGGCGGCCGCCCATTGGCCGCGCATGCCATTCATTCGCCTCCCAACCATCCCGTCATGACCCACAATCTCGTCATCCAGAGTCTTGCGCCGCTGTCGGACGCCCATCACAAACCGCTGCTCGCGCTGTCGCGCGGCACCCGCATCGTGCAGACCGACGATCACGCGCTGCGCATCGAAAACGCGAATCCGGCACAGCGCCTCGACATCGACGCGTACTGCGGCACGCATGCGCTCGATTTCGCGTTCGTCGAAGCCGGCCGCACGCTCGGCGATTTCGGGCTCGCCGTGATGGACATGGATTCGACGCTGATCACGATCGAGTGCATCGACGAAATCGCCGATTTCTGCGGGCTGAAAACGCAGGTCGCGGAGATCACCGAAGCATCGATGCGCGGCGAGATCCGCGATTTCAACGAAAGCCTCACGCGCCGCGTCGCGCTGCTGGCCGGGCTCGACGCGCAGGCGCTCGAACGCGTGTACGAGGAACGGCTGCAGCTGTCGCCGGGCGCCGAGACGATGCTGGCCGGCGTGAAGGCGGCCGGCATGAAGACGCTGCTCGTGTCGGGCGGCTTCACGTTCTTCACCGAGCGGCTGAAGGCGCGCCTCGGCCTCGACTACGCGCATGCGAACACGCTCGAGATCGTCGACGGCAAGCTCACCGGCAAGGTGCTCGGCGAGATCGTCAACGCGGACGTGAAGGCGCGCCTGCTACGCGAGACGTGCGCGTCGCTCGGCCTCGAGCCGAATCGCGCGATCGCGATGGGAGACGGGTCGAACGACCTGAAGATGATGGCCGAAGCCGGGCTGTCCGTTGCGTTCCACGCGAAGCCGGTCGTGCGCGACGCGGCGACGGTCGCGTTCGATCATGTCGGCCTCGACGGGCTGCTGCGGCTGTTCTGATTCCGCTGCACCGCTCATGAAAAACGCCGGCGCGATTCAACATCGCGCCGGCGTTTTGTTTTTACGCGAGGCCTTCGCGGCCTGCGATCAACCGAGTACGTCCTGCATCGCGCGTTCGATGTCCGCGCGCAGGTCGGCTTCGTCTTCCAGGCCAACGTAGAAACGCACCAGCGTGCCGCGATGCGGCCAGTCCGGACGCATCGACGCGACGTCGTAAGGCATCGCGAGACTGCACGCGCCGCCCCAGCTCCAGCCGATCGCGAACAGTTCGAGCGACTCGACGAAGCGGTCGATCTGCTCCGCGCTGTAGCGTTCGTCGAACACCACTGAGAACAGCCCGCCCGCGCCGGTGAAATCGCGCATGAACGACGCATGCCCCGGGCAATCGGCGATCTGCGGATGCAGCACTGCCGCGATCTCCGGCCGTGCCTTCAGCCATTGCGCGAGCGCAAGCGCGCTCTTGCTGTGCGCATCGAAGCGCACCTGCATGCTCGGCAGGCTGCGCAGCACGAGCGAGCAATCATCGACCGACACGCCGATCCCGCAGCGCATCCGCGCGAGCTTCAGCTGCGCGTGAAGTTCCGCGTTCGCGGTGATCGTCGCGCCCATCAGCACGTCGCTGCCGCCCGACTGGTACTTGGTCAGCGCCTGCACCGAGATGTCGACGCCGTGCTCGAACGGCTTGAACGCGAGCCCGGCCGAGAACGTATTGTCGATCGCGGTGACGATGCCGCGTGCCTTCGCGGCCGCCGCGATCGCCTGCACGTCGGGCACTTCCATCGTCACCGAGCCCGGCGACTCGATCCAGATCAGCCGCGTGTTCGGCTGGATCAGGTCGGCGATGCCGGCGCCGATCAGCGGATCGTAGAAGCGCGCAGTGATGCCGAAATCCTTCGCGAGCCAGTTGCCGAAATCCGCGTTCGGGCCGTACACGTTGTGCGGAATCAGCACGTCGTCGCCCGCTTTCACGATCCCGAAGTAGACGTTCATGATCGCCGCGAGGCCCGACGGCTGCAGCAGCGCGTGCGTGCCGCCCTCGATCTCGGCGAGCCGCTGCGCGAGCGCGAGCGACGTCGGCGTCGCGTGCAGCCCGTAACGCCACTGGTTGTCGTTGTGCCAGACGAGCGCGCGCATCGTCGCGAGATCGGGGAACACGACCGTCGACGCACGCGCGACCGGCGGCACGAACGACCGGAAGCCTTCCGGAATGACGTCGTCGGGTTGAACGATACGGGTTTGAAGTGCGCGCTTGGGAGTGGATGCAGTCATGACAGGAAGCCGGGCACGAGGCCGTTCGGTTGCGGAATATGTCGCTAGATTAGCCAAAATCGGCGCGGTTGGCCCGGTACAATGCGCGCCGCGCGCGCCGAGCCAGCGCGCGCTCAGTCGCCGGTGCGCAGGTTGACGACGCCACCCACCGTCTCGATTTCCTGCACGCGGCCGTCGCGCACCTGCAGCGCCGCGCGCTTGCCTGGCGCCAGGCGCAGCACGACCGGCTGCGGATCCGACTCATCCGAATTCATCCGGTCGGCCTTCAGTTCGCCCGTCGTGTCGAAGCGGCCGATCCACACGCCCGTGATGTTCGTGCCGTCGTTCGATTCCTCGATCTCGAGCGTATCGCCGTCGCGATCGCCCGCGAGCAGCACGACCTCGCCCGTATCGGCGAACTGGTACTCGCCGTGCACGCCTTCCTCGTCCGTCTTCGGGCCGAGATGCACGACGATCGGCCGGTCGCCAAGCGTGCCTTCGTAGCGCGGCAGGCGGGCGAACTCGGGATTCGGCTTCAGCGGCCGCGCCGCTGCCGGTTCATCCTGCTGCACGCCCGGCGCGACGGCCTGCGCCGCGACCACGCGCGGCATCGCGAGGCCCGCTGCCAGCGCGCCTGCGACGACGAGCGCCCGTTGCCATTCCGAATATCGACCCACCTTGTATTGCTCCTTGCTTCAGATTCGCTCGAAAATCGCGGCGATGCCCTGCCCGTCGTGCGGGGCCGTGGCCGGCGTACGCGTGGCGCGTCAGCCTTGCATCAGGCGCTCCACCGCGTCGCGGTGCGGAATCGGTGCGACCGCGCCGTAGCCTGTCGTCGACAGCGCCGCCGCTGCATTCGCATAACGCGCGGCCGCGAACGGATCGTCGCCCGCGACGATCCGCGCGACGAACGCGCCGCCGAAGCAGTCGCCCGCGCCCGTCGCATCGACAGCCTCGACCGTGAAGCCCGGCACGACGCGCCGCTCGTCCGGCGTCGCGACATACGCGCCTTCCTTGCCGAGTTTCAGTGCGACGACCTGCGGCCCGTGCTCGAGCATTGCATCGACGATCGCATCGCGATCGTTCGCGCCCGTCAGTGCCGTGACGTCGTCCCAGCTCGGCAGGCAGATGTCCGTCTGGCGCAGCGCTTCGCGCATCACCGCGCGGGCGCGCGGCAACGGCCACAGCTTCAGGCGCAGGTTCGTGTCGAAGCTGACCTTCGCGCCGTGGCTGCGCGCATGGTCGATCGCCGCGAACGCCGCGTCGCACGCGATCGTGCTGATCGCGAGGCTGATGCCCGACAGATGCACGGCCTTCGCGGTCGCGAGCGCATCGAGCGGCAGGTCGCCTGTGGCATAGCGGCTCGCTGCGGAGCCCGCGCGCAGATAGTCGAACTGGTGACCGTCGGCGCCATGCGTGACGAAATACACGCCGGTCGGCGCCGCGCGGTCGATCCGCACGTACGTCGTGTCGACGTGTTCCGCCTGCCACATGTCGGCCAGCAAGCGGCCGAACGGATCGTCGCCGATCGCCGACACGAAGCCCGTCGACGCGCCCTGGCGCGCCGCCGCGATGCAGAAGTTCGACGTGTCGCCGCCGAAGCCCTGCAGGAATTCGGGACGGCCCGGCTGCGACTGGTTGAATTCGATCATCGCCTCGCCGAGCGCGAGGATCTCCGGAAATGCGGCGGTCATCGCTTACACCTCGCCCCACAGATCGTGACCGTCGGCGCCCGTGATCTTCACGGATACGAAATCGCCGACCTTGTAGCGCTTCGATGCCTTCGTCGCCGGCTCGACATAGACGACGCCGTCGATTTCCGGCGCATCGGCTGCCGTGCGGCCGATACCGCCTTCCTCGCTGACTTCGTCGATCAGCACCTTCAGCGTCTTGCCGACCTTGCGCTGGATGCGGTTCGCCGACACTTCCTCGGCGACTTCCATGAAGCGCGCGCGGCGTTCCTCGCGAACGTCATCCGGGAGCGCGCCGTCGAGTTCGTTTGCCGTCGCGCCTTCGACCGGCGAATACGCGAAGCAGCCGACGCGATCGAGTTCCGCCTCGCGGATGAAGTCGAGCAGCGTTTCGAACTGCTCTTCCGTCTCGCCGGGGAAGCCCGCGATGAACGTGCTGCGGATCGTCAGGTCGGGGCAGATCTCGCGCCACTTCTGCACGCGCTCGAGCACCTTCTCGGCGTTCGCCGGACGCTTCATGCGCTTCAGCACTTCCGGATGCGCGTGCTGGAACGGCACGTCGAGATACGGCAGCACGTGCCCCTTGAACGGGCCTTCGGCCATCAGCGGAATCACTTCATCGACGCTCGGATACGGGTACACGTAGTGCAGGCGCACCCATGCGCCGTACTGTGCCGCGAGTTCGCCGAGCGCGGCGACCAGGTCGGTCATGCGCGTCTTGATCGGCTTGCCGTTCCAGAAGCCCGTGCGGTACTTCACGTCGACGCCGTAAGCGCTCGTGTCCTGCGAGATCACGAGCAGTTCCTTCACGCCCGACTTGAACAGGTTCTCGGCTTCCAGCATCACTTCGGCGACCGGGCGCGACACGAGGTCGCCGCGCATCGACGGGATGATGCAGAACGTGCAACGGTGGTTGCAGCCTTCGGAGATCTTCAGGTACGCGTAGTGGCGCGGCGTGAGCTTGATGCCGGCCGCCGGCACGAGGTCGGTGAACGGGTCGTGCGGCTTCGGCAGGTGCGAATGCACAGCCTGCATCACTTCGCCCACCGCGTGCGGGCCGGTGACGGCGAGCACCTTCGGATGGACTTCCTCGATCAGGTTCGAGCCGCTGGCGCTCGACTTCGCGCCAAGGCAGCCAGTGACGATCACCTTGCCGTTCTCGGTCAGCGCTTCGCCGATCGCGTCGAGACTTTCCTGCACGGCTTCGTCGATGAAGCCGCAGGTGTTCACGACGACGAGGTCGGCGCCGTCGTAGGTGCCGGAGATTTCATAACCTTCGGCGCGCAGCTGCGTGATGATTTGTTCGGAGTCGACGAGCGCCTTGGGGCAGCCGAGGGATACGAACCCTACTTTGGGGGATTGGGACATCTGGATGTGTGGGGGCGTGGCAGCAAAAGCGTGAGTTTACAGCGATTTAGGGTCCAGCAGCCTAAAACGAGTGGCTGCGGCGGCACAGGCTTTCGGCTCGGATGTGCCGTGTGGCGGACTGCCGTGCGCGAGGTCGAGTTTGATACGACCCTTTCACTACGTGACGAAGGGTATTCCGCCGACCATAAGCGACGTCTGGAAAGGCCCATTCAACGTGGTCGTGCAGGTAGATCGGGGACGGTCAGGTGCAAGACGGCCTGCGCTGATTTGTCTGGGGTCTGGGCGGCCGGAGTCGGGCCGACACTTGTTCCGCCATTGGCGCAACCCACGTAGATCGCGAATACCACGATTAGGGGCGACGCGGCGGGCGACAGCCTCGCGGCGAAGGAACGCAACACGGTTCTGCCGGTGCGCGCTCCGTACATCAGGCATCAGTGTGCAGAAGAGAAACTCGGAGGCGACCAGTTGAACGCTTTGCTGTTCGTTGCCGAGCCAAGCACGAGAATGACACCGTCGTGACAGATGCGAAATTGTCAACCGCTGATTGTCGTCGTTCATCAATACAATTTGCCTACGCTATCGCAGCGGTAAGCCATCTTCGACAGTCATCACCGACGGCGCCCCCGCCGCGTAGCGACCGCTTGCTGTCACTCCACAAGCCACCCAGGCTCGCCCTCGACCAAGGTGCCGCCATGGCTGGTGGTGTCACCCTGACGCGCCGCCGGCCGACCTTCGATCTCCGTGCCGGGTGAGCCGGTTTGAATCTCCGCTCCGCAACTGATGCGGTCGCCCACGCGCGCGATCGCTCGGCCGTTAATGGCAGCGGACTCGGCGCCGCTGACGACGGTTCCGTCACCGTGGACGGGACAGCTGTGTCGGTGACCGACGAGTACGATAGGTCGCATATCAAGCTCCTTATGGTTTGTACTACTTCTGAATATCCTGGCGCTTACTAGCGCGCAGGCGGAGACCACCGAAGATGCCGATCGCCAAGGCGGGTAATGAGGCCAAGGCGAGTTTCATAGTCACGACGGCGATGGCGAGGCCCAGACAACTGACCACGATCAGTGCGCCGAGCACCTTGGCCAGCCACGTGCCCTAGAAATGGCTCTGCTCGATCGGCACCATTGGATGGTGCGACCGCCACGTCGCCATGGCGGGTCCAAGCGCCGCCGCGGAGGCCTTGTAGCCGGGCGTCTTGCGGTTACCGAGCAACGCCATCGTTGGCTGCTGCCGGCGCGTGAGCCGGATCAGTCCGTCCAAGGTAGATGCGGTGATACTGTCAAAGGTGACGGTTCCATAGCGCTTGAAGACCAAGGCGTCGGGTGTAATGTGCACCACATCTTTGGCAGGTGGGTACACCACGTGGGCCAAGATCAACGGGGTGGCGATGCAGACGATTATCAGCACCGCGATGGCAAGAAGAGGTCCGTCGGTGCGCAATGGGAATGGCACGAACATCGACACGACTAGCAGTGGAGAAAATAGCGCCATCACCGGGGCGGCCTGGTGCCACCGAGTGTAAATAACACGTTAGGTCGGTCATTGCCCCCTTTGATCGCCGTTTCGAGGCTGGGATTGGTCATGCGAGTGCACTCCAGAAAATAATTGATCGGCCGCTTCGAGACCGATGGGACTCCGCTCAGGCGCTTTGTGCACGTAAGCACGACGCCAGAAGCCGTGCTGCTACCACAATGCCTCGGTCAGTTCGAGGGCTGGGTAACTGCCCTATCGGCCTTCTCGGCTGAAACCACTGCACGAGGCAAATCACGCCGCCATGCCCATGCCCCACGCGCGGTGCGCGCCGTAGCAGGCCATGGTGACGACGCTGATCTCCAGCGCGTTTCCGGTCATTCGACGTGCGGATGGCCAGTGCCACGCCGGGTCGCTTCTTTCTGGAAAATCGCAACGCCATCTTCATCGATTCAACGCGCCAAGGCTTCCGCCGGCGGCGGTGCGCTCAACGCACCTCCTTTGGGATCGGGTTTCCGGGTATCAATTCTCCCCTCCGTCCCATACGCCATCGCAAGCGTCGATGAGTTCCTTTGGCCATTTGCGGCGCGGAAGGATGCGGTCAAGCCACATATAGAAGATGTCGCCCAGCGCTATGAGCCATAAGAAAGGTGCGACGACAGGAAAGAGCGCGGGTGCCAGCAGGCGCTTCCACCAAGTGCGTGTCTGGAACATACCGAACGGATTCCACGCCTTGATGCACTCTCGCATGCTGGTGGCTCGATAGTTGTCCAGTGCCGAGGAAGGCGGCAGGGCATCCATGCCGTCTTGCATGTAGAGGCGGATGTATTCCCACACCATTGCTGCACCGTAGATGCCACGATTGAAGAAGGCCTCGTCGGCATCCTTCGTCGCAGCGATGCCGATGCGCAGACGACCATCAGCATGTGACCTCTCCGGGTCGGCGCAGGGAAAGGCCAGGGTCAGCACACCCTCATTGACTGGCGCGCCGCCTACTGCAAAGGTGGTGACATCCTTGATATAGGCTTCCAGATGGTCCCATGACTGGCTAACTGATTTACCCTGAATGACGCAGATCACTTGACGCGTCCTTCGATTGAAGATGATGGGCAACTGAGTGCGCCAGGGAATGAAAATCCAGGAAAAACCCAACAAGGCTAGAGCAGTCATGCCAACCGTGTGGTCCAAGCTCCCCAG
This sequence comes from Burkholderia arboris, assembly GCF_902499125.1. Lineage (GTDB taxonomy): Bacteria > Pseudomonadota > Gammaproteobacteria > Burkholderiales > Burkholderiaceae > Burkholderia > Burkholderia arboris. The sequence goes on from NZ_CABVPX010000002.1 coordinate 400,763, forward strand.
ATAGTGCGTCAGGGCTCCAGCGGTGTATCCCTTATGGTCGCGATCATCGACGTAAGTCAAATATTCGAAAATGGAGAACATTGCGAATGTAAAAGGAATCATTACAGCGGCCCACCAACTCATGCTACGTCTTCCACCATATATGCTGCCGAAGGCTGTACGCATGAATAGGCAGTGCTCGGTGACCTTCATAACGTTGTTGTCAGCAGCAGGCTCCACACCTAAGGGCGAGTCACCCGGGCGCAGGGCGTCAACGCGTGCGAAGAAGATGCTGCGCTCTGCCTTGGGAACTTGGTGTCGATTCATGGTCCGTTATTTCTGGTAGTAGAACGGGGCATCGCTCGCATCGATATCGCATCGCGTTTGCAACGCTTCTTGCAGGAGCGTCGGCGTATATGCGGCGATCAAGGTCAAGCGGTCGGCGGCCTTTTTGCTGAGGCCAGTCACCGCGTAGGTGCGAACCACGCCCCCTCCGTCCAGCGGCCTCCCTTTACCGTCTTCGGTCAATGTTGGCGCCGCCCCGCCGACTCCGCTGCTGGCATGAGTGATGGTGGGCGGTTTCACAGTGCCATCTAGCGGATAGACAATCGTCAACACCAAGCGTGGCTCGTATGTAAGGTAGACACCGCTGCTGCTGGGCAGCGGTATGGGCGAGTGCTTGGCGCCGACAACCTTCCACTCGCTATCCTCTAACTTCGGCGCACAGACAGCGTTTACATATGCCCTGTTCTCATCATCGAGGGTGGTGTATGTCTCCCTAGAAGCCCGTCCCAGCAACTCGCGCTTACCAAAAGTCCCGTCGTTAAGCCAAAAGCCGAGCGGAGTGAATTGGGCCTGCTCAGCCTGCCACACCCACCATATGCCCATTCCCAAAAGAATCACACCGGCGACAAGCCAACCCCCTACGGGTATACCGGCTACGACGCTCGCCATTGTCCCGCCCGCCGCGAGCACACCACCGCCCGTGGTCAAAGCTGCTCCTCCCAGCCCCAGACCGACGCCGGCCAACGCATACGCTTTGGCTGCCTCGTGGTTCCCAATGCTCTTTTGATCAGCTGCTTTGAACCAGTTTGAAAGCGCATCAAACAGAGCTCCCGCATAACCGAACAACCGTAGTGCTCCGGCACCGGCGAGACGTTGCAACAGAAATCCGGAAATTGATGCCCGCGAGTAAACAGCCGGCATCAGTGCCCTTGTGTTCATAAGAACTCCGTTCGTTGCACTTCCGATACCCATGAATGCGGCCATCAAATTCCATTGCGCTCCATAGCTCTTGTCCGAACGGAAAGTAATAGCGGCATTTTTCAGGTTAATGAGACTAAAGAACGCCACCCCACCCGCTACTCCGCGCTCAAACACTTGCAGGAACGGATTGGCGACGCGTGTCATCGGCGTCAACCGCTGGAACACGGCAAGCTCCATGGTGTCCCCTGCCCCCATGGCAATCGATCCTCGCGCCACTGTGCCGCGAGGAAATCCTGCCGCGTCATCCAAGGCATCCGCCGCTTCCGGGAGTGTCAATCCGCGCACGATCACGCGGTCCTGATAGCGTGTTTCCACCATGTTCACAAGACGATTGGCATCTTCCACTGTGCCCATGCCAGCCAATTGATGGACGCGGTTCGCCACTGCGTCACGTGCCGCGCCGTGCCACGGGCGAGTCTGAGTCCCCGCCCTCGGGAATCGACTGAGCGTGTAGACACTCACCTGCTCCATCAAGAAATGCAACGCCACGTAGCGCATAAGCTGTCCCAGACCCTTGCTGAACGCGGCATCCGTGGCGACATCTTTCTTGTTCTCCCAAAGCGTGTCCGCAAACCCCTTGTCATGGTCAATATTGATCAGAATGGGATTGGTCTTCCACGGCAGTTTCCACCACCGCTCGAACAACTCGCGCTCGTTGTCCTTCTTGCCAGGCGGCGTCGTTTCGGTCCCCCAGATCATGCTCTCGATGCAGATAGCAAATGCGAGCGCGTGACTGGTGGACGAATTCGGATCCTCGGTGTCATAGCGCAGGAATGAGGTACCCATATCGTTCGCGGACTTTGTTGTCTGGTAGTTCTCCAACCATTTGCAGCGGTCGTTCTTGTGGTCCAGTACCACTCCATGGCGCTTTCCGATTTCCTTGGCAAACTCCTGCATGAACTTCACACGATCCGCCTCCCGGACATGACGGGCATAGAGCCCGGCCGCGTTCGACAAGACCGCGGAGCGCTGGCCAATCGGTTCGATGGGCATGGCATCGAGTTGCCGACGGGCATTGGGGTACGAGGACGGGCGATGCCGGGCCGGTTCGCGCTCGATGACGGCCAGGTTGTCGGCAAAGCGTTTGCGGATCCACTCTCGCTCGTCGATATCCCGTTGCAGGGTGCGGTCAAACTCTTCCCGATTCTTGCCGGCCAAACCCTTCTTCTGAGCGTATGCGGATTCATAGATGCGCTCGATCAACTCGGCGATCAGCATCTTCCGAAATCGTTTCACGTCGCCGTACGTGCTCGACTTGTCTGGCGCGGAGTTGTAGCTCTCCATGGCCTGGCGCGCTTGGAAGAACAGGCCGCCAAGGTCCTGCACCAGCGCGATGTTGTCGCGCATGACCACGGCTATTTGCTTGGCAGGCGCAACGGCTTTCATGCTGGTGAGCAGTGCCTTGGCTGTCGGGATGACGTTTTTTAGTTTCCACGGCGAGAAATCGAGGTTGGTGCCTTTGAATTCCTCCACCAGGTCGCCCATCCCTTCGGCGGCGAAGGTGTGTTTCGCTGGTGCGTCGGCCTGCCAGGCCTTGATGTCGATGGTGGTCGCCAACTGGGTGCGAATGCCATCTTGGTCGGACTGGATGGCGCGGATTTTCCGCTCAGTCAACAAGGTGTCCGTCAGCAAAAGATGAACGACGGAGCACTCCCGCGCCCAGATATGGCGAACGGTGTGCCCAGGCTTGTAGTCTTTGAGCGCGCCTTCCAGGGAGCGGTGCTTGGATTGCAGCTCGATGAACTGTCCGCTCTCTTCATTCACTCGCCAAACGAAGACGTCTCCTTGCGTCTCGTCGAACAGGTAGATAAAACCGCCACCGATGCAACGCAAGCCATATTGGGCATGATCTAGCGCTCTGAAGCTCCGGTCCAGCGAGGGCAGCTCGTAGGGATAGAGTGAACCGCCTTTCGGTTTAGCATGAGCGGAGTAGCGCAAGGGAAACAAGGGGATACGAGCGTGGCAGCTTTCGCGAGCGCTGGCGTATGAGGTCGTTCCGGCCATGCTCAGGCTCCTTCGGTAAGCAGATGGTTCAACGCCCCGGTCGCACGAGCGCCCGGTGTCAGGTTTGCGTCGCCCAACAAGGCGACGACGGCATGCGCGTGCGCCAGATAGGCGGGGTGGCGGAACGCCTCCATCGCAGTTTCCAAATGGTGCGGCTCCTGGAAGCCCCATTGGTAAAGTTGCTCCAGCCAGATCCGTGTTTGCTGGCGAGCGCTATCGCGGAAGCTATGGGGGGCGCCCAGTGTGAGCGCCGTCTGCTTGCGCAACTGGTAGTCGGCCAAGCCAGCATCGATGGCAGCCATCTCAGGGGCGGAAAACTGGAAGCCCCCCTGCACCTGGTAGCCACCTGCAGACTGCCGATAGCGCCACCATTGGTGGTCCGGGCCCAGGTTCTCCCGCCACTGCAGTTCTTGCACCGGGCCAAGCAGTGTGCCGGCACGATGCGGGTCCAAGGCTTGCAACACGCTAGCCAATGCCGCCGTTTCCTGAAGACGAAAGCGTGCCTTCTTGCCGTCGGGCATGTGCACGAAAAGAATTTCGCGCAGGTGGGCCAGCACGGTCTCCATGGGTTCGGGCGTCACCAGGAGCACGGCGGCGCCGGTTGGCGACCATACGTCAATGAAGGTGCTCGCCAGAGCCGAACCCGGTCCGTACTGGACCAGCATCGGCCCCCGGGTGTCGTAGTCGTGGTATTCGGTTTCACGCCACACCCAGCGTTGCGTACAGGTGAAATCCAGCGAGCGCACTGTATCCGCGATGGTGTGCTCTTCCGGCGTATTGGGTTGCGCCAGCAGCCACTCGTCCAGTATTTCGCTCTCCAGCAACAGGTAAGTCGAAGGAGAGGTATCCGTGGTCGCTGGCAGTATCGGTTGCTCCAGTGCCTCAAGCATTGTCAGCCTCCCCGGAAGTTGCCGCATGGGCAATCGGAGCGTGGGCAACTCCCGTCACTGCGCTTCATGCAGAGCACATCAAACGGCAGGCCCTCGGCAGGGACGCCCACTGGGGCGGGTACCGTACTTGTGCCCCCACTGCTCTGCGTCATTGGTCCCTTTACTCGAATCGCCACGCCTTCCAGCGTGATGCCACCGCCGTCGATGCGCACGGTGCCGCCCGGGCCTTTGACCTCCAGAACCTCGGCCGCACGGATTTCATAAACTTTGGTGCGATGCCGAATTGCTTGCCCCGCCTCCAGTTCGACACGCCCCTGCACGCGCTGCGTTAGATGCCCGCCGATATCTACTGTGTGATCCGCCACGGTCTTGTCGCGGCGATGGTTGCCGACTTCCTCGGTTCGGTCCTTGCCGGTGTGGATCGTGTGGTTGCGGCCGATGCCCAGGAGGTCGTCCTGCCCGATGTCGTGGCGTCGATCCTGGCCGACGGTGACCTGCTCGTCGCGACCTACGGTTTCTTTGCGATCGTTACCGATGACGATCGTTTCGTCGTGTCCCACCTGCTCGCTGCGGTCGTTGCCCACGACGGTGGCTTCGTCGTGGTTGACGTGGATGTTCTGATCCCTCTGTGCGTGGACGTAGATTTCCTCCTGATCCTTCTCGTCCTCGAAGCGCAGTTCGTTGTAGCCCTCACCCTTGTGCGTCTGGCTCTTGATCGTCATCCGCGTCTTGTGTCGCGGCAGTTCGTACGGCGGCAACTGCAGGCGGTTGTACGCCCGCCCAATGATGAGCGGCTGGTCCGGATCGCCATCCAGGTTGACCACGATCACTTCCTGCCCGATGCGCGGGATCGCCATATGCCCCCACGTCGCGCCAGCCCAGTTCTGCGCGACCTGGATCCAGCACGAGCTGTGCTCGTCGTGCTTGCCCTCGCGATCCCATGGGAACTGCACCTTCACCCGGCCGAATTCGTCGGTGTAGATCTCTTCGCCTTCGGGGCCCACCACCGTTGCCGGCTGCGGACCGTCGATACGCGGGCGCGGCAGCGGCTCGGCGCGCCATTCCGCGTCGTCGGGCACCAGCACCACTTCGTAGCGATAGTGCGTGCCTTGTTGCGCGTCGGCGCTCTCCTCCGCCTGACTGGCGTATTGCTTGCCGTGATGCACGATGCTCACTGACCGCCAGCCGCGGTTCATGTCCTCACGTGGGTGACCGGTGAGGTCGAAGGCGAGGCCCGGTTGCAGGCGCGCGTCGTCGCCGCTAACCAGTGCGATACGCGCATCGCGGCGGTGGCCGCGCAGGCGGTCCTGCGTGAATGCCTTGCCGCTGGGCTCGTGCTTGTAGCGGCCCGGATAGTCGTAGCGCGCGTAGCCGCGGCCCTGGTGATCCAGGTCCGCGCCCTTGCGCGGGTATTCGTGCGGATAGCGTGGACTCTTGAACGTGTAGTCGCGCTGCACCTGGCGCGCGGTGCGCACGTTCTCGGTGTACGCGAAGGTGCGCAGGCATGGCTGCGGCTGGTCGCCACCGGGCGTGGGGTTGTACAGCACTGGCTCGCCCTGCTGGCGACCGAAAATAAAGAGGCGATCGCAATGGATCAGGCGATGCCCGTCCGCCTTGTGCTGGAACGCGTAGAAAAAGCCCTCCTCGCGCAGCATGCGTTCGATGAAATCGTAGTCGGTGTCGCCAGCCTGCACGCAGTACTCGCGCGCCAGATGCTCGTTGGTGACACGCTGTTCATAGTCCAGCGTTTGATGGTGTGCCTTGAGCACGGCCGTGGCGATCTCGGGCACGCTCAGGGTCTGGAAGATGCGCCAGTCGGAGGACAGCTTCAGGCGCGCCAGGCGCGGCTCAACGACCGCGGAGTACCGGGTACGTCGAAAGCCCATGTCGCCTTGCACGAAACTTGACACCGCGCCGTGCACGTAACGCACGGGCACGCCGCCTTGCCAGATCGTGAGCAGGCCGTTGCGGTCGAGCACCTGACCGAAGTCGATGGCGGCGTTGGCGCTGGCCAGTTCCACCCGCAACAGGAAGGTCTCGGACAGGCCCTCGTGCAGGGTGAACTCGACGACCTCGAATGATTCGTCGCCGGCGGTGAAGGTAAAGCGCAGGTCGGATTGCGTAGGCATGGTCGCTCCCGTGGCCTGGGTTACGGTTTGAGGATGTGATCCAGCGATTGCAGGACCTGGTCGGTGGTGGCACCCAGCCTGATCGAGAAGAACAGGTAGGCGCCGACCAGTACGGCAAACGCGATCACCCAGGGTGTCCAGAGGGGCATCTGGCGCTTGAGGCGGTACCTGTACGTGGCGACGGTGGGCGCATCGGTGAGGCGCTCGGGCGTATCGCCGCGCAGCGGCCGCAGGATGCGGTGAAGCTTGACGATGATCGCGTTGAGCACGTCCTGCTGGTTGTGCTGTTGGCCGTATTTGCCCTGAAAGCCCAGGCAAAGGCAGAGGTATTTGAATTCCAGGACGTGGTGGTATCGCTCCGGCTCCATTTGCATGCGCGCGAGCACGGTGAAGAATTTTTCGCCGCCCCAGGTTTCGTTGTGGTGGTAGCTGAGCAGCGAGCGATTGCGCCAGAGCGAGCTGTTTCCCCAAGGAGTGGCCATGACAGCTTCGTCGATGAAGGTGCACAGCGCGTAGCGATAGGCCAGTTGGGTGGCGCCGTCGTAGCCGAGCTGACGCACTTCCTCGGATAGCGCGGTGATCTGGTCACGCACGCTGGCGTAGAGCGTGGGGATGTCGTCGCAGCGGTCGAGGCGGCGCAGGCGGATGACCAGGCCCAGCAGCGGCTGCGCGGCATCCACCAGGGGGTTGAGGCTGTAGCCGCGCAGCTGGAATTGAAGATCATCGTCGTGGTCGATGCGAAACACCGAATCGAAGAGCATGCTGCCCTTGTCCCCGACCGGGACGACGCGTGGGGTGCGCAGAAAGTCATCCGACTGTGCCGCCGGCAATTGCCCTGACGGTTGGGGCGCCGGCTGAGGTACCCGCGACAGGGACTCGCGATCGATCCTGTCGTCGCCGATATCGACGGTGGTGTTCATGTCATTGACTCCGAATGGCCCAGAACTGGAGCTCCAGTTCCGGGAAGTCGCCGGTGATGTGGAAGCCGAAACCGTTGGCGCCCTTTTGCATCAACTTTTGCCAGTTCGGATGCGTGCGATCGAGCTGGAAGTAGGTAAAGCCGGCATGGAACGGCAGGTGGCGCGGTGCCACCGGCAGCGGGCTGAGTGGAATGCCGGGCAGTTGCAGACGGATGAGATCGAGCAGCGTTTGCTGGGAAGCGACCTTGGCCTGTTGCAGGAAAAGCTGGCGCAACTGGTCCAGCGGCATGCGTGCGCGCACGGCGAGAATGAATTCCGCACTCTGCATAAGACTGGGGTCGCGGACCTGGGCGGTAAGTACGCCATGGCGCTCCTTGACCAGCGGCAACGACTCGGCGCGCGGTTGCAGCACGGTGCTGAGCACGCGGCGCAGGGTTTCCTGCAGCAGGTGGAAAGTGGCCTGCGGGTTGTCGTGCTGGTAGGCCGGAAATTCCGGCGGCACGCGCGCCTCGTCGGTGAAAGTGACGAGTTCGCCGCAGGCCTGGCCGCACGCGAGGTAGGCGTCGAGCGGATGCACGTCGCTGTCACGCGCCAGATGCCGGAACAGGTGCTGCCAGCGGTTGAGCGCTTGCAGCAGGTTGAAGTCGGTGACGTCGGCGACGCCGGCCTGGCCGGGCGAGCCAATGCGCTCGGCGATGCTCTTGGCGCGCTCGTGCGCCAGCGCAGCGATTTCTTCCATGAAATGCGCGAGCTGACTGATGGCTCGCAAGTGCAGGCCGGTAACGTGGAAGCCGCTATCCATCAGCAGGCTGCCATCGGGGCGGCGGTCGAGAATCCGGCCGATGGCCAGACCGGTGAAGGCGCTGCGATCGTCCCGCTCCAGCGCGAGTTGCAGGTTGGGTACGGCCATGGTCACGGCGACATGGTTGCCCTGATGACTGTGGGTGTCGCGCACGTCTTCGGAGCGCGCGACGTAACGGGCATTGGCATAGGCGTCCGGCCAGCGGATTTCGGCCATGCCGTCGGAGCGCAGCGGCAGCGTGAGATAGACGGTCTGGTTGGCGGCGCTGGCATCGGTGATGTCCAGCGGCTCCGGCGGCGGCTGGTCGTGCGGGATGTCGAACGCAGTGCCGTCGGGCAGGATGCCGCGCGCACGCACGATTGCGATCTTGCCGATGGCTAGGAAATCCTGGTTCAACACCAGCTCGGCGAAACCGTAGCCGTACTTGCGCCCCAGACGGACGTTGACGTAGTGCTCGAGGTAGCGACTGGTTTGCTGGAAATGCTGGGGCTTGACGAAGAGCCCTTCGTTCCAAGCGACGGGATTACGGGTGGTCATGGTTGCTGGCTCGTTTGGGTGGCCGCCTCGCGGGACAGTCCGCGGGACAACTGCTGCGGACGAGAGGCCGGCTTGCGCAACAGGCCCGGCGCGCTGTCGGTCGGTTCGCGCAGCGGGTCCCGTGCGCGATCGGTCGGTTCGCGCAACGGGACCGGCGCGCGGTAGGCTTCGTCTGTGATGGTGACGCGGGTGTCTTGCAGGGTGACCAGCAGGGCGTATTTGCGCCCGCGCGGTTCGAGCCGGAAAACTTCGTACCGGCGGATCGCATTGACATCGTGGAAGGCGGCTACGACAGCCACATAGCGAGCCTTGTCCTCGATGGGACTGAAATCGACGTACTTGAACTGGCCCGGTGCGAGGGTGTAGTCGTCCGCGGCAATAAAGGTACTGCCCAGCGCCTTCTTGGGGTTCTTGCTGACGAGATCGAGGTCGGCGTTTTCCAGCATGCTGTCGTCCTTGAGCTGGAGCACCTGGAAGGCGATAGGTGTGGCGGCAGTGCTGAACGCTGGCGCTGATGACTTTGGTGCCAACGCCAGTGCGCTCGCTGCGGCCAAGCTGTCGCCCTTGCGGTACTGGCCCAGGTTTGGCTCGACGCCGGGCGTGTCCGCGAGCGGCAGGCTGCGGCGAAACCGCCCGTCCGGCGGCAAGGGTGGCTTGCTGGTGGGCGTGACGGTGAGGGAATTCGGAAGCGGCCGCCCAGTGCCATGCGTCGGCAGTGGCGCCACACCCTCCTCGCCCTGCAAATGGTCCAGCAAGGCGCGCAAGCCGCTGATGAGCTCGCCCTTGGTGGCGCCGTTGAAGCTGACGGAATACGGGCCCTCCCCGACCAGCTTCTCCTCGGTCGGTTCATCGATCGCGGCGGCGCTGTCGGCGACCGACGCGCTGACAGGGTTGGGATTGACGTCGGCGCTGGCGTACAGGCTGAGAGCGATCTGGGTGGGCTGATCGTCAGGTGCGCCCACCGGGATGGACGGGTCCATCAAGACCCTGCCCGTCTTCTTGAACACATTGCCCACGGTGTTGCAGCCGGCGAGCAGTGTGCCGGCGAGCAGGAGCGCGAGGCTTCGCTTCATGGCGCCTCAGCACGCAAGGCCTGATCGTAGGCCTGATCGAAGACCTCCCAAAACAATTTGTCGAAGCCTTGCTGGCGCCCGGAGATCAGCTCCTCGTAGTAGTACCCGTACATTTGCCAAGCCCAGCCGTCGCTATTCGCCTGGCCTCCCTGCGGCGGTCGGTAACGAGTGAAGCGCCGTTGCAACTGCTCCGGTGAGAAGGCTTGCAGCAGCGCGCTGAGACCGGCGGTGATGGCCTGCTGGGTGGCCCGCTGCTGGAGCAGAAGCTGCGCCAGCGATTCCTCGATGGCTGCCGCCGGCGACAAATGAACGACGCTGCGGTCGGCGGCGAACATGGCGCGTACGGTGTCCGGGTAGCTTTGCCCCAGACGCAGGGGGTTGTCTTCGATGGGTTGCAAGGTGCGCTGGCGCTGTCCGTGCGCGCCGCCGTGCAAAGCGCTCAGGCCGCTGATGGCCGCACTGAGGCTACGGCCTGCCTCATGGAGAAGCGCGTAGGCTGTTTGCGCATCCAGCGCCCCCACCGGTGCGCCGAGCCCTTCGATCAGCGGATTGACCAGGCCGGCCGGATCATGGCCGTTCGCTTGCTGGGTATGCAGCCACTCGCGGGCGGCCGGGTTGTGGCTGTCGGACTCCGACATGATGGTTTCTCCTGACGCATGGATGGGCCAGCCGTAAACGGCTTCCTGAGCCGTGGCGGCAAGGTCGGCTTGGGCCGCCAGCGGCGAGAGTCCGTAGTGATGGGGGTCGAGCGGATCGAGCGAGGCGCGCTCGGCTGTACCCGCACTGCGCTGTGCCGCAAGGTCCAGCGCGTGCAGCGGGTCGAGCTGGCCCTGCGGCTGTGGCGGCTCGCTCAAGGCCCGGAAAGCGACCCAGTCGGGATTCGGCGCAACGGGAGGCTGCCCTTCGGGCGCCGCGTCGGGCAAGCCGTCCAGGTAGTCGTCGTGCAACTGCATCAACTCCTCGACGTCGTGCTGGGCCAGCACGCGGGACGGGTCCGGCAACGCGTGCTGCTCCTCGTCCAGGTGCACCGCTATGCGATACGGCCCCACGTGCAGGTTATCCGCGTCACGCAAGCGCGCGCTGGCGTGCAGGCCCAGGGGACGGGTCTGCTCGTTCAGCTGGGTGTAGCCGCTGCGATCGATGACGAGATAGCCGCCATCTTCGAAGCGGATTTCGCAGTGTTGAGGCTGCACCCGGCCGGCACGGTCGTGCAGCAGCCAACTGGCACCCTGCGAGCCGATGGTGCCACCGGCGGGGTCGAAGCTGTAGTGCGGCGCCGTGCCTTGCTGCAAGGCTTTCGGGTTGGCGACGACCAAGGCCAGGCGGGGCTCGGTGGATACCGTATTCATGCGCGTACCGTCAGTTGAACACGAGGCGGTCGGCGCAATGCAGGCTGTTCCAGAAAACTGGTCCAGCCCAGTTCGGTGCCGACCTCGCCCGAGAGGTTGAAGGAAGGATTTTCGTTTTCGCGCAGCGCCAGTTCGAGGTCGCACGGGGTTTGGTCACGCAACAGGAAGGCAACCAATAAACGCAAACGCTCGAAGTTCTCGCCGTGCGGAAGAAATTCGCGGAACCGCTGCTGGCTGAGGTTGGCGATGACGATGGTGAATTTGGCATGGCGCGTGCGCACGCTGTCGCCCACGCGGAAGCTCTCGCCGAGTTGGCCATTGAGGCAACCGAGCTGGACGCGATCGCCGGGGTCGATGTCGGCGTGGCGCAGCTCGAAATCGCGGATGTCGACGTCCTTGAGGTCGAAGCAGTGCGCGACCAGTCCGGCGACCATCGCGGGCGAGCGGCTGCGATGCACTACGGCACCGGCAAAACTGAGCAAACGGCTCCAGGCAATGGGCGTGTCACCCCGGGTGGCGGTGTTCTCCAGACCGATCAGCGCGAACAGGCGCTGCGAGAGCGGGTCACTGGCGCCGGGACGGAAGCGGATGTAGTGCCGGTACTTGCGCCATGCCTGGTGCAGCAGCGTCAGCAGGCGGTGATGGAATACGTCGAAGAACGCCGGACGGATGCCGATGCCCTGGCCGGCCTCGTATGCCAGCCGCTCCACGTAGTAAGACGGCAGTGGCGAGTCAGGACCATGCAAGCCGAGGAACGTGGCCTGCACTTCGTACTGGTGAGGCTCGCCCTGCGCCACGCGCCGAGCCAGCGACACGTCCGAGGCCGGGAAGCCCATGCCGGCATAGTTGCTCAGCTTGATGCGCTGACGTTCGGGATCGTCGCTGTCGGGCGATTCCAGGTCGTCGCCATGCAGCGCATGCAGCCGCTCCAGGAGCAAGAAGAAGTCGTGGTTTCTCGCGTCCGCCAGCAGCTTTTCGGTCAAATCAGGGCTTGGGTTCCGCTGCGCATGGGCCATGCGTAGTGCTCCTGATTGGTGATATTGATCGCCTCCATTACGTGGAAGGAAGAAATGCTGCTGTACAGCGCGAGGAAATGGCTCAGCACCGTGCCGAACAGGTAGAGGTCGCCTTCGCAGGAAAAACCCGCCTGATCGAGCTTGATCACGCTGCGGATGCCGCGGATCGGCAGCGCCTGGAACATGCGGTCGACCGGCGTGGTCACGACTTCCAGCAGCGCATCCAGGCGCTTCTGCGTGGCGCGGCGCCGCTGGATGTCGTGGTGAGCAGCGAAGTCGTACGCGCTGATGACGGCCTTCAACGGCTCGGCGGCCAGCAGCGACAGGTAGGTCGGCGATAGATTGGAGATGAGCCGCCACTGCAGGTTGCCGTCCAGAACGGGCCGATACGACGGGGTGGGCGCCGTCAGGTTGCGACTGCCGACGAAGGTGGGAACGTCGGGTGTGGGGATGCACACGTCCCCCACACCCAAAGCTAGTGGCAACTCGCGGTTGGTGCAGGTCAGCGACACCGAGACCGTCTCGTCGCGACCGATGTAGTCGTGCTCGTCGCCACGCACGAACGAGACACGGTGCTCGACACCGGCGGCGATGAGCGACGGTTCGATGCGGGTGCGGTAGTACAGCGTGGTGTGGCCGCGCTCGTAGTCGATCTGGTGGCGCAGCGACTCGAAGGGATGGTAGGTGCGCAACCATTCGCCGGACTTGCCACTGCCTTCGCCTTTCCAGCCATCGACGCTGTCGATACTGAAGATTTCGTAGGCGTCGGTCCGCTGCCCAGCGGGTTGCAGGCGATAGTCCACTGCTTTGCCGGTCAGCCGAACGGGCTCGGCCTCGTGTTCGAACAGGTTCACGGCAGGCGTGCAGTACAGCGCCAGGTCGCCCGTGCGAATGCGCACGTCCTCGGGCATGGGCCGAGTGAAAACGAAATCCAGGCGGATCTTCCCGATCTGCTCAGTGGGCCAAAGCGAACGTAGCCCGCGTATACCGAAGAAGAAGAACCGGCGTGGCAACAGGAAGTACTCCTGCAAAATACGGTAGCCGTCCAGTGCATTCTTCGGGTATGGAAGCAGCGCCTGATCGGGGGCGAAGCCGTGGAACAGCACCTGGCTGGCGGGGATAAAACGCACCTGCCCCGCAACCTCCATGCGGATTTCGCGGAGGTACTCGGCCAGCCACAGATAAAGCGTCATCGCGGTGTAGTCGTTGCCGCTCAGGTAGAAATCGAGCTGGTCGCAATCGTAGGTACTGGGCGGGCTTTGGCTGAGCGTGGCCAGATCCACGCGCACAGTCGATTTCTCCAGCGAGTGAGCATCGCTGACCTGATCGATCCGCAAGGGATAGATGGCCATGTCTGCACAGGTGCGAAACTCGCAGGAAATCCCGTCTACCTCGCGAGCGCGCATGCGTGTCCCCTTGGGAATCACATGGCGTCCCGTGATGGCGCGGTCCATCGGCAGGAACTGCACGATCGTGGCGCTGGGCAACGGACGCAGGTAGTTCGGCCACAGCAGTTGCAGCAACGGGTGGGTCAGCTCCGGAAAGTCATCATCGATCTTCAGGCGCAGCTTGGCCGTGAGGAAGGCAAAACCTTCCATCAGCCGTTCCACATCGGGATCGGTGGCCTCCTCTCCCAGGTATCGCGCGAGCTGCGGATTGTTGCGCGCGAACACCTGGCCGAGGCGGCGCATATAGTCGAGCTCTTCGCGAAACTTTCGCTTCAGTGGCATCAGCCCTCCTGGCTGGGTACTAGATCACGTCGATCCAGCGCTCCCGGTGCTGGACGAGCAGATCGATCTGCACGTCCTCCGTGCTGTCGTTAACTGGCACCAGGCAGTGCAAACGAAAATGCAGCGGACCCGCCTGGCCGTATGCGGTGACGGGATGAACGTTCAGCACCTGGACTCGAGGTTCGTAGGCCATGACCGCGGCACGGACGTCCTGGCATACCTGGTGGCGCAGGTCCATCTGGCTGGCCGCGGCGTCGTTCAGATCCCGCAAGCCGAAGCCAGGGCAGCTTTGCGAGCTGCCCTGGCGGCTATTGAGAATGCGCTCGAGGTGATCCTTGATGGCACCGATGCGCTCCGACGCCAGCGCCTGCCGCGTGCGCATGCGGCGCGGCGGCAGGTCTGGATCAAGCCGTTCAAACAGGCTGCCCTGGCCGGGGGAACGCGGCATGCGTCATCCTGTCCGTCATTCCTTGTCGAGCCGGCCGACCAGCGACAGGTCGAAGCTCGCGCCCATATACTTGAAGTGCGGGCGCAACGACAGGGAAATCTGGTACCAGCCGGGGCTGCCCGTCGCGTCCGTCACGACGACCTTGGCGGCACGCAACGGACGGCGGCTGCGCACGTCGGCGGAGGGGCTTTCCTGGTCCGCAATGTACTGACGCAGCCAGTTGTTGAGTTCGCGCTCCAGGTCCTGGCGCTCTTTCCAGCTGCCGATTTGTTCGCGCTGCAGCACCTTGATGTAGTGCGCCAGACGGTTGACGATGAACATGTACGGCAGTTGTGTGCCGAGCATGTAGTTGGTCTGTGCGGCCTGGCCTTCGGGCGTATTCGGAAAAACTTTGGGCTTCTGCACCGAATTGGCCGAGAAGAAGGCGGCGTTGTCGCTGTCCTTGCGCATCGCGAGCGGAATGAAGCCTTCCGCCGACAACTCGAACTCCTTCCGGTCCGAAATCAGCACTTCGGTCGGAATCTTCGCCTGAAGCTGGCCAAGCGACTCGTACAGGTGCACGGGCAGATCATCCACGGTGCCACCCGATTGCGGACCGATGATGTTCGGGCACCAGCGGTACTTCGCGAAGCTGTCCGTGATGCGGTTGCCCAGCAGAAAGACCGTGTTACCCCACAGGTAGTTGTGGTGCTGGCCGTCGATGGTTTCGCGATAGGCAAAGCTGCGAACCGGATTCTCCAGCGGATCGTACGGTTGGCGCAGCAGGAAACGCGGCATGGTCAGACCAAGGTAACGCGCGTCTTCCGACTCGCGCAGGCCACGCCATTTGGCGTGACGCGGGCCTTCGAAGATGTCCTTGACCTCTTTGAGGTTGGGGATGTCCTGGAAGGAATCCAGATTAAGCATCTCGGGGCCGGCGGCCGCGAGGAACGGTGCGTGTGCCATGGCGCCGACCGAGGCGACGTAGTTGAGCAGCTTGATGTCGGGTGCGGAGGGGCCGAATGTGTAATTGCCGACGATGCAGGCGACGGGCTTGCCGCCGAACTGGCCGTAACCTGCCGTGTAGATGAGCTTGTAGAAGCCACTGCGAGTGATGTCCGCGGCGCTCTCGAAGTCTTCCAGCAGTTCATCCTTGGTGGCGTGAAGCACGTCGATGAGAATGTTCTCGCGGAAGTCGGTGCCGACCACCAGTCGATGAAGTCCACGCCAGGCCGATTCCAGCTCCTGCAGGGCAGGCTGATGGAGGATGACGTCGATCTGCCTGCCGAGCTTCGCGTCGATCTGGGCAATCATTTGGTCGACCAACTGCTTGTTCACCGGCTGTTCGCGCGCATCGGTCTTGAGCATCTCGGCAATGAAGGCAGCCACGCCGCGCTCGGCAACGGCATAACCCTCCTGGGCGGGCTGCAGGCGAGTCTGCGCCATGATCTGAGCCAGCAGGCCCTCCTGTGCCAGCGCGTCCTGCTTTGGGACTGCAGCGGTTTGTGCTTGTGTCATTGTTATATCCTTTGCAAACGGGAAGAGGAACAGCGCAGCATCAGGCCTCGCCGGGTTCCAGCAACTGCTCCAGTTCCTTGGCCAGCTTGCCGCGGGAGGCTTCGTCACCAAGCAGAACCTGCAACTGCTTGCGGAAGGCCGGGATATTTCCCATCGGCCCCTTGAGCGCCACGAGCGCCTCGCGCAACTCGAGCAACTTGCGCATCTCCGGCACCTGGCGTGCGATGACATCGGGACTGAAATCCTCGATGGCGCTGAACTTCAGGTGGACGGGCAACGTGTCGTTCTCGCCACCCTCTTCCAGTACGGCCGGCGCATCCATCGTCAGGTCCAGGCCGAACTCGGACATCACGTTGTTGAAGTTGTCCTTGTTGATGCTGACAGCGGTACGGTCTTCGAGTGCGACGTCGCCCTCGCGCCCCTTGAAGTCGCCCGTCACCAACAGTTTCAACGGCAGTTCGACCTCCTCCTGCTCGCCGCCCGTTGCGGGAACGTAGCGAATGTTGATGCGTTCCTTCGGTGCGACCGATCCTTGCTTTGCCATAAGCCACTCCCATTCGAATTGAAGTCTTTGCAGCGCGAGATTCGATAAACCCTGGCGCATAGCGCACCAAGGCATATGCAGTGCGGAAGCGTGCCGGCCGAGCCAAGCCCTGTCGACCTGTCACCCTCTATGGCATACCGCAAAATCGCTTTCCGCCACAAACGACGAGGCTAGACGTTGATGGCGATAATTGAAATGAGACAGGTCTTATTTTTATTCAAAAATATCCCGTATTCGTTCGAGTACCGAATCCATGCAAATATCCCTCATAAATTTTCAGACTAATCCCATGGACGAATGAGTTATTGCCATGGTTTCCTCGCTAGCTTGGCCGCGTACTTATTTCAGGTGAATTGAAGGCGCCCTCACCAACCTTATTCAAATCCCTCGGCTAATACATTCGTTTGCATTATTAGCAATACGGAGACGCGTCTTCCAAGAAAACCTTTCCTGAAAAGGGGAGCTCGATTACATGATTGCGGTAGATCTCCCGGCGCTCTTCGAGCGTCTTAATGTGTTGTGTCGGCATGCCTTGGAAGAAGCGGGAAGCCTCTGCATCGGGCAGCGTGGCGCCGAAGTCACGGTGCCCCACCTGCTGTTCAAGCTGCTCGACCAGCCTCAGTGCGACGTGCGTATCGTGTTGCGCGTCGCGGGGATTGAGGTGGACAGCCGCTTGCAGCGCTTGCAGCAGCAATTCGCCCAGCGCTACAACGCCTCGCTGGAAGTGGCCGACAGCGCACGCGACGAGCTGCGCTCGCGCTGCATACGGCACGCCAATGGCGCACGCATGCTCGATGCGAGCATCGACGACGAACTGCTGCCGCCGCTGTCGCTCGCTGTCCTGCGGCAGCAGGCCAAGGGGGCGCCTTTCCAGCGCGCGGACCTGCGCTGGCAGGACGGCGCCTTTGTGGCCATGCTGCACTTGCACTGAGTGGCGCACGCATGGAAACCGTAAGCGTCGTCCTGCTGGCGCGCGAACTCGCGCAAGCGAGCACCATCGCCTCACTGGCAGCGGCCTGGCTGCGCGCCGCCTGCGATGGCACCGGTATCGAACAGGCGCTCTGCTACTGGCGCGAACGCCCGGGCGACAGGCTGCTGCCGATCGCCCATGCCCATGTGGCCGACGCCGCGGGCCTCACCTCGATATCGTTGGAAGAGCTGGACAATCCGCTGGTGTATTGCCTGACCAGCGCCAAGCCTTGCCATGTCGTGCAACTGGACGCCTTGGTCGAAGTCGGCGCCGGCTTCGACGCCTTGCGCGACCATCTCACCGCACGCGCCGCCCTGCTGGTGCTGCCGATCCATGGCCCGCAGCATGAAGTGGTGGGCATCTTCGCGTTGCTTGGCGCCGAGGCGGTTCTGCGCACCTGGCAGGCAAATCCGATCTGGCAGGAGCTGGTCAGGCTGCATCACGTGCTGATGGCGCGCCTGCTGGCGTCGTCCGACATCCACCGCATCGAAGAACAACGACGAAACGAGATCGACCAGGACCGGACACGCGCCGCTCGCTTGCTAGCCGCGGACTTTGTCGGTGTCGGGTCGACGGCCCGCCAACTGCGCGAAGACATGCTGCGGCTGGCCGACTCGTCGCTGTCCTTGCTGATCACCGGAGAAACCGGCTCAGGCAAGGATCATGCAGCTTGGCTGATTCACCAGGCCTCGTCCCGCCGGGGCAAGTTTGTACCGGTGAACTGTGCGGCGATTCCGAAAGATCTAATCGAAGCCGAGTTGTTTGGCGCAGTACGCGGCGCCTACACCGGTGCTACTCAGGCACGGACGGGGCTGGTGGCCGAGGCCGATGGCGGAACCTTGTTTCTCGACGAAATCGGCGATATGCCGCTGGAACTGCAAGGTACGCTGCTGCGTCTGCTGAACGAGAAAACCTACCGACCGATAGGCGCAACGCGCGAGCAGGCGTCCGACTTCCGCCTGATCTGCGCCACCCACCGTCCCCTGCCCGAACTCGTGCGCAACGGTGCGTTCCGCGAGGATCTGTATTTCCGCATTCGCCAGCGTGTGCTGCGCATCCCGCCCCTGCGCGAACGCCCTGAAGACATTCCGGCACTTGTCGCGCACGTGCTGCTGCAACACAACCGTGAATGCCAGGGCAACATCGCCGGCATTTCCGCGAGCGCGCTGGCACGCCTGCAAGCCCACTCCTTTCCGGGCAACGTGCGCGAGCTGCGCAGCCTCGTGCTGGCCGCAGCCGAGCGCACGGCGCCTGGCAAGCACATCCGCGGCGACCTGCTGGCCGACCTGGAAGAAGACCTACCGCTAACGGCGGGCGCGCCGCCGTCGACGACGGTATCAGCACTCCAACAGCTCCTGCACACAGACAACTTGCCGGAAGCCTTGCAGGACTTCGAGCGCCTCGTGGTCGGCGAACGGCTGCGCCGGGTCGAGGGGTCGCGGCGCGAGGCGGCGCTCAGCCTCGGCATCCCCAAGCGCACGCTGGCACGCAAATGCCTGGAATGGAATTTGAATGGAGAGGAACGCTCATCATGAAATCGATCAGCCTGGCGTTGCTGTCAGCGGCAGCACTGGCCGGTTGCGACGGAGAACACTCCGCCGTCGCCGCGAACAGCGACTGCACCACCATCGCATCGCCGCAGAAACGGCTGGCCTGCTTCGACGCCAAGGCAGGTACCCCACCACCGCCCACATCGCCACCGGCCGCACTCCAGGCCAAGGCATCCGCGGCCGCGCCAACCACCACGCCGGCCAGCGCGAAGCGCCCGGACATCACCGACCTGGTCCAATCCAACGAGGCCAAGCGCCACGCCGACGACACCGGCTTGCTGCTGATGCGCACGCCGGAAAAGATCCCCGGCCAGGACAAGGTGGTTATCTCGGCTCCGGCGCTGGGAGGCTCGACACCCGCCCCGATACTCGCGATCAGTTGCCTGCAAAACATCTCGCGCCTGCAACTGCTGACCGTCGACGCATTGCCCTTCAACCGCGCCAATCTACGGCTGCTGGTGGACGGCCGCCCCGTGTCGACCAGCCAGCCGTGGCAGGTCCTCGATGACGGTACGGTCACCGATGCGGGACGCGGCCTGGTGGCGATCGAGCAGCTGCGCCACCTGGCCCGGCCAGCACAGCGCCTGCAGATCGAGAGCGACCAGGGCCCCTTCAACGGACTCGTCTTCGACGTCTCTCGGCTCCATGAGCAACTGGTCCAGCAGCGCGAGGCATGTCACTGGTGAAACTGCCCGCCCCGCTGGACCTCGATACCTTGCTGGCGCCGCTCGACCCGCGCCGGCCCGCTGGCGTTTTTGATGACGAAGACGACGTTTACCAAGGCATCGACCACGAAATGGTCAAGCTCGGCAGCCTGCAGGAGGCGACCATCGATTGGCCCTATGTCGACGAAGCCGCGCAGCACTACCTGCGCAGCCAGTGCAAGCACTTGCGCGTTGCCGGGCATCTGCTGACCGCTCGCGCGCGCACGCGCAGTTGGCGCGGCTGGGCCGAAGCCACCGGCGTGCTGGCCGGCATGGTCGAACGCTACTGGGAAACCAGCTATCCGAAACCGGGAGCCACCGGCTACCTGGCCAAACGAAGGTTGGCGGGGCAACTGCTGGAACGGTTGGCCGACAGCTTGGCCGCGTTGGAAAGCACCGGATACGGCGAAGAGTTCTACAAGGCCGGCCAAGCCGCACTCGATAGCCTGCAGCGCTGCGCTGAAAGCGCCCGGCTCGACGTGCCCACCCTCTCCAGACTGGAGGCGTTGCTGCGACAAAAAGCCGAAGTATTGCGCGCGCCAGAGCTGGCCGACACCAAGCTCGACGCGCCCACGCGCGGCGAGGTGCTATCGGACGCCTTCTTCACGCCGGTTCTGCCCACGCCCGCCAACGAGCGTGAGGGCCGCAAGGTGCTGCTGGCCACGGCGGAGATCATCAACCAGCAAGACCCATACGACCCCACTGGTTACTTGCTGCGGCGATTTGCCCTGTGGACCCACCTGACCAATGCGCCGTCGGCACGCAAACACCACCAGACCGAACTGATGGCCGTGCCCGCCGACGTCGCCGAAGGGTATGCGGAAGCACTCAGCGCCAACGCTGTCGACCCGGTGCTGTTGCAACGCGTCGAACGCAGCGTGACGACCTCGCCGTATTGGCTGCGCGGCAGCTACCTGGCCGCCGGCATCGCCCAGCGCCTGGAGATGCCGCTGGTAGCCGAGGCCATCCGTCAGTCGACCGAACGCTTCGTCACCCGACTGCCCGCGCTGGGAAAACTGGAATTCATCGATGGACGTCCGTTCGTGGACGGAGAAACCCACGCCTGGATCAGTGGCGCGCACGCGGCCGGCACCATGGCCGCCACCGGTCGTGACTACGCCGGAGTCCGCGACGAACTGCACGGCCTGCTGGAAGCGCAAGGTGTCGAGTCCGTGCTGCGTCGGCTCGAAGCGATCCAGCAGGAAGCCGCCGACTTGCGGCACCGCTGCCACGTCATGGCCATCGCTGCCGAGCTGCTGCGGCCACGCGGCCTCACCTGGCTGGCGGATGGTTTGTTCGTCCGCGCATATCGGGCCATGCAGCACGCGTCGGCGCCCGAGTGGGAGCCCGACCTCTTCAGCCTTCTCGAACGACAACAGCCGGATGCCTCGGGGCACAAGGATTAAACAGGGAGCATCGTCATGTGGAACATCTGGTCCAAACTGCAACGTTACGGCCAACTCATCTTGCGCTGGGGGCGGCATGGCGCCCCCCTGCTGCAACTGCTGCTACTGGCGCTCGCGCTGGCCACCATCTGGTGGTTGGGACCCAAGTGGAGCTGGGGCGAGCATCGCCCCCTGGCCAGCCTGCCCGCGCGGGTGCTGGCGACGGTCGTCATGCTGATAGTGCCGCTGCTGATATGGGCGCTGCGCCTGCGCAAGCGCGCCATGCGCCTGGAGGCCGAACAGCACCATGTGGAAGAGCAACAGACCGATCCATGTCTGCGTTACGTCGAAGCGCAGGAGCGCGACCTCGATCACAGCCTCGAGATTCTGCAGGCCAACCTCAAGGGCCTGCAGGCGCGATACCAGTTGCCCTGGTACCTGGTGCTGGGCCAGGAAAACTCCGGCAAAACCAGCTTCGTCAACCGCTCCGGACAAAGCTTCTCCCTCACCCGCGAAATGAAGGCCGGCAGCCGACGCCTGCAAGACGATCCGGACAAGCTCTACGCCATCGACTGGTGGATGGGCGACCAAGCCATTCTCATTGACCCGCCGGGTGAACTGATCAGCCAGCCGCGGATCGAACCGTCCCCCACTCCCGGCGACGCGGAGGACGAAAGCTCGCCCGTGCTGCCCGCGCGGCTGGCCCGCCACGGCGCGCTGCCCGAAGACATCCACGCGCGGCTGTGGGACAGCTTCGTTGGCTGGCTCGGCCGCAACCGCAGCCGCCGGCCGCTCAACGGCGTGGTGCTGATGGTCAGCCTAGAAACCCTGGCGCACCAAGCCCCAAGCGACCGCCAGGCGCTCGCCGCGGTGCTGCGTGCGCGCCTGGCCGAACTGAGCCGGCAGCTCGGTACACGGCCGCCGCTGTACGTGGTGCTCAGCAAGTTCGACCTGCTGGAAGGCTTCGAAACGCTGTTCGCGCGGCTGCCCAAGTCCGTGCGCGAAGATCTCTGCGGCTTTAGCTTCACACTGGATGCAATCCAGCGCTACGACGCCTGGCTAAGCGAGCTCGGTACGAACTACGATGCCTTCCTCGACCGCCTGAACGAGCAGGTGTTCGACAGCCTGGCCGACGTGCCCGACGTAGCGCAGCGCGAGGCACTGTACTCGCTCACCCGACAACTGAGCGGCCTGCGGCCCCTGCTGCTGGGCTTCCTTGCCGACGTGCTTGGCAGCGATCGCTATGTCACGCCGGCACTGCCGCGCGGCGTGTTCTTCTCTTCGGTCTATCAGCAGGGTGTGCTTAACAACGCCTTCCTCACCACCGCTTCGCAGACCTATTCATTGCGTGGGCCGGTCAACTACATGCAGCCCAGCGGGCGCTCCCTGGTTTACTTCGCTCAGCACCTGTTCCAGCGCGTCATCTACCCAGAGTCCGGTCTGGCCGGCGACAACCCCAAGGTCATCGCCGAGAAGAAACGCGCGCTGGCCCTGCGCTTTGGCGTAGCGTCGCTGGGCAGCGCGCTCGTGATCGGCGCGTGGTACCACTACTACGCACTGAATCGCGACAAGGCCCTTAGCGTGCTCGAGCGCAGCCGCGCGTTCAGCACCCACGCCATCGACGGCACGCTCGACCCTACCGGCCGCAATCTGCTGCAACCGCTGGACCAGATTGGCAGCGTGGTCGCCGTCTACGGCAACTATCGCGATGCTTGGCCGGTCGTGGCCGACCTTGGCCTGTACCAGGGTCGTACCATCGGCCCCAAGGTCGATCAGGCCTACCTGACCCTGCTGTCACAGCGCTTCCTGCCGGCGCTGGCCAGCGGCGCGATGAAAAAGCTGGACGGCGCCGGGACGGACAGCGACACGCAACTGGCTGCGCTGCGCGTCTACCGCATGATCGAAGACCGGCCCAATCGCCGGCCACCCGTGGTCGAAAACTGGATGGCCGCGCACTGGCAAACGGCCTTCCCGGGCGAGGATGGCGTACAGCGTGCACTGATGCGCCACCTGGACTACGCCATGAAATACGCCGACACGCGCCTGCCGCAATACCAGGAGCCTGTCGCAGCCGTGCAGCGCGAACTGCGCACCATCCCGCTGCCGCAGCGCGTCTACATGACTATGCGCCGCCAGGCCAGCGCAGCGCTGCGCGCGCCGCTCGACCTGCGCAACGAAATCGGCCCGGCCTACGACATCGTGTACGAACCCGAAGCCAGCGCGGGCGGCAAACAAGAGACACCGCTCACCAATGGCCGCATCGACGCCCTGCTCACCGCCAAGGGCTACCGCAGCTACTTCGCCCCGCACAGCCAGGATATTACCGAGCTGGCCATGATCGACCAGTGGGCCCTCGGCGAGCGACGCAACGTCGACTACTCCGAAGCCGACAAGCAAGCACTTGCCGATCGCATCCGCGCGCTCTACAGCCGCGATTACGTCGACACCTGGCAACGCAACCTCAATCAGATCGCCGTGCGCGACTTCCAGGACATCGGCCAGGCCGTCACCATCCTGGGCAGCGTCACCAGCCCGGCCGCGCCGCTGCGGCGCTTGATCGAAACCGTGCGCGACAACAGCGAACTTGGCAACCCGCCCGCGGCCGGCGCCAGCACCATCACCGAAGCATCACAACCCAAGGCCGCCACGCTCACCGACAAGGTGGACACGCTCACGGAGCCCGAAGCCCCGCCGCTGCCGGTCATCACCATCGCCCGTGCCTTCTCGCCGATCAGCCAGTTGCTCGAAGCCAAGGGCGACCGCCCTCCGTATCTCGACGAAACCATGCAGGCCATCGGCGCCGTGCAGGATAAAGTGCGCACCGTGCATGACAGCCCGGACCGCGGCAAGGCCGCGCTCAACTTCGTGCTCGAACGATTCGGCCAGAAAGGTCCCGATCCCGTCGCCAACCTGCAGCGCATCGCCGGCGGCCTGCCCGAGCCGTTGAGACATCAGGTCGGCAAGCTGGCCGACGAGTCGTCGCGCATCGTCCTTGTGGAAGCCCTGCGCGAGCTGGAAAAACGCTGGGATGCCGACGTGTACCGCTTCTATCACGAGCGCCTTGCTAACCGCTACCCGTTCAACCCGACCAGCCGAGAAGAAGTCTCGCTCGACGACTTCACTGCCTTCTTCGCACCGCAGGGGCGCCTGCAACAGTTCCGCGACAAGTACCTGAACCTGTTCATCGAGGACAACCTGGAGGCCCTGTACTCCGAGCGCCTGGGCGGCTATCTGGTGCGCGCCGACGTGCTCACCCAGCTCGACGCCGCCAATAGAATCCGCGATGCCTTCTTCAACAGCCGCGGGCAACTCGGCGTGCAGTTCTTCGTCGAACCCCTGGGCCTGGCCGCCAACAAGCGCAGCAGTTCACTCAGCGTCGAGGGACAGCTGATCTCCTACAACCACGGCCCCACCACCAGCACGGCCGTCATCTGGCCAAACACCCTGGCGCCCAGCAACGAAAGCCGCATGACTCTGGTCCACGCCGGCGGCAGCAGCAGCGGGCTGATCTACCGCGGCCCGTGGTCGCTCTACCGTCTGCTCAGCCAGGCCCGCCTCAACGGCGCCACCACCACCAGTGTCGACCTCAGCTTCGCCGCGGCGGACGGCGGCGTGCGCTACCGCATCAGCACCGAGAAGGCCAACAACCCCTTCACCCAGCCGCTGTTCAAGGGCTTCGCGCTGCCGCGCACGCTGCTGCAGGACGAGCGGCGTGCGGATGCGTCGGCGAGCGGACTGGGTAAAATCGCACGTCAGAACGGCGACTGATCGCATGCGGGCCGCACAGCGGCCTGCCCTTGACGCTAGAGAAAGCACACGTAAACGATGAACTCGTCGACCTAGCCCCGTTAACGATTAGCGGCATCGCCTTGCGCACCGACAACAGCGAGGCCGGGCTGGTCAAGATCCAGCAACATTGGAGACAATTTTTCAGGCAAAGCGCCCTTCAACAAATCGGCGCCCGCGAAGGCGCGCCGATCTGCGAGGCCTACCTCGACTACGAAAGCGATGCCGAACTGCTTGCCCCACCTCCGGATCGCCATCCAGGTTGACGACGATAACTTCCTGCCCGATGCGCGGGATCGCCATATGCCCCCACGTCGCACCTGCCCAGTTCTGCGCAACCTGGATCCAGCACGAGCTGTGCTCGTCGTGCTTGCCCTCGCGACCCCACGGGAACTGCACCTTCACCCGGCTGAATTCGCCGATGTAGATCTCTTCGCCTTCGGGGCCCACCACCGTCGCCGGCTGCGGGCCGTCGATGCGCGGGCGCCGCAGCGGCTCGGCGCGCCATTCCGCGTCGTCGGGCATCAGCATGGCTTCAGTGCGTGCCCTGCTGCGCGTCGGCGCTCTCCTCCCCTGGCTGCTGTATTGCTTGCCGTGATGGACGATGCTCACCGGACGCCAGCCGCGGTTCATGAAGAGATTTACCGGGCCATTTTTTTGCCCGCCCGGGCCACGAATGGCCCGATCTGGATCATGGTCTATTCGTTCGGATAACCAACTGCTTGACAGATGTTGCCGAAACACATCAGACAATGCACGCCGTTGCCCCGCACGCGGTTCGCCCTGTTGTAGCGGCAGCCGCCGGAACACTATGCGGCGCTGGTGTCACTTCAAAGCAGGGAACAGTCGATCCGCCAACTGCTGGTCGTATCGCGCAAGACCCGCCCGAATGCTGCCAGCCACTGTGCGAAAATCGAAGCCTCCAGTCTCTTCACTCCACCCACGACGGGGCCCGCATGACCACCCACATCACGATCGAATTCACCGAACACGCCTCAGAGGCCATCGGAGAAGAAACCAGCACCAGCTTTTCCTACGATCAAGGCGCGCACGTGCCGCAACCGGGCGATTTCGTCGAACTCGAGAATTCGCGACAGACGTTTCTCGTGATCGGCCGCGTGTTTTCGCTCAAGGCAAACTACAGCGCCGTCAAGCTCGTGCTCGACCTCCCGCCGTCGGACGACGATCAGGATTACGGTCCGGCGCACTGAACGACGGCGAAACGCATCGCGCCCGTCTGAACCGATGCCCATGTGCAGCGCCGGCCCCGGCGTTGCATGCTGCGTCTGGACGCACATCGATCTCTCCGCGCACCGACGGCGTCACCCGTGGCCGGTCGATCGCTACCCCGTTCCTCGGGCGATTTACGTTTCAACGATCGCGCTCGCGGCCTGTCGGCCGAGCCGTGGCGCCAGGATCACACCGGGATGAGCGACAACGGCGTACACACCTGCGACACCGGTCAGAAAACCATTGATCGGAGATCCGTCGTTCGTCATCGGCCGAGGTGCCGACTTGACAGACACCGGCGTGAGCGCAGGCGGATCGGCAAACAGCGACGAAATCGCCAATGCCGTACGGGCAGCCAGCGCATCAAGCCCGCTGTCGCCTTCGTCCGGAGGATCAGCGGCCGACAGCAGGCCACCCGACGGCCCGACACGCACTTCGAGGTCCTGTCCGTAGAGCAAGCGGCTGACGAGACCCGGCACGGTCGCAAAGTGCATCAACACGGCCGGCTCCTCGTGAACGGGCAGCGATATGCCCAGACCTGCTGCAAGCGAAACCGCCGACGCCGCATTCGCCAACACGACGACATCGGCCGCCACGTGCCCGCGTGCGGTACGTACGCCGGCGGCACGTCCGTTGCGCATTTCAACCGCGTCGACCCCGCAATCGCAGATGACCTGCGCGCCGGCAGCTTGTGCACCTGCCAGCAATCGACGCGTCAACTCGCCCGGCTCGACCACGAAGTCGTCCGGCGCCCACGCAACCAGTTCGGGAAGCTGCACGAGACGCGGCTCCATCGCGGCAACCTGTCGACGCCCCAGCGCTTCCATGCGCACGCCGGCCGCACGCTGCTCGTCGATCAGCGCGGCTGTCTGCGCGTCGGTGTCGAGCCACACGAGCGCGCCGCGCGTTGTGACCGGCAACGGACCCAGTTCGTGCTCCAGCCGTGCAAACTCCGGGAGCGCCGCGAGCGTCCGGGCGAAGCGGGACGGGTTTTCGGACGGAAGTGCGCTGCCGGTCCCCACCCAGCCGAACGACCAGCCGGTCGCACCGCCTGCTGGCGCAGCCTGTTTTTCCAGCAGCGTGACCTGTGCGCCCGATCGCGCAAGATGCCACGCGGTGGACGCTCCAACGATGCCTCCACCGACGATGACGACGCGAAGCGCGCGATTCCCCATGACTGAAATTCGAAGGTTGCGGGGCTTCGACTATACCGGCCGCCCTTCTCCCTCGCTGTGCGGTTGCCTGCATGCAACCGATCGTGCGGAACGATCCCGCGCACGCGTGCGTGACATCGGCTGTGCGTGAAGCCTCTCGACGAACAACAAAAAAGCCCGCCGTGGCGGGCCTTGCTCGAACACGCAACGCTGCACGTCACCGCACATCCGGAAACACCGACGCAGTCAGGCACCGTTCGAACCAAATCGCATCGTCCCCGTCGCCGATCGGCCACATTTCCGCATCCAGTTGCGGCATGCCCGCGGCCGGCGCAGGTGCGCGGCCATCCACGCCGGACGCGCCCGCCCGCACCCATCCGGACTGCGCGCCGCCGCCATCGCACGATTGCGCATGCGCTTGCGCTTCGCAGAACGCCACCGGACGCACCTTCCCGCCGACGGCCGCGCTCACCGAGCGGTATTGATAGACCGCACCGGTCGCCCAGTCCTCGCTCTGGCTGCAGATCCGCGCACGGTGCTGCACGTGGACCGCGCCGAAACACGCGTACGAAACGTGCTTGCCACTCGCATCGTCGGGAATGAAATCGCAGTTGCCATCGAAACCGGTCAACGGGCCGCCGCTGTATTTTGCGAGCCATTGCCGCTCGGCCAGCGCCCGCGCGATCAGCCCTTTACCCGACTGATCGGCCAGCAACGCCGTGCGCCGGTCGATGGCCTTGCGCACTTCGTCGACAGCCAGCGGCCGGCCATCGTAGTCGGCGTCGAGACGGTTGTTGCGCGCGTCGATCCAGCGGCGCTGGCTGCGCACGAGCATGTCGCGGATGGCGGCGTCCGGCGCAGCCTTCAGCGCGCCCGCATAGGCCGAATTCATCCGCGCATCGGCTGCCCGCAGCGCGGAACTCGCGCAGATGCGCCTCTCGACCGGTTGCGCGGCCTTCGCGCAATCCATCGCCGAGGCCGGCAACGCCAGGCCAACGCCCAACATGAACATCGAAGCAAGACCGGCCAGCCTGCCGGCCGATGCCATTCGAATCCGTCGCATGCGCTCTCTCAGTCGGTTTGTTTTTCTCGGCCGCGCCGATCGACGCGGCATCGCCTATCCCGTCGTGACAGGAACCGGTACCGCGCGTCACCGTGCCGTGCCGCTTCAAGTGCGACAGGCACACACCCGGCCGGTACGAACGCACACGCTCAGGCGCGGCGTGCCCCGGCTTTCATTCGCTGGTGACTGGATCTCGATCGACTGGACAACGGTCATGCGCGCCCCTACCCGGCGCGCGCATCGGTGCCGACGATCAAGAACGACCGTCGGCGACATCTTCCAGCGGGCAGCGGCAACGCATCGTCATGCGCAAGCATACGATCGGCCACCTTGCCCGCCCTGCTTCGCGACACCGGCGCCGCCCGACAGCTCGCACCGCCGTGCCCACAATCGCAAAACTACTTCTTCTCCGGCTCCGACGCACCCGGCTGCTTGAACGGGAACGTGCTGAACATCGACTTCGCCTGATTCTGCATCTGCTCCTGCATCTGCACGAACATGTTCTTCGACTGCTCGATGTAGCTCGTCATCATCCCTTGCATCATCGGCGCCTGCATGTTCATGAACTGCGACCAGACTTCCGGATTCATCGCATTCGTGTCGTACATGTTCTTCGACTGATCCGCGAGCTTGTTCTGGATGTCGATGAACGCCTGGATGTTCTTTTCCAGGTACGTGCCCATCATGCCCTGCATCGCATGGCCGTAGAAACGGATGATCTGCGACAGCATCGACGACGAGAACATCGGCACGCCGCCGCTTTCCTCTTCGAGGATGATCTGCAGGAGAATGCTGCGCGTCAGGTCTTCGTTGGACTTCGCATCGACGACCTTGAAATCCTCCTGCTCCAGCACGAGCTGCTTCACGTCGGTGAGCGTAATGTACGTGCTTGTCTCGGTATCGTAGAGCCGGCGGTTCGGGTACTTCTTGATGAGCCGTTCGGCCGTCTTCTTTGTAGTAGTCATGTAACGCCTTTCAGTGCAGCGTAGCGCAAGTGACGAATCCCCGCCGCCCGAATCCGGGAGGCGGGGGCCTTCGGAACACACCCGGCTGCGCGGCCACCCGGCCCGCGCAGCCTGGGCGTCAGCCCATGTGCAGGCCGCCGTTCAGCGAGAAGTCGGCGCCCGTCGCGAAGCCGGAATCGTTCGACGCGAGCCACGCGACGATCGAACCGATTTCCTCCGGCCCGCCGAGACGTCGCACCGGGATCGTCGCGACGATCTTCTCGAGCACGTCGGGGCGGATCGCCTTCACCATGTCGGTGCCGATGTAGCCCGGCGACACGGTGTTGACCGTCACGCCCTTCGTCGCGACTTCCTGTGCGAGCGACATCGTGAAGCCGTGGATGCCGGCCTTCGCGGTCGAGTAGTTGGTCTGGCCGAATTGACCCTTCTGGCCGTTCACCGACGAAATGTTGATGATGCGGCCCCAGCCACGCTCGACCATCCCGTCGATCACCTGCTTCGTCACGTTGAACAGGCTCGTCAGGTTGGTGTCGATCACGGCCGTCCAGTCTTCATGCGTCATCTTGCGGAACACGACGTCGCGCGTAATGCCCGCGTTATTGACCAGCACGTCGATCTCGCCGACTTCGGCCTTGACCTTGTCGAATGCTTCCTTGGTCGAGTCCCAGTCGCCGACGTTGCCTTCCGACGCGATGAAATCGTACCCGAGCGCCTTCTGGTCCTCGATCCATTTCACGCGGCGCGGCGAGTTCGGGCCGCAACCCGCGACGACCTTGAAGCCGTCTTTCGACAGACGCTGGCAGATGCTGGTGCCGATGCCGCCCATCCCGCCCGTTACGTACGCAATTCGCTGAGACATGAATCTCACTCCATTTTTTGGTTTCGAGAGCTGCCGAGGCCCCCTCTGACTTCACGTAGCGCCGGCCGAAGCCGCAATCGGCCGGCGCCCGGATTCGATACGCCGGTGACGAATGACCGGTTACGGACGCTCGACCGCGAGCGCGACCCCCATCCCGCCGCCGATGCACAGCGACGCCAGCCCGCGCTTCGCATCGCGCTTGACCATCTCGTGCAGCAGCGTCACCAGGATCCGGCAGCCCGACGCGCCGATCGGGTGACCGATCGCGATCGCGCCGCCGTTCACGTTCACCTTCGACGTGTCCCAGCCCATCTGCTTGTGCACCGCCAGCGCCTGCGCAGCAAACGCTTCGTTGATCTCCATCAGGTCCAGGTCGCCCGGCGTCCAGCCCGCGCGCTCCAGGCACCGGCGCGATGCCGGCACCGGGCCCATGCCCATCACGCTCGGATCGACGCCCGCGTTCGCGTACGCCTTGATCCGTGCGAGCGGCGTCAGGCCGAGCGCCGCCGCCTTCTGCGCCGACATCACCAGCACCGCCGCCGCGCCGTCGTTCAGCCC
>NZ_CABVPX010000003.1 GCF_902499125.1 Burkholderia arboris
CAAGCGCGGCGGCCGGTGCGCTCGCGGGCGCGCTGCCCGGCAGCGCGCTCGCGCAAGTTGCGGCGGCCACCCCGAAGCGCGTGGTCGTGATCGGCGGCGCACTCGCGGAAACCGCGTTCGCGCTCGGCGGCGCCGAGACGCCGCGCTACCGGCTCGTCGGCGCCGACACGACCTGCACGTATCCGGACGCCGCGAAACGCCTGCCGAAGGTCGGCTACCAGCGCGCGCTGTCGGCCGAGGGGCTGTTGTCGCTGCGGCCCGATCTCGTCCTGGCATCGGCGGAAGCCGGCCCGCCCGCCGCGATCGCGCAGGTGAAAAGCGCGGGCGTCACGGTGACGACGTTCGACGAACGCCACGACGTCGAATCGGTGCGCGCGAAGATCGCCGGCATCGCGCAGGCGCTCGACGTCCGCGACGCCGGCACCGCGCTGCTGCAACGCTTCGATCGCGACTGGCAGGCCGCGCGTGACGCGGTCGCCGCGCGCGTGCCCGGCGGCGCGCAACCGCCGCGCGTGCTGTTCGTGCTGAACCATACCGGCAACCAGGCGCTCGTCGCCGGCCAGCGCACGGCTGCCGACGCGATGATCCGCTACGCGGGCGCGCGCAACGCGATGCAGGGCTTCGATCACTACAAGCCGCTGACGACCGAGGCGCTCGCGGTTGCCGCACCCGACGTCGTGCTGATCTCCGACGAAGGGCTCGCGGCCGTTGGCGGCCGCGCCGCGCTGCTGGCAACGCCCGGCTTCGGCGCGACGCCGGCCGGCCGCGCACAGCGCGTCG
Organism: Burkholderia arboris; assembly: GCF_902499125.1. GTDB lineage: Bacteria > Pseudomonadota > Gammaproteobacteria > Burkholderiales > Burkholderiaceae > Burkholderia > Burkholderia arboris. Next base: position 781 of record NZ_CABVPX010000003.1, read on the forward strand.
TATCGCTCGACGCGCTGTTCCTGCTCGGCTTCGGCCCGCGCCTGCCGCTTGCCGTCACGACCCTGCACCGGCGCCTGTCGGATGCGCTCGCCTGATTCCGGATTGCCTCGATGCCCGCTCACGCTTCGCCCTTCCCCGCGCCGTCGCCCGCTTCGCGCTCCGGCGCCGCGCGCGTCGGCACGTCGCGCCGCTTCGCGCCGTTCGCGCTGGCCGCGCTCGCCGTGCTCGTGTGCGCGATGTCCATCGTCGCGCTGTGTGTCGGCGCGTACCGCATTCCACTCGCGGAAGCCTGGGCCGCGCTGACCGGCGATGCCGCCGCGCAGCAGGCACGCGCGGTGCTGTTCGACATCCGCGCGCCGCGCGTCGTGCTCGCGCTGCTGGTCGGCGGCGGCTTCGGTGCAACCGGCGCCGCGATGCAGGCGCTGTTCCGCAATCCGCTCGCCGATCCGGGGCTCGTCGGCGTGTCGAGCGGCGCCGCACTCGGCGCGACGACGATGATCGTGCTCGGTCCCGCACTCTTTGCCGCGCACGCGAGCGCAGCCGCGCTGCCCGTCGCCGCCTTCGCAGGCGCGCTCGCGGTCGCGGCGCTCGTCTACCGGCTGGCCGCGTCGCGCGGCCGGCTCGCGCTGCCGCTGCTGCTGCTCGCCGGCATCGCGATCAATGCGCTGGTCGGCGCGGCGATCGGGCTGCTCACGTTCGTCGCCGACGACGCGCAACTGCGCTCGCTGACCTTCTGGAGCCTCGGCAGCCTCGGCGGCGCGCAATGGTCCGCGCTGGCGGCCGTGGCGCCGTGCGTCGCGATCGGCTGCGTGCTGCTCGCGCGCGAACGCGACGCGCTGAACGCGTTGCAGCTCGGCGAAACTGAAGCGCTGCATCTCGGTGTGCCGGTGCAGCGGCTGAAGCGGCGCGTGCTCGTGGCGGTCGCGCTTGCCGTCGGCGCACTGGTGTCATGCGCGGGCATCATCGGCTTCATCGGGCTCGTCGCACCGCATTGCGTGCGCCTCGCGTGCGGCCCCGACCAGCGCATCGTGCTGCCCGGCGCCGCACTGCTCGGCGCGTTGCTGACGCTCGCCGCCGATCTCGCCGCACGCACCGTCGCCGCTCCGGCCGAGATTCCGCTTGGCGTGCTGACCGCGCTGCTCGGCGCGCCGTTCTTCCTCGCGCTGCTGTGGAAGAACCGCGGCGCGCTCGGCGGGTAATCCTTTATTCACGACGATCATGCTGACTGTCCACCATCTCGACGTCGCGCGCCGCCACAACGCGATCCTGCGCGACCTGTCGCTGTCGATCGAACCCGGCCGCGTGACCGCGCTGCTCGGCCGCAACGGCGCGGGCAAGAGCACGCTGCTGAAGACCTTTGCCGGCGAACTGACCGGCAGCGTCGCGCCGAACGGCGTACGCGTGACGGGCGACGTCACGCTGAACGGCGAACCGCTCGCACGCATCGACGCACCGCGGCTCGCGTGTCTGCGCGCGGTGCTGCCGCAGGCCGCGCAGCCGGCCTTCCCGTTCAGCGTCGACGAAATCGTGCTGCTCGGCCGCTATCCGCACGCGCGGCGCAGCGGTGCGACGTCGCACCGCGATCGCGACATTGCGTGGCATGCGCTCGAACGCGCGGGCGCCGATGCGCTCGTCGGCCGCGACGTCACGACGCTGTCCGGCGGCGAACTCGCACGCGTGCAATTCGCTCGCGTGCTCGCGCAGCTGTGGCCGGACGACGACGCGCCGGAACGCGGCCCGCGCTACCTGTTGCTCGACGAACCGACCGCCGCGCTCGACCTCGCGCACCAGCATCGCCTGCTCGACACCGTGCGCGCGGTCGCGCGCGAATGGCAGCTCGGCGTGCTGGCGATCGTCCACGATCCGAACCTCGCCGCACGGCACGCCGATACGATCGCGATGCTCGCCGACGGCACGATCGTCGCGCATGGCACGCCGCACGACGTGATGACGCCTGCGCATATCGCGCAATGCTATGGATTCGCGGTGAAGATGGTGGAAACCGGCGACGGTGCGCCGCCGGTGATGGTGCCCGCGTAGCGCGGGATCGTTACCCGGCGCGATGCGCCGCCATCGTCCGCGACTGTCATTTGAGATCGTCCACACTGCCCCTTCGAGGAGACGCCCATGCCGCTTCCGATGACCCGCATCATCCTGTATGTCCAGAACGTCACGCTGCTGAAAACGTTCTACCAGCGGTATTTCGAGTTACCCGTCATCGAGGAAATCGACGGCGAATGGGTCGTGCTCGACGCGGGCGCGATTGAACTCGCGCTGCATCTGGCCGGCCCGGCGTTCCGCCATGCGACGGCGCCTGCGCCTGCAAGCGCAAAAGCGGACACCAGCAACGTGAAACTCGTCTTCAGGATCGACGCCGGTATCGACGCGCATCGCGACCGGCTCGCCCGCGACGGGGTGACCGTGCGCGATCTCAAGCGCTTCGACGGCTTCCCGTACGCGATGTACGACGGCATCGATCCGGAAGGAAACGTCTTTCAGGTGATGCAGCCGGACTGAACGCCGGCGCGGCGCGCGTGGCCGCGCGCGCTCAATGCTCGACGTCCGCCGCGCCGAAGGTCCGCATCTTCCAGCCCAGCTGCACCGCGAGCATCCGCATCGAGAAACCGGCGGCCAGTGCGACGATCGTCGCGAAACCCGCGTCGATGCCCAGATGCTGCATCCCGACATACAGCGTGCCCGTGACGAACGCGACACTCGCATAGAGCTCCTCGCGCAGGATCAGCGGCATCTCGTTGCACAGCAGGTCGCGCAGCATCCCGCCGCCGACGCCCGTGATCGCGCCGGCCAGCACGACGATGATCGGCGCGATGCCGGTCGACGCACCGATGTCGCAGCCGATGATCGTGAATGCCGCGAGGCCGATCGCATCGACGGTGACGAACAGCGTTTTCATCCGCGCGACGTGCCGTGCCGCCCACGACGCGACGGTCGCCGCGACCAGCGTGATCACCAGGTATTCCGGATGCGCGATCCAGCCGAGCGGATAGTGGCCGAGCAGCACGTCGCGCACGGTGCCGCCGCCGAGCGCCGTCACCGCGCCGACGAGCGCGAGCCCGAAGCGGTCCATTCCGCGGCGCATGCCCATCAGCGCCCCCGACATCGCTTCCGCGACGATCGCAATCAGATAAAGCGTATGCATGGTGTGCGTCAGTCGTCGGTCCGGAACAGGTCGAGCACGCGTTCGCGCTCGGCCGCATCGACCGCGGCAGGCATCGGTTCGTCGCGCCGGCCGCGGTCGGCCTGCGCATCCGGCGCATCGGTTGCCAGCGCACCGCCGCACGCAAAGCGGCTGCGGATATAGGCCGGCACGTCGGACGTGCACGTGCCGCGCGTGTATTCGGCGTAGACGAAATCGCCGTCGACGAGCGCGACGTCCTGCGGTGGCGTCGCATCGACCGGCGTGCGCCCGTCCACGGCCGTCTTCATGTAGTCGAGCCAGACCGGCAGCGCCAGCGTCGCGCCGGTTGCGCGCCCCATCGGGCGCGGCGTGTCGTAGCCGAGCCACGCGACCGCGACGATGCCCGACGAGTAGCCGGCGAACCACACGTCCTTCGATCCGTTCGACGTCCCCGTCTTGCCGGCCGCGTCGTCGCGGCGCAGCGCGAGCGCGCCGCGCGCGGTGCCGGCCCGCACGACGTCGCGCAGCATGCTGTCCATCACGAACGCATTGCGCGCCGACACGACCCGCTCGCCCGACGGTGCGGTCGCCTCGTACATCGCGCCGCCGTGACGCTGCTTCACCGACAGGATCAGCCGCGGCTCCATCCGCGTGCCGCCGTTCGCGAACACGCTGTAGGCGCTCGCGAGTTCGAGCGGCGTCACGGCGCCCGCGCCGAGTGCCAGCGGCAGCGACGCCGGATTGCGCTGCGCGTCGAAGCCGAAATGCACCGCGTGCTGCTGCACGTAGCGGGCGTCGGTGGCCTGCATCAGGCTGACCGCGACCAGGTTCTTCGAGCGCACGAGCCCGCGCCGCACCGGAATGAAGCCCTCGTAACGATTGCCGAAATTGCGCGGACGCCACGGCCGCGCGCCGGTTTCCTCGTGCGTGAGCGTGCGCTGCGTATCGTCGACGAGCACGCCGGGGAAGTAGCCCTTCTCCAGCGCCGCCGAATAGACGAACGGCTTGAAGCTCGACCCCGGCTGGCGATACGCCTGCAGCGCATGGTCGAACACGTTGCGATTGAAATCCGCGCCGCCGACGAGCGCGAGCATGTCGCCGGTGGCCGCATCGAGCGACACGAGCGCGCCTTCGAGCCCGTTGCGCGCATCGCGCTTCGCGCGCGGCTGCCGGCTCAGCGTCCGGTCGAGCGAGGCTTCGGCCGCGCGCTGGTCGCGCATCGAGATCGTCGTCGTCACGTCGAGGCCGAGCGTGTACGCGTCGTCATGAAACCGCTCGACCATCATCCGGCGTGCGCGCTCGGCGACGTACGGCGCCGCGACGATCCCGGGCGGCGGCGTGGTCACCAGCGCGATCGGCGCGTCGACGGCCGCGCGATAGGTCGCGTCATCGAGCTGGCCCAGCGCGTGCATGCGGCCGAGCACGTAGTTGCGCCGCGCGGTCGCGCGCGACGGATTCACGACCGGGTTGAACGCGGACGGCGCCTTCGGCAGCCCCGCGAGCACCGCCGCTTCACCCGCGCTCAGCGCGTCGAGCGGCTTGCCGAAATACACGTTCGCGGCGGCCGCGAAGCCGTACGCGCGCTCGCCCAGGTAGATCTCGTTCATGTACAGCTCGAGCAGCTTGTCCTTGCTGTATTCGCGTTCGAGCTTGGCGGCCATCAGGATCTCGGCAAGCTTGCGGCTCAGCACCTTGTCGCGCGTCAGGTAGAAGTTGCGCGCGACCTGCATCGTGATCGTGCTGCCGCCCTGCCCCGGCTGCCCGGTCACGACGTTCGCGAACGTCGCGCGCGCGAGGCCGCCGATATCGACCGCGCCGTGCTCGTAGAACTTCGCATCCTCGGCCGCGAGCAGCGCGTGCCGCATCAGCGGCGGGATGCGTTCGAGCGGCACGAACTCGCGCCGCTCGACGCCGTATTCGGCAAGCAGGTCGCCGTCGCGCGAGAAAATCCGCAGCGGCAGCGCGGGACGATAGACGGCCAGGTGTTCGACGGACGGCAGTTGCGTCCAGATGCGATCGATCGTCCATGCGCCGATGCCGGCGCACGCGAGCGTCAGGCCCAGCAGCGCGCCCGCGAGCGTGCGCCACACGCGGCGGCGGCGCGGCGGCGGCGCGGGTTGCGGTGGCGGATTGGCGATGTGGTCGGTCATGTCGGGCTCCTTCTTCAGTGCCCGCGCCGGCCGGCGCAAGATGGGCGCCGACCGGTCACGGAAGGCGCGCATTGTCGAAGGGATAGCCCGAAACCGGAACATTCTTTAGCCAAAGTTTGGCTGGCTAAATTTTATTTAGGAAAGCGCGCCGGGGGCCGTTCGCGCCGCATGCGCGGGCCTGCGGCATGTCGTCGCGGCGGAGCACACGGCACGCGATCCGGTTCGCTTGTACCATCGCGGGATGTTCGATCGATACCTCGACCTGTGGGGCCTCGCTCCCGACGGCGGCCCGATCCTGACCGCCAGCGGCGGCCTGTTACCCGTCGTGTGGCATGCGCGGCCCGCGATGCTGAAAGTCGCCACGTGCGACGAAGAACGGCGCGGCAATGCACTGATGGCCTGGTGGAACGGGCAAGGCGCCGCACAGGTGTGGCAGCACGACGTCGATGCGATCCTGCTCGAACGTGCGCAGCCGGCACCGTCGCTGGCCGCGTTGTCGGCATCGGGCCACGACGACGACACGATGCGCATCGCGTGCGGCGTCGTCGCGCGGCTGCACGCGCATCGTGCGCCGCAGCCGCCTGCGCAGATCGTGCCGCTTCATGACTGGTTCCGTGCCCTGCTGACGAATGACGCGGACCATAACGTGCTGCGCCGCTCGGCCGCAATCGCGCGCCAGTTGCTGGCCGAAGCCGCCTCGCCCGTCGATGACGTCGTCCTGCATGGCGACATCCATCACGGCAACCTCCTGCATTTCGGCGATCGCGGCTGGCTCGCGATCGACCCGAAAGGGCTACGCGGCGAGCGCACGTTCGACTACGCAAACCTGTTCTGCAATCCCGTGCACGACATCGCGGTCGATCCCGCGCGTTTCGGGCGGCGCGTCGCGCTCGTGGCCGATGCCGCACAGCTCGACCGGCGCCGGCTGCTGCAGTGGATTCTCGCGTGGTCCGGTTTGTCGGCCGTGTGGTTGATGGAAGACGGCCTGCTGCCCGATACGCGGCTGCAAGTCGCGACGCTGGCCGCGGCGGCACTCGGCCTGTAGCGAAACGCATCGCCCATGAAAAAAGCCCGCCGGCATGCACCGGCGGGCTTTCGTGTCCGACTTGCGCGGCGCTCAGCGCGCCGGGTTCAGCAACAGGTTCATGTGACGGTTCACGTCTTTGTACAGCAGGTAGCGGAAGCGGCCAGGGCCACCCGAGTAGCATGCCTGCGGGCAGAACGCGCGCAGCCACATGAAATCGCCCGCTTCGACCTCGACCCAGTCCTGGTTCAGGCGATAGACGGCCTTGCCTTCCAGCACGTACAGGCCGTGCTCCATCACGTGCGTTTCCGCGAACGGGATCACGCCGCCCGGCTCGAACGTCACGATGTTCACGTGCATGTCGTGGCGCATGTCGCTCATGTCGACGAAGCGCGTCGTGACCCATGCGCCGTTGGTGCCCGGCATCGGGATCGGCTCGACGTCCTGCTCGTTGGTCACGAACGCTTCCGGCAGCGGAATGCCGTCGACGGCCTGGTAGTGCTTGCGCACCCAGTGGAAGCGCACCGCGGCATCGCTGACGTTGTGCAGCGTCCAGTCCGCGCCCGGCGGAATGAATGCGTAGCCGCCCGGCTTCAGCGTGTGCTTGTTGCCCTGCAGCGTCAGCTCGGCTTCGCCTTCGACGACGAACAGCACGGCTTCGGCGTTCTTGTCCTGCTCGGGCTTGTCGCTGCCGCCGCCCGGATTCACTTCGACGATGTACTGCGAGAAGGTTTCCGCGAAACCCGACAGCGGGCGGGCGATCACCCACAGGCGCGTGTTCGTCCAGAACGGCAGCCAGCTCGTGACGATGTCGCGCATCACACCCTTCGGGATCACCGCGTACGCCTCGGTGAACATCGCGCGATCGGTCAGCAGATCCGTCTGCGGCGGGTGGCCGCCATGCGGCGCGTAATACGTTGTCTTAGACATATTGCATCCAGGCAATGGGTTGGTCCGGCCCCTGGCGCAAACGGCATCGGGCGGTTCGCACGCGCGTGGGGCACGCATGCGGCGGCGGGACATCGTTGCCGGGGTGGCTTGAAAGCGCATGCGCCTTCGTTCGGTCGGCCAGGCTTCGCGTCGGGTCCGTCCGGTTGATCGGACGCGGCGGCCCAGGTTGCTGGGTCCGGTGGCCGGGCCGCGGCGCTCGCGATCATGCGGCGAGGCGCGGCGGGCGGCACGGTCGACTCCGTACGCGGGCATCGTTGACGATAGCGAAGTCGATCACGATCGACCAATTAAATGTTGCGATGATATCCATTCGATTTTCCACTACCCGCCGGCGCCCGCGACGCGCGGTGAAGGGGCGTTGCGCGGCGTGCTGGCTATCAGGGAAATCCTGACTGCGGCGGATGGGCCGCAACCCGTCCGGTCATGCGAATCGACGGAAAGGCGACGGGCTCGCGGCAGCGGATCGCTGTGTCGCGGTCGTCAGGCCGGCACGGGCCGACGAACGATCCGTGATGACGCGTGCTGACACCGTGCCGGCGCGTTCAAGCGTGGCAGGCCAAGTCGTCGGGAAACGGGGAAACAGGGCGGGAGGGTTGTTGCCTGCCCCTGGATCGGGCGCATGGCAGCGGCTGATGAAGCCGGAGGGGTCGCCGGTCAGGCCGGCGATGACGGCCCGGCAGGCCGCCGGGCCGAATCTCGCGTCGGGTGCCGACGCCGTGGCGCGCCGGTGCGCATGGCGCGCACCGTGCCGCGCCAGCGGCGATCAGTCCCAGTCGCGGTGATGACGATGCTTGCGGTGGCGATAGCCGCGGTCGCCGTGATCGCGCTCGTACGAGTTGCGCGACATGTTGCCGCCGAGTGCCGCGCCGGCGCCGCCGCCGACTGCCGCGCCCAGCAGGCCGCCCGTGCGGCCGCCCATCGCGTTGCCTGCCGCGGTACCTGCGCCGCCGCCGAGTGCGCCGCCGATGATCGCGCCGGTGCGCTCGTGACGGTTCGACGTCACCGCTCCACCCGCGCCGCCGCCGATGGCGCCGCCGATTACCGAGCCCGTGCTGCCGCCGAGCGCGCCGCCGACTGCTGCGCCGGCTACCCCGCCGAGCGCGCCGCCAAGCGCATTGTTCATGTCACCTGCCAGAGCCGGCAGCGCAGTCGCGCCGGTCAGCGCGGCGACGACGAGAGCGGGGGCGATTTTCTTCCACATTCCCGTATTCTTCCTTGTTCGCAATCTGGTTATTGAAGGTCCGCCCGGTACGACGATCTGAATCGATCGACGTCGGGTGAGGCATTGTGCCGGACCGCGGACCAATTCATTTCAATGAGCTTGCGGCGAAGAATAGCACCGGTCCCGCTTCCTTGCCGTGGACATTCTGGTAACAAGTTGTTTACGAATAAAGGCGGTCGAACGGGCATCCCGAAATCGGCTGAAACCCGCGCCGGCATTGGCTCCGGCAAGGGTCCGGCCGCGCACGGCGACCGGCCGGCCATGCGCGGCGCCGCACGTTTGAGACACACGTGGCAACACATCGGGCACGCGTCGTGAGCGGGCGGCCGGGCGACGGTCGGGGGAAGATTGACGGGGTCAGTACAGGCCGGGCAGCAACCGCCACGTCCGCGCGCAATACGCGTCGTATTCGGCGCCGAATTGCGAACGCAGCAGCGCCTCCTCCGAGCGGATGCGCGCGACGAGCGGCACCAGCATCAGCACGACCAGCAGCACGCCAACGCCCGAGCGGAACGCCAGCGCCCAGCCGACCGAATTGACGAGCAGGCCAAGGTAGCTCGGATTGCGGATGCGGCGGTAGATGCCGTCGGTCACGAGCGTATGGCCCGGCTGGATCGCGACGAGCCCGCTGAAGCGCTTGCCGAGCACGAACACCGGCCAGATCCGCAGCGCGCCGCCCGCGATGTACAGCACGACGCCGATCCAGCGCACCGTGTCGCCGCCGAAGGTCCAGACATCGAGCCGGTCGGTCAGCGCAGGCAGGTACGCGAGCAGGAACCCGCTCACCGCGAATGCGGCGAGCACCCAGCGGTTGTCGCGATTCTCGCGCTCGCCGCTGCTCAGGTTGCCTTCGGTGAACAGCGCGGCGACGGCCATCACGAGCGTCGCGATCACGACGACGGTCAGCTGGGGATGCGAGAAAAACACCGCGAACCCACCGCTGCCGAGTACGGCGAGCCCGAGATAGACGAGCGTGGAGACGCCCGACAGGACTGCGACCTTGCGGGTGACTGTCATGACGGCCTCGTGGGGATGCGCTTTCCTGTGAAGTATAGGAAGCGCGCACACGAAACGCCGTGCGCCGCCGTCATGCGGTGCGCGAATCCGCGCGAATCGTCCGGCGAAAGGCGGCGAACCAGGCCGGGGCGGCCGGGGCTCGCGCGCGGTGCCGGATCAGCGGATGCGGATGTTGCCGCCGATCCCGACGCTGACGGGCGGCGCGTAGTACGCGGGCGCATAGCCGTAGTAGGCCGGCGCGGGCGCGTAGCCGTACGGCGGCGCGACGTAGCAGCCGGACAGGCCGCCGATCAGGGCAAGCGTGATGAGAAGTCTGGACATGGCTCGGTTCCCGGCGCGAAAGACAAATGGCACCTCGCGAAGGCCGCGCCGCCGCACCAGGCGGTGGCCGGCACGAAGAGGCGATCCGCCCTTCCTGTCGCTCGATGATGCAATGCGCGGAGTCTAGCGCCGGGCCTGGCCGGCCGAGTTTCGCCAGCCGTTACACGTGTTACCTCGCATGACCGCTGAAACAACCGGTGGCGGCGCGGCGGCCGGCCGGCGGGCCGTTGCCGCGCCGCCCGCAATCGTCCCGTTACACGAAACGGGCGCGAATGCGCTGCGCGAGCGTTTCGAGCGTCGCCGCGTCGGCGATCTCACGCGCATGCATCCGCAACTCGGCGCCTTCCCAGCGCGGGATCACGTGGAAGTGCACGCGCGGAACCGTCTGGCCGGCCGCTGCGCCGTTGAACTGGCCGATGAACACGCCGTCCGGCTCGAGCGCCGCGCGCACCGCCGCCGCGACGCGCTGCGTCATGCGGATGCCGGCCGCGGCCGCGTCGCCGGACAGCTCGAAGATCTGCGCGGCCGGCTCCTTCGGGATCACGAGCACGTGACCGTCGGCCTGCGGCATGAGATCCATGATCGCGAGCGTCGCGTCGTCTTCGGCGACCTTCACGCACGGCAGTTCGCCGCGCAGGATTTTCGCGAACGGGTTGTTGTTGTCGTAGGACATGGCGTTTTCCGATATCGGTTGAACAGTGGGACCGCGAGAGCAATGCCGGACGATTATCGACCGATGGCGGGCCGGATTTCAACTTGTCAGGCCTTGGCGCCAGCGCGGCGAACAATGAACGGCGGCTCGCCTTCGACGTGTGTTGCCGGATGGAATATCCGGCCGTCGCCATCCGTTTATTTCGAGTGCGGGTTCGCGCGGCAAGCCGGCGAACCCGCACCGGACACCCGTCGGCTGCGCAGGCCGGCAGCCGGGATGACTGATCGCGATCATCAACCGGAGTCATGCCATGGACCCTCTTCCCTCCTGTCGTTCGCCCGCCCCGACCGTCTTCACCGCTCATCCGCCGCGCTTCGCGCACGCCTGTCGCACGATGGCGCGCACGCTATGCCGGGCAGCTTGCGGCGCCGGGCTCATCGCGTTGTCGTCGGCTTTCGCGTGGGCCGGCGACGACGTCATCCTGCCGATTTCATCGGTCACCGCATCGACCGTGCCCGCCAACGGCGACGTCAATCCGTACGGCATCGCGTTCGTGCCGCGTGGCGTGCCGTCGTGGAGCACGCTGAAACCGGGCGACGTCGTCGTGTCCAACTTCAACGCGGCGTCGAACGCGCAAGGCACCGGCACGACAATCGTGAAACTGTCGCCCGGCCAACCGCCGGCGACGTTCTTCCAGGGCCGCAATCTCGGCCTGACGACCGCGCTCGCGGTGCTGCGCAGCGGTTTCGTGCTGGTCGGCAACGTCCCGGCGCCAGACGGCAAGACCGTGGTCGCGCCGGGCTCGCTGCTCGTCATCAATCCGCAAGGCGGCCTCGTCACGCAACTCGTCAGCGCCGCGCTGCTCGACGGGCCGTGGGACATGACCGTGATCGATCGCGGCCAGCGCGTCACGGCGTTCGTGTCGAACGTGCTGAACGGAACGGTCGCGCGGATCGACCTGTCGATCGGCAACGACGGCGTCGCGATGCTGCCGAGCTCGCGCATCATCGCGTCGGGCTATGTGAACCGGACCGATCCCAGTGCGCTCGTCGTCGGCCCGACCGGTCTCGCGTACGACCCGAACATCGACGTGCTGTATGTCGCGTCCACCGGCGACAACGCGGTGTTCGCGATCCAGAACGCCGCGTCGACGAACCGTAACGGCGGCGTCGGACGGATGATCTACTTCGACGCGGCGCACCTGCACGGGCCGCTCGCGCTGGCGCTCGCGCCGAACGGCCATCTCGTGACCGCCAACGGCGACGCGGTCAATCCCGACCCGCTGCATCCGAGCGAGATCGTCGAATTCACGGTCAACGGCCGCTTCATCGCGCAAATGCAGGTCGATACCGCGCCGGGGTCGGCATTCGGCCTGGCGTTCGGGCAAGGCAGCAAAGGCCAGCCGCAGTTCGCGGCCGTCGACGACAACACGAACACCGCGACGGTCTGGACGCTGCGTCCGGACAGCAACATGCAGTGACGCGTGACCTGAACGGGCCGCGCGCGGCCCGTTCGCCCCCGCTACGACCGACACAACCGATTCGCACACGCCGGGCAACATACGCCCGACCGACGCCGTCCGGCGTCGCCCGCCCCGCCATTGCCACCGCTCGCCCGAACCTGCGACACTGCCGGTTCCTGGCCTGCCTGCAGACAACCGAGGACGCTCGCGCATGACGATTCCCTTCAAGAAGCTGATGCTGCGCGGTGTCGCGCTCGCGCTCGCCGCCGCGGTCGGCTATGCCGGCTACATGTTGTCCCGGCTCGCGCCGATCGCGACCGGCTACGCGGCGAAGGCGCTGTGCTCCGGCGTGTTCGTGTCGGGCCGCCCGGCCGCGTCCGTGATCGACGTCGACATCATGGCCGGCGTCCATCCGCTGCTGAAACTGGTGCGCCCGTCGATCGATCCCGATCACCACCGCGCGACGGCGACCTTCGCCGGTTTCGCCGAGCGCGAAGCCGACTTCCGGCCCGGGCTCGGCTGCACGCTCGTGCCCGGGGCGTCGCCCGGCGCGACGTCGACCGCCCTGCCCGCCGCGCTGCCGCCGCTTCCCGATCCGCCGCCCGGCCAGCCTGCATCAGTCACCCCGCCTGCCGGCATCGACGCGCACAAGCTGCAGACCGCGCTCGACCGCGCATTCGACGAACCCGATCCGGCACGGCCGCGGCGCACGCGTGCGATCGTCGTGATGTGGCGCGGCCAGGTGATCGCCGAACGCTACGCGCCCGGCTTCACGGCCGACACGCCTTTGCCCGGCTGGTCGATGACGAAGACCGTGACGGCCGCGCTGGTCGGCACGCTCGTCGCTCAGCACAAGCTGTCGCCCGACGCGGCGGCGCTGCTGCCCGAATGGCGCGGCGCCGGCGATCCGCGTGCGGCCATCACGCTCGACGCGCTGCTGCGGATGACGAGCGGCCTGCAGTTCAACGAGGACTACGACGACCCGCTGTCCGACGTCGCCGTGATGCTGTTCACGCAGCCCGACATGGCACGGTTCGCGTCGGCGAAACCGCTCATCGCGACGCCCGGCACGCAGTGGTACTACTCGAGCGGCACGAGCGCGATCGTCGCGCGCGTGATGCGCGAAGCGCTCGGCGGCAGCGAGAACGACTACCTCGCGTATCCGCGCCGCGCGCTGTTCGCGCCGCTCGGGATGCGCAGCGCGGTGTTCGAGCCCGATGCGTCCGGCACGCTCGTCGCGCCGTCGTACCTGTATGCGAACGCGCGCGACTGGGCGCGCTTCGGCCAGCTTCTGCTGCAGGACGGGATGTGGAACGGGCAGCGGCTGCTGCCCGAAGGCTGGGTGCGCTACCTGACGCGCGCGACGCCGCAGTCGGCGCGGCAGGAGTTCGGCGCGCAGCTATGGGTCAAGGTGCCGGAGCCGTTCAACGATCGCGATCCGCAGGCGCCCGCGATGCCGGCCGACGCGTTTCATGCGGTCGGCCATGAAGGTCAGTTCGTGAGCGTGGTGCCGAGCCGTCAGCTGGTGGTCGTGCGGCTCGGGCTGTCGCGGCCGGAATCCGCGTGGAATCACGAGGCGTTTCTCGCGCGCGTGCTCGATGCGGTGCCGGCGCCGGGTGCATGAGCCGATGAATCAGGCGTAAGGCGGCAGCGATTGCAACACTGCCGCTTCACGCGCTACCTGCCTTGCATTACGGATTCGCGCTGCCCGCGTATTGCTTGAAACCTTCGCGCGTCGCCAGACGTTCGATGTAGCGCGACACGGCCGGCAGATCCGGATGCTCGAACGGCGTGCCGAACCAGCGGTTGACCGACAGGCCGATCGGAATGTCCGCGAGCGTGAAGGTGTTGCCGGCCACGTACGCGCCCGTCTTTTCGAGCTGCGCATTCAGCACGTGCATGTGCTTCGTCCAGCCCGCGATCGACTGCGCGATGCCGTCCGGATGCTGGTGATCGGGCGATTTGCGCACGAGGCCGAGAAACGCGCCGACCCACGAGCGGTTCAGGTCCGCACCCTGCCAGTCGATCCACTGGTCGACCCGCGCGCGCGCCTGCGGCTCGGCCGGATACAGCGCGTCGCCGCCGTAGCGGTTCGCGAGGTAACGGATGATCGTGTTCGATTCCCAGAGCACGAAGTCGTCGTCCTTGATGACGGGCACGAGCGCGTTCGGATTCAGCGCGAGATAGGCCGGAACGTTGGTCGTGCGGAAGCCCGCGCCCCAGTCTTCCTGTTCGAACGGCAGGTTCAGTTCGGTGCACAGCCACAGCACCTTGCGGACGTTGATGGACGGGATCTTGCCGAGGATGTGCAGCATGCAGTCTCCTTGTGAGGTCGGATGCGGAGCATTCGGGGCGTACGACACGCCCCGAACGCGTTCACGCCGAATTTATACACGACCTCGCGGCAAACGGCAGGCCGTGTGTGCGAAATCGGTGTGCGGCCGGTTCGTCAGATCGCGCAGCGCGTGCTCGACCGTTGGAAAGCGGAACATGAAGCCGTCCTGATGCAGCCGTGCCGGCATCACGCGCTGCCCGTCCAGCAGCAGCTCGGCCATCTCGCCCATCGCGACGCGCAGCGGCGCCCCCGGCACATGCAGCATCGCGGGGCGGCGCAGCACCTTCGTCACGACCTGCACGAACTCGCGCTGGGTCACCGGCACCGGTGCGACCGCATTGTAGACGCCGTGCATGCCCGCGTTCGACATCGCACGCGCAACGATCCGCAGCACGTCGTCGCGGTGAATCCAGCTCATCACCTGCGCGCCGTCGCCGAATCGCCCGCCCATCCCGAAGTAGTGCGGCAGCAGCATCGGTCGCAACGCGCCGCCGGGGCCGAACACGATGCCCAGCCGCAGCACCACCGTGCGCACGCCGTGACGCTCGAGCGGCTGCGCGGCCTGCTCCCACTGCCGGCACAGATCCGACATGAAGCCCGTGCCGGCGCCGCTGCCTTCGTCGAGCCGTTCGTCGCCCGGCCGCACGCCGTAATAACCGATCGCGGACGCCTGGATCCACGTGCGCGGCTTGACCTCGGCGCGCTCGACCCAGCGCATCAGCGACCGCGTGACGCCGACGCGGCTCGCGAGCAGCACCGCCTGCCGGCGCTTGCTCCAGCGTGCGCCCAGCACCGGTGCGCCCGCGAGATTGATGACCGTGTCGAAACGCTCGTGCGGCTGCAGCTGTTCGGCGGACGTCACGCTGCGCACGCGGCCGTGAAACAGGTAGGCCGCGCGCAGCGGATCGCGCGCCAGCAACGTGACGGTATGCCCCGCATCGAGCAGCTGGTTCACGAGCGTTTCGCCGATGAAGCCGGTCCCGCCGGTCGCGAGCACGTTGCCGGGCGGCTGCCCCGCGAACGGGTTGGCGGCCGGCGCGCGGTGCGCGATGCGGCACGCGGCGATCCCGTCGCGGCTGCCCGACACCGTCACGCCGACGGCAAACAGGCTGAGCAGCCAGCCGCGCCAGCCGAGATCGATCGGCTGCAGCGCGGTGGGTTCGTGCGCCCAAACGGCCAGTTGCATCGCGATCATCCCGAACAGCGCGCCGCCGTTGACGGCCAGCAGCGTGTGCAGCACGCGCTCGGTCGCCGGCAGCTTGCGGCTTTGGTCCTCGACGACGAAATCCCACAACGTCAGCACCACTTCGACGAGCACGACCGCCGCGAGCGCCGCAACCCACGCGCCGTGAAACGCGACGTTCGCGATCGATGCGAACACGAGGCCGTACAGTACCGACCGCACCGCGTGAATCGCCAGCTCGAGCCGCGCGCGCGGGCTGTGCGGCAGGTCCTGCGTGAGTTCATGGTGATAAAGCGTATCGAATGCGCCCATCGCGCCCTGCACGATCAGCAGGTTGAGCGCCCAGTCGAAAGCAGGCAAGGTGTTCATACCGTATCTCTCCTCCACAGCCAGACAAGCGGCGGCACCATCGCGACGAGCGCGGCAACGTCGATCGCCACGTGGCCCCACACATGCGCCCGCCACGACAACAGCATGTCCTGCGGCGCCCAGATCGACAGGCCGGCCAGCAGCCAGCCCCACACTTCCCGTTTCCGCAACCGGTTGCCGAGATGGACGAGCGCGAGCATCCAGACCGACGCGCACTGCACCGTCGCGCCGATCAGCGACATCCACCAGATCTGCTGGGCACGCGCGGCTTCGGGGGCCGCTCCCGCCCGGAAATGCAGTTCGATCCCCCGGTGATACGCGTCGAGCCACGGCGTACCGGCCACCCACGGCACGACTGCGCCGGCCAGCAGGTGCACGATCGCTACCGCCACCATCCAGTTCACGACGATGCGGCGCAGGGTGTCGCGCGCAGGGTGGCCTGCTTCCCGGCTTTCGGCGGGCTCGCCGGTACCGCACACTGCGTCGTCGCAGCACGCTTCGGCGCGATACCCGAGCCAGCGCGAAACAGCGTGCCGGTTGCGCGCGAAGCGGCGATACAGCGGCGCAAGCGCAGCGCGCAGCGCCGGCACGCGCAGCAGCCAGACGAGCCAGCGACGCCCGGCCAGCGCATGGGCGGCCAGGATGCTGTCGACGCCGGTCAGCATGCGTCCGTCAGGCAGGCGCGCATGCAGCTCGCGATTCAGCGCGTGCAGGTCGACGCCCAGCGGCGCCGGGTCGAAGCCCGGCCTGGCGATATCGACGAACGCCAGTTGATGCCGCGCGTCGCGGGCCCCGAGACGCCGAATTTCCGCGACGCAAAACGGACACCGCCCGTCGAAGTAAAGAACCAATTCACTTGAGTTCATGCTTTGCACTCCTTCCTGTTTTAGCAAGCATCATGAATCGATCGGTTGACTGCATTCCGGTGCTGGTAACCGCCGCTCGCGCACGGCGGCGACAGACTCACATCGGCTTGACCACCATCAGGAAGTAGACGGTCAGCATCGCGAAGAACGCCGGATAACCGAGCAGTTCCCAGCGCTTCGCGTAGCGCCAGTAGCGCTCCGGCAACGCGGCGTCGCCATTCGCGTGCGCGAGTTTCGCCATCGATGCAAGTTCGAGCTGCAGCCATACGACCGGCAGCCAGCACGCACCGGCGACCGCATACAGCACGATCGACGCGAGCAGCCACGGCGTATGCCACGGCCAGCCGGCCGTATGCGCGAGCCATAGCCCGGACGCCGGCTGGAAGATCACGGCCGGTGTCGTGAACCACCAGTCCGCACGCACCACGAGCCGCGACACGGCCGCGATCGCGGGCACCGAGCGCGTGCGGTTCGCGAAGAACAGGTAGAACGCGGTGCCGAACCCCGTGCCGACCAGCAGCACCGAGGACAGGATGTGAAGCGCCTTGATGACGAGATAGGTATTCATGCTCGTTCTTCTTCTGAATAAAGGATCAACAGGATGGCGAGAATCGGCACGTTCTTGAGCACGGGGCCGAACGGTTCGGCCAGCAGGCCGGGCATCGTGACCGCGATGACGGTCGAATACGCGACGATCAGCACGGCTTGCGCGGCCCACAGGCGCCGCGACGGCGCGGCGACGGTCGCGATGCCGAACGCGAAGTCCAGCGCACTGGCCGCATAGAGCGCAATCAGCGCGGGCAGCCCCGTCAGGTGCGCAGGTGCGAGCAGCGCGAGGCTCGCGTGCAGCGGATGGATGAATGCGCTGGCGATCGCCGTCCAGATCCACACGATCGCGAGCGCGCCCCGCAGCAACGGGCGCCGCCACATCGCGAGCGCGTCGCGGCGCAGCGCGGCGGCGTCCGCACCGATGAAGCTGCCGATGCCGCGCGGCGGCCGGCCCAGTACGGCTGCGGCGGCCGCCGGATCGCCGGTGTTCCCGCCGCGCAGCATCGTCCACGTGTCGCGCGTCAGCATCGCACCCGGCAACGCGCCGGACAGCACGGCCGCCGCGCCGACCAGCGGGCCCGGCAGCGTCACGCGGGCAGCCGGCGGAAAGCCCAGCGCGGCACGGTAACTCGCCAGCATCTCGCGGTATTCGACTTCGTCGTTGCCGACCACGTCGATCACCCGGCTGCCGGCCGCCTGCGCGTCGCCGGGTTGCACGACGAGCCGCGCGACGACTTCAGCGAGATCGTCGACATGCACGGGACGCAGCCGCTGATGGCCGCCGGCCGGCAGCATCTGCACGGGCAGGCTCGCGAGCATCCGGAAAAACCGCGCCGACGCGCCATCCACGCCGTAGACGAGTGCGGGCCGCACGATCCGACAATCGATCGGCAACGTCTGCAGGAAGCGGTCGGCCGCGTGCTTGCTCGCGAAGTACCGCGTATCGCCGCGCTCGACGCCCAGTGCCGAGATCTGGATCACGCGCCGCACGCCGGCGCGGCAGCACGCGGTAAAAAGCGCGCACGGCGCGGCGCGATGCACGGCGTCGAGCGTCGCGCCGCGTCGATCGGCAAGGATGCCGACCGCATTGATCACCACATCGACGCCTGCCAGCCGCGCCAGCCACGCTTGCGGATCGACGTCCTTCGCGAAGTCGATCGCGACGTCGCACGGCCCGGCAGCGTGACGCACGCCGCGCAGCACGCGATGGCCGCCGGCTTCGAGCTGCGCGCACAGCGCCCGCCCGATGAAGCCGTTCGCGCCGCAGACGAGAACGGTCATGCTGCGCGCGCCGGTGCGATCGTGCTGGCAGGTCGACGGCAGGACTACGTTCATTTTCATCCTCTATTTACAGTTATTTCTGTACAGACAGAAATAACAACCCCGAAAAA
This sequence comes from Burkholderia arboris, assembly GCF_902499125.1. Lineage (GTDB taxonomy): Bacteria > Pseudomonadota > Gammaproteobacteria > Burkholderiales > Burkholderiaceae > Burkholderia > Burkholderia arboris. Next base: position 19,412 of record NZ_CABVPX010000003.1, read on the forward strand.
AGCGGGCTGTCCGCCCGCACTGCCGTTACCGCTTACTTCGACGGCTTGCGCCTGACCGTCTGGCTGATCTTCGCGCCGATGCCGAGCGCCTTCATCAGCGTATCGGGCTTGAGCCGCAGCATCTCGTCCGACCAGGTCGTGAGCGTCTCGACGAACTGCAGCGTGTCGCGGATGCGCTGTTCGGTCTCGCGGCTCTCGTTCGCGATCTCCGGATTCGTCAGGCAGTCGCGCAGCACCGTAAGCGTCGGCTCGATCTCGCGCTGCCGCCGCCCTTCGACGATCAGCTTGAACAACTCCCAGATGTCGGTCGACGTCTCGAAGTGGTCGCGGCGGTCGCCCAGCACGTGCACGACCTTCGCGAGGCGCCACGCCTGCAGCTCCTTCAGGCTCGTGCTGACGTTGGAGCGCGCGACGTTGAGCGTCTCCGCGATCTCGTCGGCCGCGACCGGCCGGCCAGCCAGGTAGAGCAGCGCGTGAATCTGCGAGACGGTGCGGTTGACGCCCCACCGCGAGCCCATTTCGCCCCAGTGGAGAATGAATCGTTCGGCTATCGGTGTGAGTTCCATGTCGGCAAATTTATTCATTTCAGTTATTTCTGTCAAGAGAGAAATAACCGGATGATCCGGCACCGTCCGGCCGCGCCCGCCCGCGATCGGCCGCATCCATTACAATGCGCGGGATTTTTCCGATTTCAGGCCGTTTCTGCCTTTCTGACAAGAGGTTTCCATGATCATCAAACCGCGCGTGCGTGGCTTCATCTGCGTGACGACTCATCCCGTCGGCTGCGAAGCCAACGTCAAGGAACAGATCGACTACGTGACTTCGCACGGCCCGATCGCCAACGGCCCGAAAAAGGTGCTCGTGATCGGCGCATCGACCGGCTACGGCCTCGCCGCCCGGATCTCGGCCGCATTCGGCTCGGGCGCGGACACGCTCGGCGTGTTCTTCGAGCGCCCCGGCAGCGAAACGAAGCCCGGCACGGCCGGCTGGTACAACAGCGCCGCGTTCGAGAAATTCGCCGCCGAAAAGGGCGTCTATGCGCGCAGCATCAACGGCGACGCATTCTCCGACCACGTCAAGCAGGTCACGATCGACACCATCAAGCAGGATCTCGGCAAGGTCGACCTGGTCGTCTACAGCCTCGCGGCCCCGCGCCGCACGCATCCGAAGACCGGCGAAACCATCAGCTCGACGCTCAAGCCGATCGGCAAGGCCGTCACGTTCCGCGGTCTCGACACCGACAAGGAAGTGATCCGCGAGGTCGCGCTCGAACCGGCGACGCAGGAAGAGATCGACGGCACCGTCGCCGTGATGGGCGGCGAGGACTGGCAGATGTGGATCGACGCGCTGGCTGAAGCCGGCGTGCTGGCCGACGGCGCGAAGACCACCGCGTTCACGTACCTCGGCGAGCAGATCACGCACGACATCTACTGGAACGGCTCGATCGGCGAAGCGAAGAAGGATCTCGACAAGAAGGTGCTGTCGATCCGCGACAAGCTGGCCGCGCACGGCGGCGACGCTCGCGTGTCGGTGCTGAAGGCCGTCGTCACGCAGGCCAGCTCGGCGATCCCGATGATGCCGCTGTACCTGTCGCTGCTGTTCAAGGTGATGAAGGAAACCGGTACGCACGAAGGCTGCATCGAGCAGGTGTACGGGCTCCTGAAGGACAGCCTGTACGGCACGACGCCGCACACCGACGAAGAAGGCCGCCTGCGCGCCGACTACAAGGAACTCGATCCGCAGGTGCAGTCGAAGGTCGTCGCGATGTGGGACCACGTGACGAACGAGAACCTGTACGAGATGACCGATTTCGCCGGCTACAAGACCGAATTCCTGCGATTGTTCGGCTTCGAGATCGCCGGTGTCGACTACGACGCGGACGTGAACCCGGACGTGAAGATCCCGGGCATCATCGACACGACGGTCTGACGGGCCGGCCCGCCGCCACGCCCCAGAGCGCAGGCGGCGGGTCGAACCTGCGCGTTTTTCCCCTGAAGCAGCGACGAAGCAGAACCCGACCCCAACCCGGAGGTTCGAACCATGCCAGTCCATCACGCCCTCATCCCCTGCCTGCGCTACGTGGACGCGCCGGCCGCCATCGACTTCCTTTGCAACGCCTTCGGCTTCGAGCGCCACGCGGTCTATGCCGACGCGAGCGATCCGACGTTGATTCATCACGCCGAGCTGACGCTGCACGGCCAGATGGTGATGCTTGGTTCGGCCCGCCCCGGCCCCGTGCGCGACCTGTATCGCTGGAAGACTGCGTCCGAGGCAGGCGGTATCACCATGTGCGTATGCGCGGTGATCGACGACCCCGACGCGCACTGCGCCCGCGCCCGGACGGCCGGCGCCGAGATCCTCACCGAGCCCACGGACAACGACGGCTATCCCGGCCGCGGCTACAACGTGCGCGACCCCGAAGGCAACGTCTGGACCTTCGGCAGCTACGATCCCTTCGCCGCCCACTGACGCCGCTCGCGCGTCACCCGGCGCGCTGCGCTACTCCACCGCCCGCGCGGCATCCCACAGCGGCTGCCCGCCGCGCGCCGCATTCCACGCGGCGAACTGCGCGCGCCACGATTCGAACGGCTCGGCCAGCGGATGGCGCGGATCTTCGCTGAGCGAATACGCCATCCCTTCGATCAGCCAGCGCGGCTTGGTCACGACGGCGAGGTTGCCGAGCGCTTCCGCCTGGCGGTGATGGATCAGTTCGTGCGCGAGGAAGTAGGTCTGCCAGCCGCGCGGCGCGATCACCACGCCGAAATCGCCGAGCGTCAGCGCCGCGCGCGTGCCGAGACCGAACGCGTCGGCGCACGCGCGCGTCGAGCAGAACACGACGCGCGGTGCGTCGCGGAACGCGCCGACGGCCGCCGCCGCACGCGCATAACCGTCGCGATAGAGTTGCTGCGCGTCGCCAAGCTTCGCGGCATCGTCCGTGCAGATGTCGGCGCTCGGGCACGACACGCCGGGGACCAGCGCGGGCGCGACGACGCGCAGCGGCTTGACGAGCGCATACGCGGCAATCGGCAGCGCGACCAGCAGGCCCGTGAGGGCGAAAGCGACGTGGGAGCGTTTCATCGAGGCGCGGTTCCGTGGCGTGGCGGTGGAGTCTTCCTGCGTGAACGTGAATATATCGGACCGGCAACGCGTCCAGCCCCGCTTTTCATGCCGGCTGGCTTCCGCTGAACGGCCAGCACGCGCCGCGACCTGGCAGACGTCCACGTTCGCGCCGCCACGAGCCCCCTCCCGCCTCGATAAAGACTTTTTACGACCTAATAGCGTCCAAATAATATATTGGACGTACGATTCGAAGCGCAGCATCCTTGCCCCCTATCGGCTCGCTCCACCGCTCGCGCAGCGGCCGCCTGGCAAGGACAGCACATGAACAGCAACGAACGGCTCGCCGGCATCAGCTACGGATTGCTCGCCGCGCTCATCTGGGGCGGCTTTCCGGTCGTCACGCGCCTCGGCGTCACGCACTCGGCATTCGACGCGTACGACATCGCATTCATCCGCTTCGCCGTTTCGGGCACGTTGCTGCTGCCCGTCCTGCTGCGCCGTGGCCTCGGCACGCTGCGCCCGGCATCGATCGCGCTGATGGTGACCGGCGCCGGCGCGCCGTACATCCTGACCGTCTCGGCAGCCTTGAGCCGCGCGCCGGTCGGCTATTTCGCGCTGACGCCGGGCAGCATGATCGCGTTCACGGCCATCCTCGGCCGGCAGGTCGCGCACGAACGATTGAGCGCCGCGCAGATCGCCGGCATCGCCGCGATCCTCTTCGGCATCGTGCTGACTGCGTCCGACGCATTGCACGGCGCGATCGGGCTGCCTGCGCTCGCGCTGTTCGTGCTCGGCGGCCTGCTGTGGGCCGTCTACAACGTGACCACGAAGCGGGCCGGAACCGGTGCGCTGCACGCGACGGCCGTCGTGGCGGTCGGCTCGGCGGTGCTCTACTGCCCGCTTTATCTCGCGATGCGCGGCGATGCCGTGCTGCATGCGCCGGTCGCGGCCATCGCGACGCAGGCGGTCTACCAGGGCGTGCTGATGTCGGTGCTGGCGCTCTACTGCTTCAGCCAGGCCGTCGTCGCGCTCGGCCCGGCGATCGGCGCGACCTTCGCCGCGATGATGCCGCTTCTCGCCACGCTCGAGGCAATGCTGCTGCTTGGCGAACGGCCGCATGCGCCGGCGCTCGCGGGTATTGCGATCGTCACGGCCGGGATGGGCTTGAGTCTCGTGAGCCGGTGGCGAACGGGGGAACGGCAGGCCATCCGCCGGGCAAACCCCGCCGCGCAGGGCTGAAACGAAGCAGGTCCGTCACACGGCGGGCCCCGTACGCGCATCGCCCGCCCCCGCGCCCCGTCGGCTCCAGCGCATCCCCAACCCCAGAAGCGCGACACTGCACACGAACAGCAGCACCTCGACCAGCACGGTATCGACATGCCAGTACCGCGTCAGCAGCACCGCTGCGAGGTCGAACATGAAATGGAACGCGATCGCATACGCAAGCCAGCGCTTCGTGCCGCGGACGAACGCCTGCAGCACGATCAGCGACAGCCCCACATGCGCGGCCATCGCGCTCGCCCGCTCGAACAGCGCGAGAAACGGCGATCCGAGCGTCATGGCCGCGAACTGCGCCCCGATCAGCGACCGATTGCCGGCCGACACGGCGTAGCCCGCATCCGCGAGCAGGTAGCCCGTGCCGAGCACGACAAACCCGACACCGACCAGCAGCATCGCTTCCAGCCCGCCATGCCCGAACCCGAGCATCACCGCCGTCTGCATGTCGTGCCGCTTCGGCAGCAGATACCGGAATGCGACCCAGCGCCCGCATTCCTCGAAGAGCCCGGCCGTCAACGCCGCGAACACGAGTATCGGCACACGCCAGCGCGGACCGGTCCCGAGCCAGTAGAACAGCGGCATCTGCCACGACAGGCGCAGCACCGGCTGGAACACGAAGAAGGTCAGCATGCCGTAGAAAAACACGCGCAACGGCACCTGCGTGCGGCACCGCCACGCGACCGCGAGCAACGCCGGCGCGATCAGCGCCACGACACCCGCCGCGAGCGTGAAGCACAGGAGCGCCGGGGCGACCGGATGCATGACGGATGCCGTTACGCCAACTGCTTGTGGAAATACGTCGTCGCGCAGAGCGCACCGTCGGGCATCAGCGCGTAGTTCGGCACGACGCCGACGCGCTGCCAGCCTGCCCGCTCGTACAGCCGCTCGGCGTCGCCGCCCGTCACGGTGTCGAGCACGAGCACGGTCTTGCCGGCGTCGCGCGCGGCCGCGTCGGCCGCCGCCATCAGCCGTGCGGCGATGCCCTGCCGGCGCGCATGCCGCGACACGAGCATCTTCGCGATGTCCGCGCGATGCGGCTGGTTCTCGGGTTGGCCGGTCACGACCTGCACAGTGCCGACGATCCGGCCGGACGCGTCCTCGGCAATGAGCAGGATGCGCTCGTCGTGCGCGACGCCCTCGGCCACCCGCGTCCAGAACGCGACGGCAGTCGGCCGCTCGATCGGCAGCATGAAGCTGACGGATGCGCCGCCTTCGACGCAATCGACCAGCACGTCGGCCAGCGCCTCGACACAGCTCATCGCTTCGCGCGCGTCGACGCGGCGGACGGTAACAGATTCGGTCATGCCATCTCCGGTAGTCAGGTGGGCCGCACGCGCGGGTTCGGCATGGGCCGGGATCGAAAGAGCACCGGCCGGCCATCGAAGCTCGCGACGGCGGCAGGCGTCCGGCAACGTCGCACCCGGTCGGCGCGCGTTACCGCCCCATCATCGTACGCGACGAAAATTTTCGCTGCATCGCCCGTCACGTCGTCTACACTTAGCCATATGGCTAACTTTCAACCCGGCATCAGCGACGTCTTCCACGCCCTTGCCGATCCGACACGCTGCGCGATCGTCAGCGCGCTCGGCCAGGGCGAGCGGACCGTCTCCGCGCTGGCCGCGCCGTTCGACATGGCGCTGCCGTCGTTCATGAAGCATGTCGCCGTGCTCGAGCGCAGCGGCCTCGTCGAGACCCGGAAAACCGGCCGCTCGCGCACCTGCGCGCTGGTCGGCAGCCGGCTGACCGAGGCCGAGGCATGGCTCGCCGCGCAGCGCGCGCTGTGGGAAGCACGATCCGATCGTCTCGTCGAATTCGTCGAACGCCATCATCAGGAGGAGCAAGATGTCAGCCAGCCACGTCGAACCCGTTGAAGCCCACGATCTCGTCATCACGCGCACGCTGCGCGCGCCGCGCCACGCGCTGTGGCGCGCATGGACCGACCCCGAGTTGCTGAAGGAATGGTGGTGCCCGCAGCCGTGGACCACCGAGGTGCGCTCATTCGACCTGCGGCCGGGCGGCGCTTTCCACACGTTCATGCGCGGCCCCGACGGCGGCACGAGCGACAACCCCGGCTGCTTCCTCGAAATCGTGCCGGAATCGCGCATCGCCTTCACGTCGATGCTCACCGGCGGCTGGCGGCCGCAGGCGCCATGGATGGGTTTCACGGCAGTCATCACGATGGCCGACGACGATGCAGGCAGCCGCTACGAAGCGCGCGTGATGCATCCGGATGCCGCGACGCGCGAGCGCCACGAAGCGCTCGGCTTTTTCGAGGGCTGGAACACCTGCATCACGCAGCTCGACGCATTCGCCGCAACGCTACGCTGAACGCAGACGAATGCGCGGTCGTTGCGTGGCGCCGCGCCCACGCCTAGGATTCCTGAAGGAAGCATGACGACACGCCGGGCTCCGGCGTGCACCGTCGCGCGCGCTCCGCGGGAGGCCACATGTTGCATACGCACACGCATTCGACCCGGGTCAGCCGGCACCTGAACGCCCCGCGCGGGCGCGTCTACCGCGCGCTGCTCGACCCGCACGCAGTCGAGCAATGGAAGGTGCCCGACGGCATGACGTGCCGCGTGCATGCGTACGATGCACGCGAAGGCGGCGCGCTGCGCGTGTCGCTGAGCTACGACGCGCCGTTGGCCGGCACCGGCAAGTCCGGCGCACGCACCGACACCTATCACGGCCGCTTCGTCACGCTCGTGCCGGACAAGCAGATCGTCGAGATCGACGTGTTCGAAACCGACGATCCGATGCTGCGCGGCGCAATGACGATCACGATCACGCTGTCCGACGAAGCGGGCGGCACGCGCGTGGACGCCGTGCACGACGGCGTACCGCCCGGCGTGCCGGCCGCCGACAACGAGACCGGCTGGCAGATGGCGCTGGCGCGGCTCGCGGCGCTGGTGGAAGCCGCATAGCGCACCGGTCGCGCCGGCGGCGAAAAAGCGATGCGGCAGCGCAAAACGCCGCCGCGTGCGACACTGGTCCGCCCCGATCCATCCGGACCCGCACGAGGAGACGCTCGCGATGAACGCCGCACGTACCGCCACCTGGTATTTCGATTTCGTTTCGCCGTTCGCTTATCTGCAACAGGAACAGTTCGACCGCCTGCCGCCCGCCGCGGCGTTCGAGCCGCGGCCGATCGTGCTCGGCGCGCTGCTCGCGCACTGGGGCCAGAAAGCGCCGGCGGAAATCGCGGCCAAACGCGTCTTCACCTATCGTCACGCGCAATATCGCGCGGACAAGCTCGGCATCGCATTCCGGATGCCGCCCGCGCACCCGTTCAACCCGATCAAGCCGCTGCGCCTCGCGATCGCGATGGGCAGTTCACGCGACGCGATCCGGCGGATCTTCCGGCATATCTGGCGCGACGGCCAGGACGTGTCGACGCCGGAAGGCTTCGCCGCGCTGTGCGAAGCCGTCGGTTTCCCGGAGGGCGTGACGGCCGTTGAAGCACAACCGGTCAAGGACGCGCTGCGCGCGAACACCGATCAGGCGATCGCCGACGGCGTATTCGGCGTGCCGACCTTCGCACTCGACGGCGACCTGTTCTGGGGCGAAGACGCGACCGACATGTTCGTCGACTGCGCGACGTCGCGTGCGTGGCTCGACTCGCCCGAGGTGCGCCGCATCAGCGCGCTGCCGGAAGGGATCCGGCGCGGCTGACGGCACGTGCCATCACGCGCCGGCTGGATCGCCCTCGCGCCCTTCGACGAGCGGCGGCACGGCCTCGCGCATCATCGCGACGAACCGCACGAGCCGCGACGGATAGAACTGCGCATGCGGATAGGTCAGGTAAACCGGCAGCGGCGCGGCCTGCCACTCGGGCGCGAGGTGCACGAGCTCGCCGCGCGCGAGATGGCCGGCCAGCATCCATGACGAGCCGACGCACGCGCCGACGCCCAGCAGCGCCGCGCTACGCAGCGCATACAGGTTCGCGGTCGTGATGCGCGGCCGGATCGCGATGCGCCGCGTATCGCCGGTGGCGGCGTGCGTCAGCGCGAGCTCGTTGCGGTAGTAGGTGCGCAGCGCGAGCCAAGGCAGCTCGGCCAGCGCGTCGGGGTCGGCCGGCACGTCGGCGCCGTTCAGCACCGACGGCGCGGCGACCACGAAGCGCGGCACCTTCGTCAGCCGGATCGCGACCACGCCCGGATCGGTCGGCTCGCCGACCTGGATCGCGCAATCAATGCCGCTGCCGACGAAATCGCGCACCTCGTCCTGCAGCAGCCATTCGATCGACACGCGCGGATAGTCGCGCAGGAACTGCGCGAGCGGCGCGACGAAACGCTCCTGCCCGAATGCGTGCGGTACCGCGACGCGCAGCAGCCCGTCGGGCTCCTCCTGCGCGCCGCGCAAGTCGGCCTCGAATGCCGCCCAGTTCGCCAGCAGCTCCTTCGCGCGCTTGAAACAGCGCTCGCCGTCGACAGTCAGCCGCATCGTGTGCGTCGTCCGTTGCAGCAGCCGCATGCCGAGCGAACGTTCGAGCGCCTGCAGCCGCCGGCTGATGGTCGGCTGCGTCGTATGCAGTTGCGCGGCGGCAGCCGACAGGCTGCCGGCCTCGACTATGCGTACGAAGGTTTCCATCAGCTCGAAACGATAGCCGGCGCCGTCCACCGGCACGGCCTGAACGCGCTGAGGCCCGCCAGCAGCGGGAGAAGAGGAAGATTTCTCGGTCATTCGCGCAGCGTATAACAAATCTGCGCAAGGCGGCACTACCGTGGCCTGCCACGTGCCGCCACACTCGCGTCCATCGCGTTATCCAACCGAGGATGCACACCATGTCCACCCCGACCCGTCTCGACACCGCGCCCCGTATGGCGCATGCCCCGGCCCATCCGGCCGCCCATTCGATGCCCGATCGCCGGCTCGTGCTGCTGCTCGCGGCCGCCGCCGGCCTCGGCGTCGCCCCGCTCTACTACGCGCAGCCGATGCTCGGCGCGCTCGGGCCCGATCTCGGCGCGTCGGCGCGCGCGATCGGCTTCGTGCCGACGCTCACGCAGCTCGGCTATGCACTCGGCATCCTGCTGCTGGCGCCGCTCGGCGACCGCTTCGACCGGCGCCGCGTAATCGTGACCAAGGCTGCCGCGCTGGTCGTCGCGCTGCTGCTCGCGTCGATCGCGCCGTCGCTCGGGTTGTTGCTCGCGGCGAGCTTCGCGATCGGCCTCGCCGCGACGATGGCGCAGGACGTCGTGCCGGCCGCCGCGACGCTCGCGCACGACACGCATCGCGGCCGCATCGTCGGCACGGTGATGACGGGGTTGCTGCTCGGCATCCTGCTGTCGCGCGTCGTGGCCGGCTTCATCGCGGAAACGGCCGGCTGGCGCGCGATGTTCGCGCTCGCGGCCGTCAGCGTCGCCGTGATCGGCGCGGTGGCCGCGCGCGGGTTGCCGCGCTTCGAGCCGACCACGCGCCTGCCTTATCGCGCACTGATCGCGTCGCTCGGCGCGCTGTGGCGCGATCATCCGGCCCTGCGTCGCGCCGCGCTCGCGCAGGGGCTGCTCGCTATCGGCTTCAGCGCGTTCTGGTCGACGCTCGCGGTGATGCTGCACGGCGCGCCGTTTCATCTCGGCAGCGCGGCCGCGGGCGCATTCGGCCTCGCGGGCGCCGCTGGCGCGCTGGCCGCACCGATCGCCGGGCGCCTGGCCGACCATCACGGCCCCGAGCGCGTCACGCGCATCGGCATCGGCATCGCGACGCTGTCGTTCGCGTCGATGGCCGCCGCGCCGCTGATGTCGCCGCATGCGCAGCTCGTGCTGCTCGCGGTCGCGACGATCGGCTTCGATCTCGGCGTGCAGGCGACGCTGATCGCGCACCAGGCAATCGTCTACCGGATCGATCCCGCCTCGCGCAGCCGCCTCAACGCGGTGCTGTTCGTCGGCATGTTCATCGGGATGGCGGCCGGCGCCGCGATCGGCAGTTTGTTGCTCGCGCAACTGGGCTGGAATGCGGTGACCGCGCTGGCCGTTGCGACGTCGCTGGCCGCGCTCGCCGTACGGGTCTGGCGCAACTGACATCCGGCGTCGCGCAGACGAGGCGGGCAGACCCACCGGGCTTGCCCGCCTTTTCTTTTATTTTCGATCGGCGCAGGCATGACGCCGCGCGGCCCGGCAGATTCGCCCGCGTATTGCCCGGCAATCGTTCATCCGGCGCAAGGTCCGCACCGGCCGGCCAAATTGCCCAGTTCAACCCAATATTTTTACAACGGCGATGCGTGCTCGCGCGCAAACGTCGGACGATTCGACCCTGCCGCACCGCGCGGCGCTCTCCCATCCGGCCCCACCACACAGCCCCGTTTTATCAGGGGATTCCCGGTATTTTTTCGCATTTTCTTCGAAAAAACGGGTGACATACTTGCCCCCCGTTGCGCTCCGGGCGAGCGCGCTTCCAGATCCTGCCGGCCGCATGTCATGTGCTGCGTCCGCCGGGGTCGCAGAACATGAACAATTTCGACACCACGATCCAGATCTTCCTCACCCACGTGACGTTCGGCCCACTGATGAATCACGCGATCCGCGTGATTGCCGGCCTGTACACGTTCAAGGGCTTCGTGCTCATTCCCGTGCTGTGCTGGCTGTGGTTCCAGCCGGGCCCTGAGCGCGAGCGGCAACGCGAGCTGGTCGTCGCGACGATTGCGAGCGGACTCATTGCACTCGCATTCGGCCGCCTGCTCGCGCAGGTGCTGCCGTTCCGCGTGCGGCCGATCTACAACCCCGACCTGCACCTGCACTTCCCGTCGGCCGGACTGCGCGCCGCCACGTTGCAGGCATGGAGTTCGTTCCCGAGCGATCACGCCATGCTGTGGATGGCAATCGCGACCGGCATCTTCATCATCGCGCGCCGCGTCGGCATCGTCGCGCTGCTGTATTCGGTCGTCTTCATCTGCCTGCCGCGCGCGTATCTCGGCTTTCACTACCCGACCGACCTGATCGCGGGCGCCGCGATCGGCATCGCGATCGCGTGGCTGCTGACGCGCGACACGATCCGGTCACGCTTCGCGCCGCAGGTGCTGGCGACGATCCGGCGCTTCCCCGCGCCCGCCTATACGCTCGCGTTCCTGCTGTGCTTCGAGCTGATCACGCAGTTCGACGAACTGCTGACGCTCGCGCAGTCGGTCACGCATACGATGTGACGGACCGGAGCCGCGATGCTGCCGCTGCTGCTCTCATTCCGTCGCCCTGGCGCGCGCTGCCGGCCGTGCGCGGCGGCGGCACGCCGCGCGACGGCCGCGCAGGTCAGTCGCGATCGGGCGCGCCGAGCGGGAAGAACGAGCGAAACGGCCGCGCCTCGTCCACCGCGCGCGCAAACGACGGCCGCGCGAGCAGACGCTTGCGATACGCGATCACGTTCGCAAACTTCGGATCGATCCGGTGCGTCCAGTCCGCGTAGAACAGGAACGGCGCGGCGCCGCAATCGGCGAGGCTGAAATGATCGCCGGCCGCCCATTCGCGATCGGCCATCTTGTTGTCCAGCCACGCGTACGACGTGTCGAGCATCGCGCGCGCATCGGCGACCCCGCGCGCATCGCGCTCGGATTCCCGGCGCAGCGCGTCGTGCACGACCTTCTGCTGCGGCGTCGACACGTAGTTGTCGAAGAAACGGTCCATCATCCGCACCTCGAGCGCGGCGTGCGGATCGTCGGGCAGCAGGCGCACGGGGCCCGGATGGTTCAGGCCGAGATACTCGATGATGATCGACGCCTCGATCACCGTGCGGCCTGCTTCGACCAGCACCGGAAAGCGCTTCAGCGGCCACAGCGCGGTCAGTTCCTGCATCGGCTTCGGATCGTCGTGTGCAAGCAGGCGATACTCGAACGGCGTGCCGTTCTCGTACAGCGCGGTCAACACCTTCTGGCAGTAGGACGAAAAGGGATGGGCATAGAGCGTCGGCATCATCGCGGGTTCTCTCAGGGTTTCGGCGCCGCGTCTTGCGGCGCCACATGAACGGATACCTTGACGACGAACGGCGCCGGGCCGGTTCGACATCGCTCCGGATATTTTTTTGCGACTTCGGTCGCTACGACCGGCCGTCCCTCACGACACGCCCCTCGGCGCGCCAGCGCAGCATCCCGCCGCCGAGATTCGCGACCGCATCGAACCCGGCCTTCAGCAGGATCACGGTCGCCTGCGCGGAGCGCCCGCCGGCCCGGCACACGGTCACGACCGGCCGGTCGCGCGCGATCTCGCCGGCGCGCGCGGCCAGTTCGCCGAGCGGGATCGGCGTCGCGCCGGGCAGATGGCCGAGCGGGCCCGCGAATTCGTCCGGTTCGCGCACGTCGACGACCTGCACGGCCGGCAGGTGATCCTCAAGCCACTGCGGATCGATTTCCCAGAACCCCGCGAACGTATAGACGAGCGGCGCCCAGTCGGGCGCCGCCTGCACATCGGGCGCGTTTGCGGCAACGCCGCATTGCAGGTTCGCCGGCACCGCGACGTCGATCTGACGCGGATGCGCGAGCCCGAGGTTGCGCATGTAGCCCGCGAAATCGTCTTCGCTGAGATCGCCGCCGAGGCGTGGATTGAAGCGCCGCTCCTCGCCGACGCTCGTCACCGTGAGCCCGCGATAGTCGTGCGCCGGATACAAAAGGCACGCGGCCGGCAGCGTGAAGAGCCGGCCGTGCACCGCGCGATACAGTGCGCGCGGATCGCCCTGCTGAAAGTCGGTGCGGCCGGTGCCGCGGATCAGCAGGCAATCGCCGGTGAACGCCATCGATTCGTCGTCGAGCACGAGGCTGATGCAGCCGCTCGTGTGGCCGGGCGTCGTGCGCACGGTCAGGTAGCGCGCGCCGAACGCGCAGCGGTCGCCGTCGTTCAGGTAGCGGTCGGCGCCCTGCGCGCCGCTCGCGGCCGAGATCGCGATCGCGCTGCCCGTGCGCTGCTTCAGGAGCCATGCGCCGGTCACGTGATCGGCATGCACATGCGTGTCGACGGTCGCGACGAGCCGTAGCCCAAGCTCGTCGAGCAGCGCCGCGTCGCGGCGCACCTGCTCGAACACCGGGTCGATCAGCAGCGCTTCGCGCGACGCGCTGTCAGCGAGCAAATACGTATAAGTCGACGATTGCGGGTCGAAAAGTTGCCGGAAGATCATCGCTCAGTCGCTCCGTCGCTGGTTCTTCGGTGAGGTGGGGTCGGGCCTGCGTGATGTACATCGTCGCCGGCTTCGGCTTCGGCTTCGGCTTCGGCTTCGGCTTCGGCTTCGGCTTCGGCTTCGGCTTCGGCTTCGGCTTCGGCTTCGGCATGATGACATCGCCGCCGCGCGAACGGCATCGCGCCCGCCGCGTTTCGCACATCCCTACAGCGTAGATCAAAATGCACGCGCCGCCGGCATCCCATGCGCGGCAACCCATTCCGATGACGATTCGCCACGCCCGGATGGTTGCGCACACTGCCTTACACTACGGCCTGTTTTCACCCCCGTTCACAGGAATTCCACCGACATGTCGATGACGATCGATCCGAAGCAGGCCGCCGCGCTGCTGGCCGTCGCCGACACCGGCAGCTTCGAGCAGGCGGCCGTGCGCCTGCACGTGACCGCCTCCGCCGTCACGCAGCGGGTCCGCGCGCTGGAAGCCAGCCTCGGCACGCCGCTCGTGCTGCGCACGCGTCCGTGCCGCCCGACGGTGGCCGGCCAGCGCGTGCTGCAGCACCTGCGCCGCGTCGCGCTGTTGCAAGCCGACCTGCAGAGCACGCTCGCGACCGAGCGCGAATCGCCGATCTCCGTGACGATCGCGCTGAACGCCGACAGCCTCGGCACGTGGTTCCTGCCCGCGCTGACGTCCGTGCTCGCGGGCGAGCGCATCCTGTTCGAACTGATCGTCGAGGATCAGGACCACACGTTCGCCCTGCTCGAAAGCGGGATGGCGGTCGGCTGCGTGACGACCGAGCCGAAGCCGATGCGCGGCTGCATCGCCACGCCGCTCGGCACGATGCGCTACCGGCTGCTCGCGGCCGCCGCGTTTGCGGTGCGCTGGTTTCCGCGCGGGCTGAACCGCACGAGCGCGCGCAAGGCGCCCGTCGTCGCGTATTCGCGGCGCGACACGCTGCAGTCGTCGTTCCTGAAGGAGAAGTTCGGGTTGCCTGACGGCGCGTACCCGTGCCATTACGTGCCGGGCACCCATTCGCACTTTGCGGCGGTGCGGCACGGGCTCGGCTATGCGATGGTGCCGGAGCCGCTGATCGGCACGACGCCGCTCGATGCGCAGGGGCTCGTCGACCTCGCGCCCGCGCATCCGACCGACGTCACGCTGTACTGGCACGCGTGGACCGTGCAGTCGCCGACGATGGCGTCGCTGTCCGAACGCGTCGTCGAAGCGGCGCGCCGCTTGCTCGCGCCGCTGCCGTGACGCGCGGGTGGTCGACACCTCCGACGCGGTGCGCGTCGCGGCGAGCATCCCTGCCGCGCCGCCTATGCTTTTTTCATCGGCCTCGCGAATGCGCCGCGCGGCCGATCAAGCCAATCCGGCCGTTCCCTTTCCCGCAAGGAGAACATCATGTCCCGCCGCTATATCGATTGCCGCGAGTTTCCCAGCGCGATGAACTGCTCGGTCGCGATTTCTGCCGACTCCGACAACGAACTGCTGGAGGCCGCCGTGCAACATGCGGTGCTGGTGCACCAGCACACCGACAGCGCCGAACTGCGCACGCAACTGCAAGCGCTGTTCCGCGACGGCACGCCGCCCGCCGACGCGCCGCGGCAAGCGTAACCCGCCGACTCGCCCGATATCGACAGACGGGTTGCCACGCCGCCCCCGTCGCCTCTTCGCTCCCTGCTTCGCGCCACGTCTCGCCGGCGCCCCCGCCGGCCGGCGCATGCCACCTTACGCGCGGTGCTGCGCGAAATACGCGCCAACCGCATCGAGGAACGTGTCGATGTCCGCACGCGATACGTCGCAGTGCGTGACGAAGCGCGACGCGTACAGCATCTGCGTGAGGATCCCGCGCGCCTTGAGCCACGCCTCGAGCGGCGCGCAATCGGCTTCGGGGAATTGCGCGAACACCATGTTCGTCGCATGCGACAGCACCTTCACACCATCGATGCGCGCGAGGCCTTCCGCGAGATGCACGGCATTCGCGTGATCGTCCGCGAGCCGCTCGACGTTGTGGTCGAGCGCATACAGGCACGCCGCCGCGAGGATGCCCGACTGCCGCATCCCGCCGCCGAGCACCTTGCGCCAGCGCTGCGCGCGCTCGATCAGCGCACGGCTGCCGACCAGCACCGAACCGACCGGTGCGCCGAGCCCTTTCGAGAAGCAGATCGACACGGTGTCGAACGGCGCGCACAGCTCGGCGATCGGCCGCCCCGACGCGACGGCCGCGTTGCACACGCGTGCGCCGTCGAGGTGCGTGGACAGCCCGCGGCTGCGCGCGAACGCGACGGCTTCCTGCACATAGCCGTCCGGCAAGACCTGGCCGCCGATCGTGTTTTCGAGCGCGAGCAGGCGCGTGCGGGCAAAGTGATTGTCGAGCGGCTTGATCGCCGCGGCGATCTTCGCGAGCGGCAGCGTGCCGTCCGGCGCATTCTCGATCGGCTGCGGCTGGATGCTGCCGAGCACGGCCGCGCCGCCGCCTTCGTACTTGTAGGTGTGCGCGAGCTGGCCGACGATGTATTCGTCGCCGCGCTCGCAATGCGACATCAGCGCGGCCAGGTTGCTCTGCGTGCCGCTCGGGAAGAACAGGCCGGCTTCCTTGCCGGCCCGCTCGGCCGTTACCGCCTGCAGGCGCAGCACGGTCGGGTCGTCGCCCCAGACATCGTCGCCGGTCTCGGCGGCAGTCATGGCGGCCAGCATTGCCTGGCTCGGACGTGTCACGGTATCGCTGCGTAAATCGATCATCGCTATGCCCTGAGTAAACGCGGACCGGCATCCCTGCGCCCGGCCCTGCCGAAACGAGACTCAGAGTGTACGCAATTCACGCAGCGTGTGCCGGCCGGCGAGCCGCAATCACGCGTCAATATCGCGGCGGCGGCGGCTGGACGCCGGCGGGCGGCATCGGCGGCGCCGCGCGCGGTGCGCCGCCGTATCCGCCACCGCCATACCCGCCCCCCCTGCCGCCGCTCATCCCGCCCGGCACCGGCACGCGATTGCCCGTCGCATACATGCACTGCAGGTACGCGTAGTCGTAACGGCGCTGAACATCGTAGGCCGAGCCCTGCGCGGCACCCGCACCGACGACGCTGCCCGCGAGCAGCCCCGCGCCCGCGCCGACGGCGGCGCCGGTGCCGCCGTTGAACGCGGCGCCGGCCGCCGCGCCCAGCGCGGTACCGACGGCCGCGCTGCCGACCGCGCTCGCGGTCGACGCCTGTCCGGCGCTCACGCCGCCGGATTGCTCGAACGCGTACTGACGGCAACTGCCGTCGTCGGCGCGGAACTGGTCGAACGACTTGCCGGTGCCGGGCAGCGCCATCACGCTCGGCCCGGCCGGCATGTACGCGCATGCGCCCAGCAGGCCAGCCAGCGCCAGCGCAGCCGGCACGCGCAAGAATCGATAGGCGGATGTCATCGTCGCGGCTCCGTTATTGCGGCCGCGCCGGCACCGATCGCCAGCCCGACTTGCAGGTCTTCACATACGGGTAGTAGTGCTTCGACGCGTCGCAGTAGTACCAGAGGCTCGCGTCGCCGTCGTCCTGCGGCTGCCCCTTCTCGACATACTCGGGCGGCGGCGGCGGATCGACCGGTACCGCGACGACGGGCGGCGGGTAGTAGTACGGCACAGGGACGACGGGGGTGTAATACGGGTAGCCGGGGCCGATATAGACCCCGACCCGGGCAGCATGGGCCACGCCGCCCGTCGCGAGCGCCACCGCGGCAACCGCGCCCAGCGCGAGCTTCAATCCATTCACGTCACGTTCTCCGGCAGGCCGGTTCGTCGATGCGAACCCGACACCCGGAACGCTACGCCGCGCGCGATCCGGCATCCATTACCGGCGGCCACGCCAATGTTGCGCGACGTTACCCGTGTGACACCGCTCCCCGCGACGGCCCGCCGGTACGCCGGCGTCCGTTACGCGTTAATGCGCCGAAACGGATCGGCTGCACCTGGCGCCGCGCGCGGACTGCCCGCCGCGCGATTTCCGCATGGCCGGAACCGTTCCGATGACGCGACGCGCCATATTGACGCACGTGCGTCAGAGCGCCACGCCGCACCCGCGGGCGCCGCGAACGGCCTTCTTGATACGAATCAACGATTTATCCCGCAATCACGCGCGACAGGCTGGACATCTGCGACGAGTTGGCGCATTTCGCGGTGCAACATCGCGGCACATACTCCAGCCAACCCCGACGCCTGTCTGCCGGGGTCCGCCGGCACCCGCCGGCGGGTATCGTCAGCTTCGGTCATCTGGTATGGACACCGCACTTTCGGCCCTCGATCTGGCCCGCCTGCAATTCGCGTTCACCGTCTCCTTTCACATCGTCTTTCCGGCGTTGAGCATCGGCCTCGCCAGCTTCATCGCCGTGCTCGAATACCGCTGGCTCAGGACCGGCAAGCAGTACTACAAAACCCTCTGTCTGTTCTGGTCGAAGATCTTCGCGGTCGCGTTCGGGATGGGCGTCGTCTCCGGCGTCGTGATGAGCTACCAGTTCGGCACGAACTGGTCGGGCTTCTCGAGCTTCGCCGGCGCCGTCACCGGGCCGCTGCTGATGTACGAGGTCATGACCGCGTTCTTCCTCGAGGCCGGCTTCCTCGGCATCATGCTGTTCGGCTGGAACCGCGTCAGCCCGCGCGCGCACTTCGGCGCGACGCTGATGGTCGCGATCGGCACGCTGATCTCGACCTTCTGGATCCTCGCGTCGAACAGCTGGATGCAGACGCCGCAGGGCTTCGAGATCGTCGACGGCCGCGTCGTGCCGACCGACTGGTTCGCGATCATCTTCAACCCGTCGTTCCCGTACCGCCTGTTCCACATGGCGATCGCCGCGTTCATCGTCGCCGCGCTCGTGGTGGCCGCGACGGGCGCGTGGCACCTGCTGAAGGGCCGCCGCGACAAGAGCGTGAAGAAGATGTTCTCGATGGCGCTGTGGCTGCTGCTCGTGCTCGCGCCGCTGCAGGCCGTGATCGGCGACCAGCACGGCATCAACACGCTGAAGCACCAGCCCGCGAAGATCGCCGCGATCGAGGGGCTGTGGGAAACCGAAAAGGGCGGCACGCCGCTCAACCTGTTCGGCATCCCGGACATGAAGGCGGAAACGACGCGCTACGCAGTGAAAGTGCCGCACCTCGGCAGCCTGATCCTCACGCACAGCTGGGACGGCGAGATCCGCGGGCTGAAGGAATTCCCGCCGGAAGACCGGCCGAATTCGACGGTCGTGTTCTGGAGCTTCCGGATCATGGTCGGCCTCGGCTTCGCGATGATCGGCCTTGCCGCGCTCGCGTGGTTCCTGCGCCGCCGCGGCCGCCTGTATGAATCGAAGGGGTTCCAGCGCTTCGCGCTCGTGATGGGCCCGACCGGCTTCGTGTCGCTGCTCGCGGGCTGGGTGACGACCGAAGCGGGCCGCCAGCCGTGGGTCGTCTACGGCGTGATGCGTACCGCGCAGGCCGTGTCGCCGCTGTCGGTGCAGCAGGTCAGCCTGTCGATGATGACGTTCGTGATCGTGTACTTCCTCGTGTTCGGCACCGGCGTGTACTACATGCTGAAGCTGATGAAGGCCGGCCCCGCGCTGCCCGACGCGAAGCACGACGACACGCCCGACACGCGCCCCGATCACACCGCGCGCCGCCCGATGTCGGCCGTCGACGAGCCGCTCGAAACCGTCTGAGCCCCCCTTTCGCAAACGAGAAAACCTATGGACGTCACCGTAATCTGGGCCGCGATCATCGCATTGGGGCTCTTCATGTACGTCGTGCTCGACGGCTTCGACCTCGGCATCGGCATCGTCTTCCCGTTCTTCCCGGACGAGAAGGAACGCGACCTGATGATGAACACGGTCGCACCCGTGTGGGACGGCAACGAGACATGGCTCGTGCTCGGCGGCGCCGGGCTGTTCGCCGTGTTCCCGATCGTCTATTCGACCGTGCTGTCCGCGCTGTACCTGCCGCTGATCTTCATGCTGGTGTGCCTGATCTTCCGCGGCGTGTCGTTCGAGATTCGCGCGAAGGCGCGACGCACGAAACAGCTGTGGGATCTCGCGTTCATCGGCGGCTCGGCCGGCGCGACGCTGTTCCAGGGCATCGCGCTCGGCGCGTTCCTGCAGGGCATCAACGTGAAGGACGGCGTGTTCGCGGGCGACGCATTCGACTGGCTCACGCCGTTCAGCCTGCTGACGGGCCTCGGCCTGATCGTGACCTATGCGCTGCTCGGCTGCTGCTGGCTCGTCGCGAAGACCGAAGGCGACCTGCAGCGCCGCCTGCATCGCGTCGTGTGGCCGCTGACCGTCGTGCTGCTCGGCTTCATCGCGGTCGTCAGCCTGTGGACGCCGCTGCAGGATCCGGCCATCGCGCAGCGCTGGTTCGATTCGGGGCTGTTCTGGCGCCTGCTGCCGGTGCCGTTCCTGGTCGCCGGGTGCGCGGTGTGGATGCGCCGTGCGGTACGCGACCGGCACGACATGACGCCGTTCGTGCTCGCGCTGGCGCTGGTGCTGCTCGGCTATGTCGGCCTGCTCGTCACGCTGTTCCCGTATGCGATTCCTCAGACGATGACGATCTGGGAAGCGGCGGCCCCGCGTTCGAGCCAGACCTTCACGCTGGTCGGCGCAGCGGTTATCCTCCCGATCATCATCGCCTACACGACGATGGGTTACTGGGTATTCCGAGGCAAGGTGCGCCATGAAGACCAGCATTACTACCACCACTAATTCCGCCGATCGTCCACCCGAGGCGCCACGGCCGCGAATGCGCGGCTGGATGTGGTTCGTCGTCTTGTGGGCGGGCGGCGTGATCGGCGCCGTCACGCTCGGCTATGCGTTCAAGATCTTCATGAATCTGACGCTGTTTGCCGTGAAGTAAGCGAAGCGGTCGCCCCGGTCGAACGACGATCCGGGCGGCCGTTTTCTCGCAGGCGCCTTCGTGCTGCGCGCCGCGCGCCCCGGCTCGCGCATCCGCCCGCCGTCGGGCGGCAGCCCCCCCCCTCCATTCCTCCCCGCCTCGGCACGTGCGTGCCGCTCACCGCTCGCACGACGTCGTGCACATCGCCTTGTCCATTGCACTGAAGAAGGTCTGGTAGCAATCGGGCTCGACGACGGTCTTCATCCGCGAATCGCCGTTGCTGTCCCATACCGTGCGGTCGAAGCGCGCCCGCACGATCGCGTCGCGCGCCGATGTGACGCGGACCGAGACGACGGCGGCCACGCGCTCGTGATCCGGTTTCGCGGGCAAGCCGCCGATCTTCGCCTTCAGCGCGCCGCGCAGCAGTTGCCGCCACTTCGGAATCAGCGTGTTGCTGCGGCCGCCTTCGATCAGCCCCATGTCGCGGTCGACCGTCACCGGCGCATAGCCCTGCGCACGCAGCACGGCCGCCACCGCGTCGAGCGTGCGCGCCTGCGTCGCGCCCGCATAGCGGCGATCGGTCATCATGCGCAGCGTCTGTTGCTCGTGGTCCGTCAGGTCGACTTCAGTCTGGCTGGAGCTGTAGCGCACCAGCGATCCGCCGTTGCCGATCTGGCGTTCGTTCTGCGGCTTCGCCGCGCACCCGGCCAGCATCGCGAGCAGCCCGGCGCAGGCGAGCGCCAGCGCACCGCGGCCGCGCACCGGCGGCACCGCTGCCACGCGGCGCATCGCGCGCGGCGCCGTGCGCCGGTCGCGAAAACGGCGGCGAATTCCGGTTGATCGGCAATCGGGTGGCGCTATGATCGTCATCGCGGTTTTCTCCTGTCGGCGCCATCATAGGGACGCGCCCAAGCCGCGACAAACGACATTTTTTGACCCACTGTGTAGCTTTTCTTCGCGATCTCACGATGCGCCGATTGCCGCCCCTGAACGCGCTGCGCAGCTTCGAAGCTGCCGGCCGACTGCAGAGCATCACCCTCGCCGCCGAGGAACTGAACGTGACCCAGAGCGCGATCGCGCAGCAGATCCGCGTGCTCGAATCGTTCTTCGGGCAGAAGCTGTTCGAACGCGACGGGCGTTCGCTGCGGCTCACGCCGCGCGCGCGGCATTACCTCGTCGACGTCGCGAGCTGCCTCGGCCGGCTCGCACAGGCGACCGGGCAGATGTTCGAGCCCGTCGGCGGCCATTCGGTCCGGGTCAACGCGTCCGTGTCATTCGCGCATGGATGGTTGCTGACGCAACTGGCCGTGTTCCAGGCCGCGCATCCCGGCATCGACGTGCAGCTCGTCACGAGTGCCGACGTGGAGCGCGACCAGATCGACGAGGCGTGCGACATCGTGATCCGCCGCTATACGCCGGAGCTGCGCCGCAAGGGCTTCGTGTCGCGCCCGCTGCTCGCGAACGTCGCACTACCCGTGTGTGCGCCCGGCCATCCGGTGCTCGCACAGGCGCGTGTGCCGGCGGACCTCCGCAGCGCGCCGCTGCTCCACTACGCGGGGCTGCCGCAGGCGTGGCAATACTGGTTCCACCAGGCCGGCACGGACGTCACCGAAACCTTGCGCGGACCGTTCTATCGCGAGTTCTTCCTGCTGGTCCAGGCCGCCGCGAGCGGGCTCGGCGTGTGCCTCGCGCCGCGCGCGGTGGTGCGCGACGCTCTCGCGAGCGGCCGGCTCGTCGCCCTGTTTCCGGACGTCCACCTGGAAGGGCCGCCGTTTCATTGCCTGTATCGCAACGACGACGATCCGGCGTTGCGCACGTTCGTCGACTGGCTGTTCGCGCGGGCCGAGGAACTGGACGGGCCGCCGCCGCAGTAACCGGCGGTGGCCACGGCGAGCGGCGACGCCCGTGGCCGCCTGCGTCAGCGCCGCTCGCGCAACGCCGCGTCGATCTTGCGGTCGGTCTTGTACTGGCTCAACGCATACACCGACCAGATCGCGGCCGGCAGCCAGCCGATGATCGTGAGTTGCAGGACCAGGCAGATGATCCCGGCGATCGGGCGGCCGATCGTGAAAAACTGGAACCACGGCAGCAGCAGGGCAAGCAGAAGGCGCATGAACGATCCTCTCGGTACGTCGTTGAACGGGTGATGCGTAGCCAATATGGCGGGTTGCGCCCGTCATTTCAAGCCCGTGCCCGACGCGCGCCCGTCGGCGCTATGCCGAATCGGCCAGCCACTGGGCAACCCGCACGACGAGCCCGTCCGCTTCGTCGAAGCACTCGACGCCCGCCACCTGCGGCGCGCCGCACATCGTGAACACCGGCTTGCCCCACTGCAGCCCGAGCGCGATTTCGGACAGCGTGCCGAGCCCGCCGCCGACCGCGATCAGGCAGAGCGACGCTCGCGCGACCAGTGCATTGCGCGTGATGCCGAGCCCGGTCGGCAGCGCGACGCTCAGGTACGGATTCGCAAGCGTCGCATCGTCTTCGGGCAACAGCCCGATCGCGCAGCCGCCGGCCGCATGCGCGCCACGGGCGGCGGCCTCCATCACGCCCTGCTTGCCGCCGCCGACGAGCGCGACGCCCGTCGACGCAACCGCGTGCGCAATCCGTTCCGCGGTGCGCATCTGCTCATCCGTCGCGTCGCGCGGGCCGATCAGGCCGACCGGCATCCGGTGCCGGCGCGTGCCGCGTTGCCGCTGCGCCAGTCGCGCGAGCGCATCGCGCGCCGGCTCGGACCACACGCATTCAATGACGTCGTTGGCGAACAAGACCTTCCCCCAGTGCCAGAACGCAGGTACAGATCGCCGTCAGCACGATCGACAGCACAGCCGCCTGCGAAAAATCGGTTTGCCCGTCCGACAGCTTCAGGTACATCAGCAGCGGCAGGATGTTGATCTGCGTGCCGGCCAGCGCGATCGCCGTGCCGTAGGTACCGAGCGCGATCGCGGTCACGAGGCACCATGCGGACGCGACCGACGGCCACAGCTCGCGCCATGCAACGTCGAGCCATGCACGCCACGGCCGCGCGCCGAGCGTCAGCGCCGCCTCGAGCGGCCGCCGGTCGAGATTCGCGAGCGCCGGGTAGATCATCAGCGCGACGCGCGGGATCAGGTAGTACGCGTACGCGACCGCGAGCCCCGGCATCGTGTAGATCGCGCCGCCGACCACGGTCGGATCGGCGCCCAGCGCGGCCAGCAGCGTGGTCACGAAGCCCGCGCGGCCGAAGGCGAGGATGAAGCCGTACGCGATCACCAGCCCGGAAAACGCGAGCGGTACACCGAGCAGCGCGAGCGACCAATGGCGCCGCGCCGGCGACTGCCCGGCCAGCGCGAATGCGACCGGCACGCCCACGCCGACCGACAACGTGCCGGCGCCGATCGCCAACGCCAGCGAGCGCGCGATCGCGTCGGCGACGAGCGGATCGCGCCACACCGCCGCAAACGCGCGGCCACCGTCCGCGCACGCCGCATCGACCAACGCGGCCAGCGGCAGCACGAAACACACCGCGAGCAAGGCCGCCGCGGGCAGCGCGCCGAAGCGGCGCAATACACCGCGTTCCGGTAAGGAAGCGTGCATCCCGCGCCCCTTACTGGCCGAGCGTGGCCTGCGACCAGAGCTGGTCGACTTCGGCCTTGCGCGCCGCCGCCTTCGCGACATCGAGCGGACGCACCTGCGGCGCGTTCGGCAGCTTCGCCGCGACCTCCGCTGCGACCGGCGTGCCGGGCACCGCCGGGCGCACATAGCCTTGCGCGAACAGCGCCTGCCCGACGTCGCTCATCACGAGGTTGAGCCAGAGCTGCGCGGCGGACGGGTTGGGGCCGTTCTTCACGAGACTCATCGCATAGGGCGCCGATACGCTGCCGTCCTGCGGAATCACGACGTCGGCCGCATCGCCCATGCCGTCCGCGTACTTCGCCTTGAGGCCGTCGTTCTCGTAGCCGATCAGGATCGGGATCTCGCCCTTCACGAACTTCGCGTACGGCGTCGTGCCCTCGACGCGCAGCACGTTGCCGGCCTGCTTCAGCTTGCCGAAGAAGTCGGCGCCCGGCTTCGGGTTCTCGACACTGCCGCCGTTCGCATACGCGGCCGCGAACACCGCGACCTGGCCCTGCCCGGTCGAGCGCGGGTCGAGATAGACCACCGCATTGCGGTACTCGGGCTTCAGCAGATCGGACCAGCGCTGCGGCACGTTCTTGACGAGCTTCCGGTTGACGAGGAACGCGATGTTCAGCGAATGCACGGCGAACCAGCGGCCGTCAGCCGCGCGGAACACGCCCGGCAGCTTGTCGAAGTTGACCGGCCGGAACGGCGCGACGACGTCCTTGCCCGCGGCATCGAGCGCCGACGCCGCGAAGTAGTACGCGGTGTCGGCCTGCGGACGGCGGCGCGACTTGTCGAGCGCGACGACGGTCGCGGCCGAGCCGATGTCGTTGTACGTGATCTCGACCTTCGGATAGCGCTTGCGGAATTCGGCGAACAGCGCCTTCCAGTTCGCCCATTCGGGGCCGGTATCGAACGACACGACGAGCCCTTCGTCGGCCGCCTTCGCGTACAGCGCGTCTTCGCCCGGATACAGCGGCGCGGCCTGCGCTGCCGCACAAGAGAGCGCCGCGAGCGCGCACAGCGCCAGCACGCGGGCGCGCATGGCCTTCACAAGAGGGGAGCCTGCAAGCATCGTGAATCTCCGTTGAACGAAAGGGATCAGTGCGCGTCCGGCGATGCCGGCAGCACGAGCAGATGGCGCGGGTCGACCGCGATGCTGCGCGCGGCGGGTTCGCGCCCTTCGCACAGCAGCACGTCGGCCGAGCCGTCCGGCATGAAGTCGTAACGCTGCGTCGCGCCGAAATAACGCACTTCCCCGCGACGGCCTTCGATGCGGTTCGTGCTCTGCGCCGGCGGATCGGCCTGCACGTGCTCGGGCCGCACCAGCACTGCGACGTCCTCGCCCGGGCGATGCGCGCCCGTTTCCGCGCGCAGCGTCGCGAAACTCACGTCGATTTCGCCGTGCGCGAGTACCCGCCCGCGCAGTACCGTCGAATGCCCGACGAAGCGCGCGACCTGCGCGGTGGCCGGGCGCTCGTACAGGTCGCGCGGCGTGCCGGCCTGCAGCACGCGGCCGCCGTCGACGATCGCGACGCGGTCGGCCATGCTCAGCGCTTCGTCCTGGTCGTGCGTGACGAACAGCGTCGTCGCGCCGCACGCGCGCTGCAGCGCGCGGATCTCGTCGCGCAACTGATGGCGGATGCCGGCGTCGAGCGCCGCGAGCGGCTCGTCGAGCAGCAGCAGCTTCGGTTCGATCACGAGCGCCCGCGCAAGCGCGACGCGCTGCTGCTGCCCGCCGGACAGCATCGCGACGCCGCGCGTCGCATGGGCCGACAGCCCGACCCGCTCGAGCATGTCGAGCGCGCGCCGGCGCCGAAGGCCGGCCGCCACGCCGCGCATCCGCAACCCGTACGCGACGTTGTCGACGACCGACAGGTTCGGGAACAGCGCGTAGTGCTGGAACACCATCCCCACTTCGCGCCGCCACACGGGCACGCCGGCCACGTCGGCACCGCCGATCGCGATGCGGCCGCGCCAGCCGTCGAGCAGCCCGGCCGCGAGCCTCAGCAGCGTGGATTTGCCGGACCCGCTGCGCCCCATCACCGCGAGCAGTTCGCCCTGCGCAGCGGACAGCGTGACGTCGTCGACGCCATGACGGGCGCCCGGATACTGAAAGCTGACGTGTTCGAATTCGAGACTCATGGATGGCTCATTTCAGACGTTGCACGGTGCCGACGGACACGAGCGTCGCAAGCACGGCGAGCACGAGCAGCACGACGGTGGCCGCGCACGCCATCCCCGTCGCGCCGTAGAACGCCTGCAGCAGCACGATCGGATAGTTCCGGTAGCGAAAGCCGGCGATCAGGTTCGAGATCTGGAATTCGCCGATCGACAGCGCGGCGACCATCACGAGGCCGGAAAACAGGCTGTGCCGCAGGTTCGGCAGCACGATCGTGACGAACTGGCGCAGCGGCGTCGCGCCGAGCGTCGCCGCGCAGGCCTCGAGCCGTGCGAGGCCGAGGTGGCGCAGGTCGCCGAGCAGCGTCTGCAGCAGATACGGCAACGTCAGCACCGCGTGCGCCGCGATCATCAACGGCAACGTGCCGAGCCACGGCAGCGTGTCGCCGCTGAAGATCGCGATGTAGCCGAAACCGAGCGTCAGTGCCGGCACGGCGACCGGCAACAGCATCACGACGCGCGTCGCGAACCCGCCGCCGGCCTGCGCGCGATGATGCAGCGCATACGCGAGCGGCAGGCCGATCACCGCGTTGAGCGCGCAGCACGCCAGCGCCACCATGAAGCTCACGCCGAACGCGCGGGTGAAGCTCCGGTTCGCAGCCAGGTCGGCAAACCAGTGCCCGGTGACACCGGTGGGCAGCAGCGTGTTCGTCCACGATTCGCCCACGGCGCCGATCAGCAGCAACGCGATCGGCAACAGCAGGTAGAGCGCGAACGCCGCGAGCAGCGCCTGCAGCAACAGCCTGCCGACGCGCGGACAGGCCGGTCTGTTACGACGAATCGGAACACCGTCGGCCAATGCCGGGGCGGTTGACGGATGCATGAACTCACTCGCTGACGATCGGGGAACGCCTCGCTCGACGCCCGCCGGACGGGGCCCGCTTGCGTTGTCGAAGCCGGCGCAGTGTGCGGTTTCGACATGGCATCGTCATGAAAAAAACGTAAAAAGCGCGCATCGACCTGTGCAAGGACGGAACAGCCCGCCATGAAGCACCTGTATCCGAACGTGGCGGAGCTGCACGCGTTCGCCGCCTCTGCGAAGTACCTGAACTTCTCCTACGCGGCCCGCGAGCTGGGCCTGACGCCGAGCGCAGTCAGCCGGCAGATCGCGAACCTCGAAGCCCTGTTCGGCGTGAAGCTGTTCGTGCGCGAGGGGCGCGGCCTCGCGCTCACGCGTGCGGGCCAGGTGTATCACGCACGCGTCGTCGGGCCGTTGCGCGAAATCGGCAACGCATCGATCGAACTGCTGAGCGCGCGCGAGAACAGCGACCTGCTGACGATCGCGAGCGTGCCGACGTTCACGACCAAGTGGCTGCTGCCGCGCCTCACGCGCTTTCTCGCCACGGCGCCGGACGTCACGCTGAGCTTTCGCCGCCATCTCGCACCCGGCGACGTGTTTCCTTTCGGACTCGACGCGGCGATCCGCTACGGCGACGGCGGATGGGAAGGTGTGCGAAGCGACTATCTGGGCGGGCGAACCTTCGTGCCGGTCTGTTCGCGCGAATTCGCCGACCGGCATGCGCTGCACGCGCCCGCCGACGCGGCGACGGCGCCGCGCCTCGTGCACGAGCAGGCGGAGATCGCGTGGTCCGCATGGGCGGAGCGTCATCGCGCATCGCAGATGAACGCGCTGGCCGGGCCGCGCTTCGAGCAGTATTCGGTGCTGATCCAGGCCGCACAGGCGGGGCTCGGGATCGCCCTCGTGCCGCGTTTCCTGATTCTCGACAATCTCGCGGCGGGCACGCTGATCGAGCCGTTCGACGCACCGGTCGACGTGGACGCGCAGGGACATTACCTCTGCTACGCGCCGGAGCGTCTCGACACGAGCGATGCGTTGCGGCGATTCAGGGACTGGATGCTGGACGAATCGGGGCGCGCGTAGGGTGGCACGACGTCGCCTCGAAAGCGAACGGCGCGCGCCGCCGCACGGCAACGCGCGCCCGGCGCCGGACGCCGCCCGGCGGCGACATCCGGCCTGCCGCGTCAGCGCCCGATCCCGAGCCCCGGCAGCACACGCGTGTTCTCGGCCACGACCGCATGCAGCAGGCGCGGGTCGGCGCCGAGCAGCTCGAGGATCGTCGGCGCGACCTGCTTCGTGCCGACGAGGTCGTTCACGGTGCGCGCGCGGTGGATGCCCGGATACGACACGAGCAAGCCGAGATGGCTGTCGTCCGGTGCGTTGCCGCCGTGCTCCTCGTCCTTCTTCGTGCTCGCCGTGTAGATCACGCCCGGATTCGGCTGGACGATGATGTCCGGCGTACGGCCGTTGGCCGGATCGCCGAAGCGGTCGGCCAGCGCCGCGCCATGCAGGACATACGCCTGCGGACCGTCCGCGCAGATCCCCGGCGCATTGCAGCCCAGGTTCGCCTTCAGCGTCTCGACCACCGCCGTGCGCTGGCTGCGGTCGCGCAGCCAGATCAGGCCCACGTCGTCGGTCTGCACGAAGCCCGTGCCGACCAGGCCCGAACCGTCGTTCAGGTTGCCCGTCGTCGTGTTGTTCTGGCCGAAGTTGCCGTTCGGATCGAGGTAATTGTTCGTTTCGAGCAGCTTCGTCAGCGTGTCGCCGTTCTTCACGAGCTTCGTGTGATCGGTCGGCGACTGGCCATGCTTCGACGTGACGATCACGGCCGTCGACGCGTACAGGTTCGCCTGCTTCAGCGCCGCGACGATATGACCGATCGAGTTGTCGACGTAGGTGATCGCGTTCGCGACCTGGCCGTTCGGCGTGAAGTCGGCATCGAGATAGCCGCCGCCCTTTGCGACCGGTGACTTCTGCGCGACGCTCAGCGTCTGGAAGTCGGCGCCGAACAGCGTCGGCACCGGCGCGCGCTTCGTGCCCGTCGAATCGCGGCCTTCGATCTGGTTGAGCAGTGCCTGCACGTGCAGGTTGTCGAAGCGCGCGGTGTGCGAATAGACGTCCGTGTAGTCGGTGTTCGTCGCCGGGTCGATCGAGTTGATCTCGGTGCGCATCATGTCGTCGACGCCGGTGCCCGACGGGCCGTTCAGCCAGTCGTAGCCCCACGCGTGCTTGTCGGCCCACGCGGTGTGCGCGTTCGGCACGCCGGCCTTCACGGCTTCGAACACCGTGTTGGTCTTCACGTAGTTGTGCGGATAAACGGGCACGCACTGGCCGTTCACGCGCGCATGCGGGATCGCCTGCGGGTTGAACGCGCCGCCGCCGTCGAGGTGCACGAGCTTGCCGCCGTTGATCGCGTCGATGCCCGTCGTTTCGTCGAACACGACGTTCCAGCCCTGCTTGCCCGAGCACGTCGTATCGCCCGGCGCATACAGGTTGCGGTCATACGACACGTCGTAGAACAGGCCGGCCGTCTTCGGCGAGCCGCCCGTCACGAGCGCCGCGAGGCCCGGGAACGAATCCGACAGGCCCGGCGTGTACGCATTCGCGTACGTCACGCCGCTCTTGGCGAGCACCGCGATGTTCGGGCACGTGTTCGCGCCGATGCAGCGCGCGAGATCCTGCTCGTGCAGACCGTCGACGCTGAGCAGCAGCACGTGCTTCACCACGCGGCGCGCATTGCCGCCGTTCTCGCCCTGGCTGTTGCCATCCTGCTGCGCCGCATACGCGCCCGCGCTTGCGAGCGCCAGCGCGCCCGCCACCATCACCGCCATTTTTCGTTGCTTGACGAACCTGGAAATCATCACCCCACCTCATCGATTGACGTTGAACTGCACGACTTGCCATCAGGCGCGCAAAATATCGCCGGATCGTGCGGCGACCGGATGAAGCGGGGCTTTCTGTTCTCTGTCAAACGTAACCAATCGCAAGTGACATGACGCGGTCGCAATGCGATGCCGTTCGGGGCGCCAACGCGTGCAACCGGATTTTTTTTCGGCTTGGCCCGCGACTATTGGCGTGTGATAAAGGGTTTTCCCTGACCCGGAGCACGAGTATGTCGACCCTGGAAGCTCTCCGGTTCGTGCTGGACGATGCACGTACCCCCGAAATCATTCGCCACCACGTCGTCGACGCGCTGCAGTACGCGTTGCGCAACTACGGACAGGTGTTCACCGCGAAGGAAATCGAATGGCTGACGCAGTGGGACGACGCCCGTCTGCCGCTGGCCGCGAGGAAGGAACTGGACAAGCGCGAACCGGCGATCGCCGCGCGCTGAAAAAAACCGCCGCGCCCAGCAGGTGCGGGCGCGGCGGCGGATGGCGGCAAGGCTTACTGCAGCCCGAAGTCGACGCGGGTCGTCGCGCCCTTGTCCGAGATGCCCTTCGCGTCGAGCTTCGGCGCGACGACGAATACGCGGCTCGAATCGATCTTCCCGTCGAGGTACTGGCGCACGGCCTGCGCGCGTTGCTGCGCGAGCGCCCGCAGCGCGTTGTCGTCGGCCGGCGCGTGATCGGCCAGCGCCTGCTTCATGTCCGCATCGGGAAGCGTCTTCTGCAGGCCGACGAGGTTGCGCGGCTTCTTGAAGTCGGCGGCCTTGTAAGCGCGCGTCAGGTACTTCGTGTATTCGGTCTTGTCGACCTTCACCGACATCGGATCGACGCTTTCGCCCTGGCCGACCACGTCCTTCAGCTTCTGCTGGCGCACCAACCGCTCGACGTACGCGTCGCGCAGCCCCGGCGTGTCCTGGGCCGGATCGACACGGCCGATCAGGTCGAGGCGGATCGACGGCTTCTCGGTCAGCATCTTCACGACCGTGTCGAGCTTCTTCTGCTGCGCGTCGGTCAGCTCGTACGAGCCCGGCGCAAACTCGACATAGCCGAGGTCCTCGCCGCCGCCGCCGAATGCATTCGCGAGCAGTGTGAACGGCGACGTGACGGCCTTCGCGATCAGGTTCAGCACCGCGTGCCAGATCAGCCCGCCGACGCTGAATTCCGGATTCGACAGCGAACCCGACACCGGCAGGTTCACGTCGATCTGGCCGCGCGTGTTCTTCAGCAGCGAGATCGCGAGCTTCACCGGCAGCTTCGTCGCGGTGTCGTTCTCGACGCGATCGCCGAACGTGAGCTGGTCGATGAAGATGTGGTTGTTCGCCGACAGCTGGTCGTTCGCGAGCTGGTAGTGCAAATCGACGTTGAGCTTGCCCTTCGTGATCGGATAACCGGCGTACTTCGCCGAGTACGGCGTCAGGTTGGTCAGCTCGATGTCGTGTGCGGTCGCCGTCAGGTCGAGCGCCGGCTTTTCGATCAGCGGGTTCACCGAGCCCTTGATCGAGATCGGCCCGTTGCCCGCGAGGTTCGCGGCGACGTCGACCGGCGCGGACGTCGTCGAATCCGTGCCGAACGCGCCGACCGTGCCCTTGATCGCGACGAGGTTCGCCGTGTAGTTCGGCTTGATGAAGTTGTCCGTGTAGGTCACGCGGCCGTTCTGCAGCACGAGCTCGCCGAAGTGCATCCGAACCGGATTCTGCGGCGGCGTCGCGGCCTTCACGACCACCGTCGCGGACGCGGGTGCGGGCGCAGATGCCTGCTGCGCGGCGGCCGGCGCCGACGCGGCCTGCGGCGACAGCGGCACCGGCTCGCCCTTGCTCGCGTCACGCGTGAGCGACTGCGCGGGGCCCGTCTCCTTCGCGACCACGTCCTTCAGGTTCAGACGCCCCTGCGCATCGAGCAGCACGCGGCCGTAGAAGTTCGAGAACGTCACGCGCGCGGCGTCGACGTCGGTGCCCTTCTCGTCGTAGTTCGCCTTCAGGTTCGACAGCGCGAGCGAGCGCCAGCCCGCGAACGGGTCGGACGTCGCCTTGTCGAGCATCCGCACGTCGACCAGCGCGACGTCGCCGCGATAAGTCGCGCGCGGCGTGTCCTTCACCTGCGCGAACGTCAGGTTGCCCTGCGCGTTGAGCAGCGCGCTCGCGATCGTCGCGTTCAGCGCACTGCCGAAGTACGGCTCGAACGCGGCCGCGTCGAGGCGGTTGCCGTTGATCTTCAGGCCGACCTTCAGCGGCTGCGCGGTCACGTCGCCCGTCACGTTCAGCGAGCCCTTGCGGTTCAGCGTCGCCTTCAGCTGCACGGGCAGCGGCTTCGTCAGGTCGTCGCTCAGCTTCTGCACCGACAGTTCCAGCGGCTTGATCGCCAGCTTCACCGGGCGCGGCGTCGACAGGTCGGTGAAGTTCGCGGACGAATCCTTCACGTTCAGCGCGTCGATCCGGTAGTGCCACGACGGCGCGGCGGCCTCGGCCTTGCGCGCGACCGTGCGCTTCGGCACCGACGCCTGCGCGGGTTCGGCCAGCGCGGCGAGGTCGATCCTGCCGTCTTTCAGGCGCTTCACGTCGAGCGCGAGCCCGCTCGCGTCGACGCTCGCGATCTCCGCGGTGCGCGCGGCGACGTCGACCTTCGCGATCTTCGCGCTCGCGTCGGGCAGCACGATCGCGGGCGCCTTGTTGTCCGGCGTCGCGATCTTCAGCGACTTCAGGCTGATCGTGCTGTCGGCGACTTCCGCGGCGAGCGGCGTCTTGCCCCAGTCGGTCTTCGCGTTGACGGTCGCGCCGAGCGTGCCGTCGAGCACGCGCGCACGCGTCGCCTCGCCCAGGTACGGCTGCAGCGCCGGCAGCGCGAGCGCGGCGACCGTCAGCTTCGTGTCGGCCTGCTTGTCCGCCAGGTTGAACGCGCCTTCGGCCGTCACGTCGCCGCCGCGCGACAGCGACGTCGACAACGTGTATTTCGCCGGCGTCTTGCCCTGCAGCGAGAAGCCGTCGAGCGTCGCGGCAAGCTTCGTCAGCGACATCGCGGTCGGTGTCGCCGGCACGCGGTCGTCGACGTTGACCGTGCCGCCGTCGATCGCGAAATGACGGATCGTCAGGTCGAGCGGCGGCGCTTCCTTCGCGGCGGCATCGTCGGCCTTCGCGCCGCTGGCCGCGGCGCCGGCGGCGCCGGAAGCGGCGGCGGCACCCGGTGCGGCCGGCTTGCCGGCTTCGGCCTTCGGGGCGGCAGCCGGCTGCGCGACGAGCTTCTCGACGTTCAGCACGCCCTGCTTGTCGCGCGACAGGTCGACCACCGGCTGGTCGATCTTGATCTCGTCGAAGTGCATCGCGTTGCGCAGCGGCTCGAGGCTGGCCGCCGCGACGTGCACGCCGCGCGCGGCGAACAGCGGCGCGGACGCATGGTCCGTCACCTTCGCGTCGCTCAGGTCGACGGTGCCCGATACGCGCAGCGCGGGCGTCTCGCCGCTCATCACGAAATTGACCGTGAGGTTGCTGCTCAGCAGGCCGCTGGTCACGGCCACCGGCAGCTTCGCCGGCACGTACGAGATCAGCTTGGGGACGTCGAGGCGGTCGAACTTCAGCGCGATCTCCGATTCGCGCGACTGCGCGAACGGCTTGGTCTTGCCGTCGATCGAGAGCGGGCTGCCGTCGAAGCGCGCGCGCAGCTTCGGCTCGACGAAGATGTCGGTCTTCGAGGCCAGCGTCGCGATGTACGGAATGCCGAGCGTCCAGTTGTCGACCACGTGCTTTTCGTTCAGCAGACGGTCGTCGAAATCGATCCGGCCGTCGTTCACCTGGATGTTCGACACCGAGAACTGCGTCGGCTTGCTTTCGGGCTTCGGCGACGGCGCGGAGAACTTCTCGATCAGGTCGGTGAAGTTGAAGCGCTGCGCGTCGTAGCGGACGATGTGAAAGCGCGGCGAGTCGAGCCGGATTTCGTTGACGATCGGCGCACCGCGGAACAGCGACGACCACGACGGCCTCACGACGAGCTTGCCGATGTCGATGAAGTCGCCCTGGCCGCCGCGCTCGCCGAGGTGGATGCCGTCGGCTTCGAGGTTCAGCGTGTACGGGTTCAGTGCGATCCGCTGGATCGTGGCCGGCCGGTCGAGCTGCTTGCTCAGCTGCTGTTCGGCGATGTGACGGATCAGCGGCGGCGCCGCGAAGAACCCGAGCAGTCCGAACAATACGAGGAAGATCAGCACGCCGATGCCGATACGCCGGGCACGGCGCGAGCGTGCAACACCGCCGAGGGCATGGAGGGTCGAGGATACGGTTTCTTTGTCTGGGCTTGCCATGCTTGAATGCCTCGGGAATGGATGCCGGGCCGCGCCGGACAACCGGGCGGCCGCGCACGCTATCCCGAAAGTATAGGCTCAGGAGGTGACGATACGGGGTTCGGGCGCCACCACCGCGCCCGCCGGTCGGACAACGGTGGCGGTCAACCGTTCATTTCCGGACGACGACGGGCGGCATCCACGACCCGTCGCTCGCCTGCGGCTTCGGCGCGTACAGGCGCAACGTGAGCGCGAAATCGGTGCGCGGCGCCGGCAGCCAGTTGCCCGCATGCGCGCCGCCCGGCGATGCCGACACGACGATGTCGATCGAACCGTCGTGGTTGCGGCGCAGCCGGTCGCGATCGCCGAGCGAGCGGCGCGCCGACCCGACGTCGGGCAGTGCGCCGTTCGTCGTATAGGGGGTGAGCGTCCAGAACGCGCGGGCCGGCGGCAGCGCGCCCGGCGCGAAACGCAGCACGTAGCGGTTCGCGCCGTTCAGCGGGTGGCCGTCGCTGTCGACGCGGACGACCGCGAGCGTCTCGTCGTCGCGCGTCGCGGCGCCGAACTGCGTGTAGGCCGCATACGCGCGCAGCGCGTAGTCCTGGCCGTACTTGCCGGCCGTGTCGCCGATCCAGCTCCAGCCGTTCGCGTTCAGCAGGTTCGACGGCGCCGCCGCGAGCCGCGCGCGCGCCTCGGCGACGCCGGCCGTCGCGGCCGTCAGGCGGTCGCCCGTCCACAGCACCGGGTAGCCGGCCGTCACGCCGATGTCGCCGAGCGATTCCAGTGCGTGCGCGTCGTCGACCGGCGCCGGATTGTCCTGAAGCGCCTGCGCGAAGCGTGCGAAGAACGCCTTCGGGTCGAGCGCGGCCACCTGCTCGGCCGGCGTGCCGCCGCCCACCGCTTCGGACGGCGCGCTGCCCGCATGCACCGCGACCGACGCGCCGCGCTCGGCGCCCGTGTAGACGGACAGCGGCACCACGCGGATCGCCCGCTGCAGTTTCTTCACGTTCGTGAGGTCGCGCCCGCCGCTCGTCTGCAGCCGCACGTCGAGCCACGCATTGGCGGACGGCACGTCGACGCGCAGCACGCCCTTCGGCAGCGTGCCTTGCCAGTCCTTCGCGGCGAAGGCAATCGTTTGCGATCGCACGGCACCGCGGGCACCGCGCGGCACGACGCTCGACGCCGACCACAGCACGTTCGTCCACATGTCGAGCGCGCGCGCGTCCCAGTAGCGGCCGCGCGTGTCGGGCAACGTGACGATCACGGGTTCGGCGGTCACGTCGAGCCAGCCGGTCGAGTCGAGCGTGTCAACGCCCGGCAGCGGCGGATTGACCGCACCGACGGGCGGCAGCGCCTGTGCGTGGCGCAGCGTGTTGAGCGGCGCCTGCCCCGGTTGCGCGCCGTCGCCGCCCGTCGCCGCTTCCTTCGCGACGTCCATCAGCACGAGCGGATACGCATACACATAGGAGTCGGCGACTTCCGCGCGCATCCAGCCGGTTTTCCGCTGGATCGCATCCGGTTGCGACGCGCACCCCGCGAGCAACGCCGTCATGGCCAGCGACACGCACGCGCGCCGCAGAGAAACTGATTCCTGCAGGTTTTCAATCATCGATTACTGGCCGAATATCGTTCTTTTCAGTCAACGCCTTGTTCGTCTCGCGAACGGCGAATGCAAGGCACCCCAGCCTGCCCGGATGCCGTTTTGCTACGTTTCGCAACGGTGGGCGCTGATGTCAGGCCGGTATCATAGCGCCTCGGGGCAATCCCTAATACGCCGAATACATCAGACTTCTGACCGGATCTCCGCTGTTGTGAAAATGAAAGCAAAGACAGGCGGTTCGTACCACCGACGAACGCTCCGCCTGTCGACCTCTCCACGCCTGGATCGGTAAAAACAAAAAAGCCCGCAATCGCGGGCTTCGTGACGCAGACCTGCTCAACGATTACGCAGGAAAGCAATCTCGCAGGATCGGGCTGCCGATGAGGCGCCCGGCGCCTTCGCACACCCACGACACTTTCTGTCCCTTTTCCAGCGACGCGGCGAGCGCTTCGTGTTCCTTGCTCAGATAGGCATTGACCGGCATGAACTGGTTGCTGGTCTTCAACTTCACGACGATGTTGTCAAAGGCATCCTTGTCGATGCTTTGAACCGTTCCGCCCACGGCCAGGGCCTTGCCCTTGTATTTCTGGTCCGCGGAGACTTCGTTCTTGTCGTAAGCGGTGAACAGCGCCGATGCGGTGACGCTCACCGTTTCAACGGGCTTTTGCGCCTGTGCAGCCTGCGCCGGCGCCGCCGGTGCATCGGTTCCCGCGCTCGATGCGGCGGACGGTGCCGGCTTCTTGCCGAAAATCACACTGATGACGATGAGCGCAAGCACGATGCCAAGGCCGATTTTGAACAGTTTTTTCATTGGTCCCTCATATCATTAGCGCATCTGCGCTTGTTGGAAATTGAATTGCCATGCGGCCGCACGCGATGACTGTCAGGTCCGTCAATCGCGGACAGTCCGTTTCTCGTGCAAGGCACCCGGGGCGATCGTGCAGGGCGCGCCCGCGTCATCGCCGGCCGATCGCTCCATGCCGTTGCTGTCCTGTCGCTGCGCAAGCGTGCCGGGCATCGCTCCAGCGACCAGGGCCGCGAAGGCCGCGGCGCGCACGACGGTCGGCGCTTCGCGATATCGGCGCACGAGATCGCCCTCGTCGACGGAAAGCGCGGTGACATCGCGCTGTCCCGTGAGCGCATACAGGACGTCGACGCCATGCGTGGCGACGGCCTCCAGGTACGTTGAATCCGGGCGTCTCGAGCCGTTCTCGTAGTTGAGTTGGGCATCCTTGGACACGCCGCCGAGAGAGGCAAACGCCGTCTGGTTCAATCCGAGACGCTGGCGTTCCTCTTTGAGCCTTTGCGAAAAGATGGTCAATTGACAACCATATACGATTACATGTGGCCAATTGACCACCATTTAAAATCACTGCAAGGTTAACGAAGGGAAGTATATCGTCATTGTTAATATAAAAACTTCCGGCTGGCACGTCGTATCGAAAACGAAATGCGAAATGGTATGGCGCAGGGCCACGGGATTTGGCGCCGTTCCGGCGCTCAGTCAATCAGGACAATTGACCGATTATATTTTTCGGCATTGCCAACTGTCCGGCATGGATCATGACGGGCCGGCCAATAGCGACGGATCTCTGCGGCCAGTCAATACCGGTACAACGTCGACGATTACGCATTCCGGGCATAGGCAGCGCAATGCCTTATGCGGAACGGGCGCAGTTTGCATGGCCGGCAGGCCCGTCGCTTCCCCGTGATGCGACGGCCCGCCTGCAATGCCTGTTCCCTCGGAATTACGACGCCAGTATCTTCATCTTCTGCTCCGAGAACTCGGCATCGGTGAGAATCCCCCGCTCCTTCAACGCGGCAAGCCGCTCCAGCTTCGATACGACGTCGTCGGCGGCAGGCGGCGCGGATACGGCGACCGCCGGATTCGATGCCCGCGTGTACTCGCGAATCGCGTCTCTCACCTTGTTCGTGAACGGCACAACCGTTTTCTTCCAGACGTTCTTGATGATCCGCTCGCTGGCGCCATCCTCGATGCGGATTTCGCCGAACATCATTCCGGTCGTTCCCGATACCGAATTCACCTTGTCGAGATTGATCGAAACCTGTTTGAGACCGTAAATGAGACCTTTGTCGAGGAACACGACGCGGTGGTCGGTGAGTACGATCAACCAGGTATTGCCGTCCATCAATCCGGACGAAAAGGCCAACACCTGCTCGCCGTCCATCAGGATTTCAGGCAGATGATTCAACTCCTTTTTCGTAAAGAATTGATCGTCGCCGACTTCCCGGGCAATACGCTTGTATTCCGCCTTCAATGCCTCTTTGCTGGAATTTTTGAAATCGAACATCGGATGGCCCCCGCGCCTGTTTATAGAGCGTCGGATTTTACAGCCGGGGTCGGCATATTGCTCCGTCAGGTGCAGATCATGCGCCGCTTTCTACGAAAGCGAACAACTGGTGTGCAGCGCGATCACCCCCATATAGGATCGACAGGCTGAAAGGGGCCCGCGGGGGCTCCCGGAATCCGCCCCCCTCCGCACTTGCAATCTGGTGCTTGACCTTACCATCATGGGAATGTTGATACTGGAACCATTCGCGGCACAAACCGCGCTTTTGGGGAATCCGACATGACAGAACCACTTGCCTCCGCAGCGCTGCAAACGATCGAGCTGAGCGTCGACGGCATGCATTGCGGCGGCTGCACGGGCCGCGTGCAGCGGGCGCTGGCCGCCGTGCCGGGCGTCGTCGATGCTGCGGTCGATCTCGATGCGCATGCGGCGACGGTGACCGCGCAGGACACGGTCGAGCCCGGCCGGCTCGTCGACGCAATCCACGAAGCCGGTTACCGCGCGGCCGTGCGCGAAGTGGCCGTTGAAGCCGCCGCGGCCGCACCGGCGGAGCATGTGCAGCACGAAGCAGCGCCGTCCGCAGCGACCATGCTTCCTCCCGCCGCCGCCACGATCGAGCTCGATATCGACGGCATGACCTGTGCGTCATGCGTGTCGCGCGTCGAAAAGGCGCTGGCGAAAGTGCCGGGCGTCACGCACGCATCGGTCAACCTGGCGACCGAACGCGCCACCGTCGACGCGTCGGCGGGGGTTTCCGCAGCGCAACTGGCGGATGCCGTGAAGCAGGCCGGCTATGGTGCGACGCCCGCGGTGCCGGACACCGCCATCCCGGCCGCCGTCGCCGCCTTGCCCGCCACGCCCGCCAGCATCGAAATCGACATCGACGGGATGACCTGTGCGTCTTGCGTGTCGCGCGTCGAAAAAGCACTGGCAAACGTGCCGGGTGTCACGCGTGCGTCGGTCAACCTCGCGACCGAACGCGCCACCGTCGACGCCACAGCCGGCGTGTCCGCCGCGCGGCTCGCCGAAGCGGTGAAACAGGCCGGTTACGGCGCGACACCGGTCGCCGCCGCCACGCCGCCCGCAGTCTCCGCCTCCGCCGGACTCGAACTCGACATCGGCGGCATGACCTGCGCGTCCTGCGCCGGCCGCGTCGAAAAAGCGCTGGCCGCCGTGCCGGGCGTCGCGCGCGCGACGGTCAATCTCGCGACCGAGCGCGCATCGGTGCATGGCGCCGGCGCACTCGACGCCGCCACGCTGATCGCGGCGGTCACCACAGCCGGCTACCGTGCATCGCTCGCCGCCGCGCCGTCAGCCGGCGCAACGGCCGGCACCGACGCGCAACCGGCCAGCCCCGCGCAGGACCCCGATGCCCGCAAGCGCCGCGAAGCGGTGCGCGAACGCAACCTCGTGATCTGGTCCGCCGTGCTGAGCGCACCGCTCGTCGCACCGATGCTCGTCGCGCCGTTCGGCATCGACCTGATGTTGCCCGGCTGGCTGCAGCTCGTGCTCGCGTCGATCGTGCAGTTCGGCTTCGGCGCGCGCTTCTACCGCGCGGCCTGGCATGCGGTGAAGGCGCGCACCGGCAACATGGACCTGCTCGTCGCACTCGGTACGTCGGCCGCATACGGCCTGAGCCTGTGGATGCTGCTGCGCGATCCCGCGCATCCCGGCCATCTGTATTTCGAGGCGTCGGCCGTCATCGTCACGCTCGTGCGCTTCGGCAAATGGCTCGAATCGCGCGCGAAGCGCCAGACCACCGAGGCGATCCGTGCGCTGAACGCGCTGCGCCCCGACCGTGCGCGCGTCGTCGAGCACGGCGTCGAGCGCGACGTGCCGCTGGCGCAGGTGCGCGTCGGCACGCAGGTCAGCATCCGGCCCGGCGAGCGCGTGCCCGTCGACGGCCGGATCGTGTCGGGCCGCTCGCACATCGACGAATCGCTGATCACCGGCGAAAGCCTGCCGGTACCGAAAGACGACGGCGACGCCGTCACGGCCGGCTCGATCAACGGCGAAGGCGCGCTCGTCGTCGAAACCACCGCGATCGGCGCGGAAACGACGCTCGCGCGCATCATTCGCCTCGTCGAATCCGCGCAGGCCGAGAAGGCGCCGATCCAGCGGCTCGTCGATCGGGTCAGCGAGGTGTTCGTGCCGGCGATCCTCGGCATCGCCGTGCTGACGCTGGTCGGCTGGCTGATCGCCGGCGCCGGGACGGAAACCGCGATCCTCAACGCGGTCGCGGTGCTCGTGATTGCATGCCCGTGCGCGCTCGGTCTCGCGACGCCCGCCGCGATCATGGCCGGCACGGGCGTGGCAGCCCGGCACGGCGTGCTGATCAAGGACGCGCAAGCGCTCGAACTCGCGCAACGCACGACCGTGATCGCGTTCGACAAGACCGGCACGCTGACCGAAGGCAAGCCGTCCGTGACGGCGTTCGAAGCCGTCGGCGCGTCGCGCCCCGACGCGCTCGCGCTTGCGGCGGCCGTGCAGCGGCAGAGCGACCATCCGCTCGCGCGTGCCGTGGTCGCCGCATACGATGCGGACGTTGCCGCGCGCGGCGACACCACGCCGCCGGCCGTCGCGGCCGATGCACGCGCGGTGGCCGGACGCGGCGTGGAGGCGCGTGTCGGCGGCCAGCTGCTCGCGCTCGGCAGCACGCGCTGGCGCGACGAGCTCGGCATCGCGGTGCCGCCCGAGCTCGACGCCCGCGCGGCCGAACTCGAACGCGCCGGCAACACGATCTCGTGGCTGATGCGTGCCGATGCGCCGCGCACGTTGCTCGCGCTGATCGCGTTCGGCGACACCGTGAAGCCGCGCGCCCGCGACGCGATCGCGGCGCTGTCCGCGCGCGGCGTCGTCAGCGCACTCGTGACCGGCGACAACCGCGGCAGCGCGGCGGCCGTCGCGGCGTCGCTCGGCATCGGCGAAGTGCACGCGCAAGTGCTGCCCGACGACAAGGCGCGCGTCGTCGCCGAGCTGAAGCGCACGCACGGCGGAATCGTCGCGATGGTCGGTGACGGGATCAACGATGCGCCCGCGCTCGCCGCGGCCGATGTCGGCATCGCGATGGCGACCGGCACGGACGTCGCGATGCACACGGCCGGTATCACGCTGATGCGCGGCGACCCGGCGCTCGTCGCCGACGCGATCGACATCTCGAAACGCACGTACCGGAAGATCCAGCAGAACCTGTTCTGGGCATTCGTCTACAACCTGGTCGGCGTGCCGCTCGCGGCATTCGGCTTGCTGAACCCGGTGATCGCGGGCGCGGCGATGGCGTTTTCGAGCGTCAGCGTCGTGACGAACGCATTGCTGCTGCGGAGATGGAAAGGCCGCGCACGCTGAAGCGTGCCGGTGGCGCTGGCCGGATGGCAGAACGGCCGTTCGGCCATCGGCCATCGGCCATCGGCCATCGGCCAACAGGAAGGATCGGGAGGCGTGCCGGCGCTGGCCGGTTGCGGCGTGTCGAACCTCGAACCGGCAGCGCGTCACGACGCATCGCCGGCCGGCGGATTCAGTCCGACACGACCGGCTTGATCAACGTCGTCGTGATTGGCGCGAAGCCGCACGCGCGATACAGCGCACGGGCGGCCGTGTTGTGATTGAACACCGACAGACCGATCTCAGTGATGCCGTACCGGCGCGCCTCGGCGTCGAGCGCATCGAGCGTGCGCGTGGCCCAGCCCTGGCGGCGCCGGGACGGGACGATGTCGAGGTCGTAGATGAACAGCGTGCGGTTCGGCCCTTCGGGCACGATCGCGTACCAGAGGTCGCCCACCGCGTCGCCGCCGGCGCCGTCGATGAGCATCACGAGGGTCTGGCCGGCTGTCAGCAGGCCGTCCGGAAGGAGCGTGTCGAAACAGGCGCGCGCACGATCGGCGGCGTCTTCGACAGCGTTTTGTCCGGATGAAACGAGATCGCGCGCGTAGCCGTCGATGGCTCGCGTGCGGTATGCACGGAATTCGCCGGCCGTCATCGGCCGCATCTGCAACATGGCCCGGTCGCCGCAAAGGGAATCGGACTTCCAGTGTAGC
Organism: Burkholderia arboris; assembly: GCF_902499125.1. Classification (GTDB taxonomy): domain Bacteria; phylum Pseudomonadota; class Gammaproteobacteria; order Burkholderiales; family Burkholderiaceae; genus Burkholderia; species Burkholderia arboris. The sequence continues at coordinate 61,348 of NZ_CABVPX010000003.1, forward strand.
GGGACGGTCGCACCGGCGCGCAACGCGACGGTGGAAAGCGGGCAGGCGGGTGCAGCGAGCGCCGCGCCGAATCAGCGAATCAGCGAATCAGCGAATCAGCGAATCAGCGAATCAGCGAATCAGCGACGGTACAGGACGATCGGCACGAGGTGCGCACGGCGCACGCGCTCGGCTTCGGCGCGACGCGCAGCGTACGAGTATTCGGCGTCGAGCGGCAGATGCGGGGACACGAACAGGTCGTCGATCTTTTGCAGCACGGCGAGGATGAAGCTCATGTGAGACTCCTGACAGATGTGACTAGGGTTATCCCTTAGATGACCTCCATTCTAAGGGTTTTCCCTGAACTCTGCCAGTGAACCGCATCCGTTTGCCGCAGGCGCGCAACAGCCGATCGCCGGTGCAGACCGGCGATCCTTGCTCCGTCAGGCTTTCATGATAGGGTCGAAACGATTAACGCGCGCGATGAGCACGCTTCGCGACGGCCGCCTCGCGGTTCGCGTTGCGCTGCAGCCGGTCGACTTGCGACAGCAGCGCTTCGTGGTGCTCTTCGAGCGTCATCAGCGTTGCCTGCTGCGTCGACAGATCGGCCGCGAGGCGATCGATCCGCTGCTGCTTCGACGCCACGTCCTGCTTCAGGTGCGCGATCTGCCGCGTTTGCATCACCAGTGCAACGAGCCCCGCCAGCACGACGACGGCCAGCGCCAGCAGCAGGCGGTTGACGCGGCGCATCTCGCGATCGGCCGTGTGCGTCAGGCCGTCCACGTCGGCCTGCAGCGCGGCGAGCCGGTCGGTCAGCGGGCGCAGGTGCGTGTCCGGGTCGAACGCCGGCGCGGCCGGCTGCGCGCGCTCCGACGACGGCCTGGTCACGAAAGACGCGGCGGATGCCACCGGCTGCGTGACCGGCGACGGCGAAACGTCGGGCTGAGGCGTCGCTTCGCCGGGCTTCGCGGAATGCGCGGCGCTGGCCGGCTCGGCCGGCTGCGCCGGCGTCTGCGGTTCGACCGGCGCAGCGGCAACCGGCGGCAAGTTCGATTCGGTCGCTTCCGGCGTCGAGTCGGCGCGCGTCGCAACCGCTCCGGATCGCGTTGCCGCCGCTTCGCCTGCACCGGCAGCCGCGCGGCGTTTGCCGCCCGACGATGGGCGGCGCTCTTTCACGGCATCGCCGGAGGCTTTCCCGTCGCGCGATTTGACGGCCACGACCTCGGCCGCGGGCTGCTCGACTTCAGCATCCGCCGCTGGCGATTCGATCGCCTTTGCCGCAGCGCCATCGGACGTTTGCAGCGTGGTTGCCGCCTTCATCGCGTCGTCGGCCGCAGGCACGCCGGCCTTCGTGGCCACGCCATCGGCCGCAGGCAGATCGGCTGCCTTCGTGACGCGCCCCGCTGCCGATGTACCGGCGGCGTCCGCGGCCGCATCACCTTCCGGCGTCGAAACACCCTCGGCTGCCGCCACGACATCCGGCGTCGCCGCACCTTCCGCTGCCGCGTGCACAGCCGAGGCCGCGATCGCCCCCTCCGGCGCGATGAACCCGTCCAGCGAGGCCTGTCGCCCGTCCGCGACACCGGCTGCCGCGTCGTCTTCCACGACAGCCTCATCGCGCGCCGCACCCGGCGCACGCTCGCCCGGCTCGAGCACCGGATCGCCGAACAGGTCGAGCGTCCGTTCGTCCCGCAGCGCATCGCCGGCCGGCGCGTTGCCGGGCCGCGCCGTCGCCCTTGCGGACGTGCTGCCTGCGGCAGCGGCCGAGCGCTGGCGGGAACGGGTCGACGAACGACTGGAACGGGAACGGGGGCGAGGCAAGGAAACGGATTCGGTCATGGAAATCGGATGGCGGGGCCCGCAGGCGCGGAACCGGATGTCGAACGGAATCGGTGGTCGGTCATTGTCGCATGCCCCGTTGCCGATTCAGCCTATTCGTCGCCCGACAGCCCGTTGCCCTCTTCGAAACGCGTGACACCCTTCAGCGCCCGCAGCTTGTCGCAGATCGCCCGGTATTCGAGTTCCGACACCCGCGCGAGCGCGATGCGCACTTCGTCGTGCTCGCCCGTATCGTCGGCGCGCTGCACGATGAACTGCTTCACGCGCGCACTGTCCGGGCCGAGCGCCGCGTGCAGCGAATCGAACGTCAACGCGCCGCTCACGACCGTCAGCGCGAGCTGGCGCCGCTGGCGCACCGTGAAGTAGCGTCGTTCCAGCGGCTTGATGCCGGCCAGGATGATCAGGATGATGATGGTCGCCGAAATCGACGCGAGATAGAGCCCGCCGCCCACCGCGAGGCCGATCGCGGCGACCGACCACAGGCTCGCGGCCGTCGTCAGCCCGCGCACGATCTCGCCGCGCAGCAGGATCGAGCCCGCGCCGAGGAAGCCGATCCCCGACACGACCTGCGCGGCGATCCGCGACGGATCGAGCACGACGTGGTCGCTGCTGCCGAGCACGTCGGCGAAGCCGAACGCCGACACGATCATGATCAGCGTCGAGCCGACGCACACCAGCATGTGCGTGCGCAGGCCGGCCGCCCAAGACAGGCGCTCGCGCTCGAAGCCGATGACACTGCCGAGCGCCGCCGCCAGAACGAGCCGCATCACGAGTTCCAGGTTGCTGAGCATCCGATTTCTCTCCTTTTTTTGGTGCCGGCCGCGCGGAATGTTTTATCCTTGGCCCCGGCCGCGCCGATCCTCCGGGCCGCGCCGACACGTTTCGATCCAAGCGCTCAACCCCGTCATGCCCGTTTCCGACTCCGCTTCCGCCCAGGCCGCCCAGCTGCGCCACCATTTCGCGCACGTCGTCTTGCCGATCTGGCGGGGTTCAGGGTTCGACCAGACATTGCAGTTGCCGTTCGAGGCCGTCGATCCGGCCACCCACGCGCCGCTGCCCGTCACCCGTTATCGCGCAATGGCGTGCGCACGGCAACTGTTTGTGTTCGCGCAGGCCGGCGACACCGCGCACGCGGCCACGCTGTTCGACGCACTGTGCCGGCACTTTCGCGACGCGCGCCACGGCGGCTGGATCTACAGCGTCGACGCGCAGGGCGCGCCGCTCGATACGACCAAGGATCTCTATACGCACGCGTTCATCGTGTTCGCGTGCGCTGCGTGGCATGCAGCGTCGGGCGACGCCGCCGCGCGCAAAGTGGCCGAGGAGACTGCCGGGCTGATCCAGGACCGCTTCGCGCCGCACCACGGCGACGCGCTGCTCGATGCGGCGCGACACGCCGATTTCTCGTCGTCCGGCAGCGGGGCGCTGCAGAATCCGCTGATGCACCTGACCGAAGCGTGGCTCGCGGCCGCCGATGCCTTCGGCGACGCGGCGTTCGACGATGCGCTGACGCGCACCGCGCAGGCCGTCGAGCGCACGTTCGTCGACGCGGCCACCGGCTGCGTGGCCGAACTGCCGCTTGGCGCAGCCGACAACCGTTTCGAACCCGGCCATCAGTTCGAGTGGTTCTATCTGGTCGATGCGGCCGGCGCGCGGCTCGCGCAGACCGCGCTCCCCGCCGCGCTGTCGCGCGCGTTCACGTTCGCGGAGCAATACGGTGTCGATCCGCAGACGGGCGGCGTCTGTGCGGCGCTCGATGCGCAAGGTGCATGCGTCGACGGCACGCAGCGGATCTGGGCGCAGACCGAATACCTGCGCGCGCTCGCGACGCACGGCGGCACGCCGGCCTCCGCGCCGCTCGCGCGGCAGATCGAGCGGTTCGCCGCGCGCTTCCTGCATCCGCGCGGCTGGTTCGAGTGCAAGACGGCAGACGGGCAGGTGGCGCGCGCCGACATGCCGTCGACGACGCCCTACCACCTCGCGACCGCCTACGCGGCGCTGCCGGCCGGTTCGTAACCCGCCCCGGCGAACGACGGCGCCGCGCGCTCGCCGCGTGCGGAACGTCCGTCACCCAGCTCGAACACCGACACCGCCTGCATCAGGTGTGCGGTCTGGTCGTTCAGCGACGCGGCCGCCGCCGCGACTTCCTCGACCAGCGCCGCGTTCTGTTGCGTGAGCTGATCCATCTGCGTGACGGCCTGATTCACCTGCTCGATCCCGACGCTCTGCTCGACCGACGCCGAGGTGATCTCCGACATCGTCTGCACGACGCGCGTAATCGACGCCGACACCGTCCGCATCGCATCGCCGGCGCGCTCGACGAGCGCTGCGCCACCGTTGATCTGCGCGACCGAATCCTCGATCAACGCCTTGATCTCCTTCGCCGATTGCGCGCTGCGCTGCGCGAGCGAGCGCACTTCACCTGCGACCACCGCGAAACCACGCCCCTGTTCGCCGGCCCGCGCAGCCTCGACCGCCGCGTTCAGCGCGAGGATGTTGGTCTGGAACGCGATGCCGTCGATCACCGAGATGATCTCCGCGATCCGCCCCGAGCTCTGCGCAATGCCGCGCATCCGGTCGATCACGCTGTCGACCACGCCGCCGCCGTGGCCCGTCGCTTCGAGCGCCGCGTCGGCCAGCGCGCTGGCTGCGCGTGCGCTGTCGGTGTTCTGCCGGACGGTTGCGGTCAGTTCCTCCATGCTCGCGGCCGTTTCCTCGAGCGACGCGGCCTGCGTGCCCGTGCGCGCCGACAGGTCGGCGTTGCCGCCCGCGATCTCGCCCGCGCCGAGGTGGATCGCGTCGGACGCCTGGCGCACCGTGCGCACGGTGCCCGCGATGCTCGCCTGCATCGTGGCGAGGCCGCGCAGCATCCGGTCGATTTCGAACACACCGCCCGCGCGCACGGCTTCGTCGAGCCGGCCCTGCGCGATCCGCTCGAAGTGGCGGCCGGCTTCCTCCAGCGGTGCGACCACCGCGCGCCGTGCAGCCGCGTAGATCGCGGCGCTCGCCGCGAGCATCGCCACCAGCAGCACGATGCCGACCGACTTGAACCAGAGCATGCCGCCGTCGATCGTGTCGAGGGCCGCGCGGCTCGATGCGCCGCCGTAGTCGGTGAAGCGGTGCAGTTCGGCGATATAGGCGTCCTGGATGCTTTGCGTCGGCTGGTCGAGGAAAGCCTGGATGTTGTCGGCGTCGAGGAACTGCACGAGTTCGCCCAGCGCGCCGCGCAGCGCGCGATAACGCTCGGTCAGCGCCGCGACGCGTGCGCGGTTCGTGTCGTCGACCGCCTGCGCGGCCGTCAGCACGGCAAACGCCTTGTCCGCTTCCGCGAGCGACGCGCCTGCATGACGGATGATGTCTTCCGGCTTCGGGCCACCGCGCACCATCCGCGTGCCGGCGCGCGACAGGTTGATGCGCGCGTCGAGCAGCTGCTCGGTCGCCCGGCTGGCCGCGCCGACCTGCGCGATCGCGACGTTCGACAGATCGTCGACGCCGCTACGCGTCGACGTGAGCGCCCAGAAGCCGAGCGCTTCGATCGCGAGCAGGAAGAGGCAAAACACGGTCAACACGCCGAGCAGACCCGACGCGAGCTTGATTTTTCCGAACATGGGGAGGTTCCTGGAGAGCGGACGATGAAGCAATGCCCCGGCATTAGCGGCATTTCTTCGTCGGACTTTAGGAACGGAACGCGGCAAAGTTCGCGTTGCCCGCGCATTCCCGCGGAATCGCCCGCAAACCGGGAGATCTCCGGTATTTGACGCAATAATCGCGTCGCATCGCACCGGAATTTGCAGGAAATGCGGACGAATTTCCTTGCTTATCCGCAGCCCCCTTCCTAGAGTTCAGCGCAAGCGGGCACTCATTTCGAAGGAAGTTCGATGACCGACATCACGGACCACGCGCGCGGCGCATTGCGCGCGCAACCGTTCAGCATGCTGCTGGGCACGGAGCTGATGCATATCGGCGACAACGAAGTGTCGCTGTGTCTGCCCGTGCGCGAGGAACTGCGGCAGCAGCACGGTTTCGTGCACGGCGGCGTCATCAGCTATCTCGCGGACAATGCGCTGACGTTCGCGGGCGCGCTCGTGCTCGGCCCGCGCGTGATCACCGCGGAATACAAGATCAACTACCTGCGGCCGGCCGTGAACGGCACGCTCGTCGCGCGCGCGAAGCTCGTTTATGCGGGACGGCACCAGGCGACCTGCCAGTGTCACGTGTTCGTCATCGACGGCGATCACGAGCGGCTCGTCGCGATCGCGCAAGGCACGATCAACCGCGTCGGCGACGGGAAGATGTCGGATGCGCCGGAGGAAACGGCGTGAGACGGGCCGGATAACGGTCTGAGCGGCCGCTACCCGATTTCGCACAGCAAGCCTTCGCGCCGCTAACCGGCGGCGTCGTCAGCCAGCGGCAAGAAACGCGGCGCCACGCGCGCCCGCACGTTTCCGTTCTCGTCAGTTCGATAGATCCCGCGCGCCGCGTTGTGCGGATGTACGGCCGCGTCGGCCACGCTCAGCACCGGCGCGAAACACGCGTCCGTGCCTTCGAGCAGCGCGCGCCAGTGCGCGGACGGCTGCTGCGCGAACACGTCGGCAAAACGCGCCTTCAGCGCCGGCCAGCGCGCGCGGTCGTACTGCGATGCCGGATCGACGTCGGCCAGCCCGAGCCGTTCGACCAGCAACGCATAGAACGGCGGTTCGAGCGCGCCGATCGTCACGTACTCGCCGTCCGCGCAGCGATACACGTCGTAGAACGGCGCATCGTGGAACAGGCTCGGCTGCGCGCCGTCGAGCTGCCCGTTCGCTCGCGCCCACAGCGCAAGCGAGCCGAGCATCGACACGATGTCGACGATCGCGCCGTCGACCACGCGCCCCGGCCCGCCGCCGCGAACGTCGAACAGCGCGCAGACGATCCCGAACGCGAGCCCGAGCGCGCCGCCCGCATCGCCGACGACGGTCGGCGGCACGCCCGGCCGGCCGTCGCGCGGCGCGGACAGCGACAGCAGCCCCGTCAGCGCGACGTAGTTCAGGTCGTGCCCGGCCGCGGCCGCGAGCGGGCCGTGCTGCCCCCAGCCGGTCATCCGCCCGTACACGAGCTTCGGGTGGCGGCGCGAGCAATCGTCGGGCCCGAGACCGAGCCGCTCCATCACGCCGGGCCGCAGCCCCTCGATCAGCGCATCGGCCTGTGCGATCAGGTCGAGCGCCGCATCGCGGCCGGCCGGCGCCTTCAGGTCAAGCTCGACGATCGTCTTGCCTTCGCGCAGCAGATCGCCGTCGCGGGCCCGCAGCGCGTCCGGCGCGCTCGTGCGGCCGGACGGGCGCGCGATCAGCGTGATCCGTGCGCCCATCCCGGCGAGCATCCAGCCCGCGAGCGGGCCGGGGCCGAGACCTTCGAATTCGACGATGTGGATGCCGGAAAGCGGCGCGTTCAATGCCATGGCGACCTCGCTGAAATGCAGCCGGAACAGGAGCGGCGAAACTTCCCGATTCTATGCGAATGCCGGCTCGCGCCGGCGTCGGCCGACTAGTCGACTAGCCGGCTGCCGCATCCGGACGCCGTGCGTCAAGCGCCTCCCGCATCGCCTTCACGATCGCGTCGCGACGCGCGTCGATCCTCTCGACGGGACCGGCCACCCCCATCGCCAGCGGCAGGCCGTTCCAGCCGTCCGCGATCACCATCGAGATCATCGCCGCGCCCTGCGTGACCGTATGCGCCGAATACGAATAGCCGAGCCGGCGCGTCTGTTCGACCTTGTCGAGCACGACATCCTCGTCGATCGTCCTGCCCGACTTCCCGATCCTGCGGATGCTGCGCGAGACGAGCCGGCGGATCGCGCTGTCCGGCTGAAGGCTCAGCAGCGCCCAGCCGAGCCCCGACATACACATCTCGCGACGCGTGCCGATCGGCGCGTAGAACTGGATCGGAATCGTATGCGAACCCTCGACCGCATCGATGTACTGCACGTACAGATCGCTCTGCACCGCGATCACGACCGCCTCGTGCGTACGTGCCGCCAGTCGCTTCGCGACGGCATGCCAGTGCCGCCGGCTGCCGGCCGCCGAATCGACCAGCGCTTCGCCGAGATTGACGAGCCGCGCGGTGGGCGCATACGCGTGGGTCGCGTCGTCGTACGCGAGATAGCCGAGCGCCTTCATGCTGGTCAGCAGCGCCGCCGCGCTCGACCCCGGATACCCGCAGCGCGTGGCGATCTCGCGCACGCTCAGCGGCCGCTGCAATGTGCTGAAGAGTTCCAGTACCTCGAACACGCGCGCCGCGCTCTTGACCACGTTTCCGCTCATCCCGCCCTCTCCGCAGCTACCGGGACGGGCCTTCCACATATGTGGAACGGAATTTCCCGCCGCCAACCGTCGTGACGATACTAGGCTTCGGCCCGCGACGTGAAGTCCCGCGGCACAGAACACACGGAGACACCAACCATGGCAGCCTTTCTGATCCGTGAACGGCAGGGCCCGATCCTGACCGTCACGATGAACCGTCCCGAAACCCGCAACGCCATTTCGGACACCGATGCGATCGACGCGCTGACCGAATGCTGCGACGACGCGAACCGCGACGAATCGATCCGCGTGCTGGTCCTGACCGGCGCCGGCACGACGTTCTCGTCGGGCGGCAACGTGAAGGCGATGCGCGCGTTCATGGAATCGGACCCGCACGATCTCGCCGCGATCCGGACCAGCTACCGTCGCGGCATCCAGCGCCTCGCCCAGGCGTTCCAGCATCTCGAAGTGCCGGCCATCGCGGCGGTCAACGGCCCGGCGATCGGCGCCGGCACCGATCTCGCGTGCATGTGCGACATCCGCATCGCCGCCGACCGCGCGCGCTTCGCCGAGAGCTTCATCGCCCTCGGCCTCGTGCCCGGCGACGGCGGCGCATGGTTCCTGCCGCAGATCGTCGGCGCCGCCGTCGCCGCGGAAATGTCGTTCACGGGCGACGCGCTGGACGCACAAGCGGCGCTGCGCTGCGGGCTCGTGTCGCGCGTCGTGCCCGACGGCGACCTCCTCGCGCACGCCCACGAACTCGCCGGCCGCATCGCCCGTCACTCGGGTACCGCGTTGCGCCTGACCAAGCGGCTGCTGCGCGAAGGCCGCCATGCAAGCCTCGACACGCTGCTCGACCTGTCCGCGTCGTACCAGGCGTTCGCGCACGCAACGCCCGAACATCGCGCGGCGGTCAACGCGCTGTTCGCCGCGCGCGGCTGAACCCGCGACACATCACGGCCGTGCAGCCGGCGCGTGCCGGACTGCCGGCGCATCGCATCCACATCGAAGGAGACATCGTCATGATCAGCAGTACCGAAGGCGCGCTCGCAGGCGTGCGCGTGGTGGACCTGAGCCGCGTCTATGCGGGGCCGTTCTGCGCGCAGACGCTCGCCGACCACGGCGCGGACGTCATCAAGATCGAACCGCCGCAGGGCGACGAGACGCGCGACTGGGGGCCCGCGATGCCGAACGGCATTTCCAGCTACTACTGGGGGCTCAACCGCAACAAGCGCAATCTCGCACTCGACCTGTCGCATCCCGACGGACGCGACGTGCTGTTCCGTCTGCTCGAAACAGCCGACGTGCTGATCGACAACTTCAAGCAAGGCACGCTCGAACGCTGGGGCATCGGCTACGAGGACTGCCTGCGCGAGCGCTTCCCGCGCCTCGTTCATTGCTCGATCTCCGGATACGGCACCGACGGCCCGCTCGCGCGCTTTCCGGGCTACGACGCCGTCGCGCAAGGCCTCGCCGGCTTCATGTCGATCAACGGCGAGCCGGGCGGCATGCCGCTCAAGGTGCCGTTCCCGGTCGTCGATTTCGCGGCCGGCCTGAGCGCGGTATCGAGCGTCCTGCTCGCACTGGTCGAACGGACGCGCTCCGGCCTCGGGCAGCACGTCGACATCGACCTGTTCAGCACCGCGCTGTCGATGCTGCATCCGGTCAGCACGAGCTGGATCGCGACCGGCGAGGTTCCCGTCGCGACCGGCAACGTGTACGGCGCGATCGCGCCGTACGGCGTCTATCCGTGCAAGGACAAGCCGGTCGCGACCGGCGCCGGCAACAACCGAACGTTCGCACGGCTCGTCGACGCGCTCGGCGTGCCCGAGCTGGCGCGCGACCCGCGGTTCGCGACCAACGCGCAGCGCGTCGCGCATCGCGACGCGCTCGACACGCTGCTCGGCCAGCTGACCGCCGAGCTGCGTGCCGACGACGTCGTCGAGCGGCTGATGCAGGCCGGCGTCGCGACCGGGCCGGTCAATACCGTCGCCGATGCATTCGGCCACCCGCAGGCCGCGCGCAACGCGATGTTCGTCGACACCGACACGTACACCGGCGCAGGCATCCCCGCCAAACTGTCACGCACGCCCGGCTCGATACGCCGGCCGCCCCAACCGTTCGCCGCCGACACCGACGCCGTGCTCGACGCGTTCGGCATCGACGCAGCGCGCCGGGATGTACTGCGGCAGGCTGGCGTACTCCACGACACGCGCGCGGACGCCACCGGGAGCACGTCATGAGCGCGTCCGGCTCGTTTTCCTCGCTGACGGGCGACGACGCGCCGTCGATCTTGCGCAACGACGACGACGGCATCGCGTGGCTGACGATCCATCGCCCGCACGTCGCCAATGCGCTGTCCGCCGAAGCGATCCGGCGCCTGTGCGACGAACTCGTCACGCTCGACGACAACCCGTCGATCCGCGTCATCGTGATCCGCGGCTCGGGCGAACGCGCGTTCAGCGCGGGCGTCGATCTCGGCGATCCCGAGATACGCGGGATGCAGCCGATGCGCGGGCTCGCCCGCAACGTGCACGAGCTGATTCTCGAACTGCGCAAGCCGACGATCGCGGCCGTCAACGGCCACGCCATCGGCGGCGGCTGCGAAATCGCGCTCGCGTGCGACCTGCGGATCGCCGCCGATCACGCGACCTTCGCGCTGCCCGAAGCGCGGGTCGGGATGGGCGCGAACTTCGCGAGCGTGCTGCTGCCGCGCCTGCTGCCGCGCGCGATCGCGATGGAGCTGCTGTTCACGGGCCGCCGCTTCGACGCGGACGAAGCGCAGCGCGCCGGCTTGCTGAACTGCGTCGTCCCCGGCGCCGCACTCGACGACACCGTGCGCGAACTGGCGCAGACGATCGCCGCGAACGCGCCGCTCACGATCCGCCGCATCAAGGAAACCGCGACGCGCAGCCAGGGGCTGCCGGTGGCCGCCGCGCTGCGGCTGGACGTCGGCCCCGACGTCTACGCGAGCGAGGACCGGATCGAGGGCGCCCGCGCGTTTCTCGAGAAGCGCAAGCCGGTATTCAAGGGGCGCTGAACCCGATACGGCACGGCGACACCCCGCGCGCAACCGCTCCCAGAACGCGGGCGCGCAAAAAAAAGACATGGAACGGAGACACCTTCATGCAACGGAAAGCACTCCTGATCGGCGCGTGCATGCTGTGCGCCACGTCGGCGCACGCGTCGTCGGTCACGCTGTACGGGATCGTCGACAGCTACGTCGAATTCGATCGCATCGGCAGCCTGTCGAGCGTGCGGCAAAGCGGCGGCGGCTCGTCGACGAGCCGCTTCGGCCTCACGGGCGTCGAGGATCTCGGCGGCGGCACATCGACGAAGTTCGTGCTGGAAAGCGGCTTCTCGCCGGCCGACGGATCGTTCCAGGGCGGCACGCTGTTCTACCGGCAGGCCTACGTGTCGCTGCAGAACACGCGCTACGGCGACCTCCGGCTCGGCCGGCAATACACGCCCGCGTTCTACGTCGTGTACGACGGCGATCCGTTCGGGCTCAACGAACGATTGTCGCCGCTCGCGCTGCTCGCGACGTCGACCGACACGATCACGAGCAACACGACCCCGCCGATTCCGCGCTTCAACCAGGCGGCGTCGTATCTGAGCCCCGACTGGAACGGCCTGCGCGTGATGGCCACGTACGGCTTTCCGACGCCGAACGCGCTGTCGACGCAAGCCGGGCGCAACTACGGCGCCGGGCTCCAGTACCGGATCGGCGGGCTCTACCTCGGCGCCGGCTTCCAGGGCGACACATCGGCCGGCAACCTGGCGCCCGTCGTCTCGCCGTCGACGACGCGCCACTACGTATTCGCGGCCAACTACGCGTTCGCGCGCGTCAAGCTGTACGCCGCGTTCCTGTACGGCGTCGGCACGGCGCCGCACCTGCCCGCGTTCTCGACCGCGAGCGCCGGCGCGTCGATCAACGTCGGCGCGCTCGATCGCGTGCTCGTCTCGATCGTGCGCCGCGACGTGAAAGGCTCGGCGAACGACGCGACCGCGCTCGGCGTCGGCTACGACCATCCGCTGTCGAAGCGCACCTCGCTCTATGCACGCTATCTCTACATGAAGAACGGCGGCGACGCCCGCAACACGGTCGTCGTCGGCCTGCAGCCGCAACCGGGCGGCACCGAGCAGGTGTTCGCGCTCGGCATCGTTCACCGCTTCTGACGGAGTGTCCATGACCCCGACCCTTTCCACTCACCCGGCCGCCGTCGACGAGCGCGCGACGCAGGCGCTCTACCGCCGGATCTCGCGCAGGCTGCTGCCGTTCCTGATCCTCTGCTACACGCTGTCGTTCATCGACCGGATCAACATCGGTTTCGCGCACGCGCAGATGGCCGCCGAACTGCACTTCTCCGACGCCGTCTACGGGCTCGGCGCGGGCATCTTCTTCATCGGCTACATGGCATTCGAGATTCCGAGCAACGCGTTGCTTGCGCGGATCGGTGCACGCAAGACGATCGCCCGGATCATGGTGCTGTGGGGGCTCGGCTCGGCCGCGACGATGTTCGTCACGACGCCCGCGCAGTTCTACGCGTGCCGCTTCCTGCTCGGCGTGTTCGAGGCCGGCTTCTTCCCCGGCATCCTGTTCTATCTCGGCGCGTGGTATCCGCCGCGGCAGCGCGCGAAGGCATTCGCGCTGTTCATGACCGCGCTGTACCTCGCGGGACTGATCGCCGGCCCCGTGTCGGGCGCGATCCTCTCTTACTTCGACGGCGCCGCCGGCCTGAGCGGCTGGCAATGGCTGTTCCTCGTCGAAGGGCTGCCGAGCAGCGTGCTCGGCCTCGTCGCGCTGCGCTTTCTCGACGACCGGCCGGACGACGCACGCTGGCTGTCGGATGCCGACAAGGCCGCGCTGCGCGCCGCGCATGCGCAGGCCGAAGCCGGCACGCCGGACGCAAACGCGGCGCGGCCACTGCTCGCACACCGCGACTTCTGGCTGCTGTGCGCGGCCAATTTCGCGATCGCGGCCGCCGGCTACGCGCTCGTGTTCTGGATGCCCGTGATCCTGCATCGCGGCGGGCTGCATGGCGCGATGCAGATCGGTCTGCTGTCCGCGCTCCCCTACCTGTGCGGCATCGTCGGCATGCTCGCGATGGGCTGGCGCACCGAGCGCCGGCGCGAATGGCGCGGGCACGGCGCCGGCGCGATGCTCGCGTGTGCGGCCGCGCTCGCCGGGCTGGCGAGCGTCGGCGGCACATCGCACCTGCTGATCGCGCTCTGCCTCGCGGTCGCCACGCACGCCGCGTCGTTGCCCGCTTTCTGGGTGCTGCCGGGGCTCGCACTGCCGAAGCGCTCGATGGCGGTCGCGATCGCGGCGATCACGATGTCCGGCGCGATCGGCGGGTTCGCGAGCCCGTTTCTGATGGGCGTGCTCAACACGGCCACCGGGTCGATGCGCGGCGGGCTGTATTTCAACGCCGCGCTGCTCGCGGCCGGCGCCATCGCGTTGCTCGGCACGCTGCGCGGCCGCGCGGTGTCACGCGCGAACGCCGGCTGACGGCATCGACCTCCCTTTTCTCCCACTCATCGACTCCCATGAATTTCGACCTTGAACTCGAACACCGGATGATCCGCGACCTCGTCGCACGTTTCGTGAAGGACGAGCTGATTCCGCTCGAAGCAGCCGTCATGGCGCGCGAGGCCGACGGCCAGCGTTTCGGGCTGCTCGACGATGAACGCTCGCACCTCGACGCGCGTTCCCGACAACTCGGCCTGTGGGGCCTCGACGCGCCACTCGATGCCGGTGGCTCGGACCTGCCGGCCGTCGCGATGGTCGGCGTGAACGAGGCGATCGGCACGACCGTGACACCGTACATCCTGCCGCCCGATTCACCGAACCTGCGGATGCTGTGCGAAGTGGCCGACGACGCACAGCGCGCGCGCTATCTCGACCCGTACGCACGCGGCGTCACGCACGCCGCGATGGCGATCTCCGAACCCGGCGCCGGCTCGGATCCGGGCGCGTTGTCGACGACGGCCGTGCGCGACGGCGACAGCTGGGTACTGAACGGCCGGAAGATCTGGATCAGCCACGCGCCTGAAGCCGACTGGACGATCGTGATGGCGCTCACCGATCGAAGCAAGGGCAAGCGCGGCGGCATGTCGGCGTTCATCGTCGATCGCGACACGCCGGGCTTCGTCATCGAGCGCCGGATCCCGATGATCGGCGGACTGTCGACGTATGAAATCGTGCTGGAGGACTGCCGCATTCCCGCGGCGCAACTGCTGGGCCAGGAAGGCGCCGGCTTCGCGCCGATGCAGGCACGGCTCGCGAACCGGCGGCTGGAGATGGCCGCGTGGTGCATCGGCCGCGCCGAGCGCGCGGTCACGATGCTGTGCGACTATGCGAAACAGCGCAAGACCTTCGGTGTGCCGCTCGCGGAACGCCAGGCGGTCCAGTGGTGGGTCGCCGACGCGCTCACGCAGATCCACGCGTGCCGCCTCATGACCTACGAAGCGGCCGCGCGCGTGGATGCCGGGCAGGATGCACGCACGCAGATTTCGATGGTCAAGGTGTTCGCCACCGAAACGGCATCGACCGTCATCGATCATGCGATGCAGACGCTCGGCGCGATGGGCATGACGAAGGAAATGCCGTTGCAGCAGATGGCCAGCGAAGCGCGGTTGATGCGCATCTTCGAAGGCCCGACCGAGGTGCACCGTTGGGTCATCGCGCGCAGCGTGCTCTGACCACGGCGCACCTCCTACCTTCATGATGGAGCCACGCGTTGGACACCCTGCATCTCGTCGATCCTGAAATCCGCCCGCTGCTCGAGACCTGGCCGACCGTCACGCTCGGCGTCGAAAACCTCGCGCAGTCGCGCGAACGCGTGCTGCCGCTGCCGCCGCCCGACCTTGCCGGCAGCACGCTCGAACGCCACATGGTGCCCGGTCCCGCCGGCGCGCCGGACGTCCCGGTCCTCGTCTACCTGCCCGACGATCACGCGCGCCCGCTCCCGGCGATCGTCCACATGCACGGCGGCGGCTTCGTGCGCGGCAAGGCGAAGGATCTCGAGGCGGTGCACCGGTCGCTCGTCACGCAGCTCGGCTGCGCGCTGATCTCGATCGACTACCGGCTCGCGCCGGAAACCGTGTTTCCCGGCGCGATCGAAGATTGCTACGCGGCGCTCGCCTGGGTCTTCCGCCATGCCGATACGCTCGGCATCGACGCAACGCGGATCGGCGTGGCCGGCGAAAGCGCGGGCGGCGGGTTCGCCGCCGCGCTGGCGCTGCTGGCCGGTGACCGCGGCGAATACCGGCTCGCGTTCCAGCACCTGGTCTATCCGATGCTCGACGATCGCACCTGCACGCGCACGCCGCATCCGCATACCGGCGAATTCGTCTGGCATGCGGCCAACAACCGGTTCGGCTGGACCTCGCTGCTCGGTCACGCGCCAGGCATCGACGGCGTGTCGCCCTACGCGGCCGCCGCGCGCGCCACGCGGCTCGACGGCCTGCCGCCCGCGTTCCTGTCGGTCGGCTCGCTCGACCTGTTCCTCGACGAAAATCTCGACTATGCGCAGCGCCTGCTCCGCGCGGGCGTGCCGACGGAACTGCACGTGCTGCCCGGCGGCGTGCACGGTTTCGACATCGTGCCTGGCGCACGCGTGTCCGAAACGGCGCGCCGCCTGAGCCACGACGCGCTGCGCCGCTTCCTGCACGGCTGACGAAAACGACGCGGGCGGCCGAAGCCGCCCGCATCTCCATCGATACCGCCCGCAACGATCAGAACGCGTCGCCCGGCACCCGCACCCAGCCTTCCATCAACACGCGCGCGCTGCGGCTCATGATCGCCTTCGTGACGCTCCACTCGCCGTTCTCGAGCTGTGCTTCCGCGCCGACGCGCAGCGTGCCCGACGGATGGCCGAAGCGCACCGCGTTGCGTGCGCCGCCGCCCGCCGCGAGATTGACGAGCGTGCCGGGGATCGCCGCGGCCGTGCCGATCGCGACTGCCGCCGTGCCCATCATCGCGTGGTGCAGCTTGCCCATCGACATCGCGCGCACCAGCAGGTCGACGTCGCCCGCGTTCACGCGCTTGCCGCTCGATGCGACGTAATCGGCCGGCTTCGCGACGAACGCGATCTTCGGCGTGTGCTGCCGCGTCGCGATTTCATCGAGCGTATCGATCAGGCCCATGCGCAGCGCGCCGTGCGCGCGGATCGTCTCGAACTTCTCGAGCGCCTTCGCATCGCCGTTGATCGCGTCCTGCAGCTCGGTGCCCGTATAGCCGATCGCTTCCGCCTCGACGAAGATCGTCGGGATGCCCGCGTTGATCATCGTCGCCTTCAGCGTGCCGACGCCCGGCACCGCGAGATCGTCGACGAGGTTGCCGGTCGGGAACATCGACCCGCCCGCCCCTTCTTCCTCGGCGGCCGGGTCCATGAATTCGAGCTGCACTTCGGCGGCCGGGAACGTGACGCCGTCCAGCTCGAAGTCGCCCGTCTCCTGCACCGCGCCGTTCGTGACCGGCACGTGCGCGATGATGGTCTTGCCGATGTTCGCCTGCCAGATCCGCACGGTCGCGACGCCGTCGCGCGGCACGCGCGCCGGATCGACGAGCCCGCCGCTGATCGCGAACGGGCCGACGGCCGCCGACAGGTTGCCGCAGTTGCCGGTCCAGTCGACGAACGCCTTGTCGATCGCGACCTGGCCGAACAGGTAGTCGACGTCGTGGCCGGGCCGCGTGCTCTTCGACACGATCACCGTCTTGCTGGTGGACGACGTCGCGCCGCCCATCCCGTCGATCTGCTTGCCGTACGGATCGGGGCTGCCGATCACGCGCAGCAGCAGCGCGTCGCGCGCGGCGCCCGGCGCCTGCGCGGCGTCCGGCAGATCCTGCAGCCGGAAGAACACGCCCTTGCTGGTGCCGCCGCGAATGTAGGTCGCGGGAATCCTGATTTGAGGAATGTGAGCCATATGTGTGTTCCCAATGTGCGCCCGTCAGGCCGCCTGCGACGATTCGAGGAAGTCCTGCGCGAAACGCTGCAGCACGCCACCCGCTTCGTAGATCGACACTTCCTCGGCCGTATCGAGCCGGCACGTCATCGGCACCTCGACGCGCTCGCCGTTCTTGCGGTGAATCACGAGCGTCAGGTCGGCGCGCGGCGTGCGCTCGCCGATCACGTCGAAGGTCTCGGTGCCGTCGATGCCGAGCGTCGTCCGGTTCGTGCCCGGCTTGAACTCGAGCGGCAGCACGCCCATCCCGATCAGGTTCGTGCGGTGGATCCGCTCGAAGCCTTCGGCGGCGATCGCCTCGACGCCCGCGAGCCGCACGCCCTTCGCGGCCCAGTCGCGCGACGAACCCTGGCCGTAGTCGGCACCGGCCACGACGATCAGCGGCTGCTTGCGATTCATGTACGTCTCGATCGCTTCCCACATCCGCATGACCTTGCCTTCCGGCTCGACGCGAGCGAGCGAGCCCTTCTTCACCGCGCCGTCGACGACCGCCATCTCGTTGATCAGCGTCGGGTTCGCGAAGGTTGCGCGCTGCGCGGTCAGGTGGTCTCCCCGGTGCGTCGCGTACGAGTTGAAGTCTTCTTCCGGCAGGCCCATCTTCGCGAGGTATTCGCCGGCCGCGCTATCCAGCAGGATCGCGTTCGACGGCGACAGGTGGTCGGTCGTGATGTTGTCGCCGAGCACCGCGAGCGGGCGCATGCCCTGCAGCGTGCGCTCGCCGGCCAGCGCGCCTTCCCAGTACGGCGGACGGCGGATGTACGTGCTCTGCGCGCGCCAGTCGTACAGCGGCGCCGCGCGCTCGCCCGCATCGGCGCTGCGCGCGAACATCGGTTCGTAGACCTTGCGGAACTGTTCGGGCTTCACGCTCGACGCGACGATCGCATCGATCTCCTCGTCGGTCGGCCAGATGTCCTTCAGCGTGACGGGCTTGCCGTCCTGGTCGTGACCGAGCACGTCCTTCTCGATGTCGAAGCGGATCGTGCCGGCGATCGCATACGCGACGACGAGCGGCGGCGACGCGAGGAACGCCTGCTTCGCATACGGGTGGATGCGGCCGTCGAAGTTGCGGTTGCCGGACAGCACGGCCGTCGCGTACAGGTCGCGATCGACGATCTCCTGCTGGATCTTCGGGTCGAGCGCGCCCGACATCCCGTTGCAGGTCGTGCACGCGAACGCCACGATGCCGAAGCCGAGCTTCTCGAGTTCGGGCAGCAGGTTCGCTTCTTCCAGATACAGCTCGACCGCCTTCGAGCCGGGCGCGAGCGAGCTCTTCACCCACGGCTTGCGCGTGAGGCCGCGCGCGTTCGCGTTGCGGGCGAGCAAGGCCGCGGCGATCACGTTGCGCGGGTTGCTGGTGTTCGTGCAGCTCGTGATCGCGGCGATGATCACCGCGCCATCGGGCATTTCGCCCGCTTTTTCTTCCCACTGACCGGCAATCCCGCGCGCGGCGAGATCGGACGTCGGCAGCCGCTTGTGCGGGTTCGACGGGCCGGCCATGTTGCGCACGACGCTCGACAGGTCGAACGTCAGCGTGCGCTCGTATTGCGCATTGGCGAGCGTATCGGCCCACAGGCCCGCTGCCTTCGCATAGGTCTCGACGAGCTTCACCTGCTCGTCGCTGCGGCCGGTGAGGCGCAGGTAGTCGGTCGTCTGGCCGTCGATGAAGAACATCGCGGCCGTCGCGCCGTATTCGGGCGCCATGTTCGAGATCGTCGCGCGATCGCCGAGCGTGAGGCTCGCCGCCCCTTCGCCGCGGAATTCCAGGTACGCGCCCACCACCTTTTCCTTGCGCAGGAACTCGGTCAGCGCGAGCACGACGTCGGTCGCGGTGATGCCGGGCTGGCGCTTGCCGGTCAGCTCGACGCCGATGATGTCGGGCAGGCGCATCCACGACGCGCGGCCGAGCATCACGTTCTCGGCTTCGAGGCCGCCCACGCCGATCGCGATCACGCCGAGCGCGTCGACGTGCGGCGTGTGGCTGTCGGTGCCGACGCAGGTGTCCGGGTACGCGACGCCGTCCTGCGCCTGGATCACCGGCGACATTTTCTCGAGGTTGATCTGGTGCATGATGCCGTTGCCCGGCGGGATCACGTCGACGTTCTCGAACGCCTTCTTCGTCCACTCGATGAAGTGGAAGCGATCCTCGTTGCGGCGATCCTCGATCGCGCGGTTCTTCGCGAACGCGTCCGGATCGAAGCCGCCGCATTCGACGGCGAGCGAGTGGTCGACGATCAGCTGCACGGCCACGACCGGGTTCACCTTCGCCGGGTCGCCGCCGCCGTCGGCGATCGCGTCGCGCAGGCCGGCGAGATCGACGAGCGCCGTCTGCCCGAGGATGTCGTGGCACACCACGCGCGCCGGAAACCACGGGAAGTCGCGTTCACGCTTGCGCTCGATGATCTGCTTCAGCGACTCGGCGAGGATCGCCGGATCGCAGCGGCGCACGAGGTTTTCGGCGAGCACGCGCGACGTGTACGGCAGCGTGTCGTAGGCGCCGGGCGCGATCGCGTCGACCGCGGCGCGCGCGTCGAAATAATCCAGCGACGTGCCGGGCAGGGGTTTGCGGTTGGCGGTATTCATGATGTGGGGCGGGAATCTGGGTATGACGTTCCGCGCGCGCCGGCAGCCCGCATCACGGGCGCCGGCACGCGCGGCGGGCGATCAGCGCTTCTCGATCGGCACGAACTGCAGGTCTTCCGGGCCCGTGTAGTTCGCGCTCGGGCGGATGATCTTGTTGTCGACGCGTTGCTCGATGATGTGCGCGCTCCAGCCCGACGTGCGCGAGATCACGAACAGCGGCGTGAACATCGCGGTCGGCACGCCCATCATGTGATACGACACCGCGCTGAACCAGTCGAGGTTCGGGAACATCTTCTTCGCATCCCACATCACCGATTCGAGACGCTCGGCGATGTTGTACAGCTTCACGTCGCCCGCTTCCTTCGACAGCTTGTGCGCGACGCCCTTGATCACCTTGTTGCGCGGATCCGAGATCGTGTAGACCGGGTGGCCGAAGCCGATCACGACTTCCTTGTTCTCGACGCGGCGGCGGATGTCGGCTTCGGCGTCGTCCGGCGAGCTGTAGCGGCTCTGGATTTCATACGCGACTTCGTTCGCGCCGCCGTGCTTCGGCCCGCGCAGCGCGCCGATCGCGCCGGTGATCGCCGAGTAGATGTCCGAGCCCGTGCCCGCGATCACGCGGCCCGTGAACGTCGATGCGTTGAATTCGTGCTCCGCGTACAGGATCAGCGACGTGTGCATCGCCTCGACCCACGACTTCGACGGCGTCTTGCCGTGCAGCAGGTGCAGGAAGTGGCCGCCGATCGAGTCGTCGTCGGTTTCCGTTTCGATGCGCTTGCCGTTGTGCGAGAAGTGATACCAGTACAGCAGCATCGAGCCGAGCGACGCCATCAGGCGGTCGGCAATGTCGCGCGCGCCCGGCAGGTTGTGGTCGTCCTTCTCCGGCAGCACGGTACCGAGCACCGACACGCCGGTGCGCATCACGTCCATCGGGTGCGCGGACGCCGGGATCTGCTCGAGCGCCACCTTCAGCGCGCTCGGCAGGCCGCGCAGCGCGCGCAGCTTGGTCTTGTATGCGGCCAGTTCGGTCAGGTTCGGCAGCGTGCCGTGCACGAGCAGGTGCGCGATTTCCTCGAATTCGCACGATTCGGCGACGTCGAGAATGTCATAGCCGCGGTAATGCAGGTCATTGCCGGTCTTGCCGACCGTGCACAGCGCCGTGTTGCCGGCCGTCACGCCCGACAGCGCCACCGACTTCTTCGGCTTGAATGCGCCTGCGGCGGCCGGTGCTGCTGCGTCTTTCGTCTCGCTCATCTCTGGATTCTCCGATTTGTCGGCCAGTGTTGGCGCCTCAGCGCTTGTGCTGGCCCCATACAACGTTCAGATTCGTGTCTCGTGGGGGCGGGCCGCGTTACTTCTTGCCCTGCGCGAACAGCTCGTCGAGCTTGCGTTCGTATTCGTGATAGCCGAGGAAGTCGTACAGCTCGGCGCGCGTCTGCATCGTCGGCACGGCTGCCTTCTGCGTGCCGTCGCGACGCAGCGTTTCGTAGAAATTCAGCGCGGCCTTGTTCATCGCGCGATACGCGCCGCAGCAGTACAGCGCGATGTCGACGTTCGCCTCGCGCAGTTCGTCGAGCGCGAACAGCGGCGTCGAGCCGAATTCGGTCAGGTTCGCGAGGATCGGCACCTTCACGGCGGCCTTGAAGCGGCGGTAGTCGTCGAGCGACTTCATCGCTTCCGGGAAGATCATGTCCGCGCCGGCTTCGACGTAGGCCACCGCGCGCTCGATCGCCGAGTCGATCCCTTCGGCGGCGGCTGCATCGGTGCGCGCCATGATCACGAACTGGTCGTCGGTACGCGCATCGACCGCGGCCTTCACGCGATCGACCATTTCCTCGACCGGCACGACTTCCTTGCCCGGACGGTGGCCGCAACGCTTCTGGCCGACCTGGTCTTCGAGGTGGACGGCCGCGACGCCGGCCTTGATGAACGAGCGGACCGTACGTGCGATGTTGAACGCGCCGCCCCAGCCCGTGTCGATGTCGACCAGCAGCGGCAGGTCGGTCGCGTTGGTGATCCGGCCCGCGTCGATCAGCACGTCTTCCATCGTGCTGATGCCGAGGTCGGGAATGCCGAGCGAGTTTGCGGCGACGCCGCCGCCCGACAGGTACACGGCCTTGAAGCCGACGGCCTGCGCCATCTTGGCCGCGTACGCGGTGATCGCGCCGACCACCTGCAGCGGTTGTTCCGCCGCGACTGCCGCGCGGAATTTCGCGCCGGCGCTCTGAAGATGCGTATTGCTCATGAACGGCCTCCTGATGGAATGCCCGATAACAGCAAGGACCGGGCCAGCTCGCGAAACGTCGCTAACCCACTGATTCTTAAGCAACCGCCCCGAGCGCTACAGCGTCCTGAGATTTCAATTCGGCAATTTCATGTTTCAAAAATGAAATCGCACGCGCATAATCGGCCGTCATGGACCTCTCCTCGACCAAGCCCGCCGGCCCGGCCGACCGCACGGTGCGCCCGCGCATCTGGGCGATGGGCATCAGCCGCCTGCGCGACCTGTTTCGCGAGATCGCCGGCGAATTCGACGAACGCGCCGACGTGCGCATCGTGACGCGCGCGTATGAGGATGCGCTCAGCGCGATCGCCGAGGCCGGCGCCACGCGGCCCGACGTGATCGTCGCGGCCGGCTCGAACGGCGGCTTCCTGAAAACGCGTGCGCAGGTGCCGGTGGTGGTCGTGTCGCCGACCGGCTTCGACGTGATGCAGGCGCTCGCACGCGCGCGGCGCGACGCATCGCGGATCGCACTCGTCAGCGCCGGGGAAACGCCGCCCGAGGTGCGCCGCTTCGTCGCCGCGTACGGCCTCGACGTGCAGTTTGCGTCATATCAGTCCGCGCAGGAAGCGGAAGCCTGCGTGCACGACCTGCGCGATCGCGGCATCGAAACGATCGTCGGCCCGGGCCTCGTCACCGATCTCGCGGCCAGCGCCGGCATGGGCGCGGTGTTCCTGTATTCGCACGCTTCGGTGCGCAAGGCCGTCGAGACGGCGCTCGAAGTCGCGTATGCGACGCACGCCGAGGGGTTCCGCCGCCAGCGGCTCGACACGCTGCTGCAACACCTGCGCGATGGCGTGGTCGCGCTCGACGCACGCGGCCGCGTCGAGGCGATCAACGAACGGCTCGCGTCGGCGCTCGGGGTCGAACCCGCGGCGGCCGTGGGCCGCGCGCTCGTCGACCTGCGCCCCGAGCTGCGCACGCTGCGCGGCGAGGACGGCGACGCGCTCGCGACCGTGCGCGGCGTGCGCTACGTCGTGCATCGCGGGCCGCTGGTCGATCGCGGCGTGACGTCGGGCAGCGTGCTGACGTTCCAGGAATCGCGCGCGGTCGAACGGCTCGACCGCGCATTGCGTTCGCAGCCGACCACGCAGCAGTTCGCCGCGCGCTACGCGCTCGACGACGTGGTCGGCGCGTCGGCGCCGATGGCGCGCGTGCGCGACCTCGTGCGCCGCTACGCGAAATCCGACGCGACCGTGCTCGTGCTAGGCGAAAGCGGCACCGGCAAGGAAATGATCGCGCAGAGCCTGCACGCGCTGTCCGCGCGGCGCAGCTATCCGTTCGTCGCGGTCAACTGCGGCGCGTTTCCGGAAGCGCTGCTCGAGAGCGAACTGTTCGGTTACGAGGAAGGCGCGTTCACCGGCGCGCGGCGCGGCGGCAAGACCGGCCTGTTCGAGGCCGCGCACCGCGGCACGCTGTTTCTCGACGAGATCGGCGAAATGCCGCCGTCGCTGCAGAGCCGGCTGCTGCGCGTGCTGCAGGAGCGCGAGGTGATCCGCCTGGGCTCGACCGAGCCGATCCGCATCGACGTGCGCGTGATCGCCGCGACGCATCGTCCGCTGCTCGCGGCCGTCGAGGCCGGCACGTTCCGCGCGGATCTCTATTACCGGCTCAACATCCTGAACGTCGGCCTGCCGCCGCTGCGCGAGCGCGCGGCCGACATTCCCGCGCTCGCGGCAACGCTGCTCGTGCAGGCCGCACGACGCGAACCGCGCCTCGCCGAACGCCTGCGCGACGCCGATGACGCGACGCGCGTGCTCGGCGCAACCCGGGCGACGCTCGCGCGCTACCGGTGGCCCGGCAACGTGCGCGAACTGCAGAACGTGATCGAGCGGATCGCGGTGGAGCTGGCCGAGGAAGCCGACGAAAACGATCCGGCCGCCGCTTGCGGCGCGCTCGATCCCGACGCGCTGCAGGCGATCGCGCCCGAGCTGTTCGCGGCGCCGCCCGACGCGGCCGACATCGACGATGCGCAGACACTGCACGCGCGCCGCCGCCGTGCCGAAGCCGACGAGATCCGCGCGGTGCTCGACGCGTGCGGCGGCGACCGCGACCGCGCGTGCGCGATGCTCGGCATCAGCAAAACGACGCTGTGGCGGAAGCTGTCGGTGAAATAGGCAGGCCGGATTCGACGCGCCGGCGCGCTTGCCTGAAACGGTCCGTCACTCGGCCTTGTGATAGTGGCGGTACGCCTTCGCGCGATTGCCGCACGACGACATCGAACACCAGCGGCGGCTGCCGTTCTTGCTGTCGTCGATGAACAGCCACTGGCAGGCGTCGTTCGCGCAACGCTTGACCTTCGCGAGCCGCGCCCCGCCGAGCAGGTCGATCGCCGACCACAGCACCGGGCTCAGCAGCGCCGCGAGCGTGGCGCCCGTGCCGCCGATCCGCCACCCATAGGCGCCGTCGATGCGCGCCAGCGCGACGCGCGGCGCCGCTTCTGCAAGAAAACCGCCGAGCAGCGCCAGATCGTCGGCGTGCGGCTCGCGCTGCTCGGCCTGCGCATGAAAGAGCCGATACAGCGCCTCGCGCAACGCGAGCGCGCGAGCGAGCGTCGCCGGTTCGTCACCCTTCTGCCGTACGTGACACGCGTCGGCCAGACTGGCCGGTACGCCTGCCTGCTCGCGGCACCACGTGACCAGGTCGTCCAGCGTCCCGAGGGTTTCAGTCGGCGCATCGGCGCCGCGCCAGTACAGCGTGTTCGCGAAATCGATGCTCAGCGTTTCCGGCGGCGCCGGAATCAGGCAGTCCGTCATGACGGAAGGTTGCGTTTTGCTCATGACGCGATCGTATCTAACCATCATGCCGGTTGACAAGCTTCCGGCCGCTTTCTAACATAACCATCATGGTGGTTACGAACGGGTTGGCTGCACTGGCCCCTTCAGATCAAGGAGACACAGATGATCGATCGACTTTCCTTCGGTGTTATCCACAACGACCGCAGCCGCGCGTCGTACGACAGCACGCTCGGCGCGCTTCGCTGCAAGCGGCTGGCATGGTGCCTGTAAGCCGGCTTGCTGCACTGACGTCCCCCTCAGTTCAAGGAGCCCACAGATGATCGATCACCTTTCCTTCGGCGTCGCCCACATCGGCCGCAGCCGCACGTTCTACGACAGCACGCTCGGCGCGCTCGGCTACAAGCGGCTGTATAGCGACGACGGCTCGATCGGCTACGGCGCGACCGAACCGGTGCTGTGGCTGCAGCATGCAGCTCGCCCCATCGCCGCCGATCCCGAGTCCGGGTTGCACCTGTCGTTCAAGGCAGCGTCGCCCGTCGAGGTCGACGCGTTCTACCGCGCCGCGCTCGAGCACGGCGGCCAGGACAACGGCGGGCCCGGCAAACGCGAGCACTACGGCCCCGGCTATTACGCGGCGTTCGTCGTCGATCCCGACGGATACCGGCTGGAAGCGCATTGCGAACTGGACAACATCGTGTGACCCGTTCGCGTACGAACGCCAAGGGCCCGATTCCTCTTGATGCGGAATCGGGCCCTCGCTTTTGAATCATCGCCGTCCGGTTGCCGACGACCCCCGCAGGCGGTCGTTCAGCGGAATCGCGGCATGCGCGGTTATTGCGCGCCGCGCGTGCGCTGCAACTGCTCGCCAGGCCCTTCGATGCCGAGGCGCACCGCAGGCAAGCTGTGGTATTCGGTGAACTACCGCGCTTGCGGCAAGCCGGCCGCCGGCACCTGCTGGGGCTGATAAGCGAGCGGCCTGGCGCGGCGTTTTCACATTCAGACGTCGCCCTGCATCGCGGGGCGGCTCTTGACCTTGCCCAGCCAGGCCTGCACCTTCGGGTGCGCGGCCACCGGCGCGCCCACCATGGCGGAATACCCGACCACCGACCCGACCACCAGGTCCGCCAGCGAGTATTCGCCGCCCAGCATCCAGGGCTGGCGCGCCAGGTGCGCATCCAGCAGCCCCAGCAGGGAATCCAGGTCGGTGGTGGCGCGCGCGGCCTGGCCGGCATCGCGAATCTGTTCATCGCCGTGGGTCGTGAGGAACAGGCGCGACAGCACCGCGCCATACGTCACGTAGGCCCAGGCGCACCACGACAGGGCGGCCAGCCGCTCGGGGGTACCGGCGACGGGCCACAGGCCTTGCTTGACGCCCCAGTTCTCGCCCAGCCACAGATGGATCGCGAGGGCCTCGAACATCGGCGCGCCGTCCACCGTCAGCGTGGGCACCTTGCCATTGGGATTGAGGGCCAGGAATTCGGGGCGGCGCTGTTCGCCCGCGCGGATATCCACCTTGACGCGTTCGTGCGGGACCTGCAATTCGGCCAGGGCGCAGGCGATGGGGGAGGCGCTGGACTGGGGGTGCCAATAGAAAACGATAGACATGGAAAAGGCTCCGGATTTCGGGGGGTGAGTGCCGCGGCCCCGTGGCCGCTGACGACGGACGAACTGTAGAATCCATTGCGGACAGTTTCTGCCCTCGATACGAGGTATCGTCGCCCCACCATGCTCAGTTCCAGCAACCGCCTGCTCCGCCTGCTTTCCCTGCTGCAGACCCGCCGCCATTGGGCCGGCGCCGAGCTGGCGCAAGCCTTGGCGGTGCACCCGCGCACGCTGCGGCGCGACATCGACCGGCTGCGCGAACTGGGCTACCCGATCCAGGCCAGCAGCGGCGTGGCGGGCGGCTACGCGTTTCGCGCGGGCAACACGCTGCCGCCCCTGCTGCTGGACGACGACGAGGCCATGACGGTGGCCATCACGCTGCGCACGGCGGCCACCGGGTCGATCGGCGGGGTGGAAGAAGCCGCGCTGCGCGCCCTGGTCAAGCTGGAACAGGTCATGCCCACGCGGCTGCGCCACAAACTGGATGCGCTGCGCTCGGCCATCGTGCCGCTGCCGCGCGCCGGCCCATTGGTGGACGCCGGCCAGCTGGCCACGCTGGCGGCCGCCTGCCGCGATCAGCTGCGCGTGAATTTCGACTACGCCGATAGCCGCGGCCAGGCCAGCACGCGCCAGGTCGAGCCGCAAGGGCTGGCGCACACGGGGTGGCGTTGGTATCTGGTGGCGTGGGACCCGGCGCGCGACGACTGGCGCACCTTCCGGCTGGACCGCATTGCCGGCCCCGTGGCGCTGGGCGCGCACTTCGCGCCGCGGCCGCCCCCGGAAGGCGGCGACCTGCGCGCGTATGTGGCGCGTTCCGTGGGCCAGGCGCCCAATGCCGAAGAAGCCCGCATCGTGCTGCATGCGCCGCGCGCGGTGATGGCGGCGCGCATTCCCGCATCGGCCGGCCAGGTCGAGGCGCTGGACGACGACAGCCGCTGCCTGCTGCGCTGCACAGGGCAATCGCTGGAATCGCTGACGTACTGGCTGATGGCGCTGGAAGTGGAATTCGAGGTGCTGGCGCCCGACTCGCTGGCGCTGCGCTTTCAGGCGGCGGGCGAACGTGTCGCCCGCATGCTGCAACGGCGCGAGACGGGCGGCCAGACTTAAGCGCGCAGCCGGCTCGCCGACATGGAGGCTGACGTCGTGCCGAAAGGCGGAACTGACGTGTCGTCGCCCCCGTAAGGAGGTCAGCTGGCCAGCTTGGCCTGGTTCGCCTGGTTGGCCTTCGACAGCGGCTGCATCATCAATGACACGTTCTCGGCGACCTTCAGCTTGTCGGCGGCCGACATGGCGTCGTCGTCTTTCTTGGAAATACCCGGCGACTAGCGACGACGGCGCCATCGGGTACGGCACGACCGAACCGGAGCTGTGGTTGCCGCACGCTGCCCGCCCAGTCGCCGCCGATGCCGAGTCGGGGCCGCACCTGTCGTTCAAGGCGGCTTCGCCCGTCGAGGTCGACGCGTTCTGCCGCGCCGCGCTCGAGCACGGCGGCCAGGACAACGGCGGGCCCGGCAAGCGCGAGCACTACGGCCCCGGCTACCACGCCGCGTTCGTCGTCGATCCCGACGGGTATCGGCTGGAAGCGCATTGCGAACTCGACAACGTCGTGTGATCGAGCCCGCATACACCACGTACAAACGGCAGGGGCCCGATTCCGCATCGCGCGGAATCGGGCCCTTGTCGTTGCTGCATCGATGTTCGGTTCGCGACGCGCGCCGCAGGCAGGCACGCCGACGACCGGGCGGCGCGGCCGGGTTGCGACTGATTGCACCCGCGGCCCGGCTCGCGCCGGACACATGCTTACCGCGCGTTGCGCGTGCTCTGCAACTGTTCGCCGAGCCCTTCGATCCCGAGGCGCACCATTTGGCCAGCCTTCAGGAACACCGGCGACGGCTTGATGCCCATGCCAACGCCCGGCGGCGTGCCGGTCGTGATCACGTCGCCCGGCTGCAGCGTCATGCAGGTCGACAGATACGCGATCAGTTGTGCGACGGTGAACACCATCGTGCGCGTGTTGCCGTTCTGAAAACGGTGGCCGTCGATCTCGAGCCACAGGTCGAGACGCTGCGGATCCGGCACCTCGTCGCGCGTGACGAGCCACGGGCCGATCGGGCCGAACGTGTCGAAGCCCTTGCCCTTGTCCCACTGGCCGCCGCGCTCGATCTGCCATTCGCGTTCGGACACGTCGTTGACAACGCAGTAGCCCGCGACGTAATCGAGCGCGCTCGCCTCGTCGACGTCCTTGCACTTCGCGCCGATCACGACGCCCAGCTCGACTTCCCAGTCGGTCTTGACCGAGCCCTTCGGGATGTCGATGCCATCGTTCGGGCCGCAGATCGAGCTCGTCCACTTGCCGAACACGACCGGCTCCTTGGGCACCGGCATGCCGGCTTCGGCCGCATGATCGGCATAGTTCAGCCCAATGCCGATGAACTTGCCGACGTGCCCGACGCACGCGCCGATGCGCGGCTCGCCGGACACGAGCGGCAGCGTGGCCGGATCGATCGCGCGCAGCCGCGCGAGACCCGCGTCGGTCAGCACATCGCCGGCAAGATCCGGCACGTGCGCGGACAGGTCGCGAATCCGGCCGTCCGCGTCGAGGATACCGGGCTTTTCCTGGCCGGACGGGCCATAGCGAAGCAGTTTCATCGTGCTTAACCTCTGTTGTCGAATGGGACAGGATACCGGTCGACGCGACCCTTCGCGGCCGCGCGCCGGACTGATTGTCGATCGTCGATTGCGCGCGTCGGTACCGCATCCGGCGGGCGGTTCGACGCGCGAAGGTCGCGCGGGCGCAGCGATCGCGGCGCCGCACGAAAGTACGGCGCGCATCGAACGGGCGGCCGCCGGTCTGCGCATCGGCGACGACGGCCCGGCACCCGCGACGCGTGCCGGCCCATGGCGGCCGGCTTCACGCGCGGCCGCACCGTCGCTGGCCCGCAAGCCTTTGTACCATCGGCCGCGCATCGTGAAATGACGCGCGACGGATACCGACTATTGGTGCGCCTGCCGACGTTGCGGCGCAGCATCGAATGCACGAACGCCGGCCGACCGCTTGCGGCTGCCGGCGTCGCCTGCCATCAGACCATGAATACTGGATATTCGGGCTGCCCCTGTCATCGAGAACGTTTGCTGATCCGTTCTTGTCCGGTAACGATCGGTAAAAAGACGCTGCATTGCACACTATTTGTTTATTGCTAAGCTCGTACGAATGGCTTTCATTGCCATACGCGGGCCCGAACCATGCGCGTGCAGAACCGGCCAGCGTGCGTCGCCAACCGATCGACGGTAATCCCCCAACCTCACACCGACAATGCAGACAACCAACGACCCGCTTCCCGGCTGCGACGCACGGGAATCGATGGCCGCTATCGACCGCTATCGCGCACCCGCGCTCGACAAGGGCCTCGACATTCTCGAACTCCTGTCCGAACAGAAAGAAGGACTCACCCGCACCGAAATCACGAAGGAACTCGGCCGCAACGCGAGCGAAATCTACCGGATGCTCGAACGCCTCGTCGCCCGCCGCTACGTGATGCGCTCCACCGGCGGCGACCGCTACACGCTCAGCCTCAAGCTGTTTGCGCTCGCGCACCGGCACCCGCCGATGAACCGGCTGATTGCCGAGGCCCTGCCGCCGATGCAGCGCTTCGCCGATGCCGCCGAGCAATCGTGCCATCTGTCCGTCTACGATCGCGGCAACCTGCTCGTGATCGCGCAGGTGGACGGGCCTGGCCCATGGGGCGTGTCGGTCCGCCTCGGTTCGCGGGTCGGGCTCGCCGATACGGCATCGGGGCGCATGATGCTGGCGTTCCAGGGCCCCGAGCAACGGGCGCACATGCTGGCCGAGCACCGCAAGGTCAAGGGCGAAGCGCCGCTGAACGAGCAGGAGCTCGCGATTGCGTGCCAGTCCATCCGGCAGTCCGGCTACCTGCGCCAGGACAGCCGCCAGGCGTACGGCGTGACCGATCTGACCGTACCGATCCTCGGGCCGTCCGGCCTGGCGATCGCGGTGCTGACCTGCCCGTACATGCGCCGCATCGACGCGCACACGGTGCAATCCGTCGACGTGGCCGTCGAAGCGCTGCGCGACACGGCCGCCCATCTGTCGATGGGCCGCACAGAAACCTGCTGACACGCGGGTTCGATGAAGCACACCGGGTACGGCGCAATGGCGCCGACCCCGGTCGCGCGCGACGCCCGTTCGGCGCGCGATGCACGCCGTCGCATCGCGCGCCCACGGCGCTACGCTAAAATAGCGGCCCTCTCAAAAACTACGGCGGCCGGTTGTCGCGGCCGTCGTGTCCGATGGATGTCATGGCCAAACTTCTGAACGATCAAGAATTCCAGCGTTTCTCCGAACTTCAGCAGAAGCAGGCAAGCTTCACGATCACGCCCGAGGAAGCGGACGAGCTGCGTGATATCGTCGCGCGCGCGCAGCAAAAGCGCGACGATCGTGCCGCCGCAATGCAGGCGATCGAGAACTACATCGAGCAGTTCGACATCACGCCTGACGAACTCTTCTCGCCCGAGCAGATCGGCGACGCGGCCCGCACCTACGGGCTCATCACGGCGACCAAGAAGGAACGCACGCTGCCGCCGTCGATCACGTTCAACGGCAAGCCGTACCAATGGACCAAGACGCTTCCGGACGACGTGCGCGGCGCGCTGTTCGAAGCATTCACGTCCGGCGAATCGGTCAAGCGCTTCATCGCGATGCCGAAAGACACCGCGCGCTGTGCGCTGACGATCGCCCGCCTCGAGCGCGAAACCGGTGCCGTCTATGCCGATCCGCACCTCGAGGAACTCGCGATTTCGCGCGACCAGGTGAACGACGCGGCGTCGAAACTCGCGGCGTAATGCTGCTGGCGGGCACGGTTCATGCGTGCCCGCACCCGCGTATGACGCCGGCATGGGCCGGCGCCGCGCTCGCGGGAGTCGTGCTTCCTCACGCTCCCGAAAAGCCTCACCTCGGCGTCCCGCAAGCACTCACCCATATCTCCCGAAAAAGCTCACCCAAGGCTCCTGGAGATCCTCACCGACACCTCCCGAACGTCCTCACCGACACCTCCCGCAGGTGCTCACCGACGCGTCCCGGAAAGGCTCACCAGCGGCTCCTGCAGGTCCTCACCGGCTGTTCCCGGGAAGGCTCACCGAATGCTCCCGTATCGGCTCACCGTGCCATTCCGGAACGGCTCATGTACGGCTCCCGAAAAATCTCACCTTCGTGACGGTTTCGAATCTCCGAGGCCGGAATGCGGCAGCGACATTGCAACAACACATCGTTTGAACCCGCTCGCCGGACGCGTATCGCGCCATGCCGCCCTGCATCGTCGGACACCTCGCGTGCATTGATATTGCCGCGGCTGACAGGGCCCGCGCATTCGCAGACGCTTCGCTCCACAGGCTGGTTCAAATATCCTGCATTCCTGAGTAAGCTTGCGGCGAGGCGAAACGTCGGAGGCATCGACTGCATGCGACAACCCCAAGCCTCAGGCCGCGGGCCGATGCCTACGGCTGCAACTTCATCCTGAAACCCACGACACCGGGCTCTTCCGTCGTCGACACCGCGAAGCCGCACGACTTCGCGAGCGAGATCATCGCCGAATTCTCGCGCAGCGCCTCGCCGACCATCCATGCGGTGCCGCGCGAGCGTGCGTAGTCGATGATGCGGGCCATCATCAGCCGGCCGAGCCCCTTGCCCTTCTGATCGGGCCGCACGGCAATCGCGAACTCCGCCGTCTCGTTGTCGGGATCGGCAACCGCACGCGCCACCGCAAGCGTGTGGTCACGCCCCGACACATCGGTGAACGACACGATGAAAGCCATCTCACGGTCGTAGTCGATCTGCGTCATACGCGCCACCTGCGAATGATCGAAGCTGCGCACCGCACCGAAGAAACGCATCCGCAGATCTTCCGGCGTCATCGCGCCGAGCAGTTCGTTGTGCGCAGCCTCGTCCTCCGGACGGATCGGGCGGATCGTTACCGTCTCGCCGCGCCACTCGAGCGTCTGCTCGAGGTGCCGCGGATACGGCATGATCGCCAGCCGGCTGCGCCCCGTGGCCAGCGTGATGCGCGGCGCGAGTACCCTTGCGCGGTCGGACATCACGCGCAGCGTGACCGACATCGCGACGACTTCGCGCACGTCGCAGACGACCTGTGACAGCGCCGTCAGCGCATCGAGCGTCGGTTCGACGGGCGTACGGCGCGCATACGGCGAGCGCTCCATTACCGCACGGGCGAGCACGCTGTTCAGCGGCGGCAGGCCGTAGACGACGAACGGCGCCGACACGCCGTCCGCAGGCGGCACGGCATAGCGAAACACCGGACCGAAATTCGCATCGTCGTACATGTCGACCGTGATATCGACGACCTTCGTGCCGACAGGCTCGTTGGCCTGCTCGCCCTGCAAGCCGAAATGGGACAGCCAGCGCAGCGCGGCCTCGCCGGCCAGATCATGCTCACCGGCTTCGACCATCCTGCGCGCGTCGGCCTGTGCGGATGCCACGCACTCGGCCGGCTGCGGCGGCGTGCCTTCGGGCGTCTGCATCAGCAGTTGCCGCCCGAGGTTGTAGTCGACGAGACGCGCATACGCGCGTGCCAGCCGCTGCGGTGTCGTGTGCACGGGAATGCCGTTCGCGTGCAGCGCATCGCGCGTCGCTGCGTCGACCGCACCGAAGAAACACGCGAGGATGCCGCGATGCGCGTACTGCCGCGAGTCGATCAGCGTGCGTGCGACCGACTCGGCCGGCGCACTGTGGGACGTCGAATGGACGACGAACAGCGTACCCGTTTGCGGAAACGGCGCGAGCGCCTTGATCGCCGCGGCAAAGTGCTCGGGGCGTGCGTCGTCGCCCAGCGTGAGCGGATTGGCGGGCGCCGCGAGATGCGGCAGCGCGGCCGCCACGGCGGACGTGGCCGCGGGCGACCAGTCGGCCAGCACGTCGCGTACCTCGGCAACCGCATCGACCGCGAGTTTCGCCACGCCCGCATCGCTCGTCACGAGCGTCGCCGCGCCACGCGCGGTGACACGGCCGACGCCGAGCGTCTCGATTTCGTCGAGCAGATCGTCGAGTGCATCGACGCGCACCATGCCCGCACGCTGGAACGCCGCCGTATAGAGTGCGTCGCCGGGATCGGCGCGGCCGGTGCGCAACGCGAGCACCGGCTTGTTGCGCGCGGCCGCACGCGCAGCCGACATGAACTTGCGCGCCGCGCGCACGGTATCGAGTTCGAGCAGGATCGCGCGCGTGCCGGGATCGCTTGCCAGATAGTCGAGCACATCGCCCGCATCGACGTCGGATTCGCTGCCGAGCGCGACGACATGCGAAAAGCCGAGACCCCGTGCATCGGCCCATCCAAGCACCGCGTTCGTCAACGCATTCGATTGCGACACCCATGCGACGCCGCCCGATCGCGCGGTGTACGCCGGCGCGCCGAAATGCGCATGCCGCGCAGGCGACAACACGCCGAGGCTGCCGGGCCCGACGATACGGAGCACGAACGGCTTCGCCGCCTTCAACGTGCGATCGACCGCGGCGCGATCGGCATCGGTGCGCGCCTCGCCGACGATCACCGCGACGCGCGTGCCGAGCTCACCGAGCTTGCGCACGATGCCGGCCCAGGTTGCGGGCGGCGTGCAGATCACGGCAACCGACGGCGGCGCAGGCAACCGGTCGACATCGGCGACAACGGCATGCCCGTCGAGCGCGCGATATTTCGGATTGACGGGCCACACGGGCCCCTGGAACGCACCGTCGAGCACACGCGACCACACCATTGCGCCAATACTGCCCGCACGCGATGACGCGCCGACGACCGCAACGGACCTGGGCTGAAACAACGCATCGAGATGGCGAACGGTCACATCGGCTCCCTGCGGTGACGAAAGACGACACGATCGGCACGCGGCCGGGCAGGCCGGGCGCCGATCGACGCGAACCCCAAGCATAGGCGAAGCGCCTGCGGCTGCCTATATGCCGAACGGCCGACTGTTCGACGAACGTCAATGCTCGCACCATGGACCTGCAACACACGCGTCCGGCATCGCAGCGCCGCTCGCACGACGCAAGCAACGCGGCACGGCGGCCGCTTTCTCAAAGGTGAGGATTTACAGGAGCGATGGTGAGTATGTTCGGGATTTGCACGACACCCCGCGCAAACACGCGAAAGGTGATGATTATCCGCTGCATGCCTGCACCGCGAAAATCGCGAATGCCAATGCGCGTGCCTGGCGTCATTACGCGATTGTTTACCGGAATTCCCCGCAATATGCAGCCGGATCGCGGCGAATTGGCAAAACAGGATCCGTTAATTGCGCGACATGACACGTCCATTCGTCAGGGAAAATCGCATGGCGACTGCCCAAAAACAAAACGGTGCGACGGCCGCATGGCCATTCGCACCGTCGGTCAACTCGCGAAAGGTGAGGATTTTCGGGAGTCAGTCCTTGATCAGGAAACGTGCGCGGTTCTTGCCGAGCCAGGTCGGCGATCTTCCGCGGCCACTCCACGTTTCGCCCGTCTTCGGGTTCAGGTATTTCGGCGGCAGCGTCCGCTTGGGCTTCGCGGCGGCAGCGGCATTCGCTCCCACCGGACGAAAACCGAGCTCTTCCGGCGTAATGTCGTATTCCTCGATTTTCGCGCGGATATCCGCAATCGCGTCGGCAATCGCCTTTTCACGTTCCTTGTCGATCTTTTGCTGAAGCCTTTCGAGCTGCGCGGTCAGTTGCCTGTAGGTCGCCATATGGATGGGACTCCGTGAATGTTATTCGTGAAAAACAGGTGACTTCATGCAAACAGAAAAGCACTTCGCCCGATCGTGGTCTCCTCAGCCGGTCATTTCGGGATCAATAACCGCTCTTCTTCTTGCATGCGAAGAGAAGATTTCGCACGGCGTCATCAGTCGATTGCTGAATCACTTCGAAATCCCCGTTGCACATGGCCCGGGCATTGTCCGTGCAATTGCTCCAGTCGCTGCCGGTGCATTGCACCTGGGTGGTCGGACGGCCGTCCGACGTGAAGAGCGGGGCACTGCCACCGCACCCGCCGAGCCCCGCAACCAGAACCAGCATTGCGGCCGCCCGAGGCCACCGACAGACCGACGCAAGCATGTGTTTCATTGTTCTTCCCGTCAACCATTTTTTGAATGTCGCGAGTATGCCATGCGCGGCCCTCCGGCTGTCAGTCCGGCTTGCGGTCGGGTTGCCCACGCGCCTTGTACGGCAAGCGCTTGCGCGGATCGTCGGTGATGCGAACGAACACCTGCTCGACGTCCGGAAGCGCCTCGAATTCGCGTTGCAGCGCCTGACGATCGAACGCTGCATCCGCGCATCCTTCGACGTAGATGAAACGTCGCTGCACGGTGATCCACAGGCTCGTGCCGCGCAGATGATCGGAGCCGGCGAAGTGGGCCTTCGCCGCATCGGCGATCGACGCGTCATACATATACGAGTTCGGCTTCGTGCAGCGATGGGCGAGCCAGCAGGTCGTGCCGCGTTCGGCGCGGTAATGCGCGTCGTCCGTCATCTCGGCGCGCGTCATCCATGGGCCAAGCGGAAGCGGGCATTCGGCCACGTCCCGCGACAGCGCGACGAACGGATCGTTGTACCAGTTGCGCCGCGCCTCGGGCGCGTCGGCGTCGCCGGCCTGCGCAAACGCGGACGTCGCCAGCAACATGGTCAGCCACCCTGCGATGCCGATCCGCTTCATCGTGATCTCCTGTTCGATGCTTGACGTCACGCCGCATCGGCATCGCCGGCCGGTCTACCGGTCGATGCCCAGCGCAGCCAGTTTCTTGTACAGCGTCGCGCGGCCGATCCCGATGCGCGCGGCCGCTTCGACGACCTTCCCGTCGCAGGCCGCCAGCGCGTCGGTCAGGAACTGGCGTTCCCATGCCGCCAATGCATCGGCATACGAAGCGGCCGGTGCGCCGGATTCACCGGCCATATCGCCCGCGCGCCGCCCGGCCGGCGCCGCGGCAACCTGCTGCACCGGTGACGCGCCATCCGTCGATACGCGCACCGGTCCGAGGAACGGCGCGAGCGCGCGCGCATCGATGACCGAACGGTCCGACAGCATCAGCGCGCGTTCGAGCGTATTGCGCAACTCGCGCACGTTGCCGGGCCACGGATACGCACACAGCATCCGCAGCGCATCGTCGGTCAGCTCGCAATGCGCGGCGCGGCCGTGCTGCGCGGCCAGCTCCTCGAGCGTCGCGTAGACGAGCGCCGCGATGTCGGATGCGCGCTCGCGCAGCGGCGGCGCATGGATCGTCAGCACGTTCAGCCGGTAATAGAGATCCGCGCGAAAACGCCCGGCCGCCACGAGCGCCGGCAGGTCGGCCGACGTCGCGGCGATGATCCGGACGTCCGCGCGCACGATCCGGTTCGAGCCGACCGGCTCGAACTCCTTGTCCTGCAGCACGCGCAGCAGCTTGCCCTGCAACGGCAGCGGCATATCGCCGATCTCGTCGAGAAACAACGTGCCGCGATCGGCCAGCTCGAACTTGCCGACGCGCCCCTTGCGATCGGCGCCCGTGTAGGCGCCGGGCGCCGCGCCGAAGAATTCGGTTTCGAGCAGCGTGTCGGGAATCGCGGCGACGTTGACGGTCACGAGCGGCTGGAGCGCCCGCGCCGACGCCGCATGGATCGCGTGTGCGAGCAGTTCCTTGCCGGTGCCCGTCTCGCCGAGCAGCAGCACCGGCGAATCGACCTGTGCGGCACGACGGGCCTGGCGCTTGGTTTCGAGGCTCGCGGCACTCGTGCCGACGAAGCTCGCGAACGTATATTTCGCGCGGCGGGCCTGCGCGAGGGAGCGCTGCGTCGCGATCAGCTGCTGCTGCAACTGCGCGTAGCGGGAAAAGATCGGCGTGAGCGTCTTCAACTGGTCGAACAGCGCGAAGCCGATCGCGCCGACCGTCTCGCCCGCCTCGTTCTTCAGCGGCAAGCGCGTGACAACGAGCGGCTCGCGGCCCGTCTCCATGATGTCGAGCAGGATCGGCTGCCCGGTCGACACGACCTCGCGCATCAGGCTGTTCGGGATCACGGTCTCGCAGTCGAGGCCGACGGCCTGTTGCGGATCGGCGAAACCGAAACGCGCCGCATATCGCTCGTTCATCCACACGACGCGCGCATCGCGATCGACGACCACCGTGCCCGCGCTCGAATCCTCGAAGGTCCGGAACAGCGACTCGGCGGCGCGCCGCAGCACGTCGCCGTAGTTGACGGGCAGGCGGGCCCAGTCGTTCATCATCGTGTCTTCGTCTCCGTGTATTTTCGGCCGGATGTCTCCGGAACGAGACGGATTATCTCATTATGGAGACGCGCCGCAATGCGTTGTCCGGGCAAGCCCTGCACGATTTCATGGGCTGGCCGGATGGCCATATCGTCTCCAGACGGAGACGATTTATGTAGAATCGTCAGACATAGGCCGGCGCGGGCCCGCCAGCCTCCGGCGGACCCATGTCCGGCGGCGCATTCCGGCCGATGGCACGAAACCTGCACGAACCTGAGCCGGTCCGCGGCGCATCGCGCGATCGAACAACAACCAAAGCCATTAGGAGACTCCCTTGTCTTTCGTGATCGTCCTCGCCGCGCTGGCGTTCCTGATGTTCGCCGCCTATCGCGGCTACAGCGTGATCCTGTTCGCGCCGATCGCCGCGCTCGGCGCGGTGCTCCTGACCGAACCCGCCGCCGTCGCCCCGGTCTTCTCCGGCATCTTCATGGAGAAAATGGTCGGCTTCGTCAAACTGTATTTCCCGGTCTTCATGCTCGGCGCCGTGTTCGGCAAGGTGATCGAACTGTCCGGCTTCTCCGAGTCGATCGTCCATGCGGCCATCCGCTACATCGGCCGCTCGCGCGCGAATGCGGTGATCGTCGCGGTGTGCGCACTGCTCACCTATGGCGGCGTATCGCTGTTCGTCGTGGTGTTCGCGGTCTACCCGTTCGCGGCCGAACTCTATCGCCAGAGCAACATCCCGAAACGGCTGATGCCCGGCGCGATCGCACTCGGCGCGTTCTCGTTCACGATGGATTCGCTGCCGGGCACCCCGCAGATCCAGAACATCATCCCGACCACGTTCTTCAAGACGACCGCCTGGGCCGCGCCCGCGCTCGGCACGATCGGCTCGCTGTTCATCATCGTCGTCGGCCTCACGTATCTCGAATGGCGTCGCCGTTCGGCCATGGCAAAGGGTGAAGGCTACGGCACGTCGCTCGTCAACGAGCCGGAACGCGTCGAGGCGACGTCGCTGCCGAATCCCGCGCTGGCGATCCTGCCGCTGATCCTCGTCGGCGTGTCGAACTTCGCGTTCACGAAGCTGATCCCGCAGTGGTACGGCGCCGCGTCGTACACGGTCGCGCCGGACGTGCTGCCGGGCGTGCATGCGCCGGTCACGGCGTCGATCAAGACCGTCGTCGCGATCTGGTCGGTCGAAGCCGCGCTGCTGCTCGGTATCGTGCTGGTCGTGCTGACCGCGTTCAAGCGCGTCAGCGACCGCTTCGCGGCCGGCTCGAAGGCCGCCGTCGCCGGTGCGCTGCTCGCGGCGATGAACACCGCGTCGGAATACGGCTTCGGCGGCGTGATTGCCGCACTGCCGGGCTTCCTCGTCGTCAGCGATGCGCTGAAGAGCATCCCGAACCCGCTCGTCAACGCGGCCGTGTCGGTCAGCTCGCTCGCCGGCATCACGGGCTCCGCGTCCGGCGGCATGAGCATCGCGCTCGCCGCGATGTCGGACCTGTTCATCAAGGGCGCGCAAGCGGCCAACATCCCGATGGACGTGCTGCACCGGGTCGTCGCGATGGCCAGCGGCGGCATGGACACGCTGCCGCACAACGGCGCGGTCATCACGCTGCTCGCGGTCACGGGCCTCACGCACCGCGAGTCGTATCGCGACATCTTCGCGGTCACCGTCATCAAGACGCTCGCGGTGTTCTTCGTGATCGCCGTGTACTACGCGACGGGGCTCGTGTAAGTGCCTGTGTGAGGCGGCGTCCTGCACGCCGCCTCGCGACCTGTCCTTCAGGATCGGACCGCATGCGAACCGGAACGGATTCCGGCCTTCGCATCCGGTCCGATTTCTTTTGTCCGCTCGCCGGGCCCGGTCGAAACCAGGCCGCCGCGGGCCTGCGCAGCACCGCCGGGCCGCCATTCGGCATCGCCGCCGCCCGCCCATTGTTGCCCGCAACAAAACACAGCGTTGGGCGCGATCGCATTTTTCACGCGCCCGCCTCGGCCTACACTGGTTTCAACGTCGCACGGCGCTTCGGCGAACGAAGTGCAGCGATTTACCGGAATCGTGGAGGTCCCGATCATGAAGCGCCTGATCCAAGCCGTTGCCATTGCCCTCGCCGTCTCGGCCCCGCTCGCCGCGCAAGCCCAGTCGAACCCGCCGCTCACGCGCGCGCAGGTCCACGCCGAAGTCAAGGCACTCAAGCAGGCCGGCTTCCAGTCGAGCGACTGGTTCTATCCGGCCAGCATCGTTTCCGCCGAAGCGAAGATCGCCCGCCAGCACGATGCCGGCTACGGCAACGATCGCGGCACGTCGTCGGAGTCGGGCCGGTAATCGATCGTCCGGCCCGCTCGACGATGCCTGCTTGCGTCGTCAGGCCTTCACGGGCTGGATCAGCTTCGTGCACGCCGCTGCCTGCGGATCGCCCGCGGGCAGTTTTCCGCATACGCCGTCGAACTGCTTCACGACCGACCTGACCGACGCATCGTGCGCGCCGCCGGCGCGCCAGCGGTTCAGCTGCGTGACGACCTTGGTCAGCGCGCGCAGGTTCGCGCCGTAAAACGCGTCCCGTGTCTTGTCGGCCTGGGCGAGCACACTGGCGGCGATCCCTTCGATGCGCGCCGAATCGTCCGGCGCCAGCTGGACCGCATTCGCAAAGTAAGTCGCGCCCCAGCGCAGCTTCGTCGCCGGCCCGCTCGCCGCGTCGTAGGCCTTGCGGTACCAGTCGAGCGCCGCGGCCTTGTCGCCGCGCGCCTTCGCATTCGCGGCCAACCCGGACATGAAGTAGTACGGCGTGGACGAACGCGGCAACTCGGCCTTCAGCAACGCATCCGACGCGTCGTACAGCCCCGCGTCGGTCAGCGTGTCCGCGCCTTCGCTGACGAGCGCCTGCCGCTCGTACGCATTTGCCGCGCCCTGTACCGATGCGGCGATCTGCTTGCGTGCGGTATCGGCCAACGCGGGCGGCGCGCCCTTGCCCGCGTCGCCGCGCGCGAGCAGCACGCGGCCATGCAACGCCATCAACCGGTCGATCGACGACAGCGTGGTGTCGGCCGACAGGCGCGCGAGCGCCGTGTCGTACGCGCCGCGGAGCTTCGCGCGCTGCGCGTCGTCACCCCCGAGATAGGCAACCACCCGCGCAGGCGCCGTGACCAGCACATCCGAATCGGCCCGCGACAGCACCGGATCGTGCAGCACCGTGCGCAGCGATTCGGCGAGCGCCGCCTTGTCCAGCGCACCGGCCTGAGCCGGATCGTCCGATGCGGCGACCACCGCCGATTTCAGCGCGAAGCGTGCCGCTTCGGCCTTCGCGCCGGCCGCCCGCGCGCGTTGCGCGAGCGACTGCAGCGTCTCCGCGACACGATCGGCCGGCACCGGCAACGCGCCGTCGGTATCCCACGAATAGTCGGCCAGCAGGCGCCACTCGTCCGGCGTCAGCGACGCGCCGTTCTTCAGCGCGGTCGCGAGCGTCTGCCGCACCGGATGCGCGGCCGTCATCCCGAGCGACAGCGCCTGCATGTAGCGGTCGAGATCTGCTTCGCCCGGCAGCCGCGTCACTTCGGTGCCGTCGGGGCGGAACAGGATCATCGTCGGATAGCCGTGCACCTTGAAGCGCTCGCCGAGCTTCTGCGCGCTTTCGGTATCGCCGTCGAGATACACGGGCACGAAGAACGACGAGCGCGTCTTGAATGCCTGCTGGCTGAAGATCGTCGACTTCACCTGGTTGCACGACGGGCACCACACCGCGCCCCAGTACAGCAGCAGCGGTTTTCCCGTGCGCTTCGCGAGCGCGAATGCGGCATCGACGTCACCGTGTTGCCACGCGATGCCGGGCGGCAGATGCGCGCCATCGGACGCGGCGCTCGCCACCGGCGCGCCCGCAGGCGTAGCAGCGGCAAACGCCGCACCCGCGGCGGCGAACAGGCAGGCGGCAGTCAGATTCCGGAGAACGGTTTTCATGGAAGCGGGTTCCGTTGAAAGGGACGGTTGCGGGACAGCAAGGCGAGCCAAAACACGGGCCGTGAAGCGATGACGATGAAGCCAGCCGACGTGCAACGCCGCGCATGCATCGAGTCGGAAAAGCGAGCACCGGCCGAAGCGGCCGGCAAATCGTTCAACGATACGACGGGTACAGCCGGGGGAAAACGAACGAATTCTCGAATGAATATGACGCGCGGCATCGCGGCCGCGCGTGCCGACGCCCGGGCGGCGGCCGGCCCTTCACTGCCGGCCCTTGATCCGTGCCATGTGATACACGGACGCATGCACGCCGTCGCGCAATGCATAGCCCGGCGATTCGCCTTCGATCCGGAAACCGTGCTTTTCGTAGAGCGCGATCGCCGCGCGGTTGTCGGCAAACACGGTCAGTTCGAGGCGCGTGACGTTCAGCCAGTTCTCCGCGAGATCGATCGCGGCCGCGAGCAGCCGGCTGCCGATGCCGTGCCCGTGACGGGCCGCATCGACCATCATGCCGAGCCCTGCCGCATGGCGCCGGCGCGGATTCGGCTCGGGATGCAGGCCGAGATGGCCGACCACCGTGCCGTCGATTTCGGCGACGAGGCTCACACCGTGCTCATGCACGTTTTCGATCCGCTTCTGCCATTTCCCGAGCGACGGAAACGGATGCTGCAGCGTATTCATGTACACCGCGGGATGTGCGGCGATCTGCCGGATCGCGTCGACGTCGTGCGTCTCGCTGTGCCGGATCTTGATGTCGGTCATGGGTAGGCCGGTTCCGAAAAGTCGCGCCAGCGGCGCGGGCTGCAACACGTATGCAGCAACGTGTCGAGCTTATCCGATTTCACGCATTTGAAACACGGGCGTCACGCAGCTTCCTGGGTCGTTGCCTTTACAACGACAGGCGACCACGCGCACGGGCCACGAGTCGGAAATATCTGACCGGTCCCGCGCGAGGGAATCGGTAATTCCTAGCCTTTTCTGCCGACATAGTTGCGCACGCAACGTCACACGCGCGACATGCGGTGTCATGCCTTCATCACGTCGACGTCATGTCGCCTCCCTAGACTGGGCGCCACCCAGCCCGGCATGCGCCGGACCGGTGTGTGCCGCCGCCCTGTCCCGCGCATCACGAGCGCGCGGCACGCAGGATCGCGTCGACGGCCGCTGCCTCTGCGCGACACCCCGTGCCGGACGCGATGCGCGCATCTCCGCCGCGTGCGGCCGGCGCACCCGAACCCACACGCATCGCGATTCGTCCCGGGGGGACGACGCATGGGCGCCTCCACACGAAGTCACGAACGCTCCCACCATCACAGGATCCGAACGCCATGACGTCACGCCGCAAATTCCTTCAGCAGACCGCCACTTCCGGCCTCGCCGCCGCCGCGCTGTCCGCGTTCCCGCCGAGCATCCGCCGCGCGCTCGCCATTCCCGCGTTCCACGAAACGGGGACCATCAAGGACGTCAAGCACGTCGTGCTGCTGATGATGGAGAACCGCGCGTTCGACAGCTACTTCGGCACGTTCAAGGGCGTGCGCGGCTACGGCGACCGCTTCGCGGTGCCGTCGCCGAACGGCCGCGACGTGTTCTACCAGTCATACACGAAGGCGACGCCCGCCACGACCGTGACGCCGTATCACCTCGACGCGAGCCAGGGCAACGCGCAGCGCGCGGGCGGCACGCCGCACACGTGGGCCGATGCGCAGGCCGCGTGGGACCACGGCCGGATGAACCGCTGGCCCGACGCGAAGACGCCGCTGTCGATGGGCTACTACGACGCCGCGGAAGTACCGTTCCAGCGCGCGCTCGCCGATGCATTCACGCTGTGCGACCACTACCACTGCGGGATGCACACGGGCACGATCGCGAACCGCCTGTTCTACTGGAGCGGCACCAACGGCCCGAACGGCATCAGCCCGGCCGACGGCAGCCGCGTGAAGATCGCCGCGCTGAACAACCAGTTCAACGGCGGCAACGACATCGGCCCGTCGAGCCAGGGCTGGACCTGGACGACCTATGCCGACCGGCTGCAGCAGGCCGGCGTGAACTGGAAGGTCTACCAGAGCCTGATCGACAACTTCGGCTGCAACGAGATGATGAGCTTCCGCCACTGGCGCGCGGCGATCGAGCAGATGCCGGCCGCGCGCCGGCCCGCGTACGTCGCGTCGACGGACATCACGCAGCCGGTGACGGCCGCCGGCGCGTTCTACGACCCGGCGATCGACGATCCGCTGAGCCCGCTCGCGAAAGGGTTCGGCAACACGATGCCGTACGGCTTTCTCGAATCGTTCCGCGACGACATCCGCAACGGCACGCTGCCGGAAGTGTCGTGGATCATCCCGCCGTCCGTGTACAGCGAACACCCGGGGCCGTCGAGCCCCGCGCAGGGCGGCTGGTACGTGCAGGCCGTGCTCGACGCGCTGACGGCGAACCCGGAGGTGTGGAGCAAGACCGTGCTGCTGGTCAACTACGACGAGAACGACGGCTTCTTCGACCACATGCCGTCGCCGGCCGTACCGTCGCGCAACGCCGACGGCACGCTCGCGGGCGGCCATACGCTGCGCGACGCCGACGTCGCCGCCGAATACCACGACTTCACGCCGGCCACGTCGAGCCAGCCGGCCAGCGACGGCCGCCCGTACGGCCCGGGCCCGCGCGTGCCGATGTGGGTCGTGTCGCCGTGGAGCCGCGGCGGCTGGGTCAACTCGCAGGTGTTCGACCATACGTCGACGCTGCTCTTCCTCGAGAAGCGCTTCGGCGTCGCCGAGCCGCAGATCAGCGCGTACCGCCGCGCGGTGTGCGGCGACCTGACGAGCGCGTTCAACTTCCGCTCGCCGAACAACGAGCCGCTGCCGACGCTCGCGGGCCATACGACGAAAAGCCAGGTCGACGCGCTGAGCGCCGCGCAGCAGGCCGCGCCGAAGATCGTGCCGCCGACCGCGCCCGCGCTGCCCGCGCAAACCACCGGCGTGCGCCCGTCGCGCGCGCTGCCGTACGAGCTGCATGCGAGCGCGCGTACCGACGCCGACACCGGCACGGTCACGCTGAAGTTCGCGAACACCGGCCGCGCGGCGGCCGTGTTTCACGTCTATGACAAGCTGCACCTCGACCGGCTGCCGCAGCGCTACGTCGTCGAGCCGGGCAAGACGCTGCACGGCAACTGGGCCGCGCGCGCCGACAATGGCGGTAAATATGACCTGTGGGTGCTCGGCCCGAACGGCTATCACCGCCGCTTCACCGGGGACCTGGGCCGCCTCGCCGACACGCGCGCGCCGCGCCCGGAAGTGCGCGTCGGCTATGCGGGCGCCAGCGGCAACCTCCATCTGCGGCTGCGCAACGAAG
The DNA here is from genome assembly GCF_902499125.1 of Burkholderia arboris. GTDB lineage: Bacteria > Pseudomonadota > Gammaproteobacteria > Burkholderiales > Burkholderiaceae > Burkholderia > Burkholderia arboris. Next base: position 106,148 of record NZ_CABVPX010000003.1, read on the forward strand.
GCGGCGGCACGGTGCGCTTCACGGTGAAGTCGAACCAGGTCTACGGGCCGCTGTCCGGCCGCGGCGGCAACGACGGCCACGGTCATGGCCATGGCAACGAGGACGGCAACAGCCAGGGGCGCGGTCACGGCACCGGTACCACGTGGACCGTCACGGTGCACGCCGGCGACCAGTCCGAACTGCACTGGAAGCTCGACTCGACCGGCCACTGGTACGACTTCATCGTGACCGCCGACAGCGACGCGAGCTTCTCGCGCCGTGTGGCCGGCCGCGTCGAAACGGGACGCCATTCGGTCAGCGATCCGGCGATGGGGCTCGCCGACCGCTTCTGACGCCACGCTCGGCGACACGCATCGCACCGCGTGTCGCCGCCCGCGCCGGCGCGACCGCGAACGCCGGTCCCGCGCCGGCCGCGGCCGGTGCCCGATCTGGCTGAAACGCCCGCCCGGCATGGCTCAAACATCAGAAGGATCGGTGGTGCAACCCTCATTTCACCGCACGAAAATGCTCCGTGTTGCGGCCCGTTCGCGTTAAACTGCGTCAAGCCGTATTCAACAAAGACATCTTTGCCGCCAAGGCATCCACGACACGATACGAGGATAGGTTCGATGCGCACTACCGGCTCATCCGGGGCAATGACCCTGCTCACCGAACACGACCCGGCCGACGGCCGTGAATTGCGCTCGCTCCGGCTCGAAGCAACGGGCGATGGCAAGAGCGTGCTGCTGATCGAGATCGACGAACGCAAGCCCGGCATTCACCGCGAGGTTCGCTACGAGATCACGCCAGCCGAACTGATCGCCGCGATCCGCTCGCATGGCGCCGAGCTGCCCGGCGAAAACCACGGTGCCGCGTCGCTCGCCCGTACCCCGTCCTGATTCCGAACGGTGAGCCGCGCGCAATGCGCAGGCTCACCGACATCCCCCTGCCGCCGTCAGGCGCTTTCCGTCATTCCCGCCGTTGTCTTGAAAAAGGCCGATAATCGGCCCATCTGCATTTCCTGCCCACGCCATTCCTTTTCGGCCAGCCGTCATGCTCCTACGTGACCTCGTCGCCCAGTACGGGCCGCTTCTCGTGTTCGTCAACGTGCTCGCGGCGGCCATCGGCCTGCCGGTGCCCGCGATGCCGACGCTCGTGCTGTTCGGCGCGATGTCCGCGATGCATCCGGCGATGATCGGGTCGCAGCTCGTGACGGTGGTCGCGCTGTCGGTGCTCGGCGCACTGATCGGCGATACCGTCTGGTACCTCGCCGGTCGGCGCTTCGGCGGCACGACGCTGAAGACCATCTGCCGACTGTCGCTGTCGCGTGACAGCTGCGTGAAAAAGACCGAACGCTTCTTCGGCCGCTACGGCGTGCGCGTGCTCGCCGTCGCGCGCTTCATTCCCGGGCTGTCGCTCGTGTCGGTGCCGATGGCCGGCGCGTTCGGCACGCGCTATCGCACGTTCGTCGGCTACGATGCGCTCGGCGCCGCGCTGTGGACGATCGTCGGGCTGGTGGTCGGGGTGATGTTCTATCGCCAGATCGACTGGCTGTTCGCCGGCGCGGGCCAGCTCGGCCGTGTGGCGCTGCTGGCGGCCGTCGCGGTGCTGGCGGTGTACGCGGCGATCCGCTGGATGCGCCGCCGCGCGCTGATCCGCCAGCTCGCGAGCGCGCGGATCGGCGTCGACGAGCTCGACGCGATGCTGCGCGATACGTCCGCGCCGGTGGTCCTCGACGTGCGCTCGCCCGAGCACCGCAAGCTCGACCCGTTCACGATTCCCGGCGCGCAGTTCGCGGACGAACGCCAGATCGGCGACATCGTCGCGCGCTATCCGATCACGCAGAAGTTCGTCGTGTATTGCTCGTGCCCGAACGAGTTCACGGCCGCGCTGATGGCGAAGCGCCTGCTCGACGCAGGCTTCACCGATGCGCTCGCGCTGCGCGGCGGCCTCGACGCATGGCGCGATACGGGCCGCCAGCTCACGTCGCTCGTGGAAGAGATGCCCGCCGCGAACGATCCGGTCGCAGGGTTGCACAAGCCGGCCTGAGCACGGGTTATACGGTAGCTGTTTCAAACGCTCATGGTAACGACCCCGTTGTAAAGAGCCGTACTGCAGTGTGGTAACTCAACGCCACGCAACGATCTGCCGCGACACGAGCGCCTCTCCAAGTCAGCAAACACCGTCCGTATCGCCGCCTAAATCCCGTTTGACGGCCCGGCAAAGCGTCGATTTCGACACGCCATCCGTTGCCCGGAACACCCTCCTGAGAATTCGATCGATGCCCGCGTAGGTATCGACGATTGCCTGATCAAGCCCCAACGACATTCAACTGCTCGCGCTTTCAGCTCGTCGCCTCGCTAGTGCGCCCGGATGCGTCTCCTGTGGATCTGCAAGACCACCGACGGCCACCCGTTCAATGCTCGGTATAGCTGAGCCGGAGATCGACCAACCAGTTCGCCAACCTCAGGGTCTCCTTGCACGATATCGCCGCGGAATCCCTTGCGAGGGAAACATCCCGCGAAAATGGTTATCCGAACTCCGGATTTCGTACGACGAAATTTATTCGATAGATATTTTTGATTAGCTACATTTACAAAAAATATATCGAATAATTTCGCATTCCTTCATGAATATCGATCTTATCTCACTGGAGCAAATTTGCTCGTCGCATGGCTGCGTCATTTCTGAAACAGTTACGCAATTCGACATTTACAGATCTGACCGAGGTCGCTTTCGACCTGCCAGCGCATTCACTAAATCGTCAGGCATCACTTTCCTCTCGCGCACCACTCCATTTTCGAATTTGTCCCATAGACGGACATGTCGTCTTCGTCAACCATCACCACTCAAGCGTCCGCATGCACCGTCGGCGGCGTCATGAAGATGGCGATTACGTTGCTCACCGAACATACCCACGGTCGAATGATCGCTACGTAAAACATGCCTGCAGGTAAATGAATTCAAAGCATGAAGCAAAAGACGAGTCTCCCGTTCGATATCGTCGACAACGGCAACCATGCAGCGTTGGCAGGCTGAAAGCCCAGGGATGTTGCTGCGATGGCTCGTTTGGTGACGCCCCCAAGCCGGGTCTTGTGGTGGACGTTCATCACTACTCGTTCGGCAATACATTGTGAAAGCCATTTTCGAGGTAATGAGCCGACTATGCCCACGCAATCCGACCTGCGCTTTACCTTCACCGCTGGCGATGAATCGTTCGAGGTGGTGGAGTTCACACTGCACGAGGGGTTGTCCGAAACCTTCCTGTTGCAGATCGAACTCGCCAGCGCCAACGGCGCCATCGACTTCGGCCAAGTGCTCGATCGCAGCGGCCTGCTCACCATCTGGCAGGGCGGCGTGCCCGTGCGTTACGTGTACGGCGCGGTGTCCAGTTTCGTGCAGCGCGACACGGGTTTCCGGCGCACTCGGTATGCCGCTGTAGTCGAGCCGCGCCTGGCGCGCCTGAAGCTGTCTTCCGACTGGCGCATCTTCCAGACTCTGAGCGTGCCTGAGATCGCCACGGTCGTGCTCAAGGCGCATCACCAGACGCTGGACTATGAACAGCGTGTCACCAACGAGCATCTGGCGCGCGAGTACTGCGTGCAGGCCGGTGATACCGACTACGATTTCGTCGAGCGCATCCTGCGCGAGGAAGGCTTTTTCTACGCCTTCCAGCACAAGGCCGACGGCCACCGGCTGATCCACTGCGATCGACTCTTTATCTTCGGTCGCCAGCAGGGCGAGCCGGTGCTGTATAACCCCACACCCGGCGGCGACCAGTCGCAGCCGTGCCTGCGTACGTTCGCCTATACCGAGAACGTGCGCACCGCGCGCCAGGTGCAGCGTGACTACACGTTCAAGAGCCCACGCTATCCGCACGAATATCCGCGTGAGGGCACTGACCTCCATCACCAGGGCCGCAGCTACGCGCGCTACGACTATCCGGGCCGCTACAAGCACGAGGGTAGCGGCAAGGCCTTCACGCAAGACCGGCTGCGCGGCCACCGCCGCGATACGCGTATCGCGCGGGTTAGCGGCGACGATGCGCGCCTGCAGCCGGGCATCGCGTTCGACCTGACTGGCCACCCGCGTGAGGACATGAACCGCGGCTGGCGTCCGGTCAGCATCGTGCATCACGGCGTACAGACCACCAGCCAGGCGGAGGAAAGCGCTGACGCGCGGCAAGGCACGCACTACCGCTATGACGCCGTACTGGTGCCGGACGATATCGAGTGGCGCGCCGAGCCGCTGCCGCGCCCGCGCATCGACGGCCCGCAGCCGGCGACCGTGGTGGGCCCCGAAGGCGAAGAGATCTACACCGACGAATTCGGCCGGGTGAAGGTGCAGTTCCCATGGGATCGCGACGGCAAGCACGACGAGCACAGCTCGTGCTGGATCCAGGTCGCGCAGAATTGGGCCGGCGCGACGTGGGGGCATATGGCGATCCCGCGTATCGGACAGGAAGTGATCGTGGTCAACCTGGATGGCGATCCGGACCAGCCTCTCATCATCGGGCGGGCGTACAACCGCCTGCAGTTGCCGCCGTACGAACTGCCGCGGCACAAGACGCGGATGACAATCAAGAGCCAGACGCACAAGGGCGAGGGCTACAACGAACTGCGCTTCGAGGACGAGAAGGACCAGGAGGAAATCTACGTCCACGCGCAGAGGGATCAGAACATCCACGTCAACCACGACGAAACCACCTTCGTGGGCAACGACCGCAGCGAGCAGGTCGAGCACGACGAAACGATCGCCATCGGCAACGATCGCAAAGAAACCGTGGGCCACGATGAGCAAGTCACCATCGGTCAGGACCGTCGCCACGACATCGGGCAGGACGACTTCCTGGGCATCGGACGCAACCACACCATCCACACCGGCAAGGACCGCATCGAAGAGGTCGGCAACCACCGCCGCGACACGACGGCTGCCGATCACACGGTGGACATCGGCGGGCATCAGACGCAGCGCGTGCAAGGGCGTGCCGAACTGGAGGCGGGGCAGGCCATTCGCCAACGCACCAAGGTCTATGAAATCAACGCTGCCGATTTGCTGGAAGTCAAAGGCCCAGGTGGCACCGTGCGCATCGATGGCGGCGGAATCACGCTGGAAGGCGTGACGATTCGGACGAAGGGGTCGATGCAAATCAACTCCGGCACGGCAAGCAACGCGCTCACGCTGCCTGCAGCGCCCCGTAAAGGGCAAGGTATGGACCTCGCCTGCACGATGCGCGTCGATGGTTCCTGCCCACGCAGGCCGTGTCCCTGCAGCAAGGGAGCAGCATGATGAACACGATCGATCCACTCCCCTGGTCGCGTCAGGTGGTGAGCACACTGCCTTGCACGAGCTGGGCGACGCTGGAACAGGGGCCGCGCCCCTGGCTTTGCTTAAGCGGGGTTCACAGCAAAGCGCTTGAAGAAGACGTGCAAGCGATCACCAAGGGCTTTGATTATCGTTGGGTCTGGCGCAACACGGCATGGGAGTACGGCTCCCCAGGCTATCGTGAAGGCCCCTTGCTGGTGCCGCTCGACGAAGCGGTGTACGCCCACGCCGTCGACCATTGGATAACCCGACAAGCCGGACTGATCCTGCTGGCCCCCGCTGATGGCGACGACCTGGTGATTCATCTGCAACGATTGCGTCAGTTGACGGCACCCGACGGCTTTCCGCTCGGCTTCAGCCTGCATGCCGCGCGACAACTCGAAGAACTCTGCGAAGCGTTGCCGACCGAACGTCTGTCCGAACTGTTCGGCCCTATCCAGCGCCTCATCTGGCATGCGGATGATGAGCGGACGGTTGAATGGTTGTTTGCCGATGCACCGGCAACCGATCATCCGCAGACCGTGACCGACGAACCCATCGCTTTGACGCACGACGACGAGTTCGCACTCAATCAAGCCAGCTTCGCATGGTTCATGCGCGACTGCGCCCGCGAGTTCCGCCACCGCTTTCCGGTTTACGACCATCCGGATAACGAACCAGTGCTACGGCGCTACCTGATCCACTTCGCCAACGAAGCGATTGATCGACTAGCACTTACCGCAGAGCGGGACGTGCGCCACTACATGGAGCTGCGTTTCCGGTATCCGCATGATTTCTTTGCCACGGACGCCTCGTTGCGCAACATCTTGCTCCAGCGGCAGGTGAAGGGGAAACAGCGATTGTCCAATGCGGAGGCGCTGCTGGCGGCGCGGACCGCCGCAACGTCCTGAAGGACACCACATGGCAACCACCTCCCCAAAGGCCCTCGGCCCGAATCGTCCCAACGAGAAGCAAGTGGGCAAAGCCATCTCGCCGCCATCATGTGAACGAGGCGTGCCCGTCTACCCGTTGCGCTATGGCATCGCGGATCAAGCGCCGGATAAAACGGTGTTTTCCACACTTGGCACCGACGGCTATCCTGCGCTCACGGCGGGCAGAGCCTACGGCTTGCGCGTGCTGCGTCCAGGCAGCTACGTCTACCTCTGCTACTTCGAGAACGGTCGCATGTGGACGCAGCACTACCAGGTGACCGAGCAAGTGCGCTTTGCGCGCATCTGGTGGCGCAAGGCAGACGACGACCACGACGCACCGGGACGCCTGTCTGAACCGGATACCGCCGTGGCCAAGCCCTATCTGCTGGCACCCGAAACTGCCGAGACGGTATACGTTCTGGCGGCCGATACAGTGCTCACCCATGACACGCTCTGGCGTATCGAAACGAACAAGGACGGGCTGCGCGACAAACTCGCCACGACCGTCAAACCGGCAAATGGCGTCGGGCAGCCGCATGCGTTCAATGCCGCCCTGCTAGGCAACGCCACGCGCGAACTGGTACCGCCCGCCGTGTATGGCGTACCCATGCAGTACACGTGGAGCGAAATCTCGCTCCCTGACGGTATACCAGGGTACGGCGCTATCCTGACCGCCATGTCTATCGCCACGGCGCCGCGGAAAGACATCACACCATTGGCCGTGGTGTTGCAGGATCCGATCGGCGTGATCAGCGAGTTGCACCATCTGGCCGCAGACGCTGTCAAAGCGAAGGCCCGGTACGAGGGCAAGCATGCCCACAAACTGCAAAGTGCGAAGTACATCGCCGATTACTTCGCGGCCGCGCAACAGCGCGCGCAACGGTCACCCGACGTGGCCAAAGTCGTCGCCAGGCAGCGCGACCTGATCGACTACAACGGCGCCATCGCCTTTCCTGCGAAACACGCCAAACAGCTTTCCGAGTTCGATACCCGTATCACGATAGCCGTTTCGGATGTCGTGGCCTGGGTCAAGCACCTCGGCAAACCCAGACGGCTAGGTGCTGCGCTCAGTTGCTTCGACCTGACCGTGCTGTGCAACGCACGCGACTATGAAAAAGCCGTGTTCCAGTGTCTCGGTGCCCTGGTTCATACCGACGAAGGGCAGAAAACGCTGGCGGACATCGTCGAGATGTCGGCCGACGAAAGCCCCTATTGGCTGGCCTTGATCAACGGCAGCCAAGTGCTCATGGAGCGCGTGAAAGACAAGACACTGGACATTGCCAGAAACGTTTTCGACGTGGTGGACAAATTCCTCGAGGAGCACGCGGCCACGCCGGCTACCAACGCGTTGATCGGCTTGTTGCAGGCACTACCGCCAGAGAGATCCGCTGATGTGCTGGTGCGGCGCATGCGCCACGTGCTCGAAATCCGCTTCAACGCCACCATTGTTCTTTACGAACTCGCGGTCGCCGATTTCCAGCGCTTCCTTTGGGAATTCCAGGGATTCCAGACGCTGGGCGCGGAGCGCATGCGCGGCTGGCAACTGTCTTCGCCCACGGTGATTCATGTGGAAGGGGCAGCACGCGTCGTGTTTTACGACTGGGTCAAGGTTGGCGAAACCACTTTCCGTGAACTGGATCAGGCACCTCCCCAACGACCGGCTTTGCCACCGAAGCGTCCTATCCGGTTGGAAGGGAATCCCTTTGTCAATGCGGTGAATCGTGTGCGGGGGCCGGGGGGGTACGTTTTTACAGGAGTGGGGGGATATCTGGCTTGGAAAGGTCTAAAAGACGCAGGTACCGAGTTCAATATGGCAAGAAACGATGCAGCAAACTTTGCGAGCTTTCTTGGAGCTGGCAGCGCTCTCATTGGCACCGGAATTGAAATGTCGGCAACAGCAGTCGCGTTCGGTGCCGAAAAGCGTATCAACGCGACTCTGGCAGCCAGTGTCAGGGTATTTTCCGCCAAGTACGGTGTTGCCATGTTCGGTGCCGGAGGCGCCGGCCTTGCGGCATTGGCTGACACCGTTCGTGCAGGTAACGCGTTAAGCGACAGCAACACCGTGCAAGCTAGTATGTATCTGACTTCAGGTCTCGCCGGAGGTGTTATGGCGCTCGCTGCGTGGGGCGGGGGCACGGCAACCGTGGCGACTATAGTTGGCGGCACCGGCCCGGCCGCCGCAGTACTGGGTCTCACACCGGCAGGATGGGTCGTGGTGGGCCTGATTGCCTTGGGCGTGGGCATCGCCTTTTCCGTCGGAGCGGATCTTACGAAACATGGGCCAGTGGAGATATGGCTCAAACACAGCGCGTGGGGCGCCAATCACCGCCATTACACCAACAGCGAGGAACTCGATGCCATCCACGGTCTCTATTTCCGCCCGCGCCTAAGCGCGGAATGGGACCAAGCCTCCGGTTATGAGGTCGGCACGCTACGTATCCATTGCCAACTGCCCGGCGTTAACGATCGGCCTGGCGAGCGTTTCCAGGCACGCCTGAAGGTCACCCTTCGGGGCAATCTGCTAACGCGGATCGACGGCCCGATTATGCATCCCATGGGAAGCAATCCCATCAATTACAAAGCTCAATGCTTAGTCACCGCCCTTGGCCATACCGGCAGCGAGTGCGGCTGGGCTATCCAGATGCATGAGGACTCTGTGGTAGCGCTGGAGTACCTGTATCGGCCTGCACCGGAAACGCAGCCTGGTTTAGTCATCGATCAGGCTGGTGCACCAGCCCCGTTGGTATTCACCTCTAGCGGCTTGTTCCGTGGCCCGATCGATCCAGCCAAGCTGGAGCCGGTACGAGCGCCCAAATGAGCGATGCAATCAAACGGTTGCCGGGCAACCTGCGCCTGGGTGGCACGAAGCTGTATCACGGTCAGTGCACAGGCGCATCACCGCAGCCGGATGGCGTGCGGAGAGTCAATATGCAGTGTGTGGAGTTGGAGACCTATGCCAACTTCACGCGTGGAGGAAGCGCAGGATTCGTTGGAATGTCGGTCATTGTGACCATTGCAACCACGATCCTAGGTATTTCCATTGTTGGTCTGGACGAGATGACTGTCCAAATCGCGATGAATATGCTGATTTGCGCTCCACTTCTGACTGGAATGGCTTTTTTGTTTTACTACGCAAGCGGCGCGCACCGCTGCCGCGGCGGCTTCATCCGCATCCATCGCGGCACCCGCAAGCTGTACTTCATCTACCCCAACGACCTCACGCGCTTGCATGTGCTCGACTGGGATCAGCTCGAAGTCCTCGCCGGCTATATCCCTATCGTCTCGGCCAGCGGCTATGCCAGCCGTCATCCCCTCTACCTGATCGGCGTCGATCACGCCATGACCCCGCCCACCGAGATCTGCGCGGCAGCCGGCAATCTCGGCATGGTCGACGGCGATCGCTCCGCTCGATCGTTGTGGGCGTATCTGCAAGCCTTTATGGCACACGGCCCGGAAGGCTTGCCCGAGCCCCCGCCGTTGCCCCCCCGGCTCAGCCGCGGGCAGGCCACGTTGCAACCCTACCGCGACTGGTACGCCGGCTTGCGTCGCACGTTGGCCAGGCCATACGGCAAGCTCTGGGCACCTGTCACCATTCCCCTGTGGCTTGGCTGGCTACTGATCAACGCCTTTCCCGACAGCGTTGGGGCCTGGCTGCAATACCACGTGCCTTATGCCACGTTCTCGAACGAGATCGACGAACTTTGCGGCTTTGCCGAGACACGCAAGCCAGTGATCCGCGTCAACTGCGAGATCATCGAACCATGACAACGACAGTCAAGAACAGGCTGCCATCTGGCTTGTCGATGCACCAGCGGCTGTGCTTACTACGGTAGTGGCACAAACCATCCAACAGTGATCCGCATCAACCGATCCAGATTCGGCAAATACGCGTATTGAGCGCGCGGACGTCGCCGCGCGCATGCCCTTCCAGTTTCTCGCCCCGCCAATCAGAACGCGTGCAGCGGCAGGTTCACGACCAGACGGTACTCGCGGTTCGTCGCGTCCGAGTAGTGAGCCGAACCGTTGTGCCACATCGCGATGAACGTGACCTTCGTGTCCTTCAGCTTGCCGCTCTGGAACGTGTACGACGGGATGAAGCCGAACTCGTGGTGACGGCCCTGCACCGGCGCGCCGTTGCTCCAGTAGATGCTCGACTTGCTCGGGTCGTTCGCCGCCCCCGCGCTGCCGTCCGCCCCCCAGCCCGTCACGCCCCAGACCATCGCCTTGAAGCCCGGCAGGCCCGCTTCCTTGCCGTAGAACGTGTAACGCAGCTGCAGCGATTTTTCGTGCGGCGCGTTGTAGTCGACGTCCATCGAGTTGGTCAGGAAGATGCCGTTCGTTTCGTTCAGGTAGTCGAAGAACTGGTCGCCGAGCACCTGCTGGAAGCCGAGCAGCAGCTCGTGCGGGCCGTGCTGTGCGGCCACTGACAGGCTGTATGCGTTGTTGTCGATCTTGCCCTGCAGCGCATCGCCCGTGTCGTGCGTCGAGTAGACGTTGCCGAAGCCGGTCCACTTGATCGTCTGCGGGCTGCCGATGCTGTGCTTCACCGACGCGTAGTACTGGTGCCACACGTCGTCGGCCTGGTTCGCGTACAGCGCAACTTCGCCGTTCGGCGAGTAGTCCCACGTGCCGCCGACGTACGACAGGCGATTGACGCGCGTGCCGCCGTACTGCGTCGTCAGGTTCGTGAGCGTCGTGTGACCGCGCGCGTCGGTCTTCGTGAAGCTGCCGGCCTCGAGCATCACGTTCTTGAATTCATTGCTGACGATCGTCGCACCGAGGAACGTCGGCGGCAGCGCACGGTTGTCGTGCTGCTCCATGAACGGGTTGTCGACGGCCTGCAGACCGTACTTGACCACCGTGTTCGAGATCCGCGCCTTGATGTCGTAGATGCCGGGGTATGCCCACGCCAGCTGGTTGCCGCCGCCGCCGCCCTTCGCGATGTGCACCATGCTGCCGGCACCCTGGCCGCCGTCGAGCTTGAGTGCCGCATACAGCGATGCGTCGAAGCCGATCCCGATCAGGCCCGTCGTGTAGCCCGACTCGAAGTTCGCCATCGCGCCCTGGACCCATGCGTGGCGATGCGGGCCGCCCTTGCTGTCGAGGACGTCCGAGTAGTTGCGGAACAGGAAGTCGAGGTGGCTGTCGGCGATGAAGCCCTTCGACTTCGACTGCGCCGACGGCTCATCGGGCGGCGTGACGGCCTGGGTCGCTTCGGCGTTGACAATGGCGTTCTGCGTCGGTGCGCCCGTGCCGTTGGCCGGTGCGGCCTGCGCGACCGTCAGCGGCGCGGGGGCCGCGTCGTCGGCGTGCGCGACGCCCGTCAACGAGACGCCGGCGAGTGCCGGCAGTCCCCATGCGAGCAGCATCTTCGATGCCGTCCCGATCGTCTTCTGCTTTTTCATCGTAATTCTCGTCTTGTGTTGATATCGTCCACGCCGGTTGCGATCCGCTTCCGGCCCCCCGGCGAGCCCGGCTAAGGACGCGCCTGTACCCGCGGCGCGAAGATCGTTCGCGCCGCACCTACCCCTGTTGACCTGCCTTGGTTATGTTTGCTGCGTCACTTCACATCACGCCGCGCCCGCGCGGATGCATGCGACGCGCGCCGCCGACCCCCGCCGAACTTCCGGCAGCGGCACGTCCTGCGCACACGCGTCGATCGCGACCGGGCAGCGCGTGCGGAATGCGCAGCCGGACGGCGGGTTGAGCGGCGAGGGCATCTCGCCCGCCAGCAGCATCGGACGGCGAGCACGCTCGCGCGCCGGCTCCGGCGTCGGCGCCGCATCGAGCAGCGCCTTCGTGTACGGGTGTTGAGGCACGCCGTACACGTCATGCCGCGTGCCGAACTCCATCACGCGGCCGAGATACATCACGAGCACACGCTGGCTGATCGCCTTGACCACCGCCAGATCGTGCGCGACGAACAGATAGGACAACGACAGTTCTCGCTGCAGGTCGCGCAGCAGGTTCACGATCTGCGCCTGGATCGACACGTCGAGCGCCGATACCGGTTCGTCGCAGATCACGAGCTTCGGCTCGCCGATCAGCGCACGTGCAATTCCGACGCGCTGGCACTGCCCGCCGGAAAATTCATGGGGATAACGCAACAGGTGATGCGCGTTCAGGCCGACGCGTTCGAGCATCGCGATCACGCGGCGGCGCACTTCGGTGCGGCCGAGGCCGGACTGGTGCGTGACGAGCGGCTCCGCGACGACCTGTTCGATCGTCATGCGCGGGTCGAGCGACGCAAGCGGATCCTGGAAGATCATCTGCACTTCGCGCCGCATCGCGTTGCCGCGCAGGTGATCGGGCGTGACGGCTTCGCCGCGCCATTTCACGGTGCCGGCCGTCATCGGCACGAGGCCGATCAACGCGCGCGCGAGCGTCGACTTCCCACAGCCCGATTCGCCGACGAGCCCCACCGTCTCGCCGCGTTTCACGTCGAACGACACGCCGTCGACCGCGCGCAGCGTGCCCTTCGGCGACCACGGATAGCCGCCGAGCGGCACGCGGAAATGCACCTTCAGATTGTCGACGGACAGCAGCGTGTCGTCCGTCGCGCCGGCATCGCGGCGTTCATTGACGCTCATCGCAAACCTCCCGTCAGATCGGCCACGGGCCGGTGGCATGCGCGCACCGCGCCCACGGCGCCATAGGTTTCGAGCGCGGGGCGCGCGGCGCCGCAGCGTTCTTCCGCATACGTGCAGCGCTTCGCGAACGCGCAGCCGGCCGGCGCGGTGCCGGGCATCGGCGGATTGCCGGGAATCGCGACGAGCGGCGTGTCGTCCGCGTCGGTCAGGCGCGGCAGCGCATTGAGCAGGCCGATCGTGTACGGATGCGACGGCGCCGCGAAGATCGATTCGGCCGGCGCATGTTCGACGGTGCGGCCCGCATACATGACCATCACGTCGTCCGCGAGGCCGGCGACCACGCCCATGTCGTGCGTGATCAACACGATCGCGGTGCCGCGCTCGCGGTTCAGCTCGCGCAGCAGGTCGATGATCTGCGCCTGCACGGTCACGTCGAGCGCGGTGGTCGGCTCGTCGGCGATCAGGATTTCCGGCTCGGACAGCAGCGCCATCGCGATCATCACGCGCTGCCGCATGCCGCCCGAGAACTCGTGCGGATACATGCGGATGCGGCGTGCCGCATCGGGAATGCGCACCGATTCGAGCGCCTCGATCGCGCGCTTGGTCGCTTCCTTGCGCGACAGCTTGCGATGCAGCTGCAGCGTCTCGGTCATCTGCCGCTCGATCGTGAGGAACGGATTGAGCGACGTCATCGGATCCTGGAAGATCATCGCGATCCGGTCGCCGCGCACCGCGTTCAGTGCGCGCGTATCCATCTCGAGCAGGTTGTCGCCGCGGTAGCGGGCGGCGCCCGTCGTCGCGCCGTTGCCGGCCAGCAGGCCGAGCAGCGCCATCACGGTCTGGCTCTTGCCCGAGCCCGATTCGCCGACGATGCCGAGCGTCTTGCCAGCTTCGAGCGAGAATGACACGCCGCTCACGGCGTCGATCGGCGGCGCATCCTTGCGCGTGAAGCGCACGCCGAGGTTGTCGACTTCCAGCAGTGCTGTCATGTCAGCCTCCGCCGGGCCGCCCGGTACTTCGATGGAAACGCCCGGGGGGGCTGCGCGCCCCCGGGCGAGCGAAGCGAACGTGGGAGTTGTTTCATCGTCAGCGATCCTTCGGGTCGAGCGCGTCACGCAGGCCGTCGCCAACGAAGTTCACGCAATAGAGCGTCACGCACAGCATGACGGCCGGAGCCAGCAGCAGCCACGGCATCGATTCCAGTTTCTGCGCGCCGTCCTGGATCAGCACGCCCCAGCTCGTCATCGGTTCCTGCACGCCGAGGCCGAGGAACGACAGCACCGATTCGGTCAGCACGATGTTCGGCACCGAGACCGTCGCGTACACGACGACCACGCCGAGCAGGTTCGGCACGACGTGGCGCAGCACGATCGACGCCGGCGACACGCCGATCGCACGCGCCGCATCGACGAACTCGCGGTTGCGCAGCGACAGCGTCTGGCCGCGCACCACACGCGCCATGTCGATCCACGAGAACGCGCTGATGGTCAGCACGACCAGCATGAACGAGCGGCCGAACAGGGTCATCATCAGGATCGCGATCAGCAGGTACGGGATCGCATACATCATGTCGACGACGCGCATCATCAAGGAGTCGACGCGGCCGCCCGCGAAGCCCGCGGTCGCGCCCCACGCGACGCCGAACAGGCCCGACACGAGCGTGCCGAGCAGGCCGACCTCGATCGACACGCGGCCGCCGATCAGCGTGCGCACGAGCAGATCACGGCCAAGCTCGTCGGTGCCGAACCAGTGCTGGTTCGCCCAGGTCGGCGGCAGGCTGATCGAGCCCCAGTCGCTCGCGGCGGGATCGGCCGCGAGCAGCCACGGGCCGACGAAGCAAGCGAGCGTGATCAGCGCGAGCAGCACGAGGCTGAGCACCGCTGCGCGGTTGTGAAGGAAGCGCGCGAACGCAAGCTCGAGCGGCGAGCGCGAACGCGGCGGCGAATCGGTCTGCACGGGCAGGCCGACGACAGGAGTAGTCGGAGTCATCGCTGTGCCTCGCTCAATAGCGGATGCGCGGATCGAGCCATGCGTACGCAAGGTCGACCAGCAGGTTGAACAGCACGGCGCAGACGGTCGTCAGCACGACGAGGCCGAGCACCAGCGTGTAATCGCGGTTGATGGCACCGTTCACGACGAGCTGCCCGAGGCCCGGCAGCGCGAACACCGATTCGGTGACGACGGCCGCCGTGATCGACGTGATGCAGACCGTGCCGAACAGCGACACGACCGGCATCAGCGCGGGCTTCAGTGCGTGGCGCAGCACGATCGTCGAGCCCGGCAGGCCCTTCGCGCGCGCGGTGCGGATGTAGTTGCTCGACAGCGTCTCGATCATCGAGCCGCGCATCACGCGTGCGAGCAGCGACACGTTGATGAGGGTCAGCAGCGCGATCGGCAGCAGCCGGTAGCGCCAGCCGCCGTCGCCCCAGCCGCCGGCCGGCAGCCAGCCGTTGCCTTCCGACGTCTTCAGCAGGATCGCGAAGATCCACACCATGACGGGACCGAGCACGAACGGCGGCACGACGTTGCCGAAGTTGCCGATCAGCATCACGAAGCGGTCGATCGCGCTGTCGCGGCGCACGGCCGCGACGGTGCCGAGCAGCACGCCGAACACGATCGAGATCGGGATCGACACGCCGCCCACGCCGAGGCTCACGGGCAGCGCCTTCTTCACGAGATCGTTCACCGACCAGTCGACGTAACGGAACGACGGGCCGAGATCACCGTGCAGCAGCGAGCCGAGATACATCAGGTACTGCTTCCACAGCGGCTCGTCGAGGTGGTATTTCGCGTTCAGGTTCGCGAGCGTCGCGGCGGACAGCTGCTTCTCCGTATCGAACGGACCGCCGGGCGTGAAATGCAGCAGCAGGTAGCAGACGGTGATGACCGCGAGGATGGTCGGCACCGCCCACAACGTGCGCCTCAATGCGTAGGCCAGCATGATCGCTCCGCTCAGTGCTTGATCAGGTACATGTCCTGCGAAGCACGCATGTCGATCACGTTCTTCAGCGAGTAGCCGCCCACGTAGGACTTCACGAGACGGTCGGCCGAGTACTGGAACAGCGGCACCATCGGCGTGTCGTTCATCGCTGCGTCGTGCGCCTGCGTGAGCAGTGCGGCGCGCGCCTTGTCGTCGAGCTTCTGGTTGCCTTCCTCGACGTACGTGTCGACCTGCTTGTTGCAGTAGCCGACGGTGTTCTGCGAGCTGCCGCAGCGGATCAGGTCGAAGAAGGTCATCGCGTCGTTGTAGTCGGCGAACCAGCCGTCGCGAGCGATCTGCACCTTGCCGTCATGACGCTCCTTCATCAGCACCTTGAACTCGACGTTCTCGAGCTTCGTGTTGACGCCGAGCTTCGTACGCCATTCCGATGCGGTGAACAGCGCGACCTTCTTGTGCAGGTCGTTGGTGTTGTACGTCAGCGTGAACGACAGCGGCTTCGCATCCGAGTAGCCGGCCTGCTTCAGCAGGTTCTTCGCGGTTTCGACGCGCTTGGCCATCGGCCACGCCGCCCATTCCGGCGTGAACGACTGCACGCCCTTCGTGCCGTTCGGCATCAGGCCGTACATCGGCTTCTCGCCGGCCTGCGTGAGCTTCTGCGTCAGCACGTCGCGATCGATCACCATCGACAGCGCCTGGCGCACGCGCTTGTCCTTCAGCGCCGCGTCGCTGTTGTTCAGGTAGTAGTAGTACGTCGCGAGCTGCAGGCCCGGGCGCAGTTCGCCGCCGAACTGCTTGCTGACCTGCTGGAAGATGCCCGACGGGATCGAGTAGCTGTAGTCGATCTGGCCGGCCTGGTACATGCGCATCGCGGTTTCGTCGCTTTCGATCGGCAGGTACGTGACCTTGTTGATCACGACCTTCGGCGCGTTCCAGTACTTCGCGTCCTTCGACACGACGATACGGTTGTTCGGCTGCCAGTCGACGAGCTGGTATGCGCCGTTGCTGACGATGTTGCCCGGGCGCGTCCATGCGTCGCCGAACTTCGCGACGACGTCCTTGTTCACCGGCACGAGCGGCGCCATCGCGGTCAGTTCGGGGAAGAACGCGACGGGCACGTCGGTCGTCACTTCCAGCGTGTACGGATCGACGGCGCGCACGCCGAGCGTCGACGGCGCGGCCTTGCCCGCAATGATGTCCTTCGAGTTCTTCACGAACTCGACGAGGATCGTGTATTTCGAGCCGGTCTTCGGATCGACGAGGCGCTGCCACGAATAAACGAAATCGGCGGCCGTCACCGGCTGGCCGTTGCTCCACTTCGCGTCATGGCGAAGCTTGAAGATCCACGTCTGCGGCGTCTTGCGTTCCCACGACAGCGCGACGCCCGGCACGACCTGGCCGGATGCATCGATGCGGGCCAGCCCTTCGAACAGGTCGAGGCCGATCGTGTTGCCGGTCCACGATTCGATGTGCGCGGGGTCGAGCGACTCGACTTCGGCGGGCACCTGTCGCGTCAGATCCTGTTGAGGAGCGAGCGCGACGTTCGACGGGACGGTAACGGCGTGGGCAACAGGCGTCGTCAGGGCGAGCGCGGCCAGCACGGCCGACATGGCATGCAAGGATTTCATCGTGGCTGTCTAGAGAAGGTTGGTTCGGGGCGTCGCGCGGCGGATGCCGCGGATTACGCGTGAGACGCTGACGGGTACAGCGATTGAGGAGGCCCGTGATTCTCGTATTGCATATTAGTATTCCTTACGTTTCTTTCGACAGGCATCCCGTCTTGGAAACGAAGGAATACCTGTGCGTTAGAACAGCCTTGGTGTACCGACCCAGACCACCACCGACTCCACTTTCGCGGTGTTGACCCAGCTGTGCGGCACCGTCGACTGATAGTGCGAGCTGTCGCCGGCCTGCAGGACGAACGTCTTGCCTTCCAGCGTCAGCGACACTTCCCCTTCAATCACATACAGGAACTCCTCTCCTGCATGCGTCGTCACCTCCGACCGCTTCTGCCCCGGCGGCATCCTCACGAGGATCGCCTCCAGCTGGCGCCCTTCGGATACGTTCGTCAGCCGCGCGAACAGGTTCGCCGAATCGGCAAACCCGAAGAAGCGCAACTGCTCGCCTCGGCAGACCGAGCGCTCTTCACTCGGCGTATCCACGAAGTACTGCACCGTCACACCGAGCGCGTGCGCGATACCGGCCAGCGATGTCAGGGACGGTGACGCGAGCCCGCGCTCGACTTGAGACAGAAACGGCTTCGAAATCCCCGCGGCGGTAGCGGTGTCGTCGAGCGTGCGCTTGAGTCGTTGGCGCAACGCGCGAATCTTGCTGCCCAGTGCGGCGGCAGCGTCTGCAGACCGCGAGTTTTCAGTGGGGGGAACCATAGCAGGCCGAAAAGTGATCGTCAAAAAATGTTTGATGGAAAATAACTAAGTTAGATCGATATAGCTTAGTCTTCGGGTTCGCACACGTCTTCGGTGTTGAGCCCGGTGCGCTAAACAGGGCACGAGGCGAGCGAAACGACGCGCTATCTTGCCAGACTCGCCCGCTTCACAGGCAAGCTGCAAGCGGCTCTCCGGGAATCTTCGGAGGACCTGCGCGGATTCTTACAAATAGATGATGAGACGAATGTTCCTGAAAGCTGCTGCCAAATCGGGAGTTTCCCTAGGTAGCACACACCTGTCGCACCGGACCGGCAACCGTTACCATGCGCGCGCCGGTCGGGGACCTTCCCCGCCCCACCAGGCGGTGTCCGACCCCGGCCCGGGCTAATCCGCCCGACTGTTCCATCGCCAGCGCAAAGCTTACCCGGCCCATTGCGCACAGGCGCCAGTTCGACCCCAAGACGACGCGCGATCCGTGCCGTCCGTTTCAACCGAGATTGATGATGCATGCACCTGTTTCACAAACCCGATCGTTCACGACGGTCTTCCTCATCGAAATGTGGGAGCGCTTCGGCTACTACGGCATGGCCGCGCTCCTGGTCCTCTTCATGGTCGACCGGCTCGGTTTCACCGACAGCCATGCGAACCTGACCTGGGGTGCGTTCACCGCACTCGTCTATGCCGCGCCGTCGATCGGCGGCTGGATCGGCGACAAGGTGCTCGGCGCCCGCCGCACGATGATCATCGGCGCGTCCGTGCTGTGCGCCGGCTACCTGATGCTCGCGGTACCGAACGATCACCTGACGTACATGTATGCGTCGCTCGGCGTGATCGTCGTCGGCAACGGCCTGTTCAAGGCCAACGCGGCGAACCTCGTGCGCCGCATCTACGAAGGCGACGACGCGCGCATCGACAGCGCGTTCACGATCTACTACATGGCGGTCAACATCGGCTCGACGGTGTCGATGCTCGCGACGCCGTGGATCAAGGATCACTGGGGCTGGCACACCGCGTTCGCAGTCTGCTGCGGCGGCATGCTGCTCGCGATCCTCAACTTCATGCTGATGCACCGCACGCTCGCGCACGTCGGCTCGAAGCCGGACGACGAACCGATCCGCTGGAAGCGCCTCGGCGCGGTCGCGCTGGGTGGCGTCGCGCTCGCGCTGGTCACGCTGTACGTGCTGCAGCACAAGCAGCTCGCGGTCGCCAGCGTGTGGACGGCAGCGTTCGCGATCCTCGCGATCTTCGCATACATGATCGCGAAGTCGGAGCGCTCGGAGCGCGCGGGCCTGATCGCGGCACTCGTGCTGATCGGACAGGTGATCCTGTTCTTCATCTTCTACGTGCAGATGTCGACGTCGCTGACGCTGTTCGCGCTGCGCAACGTCGATCCGCGCTTCATGCTGTTCGGCACGACGCTGTTCACGTGGAGCGCCGCGCAGTTCCAGGCGCTGAACCCGATCTGGATCATGCTGCTGAGCCCGGTGCTCGTGCTGATCTACAACGGCATCGCGAAGGGCGGCCGTGACCTGCCGGTCGCGGCGAAGTACGCGCTCGGTTTCGGCGCGGTCGCCGCGGGCTACCTGGTGTTCACGATCAGCGGCCGCTACGCGGTCGACGGCCGCGTGTCGTCGTGGTTCATGGTGTGGGGCTACGGCCTCTACTCGCTCGGCGAACTGCTGGTGAGCGGCCTCGGCCTCGCGATGATCGCCCGCTACGTGCCGGCGCGCATGAGCGGCTTCATGATGGGCGCGTATTTCGTCGCGACGGGCGTGTCGCAGTACCTGGGCAGCGTCGTCGCGAACTTCGCGCAGATGCCGTCGCACGACCTGCCGGCTACCGATTCGCTGCCGCTCTACCTGTCGCTGTTCGAGAAGCTCGGCTGGCTCGCCGCGATCGGCATGGTGCTCGCGCTGCTGCTGCTGCCGCTGATGAACCGCCTGTCGCGCCAGCATCAACGCTGCGCGGAAGAGCGCCGCGAAGAGGCACTGCAGGCGCAGGGCGTCGCCACGGCGCAGTAAGTAATATCCCTCGGCGTGCGGCCTGCACGCCACATTCTCCCGCCAGGCACGCGAACGCGTCCTACACTGGTTGCAGGACGTGCATCTGCTTCGCACGATGCGCACTGGCGGGAGAAAGCCATGAAAAGCAAGACAACGCGGCTGCTGAGAATACTGTCGGACATTCGGCACGCTCAGCGCTGCACCGCGATGCGCGCCGCCCGGGCCGCAGCCGAAGCCGACGCGGTTCTCGCAGAGCCTGACGATCCGGCGCAGGACGAACGCGACGACACCGAATCCGACGACGCAACCGCCGTTCCCCGCTCCCGTATCGGCTCACCTCACTGACGCCGCGCGGCACATTCCGTGCCGCACGCGCCGCCTTTCGCACCGCTCACGCAGCCGCACTGCGCCACCGCGCGATCCACGTTCCCGAACCGGCCACGGCCATCATCAGCCCGAGCGCGCATGCGTCGGCCACGAGGCCCACGCCGACATGCCGCAGATCGGCGCTGCGCACGACCGGATGCAGCAGCGAATCGACGACGAGCGAGATCGCCGCGCCCGCAACGAAGCAGATCAGCCCGCGCTGGCCGACCGCCACGACGGGCCGCACGCCCTGCGCTATCCGCGCGATCCAGCCGAAGCGCACGCAATCGGCCATCAGCCACGCGACGGCCGCGAAGCTCACGACACGCGGCAGTGCGAGGTCGCGCTTGAGCACGCCTTCGGGCAGCGGCAACCCCGAGAACAGCTTGTAGCTTGCGCAACCGAGCACGACCGCGCACGCGAGCCCGGTTGCCGCCGCGCCCCAGCGCCCGAGCGCGAGGTGCCGGTAAAACGGCTGGCAGCGCGCCAGCACGCCGGCGACGAAAATCAGCTGCCATGCGAACGGGTTGAAGCTCCAGCGGAAGCCGTCGGTGTCCAGCAGCTCGGGGCCGAGCCAGCCCGCCGCGATCCACGATGCGGCGCTGAGCGCGACCAGCAGCCACGGATGACGCCGCGCGAACGGCACGAGCACCGGCGACGCGAGCGCGAACAGCACGTACATCGGCAGCACCGACGCGAGATACGGCTGGCGCTGGAATGTCAGCAGTTCGGCTGCGCCCGTGAGCGGCGACGCGAGCATCACGCTGACGTCGTCGAGTGCGAGGTTCGGCGCGTCGATCCCGTAGTGATCGAGCACGGCCGACACGACGAGCATCAGCGTCGACGTCGCGAGAAACGCGCGGTAGATCTGCATCGCGCGACGCACGAAGCGCTGCTGCGCGGCACGCGCACCGTGCCGTTCGGCGATCGCGCCGTACGCGCTCGCGGTCGCGAAGCCGCCGAGAAACACGAACACCTCGGCCGCATCGCACAGCGCGAACGCGTGCAGCGTCACGCGCGACAGCACGCTCGCGCCGATGTGATCGACGACGATCATCAACAGCACGAGCCCGCGGAAGAAGTCGATTTCGATCAGGCGGCCGCCGCGCGACGGCTGAACCGTGGCGGCAGGCGGCGGGCTCAACGACATGAGCGCACCTGCGCGACGGCGGTGCGACGCGCACCGGGGAAGGAATCGGGAAGGAGAAGGCGAGCGCGATCGGCGGCGATACGCGTATGCTCGCATCGCGCCAACCCGGCCGGCCAGGCACGGAGATGACCGTTCATTGAAAAGCTGCATACGAAGGGAAGTCGGTCAGGCCAGTCTAATGGCCGATCCAGGCAGACCCTAAGTAACAAAGTGCAACCGAATCTTCTGTTCGATTACACGCCCGAGCCTTGTGGAGAGAAGCGGTCAGCGTCGCCAGATTCACGTCAGCGCGACGCCAGTTTGCGGTCAGCCTCGCTGCATGCGCGTGCCGAGCGATCGATGCCCGACCGCTGGATGATGCGCGATGCGCGGCACGTTCCGTGCGGCCGCAGCATCGCGACCGGTGCTTATCCGCGTGCGGGCAGGCGCCGCATCAGCATCGCGCTGTGCCACGCGGTGAGCGCGACGGCAACCCAGATCGGGCCGTAGGTCGCGAGCTTCGCGACGCTCAGCGTCTCGCCGAGCAGCAGCAGCGACACGGCGACGAGCAGCACGGGCTCGACGTAGCCGAGGATCCCGAACAGCGCCATCGGCAGCATCCGGCTCGCCTTCAGGTAGCTCGCGAGCGCGAGCGTGCTGAGGATGCCGAGCCCCGGCAACAGCACGGCCCACAGCACCGGATGCACGGCGACGCGCGTCGTGCTCGTCGAAACCATCGCGAACGCGATCGGGCACAGCAGCGCGATCTCGACCGCGAACGCGGCCAGCGAATCGGCGTTGATCCGCCGGCGCAGCACGAAATACGGCGGATAGCCGAGCGCGACGACGAGCGTCGGCCACGCGAACGCGCGCGTCGCCCACACTTCATGCGCGACGCCGAGCGCGGCGCACGCGACCGCCGCCCATTGCAGCGGATCGAGCCGTTCGTGATAGTAGAAGCGGCCGACGAGCACCATCGTCAGCGGCAGCAAGAAATAGCCGAGCGATACTTCGAGCATGCGGCCGTGCAACGGCGCCCACAGGAACAACCACAGCTGCACGCCGAGCAGCGCCGCGCTCACCGGCAGCGCGATCAGCAGGCGCCAGTCGCGCACGGTGCGCCGCGCGAGCTCGACGAGCGCCGGCCAGCGGCCGCGCAGCGCGATCAACGCAAGCGCGCCCGGCGCGGTCCACAAGACGCGCCACGCGAAGATGTCGAGCCCCGTGAGCGGCGCGAGCAGTTTCGCGTAAGCCGACATCAGCGCGAACAGCGTCGACGCCATCACCGACAGCATGAGGCCGCGCCCGGCTTCCGGATACCCCGTCATGATTGTTCCGCGCCTCTTACTGCTGCTGGAAACGCTCGAAGCGCCGTTCGGTCTGGCGCTCCTCGAACGTCACTTCGGTGACGCGCGCGGCCGGCGGCCCGTGCCGCAGCCACGCGAGCATCCGGTCGATCTGCGCGCCGGGGCCCTGGATCATCGCCTCGACGGTGCCGTCCTCGAGATTCGCGACCCAGCCGCGCAGTTTCAGCGCATGCGCTTCGCGCACCGTCGCATGACGAAAGCCGACGCCCTGCACGACGCCGCGCACCCGCACGTAGTAGGTCTCGATCCGTTCGTCCAGCTCATTGCGGCTCATCGCGTCGCCCTCCCGTTGCATTCAAGCCCGGCATTGTAGTCGCGTCGGCCGCTTCGCACACGCGCCGGCCAGGCGTCGCCGCGCGCGCCGACCACGTACAATCTCGCCGATGCTCAACCGCCGCGCCGCCCGCGCGCGGCCCTGAAGGAAACGCATGACTGATACCTCCCGCGATCTCGTTCTCGTCACCGGCGCGTCCGGTTTCGTCGGCTCGGCCGTCGCACGCATCGCGCAGCAGAAAGGCTATGCGGTGCGCGTGCTCGTGCGCCCGACCAGCCCGCGCACGAACGTCGCGGATCTCGATGCCGAGATCGTCACCGGCGACATGCGCGACGAGGCGTCGATGCGCGCCGCGCTGCGCGGCGTGCGCTACCTGCTGCACGTGGCGGCCGACTACCGGCTGTGGGCGCCCGATCCCGACGAGATCGAGCGCGCGAACCTCGAGGGCGCGGTCGCGACGATGCGCGCGGCCCGCGCGGAAGGCGTCGAGCGAATCGTCTACACGAGCAGCGTTGCGACGCTGAAGGTGACGAGCGCCGGCGATCCGTCCGACGAGAACCGGCCGCTCACGGCCGAGCAGGCGATCGGCGTGTACAAGCGCAGCAAGGTGCTCGCGGAGCGCGCGGTCGAGCGGATGATCGCCGACGAGGGGCTGCCGGCCGTGATCGTCAATCCGTCGACGCCGATCGGCCCGCGCGACGTGAAGCCGACGCCGACCGGCCGCATCATCGTCGAAGCCGCGCTCGGCAAGATTCCCGCGTTCGTCGATACGGGGCTGAACCTCGTGCACGTCGACGACGTCGCACACGGCCACTTCCTCGCGCTCGAGCGCGGCCGGATCGGCGAGCGCTACATCCTCGGCGGCGAGAACCTGCCGCTGCAGCAGATGCTCGCGGACATCGCGCAGATGACGGGCCGCAAGGCGCCGACGATCGCGCTGCCGCGCTGGCCGCTGTACCCGCTCGCGGTCGGCGCCGAAGCGGTCGCGAAGTTCACGAAGAAGGAACCGTTCGTCACCGTGGACGGGCTGCGGATGTCGAAGAACAAGATGTATTTCACGTCCGCGAAGGCCGAACGCGAACTCGGCTACCGCGCGCGTCCGTACCGCGAAGGGCTGCGCGATGCGCTCGACTGGTTCGGCTCGGCGGGCTACCTGAAGTAACACAAAGCGGCGCACCTCGCGCCGCTTTGCGCACTTTGTTACACGACCCGCGCGGCCCGGCACCGGCGCAGCGGGTAAAATCGCGGGTCTTACGCAGAGAAGACACGCATGAACCTGAACGATCAGATCGCTTCGCTCACCACGGGCGTCGATCAGCTCCTCCACGATCACCACGCCGCCCAGCAGGCGGCCCGCAGCGCGGAAGCCTTCGCGCGCGCCGCCGCATCGGAAGCCCAGGCCGCAGCCGAACGTCACGCCGCCGCCGAAACCGAAGCGCAGGCCGCCGCGCAGCGCCACACGGCCGCTGCCGCCGACGCCGACGCCGCGCAACAGCGCCATGCCGACGCGACCGCCGCCGCCGAAGCCGCCGCCCAACGTCATACGGATGCTGCCGCGCAGGCCGAAGCGGCCGTGCAGCGCCATGCGGAAGCCACCGCGCTGACCGAAGCGCTCGCGCAGCGTCACGCGGATGCCGAAGCCGCATCGCAGCGCCACGCGGCTGCGATCGCCGAAGCCGAAGCTGCTGCGCAGCGCCATCACGCCGCCGCGACCGAAGCCGATGCCGCCGCGCAACGTCATGCGGCCGCGACCGTCGAAGCCGGGGCCGCCGCGAAGCGTCACGCGGAAGCGACCACCGAGGCCGAAGCCGCCGCACAGCGTCACACAGCCGCGATCGCGGAAGCCGAGGCGCTTGCGCAACGTCACATGCAAGCAATCGCCGAGGCCGAAGCCACCGCGCAGCGTCACGCCGATGCGGCCGCCGAGGCCGAAGCCGTCACGCAGCGCCACGCGGAAGCGATCGCGCAGGCCGAAGCCGCCGCGCAACGCCACGCCGACGCGACCGCCGAGGCCGAGGCCGTCACGCAACGCCATGCCGCGGCGATCGCACAGGCCGAAGCGGCCGCGCAGCACCATGCGAAGGCCATCGCCGACGCCGAGGCGCTGGTCGAGGCCGTCGTCAAGGAAGCCGCGACGCACACGGCAGCGGCAACGGCCGTAGCCGCCGAAGTCGTCGCCCCGGCGTCGTCGGACACGCCGGCGGCGGAAACCGTCGTGAGCGCAATGGCACCGGCCGAGGCCGAAACGGCCGACGTTTCCGACGCACCGGCCGACGCGGGAACCGCGATCGTCCCGGCCGCACAAGCCGAACCTGCGGTGGAAACCGAAACCGCTGCTGCGCCGGCCGACAAGGCGACGCTGCACGTCGCGCGCCCGTCGCAGAACGAACTCACGCTGACCGTCAACGGCCAGTCGATCACGCTGAATCCGGAGCAACTGGGCCAGCTGATCGAGGAACTCGCGCATGCACGCGCGTCGATGCAGCCGGAGCCGCCGCCCGGCATCCCGGCCGGCTGGCGTTTCGTGACGACGAAGAACCCGATGATGGCCGTGCAGAAGCAGTCGAACGGCGACCGCCTGCTGGTCGCGCGCCACACCGGCTACGGCTGGGTGCCGTTCACGTTCTCGCCGGACGTCGTGATCCAGATGTACATGATGCTGACCCAGCGGTAAGCACACGCGCTGGCGGCAGCCCCCGCCAAAAACGAAACAGCCCGACCGGTTTGCACCGATCGGGCTGTTTCGTTTGCCGGCTGCCGGGAGGCACGCCTCCCGGAACACGCTCAGCGATCCACCGGCGCCTGCACGCGCGCCTTCCACTGGCCGCCCTTGCCGCGCCAGTAGCGCCACGCAGACGCGAACGTCGCGCCGACGTAGAACAGCGCGACGAGCGGCAGCGCGGGCGCCCACAGCGGCGAGCGCCGGTAGTAGCGCAGCATCGGCGCATACGCGGCGCACATCGACGCCCACGCGAGCCAGGCCGGCCACGCACGCGCGCCGTACGCGAGCGCCGCGACGGGCGGCACGAGATAGATGATCGTCATCCCGAGCAGCGTGCCGGCCAGCAGCAGCGGCGAATAGTGCAGCTGCGTGAACGCGGTGCGCGCGATCATGTTCCAGATGTCGCGCCAGCTGTCGTACGGGCGCAACGACACGCTGCGGTCAGCCAGGTCGAGACGGATCGGATGGCGGCCGCTGCCGCGATGCTTGATCTGCGCGGCCAGGCTGCAGTCGTCGATCAGCGCGCCGCGGATCGACTCGATGCCGCCCGCTTCCTCGAGCGCCGTGCGCTTCACGAGCATGCAGCCGCCGGCGGCGCCGGCCGTGCGGTTGCGCGGGTTGTTGATCCACGAGAACGGGTACAGCTTCGCGAAGAAGAACACGAACGCCGGGATCAGCGCCTTTTCCCAGAACGAATCGCAACGCAGCCGCACCATCAGCGACACGAGATCGCGGTTCTCGGCCTGCGCGCGCGTCACGAGCTGCGCGACGGCATCGGGCGGATGGCCGATGTCGGCGTCCGTCAGCAGCAGGTAGTCGGCCGGCAGGCCAAGCGTCTGCACCGCGGCGATCCCCTGCGACTGCGCCCACACCTTGCCCGACCAGCCGGCCGGCAGCGGCTTCGCGGCCAGCACCGTCAGCCGGTCGGCGCGGTTGATCGCGAGCGCGGCCGCGCGGGCCGCGTCGGCAGTGCCATCGTCGCTGTGGTCGTCGACAATGATCAGATGAAATCCGCCCGGGTAATCCTGCTCGAGCAGCGAGGTCGCTGCGCGAGCGATCACGTCGGCTTCGTTACGCGCCGGCACGACCGCAACGACGGCCGGCCAGCCAGCCTCGGCAGCCGCCCCGCGTGCCTCGGGCGGCAGCGGCCGCGCAGGCTGCGCACGCCAGAAACCGCCGCGCGCGACGAGCAGCACGATCCAGATCATCAGCGACAGGCCGGACACCAGGAAAGCAATCACCAGCATCATCGGCATGCCTCCTGCCGGACGCCGGCATGCCCGATATCAATAGGGGTCAGGAACAAAACGCCCGAAACCGCACCGGCGGACGGGCAATACGCGTAAGAATCGACGGTCATCGAATGGCCTTGAAATGAGCGCGACGCCGGGCAGCCGGAGCGGCCGCCCGCGAAACCGCGTAGTTTACTGGGTTCCGCGCACGCCAGCGCCGACGCGGCTCTCCCGCAATTGCAACAGCGCCGACACAGCACCAGAGCAAGGACGGCGCGATAGGGTTAAAATGCGCGATTAATTCGGGGTTCCGGGGCCTGGCCGGCCGGTTCGTTCCTGCCTTCATAACATCAAGCCGGGGCGAGCGAGCAGGTGCCAGCTCCTTGAACCCCGGCGTCTGTCGTCGGAGTTCGCTCACCTATGCGAGTCATCCTTGCCCAGCCCCGCGGCTTTTGTGCGGGGGTTGTCCGCGCGATCGAAATCGTCGATCGCGCGCTGCAACAGCACGGTGCGCCGGTTTATGTACGCCATGAAATCGTGCATAACCGGCACGTCGTAGAAAATCTGCGTAATAAAGGGGCACGATTCGTTGAGGAACTCGACGAGGTGCCGCACGGCGCTGTCGCGATCTTCAGCGCGCACGGTGTCGCCCAAACGGTCGAGCGCGACGCGGAAACGCGCGGGCTCGACGTGCTCGACGCGACCTGCCCGCTCGTCACGAAAGTGCACGTGCAGGGCCGCCAGTATGTCGGGGCGGGCCGCCGGCTGATCCTGATCGGCCACGCGGGCCACCCGGAAGTCGAGGGTACGATCGGCCAGATTCCGGCCGAGGTGATCCTCGTGCAGAGCGAAGCCGAAGTCGATACGCTGACGCTGCCCGTCGACACGCCGGTCGCGTACATCACGCAGACCACGCTGTCGGTCGACGATACGCGCGGCATCATCGAAGCGCTGCAGCGCCGGTTCACCGACATCGTCGGCCCGGACACGCGTGACATCTGCTACGCGACGCAAAATCGCCAGGCCGCCGTGCGCGAGCTGAGCGAACAGGTTGACGTGCTGCTCGTCGTCGGTGCGACGAACAGCTCGAACTCGAACCGCCTGCGCGAGATCGGCACCGAAAGCGGTGTGCCGAGCTATCTCGTCGCCGACGGCTCGGAAGTCAAGGCCGAATGGTTCGCGGGTGTGCAGACGGTCGGCCTGACGGCCGGCGCGTCGGCGCCCGAAGAGATGGTCGAGGATGTAATTGGCGCGCTGCGCGCGCTGGGGCCCGTCGATGTCGCGACGATGGCGGGCCGTGAGGAAAAAGTCGAATTCAAGCTGCCGGCGAAGCTCACGCAAGCTGTCGCCCGCGAAGTTTAAGGAGGACATCCCTTGTCTATTCCGCTGCTCCAGCAAGTCCGTGTCGGCGCCTACATCGTGCGCCAGCACCTGTCCGGCAACAAACGCTATCCGCTCGCGCTGATGCTCGAGCCGCTGTTCCGCTGCAACCTCGCGTGCAACGGCTGCGGCAAGATCGATTATCCGGATCCGATCCTGAACCAGCGCCTGTCCGTCGAGGAATGCCTGCAGGCCGTCGACGAGTGCGGCGCGCCCGTCGTGTCGATCGCCGGTGGCGAACCGCTGCTCCACAAGGAGATGCCGGAAATCGTCAAGGGCATCATGAAGCGCAAGAAGTTCGTGTACCTGTGCACGAACGCGCTGCTGATGGAAAAGAAGATGGACGACTACGAGCCGAGCCCGTATTTCGTCTGGTCGGTCCACCTCGACGGTGACAAGGAAGCGCACGATCACTCGGTGTCGCAGGACGGCGTGTACGACAAGGCCGTCGCGGCAATCAAGGAAGCGAAGCGCCGCGGCTTCCGCGTGAACATCAACTGCACGCTGTTCAACGATGCAGTGCCGGAGCGCGTCGCGAAGTTCTTCGACACGCTGGGCCCGATCGGCGTCGACGGCATCACGGTGTCGCCGGGTTACGCGTACGAACGCGCGCCGGATCAGCAGCACTTCCTGAACCGCGACAAGACGAAGAACCTGTTCCGCGAAATCCTGAAACGCGGCGAAGGCGGCAAGCGCTGGTCGTTCAGCCAGTCGTCGCTGTTCCTCGACTTCCTGGCCGGCAACCAGACGTACAAGTGCACGCCGTGGGGCAACCCGGCGCGTACGGTGTTCGGCTGGCAGAAGCCGTGCTACCTGGTCGGCGAAGGTTACGTGAAGACCTTCAAGGAACTGATGGAAACGACGGAGTGGGACAACTACGGCGTCGGCAACTACGAGAAGTGCGCGGACTGCATGGTCCACTGCGGCTTCGAAGCCACCGCCGTGATGGACACGATCTCGAACCCGCTGAAGGCGCTGCGCGTGAGCCGCAAGGGCATCAAGACCGACGGCCCGTTCGCGCCGGACATCTCGATCGCGAAGCAGCGTCCGGCCGAGTACGTGTTCTCGCGCCACGTCGAGATCAAGCTCGAGGAAATCCAGCGCGCCGGCAAGGGCAAGCTGCAGAAGCCGGCCAAGCCGGCAACCGCGGCTTAAGCGCGGTTGGCCACGCGGAGGCTTGCGCCTCCGCGCCGGCAGGTATCGAAAAAGCGCCACGGAGTTCGCTCCGTGGCGCTTTTGTTTTTCCGGACGCGGTGTCGCGCATTGCGCTTGCGCGCAGCGTGCCGGGGGCGAACGCCGGTTGCCTAGCTTCGCGACTCCGCCGCCGCGATCAGCTGCCACGCGGTCGGGCCCGGATCGCGTGCCGGGTCGGACGGCGGATCGAGATCGTGGCGATGCGCTTCGTCGGATGGCAATGCCTGCGACTTCGCGATGCCGATCTCGTCGCCGCATACGGTGCATCGATAAATGCCCGCAACGGTCACCTGACTGCCCGGTGACAGGTTCTCGCTGAATGCGCGACCGCTTCCGCACGTGAAGTAGCCGCCGATCCTGTATAGCGCCATCGCTCCTCCTGACCAAAACGAATGCGTTCACGTCGACACGCACGATCGTCGCAAACGCGAGGATGGACCGTCATCGACCGAACGCATCCGGGCTCCAGTGATGACATTAGACGGCGAGCGTCGGCACGATGAAATGGGACGCGTATGAAACACGCCCCACGGCCGGTCACTCAATGCAGAACGGCGGGCGCGCGCATCTTCGCCGCCGCCTGCGCGACCAGTGCCGGCTGTTCGGCCGACGCGAACGTGCAGACATGACGCCACAGCTCGGCGAGCCGATGCCGGGTGAGCGTCGCGACGCAGGCGTCGTTCGCGGCGAGCACGGGTTCGAGTACCGCGCATTCGTCGTCGTACAGCGTCCATGCGCCGCTTTGCGCGGCGCGCGCCACGCTCGCGTCGAGCGCGCGCTCCGCGTCGACGCACAGGTCGATGCTCGCTTCGGGAGAAACCGCATCGTCGAGCGCGAGAAAAACCAGATACACGCTCGTGCGCAGCCGCATCAGCAACGTTTCGCTGCCGTGCTCGCCGCGCAGCGCGACGAGCGCCATGTGGCATTTCAGCGAGATGTCGCGTGCATGCGCGGGCGGCAGCGGCAGCAGCCATTCGCGGGTCAATGGCGGATGGCGACGGACTTTCCGGGCGGCCTTCATGATTCGGCCTCGCTCGCGGCCCCGTCGTCCGCCGCAAATGCCGGCCACGCGGAGCGGCACGCGACGGCGCCGCGGCCCGCGCCGCGAAGGCCGCTCGCGCGGCGCCGACCGCCGTGCACATCGGCCCGCTGCCGCGTCGCGCATGCTTCCGGCAGCCTGCGTATCGCCGACGCGCACAACGCGCCGGCCAACCGGTTGGGGCATGCCATGTTCGTCTCCTGCATCAGAACGTGTTCTCGCCCTTCAGGTAGTACGCGGTTTTCACGAAGAACGCCTTCACCGGATGACCGCCCTGCGCGTCGCGGGCTGCCTGCGCTTGCATCGCGGCCTTCTCTTCGCGCGAACGGTCTGGCACCGGATCGTGCACACGCTGGAGCGCGCGCTGCATCTCGAGCGGATAGTTCTGGTTGCCGACCGACGTCGCGCGATAACCGGCACGTGTCATCTGCATCAGCTGCGCATCGGTTTCGGCACGCGCCGCCGACCAGGTCATCCGCGCGGCATTCGGGGTGTCGCCGGTACCCATCGACTGCGCAAAACCGACGGCGGGCAGCGCAGCGAGTGCGCAGGAAAGAACAGCAACGGGAACGAGGGATCGCATAGTGGCCTCCAGATGGTTGTCCCCGCATCGATCGTTCATCGTCGATGCGTTGAAATCATCGTATGCCGCGCCGCATGCCGCTTGAATAGACGAATCCGCAATTGATATTTTCGGCTTCGGAATCGGGCGCGCGAGTCGTGTCATTCGCGAATCCCGTCGAAATGGAATTTCTTTATTCCATTCAACGACCTGATCGCATTTTTGCGAGCGATCAGAAGCGCCATGCCCACCGCTTTTTCAATTTCCGAAATGACGTGTTGCCGGTGCGATTCCGGCCGGCACCCGTGCCGGCAGGGCTTCCGGCGTGATATCGCGCACGCGGATAGCGTGACAATGATTTCATCGGATCAAACGGTTCTTCTGATACAGGACAAATCATCTGCTTCGGATTGCCGGATCGCGACACGACGGTCGCAGCAAGGACGCGCGATAATCACGCATCGGCCGTTTCGCACGGCATCTCACGCATTCCTTTTTTATCGAGTCCTTCCATGGCAGCCCTCGACACCACCGCCATCGCCAGCTGGCATGCACACGTCTATTTCGATGCGGCCAGCCGCGACGCAGCCTGGGCATTTCGCCAGGTCGTCGACGAACGGTTCGGCGCGGTCATCGAACTCGGCCGCTTTCACGAGCGCCTCGTCGGCCCGCATCCGGCCTGGTCGTACCAGATTGCGTTCGACGCCGCGCGATTCGACGACATCGTGCCGTGGCTCGTACTGAACCACGGCGCGCTCGACATCTTCCTGCATCCGAATACGAACGACGAACTGCGCGACCATCGCGATTGCGCGGTGTGGATCGGGAAGTCGTATGCACTGAATCTCGACGCGCTGGCCGGATAAGGGCCCGCGGCGACCAGCGACCAGCGACCGGCGACGGCGACGGCGACGGCGACGGCGACGGCGACGCAGCCGGCGATCGCGATCAATCGATGTCGTTCGCGCGCTCGATTCCGGCCATCCGTTCGAGATTCGCATTCACGCGGCCGAGCAACGCCGCCAGCTGTTCTCGCTCCGCGTCGCTCAACCCCGCCAGCGCCTGCTCGCTCGCACCGTCCATCACGGCCCGCCCCTTCGCAAGCCCCTTCGTCGCCGAATCCGTCAGCGAGATCAGGCGGCTACGCCGGTCGTCCGGATCGGGCACGCGCAGCACGAGGCCGTCGCGCTCCATCCGGTTCAGCAACTGCGCCATGCTCGGCTGCTCGACCTGCGCACGCCGCGCGAGCTCCGTCTGCGACAGCGCGCCCGCCTTCTTCAACGACACCAGCACCGGGACCTGGCTCATCGCGAAACCCAGTTCACGCAGCGGCCGATCGACCACGCGCGCGAACAGCCGGTAAGTGAAGCCGATCAGCGGCAACGGATTCGTCTTCGTCGTCTCGGGAGCACTCATATTGACATTCCATAGGTGGCTATGATTTTATATAGGCACCTATATTATCAAACCGTGAGCGCACCATGAAGCCGGGTTTCCGCATTGCCATCGTCGGGGGTGGGCCGGGCGGCCTCACGCTCGCCCGCCTGCTGACCCTCGGCGGAATCGACGCAGTCGTGTACGAACGCGACGCGCATCCGCTCGAACGCCCGCAGGGCGGCACGCTGGACCTGCACGAGGAGTCGGGCCTGCTGGCGCTCGCGCAGGCAGGCCTCACCGGCGCGTTCCTGGCCGTCGCGCGCTACGAGGATCAGAGCTCGCGCCTGCTCGATCGCGCGGGCCGCGTGCTGTTCGACGACGACGGCGCCGGCGGCAACCGGCCCGAGGTCGACCGCACCGCGTTGCGCGCGCTGCTGCTCGACGCATTGCCGCCGGGCTGCGTGCAATGGGACCGCCCGGTACGCGAGGTCCGGATGGCGTCCGACGGGCGCGCGACGCTCGTGTTCGAGCACGGGACGGAGGGACCGTTCGACCTCGTGGTCGGCGCCGACGGCGCATGGTCGCGCCTTCGCCCGCTGCTGTCGCCGTACCAGCCGCAGTACAGCGGCCTCACGTTCATCGAATTCGGCATCGACGACATCGATCGCCAGCATCCCGCGCTGTCGCAGCTCGTCGGCCGCGGCAAGATCGGCGTGCACGGGAACGGCAAGGCAATCATCGCGCAACGCAACGGGCATGCGCACGTGCGCGGCTATGCGATCTTTCGCGTGCCGCTCGACTGGGTCGCACGGCGCTTCGACTGCGCATCACCCGAGGCGATGCGTGCCGCGCTGATCGCCGAATTCGACGGCTTCGCCGACGCCTTCCACGACCTGTTTCGCGCCAGCGGCGACCGCTTCGCCAACCGGCCGATCGTCGCGCTGCCGGTCGGACATTGCTGGGCGCATCGTCGCGGTGTCACGCTGATCGGCGACGCCGCGCATGTGATGTCGCCGTTCGGCGGCGAAGGCGTAAACAACGCGATGCGGGACGCAGCCGAACTCGCGGCCGGCCTCATCGCCCACGCCGATCGCGACGCGGCCGTCGCGGCATTCGAGCAGCAGATGTTCGTGCGCGTGACCGAATCGGCACGGGGAGCGGCCGACGCCGCCGCCACCCAGCTTTCGCACGACGCCGAAGCCCTGACCCTCGCGCGGTATCGCGCCCTGCACGCGGCTTGAGCGGCGCGCACATCGCGCGCCGGCATCCACGTTTCGGGTTGGCGTGAAACGTCTCGCGGTGGCGCGCCCATACAGTGGGTTTCCGTTATCGACGCTTCCGGAAACCCGCCATGACACCCGCAGACACCGACGCCGACGCCCGGCGCATCCATGAAAACTGGCACGCGGCCGTCGTCGCCCGCGACCTCGACGCGCTGATGGCGCTGTATGCCGACGACGCGGTGCTCGAAACGCCGCTCGTCGTCGTCACGCTGCCCGCGCACGGCTCCGGCGTGCTGCACGGCAAAGCCGCGATCGGCGAATTCTTCGCGGCCGGCCTGCGCAATCCGGGCAGCCGGCTTGGACGCTGGTACCGGACCGGACTGTTCTTCTCGAACGGCCGCCAGCTGACATGGGAATATCCGCGCGCCACACCGGACGGCGATCAGGTCGATCTCGTCGAAGTGATGGATCTGCGCGACGGGCTGATCGCGCATCATCGCGTGTATTGGGGATGGGTCGGCTTTCTCGCGCTGCGGGCCGCCACGCCGTCGCCCGGCCGCGCATGACGGCCGCCGCGCCGGACCGGGCCGCCGCCCGTCGCGTGCTCGCCGCGACCTGCGTGAGCTACACGCTCGTGCTGCTCGACGCGTCCATCGTCAACGTCGCGCTCACCGACATCGCACACACGTTCGGCAGCCATGTGGCCGGCCTGCAGTGGATAGTGAACGCTTACACGCTCGCGTTCGCAAGCCTGCTGCTGACGGGCGGCACGCTCGGCGACCGGTTCGGCGACCGCACGGTCTATGTCGCCGGGCTCGCGGTATTCGTCGTCGCGTCGGCGCTGTGCGGCATCGCGCCGACCCTCCCGGCACTTGCCGCCGCCCGCGCGTTGCAAGGCGTCGGCAGCGCGATGCTGGTGCCCTGCTCGCTCGCGCTGATCAACCGCGCCTTCCCCGAGCCGGCCGCGCGCGCGTCGGCGATCAGCCTGTGGATGGGGTGCGGCGGCATCGCCATGGCGTCCGGCCCGCTGATCGGCGGGCTGCTGATCCACCTGTCCGGATGGCGCAGCCTCTTCTTCGTGAACCTGCCGCTCGGGCTCGCCGGCATCTGGCTCGGCCGCACGGTCGCGCGCGCCGCCGTCGACCGGTCGCGGCATTTCGACTGGGGCGGCCAGGCCGCGGCCATCGTCGCGATCGCGGCGCTGATCGGTACGCTGATCGAAGGCCCGTCGCTCGGCTGGCGCTCGGCGCCGATCGTCGGCGGGGCCGTGACGAGCGTCGCCGCATGGATCGCGTTCGTCGCGATCGAAGCGCGACGCCGCGAACCGATGCTGCCGCTCGCGTTCTTCCGCAACCGGTTGTTCGCGGGGTCGACATTCGTGTCGATGGTGTCGGCGTTCGTGTTCTACGGCCTGCTGTTCGTGCTCAGCCTGTTCTATCGGCAGGTTCGCGGCGCGAGCCCGCTCGACACGGGGCTCGCGTTCCTGCCGATGACTGCGATGGTCGCGCTCGGCGGGCTGTGTTCGGGGCGGATCGTGGCACGCTTCGGCGCACGCGGCACGATGTGCGCGGCGTTCGGGCTCTATGCGGCCGGCGCGCTCGGGATGACGGGCATCGGTGCAACGACGCCCGCGTGGCTCGCCGTCGCGCCGATGCTCGCGATCGGCTTCGCGTCGGGATTCATCTCGCCGGCCGCGACATCGCCGGCGCTCGGGACGGTCGACCGGCGCCGCGCCGGCGTGGCGGCAGCCGCGCTGAACGCGGCGCGGCAGAGCGGATCGGCGCTCGGCGTGGCGGACTTCGGCGCGTGCATCGCGACGCTGCAGCCGTTTCCGGCTGCGATGCGGGTAGCGCTGGTCATGGCGATCGCGTTGTCGGCGCTCGCCGCGGCAACGTGGTGGATCACGGCCGGGCGGGCACCGGCAACCGGCGCAACGGCCGCGCACCTGCAAGCCGCCACGCGCCGTTAGCGAATGCGCCAGCCGATGCGCCGCCCGAGCGTGGTCATCGGCTCACCGCCGCGTTCCGGTCACGCGACATACATCGCGACACTGACGAACTGGCACAGGCTGCCGGCCAGTACGAAAAGGTGCCAGATGCCATGCCCGTGGCGGATGCGTTCGTCGTTGATGAAGAAGTAGATCCCCGCGCTGTAGATCAGGCCGCCGGCCAAGAGCCACGCGGTACCGACCGGCGGCAGCGCGTGGATCAGCGGCCGCACCGCGACGAGCGCGAGCCAGCCCATGGCCACGTACAGGATCATCGACAGCAAGCGCGTACGCCGCCCGAGCGTCAACTCCTGCACGATGCCGAACACGGCGAGCCCCCAGCTCACGCCGAACAGCGACCAGCCCCACGGGCCGCGCAGCGTGACGAGTGTGAACGGCGTATAGCTGCCGGCGATCAGCAGGTAGATTGCCGAGTGGTCGCATTTCTGCAGGATCGCCTTCAGGCGCGGGTTGCGCACGCTGTGATACAGCGTCGAGATCGCGTAAAGCAGGAACAGCATCGCGCCGTACACGCTGAAGCTCACCACCTTGTACGGATCGCCTTCGAGCGCGCCCATCGTCACGAGCGCCACGAGGCCTGCCACCGACAGCACCGCGCCGATGAGATGGGAAATACTGTTGAAACGCTCACCGACATGCACGACGTGTTCTCCTGCGGGTCCATCGGGAAAAGAGATAACCCTATGATACCGGCGGCCGGATTTCGCCGTGCTGCGCTCGGGCAAACGGCGACGCGGCCGCTGCGCCGCCGCTCCAAAGAAAAAAGCGCCGCGATCTCCATCGCGGCGCTTCCCTTTCGATTACCGAACGGCTTGAACAGCCCGGTTCAACAGCACTTCCCCGCCCCCGACCCGTACCGCGCATTCTGGCGTTCGCGGAAAAATTCCTCGTACGTCATCGGCTCGCGGTCCGGATGGGTTTCGCGCATGTGCGCGACGTAGGTGTCGTAGTCGGGCAGGCCGACCATCAGCCGCAACGCCTGCCCGAGGTAACGCCCCGCGCTGCGCAGGTCGCTGCCAAGATCGCTGAACATCGCGGCCTCCCCTTAGCGTCCGCTGCCGAGCGCCTGCGCGGCCGGCATCGCTTCGTACGGCGTCTCGCGCACGGTCGGCTTCGACTCGCGGCGCGCGCGCAGCACGGCGATGACGCCGTACACCGCGATCGCCACGACGACGAAGATGAACAACCCGGCCAGCGCCGCATCGATGTAGTCGTTGAAGATGATCCGCTGCATCTGCGCGATCGACTTCGCCGGGGCGAGCACCTTGCCTTCGTCCACCGCGGCCTGCAGCTTCGCGGCGTGCGCGAGGAAGCTGACCTTCGGGTTCGAGTCGAAAATCTTCTGCCAGCCGGCCGTCAGCGTGCAGATCAGCAGCCACGCCGTCGGCACGATCGTCACCCACGCATAGCGCTCGCGCTTCATCTTGAACAGCACGACGGTACCGAGCACCAGCGCGATCGCGGCGAGCATCTGGTTCGAGATGCCGAACAGCGGCCACAGCGTGTTGATGCCGCCGAGCGGATCGACCACGCCCTGGTACAGGAAGTAGCCCCACGCGGCCACGCACAGCGCGGTGGCGACGAGGTTCGCGGGCAGCGACTCCGTACGCTTGAGCGCCGGATGGAACGTGCCGAGCAGGTCCTGCAGCATGAAGCGGCCCGCACGCGTACCGGCGTCGACGGCCGTCAGGATGAACAGCGCTTCGAACAGGATCGCGAAGTGATACCAGAACGCCATCATCGCTTCGCCGCCGATCACCTGGTGCAGGATGTGCGCCATGCCGACGGCCAGCGTCGGCGCGCCGCCCGCGCGCGCGATGATCGTCGTTTCGCCGACGGCCTTCGCGGTCTGCGTCAGCATGTCGGGCGTCAGCACGAAGCCCCACTGCGTGACGGTGTTCGCGACGGCCTCAG
Source organism: Burkholderia arboris (assembly GCF_902499125.1). Taxonomy (GTDB): domain Bacteria; phylum Pseudomonadota; class Gammaproteobacteria; order Burkholderiales; family Burkholderiaceae; genus Burkholderia; species Burkholderia arboris. The sequence continues at coordinate 144,068 of NZ_CABVPX010000003.1, forward strand.
GCGTCGAGCCGAGCACGGCGGCCGGCGCGTTCATCGCGAAGTAGATGCCCGGCTCGATCACGCAGGCGGCGACCAACGCCATGATCGCGACGAACGATTCCATCAGCATCGCGCCGTAACCGATGAAGCGCGCGTTGGTTTCGTTGTCGATCAGCTTCGGCGTCGTGCCCGACGAGATCAGTGCGTGGAAGCCCGACACCGCGCCGCATGCGATCGTGATGAACAGGAACGGGAACAGGTTGCCCGACCACACCGGGCCCGTGCCGTCGACGAACTTCGTCAGCGCGGGCATCTTCAGTTCCGGTGCGACGACCAGGATGCCGATCGCGAGGCCGAGGATCGTGCCGATCTTCAGGAACGTCGACAGGTAGTCGCGCGGCGCGAGCAGCAGCCACACCGGCAGCACCGACGCGACGAAGCCGTAGCCGATCAGGATCCACGTGAGCTGCGTGCCGGTGAACGTGAACCACGCGGCAAGCGTCGGCGAATCGTGCACATGCTGGCCGAACGCGATCGACGCCATCAGCAGCACGAAGCCGATGATCGACACTTCGCCGATGCGGCCCGGACGGATGTAGCGCGTATAGACGCCCATGAACAGCGCGATCGGAATCGTCGCGGCGACGGTGAACGTGCCCCACGGCGAGTTGGTCAGTGCCTTCACGACGATCAGCGCGAGCACCGCGAGGATGATCACCATGATCAGGAACGCGCCGAACAGCGCGATCACGCCGGGCACCGTGCCAAGCTCCATCTTGACGAGATCGCCGAGCGAGCGGCCGTCGCGGCGCGTCGAGATGAACAGCACGATGAAGTCCTGCACCGCGCCGGCGAACACGACGCCGGCCAGGATCCACAGCATGCCGGGCGTGTAGCCCATCTGCGCGGCGAGCACGGGCCCGACGAGCGGGCCGGCGCCGGCAATCGCGGCGAAGTGATGACCGAACAACACGTACTTGTTGGTCGGCACGTAGTCGAGGCCGTCGTTGTACTTCACCGCCGGCGTCATTCGCAGCCCGTCGAGCTGCATGACCTTGCTGGCGATGAAACGGCTGTAGAAGCGATACGCGATCAGATACACGCAGACTGCGGCGATCACGATCCAGAGGGCACTCACGCGCTCGCCGTGTGCGAGTGCGATCGTCCCGAACGAGAACGCGCCGAGCAGCGCGACCGCGATCCAGAGCAGGGTACTGGAAGCCCGATTCATGGCGTCTCCTGGTCTCCAATGTGGTTTTAGATGGCATGCGGCGAGGGTGCCGCACACGCGTGACGTCGATGCGTCGTGCCACGGTCTCGCTGAGACCGGGGCGATGGGCCGTAGTATTCCGCGCGACCGGGGCCGCTTACAAGCGGATAACTACGTATGCGGGGCTACGTAGAATTACGTAGACACCGGTTGCGTGTGCATCGTCCGGCGCGCGATTGATCGCGGCCGGCGAGCCACGTACAGTATTCGCCTGCCTCCATGCCGGAACCGCCATGCCGATCGGATTTCAGAAGATGCACGCAAACGGCGATGACTTCGTCATCGTCGACCTGCGCGGTCAGGATCACGTGCCGCGCATCGACCGCGACCTCGTGCGACGCATGGGCGACCGGCATAACGGCATCGGCTTCAACCAGCTCGCGGTGATGTCGGACTGCGACGACGCGGCCGCGCGCGTCGCGTTCTGGAATCCCGACGGCTCGACGCTCGATACGTGCGGCAGCGCGACACGCGGCGTCGCGTGGAAGCTGATGCGGGAAACCGGTACGGCGTCGGTCTTGCTGCGCACGAATCGCGGGCGCCTGCTGTGCGCGCACGATACGCACGGGTTGATCAAGGTCGAGATGGGCGCGCCGCGTGTCGGCTGGCAGGACGTGCCCGTCGCCGAAGCGGTCGATACGCTCGCGCTGCCGCTGCCCGGCGCACCGGCCGCGTGCAGCATGGGCAATCCGCACTGCACGTTCTTCGTCGACGCGGTCGATGCGCTCGACCTCGAAGCGTTCGGCCCGTCGATCGAAACGCATCCGCTGTTTCCGCTGAAAACCAACGTGCATGTCGTGCAGGTCATCGACCGTTCGCACATTCGCCTGCGCATCTGGGAGCGCGGCGGCAGCGTGCCGCTCGGTTCCGGCTCGTGTTCGTGCGGCGCGGTGGTCAACGGCATCCGGCGCGGGCTGCTCGACGATACCGTGCGGGTGACATGCGACGGCGGCGACGTCACCGTTCAATGGGATGGCGCCGGCAGCGTGTTCCTGAGCGGGCCGGTTGCGTTCGGGTTCGGCGCGGTGTGGGTGGACGGGGAGGCGGCGGCGAGCTGATCGCCGGTGTGTGCGGCATTCATGGCGTGTTGCGGATCACCGCGCCGATTCGCGCACGATGCGCAACCGCGTCGCCATCGATCGTCGAGACAATTCGTCCGGCGCCATGATGCGACGCCATGCCTCCGCCGTTTCGCGCCGACCCGCATGGCGATCGACGGCCGGCGATCGCCAGCCCGGGCGCAATGCGCGCCGGGCTGCGATACATCGAATCGATGCTCAGTGCTTGTCGTCGAGCTTCTTCGGCTTCGGCGGCGACGGCACCTTCGCGTACTGGAACGCGGGCGTCGCCTTCAGCGCGTCCTTCGTCGCGCCCGGCAGGTAGATGTTGCCGTTGCGCACGTCGAGCGACGCGATCGGCACCGCGACGCCGTGCGCGGCCACGCCAAGGAACCCGCCCGCCGACACGATCGCCGCCGACACCGAGCCGTCCGGCGCGACGATCAGGTCGCGCACGGTGCCGACCTTCTTGTTTTCGTCGTTGTAGACGGCCTTGCCGAGCACGCTCTTCTTCACGCTCCAGCCTTCGAGCAGCGCCTGCGATTGCTCGACGGTCACGCTGAGCGGCTGGGCGCCGGCGATCTGCGCGTGCGCGCTGACGCTCGAGGCGAGGATGGTTGCTGCGATGAGGGTCTTGTAGAAAGCCATGCTGTTATGCACTCCGGTGAATTGTTGTCGGTATCGGCGGACGGCCTCTCCGCCTCCGTATGCGCGACACATCGCACCGGCCCATGTTAGCGCCACTCGCACAATGCTGCATCGAACACGATGACGCAGCCCGCGCGATCGCAGCATTACGGACAACGCAGCAAATCGCAAACCTGCACGAATTCAGGCAGATAGCGTGCGCGATTGACTGCCGGTGCGAGGTAGTCCGGCGCGCAGGTCTTCGTGTTGCCGGACGTCGGCACGGCCGCCTGATGCACGATTTCGTCGGTGAGCGTGCCCCAGTGCTCGCACATCACGGCGGGCCGTCTGCCTTGCCGCTGCCGGTCACGCGTTTCGCGAATACACGCGCCGATGCCGCACCGCCTCCGCCAGCACGTCCAGCACCGGCTCCGTCTGCGTCCAGCTCAAACACGCGTCGGTGATCGACACCCCGTACTTCAACGGCACGCCCGGCTTCAGATCCTGCCGCCCCGCCTCGAGATGGCTCTCGACCATCACGCCGACGATCCGGTGCTCGCCCTGCGCGAGCTGCCGCGCGAGATCCTGCGCGACGTCGATCTGCCGCTCATGCGACTTGTTCGAGTTCGCGTGCGAGCAGTCGACCATCACCTGCTCGCGCAAGCCGGCCTTGCGCAGCACCGCGCAGCACGCCTCGACATGCTCGGCGTCGTAGTTCGGGCCGTTCTTGCCGCCGCGCAGGATCACGTGCGCGTCGTCGTTGCCGCGCGTCTCGAAGATCGCGGCCATCCCCATCTTCGTCATCCCCATGAACGCATGGCTCGCGGCCGCGGCGACGATCGCGTCGGACGCGACCTGCACGCCGCCGTCCGTGCCGTTCTTGAAGCCGATCGGGCAGCTCAGGCCCGACGCGAGCTGCCGATGGCTCTGGCTCTCCGTCGTGCGCGCGCCGATCGCGCCCCACGCGATCAGGTCGGCGATGTACTGCGGGCTCAGCAGGTCGAGGAATTCGGTCGATGCCGGCAGGCCGAGCGCATTGATGTCGAGCAGCAGTTGCCGCGCGGCGCGCAGCCCCTCGTTGATGCGGAAGCTGCCGTCGAGGCGCGGATCGTTGATGTAGCCCTTCCAGCCGACCGTCGTGCGCGGCTTCTCGAAGTAGACGCGCATCGTGATCAGCAGGTCGTCCTTCAGCGCATCGGCCGCGACCTTCAGGCGGCGTGCGTATTCGAGCGCCTGGTCGTGATCGTGGATCGAGCACGGGCCGACGACGAGCAGCAGCCGGTCGTCGCGGCCGTGCAGGATGTCGCCGATCGCGCGGCGCGTGTCCTCGACGAGCGTCTGCGTGCCGGCCGGCACCGGCAGCTCGTCCAGCAGCAGCGCGGGCGAAATCAGCGGGCGCACGGCGCCGATGCGGACGTCGTCGATACGCGTGGTGTCCTGCGTCGCGTCGGCGCTGCCTACCTCGCGATCATGGGAAGGATTGTCGAGGTTCTGCATGGTGATTCTCCGGGGGACGTCTGGAATGATGGGCAGGCTCGATTATGGCACCCGGAGGCGGCAGCAGCGGGTTACCGTGCGCGCATGCGGGTGGCGACGGCGGCGGTCATGCGGCCGGCACGAGACCCGCAAAGAAAAAGGCGACCCGTCGCGGGTCGCCCGGCCATTCGCCGCGTTGCGCGGCGCGTCTAGTGCAGCGTCTCCGGCGCCAGCGAGTTGCTCGGCAGCAGCGACGTCAGCCAGCAATTGCTCGGCGCGGCTTTCCCGTTGAAGCGGTCGTAGAGCCAGGGCAGCATCCCGGCCACCCACGGCACGATCGCGCCTGCATGTTCCAGCGGATACTCGTTGTACGTGACCCGTGTGCCGCTCGCGCAAAACTTCTGCGCGAGTGCGCGCACGTCGTACGCGAGCATCACGCCGTCGCCCACCTGGCTGCTGAAGGTGCCGTCCAGCGCGCCCGCGGTGCCCTGGCCGATGAACATCGGGATCGTCGGCGACGCGGCCAGCCCCGCATTCACCTTGTTCGCATACGTCACGTACGCCGGAATGCTATTGATGTCGTTCGCGTATTGCGGCTTGAACAGCGTGCTCCAGTGCAGACCCGTGTACTTCGGCAGGATGTACGCGAGCGACTGGTTCTGGATGTCCTTGAACACGGCGACGCCCGTATCGCTGAGATACGGCGTCAGGTCGAAGTTGTAGCCGCGCGACAACCCGGCCAGCGCGGCCGCGGCCACGCCGCCCCACACGATGCTGCCGTCGACATAGCGCAGGTTGTGCGCCGGGTCGACCAGCACGCCGCCCTCCGCCGCGCCAACGAGCTGCTTGTTGATCTCGGGCGCATAGCTCGGCGCGAGCTGCGCGGCCCAGTTCGTCGCGATCGCGCCGCCGGAGTAGCCGATCATCGCGACCTTGCTCGACGGATTCAGGCCGGTCGACGGCGTATTGAGCGCCGCGCGGATCGAATCGAGCGTCGTCATCCCGTATTCGGGGCCGGCCGCGAAGTCGGCCGTCTGGCCTTCCGTATCGGGCACGATGATGTTGTAGCCGAGCAGCAGCAGCGTCGACAGCGGAATCGATTCCGCGCTGTAGAGCAGCGTGCCGATGTTGATGATCTTGGTCACGTCGCGGTCGCCGGCGATCACCTGCGACGGCTCGTCGTACGGGTTCAGCGAATCGTAGGCCGACTGGTACGAGATGGCCTGGCCGTTGCTGACCTGGCTGCGGATCACCGACGTCACGTTGACGACCGGCTGGTTCTGCGCGTTGTTGGTGCGGTACAGCAGCTGCTGCGCGGTCACGGCGGTCGGAATGCCGGCCACGTGATAGGTGACGTTGCGCGTCTTCAGCACCGTGCCCGGTGGAACCGATGCCAGCGGCGTGGTGCCGGTGTACGTGTAGAACGGATCGGGCACGGTCGGCGCGGCGGCGTTGACCGGCGGTGCGGCAATGGCCAGCGCAGCGCACACGGCGGCCGCGACGGTCATGAATCGTCTGGAGGACATGGGTGGGGGCCCCTGGGATAACCTGCTTTCATCGAAGGAAGTTCGCGGTGTTGCAGACCATCGTGTGCCGCTTCAAAGCCGTTTCCGAGCCATCGACTGTCTCCTGTGATTGAATAATCCGGCTTGTTCTGAATCTGTAATTTTAGTAGGAGTACAAACCGGATTAATTGAAGCACAACGAGAACGCAATCGAAGGGCGTTTTCCATTGTTTGAAGGTAAACGTCTAAACCCGCCGTCGCACGATGCGGGTCGCGTCGGCCATTCGGCCGACTGTCCTCGCTTTGCCGAAGTGCCGTACGATCACGGCTGTCCGGTGCCGAAGCGGCCGCGTCGTGCGACGCCGGTCGCGCCGCACGCCGTCTGCCAGCAACCGATCGTTCCCTGCCCGACCGACACGCCACGATGACCGTCTCCGAACTGCTCCGCGCCATCCGCCAACCGTATGCCGACCTGCTCGCGAAAGCGGCTGCACAACCGGCCATGATCGTCGAACCGGCCTACCGGCGCCCCGACGGCACGCTCGCCACCGAAGGGCCGCTCGCGCTGCCGTGCCGGGCCGACATCATCGCGACCGAAGGCGAATCGGCCGGCCAGCCGACGATGGTCGATTCCGCCGCGCAACTGGCGTTCGAGCCGCTGGCGTTCAACCTCGAAACGGCGGCCGTGTCGATCCGTCCGTTCGTATGGGACTGGGCCACGATCGAGGCCGATGGTCTCGACGAAAGCGCGGCGGCCGATGCGTTCAAGACGTGGTTCTTCGCGTGGTTCGACGTCGACGACGAGAACACGCCGGCCGAAGACGGCCTGCATGGCATCGTTCATTATTTGTCGGAACCGGTTCGCACGGAACAGGGGTGGCGCGTCAATGCGGATCTCGGCTCCGCGCCCGAGACGGCCGTCGAGGATCTGCTTTTCCGGCTCGTCGACGCGGGCGCTTCGCGGATCAGCGTCGGTTGACGCACCGCTTCATTTCTCTCGCTCCATCATGAAAAAAGTCCTCGCAGCCGTGCTGCTCTGCGTGTCGCTACCGGCACTCGCCAAGGTGTCCACCGACGTGTTCTGCTTCCGGTCGGACGGCGACAAACCCGTGCGCTTCGAGATGCGCACCTATTATGACGATGCGGTCAAGTGGTCGGGCGGCATGGTCCGGTATGCGCAATCGAAAACGGCCCTGCCGCTGGTGATCGAGCACGAGGAGGACGAAGTGCTCGACGAAAGCCGTCCGCACCAGTACACGACGACCTGGGTCGAAGTGGTCGGCGGCAGGATCAACGGGCGCTACGAAATGATGACCCAGGGCGCGATGGTCTATTCGATGACCTACACCAATGCGCGCACCGGCAAGCAGACGGCGTTCGGCCGCGCGCTGGATGTCGACGCATCCGAACAGACCGGGTGCCGCTGGTGATGCGCCCGCTGATCCGAATCGCGGGGTTGCTGGCCGCGCTGCACGCGGGCTTCGCCAATGGCGCGCCGCGCGCCGTCTACGAAGGAACGCTGCAGGGCGCCGGCACCGTCGTCATGGAGCTCGACGATCACCCTTCCAAGGACGGTTCAATCTCCGGCCGCTACTTCTATGCGCAGCACGGCGTCGATATTCCGCTGCACGGCACGCCCGCGCAACTGATCGAACCGCTCGTGCGAACGCAGTTGCCGGACGATGCCCGCAGTCCATTGGGATTCCGCGAGCAAGCCGATTTCGATCATGCTGCGGCCACCTGGCAGGGCACGCGGGACAAGGCCGGCTATCGCGGCCGCTGGACCGATGCACGCTCCGTCAAAACGCGCAGCTTCACGCTGCGACGCATCGCTGAATACGATCCCGACGCGGTTGCGCCCGGCTCCGTCGAAGCCGTCACCAACAGCATCGCCGGCGGCGTCGGCAGCGGTATCGCAAGCGGCGTGGCCATCGACATGCGGCAGGCGCCTTATGCCACGCTGAAGCTTGCCGGGCACGCGGAGCCGGCTGGCCCCGAGATCGGAGACGGCACCGTCGCGTACCGAATGTGGCGCGACCCGCGCACGAAGCTCATGTATCCGCGTCTGAGCCGCCATCCCGATCCAGCGGTCATGGCACGGGTCAACCTCCTGCTCGAACAGCAGCACTGGCAGATGAATCTCGCCGCGCTCGAATGCGCGTCGACCCGCTATTCCGACGACGGGCCGGCCGCCGGTTCGCTCGGCGGCTACGACGACGAACAGGTGACGGTCACGTGGCTGTCACCTGCGGCACTCGGCATTGTGGCATCGGGCAGTACGTACTGCGGCGGCGCTCATCCAAACAATCACTACGATCCGGTCACGTTCGACCTGCTGCGTGGTACGTACCTCGATTGGAATCGCGTGATCGACGCGGCTACGGCAGGCAAGGACGGCGACCCGGGAACGAGCCCCGCGCTGGTGAGTTTCATTACGCAGTTGCGCGACAAGGCAACACACGGTCAGCAAGTGACGGACGGCGAAGGCGATTCGCTGTCGTGTGCCGACGTGTTCCCGCAGTATCTGACGTTCGAGCTCGATGCGCCCGGCAAGCTGTCGTTCGTCGTATCCGGAATCGGTCATGCGATGGGCGCCTGTCTCGGGCCACAACTCGATGTGCCGTTTGCGGCGCTCGCGCCGATCCTGAGACCGGACGGCGCACGCTATCTGGTACCGGGCGTCAAGCTGAAGTAACGCGGCGGCGCAGCCGGTATCCGCAGCGCGCTCCGGCCCGGCCGCGTGGCGACGGGGCCGGGCGATGCACACGCACCGCAGGCGCTCGTGTCAGGACGCGTCGCCTTGCGCGTCGACGTCGATGCCCAGCTCGCCGGCCATCCGCAGGACCAGCGCATTCAGCCGCGCCACGTCATCCACGAGGCGCTTCTGTTCGGCCTTCAGCGCTTCGAATTCCGAAGGCGGCACCGAATCCGCGCCGCCGCCGGCCTCCGCGCTTGCGAAGTCCGCGATGTTCACTTCACCGCACATCAGGTGCATCCAGCGGTTCTCGCGCGCCCCCGGTGCACGCGGCAGCCGGATGACGAGCGCCTGCGAGCGTGCCGCGAGTTCGTCGAGAAACGCCTCGACCGACGAGATATCCGCGAAGCCGTGCAGGCGCGCGCTGTTCAGGCGCAGTTCGGCGGCCGTCTGCGGGCCGCGCAACAACAGGATCGTCAGCAGCGCGATCGCCTGGCTCGGGATACCGAGCACGCGGTTCATGTTGTGCTCGAAACGCGGCACGCGGCTGCTGCTGCCCTCCATCACGAGGCTCAGGCGCTTCAGTTCGTCGAGCGCGGTCGTGACCTCGTCCTCGCTGACACTCATCACGGGCAAGCGCGCGGTTTTCTGGTTGCAGCCCGCGGTCAGCGCGTTCAGCGACAGCGGGTAAGTATCCGGCACAGTGTGCTGTTTCTCGACGAGCACGCCGAGAATGCGGGCCTCGAGGGGCGTGAGTTCGCGAAGGGCGCGAGGCGTAGGCGTATCCGGCGTGGTGTTCATGAGTGGCGTCGCAGCGTGCAGCAGGTGAAGGGAAACGATCGCGGCCCGTCCGGCATCGCGCACGGGCGAGCCATATGATAGCTCGCGGCGCGCGGCCCGGCTCCGCTCGCTGCACCGGCGCGCGCACTTGCCGCAGCGCGCTCTTGTCCAACCTATCGGGCCGCCCGGTGCCGCGCGGCGATGCGTGTGCGCGGCGGCGCACGTTCACCCGTCACGTGCGCCCCGGCGTTTGCGCGACGCGCATGCCGGCGCTACGATATGCGTTCGTTCCGATATCCGCGGCGCCGCGCGCCACCGTCTTCGCGCGCCGGCTCCACGCATCGCCCGTCCTTATCGTGCTGCCGCCGCGCATGCACTCCGCTCGTCAACATCGTTCCCCCCATCACCGGTTCACCGCCATGACTGCATCCTCTACCGCGCACGTGCGCGCCATCGTCACCGGACATACTCGCGGCCTCGGCGCGTCGCTCGCCGAACAACTGCTGCTGGAAGGCATCGCCGTGCTCGGCGTGTCGCGCAGCCGTCACCCGTCGCTCGGTTCGCAAGCCGGCGACCGCTTCTCCGAAGTCGAACTCGACCTGTCCGACTCCGCGGCAGTCGCGACCTGGCTCGCCGGCGATACGCTACGCGGCTTCGTCGACGGCGCATCGCTCGTGCTGCTGTTCAACAACGCAGGCATCGTCGATCCGATCGGTCCGCTCGCCGCGCAAGACCCGGCGATCGTCGCCCGCGCGGTCGGCCTGAACGTCGCAGCGCCGCTGATGCTGTCGGCCGCACTCGCACAAGCGGCTTCGGCCACGACCGAATGCCGGATCCTGCACCTGTCGAGCGGCGCAGCCCGCAACGCATACGCGGGCTGGAGCATCTACTGCGCGACCAAGGCCGCGCTCGATCACCATGCGCGCGCGGTCGCGCTCGACGCGAACGGCGCGCTGCGAATCTGCAGCGTCGCGCCGGGCGTCGTCGATACGGGCATGCAGGCCACGATCCGCTCGACCAGCGACGACAACTTCCCGATGCGCGATAAATTCGACCAGTTGAAGTCGAGCGGCGCGCTCGCGACACCCGAGGCAGCCGCGCGTCAGCTGATCGGCTATGCGCTGAGCGACGCATTCGGCGCCGAGCCGACGGCCGACGTGCGGAACCTGCCGGCCCGATAAGCCGCGGCGCGGCCCGTCAACCTTCGAGCCGCTTCGTCCAGTCTTCGACCTGCCGCTCCGTCCGGCGCTTTTCAAGCATCTTGCGCCAGCCGGGCGGCAGCAACGGCACATCGCACAGCGCATCGAGCGCGGCCATGTCGAGCGTGCGCCGGTACAGCACATCGAGCACCGCCGACAGCGACCATTGCGGATACGGGCGCGCGTGCAGCGTCAGACCATCCCCCGCCTCGACCCAGCCTTCCTGCAGCACGCGGTAATACCAACCGGTCCGGCCGCTCTGCTGCACGAGCGCGGCCATCCTCGGATGATCGAAGCGTGCGTTGAGTTTCCAGCACGGCTGCCGCGACTGCGACACCTGAAGCGCCGTACCGCCCAGCGTGAACACATCGCCGAGACAGACGTCGCGCTCGGTCACGCCGTGCGTCGACAGGTTCTCGCCGAACGCGCCCGGCTGCGCGAGCACGCGGCGCGCGCCGATCTGCTCCGACCACCACGCATAGTGGTCGTGTGCATAGTGGTGGACCGCCTTGTCCGGGCCGCCGTGATGCCGCGCATCGGCCTGTTCGTCGCCGGCGAAGCCGAGCGCGCCCAGCCATAGGCGTGCATCGACCGGCTGCTTGTCGATCGCGCTCGCATGCGGCGTGCCGGCCAGCGGCCGGCTCGTGCCGACGCGCACCGCGCCGATGGCGGCCGCGATCGCCGGCCGTGCGTCTTCGCTCATGCCGTCACACCGTCCGGCAATGCTGCAAGCAAGCGTTCGAGTTCGCGTGTGCGTGCTTCGCCAAGCGGCAGCAGCGGCTTCCTCGGCTCGCCGGCGTCAAAGCCGCGCAGCCGGAGACCGGCCTTCACGGTCACCGGCAACCCGCCGTTGACGATGAACTGCAGCAACGGCAACTGCGCGTGAAACACCGCCCTGGCACGCGCCAGATCGCCCGTCCGCATCGCGTCGACCAGCGCCAGCGGCAACGCGGCATTCAGGTTCGGCGCGGCCGTGCACCATCCGGCCGCACCGGCGGCCAGCGCGGCGAGCGCCATCGGATTGCTGCCGTTGTAGAACGGGATCGTCCCGTCGCTCAACTGCGCGAGCCGGTGCATCCGGCCGATGTCTCCGGTACTCTCCTTGACCATCGTCACGTTGTCGACGCTCCGGCAGATCGTCGCGATCAGGTCAGGCAGCATGTCGACGCCGCTCGTCGCCGGGTTGTTGTACAGCATGATCGGGATGCCGATCGCGTCGCCGATCGCGCGGTAGTGCGCGACGATCTCGTCGTTGCCGAGCTTCCAGTACGACACCGGCAGCACCATCACCGCATCGGCGCCGGCCTGCTCGGCGAAACGTGCACGGCGCACCGCACCCGCCGTGGTGAGGTCGGAAATCCCGACGACGGTCGGCACGCGCCGGCGCACCGCGCGAATCGACGCGGTGGCGACGGCCTCCCATTCGGCGTCGGACAGGTATGCGCTTTCGCCGGTACTGCCCAGCGGGGCGATCGCGTGAACGCCGTCGGCAATGAGTCGCTCGATCAGCGCGTCGAGCGTTTTCAGGTCGACGCCGCCATCAGCGGCGAACGGCGTGACCGGGTAGGCAATGATGCCTTGCAGCAGGATGGACACGATGTGTATTCCTCAATGATTGTCTGACAAGGTGGAAACGACGCACGCATTCACGCGACGCAGTCCCGATGTGTACGCAACGCGCGGCGCGCGTAGTAGTCGAACGTCACCGCATCGCGCTTCGGCTTCGAGATCCAGTCGTGCGCTTCCCTCGCCAGCGCGGGCGGCACCGGCTTGATCTCGCCGGCCGACATCGCGAGCAGTTGCAGTTTCGCGGCCCGCTCGATCAGCAGCGCGAGAATGCAGGCCTCTTCGATGGTCTTGCCGGCCACGAGCTGGCCGTGATGCGACAGCAGGATCGCGCGCTTGCTGCCCAGCGCCTTCGAGATGATCTCGCCCTCCTCGTTGCCGACCGGCACGCCCGGCCAGTCCTTCAGGAACGCGCAATCGTCGTACAGCGGGCAGGTGTCCATGTGCGACACGACGAGCGGCTGCTCGAGCATCGACAGCGCCGCGACGTGCGCCGGATGCGTATGGATGATGCAGTTCACGTCCGGGCGCTCACGGTAGATCCACGTATGGAACCGGTTGGCCGGGTTCGGAATCCCTTCGCCGTCGACCACGTCGAGATCCTCGTTGACGTGCAGCAGGTTCGCGGCCGAGATCTCGTCGAACCCGAGCCCGAGCCGCTGCGTGTAATACGTGCCGGCGTCGGCCGCACGGCAGGTGATCTGTCCGGCCAGGCCCGAGTCGTGACCGGCGTCGAACAGGATCCGGCACGTGAGCGCGAGCTTCTGCCGCGCGGACCAGCCGCTGTCGCCCACTTCGCTCTCAAGCCGCCGCTCCGCCAGCGCGACCAGCGCTTCCTTCGTCAAATGCAGCGTTTCCGCCATGTTCGCCTCCTGATTGGATCGGGTCTGCCGCGCCGTCCGCGGCCGTTTCCCCGGCACCACGTGACACACGATACACCACAGGACACTTTGTGTCATGCGTTACAATCGGTTTTTCGAAGGACACCTGGCGCCCCATGACGATTCGCCTGAAGCTGCTCAGAAAACAGAAGGGCTGGACGCTCGATGTGCTGGCCGACGAGACGGGCCTCACCAAGAGCTACCTGTCGAAGGTCGAGCGCGGCCTGAGCGTGCCGTCGATCGCGGTCGCGCTGAAGCTGTCGAAGGCGCTGAACGTCGACGTCGAGCAGCTGTTCTCGGAAAGCCACAACCGCGAGCTGATCACGGTCACGCGCGCCGGCGAGCGCACGGCGATGGGCGCGGCGGCCGACAGCCACGCGCACCGCTTCGAAAGCATTGCGGCCGGCGTCGCGCCGAAGAAGATGCTGCCATTCGTCGTGCACCCGCCGCACGAATTCGTCGCGTCGACGTTCCGCGAGCACGAGGGCGAGGAATTCCTGTTCGTGCACAAGGGGCGCGTCGAAATCGAATTTCCGAACGAGACGGTGCAACTCAAGACCGGCGATTCAGTCTATTTCAACGCACTCATCCCGCACCGCACGCGCAGCCTCGGCACCGCGCAGGCGGAGATCCTGGTCATCGTCAGTCACGACGACTAGCCTCGTCACTTCTTCGCGCAAGGATCCCCGATGGTCACGAAGGCCACCGCCCCGTTCCAGCAGATCAAGACGCTCGTTCGCCAGAACGTCGAGTCCGGCGACTGGCGCCCCGGCGATCGCATCCCGTCCGAGCTCGATCTCGCCGCGCAGTTCGGCGTCGCGCGCATGACGGTCAACCGCGCGCTGCGCGAGCTGACCGAGGAAGGCGTGCTCAAGCGCATCGCGGGCGTCGGCACTTTCGTCGCCGAGGTGAAGCCGCAGTCGAACCTGCTGATGATCGCGCACATCCGCGACGAAATCCGCGCACGCGGGCACGAATATCGCTGTCGCGTGCTGAGCCGGTCGAGCGAGCCTGCGTCGTTCGACGTTGCGGCCGCGTTCGGCCTGGCGGTCAACACGCCGGTCTTCCATGTGGTGTGCGTGCATGAGGAAAACGGCCGCCCGATCCAGCTCGAGGACCGCTACGTGAACCCGGCCGCCGCGCCCGGCTTCATCGACCAGGATTTCCAGGCCGAGCCGCCGTCCGAGTACCTGTTCAACAACGTGTCGCACTACGAACTGGAAATCGAGCACGTTGTCGACGCGTCGCTGCCGACCGCCGAGCAGGCGCGCCTGCTCGACATGCGCGCCGACGAGCCGTGCCTCACGCTCACGCGCCGCACCTGGACGGACGGGCTGCCCGTCACGTTCGTGCATTTCCTGCATCCGGGCAACCGCTACCGGCTCGGCTCGCGCTTCAAGCCGGGCGCCGGGCGCCACCCGACCTGACCGTTCGTCATCCGCAACAAGCACCGGGCGGCCGTTTCGTGATGAAACGGCCGCCGTGTTCGTGATGAAACGGCCGCCGTGTTCGTGACCGGCGCGGCTCAGATCGCGCCAACCTGCCCCGCGCCGCGCGACCACACGACCGGAAACAGCGGGTGGTCGAGCGTTGCGCCGTCGGCCAGCTGCTCCGCGAGCCCGGGGAAATCGGGCGACGTCTTCCAGCGGCGCGGCGCGTGACGGACATCGTCGCCGACGAAGCGGATCGAGAACGCTCGCCGGCGGTTCTGCGTCCCGCCCGACGCGTGCAGCGTCAGCATCCGGAAACACACCATGTCGCCGGGCTCGAGCGCCCAGTGGCGGATCGGGAACGCCGCGCGATCGGCTTCGATGTCGGGCAGGTCCGCGAGGCTGCCTTCGGGAAACCACTTCGCCTCCTTGTCCATGAACGTGCGCGGCATCAGCCACGGCCCGCGATGCGAGCCCGCGACGAACTCCAGCGTCGATTCGAGCGGCACCGGATCGACCGGAATCCACATGCTGACGTTGTCGTCGCCTTCGATGTTGTAGTACGGCTGGTCCTGGTGCCACGGCGTGCGCTGCCGCGTGCCGGGCTCCTTCACGAGCAGGTGGTCGTGATGCAGCCGCACGTTCTCGGTCCCCATCAGCGCGGCGGCGACCGACGGCGCCGGCGAGCGCACGATGAAATCGCGATACGCGTCGTTGTGCTGCCAGTTGCAGAAATCCTCGAAGAACCAGCCCGGATCGTCGGGCCGGCTCGCCACTTTCGCGCGTTCGCTCGGCTGCGCGAGATTCGTATCGATGCCGGCCCGCAGCGCGGCCACTTCGTCGGGCGAAAAGATGCCCTTGATGCAGACCGCACCTTCCTCGCGGAACGCGGCGATCAGTTCGGGCGTCACGGCTTGCGCGACGCGATCGTGGATACTCGTCATGGTGTGCCTGTCGATGGAATGAGTCACGGAATCACGGTGCCGAAGTCAGCTGCTGCTTCGTGCCGTAGATGTCGAAGTCGAAGTATTTCGCGGCGATCTTCTGATATGTGCCGTTCGCGCGGATCGCGACGATCGCGTCGTTCAGCCGCTTCTTCATGTCGGCGTCGCCCTTGCGCACGCCCATCGCGACGCCGTAGCCGGTGATCCGCACGTCGGTCACGTCGGGGCCCGCGAACGCGTAGCCCTTGCCGCGCGGCGTCTTCAGGAACGAGTAGCCGGCCTGCGTCTTGTCCTGGAACGTCGCGTCGAGGCGGCCGTTGACGAGATCCTGGTACACCTGGTCCTGATTCTGGTACGAGACGATCGTCACGCCCTGGGTCGCCCATTCGGCCTTCGCATACGCCTCCTGCGTCGTGCCCTGGTCGATCCCGATGCGCTTGCCCGCGAGCGACGCGGCGGTCGGCAGCAGCTTCGAGCCGACCGGCGCAACGAGCGCGCCCGGTGACGCATACAGCTTGTTCGAGAAGTCGATCTGCTTGAGCCGCTCGTCGGTGGCCGTCATCGCGGACATGATCACGTCGAACTTGCGCGCGCGCAGCGCCGGAATCATCCCGTCGAAGCCCTGCTCGACCCACACGCACTTCGCATGCAGTTGCTCGCAGATCGCATTGCGCAGGTCGATGTCGAAGCCGGCGAGCGACCCGTCGGGCTGCTTCGCCTCGAACGGCGGATACGTGGGGTCGATACCCCAGCGGATCGTCGACGTGTCCTGGGCGAACGACACGAGCGGCGCGAACGCCAGCGCGGTAACGAGGAGCTTTGCAGTGCGGTTCATGGCGTGTCCTTGAAGGTCTCGACGCGGCGGGCAGCGCCGGCGTCCGGTGGTGGGCGCCGCGCCGGGACGCCGGCACGGTGCGCGAAAGACGGGACTTCGATGAAACTGCGATGCAGTCTAGACCGCTCAATTTATGAGCGCAAGCGGAGGAATGCGGGGACGTGGCGGATTGACGGGCGAGGGGGATCGGGCAAGCGGGATCGCGCTTGATTGGCGGCCTTATCGCGGGGTTTTCGGGTGTTTACCCTGCGCGACGCCCCTCAGCCACAGAGCGCGTTTTTCCGGATGTTCGCTGGATTAGGGTGTCTATACCGGAGATCGACGTGAAGGCGCGCCCGATGCTGAATCGGCGGCGTTGACAACGCGCCCTATACCGTATGGCAAATCGCTCGAACACGATAACGCGTTCGACGATGCAAGATAGCCCTTATATTCATGCGCTGCTGAATCCGTGCCTGGGGGCCCGCATGCAACTCAATGAGATCGGTCAGGCCGTGGCGAAACGGAGAGCGGAACTCGCCCTCACACAGGCCCGATTGGCCAAGCTCGCCGGGCTGTCTCGCCTCACCGTCAACCAGCTCGAATCGGGCAAGCTCAACGAGCTCGGCATCAACAAGCTGATTCCGTTGCTCGCATTGCTCGGCATCGAACTCGTGACCCGTGCGCGGCCCGCTCAAAGGGACCTCTACAAGGCCGTCGTGAGTGCAAACGTCAGTTGCAAAGGTGAATTGACCGAGCGGCGACTGGTCGACGCATTGGCCACCGGGCACATCCCGGCAGGGTATGCATCGCAGTTCGCCGTCATTCTCGACGAGGTGCCGCTACCCGTCGTCGTGCAGGCGGCCGAGGAAGCCGCGGAACGCTCTGGCACCCCGCTGCTGTCCATCTGGAAAAACCTTGCCGCATGGTCGCAGGCGCTGCACCTCTATCGGAAAGTGTGGATCTAACCGCAGCACCTTCCTGCCCCCGCTAAACCCTACCGCGCCCCCGCCGCCGCCAGCACCCGCTCGATCGCGCCATACCCGCGCTGCCGCGCATGCTGCAGCGGCGTCACACCGTTCGAATCGGCCAGATCGACGTCCGCGTGCCCGTCGACGAGCAACTGCACGATCCGCACAAAGCGCTCGCTGCCGTCGCCGAGCATGATTGCCTCCAGCAGCGCGGTCCAGCCGAGCCGATTCACGTGGTCGACGTTCACGCCCGCATCGATCAGCGTGCGCACCGTCTCCACATGGCCGCGCTCCGACGCAGGAATCAGCGCGGTGCCGCGATACCGGTTCGTGCTGCGCAAATCGGCGCCGTGCGCGAGCGTCATCCGCAGGATGTCGAGATAGCCGCGCGCCCCCGCATACAGGTACGGACTGTCCTGGATCGCATCCTTCGCATTGACGTCCGCGCCCGCGTCGATCAGCACGCGCGCCGCCTCGGCGTGATTGCCGTGCGTCGCGATCAGCAGCGCGGTACGGCCCTGCCCGTCGCGCGAATCGATCTGTGCGCCGTGCTCGAGCAGCGTGCGCACTTCGCCCGCGTCGCCACGGTCGGCCGCGCTGCGCAGCCGGTTCTCGGGCGCGCCGCCGTCGGCGGCGGCCACGGCCGACGTCAGCGTCGTCAACGCAAACGAGCCGACGATCGCGATCCGTTTGAAAAACATCCCGTTTCCTCCTTGCGCGCCGCGCACGCCGATGCGCGGCCGATGCGATGCGTCAGGCGCCGGCACGGCACCCCACCACGCCGCGCCGGGTCCGGCGAAACCGCGATTGCCCGCGGCGTCCGGTCATGTTAAAAGTCGTCGCAGGCATTTGGAAATGAAATGTTCGAATCCACAGAAGTGCAGAAATGAATAGACCCCTGTTCGACATCGACCTGTTGCGCGCGCTCGTGATGGTCGCCGACTGCGGCAGTTTCACGACGGCTTCCGCGCGCCTGCATTCGACGCAGTCGACGGTCAGCCAGAAGGTGCGCCGGCTCGAGGAAATCGCCGGCCACCGCCTGCTCGACCGCGGTACGCGCGACGTGCGGCCGACCGATGCGGGCGTGACGGTGCTCAGCTATGCACGGCGCATGCTTGCGCTGAACGACGAGATGCTGGAAGCGCTGTCGGGCGCGACGGTCGCGCTGACGATCCGGCTCGGCGTGCCCGACGATTTCGCGGCGGGCCGGACGACGCACGCGCTCGCGGCGTTCAAGCGCGAGCATCCGCAGGTCAAGCTCGAAGTGATGTGCGGGTTGAGCCGTGACATCAGCGCCGCATACGACCGCGGCGAACTCGACCTCGTCTTGATCAAGCAGCGGCGCGACAGCCGCGAAGCCGTCGTGCGCTGGCCCGAGAAGCTGCGCTGGATCGACAGCGCGAAGCATCCGTCGATCGATCTCGACCCGGTGCCGATCGTCGTGTTTCCACCGCGCGGGCTCTACCGCGACGACATGATCAAGGCGATCGAGGAGCGCGGCCGCCGCTGGCGGATCAGCTTCACGACGTCGAGCCTGAGCGGCATCCAGGCCGCCGTCGCGGACGGGCTCGGCATCAGCGTGCTGCCCGCGCGCGTGGTGACCGACGAGCACGTCGTGCTGACCGCGAAACAGGGCTTCGAGCCGATCGAGAACATGGACATCGCGATCCTGCACCGCCCGACCGCCGACCCGATGGTCAGCGAACTGACGAAGACGCTCGCGGCCATGCTGGAACTCGAGAGGCAGTAGGCGCTGCGTGTTTCATTCGGCAGCAGGGAACCGGGCGCGGCGTGCTGCGCCCCGCTTGCATCAGAACATCGTGTTGCCGTTCGCGGCCTGCTCGGGCACCGGCTGGTTCACGTCCCAGTGCTCGACGATCTTGCCGTTCTCGAGCTTGAAGATATCCATGATCGCGCTGCCGCGCGTGCCCGGTTCGCGCACCGCATGCACGTGCAGGATCACGTAGTCGCCGTCGACGAACGAGCGCTTGATCTCGCTATGCGACTGCGGGTATTTGTCGCGCAGAAAGGCGACGAACTTGCGGAAGCCGTCGCGGCCGTCGGCCGCATTCGGGTTGTGCTGCACGTAGCGATCGCCGACATACGCGAGCGCGGCGTCGGCGTCCTTCTCGTTCAGGCCTTTCTCGTAGAACGCGAGCACCGTCCGCCGGTTGGCTTCCTGCTGCGCGTCCGCCGGGCCGGCCGCCACCGCATGCGCGGCCGTCACGGCGAACAGGGTCGCCGCCATCCATCGTGCGGCCCGTGCCGCTGTCGTGCGTCGCATCGTCGTCTCCCCGGAGATCCGGCTGAAAACCGGATCATACCGGGGCGACGCGACGCTCAGACCAGTGCGCCGTTGCGCGCGACGATCTTCCCGGACGACACGACGAGACGCCGCACCGGCCGCGCGACGACGGCCTCGGCGAACCTCAGCGCGTCGACGAGCACGACATCCGCGCGGCTGCCCGGCTGCAGCCCGTAATCCGCGAAACCGCAGCCGCGCGCCGCGCTGTGCGTCACGCAGTCGAGCGCGACTTCCAGCGCATCGTCGCGGCGGAAATCGTTGCGCATGCCGATCAGCATCGCGCGTTCGAGCATGTCGGGCGAACCGTACGGCGACCACGTGTCGCGCACGCCGTCGTTGCCGCCGATCACCGTCACCCCCGCTGCGCGGCACGCGACCACCGACGGCACCGGCACCGCCGCCGGCGCGGTCGTGACGATGGCCACGCCGAGTTCGGCCATCCGCGCGAGCAGCGCATCGCGCTCACGTTCGGCGATATCGCCGAGACAGAAGCCGTGGCTGATCGTGACTTTCCCCTGCATGCCGTGCGCGGCCGTGCGCTGCAGGATCAGGTCGAGCGAGTACGCGCCCATCGATGCGCGCTCGTGCAGGTGGATATCGAGCCCGCGGCCGTGGCGCTCGGCGATCGCGAACAGCACGTCCACCGCCTCGACCGGATCGCCTTCGATCGCGCACGGATCGAGCCCGCCGAGCAGGTCGGCGCCCGCGCCGAGCGCGTCGGACAGCAGCGCATCGGTGCCCGGCCGCTTGAGCACGCCCGATTGCGGAAACGCGACGATCTGGATTTCAACCTGCCCGCGCAGCGTCTCGCGCGTCGCGAGCACGCCGTGCAGATGGCGCAGCCCCGCTTCGGTATCGACGTCGACGTGCGTACGGATGCGCGTCGTGCCGGCCGCGAGGAATGCGCGCGCCAGCGC
This sequence comes from Burkholderia arboris, assembly GCF_902499125.1. Classification (GTDB taxonomy): domain Bacteria; phylum Pseudomonadota; class Gammaproteobacteria; order Burkholderiales; family Burkholderiaceae; genus Burkholderia; species Burkholderia arboris. The sequence continues at coordinate 164,485 of NZ_CABVPX010000003.1, forward strand.
GAGCGATGCGGCACCCGCGTCGTGGCCGCTCGTCGCGCGATAGTGGCGTTCGTTCTCGATGCGGTCGACGAGGCGCGGCCCGACCTGGTTGCGATACCACGGCAGCCCCCAATGGGTCTTGTCGAGGTGCGTGTGGCCTTCGACGAGGCCAGGCAGCGCAAGCGCGCCCGCGCCGTCCTCGATCGCGCAGCCCGCAGGCGCGTCGAGCGACGGGCCGACGCGCGCGATGCGGTCGCCTTCGATCAGGATGTCGAGCGCCGTGTCGGCGCTCGTGCGGACGTTGCGGATCAGCAGGTTCGTCATGTCGGTTCCGGTGAGGTCGGTCAGTGCGAAGCAGGCACGGCGCATGCCGTGCCGCCGGTCAATGGGTCAGCGCGTGAAGCGCAGCGACGGGGCGAACGGCGCGCCCGTATCGCTTTCGCCGCGGCGGAATACCCAGCGCTCGGCCGGCACGCCCGCGACGGCGGCGGCCGCGTTCGGCGCGCGCACCGCGACGAAGCTCGCGTCGCAGCCGACCGCGATGCCGTAGTGTTCCTTGCCGATCGCGCGCGCGCCCGCGTGCGTCGCCATGTCGAGCGCGACGCCGAGCGCTTCGTCGGTGTAGAAACCCGACCGGTAGCCGACCATCATCGCGCGCTGCAGCATGTCGCCGTTGCCGTACGGCCACCACGCGTCGCGGATGTTGTCGTTGCCCGCGAACACGTGCACGCCCGCGCCGCGCAGTTGCTGCACCGGCGGGAATGCGCAGTCGCCCGGCGCGTTCGTCAGGATCGACACGCCCGCTTCGGCCAGTGCCGCGGCAGTGCGCTGCACGTCGTCATCGCTCACCTCGCCGAGCGCGTACGCATGGCTCACGTTCACGCGCCCGCCGAGCCCGGCCGCGCGCGTGCGCGCCGCGATCCGCAGCAGCTGCGCGATGCCGGTTTCGCCCGGCTCGTGCAGGTGGATGTCGATCTTCGCGCCGCGCTTCTCGGCGATGCCGAACACGATGTCGAGCTGGCCGTCAGCGTCGCCGTCGAGCGTCGTCGGGTCGATTCCGCCGACCACGTCCGCGCCTTCGCGCACCGCTGCGTCGAGAATCCCGGCGGTGCCCGGGCACGTCACGACGCCGGCCTGCGGAAACGCGACCAGCTCGATGTCGACGATCCCGCGCCATTGTTCGCGCGCGGCCATCACGGCCTGCAGGTTCGACAGGCCCGTCGTCGCATCGACGTCGACATGGCTGCGCATCGCGATCGTGCCGAACGCGGCGGCCTGCGCGATCAGCGCGTTGGCGCGCTCGACGATCGGCGGCGCGGCGGCGAGCTGGCGCTTCTCGACCGCGAGCCGCTCGCGCAGCGAGCCGACCGATTCGTGCGGCACCCAGCGATCGCCGACGAAGCTCTTGTCGAGGTGGATGTGACCGTCGACGAAACCGGGCAGCACGACGCGGCCGTCGAGGTCGATCGTCTCCGCGCCCGGCGCGGCTGCGCAATCGGCGCCGATCGCGGTAAAGCGGCCGTCACGGACGACGAGGTTGATGGGCTGGCCGCCGGCATCGACGGCGTTGATGAAAATACGTTCGGTCATGGCTTGGAATGTGGGGCGGTCGCTGCGCGACACCGGCGCGGACAGGGGAAGGAACCGCAGCCGGCGCGGCGCGACCATCGGCAGGGAATGCGGCCACGATATCGGACGGTACCGCCCGAGGCCAATTAAATGTCGCGATGCCGCGCATTCGATTTCGCGATGTGTGGCGCGCATGCCCGCCGGGCCTGGCGCGGCGATGGGGTTCGATCGCAGGGGAAAACGACGGATTGGCCGCCTGAAACGCGCGGGCCGCATGGCCGGCACGCGGATGACCGGAAGCCGCTTCGCGCCCTTGCTGGCGATGGCTCGAACGCCCCGCCCGACCGGCGATTTACGCGGCAACAGACTTTACACGTTGTTACCCGGCCGCACCGGACGTGCATCCGGCCATTCCTTATACTCACGCCGAGTTCGCCACCCGTGACGGGAATCCATCGGCGGACACGTCGCCGATGCAGGAAACATCATGATGCGCATGCCCTCCACGAAAACCGTTCTGTTCGCCTCGCTCGTCGCCGTGGCGGCGCTTCCGCTGACCGCCTGCGTCGCGCCGGGTTACTACGGCGCGCAACCGGGCTATCCGCAGCAGCAGCAATACGCGACGCCCGGCTACGCGCAGCCCGCGTATTCGCAACCGGGCTACGTGCAGCAACAGCCGGCGTATCCGAACCAGGCGCCGCAGCCGTACGATCAGTATGGCAACCAGTCGCAGTACGGCACGCAGCCGTATGACCAGTACGGCAATCAGCAACAGCAATACGCGAACCCGTACGGCGCGCAATACGGCACCGTCGCGAACATCCAGCCGGTCAACGGCTCGGTCGGCCCGTCGGGCGTGGCCGGCACCGTCGTCGGCGCGCTGATCGGCGGCGTGCTCGGCAACCAGGTCGGCCGCGGTCACGGCCGCGATGCGGCGACCGTGATCGGCGCGCTCGGCGGTGCGGTGGCAGGCAACCAGATCGGCCAGCAGATGGGCGCCGCGCAAGGACCGAGCAGCTACCGGATCGACGTGCAGGTCAGCGACGGCTCGATGCGCTCGTTCGACGTGCAGTCGCCGGGCAACCTGCGTCCGGGCGACCGCGTGCAGATCAACGGCAACCAGCTGTCGCGTTATTGATGCCGCTGGCGTGCGCGTGACCTGATCGCGCGCACGTCGGACGTTCGACGTCGGGCGCAGCGGATTCGGCGCGGCGTCGGCGTTGCCTTCACACGCGCCCGGCCCCGGGTGCGACGCGCGCCGACCGCGCAGCGGCCTGCAGATGCCGCGAACGCCGGTAAGCGATCGCCATCAGCGCCATCACCACCGCACCGGCCACCAGCGAGCCGCGCGTCGACGGATCGACGCCGAGCATCACGAACACGAACGCGACGAACACCAGGCAGATCCACGACGTGACCGGGGCCCCCGGCAAGCGGAACGCCACCGTCTCGCCGCGCGCGGCCAGCGCGCGCCGGAACCGCATGTGCGTCAGCACGATCATCGCCCAGATCACGGCCACGTCGAACGACAGGAACGACATCAGCCAGCCGAACACCCGCGCGGGAATCACGTAGTTCAGCACCACCCCGACCGACATGAACAGCACCGTCGCCCGCACCGCGCGCGACGGCGAGCCGCTCGCGCTCAGCGCCGCGAACGACGCGGGGGCAAGGCCGTTCTCCGCCATGCTCGACAGCATGCGCGCCCCGCTGAACACGATGCAGTTGAAGCTCGACAGCGCCGCGGTCACCACCACGAAGTTGACGATGCCGGCCGCCTGCCGCAACCCGAGCGATTCGAACGTCGTGACGAACGGGCTGCCGTGCTCGCCGAGTTCATTCCACGGATACAGCGCCATGATGATGAACAGCGCGCCGACGTAGAAGATCAGGATGCGCCACAGCACCGAGTTGATCGCGCGCGGGATCATCTTCTGCGGCTCGCGCGCCTCGCCGGCCGTGAGGCCGATCATCTCGACGCCCGCGAACGAATACGCGACGATCGGCAGCGCGCTCACGACACCGAGCACGCCGTGCGGGAACACGCCGCCGTGGCGCCACAGGTTCGACAGCCCGACCGGCTCGCCGTGATGGCCGATCCCCGTGAACACGATCAGCGCGCCGCCCGCGATCATCAGCACGATCGTCACGACCTTCACGATCGCGAACCAGAACTCCAGCTCGCCGTACACCTTCACGTTGAGCAGGTTGAAGCCCGAGATCGCGGCGATCGCCGACACGACCCACAGCCACTGCGGCACGTCCGGAAACCAGAAACCCATGTAGATGCCGATGGCGGTCGTCTCCGCGACGCCGACACCGACCATCAGCAGCCAGTAGCTCCAGCCGACCACGTAGCCGGCGAACGGCCCGACGTATTCGAACGCATACGCGCCGAACGAGCCGGACACCGGCCGGTGCACGGCCATCTCGCCGAGCGCGCGCATGATCAGGAAGATCATCGCGCCGCCGATCAGGTACGCGACGAGCGCGCCGGGCCCGGCCGCCTTGATCGCGGACGCCGAGCCGAGGAACAGGCCGACGCCGATGGCCATGCCGAGCGCCATGAACGAAATCTGGCGCGCGCCGCATCGTGTGCTGTTGCATGTTGTCTCCAGTCGTTGATCGTTGCGGCGAGCCGGATGGGCCGGCCGCTGGACGGAGCGGCCGGCGTCGTGTGCCGGCCGCCCTGCTGCAGCGCACGGTCGCCGGTTCAGCGGCCGTGAAGGAAACGTTCGACGCGAAACGGCGCCGGATCGACGAACGGTTGCGCGCCGGTCATCAGGTCGGCGATCAGCCGGCCGGTCACGGGGCCGAGCGTGAAGCCGTGATGCGCATGCCCGAACGCGAACCACAGATCGCGGTGGCGCGGCGCCGCGCCGATCACGGGCAGCATGTCGGGCGTACACGGCCGGCGGCCCAGCCACGGTGTGCCGTCGACACGTGCGCCGAGCGGAAACAGCTCGCGCGCGACCGGTTCGACGGCGGCGAGCTGGGCCGGCGTGGGCGGCGTGTCGCGATCGCCGAGTTCGACGCCGGTCGTCAGGCGAATGCCGCGCGTCATCGGCGTAATCAGGAAGCCGCTGTCCGCATCGAGCACGGGCCGGTGCAGCCGTGCGCCCGGCTGCGGCGCGTAGTGCATGTGATAGCCGCGCTTGACCGCGAGCGGCAGCGTATAGCCGAGCCGTTCGCACAGCAGGTCCGACCACGGGCCGAGCGCGACGACCGCCGCGCGCGCGTCGACCGGGCCTTGCGCGGTGTCGACACGCCAGCCGTTCGCGGCCGACAGCGTCAGCGCATCGCCAGTCATGATGCGGCCGCCGAGTTGCTCGAAGTGCCGCGCGTAAGCCGTGACGAGCGCATTCGGATCGCTGATCGAATCGGAATCCGTATAGCGCAGCGCGCCGAGCAGCGCGCGGCTCAGGTGCGGCTCCGCGTCGCGCAGCGCCGCCGCATCGAGTGCGTCGAACGTCACGCCGTATTCGGCGCGCCAGCGCTCGGCGTCGCGCGTTTCGGCATCGCGCGTCGCCGCCGTGCGGAACACCTTCAGCCAGCCGCCTTCACGCAGCAATTCGCCGGCGCCGGCCGCTTCGATCAGCGCGCGATGCTCGGTCACGCAGTGTTCGATCAACGGCGCATACGCACGTGCGATCTCGGCATGGCGCGCCGGATGCGAATTGCGCCAGTAGCGGTACAGGAACGGGATCAGCTTCGGCAGCGCACCGGCGTGATAGCGGACGTCGGGCGAGCGGTTGCATGCGTATTTCAGCAACGTGCCGAAGCCACGCGGAAACGCATACGGGTACACGCCTTCGCGCTGGATCAACCCGGCGTTGCCGAGCGACGTTTCGTTGCCGGGCGCCTTGCGGTCGACGAGCACGACCGACAGGCCGCGCTGTTGCAGATGAACGGCGACCGATACGCCGATCATGCCGCCGCCCAGGACGAGCGTGTCGAATGTCATCGGGAATTCCTCGCGGCGGGCAACGCGAGCGTCAGGCGAGCGCGGTCACCGCGATCTCGACGTCGAGACCGGGCTTCATCAGCAGCGCCTGCACGCACGCGCGGGTCGGCGCGTGGCCGGCCGGCACCCAGGCGTCCCACACCGCGTTGAACGCGTCGAAATGCGCGGCGTCGCTGAGCCACACGTTGGCCGTCAGCACGCGCGTCTTGTCGACGCCGGCCGACGCGAGCAGCGCGTCGATGCGCGTGAGGATTTCGGTCGCCTGCACGGCGATCGGCGCGCCGGCCGTATCGGGCACCTGGCCGGCGAGATGGACGAAACCGTTCGCGATCACGACCTGGCTCATGCGCGGGCCGGTCTGCAGACGTTTGATTTCACTGGACATGGATTGCACCTTCGCGTGCCCGGCCGCATCGGGCCGGGGAAATGACAAGGAAAACCGCCGGCACGTACATGATCGGGCAGCCGCCGCACGGGCGAGCTGCGCCGATCCGTACCCGCCTCGTTCGCGCCGGCCGCATCGGCGCCGCGAGTTTCGCGCCGTCCGATGCTAGAGTGGCCGTCACGCCCACCTCGGCGATTTCGACGAAAATTATCATATACGAGAAAAATTATTCTCGTATACGACAAAACCCGTATTCACGCCGTATTCGTATCCGCATGCCCAAACCCACCGCTCCCGTTCCGCCGCCCTCCGACGCCGCCGCTCCGCAGCTCGACCACCAGACGGTCGGCGCGCGGCTGCGCGACGCGCGCAAGTCGCGCGGCCTGACGCTCGCGCAACTGTCCGAGCGTTCCGGTATCGCGGTGTCGACGATCTCGAAGGCCGAACGCGGCGACATCGCGCTCACCTACGACAAGTTCGCGGCGCTCACGCATGCGCTCGCACTCGACTTCGACACGATGTTCGGCCGGCCCGCGCCGGCCGGCGCGATGACGCCGTCGTTCACGCCGGCCGGCCAGCAGATGGTCTACGACACGCCCAACTACGCGTACGGGATGCTCGCGAACGACCTGACGGGCAAGCGGATGGTGCCCGTGCGCGGCAGGATCCATGCGCGCAAGCTGTCGGACTTCGCCGACTACATCCGGCACAGCGGCGAGGAGTTCGTGTTCGTCCTGAGCGGCGAGCTGGAACTGCGCTTCGAGAACGGTCATGCGTACCGGCTCGGCGCCGGCGACAGCCTGTATTTCGACAGCGCGGTCGGGCACGTGTACCTGAGCCTCGGCGACACCGATGCCGAAGTGCTCGCGTGCTGCGTCGACGGCGATGCGCGGCGGCCGCGCGACGCGATCTGACGGCGAGCGCGAAACTCCGCCGAATGGCGCCACGCGAGATCCGGATTCCCATTAGGATAAGGACGATGCATCCCGCGGCCGCAGCGGCCCGCGCCGGCATGCACGACCCTCAACCGGAATTCACCCGATGACGATCACGACCCGCCTGCTCGATGCGGCCGACGCCGCCCGTTTCCAGACCGTTCGCCTGCGTGCGGTCGACACCGCGCCCACGTCCTTCCTGCCGACGCTCGACGAGGAATCGCAGGTGCCGGTCGACGAGTTCGCGACGCGCATCACGCCGACCCACGAGCGCGCAGTATTCGGCGCATTCGACGGCGATACGCTCGTCGGCATCACCGGCGTGCGCCGCGATGCACGCGCGAAGATCGCGCACAAGGCGACGATCTGGGGCGTGTTCGTCGATCCCGCGTATCGCGGGCGGGGCATCGCGCAGGCGCTGCTCGAAAGCGCGACCGGGCATGCCGCACAGGCGTGGGCATGCAAGCAACTGATGCTGTGCGTGAACGAGGTCAACGGCCACGCGGAACGGCTGTATGCGTCGCAAGGGTTCGTGCGGTTCGGTACGGAACCGCGCTCGATGTTCGTCGATGGCAAGTTCTACGACGAGCACTACATGGTGAAGACGCTCGCGTAACGCGTTCACGTTCGCTCGCTTGTGCGCTTGCCGGTGCGCTTGCCGGTGCGGTTGCGTTCGCGTGCCTCGACCGGCCACCCCGCACGCGAACGCCTTCCCTCCGTCACCTCATCGCGTCACCGCTTGTCGGTGATCGTCGTGTTGACCGCCTGCCCGGCGATCGTCACGTTCGTCAGCGTCATCGCGCTCACGTTGAACGCATAGATCGGCCCCGGCGACGTGACCGTCGGCGTGCCCGACGCGACCGGCGTGCCGAAATCGCAGCGGCTGATCGTCACGCCGGAGATCGGCTGCACGGCAGGCGTGGGCGGCGTACCGTTGTAATCGAACGCGACCGGCCCCTGCGCGACGATTGCCTGGAAGCACGACGCGGTCACGCCGTTCAGCGTCACGTTGCTCGCCTTCACGTCCGAGATCGTCACGTTCTGCATGACCGGCGGACGCGTGCGCACCGCATCGTTCGCGGGCTGGTAGTCGCAGTCGAACGTGACGATGCCGCCCTGTGCCGCGGATGGATTGCCCGCCGACGGCGTCACGACGCCGAGCGGCACGCTCGCGTTGACCGGGCTGCCCGCGAGCAGCGCGCTGCCGTAGCCGCCGCCCTTCAGTGTCACGCCGTTCGGCAGCGCGACACCCTTCACGTGGAAATCCTTCACGTAGCCGCCGCGATTCATGTTGGTCTTCACGCGAATCGCGATGTTCAGCGGGTTGGTCTGCCAGTTCGCGTTCAGCATCGACAGGTTCGTCGCATAGATCTGCTCGACGCCACCGCCCATCTCGCTGCCGAGCGTGATGCCGCCGTGCCCGCTGTTCATCGTGCAGTTGCGAATCAGGTGCCGCTTCGCCGGGCCGTATTCGGTGTCGCGGTCCTTGCCCGACTTGATCGCGATGCAGTCGTCGCCGGTGTTGAACGTGCAGTCTTCGCACAGCACGTCGGTGCAGGCGTCCGGATCGAAGCCGTCGTTGTTCGGGCCGATGCTGTTGGTCGTCACGCCGCGAATCACGACGTTGCGGCTCGCGGTCGGATGGTGCTGCCAGAACGGCGTGTTCTGCGTCTGGTAGTTCGCCATCAGCACGTTCGTGCAGCCGATGAATTCGACCATGCACGGGCGCAGGTAGTGACCGAGGCCGAAGATGCGTTTCTCGACCGACACGCCGGCCTCGGACAGCGCGGGCAGATAGTTCTGGTCCTGCTGCCACGGCGTGACCGGCGACGTCAGCAACGCATAGAGCGCGTCGGGAATCGCGGGCGCGACGATCCGCAGGTCGACGTTGTTCGCATTCGCATACGCCTGGCTCGGCACCGTCGCGCTTGCGCCGTACGCGCCCGACGAACCCTTGTAGGTCCACCAGCAGACGCTGTTCGCGCCGCTGCCGGAGAACGGCGTCATCGCCTGCCCGTTGAGTACCGACGTCGGGCCTTCGCCCGTCAGCGCGATGTTCGTCGCGTTGCGCGCATAGACGGGCGCGCCGTAGTTCAGGCAATCGTTCGCCTGCCAGCGGCTGTAGTACAGGCGGCCGTTCGCACCGCAATCGACCGGGCCGTCCTTCGCGTAGTCGGCCGGGTTCGGGCTGAAGTAGATCGTGCAGTTCGCGCTCAGGTGGAACGTGACGTTGCTCTGCAGCACGATCGGCCCCGCGCAGTACCAGGTGCCGGACGGCACGACGACCCGGCCGCCGCCTTCGCGCCGGCACGCGTCGATCGCCGCGAGGAACGCGGGGCGCGAATCGAACGCGCCGGGCGCGGTCGTCAGTTCGGAACCCGGGCTGACCGGCGATTTCGCCACCGGGTACGGCGACGTCTGCGCGACCGTCGCGCACGGGCGCGCGCCGTAGTGCGTCACGTCGAAGTCGCGCCCGCGCCGTGCGAGCCGCGACACATGCGCGAGCGACGCGGCGATGCGTGCCGCCGCGCCGTGCTCGCCCCACACGAGATCGACCGCCGACGCATTGGACACGGCGCCTCCCGCCAGCGCCCGGGTCGCCGCGAACGGTCCGCCGAGCATGGCGCCGCCGGCGAGTGCGCCGGTCCAGCCGATGAAGGCGCGACGCGATACCCGCCTCGACGAGGGCGGCGGGGCAGACGAAGACGAACGGCGGCGATAGGCGGCCATGGGCACTCCTTCAGTGTAGGGGGTATCGATGCGCCGGGCGGCGGATCACGATTTATACGTCGTCGTACTACATCGAGCAGTCTAGACGCGATCGGAGCACGACACACATCTGTCGTTTACCCTGTTTTTACTGACTTAATGCCATGAATGTGGGCACGCACTCACATCTGGAAGTGCTTCTTTAGAGATACGTTATCGTATGTTTATGCGCAAAAACTCTAACTAAAAAACCCGGCGGAAGATGTCCGCCGGGGGATTTCCGCTACTCGTCAGCCGCCGCGACGGCCTTCGTTGCCGGCTCGCGTCCCGCCGAAGCAGCCGGCTCGAACACCAGCACGAGGTCGCCGCGATAGCACCCGTTCGTCGAAACCGCACCACCTGCGCCCGGCGCTTGCGCGCTGATCTTCACGTTGCGGGTTTCGTCGTAGCCGTCGAAGCCGTCGTGTCCGGGGCTCGCCAGTGTGATCGGGCGAGCGGTACCGGGCGCGATGTCCGCGTTGCCCGCGCCACCGGTCATCAGCACGACCTTCGCGTTGACCATGTCGTCGCGGCCGTTCGACAGCCGCAGCGGCTGCAGCAATGTGACGTGGATCTCGGGATTCGTCGCGCGCACGCGGAGCGGCAGCGTCGTCGCGAACGTCTGCTGCGTGCCGTCCATCGCATTCAGCTCGACCACGTCGTACGCGGAGTTGTCCGGCTTCGACACGAACAGGCTGTCGCCAATGTGCGCGGTCAACCTGATTTTCTTGACGACCGCGTGCGGCGATGTCGAGCCTGCGTGAGCGATGCCGGTCAATGCGCTGCAGGCGACGAGTATGGCGAGATGGATTCGGATTTTCATTGTGCGGTCCCGCATTCTGGAGCGTTGGAATCGGGCGCCCGAATCCGTCCCGTCGCAGGCAATTCCGGAACCCAACTATCCCGAAATTTGCCGGCAAGCCCCCGTCGAATTCGCTGCGTCCAGCCGCGTGCGCGAACGATCGAGTCGGCCGGATTCGATCGCAACCACCTACCGGATTCGCGCGCCGGCCAATACTGGCGTGCTCGCGCGAACCCATCGCGCCATGACATGCAACAACGATAGGCCACGAAAAGCCCGTTAAACATCCATGAAAACCTTCACGGTTTCGTGCGGCTTTCGTTCACCTGTTCCATCTTGAAATCAAATAGGAAGCGCCGGCGAATTCCGCCATCAACCCGCCTCGGTAATTCCGCGTCTGTTCAGCCCCCCGCCGCGCGCGCTATCGTTTCCTCTTGTTCACAGCCCAGGAGCTGCCTTTGCCTTCCCGCCACGGAGTCGACCTCATCCGCGCCCGCGCGCTGTTCGATCGCGAGCGCCAAGCGTTCACCGAAGCCATGCCGGTCTCCCGCGCCCTCTCCGCGGAAGCGTCCGAGCACCTGCTGTTCGGCGTGCCGTTGCACTGGATGCAGGACTGGTCGACCCCGTTCTCGCTGGTCGTGAAGGAGGCGCGCGGCGCGACGTTCACCGACGTCGACGGCCATCGCTACGTCGATTTCTGCCTCGGCGATACGGGCGCGATGTTCGGCCATGCGCCCGAGCCGGTCGCCCGTGCGCTCGTCGAACAGGCCACGCGCGGCTACACGACGATGCTGCCGAGCGAAGACGCCGCCTGGGTCGCGCGCGAACTCGCGCGCCGCTTCAAGCTGCCGGTGTGGCAATTCGCGTTGAGCGCGAGCGACGCGAACCGCTTCGTGCTGCGCTGGGCGCGCGCGGCCACCGGCCGCAACACGATCGTCGTATTCAACGGCTGCTATCACGGCACGGTCGACGACGTGTTCGTCGATCTCGTCGACGGCCGCCCGGTGCAGCGCGACAGCCTGCTCGGGCAGTCCTACGACCTGCTCGCGAACACGCGCGTCGTCGAATTCAACGACCTGGCCGCGCTCGAGGCGGCCTTGAAGGATGGCGACGTCGCATGCGTGCTCGCCGAGCCCGCGATGACGAACATCGGGATGGTGCTGCCCGACCCGGGCTTCTGGGAAGCCGCACGCGAACTGACGCGCCGCTACGGCACGCTGCTCGTGATCGACGAAACGCACACGATCAGCAGCGGTCCCGGCGGCTACGCGGTCGCGCACGATCTCGAACCGGACATGCTGGTGGTCGGCAAGCCGATCGCCGGCGGCGTGCCGTGCGCGGTGTACGGCTTCAGCGCCGAATTCGCCGAACGCGCGAAGCAGGCGAAGCTGAACGCGCCGCCCGGCCATTCGGGCATCGGCACGACGCTCACCGCGAACATGCTCGCGATGCATGCGATGCGCGCGACGCTGGCCGAAGTCGCGACCGACGCCGCGTATGCACACATGTTCGAACTCGCTGCGCGACTGGCGACGGGCCTCGAGCAGGCGATCGCGAAACACGGGCTGCCGTGGTGCGTGACGCGCATCGGCGCGCGCACCGAGTTTCAGTTCACCCCCACGCCACCACGCAACGGCACGTTCGCCGGCGCGCAGCTCGACAGCGAACTCGAACACATCGTGCACCTGTATCTGCTGAATCGCGGCGTGCTGATCACGCCGTTCCACAACATGATGCTGGTGTGCCCGAAGACGACGGCCGACGATGTCGACCGGCTCGTCGCGCAGTTCGACGCTTGCCTCGGCGAGCTGGTGTGACGTGACGTGGTCCCGGCTCGCGCATCGACGCGAACCGGGACCTCGCACGCAACCTACTTCGGCAGATCCGTCGGATCGACCTGTGTGCCGGGTACGCCTTCGGCGTGCGCACTCAGGTCAAGCTCGCGCGTGAGCGCAGCGCGCGCATCGCCGCCTGAAGCCTGCACCGAAGAAGCCGCGCCATCGAGCGCCGGCAGGATGTAGCCGTTGACCATCCGGCGGAACAGCTTCACGTTCTCCGCATCGCGCAACCCGCCTTCCACCGGCAGCACACCCGTCATCACGACCACCGCATTGCGCTTCGGCAGCACCGTGATGAATTGCCCCTTGAAGCCCATCGCGCCGAGCTCAGGCTCGCTCTCGACGATGTTGTTGATCCACCAGTAGTAGCCGAAGTGCGGCGACACGCGCGGTGTCGTCATCTCCGCAATCCACTGCTGCGGGACAACCTGCCGCCCCTGCCAGCGGCCGCCGTCGAGCACGAGCATGCCGATCTTCGCCATATCGACCGCGCGCAGCCGCAGGCCCCAGCCGGCCGATACGAGCCCCGTTCGATCCGCGCGCTCCCATGCCGCGCGTTTCATGCCCAGCGGGCCGAACAGGTGCGTCTGCGCGTAGCGCTCGACCGGCTCGCCGGCGGCCGCGCTCAACATCGCCGCCGCGAGGATCGGGTTCACGTCGGTGTACTCGAACGCGGTGCCGGGCGCCACCTTCGGCGCGGCCGACGCGGCGAGCTTCAGCCGGTCGGGCGCCGTGTAATAGATTGGATCGTCCTTCGGGCTGAAGTCGTAGTGCAAGCCGCTCGACATCGACAGCACGTGTTTCAGCGCGATATCGCGCTTGTCCGCGAGCGCGCCGGCCAGATCGGGCCGCCATGCGGCGAGCCGCGCGGCGACCGGTTCGTCGAGCCGCACGGTGCGCTGATCGACCAGGACGCCCGCGACGAGCGACGTCACGGCCTTCGTCACCGAGTACAACTCGTAGGTCGCATCGCGCGACGCCTTGGCGCCGTAGCGCTCGAAGATCAGCTTGCCGTCCTTCACGACGAGCAGGCTGTACACGTCGAGCTTCTGCTCGCGGATCCAGCGCGACAACTCGACGAGCTTGCGCGAATCGACGCCGACGTCCTCCGGCGCGGCGGCTTCGATACCCGTTTCTTGCAGCGGCGGCCATGCAGCGGCCGCGTGCGCCGCGGAGATCGCCGGCACCGGCGCGAGCGCACCGCTGCCGATCAGCATCGTCGCAAGCCGCGCGAGCAGCCGGCGCACGCAAGGCACGGCGCGCGATCCGGGCCGCCGCGCATCGAGCCACGCATCCGGGTTGGCCATCATGTTCGTCATCCTCATCAAATCTCCGGTGCATCGTTGAACGCGGCGGCCGTGCCGGGCACGCCCTTCGTCTCGCGGCTGCGCGCCAGCTCGTCGCGCAGCGCCTGCGTCGTCGCTGCACGCTCGACCGGCGGCTGCGCCGGCGTGAGCGCCGGCAAGATATAGTCGTTCACCATCCGGCGATACAGGTTCAGGTAGGTCGCATCGCGCAGCCCGCCGTCGGTCGGCAGCAGGCTCGTCATCACGACCACCGCGCGCTGTTCAGGCAGCACCGTGATGAACTGCCCCTTGAAGCCCATCGCGCCGAACTCGGGCGTGCCGTGCTCGACCACGTGGTGAATCCAGCAGTAGTAGCCGTAATCGTCCGCGGCCGACGACGGCGTCGTCATCTGCCGGACCCAGCCAGCCGGCACGACCTGCTTGCCGTTCCACTGGCCGTGGTCGAGCAGCAGCATGCCGATCTTCGCCATGTCGACCGCGCGCAGCCGCAAGCCCCAGCCGCCCGCCACCGCGCCCGTGCCGTCGGCGCCGCTCCAGCGGTAGTGCGCGAAGCCGAGCGGCTCGAACAGCCGCTGGCGCGCGAATTCGTCCTCGCGTTCGCGCGCGGCGATCGACACGGCCGTGCCCACCAGCACCGGGTTCACGTCGATATAGTCGAACCGCGTGCCGGGCGGCTGCGCCGCCCGGCTCGTCACGGCGACTTTCAACCGGTCGGGTGCTTCGTAGTACAGCGGATCGGTGCCTTCGCGCGTCGTGTAGCGCAGCCCGCTCGACATCGACATCAGGTGCCGCAGCTCGAGGTCCCGCTTGTCCGCGAGTTCGCTCGCGAGATCGGGCCGCGCGGCCGCGATCAACGGCGCGACCTTCGTCGACGGGCCGAGCTTGCCTTCGCCGTCGAGAATGCCGGCGAGCAGCGCGGTAATCGTCTTCGTCACCGAATACAGCTCGTAGTTGTGGTCGCGCGTGAGGCCGTCGCCGTAGCGCTCGAACACGATCTTGCCGTCCTTCACGACGACGAGGCTGCGCACGTCCATCCGGTCGTGGCGCAGCCAGGCCGACAGCCGCACGAGCGGCGCCGAATCGACGCCGGCCGATTCGGGCACGACGCTCGGCATGTCCTGCGGCGCGCCGCCTGCGGCCAGCGCCGGGCCGCCGCACGAACCGGCGACGACGGCTGCTGCCGCGATACCGCGCATTGCGTGGGAAACGCTCATCACTGCTCCTGTCGAATCCTGCGCCCGCGCCATCGCGCGGGCCTTCACCTCAATCGAGGCGCGGCTTGCCGGCCGGCACGAACTGCCCGCGCCCGGGCTCGGCCGCGAGCAGCCGGCCGTCCTCGACCAGCAATTCGCCGCGCGACAGGCAATGGCGCGGCCAGCCCGTCACCTCGATGCCTTCATACGGCGTGTAGTCGACCGCATGATGCAGCGACGCATTCGCGATCCGCACCCGCTTGTCCGGATCCCACACGACGATGTCCGCATCGGCGCCGACCGCGATCGTTCCCTTGCGCGGATACAGCCCGTACAGCTTCGCGGGCCGCAGCGACGTCAGCTCGACGAACTGGTGCAGCGACAGCCGCCCGTGACGCACGCCGTCGAACAGCAGCGGCAGCCGCGTCTCGAGCCCCGGAATCCCGTTCGGGATATGGTCGAACGAGACGGCCTGCCCGCCCGGATGCTTGCCGCACGGATCGTCGTAGTTGAACGGCGCGTGGTCGGACGAGAACACCGAGAATACGCCCTGCTTCAGCGCCTTCCACACGGCCTGCTGGTTCGCCGGATCGCGCGGCGGCGGGCTGCATACGCACTTTGCGCCTTCATAGTCATGATCGTCGTGGCCGAGATCGGCGGCCGTCAGATACAGGTATTGCGGGCACGTTTCGGCGAGAATCGGCAACCCGCGCGACTGCCCCCAGCGGATCTGCTCGATCGCCTCGGCGCCCGACACGTGCACGATCAGGATCGGCACGTCGACAAGTTCCGCGAACGCGATCGCGCGGTGCGTCGCCTCGCGTTCGACCACGGCCGGGCGCGCGTGCGCATGGAAATGCGGCGCAACGCGACCGTCGCCGAGCAGCCGCTCGGTGAGCCAGCCGATGCAGTCGGAATTCTCCGCATGCACCATCACGAGCGCACCGTGCTCGCGCGCGACCGACAGCACGTCGAGCATCTGCCGGTCGTTCAGCTTCAGGTCGTCGTAGGTCATGTACACCTTGAACGACGTATAGCCGTTCGCGATCAGCCGCGGCAGCTCCTCGGCCAGCACGTGCGGCGTCGGATCGGCAACGATCAGGTGAAAGCCGTAGTCGACCAGCGCGCGCCCTTCGGCGCGCCGGTGATAGTCGTCGACGGCGGCCTGCAGCGACTGCCCCTTCGCCTGCGCGGCGAACGGGATCACGGTCGTCGTGCCGCCGCACAGCGCCGAGCGCGTGCCGGACAGGAAATCGTCGGCCATCCGCAGCCCGTCGGGCATCGGCTGATCGAGGTGGCAATGCGCATCGACGCCGCCCGGCATCACGAGCATCCCGCTCGCATCGAGCTCGCGCGGCGCGCGCGGCAGCCCGTGGCCGAGCATGGCCACGCGCCCCGCGCGGATGCCGATGTCGCACGAGAACCGGTCCGCCGCCGTCACGACGTCGGCGTGACGGATCACGAAATCGAGATCGTTCGACATGGCGCGCGCCTCAGATCACTTCGTTGAAGAGACGGCCCCAGCCCTTCACCTGCCGCGTGTCGTAGTCGGCAAGCTGCAGCGATTTCCACACGACGGTCGAGATCGTGTCGTAGATCGGGATGCCCGTTTCCTCCTCGAGCGCCGGCACCAGGTGCGCGGCGTTCAGGTTCGTGCAGAAGATCGAGATCGCGCGCGGGCCGGCCGCCGCGACTTCGCGCACCATGTTGCCGATCTCGTCGCCCGTCACTTCGGAGAACGAGAAATTGACCTTCAGGTTCAGGTGGCGCTCGGCAATGCAGTTCAGCCCCGAACGGCGATAGTTGTCGACGATCTTCGTCTGCACGTCGTCGAGGTATGGCGTGACGAGGCCGAACTCGTGCGCGCTCGTCTTCTTCAGGATCTCGTTGAGCGCGAGCACCGACGTGGTGGCCGGAATGCCGGTCGCTGCGGTGATCCGCTCGCACAGCCGCTCGTCGGCTTCGAAGCCGAGCCAGCCCGACGACGTGCCGTTCCACGCGATCACGTCGACCTTCGCATCGGCGAGCAGCATCGCGGCCTGGATGATCTTGTCGTCGTCGAACTGGCCGAGCGCCTGGCCCGTCAGCGAGATCTCGGTAACCGGAAAGCGCGCGAAGTGCGCGGACACGCCCGGCAGGCCCGCGACCATTGCGCTCGTCAGCGGTTCGAGCGACGTGTTGGAGGACGGGGTGAGCATGCCGAGCAACGTACGTTTTTTCATGATGGTTTCTCTCTACCGGTGAATGCAGTCGATGCAGTGAAAGGGGTCGGTCAGACGGGGAGCTTGTTTTCGTAGTCGATCGCGCTGGAGCACACGAGCAGGCCGACGCCGGCCGCCGCGAACACCATCAGCGCAAGGAAATAGGAACCGGTGAACTGCACGATCGCGCCGACGGCGATCGGCACGGTGACGCCGCCGATGTTGCCGCCGAGGTTCATCAGGCCGCCGAGGAAGCCGATCTTGTTGCGCGTGCCGAGCGACGACGGGATGCACCAGTACAGCCCGCACCAGCGCAGGAAGAACAGCGTCGACGACAGCAGCGCGACGCACACGACCGGGTCCTTCACATACGCGACCGAGAAGATCGACACCGTGGCGATCACCGCGGCGATGCCGAACAGCGTGCGCATCACGACGTTCGGGCGGCCGCCCGCGGCCTTCCATTTGTCGGCGATCCAGCCGCCGAGCAGTTCGCCGACGAAGCCGCTGAAAAAGATGATGAAGGTCGAGCCGCCCATCTGCTTGATGTCGAAGCCGTGCACCTTGTGCAGGTAGTTCGGCATCCACGTGAGCAGCCCGTAGAACACGCTGTTGAAGCACATCCAGCCGAAGAACATGCACCACACCGAGCGGTACTTGAAGAAGTCGCGCGAACGGCCCGACGCGCCGGCCGGCTCGGCCGCGAGATCGCTCGCATGCGACGCCTCGATGTAGTCGGCTTCGAGGTCGTTGACGCCCCGATGCTCGCGCGGCGAGTTGCGGATGTAGTGCCACGCGAGCAGCCCGGCCAGCACGGTGCCGACGCCGGCCACCGCGAATGCGAGCCGCCACGAGCCGAGCACCGCGATGAGCCCGGCGATCAGCACCGCGCCCAGTGCCGCGCCGAGCGGCGCGCCGCCATCGAGCAGCGTGGCGCCGCGGCCGCGCTCGGTCTGCGTCATCCAGATCGCGTTGAGCTTGCCGCCGGCCGGGTAGATCGGCGCTTCGGCCGCGCCGAGGCCGAGGCGCGTGAGCAGCAGCGACGGCGCGTTCGTGCACAGCGCGGCGATCGCCTGGAAGAAGCCCCAGAACACGGTCGCCGTCGCGATCACGATGCGCGGCTTGAACCGGTCGGCCAGCATCCCGCCCGGGATCTGCATCACCGCATAGGTCCAGAAGAACGAACTGAGGATCAGGCCCTCCATCGCGGGCCCGATATTGAACTCCTGCGAGATGTAAGGCATGGCGACGGACAACGACGCGCGATCGACGTAGTTGATCGCGATGAGGCTCAGCATGACGACGAATATCTTCCAGCGAACAGCGGATTTACCGACCGTCAGGGCGGCGACACCGGAGGTTGAAGACATGGACGGACTCCAGGAGTGAACGAGGATGGTCAGGACGTCGCGCAACGTGGAGCCGAGTATAGAATTAGAAATTTATAATTACTGTTATCGTAAACACTTGGTTTTATTGATATTCTTATATAACAATGTTGGTGCAGGGTAAGCCCCGATATCGTGATAAGCTCGCACCATCATGAGCCAGACACCCCGCAATCCCCTGCTTCTGCGCACGCGCGGCATGGCCGCCGAGATCGCCGCGCGCCTGCGCGTGATGATCGACGAGGGCGAATTGCCGCCCGGCGCGCGGATCGACGAAAAGGAACTCAGCCTCGCGTTCGACGTGTCGAAAACGCCGCTGCGCGAAGCGTTGAAGGTGCTCGTCGCGGAAGGCGCCGTCACGCATCGCCAGTACATCGGCTATCGCGTCGCGTCGATCGACCTCGACGACCTGGTCGCGACGTTCGAGCTGCTGCACGGGCTGGAGGCGATGGCGGGCGAGTTGCTGCGCAAGCGCATCGGTGCACCGACGCTCGCCGCGCTGCAGGCGAAGCACCGGAAGATGGTCGAGTGTCACGAAGCGGGCAAGCGGGTCGAGTATTTCCGGCTGAACCAGCAGATTCATCAGATGATCGTCGACGCGGCCGGCAACCCCGTGCTGTCGGGCATCTATGCGTCGCTGATGTCGAAGGTGCACCGTGCGCGCGGTGCGGCGAACACCGACACGCTGCGCTGGGCCGAGTCGCTGCACGAACACGACGACATCATGGCCGCGCTCGCCGACCCCGACCACGCGGTGCTGCCGCAGCTGCTGCGCAGCCATTCGGAGAACACCGCACGCGAGGTGCTGGCCATCCTCGACCGCACCGGCACGGCCGATGCGCCGGAGCAGCGGTCGGCCGGCGCGTGAAGCGTCAAGGCTGTCTGACGACCCGCTACGCGGCCCGCAACGCGCGCCGCGCCACTTCCGCGAAATACCGCGCGCCGGCCGGCAAAATCGCATCGTTGAAATCGTACGTCGCGTTGTGCAGCGGCACGCCGCCTTGGCCAGCCGCTTCGCCGTTGCCGATGAACACGAAATTGCCGGGCACCGCCTGCAGGAACGCGCCGAAATCCTCCGAGATCATCATCGGCTGCACGTCGGCGTTCACCGCGTCGGCGCCCGCAATCTGCGCGGCGGCCTGCACCGCCGTGTCGACCCATTCCGCTGAATTCACCGTCGGCGCGAACTCGTGCGTGTACTCGAACGTGCAGGTCGCGCCGTGCGTGCGGCAGATCCCTTCGCTGATTTCGCGCATCCGCGTTTCCAGCAACCCCTGCACGTCGCGCGAATAGCTGCGCGTATCGCCCTTGATCGTCACGGTCGACGGCAGCACGTTGCGCAGCCCGTCGGTGATGAACTCCGTGCACGAGATCACGGCCTGCTGGCCCGGGTCGAGATTGCGCGACACGATCGTCTGCAGCGCGAGCACGATCTGCGAGCCGATCACGATCGGATCGATGCCCATGTGCGGCCGCGCCGCATGCGTGCCGCGCCCGTCGATCCGGATCACGAAATTGTCTTCGCTCGCCATGATGCCGCCCGCGCGCGTCGAGAACGTGCCCGCACGCATGCCGGGCATGTTGTGCGCGCCGAAAATCGCGTCGACCGGAAAGCGCTCGAACAATCCGTCGGCCATCATCGCCTTCGCGCCGCGGCCATGCTCTTCCGCCGGCTGGAAAATGAAGCGCACGGTGCCGTCGAAATCCTTGCGCTCGGCCAGCAACTGCGCGGCACCGAGCACCATCGACATGTGGCCGTCGTGCCCGCACGCATGCATCTTGCCCGGCGTGCGCGACGCGTGTTCGCGGCCCGGCGCGTGCTCGGCGATGTTCAGCGCGTCCATGTCCGCGCGGATGCCGATCGCGCGCGTGCCGGTGCCGGCCGTCAGGTTCGCGACCAGCCCCGTGCCGCCGATCCCGCGATGCACGTCGAGCCCGAGCGTCGTCAGGATGCGCGCGACGTAATCCGACGTGTTCACTTCTTCGAAACCCGTTTCCGGATACTGGTGCAGATGGCGGCGCCAGCGCTTCAGTTGCCCCTGCAACGTGCTTTCTTCGATTGCGTCCATTGCGTTCGCCTCGTCGGTCGTCATGTCGTTCAGGCCGCCACCGCCGCGCGGTTCAGCCAGTCGCGCTGCCGCGCGAGCACCGCGTCGGCCGTCTCGCCGACGCAGTTCCGGTACACGGACGGCGCCGTCGCGCCTTCCGTATTGATCGCCAGCACGCGTGCGTTCGCATCGAGCCCGACCTGCCGCGCGAGCGCCGGATCACGCATCAGCACGTCCAGGCCCGCCACGCCGGCCGCACCCGATTCGCCGGCGACGACCGGCACGTCGCGTTCGCTGCCGGCCGCGAGGCAGCGCATCGTCTGCACCGCGTCTTCGTCGTCGATCAGCATGAAGTGGTCGATGCACATCTCGAGGAAATCCCATGCGAGCGGCGACGCCTCGCCGCACGCGAGCCCGGCCATCACCGAATCGACGCTGCCGGTCGCCTTGGTCGCGCGGCCGGCCAGCGCGCTCTGGTACAGGCAATCGGCCTGGCGCGGCTCGACGACGACGAAGCGCGGCCGCTGCACGCCGTCGCGCTCCCACAGGTAACTCGCGACGCCCGCGGCGAGGCCGCCCACACCGCCCTGCAGGAACACGTGCGTGAACGGCCGCCCGTCTTCCTCCGCCGCCTGCGCGGCCGCTTCGGCGGCGATCACGCCGTAACCCTGCATCACGTCGCGCGGAATCGCTTCGTAGCCGTCGTACGACGTATCCGACACCACATACCAGCCATTCGCCTGCGCGAGTTGCGCCGCGCAGACCACCGATTCGTCGTAATTCCCCGCGATGCGCACGATCCGGGCGCCGTATGCCGAGATCGCGCGTTCGCGCTCGGCGTCGACGTTCGCGTGCAGCACGATCACGCACCCGCAGCCGATCGCGCGCGCGGCGGCGGCCAGCGCGCGGCCGTGGTTGCCGTCCGTCGCGCTGATCACCGTCAGGTCGGCCAGCTCCGACGCGTAGGCGCCGGTGACGAGCCCTTGCGGATCGAGATCTTGCGTACGGCGCAGCCGCTTCACGAGCCGCACCAGCGCGATCGGCGCGCCAAGCGCCTTGAAGCTGCCGAGCGGCGAGCGGCACGACTCGTCCTTCACGCTGATGCTCGCGACGCCGAGCCGCGCGGCGAGATCGGGCAGCGCACGCAGCGGCGTGCGCGCGTTGCCGACGAGCGGCCAGTGCGACAGCCATGCGCCGCTTTCGTCGGCCGATGCGATGTTCATCACGCGGCGCAGCGCGTGGGGGTAAGCGGTGCGCGACGCGCGCGGGTTGGCGATCAGCATGGCGGAAGGCTCCTGAGCAGGACCGCGCGGGCGGTCAGCCGGTTAGGTCGGATCGGGCAAGCGCCAGTTGCGCTCGCCGTCGGTTGGAAAAATAATATTGCGCAGGCCGATCAATAAAATCGCCAAATCGACGGCTTCAACGCAAAAATTTCTCATTCTTTCGAGGTTTCACGCGCCATCATGACGACCCCACTCGATGCGTTCGACCGCAAGCTGCTGATGGAACTCCAGCGCGACGCGCAAACGCCGCAGGCCGAGCTCGGCGCGCGCGTCAACCTGTCGACCGCGGCCGTGAACCGGCGCCTGAAACGTCTCGCGGAAGACGGCGTGATCGAGCGCTACACGGCCGTGATCGCGCCGGACAAGGTCGATCATCCGCTGACGATCATCGTGAACGTCGAGGTCGAGAGCGAGCAGATCGGCCAGCTCGATGCAATGAAACGCGCGTTCGAGCGCTGCCCGCAGATCCAGCAGTGCTACTACGTGACGGGGGAATGGGATTTCGTGCTGATCCTCGCGGTGCGCAACATGGATCAGTACAACGCGCTCACGCGCGAGCTGTTCTTCGCGAACAACAACGTGAAGCGGTTCAAGACGCTGGTGAGCATGAGCCGCGTGAAGGTCGGGCTCGACGTGCCGGTCGATCTCGGCGAGTAAGTGAGCGCCTGCTTGCAGGAACGATTCGGCCGGCGCGTCACTGCTCGCGCCGGCCGCTTCCCATCGACGGCTACTTCACCGACAACTGAAGCTCGCCGCCGCATTCGCGTCGCCCGAGCCGTTATAGCGCGCGACCTGCGGATACGGGCACAGCGGCCGCGTGCGGCCCGTGCCCCACGACGTGGGCACATCGGCATTCGGCACCGCGTTCGTCGTGTCGCGCGCGGCGGCGACGATCGCGGCCGGCGCCTGCCCCTGCTCGACCCACGCGACGAGCGGCGTCAGCATGTCGAACTGGTCGGTCGCCGGCCCGCCCGAGCAATGGTTCATCCCCGGCACCGGATAGAAGCGCGCAAAATCCGACGCGTCGCCGCCGTTCGCCTGCGCGACGTTCGCGTACCAGTCGCGCGTATCGTTGAACGAGAACACCGGGTCGCCCGTGCCGTGATACGCGATCAGCTTCGCGCCGCGCGACTTCAGCGCGGACAGGTTCGTCTCGTCGGGCGGCGTCATGAACGACCACGCGGATTGCGTGTACACGCCGTTCGTCGCGAAGATGGCCGGCGCGTCGTTGTCCATGTCGAAGCCGAGCGCGAAACCGGGCAGGTTCGCGAGCGTCGCGGCGGTTTTCGGCGGCGTCATGAACGTGAACGCCATCGCGGCCGGATCGAGCGTGACCGAATTCGACTGCTTCCATGCAGCCCAGCCGCTGCCGGCCACGCCAGGATCGTACGGAAAACTCGCGTACAGCGCCGTGCCCGCGCTGTTGCGCGCACCCGCGAACACGTTCTCCAGCGCGGTTTTCTGCGCGGGCGTCAGGCAGGCGCCCGTGCGCGCGCCGTTCGCGCAGGTCGGGATATCGGTATCGACGCTGAAATGCGCCTGGCATGCGGCGACGTCCTGCACCATCCCGTCGGCCGCACCGTCGAGCGCATCGCATTTGTCGAGGATCTTCGCACCGACGAACTGCCGCTCCGCATCGGTGAAGCCGCTGCGGATATCCGGCAACCCGTTCGTGCCCGTCGCCGACGCGATCTTCGCGAACTGCTGCGCGCCGTACATCTCGCCGATCGCCGCCTTCGGCAGATGGAAACCCGGATCGCCGACGATGATGCCGTCGTAGTCGGCCGGGTTGCGCACCGCCGTGACCATCGCGTGACGGCCGCCGTTCGAGCAGCCGCCGAAATAGCTGCGGTCGGGCGCTTTGCCGTATGCAAGACGGATCACCTGCTTCGCCATCGGCGTGAGCGCGTCGACCGCGCCATAACCGTAGTCGATGCGAGCCTGCGGATCGAGGCCGAACAGCGGATTCTGCGCGGCACTGTGCCCGGAATCCGAACTGATCACGGCGAAACCCAGGTTCAGCGCATCGCTCAGCGGCCCGCCGCCGCCGATCTCGCCGGTCGCGGTCACGACGTTGCCGTCGAGCCCGCCGTTCGCCTGGTAGAAGAAGCGGCCGTTCCATGCTTTCGGCAGACGCATCTCGAAGCCGATCGCATAGGTATTGCCGTCCACCGTGCTCACGCGCTCGTTCATCTTCCCTTCGATCACGCAGTGCTCGGCGATCGGCTTGCCGGCTACCGTGAGCGCGCCGGCGGCTGCGGTCGTCACCGACGTGAACGACGTGTTCGCATAGGCGAGCTTCGCGGCGAGCGCGTCGCAGGTCTGCGCCATCTCGGCCGGCGTCGCGGCGCTCAGATGCGTGGGCGCGGCGTTGACCGAATCGTCGCCGCCGCACCCGGCGAGCATGGCCGCCGCGGACAGCGGCGCGATACAGAGGAATGCAGATTTCCTGTGCAAGATATCTCCCGTTCGTCAGGCTGCCGGATCAGAACATGTGCCGCACGCCGACCATCGCGCCGAGCTGCCCCATCCCTTCGCCGGGCGTCGTGCCGGCCCCACCGCCGCTGACCGCGTAGCGCGCATGCGCGCTGTTCCACAGATACGACGATTGCGCATAGACGGCCGTGCGCTTCGTCAGCAGATAAGTCGCGCGCAATGTCGCCATCGTCGCGCGCGTGTCGTGCGCGCTGTTGACGATCCGGTAGCCTTCTCCATCGACGACGAAATCGGGCTTCACCGCATACGACGCGCCGACGAAGAACAGGTCCGAATGCGCACCAGCCGCGGCCGGCGAGCCGGTCGACACGCGCCGCCCGATCCAGCCCGCGCCGATCCGCGCGCCCGCCGCCTGCGCGTAGGCGCTCACGTGCGTGCGCGCGTCCTTGCCGCCGCTGCTCGTGAAGGCGACCGGCGCGATGCCGTCGAAGAAGTTCGCGGCCGCGCCGGCGCCGCCGCGTTGCTCCTCGTACGACGCCGCCGCCCCGAAATACGCGCTGTCGTACTTGAGCATCACCGACCAGTCGCGACACTGCGTGGCGTCGCCCGGCACCTGCCCCGCGCACGTTCCTTGCCCCGGCGAGTTGCCGGTGCCCGCGCCGTCCCGGCCGAACGAATAGGCCGCGCCGAGCGTCACGCCGCGATAGGTGCCGACGTAGGTCACCGCGTTGTCGGCGCGGCCGTTCGGCACATAGGCATCGAGCGAACCGAGCCCGTAGATGTCGGGGCCGATGATGTCCGCGCCCTGCAACGCGAGATAGGTCATCGTGTACTGGCGGCCGAACGCGAGCGTGCCGAAGTCACCCTTCAGCCCGACGAACGCCTGCCGCCCGAACAGCCGGCCGCCCTGCCCGAGATCGCCGCCGCGCACGTTGAAGCCGCTTTCGAGCGTGAACACCGCCTGATAGCCGCCGCCGAGATCCTCCGCGCCGCGCAGCCCCCAGCGCGACGGCAGTTCGCCCGTCACGCCCGGCATGCGCACCACGTGGTCGCCGGCCGCGTTTGCGTGCAACACGAATTCGACGCCCGTATCGATGATCCCGTACAGCGTCACGCTCGATTGCGCGTGCGCCGCCGGCGCGGCCAGCGCGCAGCACGCGCCGGCGGCCAGCAGGCCGTTCCTTGTCTTCGTCTTCATTTCGTTGTGTCTCCAGACCGTGAGTAATCGCGCGCTCTGACGGCACGCATTGAAGAAACGGGAAAGGTCAGTCGCCGGCTTGCGGGCGGCGAATCAGCAGCAGCGCGGCAACGGCCGCGACGAGCGTGACGGGGATGCTCGCGCCGATCACGACCGGCGCGCTGCGGCCGGCGGCCAGCAGCGTCGCGGCCGCAAGCGGCCCGACGACGGAACCGAGGCGGCCGACGGCCACCGCCGTGCCGACGCCCGTGCCGCGCATCGCGGTCGGGTAGTACATCGCCGCAAGCGCATACAGCACCGACTGCCCGCCGACCACGAACATCCCGGCCGCGAACGCGGCCGCCGCGAGCGACGCGAAGCCGGGCGCCGCTGCGAGCGCGGCAAGCGACAGCACGATGCCGACATACATGCCGCCGACCACGCGAGACGCGCGCATCCGGTCGAGCGCCGCGCCGATGCCGAGCGCGCCGAGCCCCGCGCCGACGTTGAACGCGATCTGCACGAGGCCGACGTGCTCGCGATCGAGTCCGCGCGCGGCCATCAGCGACGGCAGCCAGTTCAGCAGGAAGTAGAGGACGATCAGCGTGCAGAAGTAGCTGACCCACAGCGCGACCGTCGACGTCGTGCGGCCGTCGCCGAACAGCGTGCGGGCGACGCTCGCGCGCGCGGCCTGCGTGCCGGCGACGTCGAGGTACGCACGCGACTCCGGCAGGAACCCCACCAGCAGCGGCACGAGCAGCAGCGGCCCCGCGCCGCCGACGTAGAAGATGTGCCGCCATTCGGTGTCGCCGGCGAGCAGCACGCCGATCAGCGATGCGATCACGCCGCCGAACGGGATGCCGCAGTACATCGCCGCCACCGCGCTGCTGCGCGAGCGCGGCTCGACTGCTTCGGACGACAGTGCGATCAGGTTCGGCATCGCGCCGCCGAGCCCGATGCCGGTCAGCACGCGCACGACGACGAGCATCGCGAACGTCGACACCTGCGCGGTGGCGATCGACAGCAGCCCGAACAGCACGGCCGAGGCGATCAGCACGCGCTTGCGGCCGATCCGGTCGGCGAGCCGGCCGCCGAGCATCGCGCCCGGCAGCAGCCCGAAGGTGCCCGCGCTGAACGCGATGCCCATCTGCGATACGGTGAGCCCGAATTCGCGCGCCATGCGCGGTGCGGCGACGCCGACCGACTGCAGGTCGAGCCCTTCGAGGAGGGCGATCGCGAAACACAGCGCGAGCGTGGTCGCGACCGTGGGTTTTTCGGCAACGTAAGTGTTCATGCTGTCTCCAAATCCGATGTCTTGTCTTGTAGTCGGTCGGCCGTGCAACAACCGCCGCGCGCCGCCGCCGGCCAGTGGCGGACCGGTGCGCGAGGTGTCGTCGAAACGGCCGCCTTTATCAGGCAACCTGAGTCACTGGCCGCAAGAATGCCTGTCGGTCACGTGGCCAGCCGGTCGTTACGCCTGCTTGTAGCGGCTCGTACCTGCCAACCGCTTACGCGTAAATCACGTCGGGATCGTGCCGCGCCGGGTCGTACAGCGCGTCGATCGTCGCCGCGCGATGCTTCTGCACGGCCGCCTGGTTCAGCGAACCCTTGTCGGTCGCTTCGCCAAGATCGAGCGACGGCAGCGTGTCCATCAACCGGATGCGCGCGACGAATGTCGAGCCGCCGCTCGCATGCCGGTTCAGCGCGGCAAGCCACGCCGCGAACGCCGCGCGCACGGCCGGCGCGCGCAGCACGTCGGCGACCGGTGCATCGGCTGCAAGCCCCGCCAGCGCACGACACGCGTCGACACGCGGAAACACCAGCAAGCCGATGTCGTCGCGATTGATCCCGGTGACGACCACGTCCTGCACGTACGGCGCGCCACTCGATACCGCGTTCGCACGCAACGGCCCGACGCTCACGAACGTGCCGCTGCTCAGCTTGAAGTCCTCGGTCAGCCGGCCGTCGAACAGCAGCCCGAGTTCCGGCCGCTCGGGATCGGCAAACACGCCCGCGTCGCCGCTGCGGTAATAGCCTTCGTCGTCGAACACATCGCGCGGATCGACGTCCGCGTGCCAGTAGCCGCGCATCACGTTCGGCCCCTTGAAACGCAGTTCGAGCTTGCCGCCGCACGGCACGAGCTTCGCGTCGCAACCGGGCGCGGGCAGCCCGATGTAGCCGGCGCGCATCAGCGGCCCTGTCGTGAACAGGCACGACGGCGACGCCTCCGTCATCCCGAGGCCGGCCATGATCCGGATGCGCTCGCCGCAATGCGCGTCGGTCACGCGGTCGAGCCTGTCCCACGCGGCCTGCGACAGCCCCGCGCCGCCAAAGAAATACAGCTTCACGCGCGAGAAAAACGTGTCGCGCAGCACGGCGTCGCTTTCGAGCGCGGCGGTCAGCTCCTCCCAGCCCTTCGGCACGTTGAAGTAGATGGTCGGCGCAATCTCGCGCAGGTTGCGCACGGTTTCGTCGAAGCGGCCGGGAACCGGGCGGCCGTCGTCGATGTACAGCGTGCCGCCGTTGTACAGCGCGATGCCGAGGTTGTGACTGCCGCCGAACGTGTGATTCCACGGCAGCCAGTCGACCAGCACCGGCGGCTCGCGCGTCAGCTCCGGCATCGTCTGGCGCAGCATCTGCTGGTTGCTGCACAGCATCCGGTGCGTGGTCGGAACGGCCTTCGGCTGCTTCGTCGAACCGGACGTGAACAGGATCTTCGCGAGATGATCCGGGCCGACCGCCGCGTGGATTTCATCGATCGTGCGCGGGACGGTGGCGAGCAGGCACGACAGCGGCACCGCGCGCGCTCCGGCATCGCCATCGGCATCGTGCGCGACGATCAGCGCCGCATCGGCCGGCAGCGTCGCGTCGAGCGCACGCGTGAACGGCGCGCGTTCGGCGACGAACACCGCGCCCGGCCGCAGCACGCCGAGCGTGTGACGCAGCTTGCCGTAGTCGGTCGACACCAGCGAATACGCGGGCGAGATCGGCGAGTACGGCACGCCGGCCAGCATCGCCGCGAACATCAGCTGCAGATGCTCGAGATCGTTGCCGGACAGCACCGCGAGCGGACGCTCGGCCGACAGGCCGAGATCGACGAGGCCCTGGCCGAGCGCGCGGGCGCGTTCGAGCATCTGCGCGTAGGTGATCTCGATCCAGCGACCGTCGGCGCCGCGCCGCGCGGCCAGCACGCGGTCGGGATGCGCCTGTGCGCCGCGCACGAGGCAGTCGGTCAGGCGCGTCGGGTAGTCACCGAGCGGTTCGCGCGAGCGCAGGTACCACGCGCCGTTATCCGCGCGACGAATCTCGGCCGCACCGACGGCAACGGCCGCCGCGCGATAGCGCACGCCGCCCGTGTCGTTCACCGGCCCGCTCGCGGGCGTTGCAACATTCATCGTCGGCTCGCTCATATCGGGTAGTGACGCGGCGTGGTCTGCACGGTGATCCAGCGCAGCTCGGTGAATTCGGCAATCGACGCGCGGCTGCCGAAGCGGCCGTAGCCGCTCGCCTTCGTGCCGCCGAACGGCATCTGCGCTTCGTCGTGCACGGTCGGGCCGTTGATGTGGCAGATCCCCGAGTCGATCCGGCGCGCGACCGCCATCGCACGTGCGACATCGCGGCTGAACACGCTCGCCGACAGCCCGAACTCGCTGTCGTTCGCGAGCGCGACCGCTTCGTCGTCGCTGTCCGCGCGCAGGATCGCGACAACCGGCGCGAACGATTCCTCGCGATATAGGCGCATGTCGCGCGTCACGCCGTCGACGATCGCCGGCTGCATCGTCGCACCTTCGACGCGGCAGCCGAGCGGCAACTGCGCGCCGTGCGCGCGAGCGTCCTCGACGAGCGACGCCGCGCGCGCGGCGGCGGCCGCGTCGACCATCGTGCCGAGCGGATGGCCTGCGAGCGGATCGCCCGCGACGAGCGTGCGCGCCTTCGCGGCGAGGCGTTCGACGAGCGCATCGGCGATCGCCCGCGCGGCGATCACGCGTTCGGTCGACATGCAGATTTGCCCCTGGTTGAAGAACGCGCCGAACGCGATCGCGTCGACGGCCGCATCGAGATCGGCGTCGTCGAGCACGAGCACCGGCGCCTTGCCGCCGAGTTCGAGCAGCACGGGTTTCAGGTGCGCCGCCGCGTGGCGCGCAATGATGCGCCCGACGTGCGTCGACCCGGTGAAGTTGATCCGCTTCACGTGCGGATGCGCGATCATCCGCTCGACGAGTTCGGGGGCATCGGCCGCCGCATGAGTAATCACGTTGACGACACCCGCACCGAGCCCCGCCTCGTCCAGCACCGCGCCGATCAGCGCGTGCACGCCGGGGCACGCTTCGGATGCCTTCAGCACGACCGTGTTGCCGCATGCGAGCGGCATCGCGAGCGCACGCGTGCCGAGAATCACCGGTGCGTTCCACGGCGCGATGCCGAGCACGACGCCGCACGGTACGCGCATCGCGAGCGCGAGATTGCCGGGCACGTCGGACGGGATCACGTCGCCGGCGATCTGCGTCGTCATCGACGCGGCCTCGCGCAGCATGGTCGCCGCGAGCGTCACGTTGAAGCCGAGCCAGCCCGGCGTCGCGCCCGTTTCGGCGACGCCCGTCGCGACGATCTCGTCGATGCGCGCGTCCATCAGGTCGGCCGCCTTCAGCAGCCGGCGGCGGCGCTCGGTCGGCGCGAGCGCCGCCCACGCGGGGAACGCGCGGTGCGCGGCGTCGATCGCCGCGTCGGCGTCGGCCACGCCGGCCGCCGGCGCGCGCGACGCGAGCGCGCCGGTCGCGGGGTTGAATCGGTCGAAGGTCCCGCCGTCGCGGGCGGTGCACCACTCGCCGGCGATCAGCATCCGTCTGTCGGTCATGTCGTCTCCTGCCTTGCCTGTCTCTTGCGGTTGCGTGGGCGGTTCGTCCGCGCTCGTATCAGCGCTTGTACGCCTGCAGGCCCGGCTTGATCGTCTTGTCGTCGAGGAACTGCTTCAGCCCTTGCTCGCGGCCGCGCTCCGGATCGCGCAGCTGCGCCTGGTCGAGCTTCGCATACAGGTAATCCTCGCACTGCTCCCACGTGAGTTCACGCGAACGCTTGAAGCCGTGCTTCGCCGCGCGCAGCACGACCGGGTTCTTGTCCATCAGCCGCGCGGCGAGCGCGATCGTCTCATCGCGCAGGCCGGCCAGCGGCACGCTGCTGTTCACGAGGCCCATTTCCGCCGCGTCCGCGCCGGTGAACGTGTCGCCGGTCATGATGTAGTGCAGCGCGCGACGATGCCCGACCGTGTCCGCCATCGCCTTGCTGACGAGGTTGCCGGGCGGGATGCCCCAGTTGATCTCCGACAGCCCGAACACCGCTTCGTCCGCGGCGATCGCGAGGTCGCACGCGACGAGCGGCGAGAACCCGCCGCCGAAGCACCACCCGTTCACCATCGCGATCGTCGGCTTGTTGTACATCCGCAGGCGGCGCCATTGCCATTCCGATGCGTCGCGGCGCACCTTTTCCTGCAGCGCGTCGGAGCCGCCGTCGATCTCGCGGAAATATTCCTTCAGGTCCATGCCGGCCGTCCACGCGGCGCCCGCGCCGGTCAGCACCAGTACCTTCGCCTCATCGTCGAACTCGACCGCGTCGAGGACTTCCAGCATCTCCCGGTTCAACGTCGGGCTCATTGCATTGCGCTTGTCCGGACGGTTCAGCGTCACCCATGCGATGCCGGCCTCCACGTTCACGTCCACGGTCTGCCAGCGGTTGTCGTACTTGCTCATGTCTGTTCCTGTCGTTCGTTCCTGTGCGATTCGGTGCGCAGCATTCCTGCTGCGGACGGCTTCATTTAATATCAGGCTACCTGATATTGCAAGCGGCACGAGTGGCGGTGTAAACCCGGAGCGGAAAGCGGCGGAAATGGGGAAAGAAGTCGCGACCGGCACTGGCCGCGGAAGCGGGCCGGACGGCCCGCGCCGGGAAACTTCAGGAAGCGATCAGCCGCGCAGGTTGCGCGCGAACAGTTCGAGGGCGCGCTGCACGTGCGCGGCATCGTCGGCGGAGAGGTCGCCGAGCATCCGCGTCTCGAGCGGACGCAGCACGGTTTCGCATTCGCGCAGCATCGCCGCGCCTGCGTCGGTCAGCGTGAGCAGGATGATGCGGCCGTGCGACGGGTCGGCTTCGCGCGTGACGAAGCCGCGCGCGGCCATCACGCTCATCACTTCGTTCGCCGATTGCGGCGTGATGAGCGAGCGCTCGGCCAGTTGCGCGTTCGACGACGTGCCGCGCGCCTCGAGCACCGACAGCGCCGTGTATTGCGCGAGCGTGATGCCGAGCGGCGCGAGCGCGTCGGTCATGTGGCGACGCAGCAGCCGGTCGAGGCCGCCGATCACGTAGGTCATGCGCTGCGGCACGCGCGCCTTCGGCTTGTCGCCCGTCACGCGGGTAGTGTTCGTCGCGGCGTGCTTCGGGTTCGCGGGCTTGGTCGGGGTGGAGCTCATGGCGCGGGCAGGATGGGATTGCGGGCCATCTTACCAGCAGGTCGAGGGACGAACGGGGTGTTCCGGCAGCCGGACGGCGCCGGTGCCGCTCACGCATCCGCAGTGGACTGCGGACCTGAGCGCACAGTGCGCAGCGTCAGCGGCATCCCATGAACGGGATCCCTTGCGTGAATCCGCGATCAGCCGCGCGGCGTGCCGGCGAACCGCGCGGTCGGCAACCCTGCGTAGCGCGTCCGGGCGACGAACACGCCGCCGGCACCGGCATCGCTCGCAAGCGCATCGTCGCTCAACCCGACCCGCGCACTCGTCACGTACAACCGGCCTTCGCCGTCGAGCGCCACGCAGCTCGGCTGTGCGGTCGGCACGGCCACACGATCCGTCTCGACGCCGTCCGGCCCGTAGCGCACCACGCGCCGGCCGCCCCACTGCGCGTTCCACAGCCCGCCGTCGCAGTCCATCGTGGCGCCGTCCGGGTCGCCGTCCGCATCGGTCAACCGCGCGAACGGCCGCACGTTGGCCACGTCGCCGCCCGCGCGGTAATCGCACACGAAAATCTCGCGCACGAGCGAATCGCAGAAAGTCATCTTCGCCCCGTCCGGCGAGAACGCGATGCTGTTCGCGATCGCCGCCGGCGGCAACGCGAGCCGTTCGAGCGTCAGGTCGGCGTTGAGCCGGTAGAACCCGCCGACCGCGCGCGGCGGCTCGGCGCCTTCGTCCTTCATCCCGAACACGAACGCGCCGGACGGATCGCAGCGCCCGTCGTTCAGGCGCGTCGGCAGATCAGGCTCGACGTCGACGATCCGCGTGAACGCGCCGCTGCGCAGGTCGAAGAACGCGAGATGGGTCGCGAGCCCGACGAGCAGCACATCGGGATCGTCGGTCAGCGCGAAGCACGCGAGCCGCTCGGGCATCGCCCACGGTGTCAGGCCGGAACCGTCCGCGCGGCAGCGCCACAGTTGCGCGCCTTCGATGTCCACCCAGTACAGCGCGTGTGCCCTGTCGCACCACGTCGCGCCCTCGCCGAGCGTGTTGCGGCTGTCGGCCAGCAGCGTCGCCGACGCGGCCGGATGAGTCTGTTGCATGCCGTCTCCCGATATCTGATCTGTCACGTTCGCGGGCGGCCGCGCTGCCGGTCAGATCTTCATCGCGCGCCGCTGGTTGCGACGATACTGGTCGAACAGCACCGCGAGCAACAGAATTCCGCCGCGTATCAGATATTGGTAAAAGGTCGGCACGTTCAGCAGGCTCATCGCGTCCTGCACCGCCCCCATGATCAGCACGCCGACCAGCACGCCGGAGATCGTCGCGACGCCGCCCGTCAGCGACACGCCGCCGAGCACGCATGCGGAGATCACGCCGAGTTCGAGGCCGACCGACGTCTTCGGATCGCCAAGGCTCATCCGCGACGCGAGCATCACGCCCGCGAAGCCCGTCACGAGCCCCTGCAGCACGAACACGGCGATCTTGATGCGCATCACCGGCAGCCCCGCGAGCAGCGCGGCCTCGCCGTTGCCGCCGACGGCCAGCACGTTCTTGCCGAACACCGTCTTGCGCAACAGGAAGCCGAACACGACGAAGCCGACGATGTTGCTCCAGATCGGATAGGAGATGCCGAGGAACGAACCCGACCCGAGTTCGAAGAAGCGCTCCTCGGAGATCATCACCGCATCGCCGTTCGACGTGATGAACGCGAGCCCGCGCACGACTTCCATCATCGCGAGCGTGACGATCAGCGAATTGATCCGGTAGCGCGCGATCAGCACGCCGTTCACGAGCCCGACCGCGCCGCCCGCGAGCACGCCGGCCGCGGTGCCGAACAGCACGCTGTGCGTCGCCGTGATCAGCGTCGACGCGACGACACCCGAGAACGCGACGATCGACGCGACCGACAGGTCGACCTCGCCGAGCGCGAGCACGAACATCATCGTCACCGCGATCGAGCCGATCAGCGTGACCGACAGCAGCAGTCCCTGGATGTTGCGCGGCGTGAGGAAGTCCGGCACCGTCAGCGACAGCGTCGCGAACAGCACGACAAACACCATCACGATGCCGGAGCGGTTGATCAGTTGCCACACGCCGCTGCGCGCGCGTGCGGGCACGGCGGCGGCATCGGGGGACGGGGTAGTACGTTGGGGTTGCATGGCCTGGCTCATGTCGTATGCTTTCCGGTTGTTGCAGCACGCCGCTAGCGCGGCAGCGCGAGCTTGATCAGCGCATCGGGCGTCGCGTGCGCCTTCGCGACCTCGCCCGCGATCCGTCCTTCCTTCATCACGACGATGCGATCCGACACGCCGATCACCTCGGCCAGATCGCTCGACACGAGAATCACCGTGCGGCCCGCTT
The DNA here is from genome assembly GCF_902499125.1 of Burkholderia arboris. Lineage (GTDB taxonomy): Bacteria > Pseudomonadota > Gammaproteobacteria > Burkholderiales > Burkholderiaceae > Burkholderia > Burkholderia arboris. The sequence goes on from NZ_CABVPX010000003.1 coordinate 198,542, forward strand.
CCGCGAGTTCGTAGAACAGGTTGTAGATTTCCGCGCGCGCGCCGACGTCGATGCCGCGCGTCGGCTCGTCCATCAGGAACACGTCGATGCGCTCGGCCAGCCAGCGCGCGAGCACGACCTTCTGCTGGTTGCCACCGGACAGCGCGCCGATCGGCGTATCGCCGTCGCGGGTCTTGATCGCGAGCCGCTCGATGTAGCGTTGCGCGAGTTCGCGTTCGCGTCGCCCGTCGAGCAGCATGCGCGCCGGGCTGAAATGGCGGCGCGCGCTGATGTTCAGGTTGTCGGCCACCGACGCAATCGCGACGATGCCTTCCTGCTTGCGGTCTTCCGGGCACAGCGCGATGCCGGCGCGCACCGCGTCGCGCGGGCTTCCGAATGCGACGCGCTTTCCGCTCAGCTCGACGTGCCCCGCACTCGGGCGCACCGCGCCGTACAGCAGCTTCATCAGCTCGGAGCGGCCCGCGCCGACGAGCCCGAAGAAGCCGACGATCTCGCCACGCCGCGCGGTGAACGACACGGGCTCGGCCAGCCCGGGCCCGGCCAGCCCCTTCGCCTCGATCAGCACGTCGCCGGCCGTGCGCGGCCGGTAGCCGTATACGTCTGCGATCGAGCGGCCGACCATGCAGCCGATCAGCCGGTCGCGATCGAGACCGGTCGCGGAATCGAACGTGTCGATGCGCCGGCCGTCGCGGAACACGGTCACGCGGTCGCACAGTTCATAGACCTCTTCCATCCGGTGCGTGACGTAGATGATCGCGCGGCCTTCCGCGCGCAGCGCACGGATGATCCGGAACAGCTGCGTCGTTTCGCGCGCCGACAGCGAACTCGTCGGTTCGTCGAACGCGATCACGCGCGCGTCGCGCATCAACGCCTTGCCGATCTCGATCATCTGGCGCTGACCGATCGACAGGTACTTCACCGGAATGCCCGGATCGATGTGCTCGCCGAGCCGCTCCAGCGCATCGAGTGCGCGCGCGGCGAGCGTGCGCTCGTCGACCACGCCGAGCCGGCTCGGCAGTTGCCCGAGCATCAGGTTCTCCGCGACCGTCAGCTCGGGCACCAGATGCAGCTCCTGGTAGATGATCGCGATGCCGGCCTCGAGCGCCGCGCGTGTCGACGCGAAGCGCTGCACGGCGCCGTTCAGCGTCAACGTGCCGGCCTGCGGCTGGTTCACGCCGGACAGCACCTTCAGCAGCGTCGATTTGCCCGCGCCGTTTTCGCCCATCAGTCCGTGCACTTCACCCGCGCGCACCGACAGCGACACGCCATCGAGCGCACGCACGCCCGGGAACGTCACCGTGATGCCGTCGAGCGCGAGCAGCGGGCCGCCCGGCGGCGTAGCCGTCTCGGCGTCGCTGCCGGACACGGCCGTCATCATCTGCATCGTCATCGCCTTCTCGCCTCGCACGCTCAGATGCCGAGCTCGGTACGCACGGCCTGCCAGTTCGCGCGCGTCATCAGCTTGCCGCTCGTCTGCGTGTCGGCCGGCGGCGTCTTGCCGTTGCGGATCCAGTCGACGAGGTTCTGCGTGCTGTCCTTGCCGTGGTTCGTCGAGCTGACCGCGATCGTCCCGTAGAAGCCGGTCGGCTCCTTCTTCTGGAATTCGGCGAACGCCTCGCCCGCGCCGTTGATACCGACGCCGATCACGTCGGCCGACGGGATGTGCAGTTGCTCGGTCGCACGCACCGCACCGAGTACGGTCTCCTCGTTCAGCGCGTAGACGACCCATTTCTTCACGTTCGGATGGCGCGCGAGCACGGGCGCGGCCGCGCTGAAACCGCCTTCGTCGTCGGTCGTCTTCTGCGGCGCGTCGAAGATGTTCTCCTTGCGGAAGCCGTTCGCGAGCAGCGCCTGCGTCGCGCCGTCGGTGCGCAGCTTGGCGGTCGGCAGCTCGTAGTTCGTGACCCGCAGCGCGCCGACTTCCTCGGGCTTCCAGCCGCGCCGCTTCATCTCGTCGGCGATCGCCTGGCCGACCTGGTTGCCGATCTTGGTCGCCGACATCCCGAGGTGCGGCACGTTCGTCAGCGGCTTGCCGGTCGAATCGACGAGCTGGTCGTCGACCGTCACGAACTTCATGTTGTAGCGCTTCGCGCGCGCGGCGATCGCCGGGCCGAGGCGCACGTCGGGCGCGCAGATCACGAAGCCCTGCGCGCCCTGCGAACCGAGGTTGTCGATCGCGGCCAGCACCTTCTCGCCGTCCGGCGTGCCGATCTTCACGACCGAGAAATTCTCCTTCTGGCCAAGCGCGGACGCCGCGTTCTGCTCGTTGATGAACCATGCCTGCTCGGGCATCTTCACGAGGAAGCCGATCTTCAGCGGCGCGTCGGCGCGCGCGGTGCCCTGCATGCCGAGCGGCGCGATGCAGAGCGCGGCCAGCAGCGCGCGCAACGTATGGCGGCGAATCGTGTGAGTCGTGCGGTTCATGCGGTGTCTCCTTTATGTCGGCTTGTGCCGTGACGTGGTGTGCCGGAAAGATTCGTCGTGCGCGCTTCGTGCCGAAGCGCGCACGTTCAGCGGCCGAACGCGTCGGTCTGCACGCGCCGACCGAACAGGAACGCATCGGCGACGAGCCGCAGCGGCCGCACGTCGACGTCGCTTTCGCCCCGCGCGATCAGCGCGTGGAAGTGCGCATACAGCGCCGGATACTCGCGTTCGGGCCCGATCTCGACCGGCTCGCCCGCAATCGACAGTTGCGCGCCGCCGCGGCTGATCGCGAGCACGCCGTCGGCCGTATCGACCGCGATCTCCCATTGCTCGACGGGGCCGTGCCGCCAGTCGAATTCCGCGCGCACCGGCACGCCGCCGGTATCCGCGCAATCGAGTTCGGCCGCGATCGGCGTCTGCACATCGCCCGGCACGAACAGCGTCGCTTCGCGCAGCACGAGTTCGCGCGGCAGGATTCGCGTGACGATCGACAGCGCGTTGATGCCCGGATCGAACACGCCGAGGCCGCCCGGCTCCCAGATCCACTGCTGCCCCGGATGCCAGCGCCGCACGTCCTCCTTCCAGCGCACCTGCACCGCGCGGATCGTGCGCGTCGCGAGCCATGCGCGCGCGGGCTCGACCGCACTCGCGCAGCGCGAATGCCAGGTCGCGAACAACGTGAGGCCGCGTTCGCGCGCCAGCGCGTCCAGCGCGGCCACTTCGCCGAGCGTCGCGCCCGGCGGCTTCTCGAGCATCACGTGCTTGCCGGCTTCGAGCGCCGCGCGTGCCTGCGCGTAGCGCACCTGCGGCGGTGCGCACAGGGACACCGCGTCGAGCTCGCGCTCGGCCGCCAGCAGCGCGCGCAGATCGGGATAGTTGCGGACGCCCGCGACTTCCGCGTGGCGGCTCGCGCACGCGGTCAACGCGAATCCCGGTTCGGCGGCGATCGCCGGCAGGTGCTGGTCGCGCGCGATCTTGCCGATCCCGACGACACCCAGCGAAATCGGATCACTCATCGTGCGTGTCTCCTTCGCGCATCGCTCAGTGCGCCCAGCGCAGCACGAGCGGATCGAGCCGGCGCGCGATCGCGAGCAACTCCGCGCGCGTGTCCGGGTGCAGTTCCGGCATCGGATGCCGCGGCCGCTCGCACGCGATCACGCCGCCTGCGCGCATCAGCGCCTTCGCGGTGAGGATCCCGGACTGGCGGTTCTCGTGATTGATCAGCGGCAGCCACGCCTGGTAGCGCGCGTACGCATCGTCGTGGCGCCCTGCGCGCCACGCGTCGAGGATCGGCCGGATGCCGTCCGGATACGCGCCGCCCGTCATCGCGCCGGTCGCGCCCGCATGGAGATCGGCGAGCAGCGTGATCGCCTCCTCGCCGTCCCACGGCCCCTCGATCGCATCGCCGCCGAGCCGGATCAGCTCGCGCAGCTTGTTCGCGGCGCCCGGCGTCTCGATCTTGAAGTACGCGACCTGCTCGATCTCGCGCGCCATCCGCGCGAGACACGGTGCGGACAGCGCGGTGCCGCTCGCGGGCGCGTCCTGGATCATGATCGGGATCGAGATCGCGTCGGATACGCGCGCATAGAAGTCGAAGATCTGCGCTTCCGGCACGCGGAACGTCGCGCCGTGGTACGGCGGCATCGCCATCACCATCGCCGCGCCGAGCTGCTGCGCGCGCAGGCTGCGCGCCGCGCACACCTGCGTGCTGTAATGCGACGTCGTGACGATCACCGGCACGCGGCCCGCGACGTGCTCGAGGATCGTGCGCGTGAGCACGTCGCGTTCATCGTCGGTGATCGCGAACTGCTCGGAGAAATTCGCGAGGATGCACAGCCCGTCCGAGCCCGCGTCGATCATGAAATCGACCGCGCGCTTCTGGCTCGCGAGGTCGAGCTCACCGGTGTCGGCAAACGTCGTCGGAACGACGGGGAAGATGCCGCGATAACGCGGCGTGCTGCTCGATGTCATGGTTCGCGTCCTGCTTCGGCCCCGGTCACGGCCGGCCGTCATGCGTTCACGGTTTCACGTCGTGCGGGCCGGGCGCCCGCGACCGGCTGCGGCGCACCTCGCGCCGCGCGCCGCTCAATGCGAATGGCTCGGCACGTCCGCGCCGCGCGTGCCGACCAGGAAGTCGAGGTCGCACCCCTCGTCGGCCTGCAGCACGTGATCGATGTACAGCCGCGCGTAACCGCCCTTGCCGATCTGGCCGGCCACCCCCGGTGCCGCGGCCGGATCGACGTCCGACAGGCGGCGCTGCAGTTCGTCTTCCGTAATGTCGAGATGCAGCGTGCCGGCCTCGCAGTCGAGTTCGATCCAGTCGCCGTTGCGTACGGCCGCGAGCGGGCCGCCGGCAGCGGCCTCGGGCGCGACGTGCAGCACGACCGTGCCGTACGCGGTGCCGCTCATCCGCGCATCCGAAATCCGCACCATGTCCTTCACGCCCTGGCGCAACAGCTTCGGCGGCAGCCCCATGTTGCCGACCTCGGCCATGCCCGGATAGCCGCGCGGCCCGCAGTTCTTCAGCACGAGCACCGAGCTGGCGTCGACCTCGAGCGCCTCGTCGTTGATCGTCGCCTTGTAGTGGTCGAGGTTCTCGAACACGACCGCGCGGCCGCGATGCTTGAGCAGTTCGGGGCTCGCCGCCGACGGTTTCAGCACCGCGCCGCGCGGCGCGAGGTTGCCGCGCAGGATGCAGATGCCGCCATCCGCGATCAGCGGCCGGTCGAGCGGGCGGATCACCTCGTCGTCGTAGTTCGGCGCTTCGCGCACGTTGTCCCACAGCGACTTGCCGTTCACCGTCGGCGCCGCCGGGTGCGGCAGCAGCCCACCTTCGCCGAGGCGGCGCAGCACGGCCGGCAGCCCGCCCGCGTAATAGAACTCTTCCATCAGGAAGCGCCCCGACGGCATCAGGTCGACGATCGTCGGGGTCGCGCGGCCGATCCGCATCCAGTCTTCCAGTTCGAGCGGCACGCCGATGCGGCCCGCAATCGCCTTCAGGTGGATCACCGCATTCGTCGACCCGCCGATCGCCGCATTCGTGCGGATCGCGTTCTCGAACGCCGCGCGCGTCAGGATCTTCGACAGCACGAGCCCGTCGAGCGCCATCTCGACGATGCGGATGCCCGACATGTGCGCGAGCACGTAGCGACGCGAATCGACGGCCGGAATCGCCGCGTTGTGCGGCAGCGCGACGCCGAGCGCCTCGGCCATGCACGCCATCGTCGACGCGGTGCCCATCGTGTTGCAGGTGCCGGCCGAGCGCGACATCCCGGCTTCGGCCGACAGGAAGTGATGAAGATCGATCTCGCCGGCCTTCAGCGCTTCGTGCAGCTGCCACACGGCCGTGCCCGACCCGATGTTCTTGCCTTCCAGCTTGCCGTTCAGCATCGGGCCGCCCGACACGACGATCGCCGGCACGTCGCAGCTCGCCGCCCCCATCAGCAGCGCAGGCGTCGTCTTGTCACAGCCGGCGAGCAGCACGACGGCGTCGATCGGGTTGCCGCGGATCGCTTCCTCGACGTCCATCGACGCGAGGTTGCGCGTGAGCATCGCCGACGGCCGCAGGTTCGATTCGCCGTTCGAGAACACCGGGAATTCGACCGGGAAGCCGCCCGCCTCGGAGATCCCGCGCTTCACGTGCTCGGCGAGCTTGCGGAAGTGCGCATTGCATGGCGTCAGTTCGGACCACGTGTTGCAGACGCCGATGATCGGCCGGCCGTCGAACGCGTGATCGGGGATGCCCTGGTTCTTCATCCAGCTCCGGTACATGAAGCCGTTCTTGTCGTTCGTGCCGAACCATTGGGCGGAGCGCAGCCTCGGTTTTGTTGCCGACATCGTCTGTCCTCGGGTGACGGGATACCGGCGCAGTCTAGGCAGAATTTTGATAACTGGCTAATGACGTTTTTGGCGATTACGATATCGATTCCGATATCGATATAAACCCGTACGATGCCCGAAGCCAGCCCGTGGGGAAACCGTGGCCGCCTGAAGACACGCCAGCTCCTGCTGGTCGTCGCGCTCGCCGACGAAGGCAGCATCCATCGCGCGGCGGCCGCGCTGAGCATGACGCAGCCGGCCGCGTCGAAGCTGCTGCGCGAACTTGAGGAATCGATCGGCGCGGTGCTGTTCGAGCGCCTGCCGCGCGGGATGCGGCCGACGCTGTACGGCGACGCGCTGATCCGCCACGCGCGCATGGCGCTCGGCAGTCTCGACCAGGCGCATGAGGAACTGGCCGCGCTGAAGGCCGGCCATCTCGGCCACGTGGCGGTGGGCGCGATCACGTCGCCGGGGCTGCGGCTCGTGCCGCCGGCCGTTGCCGCGGTGAAGGGCACGCACGCGGGCCTGCACGTGTCGGTCGAGATCGACACCAGCAACGTGCTGCTCGAACATCTCGCGCAGGAGAAGATCGATATCGTGCTCGGCCGGCTCTCTGCCGAACACGACAAGCTGCGCCTGCGCTACGAGCCGCTGACCGGCGAGCCGGTGGCCGCCGTCGTGCGAACCGGCCACCCGCTGCTCGCGCAGGTGCCGCTGTCGCTCGCGGACGTGCAGCGCGCCGCGTGGGTCGTGCCGCCGGCCGGCAGCGTGCTGCGGCATCGTTTCGAGCTCGTGTTCCAGCGTGCGAGCCTCGCGCCGCCCGCCAACCTCGTCGAAACGGCAGCGCTGCTGTTCATCACGCAACTGCTCGAACAGAGCGACATGATCGCGGTGCTGGCCGAGGACGTCGCGCGCTATTACGCGCGGCACGGGATCGTCACGGTGCTGCCGCTGGAGATGGATTGCCGGATGGACGATTTCGGGATCATCACGCGCACCGACCGGCTGCATTCGCCAGCCGTCGCGGTGATGGCCGATGCAATTCGCGTGGCGGCGCGGGAGGTTTACGGCGTCTCGCTGTGACGACGCTGCGGCGGATCGGTTGCCGGGATGCCCGTATCGCCCGTATCGCCCGTATCGCCCGTATCGCCCGTATCGCCCGTACGCCCGGCATGCACGCGCGCCGCGTGACGCGCATGCGGCTCCTGCCGCGCGTTACACCCAGGGCGCTGCGAGCCCTTCCGTCTTCAACGCCCGCTGGATCGCCGGGCGCGCAAGCACCCGCTGCAGATAACCGCCGAGTACCGGCCGCTGCCGTGCCGGTGCGGCAAAGCCGCGCGTCCAGCGGCACAGCATCAGCGCGTACGGATCGAGCACCGTGTAGTGCTCACCAAGCAGCCACGGCCCGCCGCCCGTTTCCAGCTGATGCTCGAGTTGATCCAGCAGCGTCGCGATCTTTGCCTCCGCATGCGCGTTGACCTGCGCGGCGCCCGACGCATTGCCCGCATCGACCCAGCGTTCCGGATAGAAATACGCGATCAGCGTCGCCTGCAGCGTGTTGGTGAGCCACATGAGCCACTTGTAGCACTGCGCGCGCGCCGGTGTACCGAGGCCGGGCGCAAGCCGCTGCTCCGGATGCGTATCGGCGAGATGCAGACAGATCGCGGCGGTTTCGTACAGCACGAGATCGCCGTCGACCAGCACCGGGATGAGTCCGTTCGGATTCAGCGCGAGATAGTCCGGCGACTTGTGCTGGTCGTGCGTGCGGTCGACATACGCCAGCTCGAACGGCTTGCCGATTTCCTCGAGCACGAAGTGCGGCGCCATGCTCGCATTGCCGGGGTAGTAGAAAAGCTTCATCGTCGATTTCGTTTGGCGGCTGGCGGCGTCAGGCGGCGGCGAACTCGATCACGGGTTCGCAGCGGATCGGGAAGTTGACCGAGTTCGCGATATAGCATTTCGCATGCGCATCGTGATGCAGATGCGCCGCCTTTTCGCGATCGCCGCCGGCCTGAATGGTCACGTGCGGACGCAGCACGATTTCGGTGAAGCGGCCTTCCTGTGCGCTGTCGAGCATCGTGCCTTCCGCGTGGTCGACATAGGACACCACGCGGATGCCGGCATCGGAACACAGGTGCAGATACCAGAGCTTGTGGCACGCCGATGCCGACGCGAGCAACAAGTCTTCCGGATTCCAGCGTGATGCATCGCCGCGAAACGCCGCGTCCGACGAACCAGGAATATCCGGCTTCGAACCCGCGCGGATCACATGATCGCGGCCGTACTCGCGATATCCCGACGTGCCGGTGCCGCGATTGCCCGTCCACTCCACTGCGACGCGATACTTGTGTTCGCCTGCTGCCATCTCGCTCTCCATTGATGTCGGTTGCTTCGACCGTGCCGGATGCCGTTTTGCAGCACCCGCCTGTGGCCGTCATTGTGGCACTGGATTGCCGTTTGGTATACCATTATTCCAAATTGACGGAACATGCAGGCATGGAAGCCAAACTCGACTCTACGGCAGACGCCATCGCCGCGTCGCTGCGCGACATGATCATCAACGGCGAGCTGGCGGCTGGCGAACGGCTCGTCGAGCGCGATCTGGCCGAGCGGTTCGGCATCAGCCGGATTCCGATGCGCGAAGCGATCCAGCGGCTGGAACGCGAGGGATTGCTGGATATCTTCAGGAATCGCGGCGCCGTCGTGCGGATGCTGAGCGCATCGGACGTACAGGAAATCTACGACCTGCGCGTGCTGCTCGAAGGCGACGCGATCTACCGGAGCGTGAAGCGGCTCGACGACGAGACGCTCGCGCGCGCCGAACTCGTGCATCGCCTGCTCGGCGATGCGGCCGTGCCGCGCAGGCAGGGAGAACTGAATCGCGAATTCCACGCGTTGCTTTACGCGTGTTGCGGCAATGCGCGGCAGTTGCGGTCGATTGCCGAACTGCGCAGTCAGGTCGAACGTTACGAGCGCCTGCAAACCACCCTGCTCGCCGATACGCCGTCGTTCCAGGTCGAACACGAAGAGATTCTGCAAGCGTGCCGCGAACGCAATGCGCGTGCGGCTCGCTCGATGACGGTCGCGCATCTGGAGTCGGCGAGAAACATCGTGATGCGGCTCGTCGAAGGCGGGTGAGCCCGGCTCGCGCGCACGCCGTTATACCGCGCGCCGTACCGGCCCGGTCGTCCCGCGCACCCTCAGTTTCGGCAACGACGCGACACGCACGCGCGACGCCGCGTCGCTCTGCCCGCCCGCCTCGCGCAACGTATTGAGCAGTTCGACCGCGAGACCGGCCGCTTCGGCGGTCGGGATCGCGACGGTCGTCAGCGTCGGGCGCGTGTCGCTCGCCAGATGAATGTCGGTCAGGCCGACGATCGACAGATCGTCCGGTACGCGCCTGCCGCGATCGGCCGCTGCGTGCATGGCGCCGATCGCCGGCAGGTCATTGGTCGCAACCAGCGCGGTCAACCGCGGATGCGCATCGAGCAGCCGCCCCGCCGCGCGCACGCCGCCTTCGATCGAATCGCGCTCGGCCGCGACGATCGACGCGTCAAGCCCGGCCTCGCGCATCACGTCAACGAAGCCGTCGTAGCGCGCCGCTTGCACGCCGCTCGCTGCGCCGCCGACGATCACGCCGATCTTCTCGTGACCCAGTTCGAGCAGATGCCGCGTCGCGATCCGTCCCGCCTCACGGAAATCGATCGCCACGCACGGCAACCCGTCCGGCGGCGCCTCGGGCCGCTCCCACAGGCACAGCACGACCGGCACGCCGCGTCGCGCGACGTCGAGCAGATCCGGCAGATGCAGGTTCGCGTTGGTCACGAGTATCCCTTCGGAGATCGTGCCGGCGATCTGGTCGAGATACGCGCGCCCCTGCAACGGATCTTCATTCGTATTGCAGACGATCAGGAACTGTCCGTTGCGGCGCACCGCCCGCTCGACCGCCAGCGCGAACTCCGGATAGAACGGGTTCGCGATGCTCGACACCATCAGCGCGACCGTCGGTGCGCGCCCTTCCGCCAGTGCCCGCGCGGCGAGATGCGGCCGGTACCCGAGCGCCTCGACCGCTTCCAGCACGCGCGCCCGCGTCGCGTCGCCCACCCTGCCGCGGCCGCGCAGCACGTTCGACACCGTTGCGGCCGTCACGCCCGCGCGACGCGCCACTTCATCCAGGGTTGCCATCGTATGCTCACTATATGAGACGTCGATCCAGTATTTGCTTCGCTCACCGAAGCGGCGCACTATCGCCGCACACCTTGCCGCCCGTCGAACGGGCGCGACTCGGCCGCGATCGCATCGCCTCTTTTTTTGATCGCGGTGATTAAGCGCTTAATCATGCAGTACGGCGTATTAAAACATGGAGCGGAGACAATGGCGAGCATCTCGATGCGACGCGTGCAGAAAGCCTATGGCGATCACGCGCCGGTCATTCGCGACGTCGATCTGGAGATCGGCGCGCATGAGTTCTGCGTGTTCCTCGGACCATCCGGATGCGGGAAATCGACGTTGCTGCGCATGATTGCCGGCCTCGAGGACCTGAGCGCGGGAGAGCTGTCGATCGACGGCCGCCGGGTCGACGACGTGCCGGCCGCCGAGCGCGGCGTCGCGATGGTGTTCCAGAGCTACGCACTGTTTCCGCACATGACGGTGTACGAGAACATGGCGTTCGGGCTGAAGCTCGCCCGTGTGCCGAAAGCCGAGATCGACCGGAAGGTGCGCGACGCCGCGCGTATCCTGCAACTCGACACGCTGCTCGAGCGCAAGCCGAAAGCGTTGTCGGGCGGCCAGCGGCAGCGCGTCGCGATCGGCCGGGCGATCGTGCGCGAGCCCGGCGTGTTCCTCTTCGATGAACCGCTGTCGAATCTCGACGCGGCGCTGCGCGGCCAGACCCGCATCGAGATCGCGCGGCTGCACCGGCAGTTCGAACGCGCGAGCGTCGTCTACGTGACGCACGACCAGACCGAGGCGATGACGCTCGCCGACAAGATCGTGCTGCTGCACGCGGGCGCGGACACCGCGCAGCACGGCAGCATCGCGCAGGTCGGTGCGCCGCTCGACCTCTACCATCACCCCGCCAGCCGCTTCGTCGCGGGCTTCATCGGCTCGCCGCGAATGAACTTCCTGCCGGCCGTCGTCGCTGCGTGCGACGCACATCGCACGACCGTCACGCTCGTGCCGTCCGGCGAAACCTTCACGCTGCCGCGCGACGGCTCGGCCCTCGGCGCCGGCACCGCCGTGACGCTCGGCATTCGCCCCGAACACCTGACGCTCGGCGCCGCACTCGACGCAACGACGCTCGCGCGCGACGTCGCGCTCGTCGAACGCCTCGGCGAACAAACCTACGTGCACCTCGACGGGCCCGGCGGCGCGCCGCTGATCGCGAAGGTGCCCGGCGACGCGCAGGTGCGCACCGGCGAGCGCGCGCACGTGCATGCGCCGGCCGCGGCCTGCCATCTCTTCACCGAAGACGGCCGCGCGGTGCCCGCGTGCGCCGACGTCCACGTCCACCACTACGCATAAGGATCGGCATGCGCCTCGGAGTCTGCTACTACCCGGAACACTGGCCGGAATCGATGTGGGCCGATGACGCCCGCCGAATGAAAGCGCTCGGCATCGAGCAGGTGCGGATCGCCGAATTCGCGTGGAGCCGCATCGAGCCGTCGCCGGGCGAATACGACTGGGGCTGGCTCGACCGCGCGATCGACGTGCTCGGCACAGCCGGCCTCGAGATCGTGATGTGCACGCCGACCGCGACGCCGCCGAAGTGGCTGGTCGACCGCCATCCCGACATCCTCGCGATCGGCGCGGACGGACGGCCGCGCGCATTCGGCTCGCGCCGCCACTACGACTTCTCGTCGCCGACCTATCTCGAAGCGTCGCGCCAGATCTGCACGGCGGTCGCCGAACGCTACGGCCGCCACCCGGCCGTGCGCTACTGGCAGACCGACAACGAACTCGGCTGCCATCAGACCGTCGTCAGCTACTCGCCGGCCGCGCTCGTACGCTTTCGTGCATGGCTGAAGGCACGCTACGGCACGATCGACGCGCTGAACCGCGCGTGGGGCACCGTGTTCTGGAGCATGGAGTATCGCCATTTCGACGAAGTCGACGCGCCCGTCGGCACCGTAACCGAAGCGCATCCGTCGCATCGCCTCGACTACCGGCGCTTCGCGTCCGACGAAGTCGCGCGCTATCACCGGATGCAGGTCGACGTGATCCGCGCGCACTCGCCGGGCCGGCCTGTCGCGCACAACTTCATGCAGCTGTTCACCGAGTTCGACCACTACGAGGTCGCCCGCGACCTCGACATCGCGACGTGGGACAGCTACCCGCTCGGCGCGCTCGAGGAGCAATGGTTCGCGCCCGACGTGAAGGCGCATTGGCTGCGCACCGGCCATCCCGATTTCGCGTCGTTCAATCACGACCTCTATCGCGGCATGTCGAAGCTGCCGTTCTGGGTGATGGAACAACAGCCGGGGCCCGTGAACTGGGCGCAGTGGAACCCCGCGCCGCTGCCGGGCATGGTGCGTCTGTGGAGCTGGGAAGCGTTCGCGCACGGCGCCGGCTGCGTGTCGTACTTCCGCTGGCGGCAGGCGCCGTTCGCGCAGGAACAGATGCATGCCGGCCTGCACACGCCCGACGACAAGCTCGATGAAGGCGGCCGCGAGGCGCAGCGCGTCGCACGCGAGATCGCGGCCGTGCACGACGCCGGCAAGGATGCGGATGCGGACGGCCCGGTGCGCGCACCGGTCGCGCTGGTCTTCGACTACGAAGCGAAGTGGCTGTTCGAAGTGCAGCCGCAGGGCGCCGATTTCCACTACCCGCGCTTCGCATTCGAGTACTACTCGGCGCTGCGCGCGCTCGGCCTCGACGTCGACATCGTTTCGGCGAACGCGCCGCTCGACGGCTACCGCCTCGTCGTCGTGCCGCCGCTGCCCGTCGTGCCCGACGATTTCGCGGCACGGCTCGCCGCATCGGGCGCGCATGCGGTGTTCGGGCCGCGTACCGGTTCGAAGACCGTCGACTTGCAGATTCCGCCGACGCTGCCGCCCGGCCCGCTCGCGTCGATCCTGCCGGTGCGCGTGTGGCGCGTCGAGTCGCTGCGGCCGAACGTGACCGAGCGGATCGACGGCACGCTGCGCGACGGTTCGCCGCTCGCGGGCGATGCGCGCCACTGGCGCGACTTCGTCGAGCTGCGCGACGACACGCGCAGCGTCGTGCGCGCCCGTTTCGCCGACGGTCATCCGGCCTGCGTATCGCATGGCGTGCTGCACTACTGGGCTGCGCTGTTCGACGACGCGACCACCACGAAGCTGTTCGCCGACGTCGCGGCCGAAGCGGGCCTCGCGCCGGCGCCGCTCGGCGACGGCGTGCGCGTGAGCCGGCGCGGCGGCCTGACCTACGTTTTCAACTACGGCAACGCACCGCACACGATCGACGCAGTGCCGCCGTCGGCATTCGTGCTCGGCGCCGCGCAAGTCGGGCCGCGGGACGTGGCCGTGTATCGAAGCCGTTCGTAGCATCCCGCCACCGGCGCCACGCCGCGCCGGTCACGCACAACGACACACAGGACTGGAGACACGCATGACACATCGCCCCCTTCGCGCCGCCGCCCGGCTCGCCACGGCCGCCGCCGTCGCCTTCGCGTCGCTCGGCATGACGGCGCCCGCCGATGCCGGCACGCTGACGATCAACATCGCGTTCAAGGGCGCGAGCCAGCGCGCGGTCTGGCAATCGACGCTCGACGCCTTTCGCAAGGCGCACCCCGACATCGACGTGAAGGCAACCTTCGTCGACGAGGAAGCGTACAAGGTGCAGCTCCCCGCGTGGCTCACGACCGTCGCGCCGGACGTCGTGAACTGGCACGCGGGTGAGCGGATGGCGTACTACGCGAAGCGCGGGCTGTTCGAAGACCTGAGCGGCGACTGGACGAAAAACGGCTGGGGCGCGATGTATGCGTCGACGCGCGACGCATCGTCGTACAACGGCAAGCAGTACGCGGCGCCGACCGTCTACTACTCGTGGGGGCTGTTCTACCGCAAGGACCTGTTCCGCAAGGTCGGCATCGCCGACGAGCCGAAGACCTGGGACCAGTTTCTGGACGCGTGCAAGAAACTGAAAGCGGCCGGCATCACGCCGATCGCGATCGGCGGCCGCGACGCGTGGACACTCGCCGGCTGGTTCGACTATCTCGACCTGCGCCTGAACGGCAACGCGTTCCACCAGCAATTGATGGCCGGCGACGTGCCGTACACCGACCCGCGCGTGAAGAAGGTCTACACGACGTGGAAATCGCTGATCGATGCCGGCTACTTCATCGACAACGCGCTGTCCTACGATCTCGACGGCGCGCAGCCGTTCCTGTTCCAGGGCAAGGCCGCGATGATGCTGATGGGCACCTTCATCGCGGCCGGCTTTCCGCCGAGCGTGAAGCAGGAAATGGGCTACTACCGGTTCCCGATCATCGACCCGAAGGTGCCGACCGCCGAGGACGGCCCGGTCGAGTCGCTGCACATCCCGACGAAGGCGAAGAACAAGGCCGATGCGCACACGTTCCTCGCGTTCGTCGAAACGCCCGAGATGGGCGCGAAGCTCGCGGAAGGCCTCGGCTCGCTGTCGGCCAACAGCAAGTCGCCCGAGCCGGCCGATCCGATTTCACGCATCGGCTTCCGCATCCTTGCCGACACGAAGGGAGGCGTCGCGCAGTTCTACGACCGCGACATGACGAAGGAAATGGCCGACGAAGGGATGAAGGGCATGCAGCAGTTCCTCGCGAATCCCGCGCAGCTCGATACGGTGCTCGCGCAGCTCGAACAGACCCGCAAGCGGATCTACAAGAAGTGACCGCGTGACCCAACCGGCGGCCGCGCGCCGCCGTGTCCGTTCAGGAGGCTTGCCGTGTCCAGTCCGATCACGTCCACCCCGCCCGCCGGCGCCGCGCCGCCGCCGCGCGGGACATCCGCCGCTGCGTTGCCCGCGCGCCGCCCGTCGCCCGCCGTGCGGCGGCAACAGCGCGCCGCGTGGCTGTTTCTCGCGCCGGCCTGCGCGATGGTTGCCGTCTATGTGATCTGGCCGATCCTGTCGACGCTGTGGCTGAGCCTGTACAACTGGGACGGGATGACCGAGCGCACCTTCGTCGGGCTCGCGAACTACGCCGAGCTGCTGCAGGCGCCGACGTTCTACACCGCGCTGCGCAACAACGTGATCTGGCTCGCGCTCTTCATGCTCGCGCCGCCGCTCGGCCTCGCGCTCGCGCTGTACCTGAACCAGGCGGTCGGCGGCATCCGGCTCGTGAAGTCGCTGTTCTTCGCGCCGTTCGTGCTGTCCGGCGTGGTCGTCGGCCTGATCTTCTCGTGGTTCTACGATCCGACCTTCGGGCTGCTCGCGCTGATCGCGGGGCACGGCATCCCGGTACTCGGCGACGCGCGCTATGCGACGCTCGGCGTCGTGTTCGCCGCGCTGTGGCCGCAGACCGCGTACTGCATGATCCTGTACCTGACCGGCCTCACGTCGGTCAACCCGGAACAGATCGAGGCCGCGCGGATGGAAGGCGCGCGCGGCTTCGCACTGCTGTGGCACGTCGTGCTGCCGCAGCTGCGGCCGACCACGTTCATGGCGATCGTCGTCACGGTGATCGGTGCGCTGCGCAGCTTCGACCTGATCTCGGTGATGACGAGCGGCGGGCCGTTCGAGAGTTCGACCGTGCTCGCGTATTACATGTACGACCAGGCAATCAAGTATTACCGGCTCGGCTATTCCGCGTCGATCGCGGTCGTGCTGTTCGCGATCATGCTCGTCTACATCGTGTTCCAGTTGCGCCGCATGCTGCGCAACGAGCAGTGACCCCGGGGAGGCTCATCATGTTTCCGACACCCGTTGCCCGATGGAAGCCCGTCTCGCGCCGGCTGTACAAGCTGTCGCTGCCCGTCGCGCTGCTGATCTGGCTGCTGCCGATGATCGCTGTGTTCGTCACGTCGGTGCGCTCGACCGAGGAACTCGTCGAAGGCCACTACTGGGGCTGGCCGCGCCACTTCGCGATGATCGAGAACTATCGCGACGCGCTGACGACGTCGCCGATGCTGCATTACTTCTGGAACAGCGTGCAGATCACGGTGCCGTCCGTGATCGGCTCGATCGCGCTCGCGGCGATGGCCGGCTTCGCGCTCGCGACCTACCGGTTTCGCGGCAGTACCGCGCTGTTCGGCACGTTCGTCGCCGGCAACTTCGTGCCGGTGCAGGTGCTGATGATTCCGGTGCGTGACCTGTCGTTGAGGCTCGGTGTGTTCAATACCGTCGAAGCGCTGATCCTGTTTCATGTCGCGTTTCAGACCGGGTTCTGCACGCTGTTCCTGCGCAACTTCATCAAGCAGTTGCCGTTCGAGCTGATCGAGGCCGCGCGCATCGAAGGCGCGGGGGAATGGACGGTGTTCTGGCGGATCGTGTTGCCGCTGATTCGGCCCGCGCTGGCTGCGCTGGCGATTTTGGTGTTCACGTTCGTGTGGAACGATTACTTCTGGGCGCTGTGTCTCACGCAGGGCGACGAGGCCGCGCCGATCACGGCCGGCGTCGCGGCGCTGAAGGGGCAATGGACGACGTCGTGGAATCTCGTGTCGGCCGGATCGATTCTTGCCGCGCTGCCGTCGGTCGCGATGTTCTTCGCGATGCAGAAACATTTCGTCGCGGGGCTCACGTTCGGCGCGACGAAAGGCTGAGCGCGCACCGAACGCGTTTTCGTATCTCCCCCTCCGCATCGTGAGGTTGCCCGCTTCGGCGGGCTTTTTTCGTGCTTTTCCTGCGAGATGTCGGCCCGCGTCGAACCGAGCGGCTGCAACGCGATCGACGTCCCGACAAGCTTGCCTGCCTCGGCGCGGCAGGCCCCTTGCATATCAAGCCGCGCGATTCATGCGCAGCGCCCGCCACTCACCGAGTGTTTTATCGATCGCGGATTTGTCGCGCCCACTCAACGCCAGCGTGTCCTCGACGACGCTGTCGAAAAACGCCAAGGATTCCGCGTTGTGTCGACTGACCAGTTCGAACGCTGTCGCGAGATTGGGCGGGGCGCTCGATAGTCGCTCGATTTTTTTGAGAACATGCTCAGGCATCAATCTGCCTCCGACACCCGCGATAAACTCGTTGATCTCGCGTGCTTGCTCCTGGGAAACGTGACCCTCCACCGCAGCACAGGCCAGGCCAATCGCATGGGTCGATACGATGAGTTCGAAGTATTCTTCCAGGCTCTTGGTTCTCACGAACACCGCGGCCACCGCGGCCTCCAGCTTGGCCTGTCGAGCTCGCATTTCGGCGGCAATATCGGGGGGGAGACCCGGTTCCCTGGCAGCCTCGCGCTTGGGCAAAATCGCGTCGGATGCAGCAGCACAAGCGTTCCTGGCGATGGCCGCGCTCACCGCCGCCCAGTAGCCGAACCGCCCACCCGGCACGCCCACCGGCCGCGAACTCGGCGCGTCGTTGGAAGTAGCTCCGTCTTGATGCATCGCCCGCCGCATGTAGGCGATCTGAATAACGGCGGGGATAGTGACTCGATACGCTGCTCCGCTGATGCTGGGCACCAGGAGGAATGCGGAGGCCGCCAGGCCGAACGGGCCGGCAAACGCACGCAAGACTGCCCCGCCACCCGCGATCAGTATCGCCTGACCGGTCAGCGTGTAGCCGAGTGACGCTGCAAGCGCCCTCACGATTGCAAACGCAACGGGGCCGCCGCCTTGCAAAAGGATCTGAAGCGACAGGAGGCCACTGCCGCCCACCTTGCAAACGCCGCCGACTCCAACCAGCAGCGCATCCTGGTCCGCTGGCGACAGCTTGTCCCACGCATCGGAGATGACCTTGTCGACCACCACCGTCTCGATGTCCGAGACCGATCCCTTCTTCTCTACCTTGACGTTCAGCTTTGCACAGACATCCAGCAGAATTTCTTTGTAGAGAACGCCGGTGCCACGGACCAGGTTGGCGAGTGTGTCCCCGCCGAAATGCTGAAGCTCGCCTGCAATGGCGTCCCAGGATTTCCGGTGACGGTCGGGTCGGCCCTCGGCCTTCCGGAAATCGGGATCACTCAGTAACTCGCTGGCGCGCCTCGGCTTGCCGTCCTTGTCGTGGGTCAGATAGCGCGCGAGTACCGCCAGGTCCTCCTCCGAACTGTATTTCAGAAACGTCAGGTCGTTGTCCGCCCGATACTTGATGCCCATTGTTATCCTTGGTTTGTTCAGTTTTCGTCCAGTTGCCCACGGGCCAATGTCTGGCGCACATGCCGGCACCGGCGTAGAAATAGCCTGGTGGTTTCCCCGTCCCGGATCTGCCAGGGACAAGATGTACTCCGGTTTGGATCGGCCCCGTGATGCATTCGCCGAGCCAGGGCGCCGCCGGCTCAGCATCCGATCCCGTGCGCCAAACCGCCTCAGCCCGCGCTCGCGGCCAGCGCCTGCAACAAGCGTTCGCACTCCGCCATGGACGCCTCGGTGTCTGCCTTCAGCATTTTGCCGACGTGTTCGTCCCGCGTCGTTGCCTCGGCGCCGAACAGATCGAGGTGATCCAGCATGAGCGCGCACAGAAGTGTCGCGATGGCGACGAGGGCGCCCACAATGACCGCGCCGGCGACGTCGGCGATGAGGCCCAGTCCGATCGCCTGGAGTTGGCGCACCAGAACTTCTTCGATGGCAACGCCGCCAATGACCAGCGCCCCCCCGAACGCGAGCTTGGATGCCTCGTGCATGGCTTGCTGGTAGGTCATGCCCTCCGGTCGCACGATGATCGTCTTGAACGCGCGGAACATCGAGAACACCCCTTCTCGAACCATTCTCGCGACGCGCTTGTGCGTCGTGATGAAGGCATTGATCACGACCGTGGCGAGGTTTGAGATGAACCCCGAGAGCGCTCCTTGAAGACCTTGCGACAGGAATGCCCTCCACTTGGAAATGACACTGTCGCGGATCCGTCCGAATCGCTCGTTGAAGTTGAAGTCCTTGCGACCGTTGCGATACCAATCCTGGAGTTCCTCGACGAGCGCGACGAGAAACTCCGCAACGGCCGCGCCGATCATCTGTTGCGCCCCCATCTTGCCGCCTTCGACAAGGCCGCTGCCAAGCACGTTGAACGCAAATTTCTCGCTGGTGTAGTACTGGCGGTTGACCTCGCCGTCCCTGTCCTTGCGTGCCTTCTCGTCGAGTTCCCGGGCGCGGGCTTCATCGACGCTCGCTTGCTGGGTGAGCTTGCCGAGTTCCTTGCGCTCCTTGTCGGAGAGCTCGGGCTTCGCGGCAAGTACTTCGATGCGCGCGTCTCGGGATTCCTTCCGCTCGGCCAGCCATGCCAGATACGCCGACATGCTCTTGTCCTTCTTCGAGGTATTGATCGAAGTGTGCGTCGGAGCCAGATTGTCGGGACGATTTGCCATGTCCGTGTGGTTCAACTCCGCCAGCGTAATGCCCGCGTCGTCGTGCGTTTCCTTCGCCGAGATCACGTGGTCGAGTTGCTTCTGCTTGTGTCGAAGCGTCTCGCCAGTGAGCGCATCCGTTGCCGTGCCGGCCTTCACGCCTTCCGACGTCTCGGCGTTCTTGGCCTTGTAATTCGCGTGGGTGTGGTAGGGCGTCGAGTCGTACTCGCCCCGGTTCTCGTGCCTTTCCCGTTCGGCGTCCGTTGCCCAGACGCCGTTACGCACGTTGTGAACCGTGTCGACGTTTCCCCCTCGCTTGTCATAGGCGCTGACAAACTTGCCGAGCCCGAACGGGCCGACAATCGACTGAATCACGTCCGATTTGCACTTCTCCAGCGTGGCGTCGAGTCGACCACGGTTATACGCGTCCGTGACCTCTTTCAAGATCGTGTCCACTTCCGCCGGGAGCACGGAAAAGTCAGGCAGGGTCATCGCATCTGCCCCAAGCGTCGCAAGAAGGGCCTCATCCACGTGACGGCCTGCCGATGATTCCGGAACTCGCGTTTCATTGGCAAGTTCGGTGCTCCGCTCCCGGCCCATCAGGGCCTTGCGTCGCTGGAATCCATCTACGCTAGTCGACATTCATTGTTCTCCAACCAAGCCGGATCTCCGGCGAGAAACGCCGGTCCATGGTTCATCGCTCACCGCCGAGGCGCTCTACCGGAAACGAACGCAAGCTGCTTGCCCAACGGGTGCCGCATCGCTGCGCATTCCGCCCGCCGCTCAGTGTTGAGACGGCTGGCAGATCGGGGTACGCAAACGTGCACTACCAATATCGGCCATCACCGGCGCATCTTTAGCCCGAGATCGAGCGATGCATCGCCAATACACCATGGTCGCGAGCGTCATGAAGGGGTGCCCCTTCGTTTGCAGGTGCCGACCGGGCAACGGTTAAAGGAAGCGCTCCAAGGGGCCTTTCGGAATTGCCTTGTACGCGACCGTGATCGCACATGCGACGGCCGCCACCACAAGCGCGCCGAACAGCGTGGAGGCGAGCCAGGCGCCAAACGCCGCCATGGCGGTATTGAGCAGCAAGGTAAACGTTGCCCAGAATGTGGTGAAAATGATCATCTCGTCGACTCCTCAGGTTGCGCGGTTGCCCGCTCGTTTTACACAGCGCGGCGGTGTGGCCACGTCGTGCCGGACCGTCGACGACAGTGTGGTAGGGCAACCGGACAGATTCTGTCCAGTCAGAGGACGCGGTCGCTTTTTTATCGGACCCGAGGCAGCACGGACGATGCGCCGATGATTTTCCCGCCACACATGCGGGGTGAGTGCCAGCGGTGAAGTACGCCCCTTGCCGGAAGCGCATTGATCCGGTCGCGGCCGATTAGACAAAACCGCGCGTGTCTCGTAGCATTTCGGCCTCAGACTCTGCAATAGACTCGAATGCTCGCGCCCGAACATGAGGCGGTATTGAATGCGATGGCGCCGTCATTGGACCGCTGGTGGACTTCCAGCGAACTGAAGGAAGTCGTGCTGGGTCGTTTCCCGGATTTTCATGAACGAAAAGCCAGACGGACACTGACCGCCCTCGAGCAGATGCGCTGGATCGAGCGCGACGGTATGGGTCCCGCGACTCGCTGGCGCTTGATCAAGCGGGTGCCCGCATCCATGAAGCGGCCATCCGTTGACCTTGCACTGGCTTTGCTGAAGTTGCAACAACTGGCGCAGCACCACCTTCCGCAACGCATGGGGGAGTTTGAAGCGTACTTCGATAGCGCCGCGGGAGTCCTTGCCGAAAGCGCTGCCGACAGCCGGCTTCTCAGCGCACAGGCGTGGATGGGAAAGACGGTGCGCCTGGATGCCGGCTATCCCTTGCTTGCGCCGGAGGTACCGCCTGGCATTTTCGACGCCGTACTGACCGCGCTGTATCGGGACGAGACACTGGCGATACGGTATTGCAAGGCCGACCAGCAATCCGGCGACGCAAGGGAGTACGTTGTGCTGCCCTACGCAATCGTCGAGAAAGGACCTTGCTGGTATCTGGTCGTGCGAGGCAGACGCTCCAGCGGCCGGCAAGGGGATGCCTTCCTGATCCGCTGCGATCGAATCGTCGCGGTGCGTAATCTCGGCCACGATCTCAAGCGCGAAGACGATTTCGACCTGGAGGCCTTCATCCGCGATGACCGGGTGCTCGAATGGTTCCCCGAGCCGCCCGTGCTGCTGGCGTTGCGCATTCACGAACGGAAGGGCGTGCCTAGCCCGTTCCGGTCGGTGCGGCTTGCTGCCGATCAGCATATCGAAGATCAGACCGATGGCTTCGTGTTACGGGCGACGGTGGCGCCTTCCGTCGCACTGCGCCATCTGCTGTTGCAGCACGCGCCGTCGGTTGAAGTGATCTCTCCGGTTGAATTGCGCGAAGAGATCGCCGGGTTGCTGGACGTGGCACTGCAGCGTTACCGGTTGCCGGTGACGGCCACAATGAAGTGCGGCGATTGATATTAGAGCCGCTCGGGTCGCAGAGAAGACACGGATACATCGCGGCGTCACCGCCGGTACCGGCTGTTGAGCGCGGCGCCGACGTCCGATCGCCTCGGCCAGACCAAGTACGAATGCCGCTTCATGGCCCAGTACAACCATAAGATGCGACTGCCGTTTCCTGATGCGATTCCGATGCAAGCCACGCGCCGTCGTCGAAATGAAGCTCGACGGCGGCATGCACAGCTTGCTTCAGCGAACGTCGGAGCTTCGGATCGCGGGGAAAGTTGCAGAATCCGTTTTGCCGACGACCGATGAATACGGATGCGGACGAAAGCGTGAGGCATCGAAACGAGAGACGGTGCGTCAGTCGACGCGCCCGGCTGCCCCGTAGCGTCCACTGAAGGAACCTGAACCGGTCGCCAACCCGACGCAGGCGCCACGCCATACGATCCTGAACGTCGCGTTGAATGACGCCCGCGCAACATTGATTGCCCGGATTGCCCGTCTTCAGCGCGGGGGATGGGCATGCTATGACACGGTTCGCGAAAGCGACGAATTACCTGGACGGTTTGCCACGGCCACCCGCCGGCTTGCCCGCACCCGCCTTCCCCGCAGGTTTGCTGCGCGGCTTCTGCACGCTAAACGGGCTGCCGATGGTGTAGTCCGTTCCGTTTCCGGCCGGCTTCGCGTGCTGTGCCGCAGGCTTGCGCTGGCTTTCGCCGCCCTGCGGGCGCGGCTTCTTGCCGGGCACCGGCTTGGCGACCGGCACCGCTTGCTGCACTTTGGGCTTCTTCGGCTTTTTGGGTTTCTTGAGAATCTGCCCCGTCGCACTCGTTTCCGGCACGCGGTGTTCGGCTTCGAAACCCGGCTCTTCCTCACGCCGCAGCGTTTGCCGGATCAGCGCTTCGATCGCGGCCAGTTGCGGCGCCTCATCGGCGCACACCAGCGACACCGCCACTCCGCTGGCGCCCGCGCGGCCGGTACGGCCGATACGGTGCACATAGTCCTGCGCGACGATCGGCAGATCGACGTTGATCACCAGCGGCAGATCGTCGATATCGAGCCCGCGTGCCGCCACATCGGTGGCGACCAGCATCTGTACTTCGCGCGTCTTGAAGCGCTCCAGCGCACGCAGGCGCGCGGGCTGCGGCTTGTCGCCGTGGATGGTGTCGACCGCATACCCTGCTTCATCCAGCATGGCCGCCAGGTAATCCACGCCAATGCGGGTCTTGACGAACACCAGCGCGTGCTCCCAGTTGTTTTCGGCCACCAGGTGCATGAAGAGGTCCGGCTTGTTCCGCTTGTCGACCGTCACCACCCATTGCTTGATCTTGCTGGCCGTGACATTGGGCGGGCTGACGCTGATATCGACCGGGCTGCGCAGAATGCTCGCCGCCATCGCGCGGATATCGTCGGTGAACGTGGCGGAGAACAGCAGCGTCTGGCGCTGCGTCGGCAACGCGGCAAAGACGGCATTGAGTTCGCGCGCGAAGCCCAGATCCAGCATGCGGTCGGCTTCATCCAGCACCAGCGTCTGCACCTGGTCGAACTGCACCGCGTTCTGGCGATTGAGGTCGAGCAGACGGCCCGGCGTGGCAACGAGCACATCCACGCCCTTGCGCAGCTTCATCATCTGAGGATTGATGCTCACGCCGCCGTACGCGGCCAGGAAACGCAGATCGAGGCCTTTGCCGTACTCGACGAAGCTTTGAAGCACCTGTTCGGCCAGCTCCCGCGTGGGCACCAGCACCAGCACGCGCGCGCGATTGCTGGACACCGCCGGGCCATGCTGCACGAGCCGTTGCAACAGCGGCAGCGCAAAACCGGCCGTTTTACCCGTGCCGGTTTGCGCCGCAGCCATGACGTCCTTGCCACTCAGCACGGCAGGAATCGCCTTGGCCTGCACCGGCGTAGGTGTCTGGTAATTGAGGCCCTGCAGATTGCGCAGCAGCGGCTCGATCAGGCCAAGGGAGGCGAAGGACATGGATGTATTCCGGGCTAAAACCGCAATTCTAGCGGTTACTGCGCCGGTCACGCCCCGCCCGCTCCCCCTCGCAATCGCACATCCACCGCCCCGATGTTCTTCTCGTGCGCGACCAGCATCAGCGACAGCGCGTGATGAATCTCCTGATTCGCGAGCGTCGGCAGCAGTGTCTGCAGCTTGCGCACGACCCAGCGCTGGCCGCGATTCAGGAACGCCATGCGCTCGGCCGGATCGTCGATCGCCATCGCCTTCTCGTAGAACGCGCCGGTCGCGCTTGTCGGGACCGCATCGAGCGAACGAATCGCGTCGACGAGCACGCGGCACCAGTGCGCCTCGTCTTGGCGGATATGCGTGATCAGCCGATGCAGTTCGGGATCGCCGGTGACCTCGGCCGCCGTTTCGGAAGCGACACGCGCACCGGCGCGCTCGGCCTCCAGCAGCTCGTCGAGCGTCGTCAGCAACGCGGCGCGGTCTTCTTGCGGAATCGGATCGGTGCGGGCGGCGGGGCCGTCTCCATGCGGCGGCATCGACATGCGGCATCCTCCTGTCAGGATCGGTGGCGTAACACGCTCGACGTTACGCGACGCGTGTTGCACGAATGTGCGCACATCAACGCGGACCGCACATCCAATACATCACATTGTGACATATTTGACCAGAACGCCGCCTCGTCAACGCACTCTGCTTGATTTACGTCATCGCCCGCACGGGCCGTCGCCTGCTCACGTCCACCCTTCGAGCCGCAACGTCGAACGCACGAGCCGCTGTTCCTCCTGCTCGATCTCGCGCAGATACTCGACGCACTGGCGGATGTGTTCGCTCGCGGCCTTGCGCGCCTGGTCGGGCAGCCGCCCCGTGACCGCGTTGTAGAGCCGCGCGTGCTGGCGGTCGATCTGCTTCTTCAGCGGTTCGCGGTGATAGAGGTTGTTCACCGATGCGAATACCGAACTGAGCAGCAGGTCGGTCAGCGACTGCAGCGTGTTGACGAGCACGGGGTTGTGCGACGCCTCGCAGATCGCAAGATGAAACGCGTGATCGAGCTTCGCGCGCGCGGCGGGGTCGAGATCCTGCGCATCGGCCGCCGTCATTTCCTCGTAGCGGCGCTTGATCAGGATGAAATCGGCCGGCGTGCCACGCAGCGCGGCAAGCCGCGCGGCCTCGGTCTCGAGCATCCCGCGCACCTCGAACAGGTCGTACAGCGTGCGCGGCTGCGAGCCGAGCAGATGCATCATCGGCGTGATCTCGCGTTGCGGGGTCAGGCTCGCAACGAACGAGCCCTTGCCATGCGTCGTGTCGATGATCCCGCGCGCGTGCAGCAGCTTCATCCCTTCCCGCACGGCCGTGCGCGACACGCCGAGCTTCTCGGTCAGCCGCCGCTCGGACGGCAGCGCCTGCCCGGCCTTCAGCACGCCGTCGACGATCAGCTTCTCGATCCGTTCGGCGACGACGTCGGCCACGCGTCGGGCCGGCCCTTCTCGATCCTGCATTTCCATACTGGTATGACCACTTTGGACGGAGAGCGGAGATTTTCGCACAAAGCCTTGTTCCAATTGGGATTTCATGATCTTCGCCGACTATCGACGGAGGGCCCCTCCAAAAACTGGTATGACCACATCGAAGACGTCTGGACAGGCCCGCGCGGCCCGCCAAGAATCCCCTCCTTCTGGCGTGTCGCGCATCGCGCAGCCGCCCGCATGGTGGAGACAGACCAATGAGTTTCATCTACGACGAACGGATCGACGGCCCGCTGACGACCGTCAGCCGCGACACGCTCGTCGCCGCGCTGCACGCGGCGGCGCCCGGCCTCGACGTGCTGCATGAACGCGAGGCGCTCAGGCCGTTCGAATGCGACGGCCTCGCCGCGTACCGCACGGTGCCGCTCGCGGTCGTGCTTCCCGACACGGTCGAACAGGTGCGTGCGGTGCTGCGCGTCGCGGCCGAGCACCGCGTGCCGGTCGTCGCGCGCGGCGCGGGCACGGGGCTGTCGGGCGGCGCGATGCCGCTCGAAAAAGGCATCCTGCTCGTGATGGCGAAGTTCAACCGGATTCTCGATATCGACCCCGATGCAGGCATCGCGCGCGTGCAGCCCGGCGTGCGCAACCTCGCGATCTCGCAGGCGGCCGCGCCGCACGGCCTCTACTACGCCCCCGATCCGTCGTCGCAGATCGCATGCTCGATCGGCGGCAACGTCGCCGAGAACGCCGGCGGCGTGCATTGCCTCAAATACGGGCTCACGGTGCACAACATCCTGAAGGTCGAGATCCTGACGATCGACGGCGATACGCTCACGCTCGGCGCCGATGCGCTCGACGCACCGGGCTTCGACCTGCTCGCGCTATTCACCGGCTCCGAGGGGATGCTCGGCATCGTCACCGAAGTGACGGTGAAGCTGCTGCCGAAACCGCCGAGCGTGAAGGTGCTGATGGCAAGCTTCGACGACGTCGCCGAGGCCGGCGCCGCGGTCGCGCGCATCATCGGTGCGGGCGTGATTCCCGGCGGCCTCGAGATGATGGACAACCTCGCGATCCGCGCGGCCGAGGATTTCATCCACGCCGGCTATCCGGTCGATGCGCAGGCGATCCTGCTGTGCGAACTCGACGGCGCGGCGAGCGACGTCGACGACGACGCCGAACGCGTCGCCACGCTGCTGCGCGACGCGGGCGCGACCGAGATTCGCGTCGCGCGCGACGAAGCCGAGCGTCAGCGTTTCTGGGCCGGCCGCAAGAACGCGTTCCCCGCGGTCGGCCGCATGTCACCCGACTACTACTGCATGGACGGCACGATCCCGCGCCGCGAGCTGCCGCGCGTGCTCGAAGGGATCGCGGCGCTGTCCGCCGAGTACGGGCTGCCGGTCGCGAACGTGTTCCACGCGGGCGACGGCAACATGCATCCGCTGATCCTGTTCGATGCGAACCGGCCCGGCGAACTCGATCGCGCGGAAGCACTCGGCGGCAGGATCCTCGAGCTGTGCGTCGCAGCGGGCGGCAGCATCACCGGCGAGCATGGCGTCGGGCGCGAGAAGATCAACCAGATGTGCGTGCAGTTCAACGCCGACGAAATCACGTTCTTCCATGCGGTGAAGGCCGCGTTCGATCCGCAGGGCCTGCTCAATCCCGGCAAGAACATCCCGACGCTGCACCGCTGCGCCGAATTCGGCGCGATGCACGTCCATCACGGCAAGCTGCCGTTTCCCGAACTGGAGCGCTTCTGATGCGACGCGACATCGAATCGATCGACGACAGCGCGGCGCTCGTCGCGCAGGTCGACGCGGCAATCCACGACCGCCAGCCGCTGCACATCCGCGGCGCCGGCACGAAGGCGTTCCTCGGCCGCCCTGTCGAAGGCCGCACGCTCGACGTGCGCACGCATCGCGGGGTCGTGTCGTACGACCCGACCGAACTCGTCGTCACCGCGCGCGCGGGCACCCCGCTCGCCGATCTCGAAGCGATGCTCGACGCGGCCGGCCAGATGCTGCCGTGCGAGCCGCCGTCGTTCGGCGGCACGGCAACGGTCGGCGGGATGTTCGCGGCGGCGCTGTCGGGTCCGCGCCGCCCGTGGGCCGGCGCGGTGCGCGACTTCGTGCTCGGCTGCCGCGTGATTACCGGCCACGCGAAGCACCTGCGCTTCGGCGGCGAAGTGATGAAGAACGTCGCGGGCTACGACGTGTCGCGGCTGCTCGCGGGCAGCTTCGGCTGCCTCGGCGTCGTGACCGAAGTGTCGTTGAAGGTGCTGCCGAAGCCGCGCGCAACCTGCGATCTGGCGTTGCCGCTTGCCGCCAGCGAAGCCATGCAGCGCATCGCCGCGTGGCGGCGCGCGGGGCTGCCGCTCGCAGGCGCGTGCCACGCGGACGGCGTGCTGCGCGTGCGGATCGAAGGCGGCGAAGGCTCGGTGAAGGCTGCACGCGACACGATCGGCGGCGATCCGATGGACGACACCGGCGACGCATTCTGGGCACGGCTGCGCGACCTCGCGCTGCCGTTCTTCGACGATCCGCGTCCGCTGTGGCGCGTGTCGGTGCCGGCCGCCGCGCCGCTCGACGCGTTGCCGGGTGCGCAGCTCGTCGACTGGGGCGGCGCGCAACGCTGGCTGGCGAGCGACGCGGCGCCGGCCGACGTGCAGCGGCTAGCCGCGCAATGGGGCGGCCACGCGACCTGCTTCACGCCGGGCTCCACCCACGAGCCGTTCCAACCGCTGCCGCCTGCGCTGATGCGCGTACATCGACAACTCAAGGCACAGCTCGATCCGCATGCGATCTTCAATCCCGGCCGGCTCTACGCCGGCTTCTGACGCGAACCCGATCCGGACCCGCCGATGCAAACCAATCTCAGCGAAGCAAGCAAGGCCCTCGCCCGGGCCGACGAAGCGGAAGCGATCCTGCGCGCGTGCGTGCACTGCGGCTTCTGCAATGCGACCTGCCCGACCTACCAGGTGCTCGGCAACGAGCTCGACGGGCCGCGCGGCCGCATCTACCTGATCAAGCAGCTGCTCGAAGGCGAGCCGTGCGGCGAGCGCACGCAACAGCATCTCGACCGCTGCCTGACGTGCCGGAACTGCGAGACGACCTGCCCGTCCGGCGTGCGCTATCACACGCTGCTCGACATCGGCCGCGCGGAAGCCGAGAAGCGCGCACGGCGGCCGGCGCGCGAGCGCCTGCTGCGCGCGGGGCTGCGGCACGTCGTGCCGCGCCCGGCGACGTTCGCCGCGCTGCTGAAGGCCGGTCGCGCGCTGCGCCCGCTGCTGCCCGCCACGCTGCAGGACAAGATCCCGGCCGCTGTCCCCGCGGCCGCACCGCGCCCGGCCGTGCGCCACGCGCGGCGCGTGCTGATGCTCGAAGGCTGCGTGCAGCCGTCGCTGTCGCCGAACACCAATGCGGCCGCCGCGCGCGTGCTCGACCGGCTCGGCATCAGCGTCACGCCGGCGCGCGAAGCCGGCTGCTGCGGCGCGACCGAATACCACCTGAACGCGCAGGACGCGGGCCTCGCCCGCGCGCGCCGCAATATCGACGCATGGTGGCCCGCGATCGAAGCCGGCGCCGAAGCGATCGTGCTGACGGCGAGCGGCTGCGGCGCGTTCGTGAAGGAATACGGCGACCTGCTGCGCTCCGACCCCGTCTATGCGGAGAAAGCGCGGCGCGTCAGCGCGCTCGCGCGCGATCTCGCCGAAGTGATCGCCGCCGAGCCGCTCGACGCGCTGGCGGACGAGACGCCCCGCCGCGTCGCGGTCCACTGCCCGTGCACGCTACAGCACGCGCAACGCCTCGGCGGCGCGGTCGAAAGCGTGCTGACACGCCTTGGCTTCGATCTGACGAATGTCGCCGACGGCCATCTGTGCTGCGGCTCGGCCGGCACGTATTCGCTGACACAACCCGAACTCGCGACCCAACTGCGCGACAACAAACTCGATGCGCTCGAAGCCGCGCGGCCGGACCTGATTGTCACGGCCAACGTCGGCTGCCAGACTCACCTGAACGGCGCGGGCCGCACGCCCGTGCGCCACTGGATCGAGCTCGTCGACAACCGACTCGTCAACTGACCTGATTCCGGAGGACATCCATGCAGACGAAACCCGAACTCGAACTCGCCGATGCCGACCGCATGCTCGCCGCCGCCCGCGCGGAAGCGGAACGCCACGGCTGGGCCGTGTCGATCGCCGTCGTCGACGACGGCGGCCACCTGCTCGCGTTCGCGCGGCTGAACGGCGCCTCGCCGGCCAGCACCTACATCGCGCAGGACAAGGCGCGCGCGGCGGCGCTCGGCCGTCGCGAGACGAAAGCGTATGAGGATATGATCAACGGTGGCCGCACCGCGTTTCTCAGCGTGCCGCTGACGGGGTTGCTCGAAGGTGGCGTGCCGGTCTCGGTCGGCGGCCGGATTGCGGGCGCGATCGGCGTGTCTGGCGTAAAGTCGGAGCAGGACGCGCAGATCGCTCGCGCCGGCACACAGAGCGTCGCGGAATAACCAGCCAAGCCGCGCGCGCATTTTTCCCCGGGAGGATTCACGATGATCGACCAAGCAGGACTGCAAGTCGCGCCAGCGCTCAGCCAGTTCATTGAAAACGAAGCGTTGCCGGGCACCGGCATCGACAAGGCCGCGTTCTGGAGCGGTTTCTCGGCCCTGGTGCATGACCTGGCACCGCGCAATCGCGAGCTGCTCGCGGAACGCGATCGCCTGCAGCAGGAACTCGACGCATGGCACCGCGCACACCCCGGCCCGGTGCGCGACCATGCCGCGTATCGCGCATTCCTCGAGAAAATCGGCTACCTCGTGCCGGTCCCGCCGAACGTCGCGGCAGCCACCGCGAACGTCGACAGCGAGATCGCCACGCAGGCCGGCCCGCAGCTCGTCGTGCCGCTGTCGAACGCGCGCTATGCGCTGAACGCCGCGAACGCCCGCTGGGGCAGCCTGTACGACGCGCTGTACGGCACCGATGCGCTGCCTGAAGACGGCGGCGCCGAACGCACCGCGGTCTACAACCCGACGCGCGGCCAGCGCGTGATCGACTACGCGCGCAACGTGCTCGACAACGCGGCGCCGCTCGCGAGCGGCTCGCACCGCGACGCGCTGCGCTACCGCGTGCAGGACGGCCAGCTCGCCGTCGAAACCGCGCAAGGCATCGTGTCTCTCGCGCAGCCGGCACTGTTCGTCGGCTACCAGGGCGCGGCCGACGCACCGTCCGCGATCCTGCTGAAGCACAACGGCCTGCACCTCGAGATCCAGATCGATGCATCGACGCCGATCGGCCGTGCCGATCTCGCGAACGTGAAGGACGTCGTGCTCGAAGCCGCGGTCAGCACGATCATCGACTGCGAGGATTCGGTCGCGGCGGTCGACGCCGACGACAAGGTCCAGCTCTACCGCAACTGGCTCGGCCTGATGCAGGGCACGCTGGTCGAGGAAGTCGCGAAGGGCGGCAAGCGCTTCACGCGCCGCCTGAACGCCGATCGCGAATACACGACGCCCGACGGCGGCACGCTGTCGCTGCACGGCCGCTCGCTGCTGTTCGTGCGCAACGTCGGCCACCTGATGACCAACGGCGCGGTGCTCGACCGCAACGGCAACGAGATTCCGGAAGGGATCCTCGACGGCGTCGTCACGACGCTGTGCGCGCTGCACGACCTGAACGCGAAGCGCAATTCGCGCACGGGCTCGATCTACATCGTGAAGCCGAAGATGCACGGTCCGGTCGAAGTCGCGTTCGCCGATACGCTGTTCGCGCGCATCGAGGATCTGTACGGCCTGCCGCGCAACACGCTGAAGATGGGCATCATGGACGAGGAGCGCCGCACCAGCGTGAACCTCGCCGCGTGTATCGCCGCGGCCGCCGCGCGTGTCGCGTTCATCAACACCGGCTTCCTCGACCGCACCGGCGACGAGATGCACACCGCGATGGAAGCAGGCCCGATGATCCGCAAGGGCGACATGAAGTCGTCGGCATGGATCCAGTCGTACGAGCGCAACAACGTGCTCGCGGGCCTGTCGGCCGGCCTGCGCGGCCGCGCACAGATCGGCAAGGGCATGTGGGCGATGCCGGACCTGATGCACGCGATGCTCGAGCAGAAGATCGCGCATCCGCGCGCCGGCGCGAACACCGCCTGGGTGCCGTCGCCGACCGCCGCGACGCTGCACGCGTTGCACTACCACCTCGTCGACGTGCAGGCCGTCCAGCAGGCACTCGAGAAGACGCCGTACGCGAGCGAACGCGACGCGCTGCTCGAAGGGCTGCTGACCGTGCCGGTCGTCGAGCGCGCGGAGTGGAGCGACGCCGAGATCCTCAGCGAAGTGGAGAACAACGCGCAGGGCATCCTCGGCTACGTCGTGCGCTGGGTCGAACAGGGCGTCGGCTGCTCGAAGGTGCCGGACATCCACGACGTCGGCCTGATGGAAGACCGCGCGACGCTGCGCATCTCGAGCCAGCACATCGCGAACTGGCTGCGCCACGGCGTGATCACCGAGGCCTTCGTGCTCGACGTGTTCAAGCGGATGGCCCGCGTCGTCGACCAGCAGAACGCCGGCGACCCGAACTATCGCCCGATGGCGCCCGGCTACGACCAGTCGACCGCGTTCAAGGCCGCGTGCGCGCTCGCACTGCAGGGCACGTCGCAACCGAGCGGGTATACCGAGCCGCTGCTGCACCGGTTCCGCCTCGCGTTCAAGGCGCAACAGCACGGCGCATAAGGTTGCGCATGCGGGTCCGCCCGCATGCCGGCCTGACGAAACGGGCGGCCCTCTCGGCCGCCCGTTTTCATTTTCGCGTTCACACGGTCGTTGAATGGGTCCGTTGAAACCGATAATCGGTACATATTGCGCGCTTTCGTTTGTGGCACGCGCCCGCCGTTAAAACCCCGGGCTCGGCGGCCACGCGCGGCGCGACTTCTTCTGCCATGCCGCAAAACCTTGCACAGCAACGTTCTGCCCGATATGCGCAAGTTCGGGAATGCACTGAAATTTGATCCGGATCAACGGGTCGCAACATTTTCCTCGCGCGCGAACGCGCGCGCTATACTCCGATGGATTCGCATCGCCCGATTCGTCGGATCGTCGAATCGCGAGAGATGTCACCTATGAATAAGTGATTTATCGGTTTATCCAGCCACGATTACCGATAATCGGTGTCCGTTTTCTCCGCTGAACGGGAGGAATGCGCGGGAAGGGCGCGCAGCGGATCGCCGCCGTCACGTCATACGAACAATCGCATCGGCCCGCCGCCAGGCGACGATGCCCATCGATCCATACGGACCATGGCAGAAACCGACTACGCAATGCCCAGCGAAACCGGCCTGACGAGCCGTGTCGCCGCGCATCTGCGCCGGTTCCTGCTGCCGCACCTGATTTTCTATACCGGGCTGCTGATCGCGCTGCTCCTGCTGCTGCTGTGCGGGATCGTGCTGTACGAAGGCCGCATCGACGCGCGCGACCGCTCGGCCGCGATGCAGCAGAACCTTGCGCTGATGGCGTCGTGGGACATCGAGCGCAACATCGAGATCTATTCGCTGTCGCTGCAGGCCGTCGTCGAAGGCGAGAACGACCCCGAGGTCGTCAGGCTGCCGATGTCGCTGCGCCGCCAGGTGCTGTTCGACCGGGCGACGACGGCCAAATACCTCGGCGGCATCTACGTGCTCGACGCGAAGGGTGACATCTCGGTCGACGGCAAGAGCGACGTGCCGCGCAAGGCCAACTTCGCCAACGAACCGTACTTCGCCGTGCACCGCGATCACCCTGACGTCGGCCTGTACGTCAGCCCGCCGTACCATTCGCGGCTGCGCGGCGGCTCGCCGAGCATCGCGCTCAGCCGGCGGATCACGAAACCCGACGGGTCGTTCGGCGGCGTCGCGGTGATGTCGATCCGGCTCGAATATTTCCAGAACCTGTTCTCGCGGCTGTCGCTCGGCGATCGCGGCTCGATCGCGCTGATCAACACGGACGGCAGGATGCTCGCGCGCGAGCCATACGACCCCAAGATCGTCGGCCGCGACATCAGCCGTGCCAGCACGTTCCGGCGCTTCATGACGGCCAGCGAAGGCAGCTTCGCCGACACCGCGTCGATCGACGGCGTGCGGCGCCTGTACGTGTTCCGGCACCTCGACCACCTGCCGCTCATCATCATGGTCGCGCGCTCGGAAGCCGACACCTACGCCGCGTGGTACGACCGCGCGATTCCGATCGGCTCCGCGATGGCCGCGCTGGCGATCGGCTTCGTCGGCCTGTCGCTGCTGCTCGACGTGCAGTTGCGCAAGCGCCACCGGGCAGAAACCGAATTGCAGGCGCTCGCGCGCACCGATGGCCTGACGGGCCTCGACAACCGCCGGATGCTCGACGTGACGCTCGCGCGCGAATGGCGCCGCGCCGCGCGCTCGCAGCACGCGCTGTCGCTGCTGTTCATCGACGTCGACTACTTCAAGCGCTACAACGACACGCAGGGCCACCAGGCCGGCGACGACGCGCTCGCCGCGGTCGGCCACTGCATCGCCGGCTGCCTGCGCCGCCCGGCCGACTATGCGGCACGCTACGGCGGCGAGGAATTCGTCGTGGTGCTGCCCGACATCGACACGGCCGGCGCGGTGACGATCGCCGAAACGATCCGCACCGGCATCCTCGATCTCGGCATCCGGCATGACGCCGGCACGGTCGGCCGCCTGACCGTGAGCATCGGCGTGACGACGAGCTATCCCGAACACGACGACGACATGCAGGCCGCGCTGAAGCTCGCCGACGACGCGCTGTATCGCGCGAAGGAAGGCGGGCGCAACCGCATCGTCGTGCAGACGACTTCGCCCTCCGACAGTTTCGAGTCGCGGCAGGCCTGAGCGGGGCCGCATCGGGGCCGCCGCCGGGCCACCGCCGCCCGCGCGCAAAATCACCGACAATGTCGGCTCGATACGCCACCGCACCGCCGCGCGGTTGACGCGCCCGGCCGGCCCGCGCCGGTTCGCGGCCGCTTCGCACCACCATGAGACTCAAGGCAAAGATCTTCCTTCTGGCCATCGTGCCGTTCCTGCTCGCGATCGCCGGCATCGGCTTCGGCGTGCGCCAGCAGGCCACGTCGCTCGCGCGCACGCAGCACGCGACGATCCAGGCCGCGTACCTGTCGAGCAAGGAAGTCGAGCTGAAGCACTACGTCGAGCTCGCGACGAGCGCGATCATGCCGCTCTACGACGCGAGCGGCCGCAATGCGCGCGACGACGCGCTGCTGCGCACGCAGGCGCTCGCGATGCTGCAGAAGATGGATTTCGGCCCGGACGGCTATTTCTTCGTGTACGACCTGCACGGCAATTCGCTGATGCATCCGCGCGAGCCCGAACGCGTCGGCCACAACTACTGGTCGATGCGCGACCCGCAGGGTGCGCTGACGATCCAGAAGCTGATCGGCGCGGCGTCGAGCGGCGGCGGCTACGTGCGCTACGCATGGCAGCGGCCGTCGACGGGCCGCGTGGCGCCGAAGCTCGGCTACGTCGTCGCGCTCGAACGCTGGGGCTGGATGGTCGGCACCGGCATCTATCTCGACGACGTCGACACCGCGCTGCAGCGCATCGACGCGCGCGCGTCCGCGAACATCGAGCGCACGATGAGCTGGCTCACCGCGATCGCACTGACCGGCGCGGCGGCGATTGCCGTGTGCGCGCTCGTGCTGAACGTCAGCGAGTCGCGCAGTGCCGACGCGAAGCTCAAGCTGCTCGCGCAGCGCGTCGTCGAATCGCAGGAGCAGGAGCGGGCGCGGCTGTCGCGCGAACTGCACGACGGGATCAGCCAGATGATGGTGTCCGCGAAGCTGATGCTCGAATCCGCGCTCGCGCGCTTCGAGCGCGGCACGGCGCGCATGCCCGAGGCGGAGCAGGCGCTCGCGTCGGGCGTCGGGCGGCTCGGCGATACGCTGCGCGAAGTACGGCGCATCTCGCATGCGCTGCGGCCGTCGATGCTCGACGATCTCGGCCTCGCGGCCGCGCTCGAGCAGCTCGTGCGTGAACTCGGTGCGGAAAGCGGCATCGATATCGGCTATACGCAGGTCGCGCACAGCGGCACGCAGCCGCTGCCCGAGGCCGTGAACACCGCGCTGTTCCGGATCGCGCAGGAAGCGTTGAGCAACATCGTGCATCATGCGCAGGCGTCGCGCGCGGCCGTCACGCTCGACGTCGGCGCGCACGCCGTGACGCTGACGATCGCCGACAACGGCTGCGGCTTCGATGCCGAACGCTCGCAGGCCGATGTGCGCCGCGGCATCGGCCTGCGCAACATGCGCGAGCGCCTCGACGCGCTCGGCGGCATGCTGACGATCTCGTCGCAGGTCGGCCACACGATCGTCGCCGCGCGCGTGCCGCTGCGCAGCGCGGTGTGACGACACGCACCATAACAGGAGACCTTTGACGCATGAGCGCCCCCGACACCGCCCGGCCCGCCGCCCGACTGCTGCTCGTCGACGATCACCCGCTCGTGCGCGACGGCCTGCGGATGCGGCTCGAAGCGGCCGACCTGTCGGTGGTCGGCGAAGCCGGCAACGCCGACGAGGCCCTTGCGCTCGCCGCGTCGCTCGAACCCGATCTCGCGCTGATGGACGTCGGCATGAACGGGATGAACGGCATCACGCTCGCGGGCGTGTTCCACGATCGTTTTCCGGGCATCCGCGTGCTGATGCTGTCGATGCACGACAACGTCGAATACGTGACGCAGGCCGTGCGCGCCGGCGCGAGCGGCTACCTGCTGAAGGATTCGCCGGCGAGCGAGATCGTCCGCGCGATCGGCGCGGTGCTGGCCGGGCAGACGTTCTTCAGCGAAGGGCTGGCCGCGCGGATGATCCAGGCCAGCGCGACCGCGTCGCCGCTCGACCGCTTGACGCCGCGCGAACGCGACATCCTCGACGCGCTGGCGGAAGGGCTGTCGAGCAAGCAGATCGCGCAGCAGACGGGGCTGTCGGTGCGCACGGTCGAGACACACCGGCTCAACCTGAAGCGCAAGCTGGAAATCGAAGGGCAGGCCGAGCTGATCAAGTTCGCGGTCGAGCACCGGCGGCGGTAGGAGCAGCGCGCCGACGGCGTCGCTACCTCGCAATTCGTCGTCCAATTTCATACTCGTCCAATCGACCTCTCCCCGGGTCGATGAAATCCTTTCGCTTGCCGCGGCGAGCGACATCCTCACAAGCCACGCTTTCGAGTGCGCGACGTCGTCACGCGGCACACGGTATCGCCAACATGGGTTGGTGACCGGAACCGAGGAGCGAAATCATGATGCGCCGTATCGCGGTGGTCGGCGACGCGCTGGAAACCGGGGGAAGGATTCTTGCCTACGCGGGGCCGACATTCACTTTCGGCAATCCTGGCCACCAGGTTGCACTGATCGGCGGTCTCGCATTCTGCGATGCATGTAGAGGCACCGGACCGATCGCCAAGGCCGGCGGGCCACGGCGCCTCAATTTCATGGGTGAAACGGCCGCCGACGGAGACATCGTCTTATGCGGCTGCCCGACGCCACCGCGCATCAAGGCAACGCTCGCTGGCGAATCATGGTGTGACGATATGGCGGAAACATCCGGCGTGGTTGCCTCCGAAAAAAATCGGGAAGGGGGGTCAGTAATCGCGGGCGCTTACGATGAATCCGTTCACGCAATTGGAAGTGGCGCATCGACAGGCTATCCGTACGTTATCGAAACGTCAGACGGACGCATCCATTCAGGCCACCTCGACGATCGCGGGTATTTGCCTCGCATTCACACCGCAGACGAGGATGAATACGTTGTCTACTGGGGCGACGAAGCCCTCGCAAGATTGAGCGGGGACGCGTAATGCCGAACGGAAAGACAACCGTCAAGACGACCGCCGTGCCGAAATCGCACAAGGAAGTCGAGTTGAAGTCCGTGACGTTTTCCGAGCTTTGGAACAACTATGCTCACGGAAACCCGTACGATGATCCCAACGGGCATTACCAGAACCAATGCGCGATCCGGATGAGCGTAACGCTGCACAACGTCGGCATCGAGATGAAATCGTTCTCGCAGAAGCAGATCCAGCCGATGCCGGGCAAACCAACGCTGGGCCGCCTTCTGCTCAACGGCAAATCAACAGCCACGCGCGCATACGAATTCGCGGAGTGGTTGAAACTGCGTCCGATGGCAGGGTTGCCTGCGCCGGAAAATGTGACAGGAGCCGATTGGGAAAACAAGGTCAGAGATCGAACCGGCATCATTTTCTTCTTCGGGTACTGGCAACAACAGGGAGACGCTGCCGACAACTTGAGCGGCGGACACGTCGACCTCTGGAATGGCGCTCGCCTCCCGGTATCCAGTACGCGAGGCCTCTTCGCCTCGATAGGCAGACAGATCGGAATTTCCAGTCTGCAAATTCCGTTCACTGACTTCGGTTACTCCGATCTGGCAAAATCGAAAACCATTCTTTTCTGGGAAATCAGGTGAGACGCGCCGGCTTGTCGCTTGCCTACTGGGTAGCAGGCCTGATCACGACCTGGTTTGCATTCTGGATCGGGAGTCGGATCGATTGGAGGATTCATACCGGTTTGCGACTGCACTTCGGCCGCCATTCCTGCCACGAAATCGACCTCTGCTCACCACCCTGGCCAATTTTCGCGCTACTCATCGCGATTCTGCTCGGCCCGTCACTTGCATTCGCCTTCGCAGGTTGGAAGATCGGTCGTCAGCGCGTCACAGCACGAAAACTGGTACTTTCCTTGATCGCATTGGCGACGCCCACGATGCTGTTCTACATCGCTTCATACGTGATTCGATAGCATCAGAGGTTGATCGGCCACGTTCATTCCGGCCGTGATTGCGTCGCGCACGGCACCGGCGCAATACCCTGTTGCCGACTGACTTCACGCCGCATCATCAGCATCACCGCCACGCCAACACTCAGGATTCCAGAACACAAAACCGCGATCGAAAACCCGTGCGCCATCGCCTCCCGATACGCACCGAGCATGTCCGGCCGCCCCGCCGCGAACACATGCTCCATCACGGCCTGCCGCGCCAGCGTATCCGCGTGCGCGCCGCCTGCCGCCTGCATCGCGGCCGTCATCCGGTGCAACGCACCGACGCTCATCATGCTGCCCAGCACCGCGATGCCCATGCTCATTCCGGTCTGGCGCAACGCGTTCATCGTCGCCGACGCCATCCCCGCGCGCTCGGCCGGCGCCAATTCCATCACGGACATGCCGGTCGCCGGCACCGCGAGCCCCATGCCGACGCCGAGCAGCGCCAGCGCGACTCCAACCGCCATGTAGGGCGTTCCC
Organism: Burkholderia arboris; assembly: GCF_902499125.1. Classification (GTDB taxonomy): domain Bacteria; phylum Pseudomonadota; class Gammaproteobacteria; order Burkholderiales; family Burkholderiaceae; genus Burkholderia; species Burkholderia arboris. The sequence goes on from NZ_CABVPX010000003.1 coordinate 237,366, forward strand.
GCCCCGAAGCCGGCCATCACCGCGAGCATCGCACCGATCAGCCCATACCCGGCCACCATCAGCGTGCGCAACGGAACGCGCGCCGCGATGCGCCCGAACAGCATCGACGTGATCGCCGTCATCACGAACTGCGGCATCAGTTGCCAGCCGGCCACGGCGGGCGCGCGCCCCTGCGCCTGCTGCAGGAACAGCGACAGGAAGAACAGGCTGCTGTACCCCGAGAATCCGAGCACGAACGACGCGAGATTGGCGCGCACCAGCCGCCGGTCGCGGAACAGCCACACCGGCAGCAGCGGCCGCTCGACGCGCGTTTCGACACGAACGAACAACGCAAACGCCACTGCGGCGCCCGCCAGCGGCGCAAGCACCTTCGCATGCGCCGCGCCGGCTTCGCCGATGCCGATCAGCCCGTACGTGAGCAACCCGAGCCACACCACGCTCAGCGCCTGCCCGAACGGATCGAACGCCGCGTGCTCCGGATGCCGCCGCTCCGGAATGCCCCATGCGCCGAGCAATACGGCCACGATGCCGATCGGCACGTTGACGAGGAAGATGTCCTGCCAGCCGCCATGCTCGACGAGCAGGCCGCCGACCAACGGCCCGAGGATCAGCGCGAGCGCGCTGAACGCGGACCAGCCGCCGATGACGCGGGCGCGTTCGCGCGCATCGGGAAACGCATGCGTGAGGATCGGCATCGCGCCGGGAATCAGCAACGCGCCGGCGAGCCCCTGGATCGCGCGGCCGATCAGCAGCGGCCCGAGCCGTCCTGCACACGCGCAGACGATCGACCCGGCCGTGAACAGGATCACGCTCGCGAGCCACACGCGCTTGTGACCGTAGCGGTCGCCGAGCGGCCCGGCCGACAGCATGAACGCCGACAGCGCGAGCGCATACGCGTTGACGACCCACTGCAGGCCGCCGATATCGGTATCGAGCGCCGTCTGCAGCGTCGGCAATGCGACGTTGACGATGCTGATGTCGAGCGTGGCGAGAAAGGTGCCGAGACAGGCGGCCAGGACGAGTGCGGCGCGACGGTAACGAGGCATGGCGGTCGGCCCTCGATGGGCTCATGAATAAGAATGATTCTTATCTTATATATCGACTGACCGTCGGTCAATGGATTGCATTGCCCGTGAGCGGAGGGCTTGGCCTAAACTGCGGGCTTTGCACGAACGGGCGTCGAGCCGCGCGATGACGGACAGGACAAAGGCAGAAACCAGGACAGCGAATGACGACGTGCCGGCAGGCAAGCCGCGTACCAAGCCGGCGGAAGTCCGCCTCGACGAATTGATGGCCGCGGCCGAGACGCTGTTCCTCGCGCAGGGCGTGGAAGCGACGACCATCAGCGAGATCGTCGAGCACGCGCAGGTCGCGAAAGGCACGTTCTATCACTACTTCGAATCGAAGTCCGACATGCTCGCCGCGCTCGCGCAGCGCTACACGGCGTCGTTCCTCGACCGGCTGCAGCACGCGGTGGACGCGTGCGACGCCGACGACTGGCTCGCGCGCCTGCGCGCGTGGATTCGCGCCAGCATCGAGACCTACGCAGCGACCTACCGCACGCACGACATCGTCTACACGAACCATCACCACCACGATCGCACGAATGCCGACAAGAACGCGATCCTCGAGCAGCTCGGTGCGATTCTCGACGGCGGCGTCCGCGCCGGCACCTGGCAGCTCGCGCACCCGCAGGTCACCGCGCTGCTGATCTACGCCGGCGTGCACGGCGCGACCGATCACATCATCGCGGCGCCGGAAACGGATCGCGCCGCGTTCGTCGCCGCGGTGGTCGACGATTGCCTGCGGATGCTCGGCGTCGCCGCCTAATACGCAGTCAACGCGCCGCCGCCATGAAAAAGGGCGCCCGAGGGCGCCCTTCATGCATCCGGATCCCGGCCTTGCAGCAGCCGTCAGTTCGTCCGCGAATTGTGCTTCTGCAGATACGCGATCAGCCCGTCGATCCCGCCCGACGCGAGCTGGCTCTTGAACTGGCCCTGGTAGACCTGGATCAGCCACGCGCCCGACATGTCGATGTCGTAGATCTTCCAGTCGTTGCCGACCTTGCCGAGACGGTAGCCGACCGACTGGCTGTCGCCCGGCGTCGTGACCGTCGACTGCACGAGCGCGTCGGCGCCCGACGCACCGCCGGCCTTGAACGAGAACTTCGCGTCCTGGCTGCCGAGCTGCGCGAGCGACGCGGCGTAGGTGCGCGTCATCAGCAGCTTGAACTGCTTGTACAGCTCCTGCTGCTGTTGCGGCGTGGCCTGCTTCCATGCGTCGCCGACCGCGATGCGGGTCGTGCGCTCGAAGTTGGTCGCGGGCAGGAAGCGCTGCTCGACGACTTGCGTGACCTTCGTCATGTCGCCGCCGCGCGCGGCCGGGTCGGCCTTCATCGCGGTAACGGTACCCTCGACCGCATTGCGGACGATGTCGACCGGCGCGCTCTGCGCGAAAGCGGAAACCGACACGGCGGCGGCCGCGACGAAAGCAAACAGATGACGTTTCATACGGATATCGCACTCGATGAGAAAAAACGACCGGCTCTTTGCATCGGCCGGTGGACCAAAGTATACCGGGCCTGACGCCCGGCTGCCGCACGGTGACCGACTGTTACCTTTCGGCTTCATTTGTCACACGCAATGCAGCCCCGCACCGATTATGTAAATATCCCCATACAAATGAACCGGTCGCCGGTATCGATTCCGCCGCCGCGAACAAATCTCCTTCCCGCCCCGAAACCCCCAACGTCACGACCGCCGCCACGCCGCGCCGGTATACTTGGCTACTTTGCCCTTGCCAGCCGCTCCCCACCGCCACATGGTGACATCTCTCATCGTCCGACTCGTTGCGTGGTCGGTGCGCCGCCCCGTCTGGGTCGTCGTCCTGTCGCTCGTCATCGCCGCCTTCAGCGGCGTCTACGTCGCGCAGCATTTCAAGATCAACACCGACATCAGCAAGCTCGTCGATGCGGAACCTCAATGGGCCGCGCTCGGCCAGGCCGTCGACAAGGCGTTCCCGCAACGCAACGGCACGATCCTCGCGGTCGTCGAAGCGCCCGCGCCCGAATTCGCGAATGCCGCCGCGCATGCGCTGACCGAAGCGCTGCAGAAGGACGCCGATGCCGGCCGCATCGGACAGGTCGCCGAGCCCGGCGGCGGGCCGTTCTTCGAGCACAACGGTTTGCTGTTCCTGTCGCCGCAGGACGTCTCCGATACGACGTCGCAGCTCGCGAGCGCGCGTCCGCTCGTCAACGAACTCGCGAAGAACCCGAGCCTCACCGGGCTCGCCACCACACTGGCCACCACGCTCGGCCAGCCGCTGCTGACCGGCCAGGTGAAGCTGTCCGCGATGGCGAAGCTGCTCGCGCGCAGCGCCGCGACGGTCGACGACGTGCTGGCCGGCAAGCCGGCCGCGTTCTCGTGGCGCGCGCTGGTCGACAACGATGCCGCGCGGCAGCCCGCGCGCGCGTTCGTCACCGTGCAGCCGGTGGTCAACTACGGTGCGCTCAAGGCGGGAGCGGAAACGAGCCAGGTTATCCGCGACGCGGCCCGTTCGCTCGACCTCGAAACGCGCTACGGCGCGGCCGTGCGCCTGACCGGCGAACAGCCGCTCGCCGACGACGAATTCGCTTCGGTCGAAGACGGTGCCGCGCTCAACGGTGCGCTCACGCTGCTCGCCGTGCTCGTGATCCTGTGGCTGGCGCTGCGCTCGAAGCGGATGATCGGCTCGGTGCTCGTCACGCTGTTCGTCGGTCTCGTCGTGACGGCCGCGCTCGGCCTCGCGATGGTCGGCTCGCTGAACATGATCTCGGTCGCGTTCATGGTGCTGTTCGTCGGCCTCGGCGTCGACTTCTCGATCCAGTACGGCGTGAAGTACCGCGAGGAACGCTTCCGCGATCCGCGCATCGATCACGCGCTGATCGGCGCCGCGCACTCGATGGGCATGCCGCTCGCGCTGGCTACCGCGGCCGTCGCCGCGAGCTTCTTCTCGTTCATCCCCACCGCGTATCGCGGCGTGTCCGAGCTGGGCCTGATCGCGGGCGTCGGGATGTTCGTCGCGCTGCTGACCACGCTCACGCTGCTGCCTGCGCTGCTGCGCCTGTTCGCGCCGCCGGGCGAATCGAAGACGCCGGGCTTCCCGTGGCTCGCGCCGGTCGACGATTACCTCGATCGTCATCGCAAGCCGATCCTGATCGGCACGCTCGTGGTCGTGATCGGTGCGCTGCCATTGCTCGCGTTCCTGCGCTTCGACTTCAACCCGCTGCACCTGAAGGATCCGAACAGCGAATCGATGGCGACGCTGCTCGCGCTGAAGGATTCGCCGGAAGCCGCCGTCAACGACGTGACGATGCTCGCGCCGTCGCTCGCCGAAGCCGACGCGGCTGCGAAACGCCTCGACGCGCTGCCCGAAGTCGGCCACACGACCACGCTGTCGACCTTCATCCCTGCCGACCAGCCCGCCAAGCGCGCGGCGATCGCCGCGGCCGCGAGCGACCTGCTGCCCGCGCTGACGCAGCCGGCCGCACCGCCCGCGACCGACGCGCAGCGCGTCGCCGCGCTCAAGCGCGTGTCGGACCTGCTCGGCTACGCGGCCGAGGATCACCCGGGCCCGGGCGCGGCCGCCGCGCAGCACCTGTCCGCGTCGCTCGCGAAACTCGCGGCCGCCGACAGCGCGACGCGCGACCGTGCCGAGCGCGCGTTCGGCGACACGCTGCGCATCGCGCTCAACCAGCTCGCGTCGCTGCTGCAGCCGCAGGACATCACGCGCGAATCGCTGCCGCCGCAACTCGTGCGCGACTGGGTCGCGCCGGATGGCCACGCGCTCGTGCAGATCTCGCCGAAGGTGCCGAAGGGCGTCGACCCGAACGACGACACGATGCTGCGCCGTTTCGCGAAGACGGTGAAGGCCGCGGAACCGGGCGCGACCGGCGGGCCGATCTCGATCCTGCATTCGGCCGACACGATCATCAACGCGTTCCTGCATGCGGCGCTGTGGTCGATCATCTCGATCACGGTCCTGCTGTGGATCACGCTGCGCCGTTTCGGCGACGTGCTGCGCACGCTGGTGCCGCTGCTCGTGTCAGGCGTCGTGACGCTCGAGATGTGCGTCGTGCTCGGCATGCCGCTCAACTTCGCGAACATCATCGCGCTGCCGCTGATGCTCGGCGTCGGCGTCGCGTTCAAGGTGTATTTCGTGATGGCGTGGCGCGCGGGGCAGACGGGGTTGCTGCACTCGAGCCTCACGCATGCCGTGCTGTTCAGCGCCGCGACGACGGCGACTGCATTCGGCAGCCTGTGGCTGTCGCACCATCCGGGCACGTCGAGCATGGGCAAGCTGCTCGCGCTGGCCCTGACCTGTACGCTGATCGGCGCCGTGGTGTTCCAGCCCGTCCTGATGGGCAAACCGCGCGTCAAACGCGCCAAGAACCAATCGCAAGGAATCAATGAATAAGGTGCGAATCATTGCGGCGACCGTCGCCGCCAGCGCGATGCTGTCCGGCTGCGCGACGGGACCGAACCGCAATCCCAACGACCCGCTCGAGCCGATGAACCGGGCGATGTACAAGTTCAACGACACGGTCGACACGAACATCGCCCAGCCGATCGCGAAGGGGTACCAGAAGGTCACGCCGACCCCGGTACGTACCGCGATCAGCAACTTCTTCTCGAACCTCGGCGATCTCGGCAACATCGCGAACAACCTGCTGCAGCTGCGCATCACCGACGCGACGGAGGATCTGATGCGCGTGGCGATGAACTCGCTGTTCGGCGTCGCCGGCCTGATCGACATCGCGACGCCGGCCGGGCTGCCGAAGCACCACCAGGATTTCGGGCTGACGATGGCGCGCTGGGGCGTGCCGTCCGGCCCGTACCTCGTGCTGCCCGTGTTCGGGCCGAGCACGATCCGCGACGGCGTCGGCCGCGCGGTGGACGTGCGTTTCAACCTGCTGAACTACATCGAGCCGGCCGCACGCAACCCGATGTACATCGCGCAGTTCATCAGCGCGCGTTCCGACCTGCTCGGTGCGACCGACCTGCTGAAGCAGGCCGCGCTCGATCCGTATTCGTTCGTGCGCGACGCGTACCTGCAGCAGCGCAAGTCGCTGACGTACCGCAGCCAGTCGTCGTCGGCCGCGCTGCCGACCTACAACGAACCGGGTGAGTCGGGCACCGTGCCGGCCGCGACGCCGGCCGTGCCGGGGCTGCCGAACTACGAGGATCCGGGCGAGTCGGGCGGCGCATCGGGTGCCACGCCGAACAGCGCGCCGGCTGCGCCGGGGTTGCCGCAGTATGACGATCCGGGCGCGGACAACGCGATGCCCGCGAGCGCGCCTGCTGCAGCACCGGCAGCAGCGTCGGCCGCCGTACCGGCGTCGTCCCGTTCGGCGACCGTGCCGGCCGCACCTGCCGCACCTGCCAGCGGTCCGGCCGCGCAGTAACGCCGCAACGGCGACCGCGCAAAGACAAAGAGCGCTGCATCATGCAGCGCTCTTTTTTTGTCCGTACGAAGCGGGAAACGGGGAAGCGGGGAAGCAGGGAGAAAGTCGCTCAGACGATCCGCATCGCGCCCGTACGCTCGAACGCGTGCCGCGCCTGGATCAGCGTCGTGCGCGCCGCGCGCGCGTCGCTTGCGACCTGCAGCAGCGGGCCGAGCTGCGACGGTTGCTTCAGCAGTTCGCGCAGGATCGGCAGGATCGCCGTGCTGCCGTCGTCGCGCAGGCCGGCCGTCGCCGCGCGCGGCAGCGTGCGCCACGCCGGATCGACGATCGCGCGGCACACGGCGAACGGCACGCCGCGCGCCGCCGCGAAGGCCGCCGCGATGTGCGACTCCATGTCGACCGCGAGTGCGCCTTTCGCCTGATGCAGCGACGTCTTCTCCTGTTCGCTGACGACCGGCGCGCCGACGGCCGCGATCGTGCCGCGCGTGACGCGCGCCCAGACCGGTGTGTCGTGCAGCGAGGCGACGAGCCGTGTGCTCCAGCCCGCATCGGTCTCCACGCGGCCGAACGGCCCGTCGATCGCGTTCGCGATCACGAGCGCGCCGGGCACCAGGTCGGGCGCAAGCCCGCCCGCCGTGCCGAAGCTGATGATGCCCGCGCAACCGCGCGCGGTCGCGTCGGCCAGCGCACGTTCGAGCCGGTCGGCCCGCGCGGCGAACACGGCCTCGACGCCATCGCCGCGTGCGATGCGCGCCTCGAATGCCATCCCCGTCACCGCGATGACGGGCAATGCGCCGTTGTGTCGTGATACGCCCACGCGTTACATCCCGACCGTGACGCGCGTCGCGTTGTCACGCTTCAGGTTGCGGTAACGCGCCAGCGCCCACAGCGGGAAGAACTTGCGATAGCCGTGGTAGCGCAGGTAGAACACGCGCGGGAAGCCCGTCGCCGTGAAGCGCGTCTCGTCCCACAGGCCTGCTTCGTTCTGCTGGGCAATCAGATAGCCGACGCCGCGCGCCACGGCCGGGTTGTTCACCTCGCCGGCCGCCATCAGGCCGAGCAGCGCCCAGGCCGTCTGCGACGCCGTGCTCGGCGCCTGCTCGAAGCCGCGGTAGTTCAGCTTGTAGCTGTCGCCGTCCTCGCCCCAGCCGCCGTCCTTGTTCTGGATCGACAGCAGCCACTGCGCGCCGCGCTTCATGCGCGGATCGTCCGGCGTCAGGCCGGCCGCATTCAGCGAGCACAGCGCGGTCCACGTGCCGTACACGTAGTTCATCCCCCAGCGGCCGTACCAGCTGCCGTCCGGTTCCTGTTCCTTCAGCATGTAGTCGAGCGCGCGGCGGGCCGGCTCGCTGTTCAGCGGCGTCTCGCCGAGCTGCGACAGCATCGACAGGCAGCGGCCCGACACGTCGGACGTCGGCGGATCGAGCAGCGCACCGTGATCGGAGAACGGGATGTTGTTCAGGTAGTACTGCGTGTTTTCCGGTTCGAACGCACCCCAGCCGCCGTCGCTGCTCTGCATGCCGACGACCCATTCGCGCGCACGCGCCATCGACTCGCGATACGTGTCCGATTGCTCGAGCTTCTGCGCACGATCCATCGCCATCACGACCACGGCCGTATCGTCGACGTCCGGGTAGTGCGCGTTCGCATACTGGAACGCCCAGCCGCCGGGCCGCACGTGCGGGCGGCGCGAGATCCAGTCGCCGCGCACGTCGAGGATCTGCAGCGGACGCAGCCATTCGAGGCCGCGCATCACCGCCTGTTCCGCGCGTGCATCGCCGGTCTCGAGCAGCGCATGCGCGGCGAGCGACGTGTCCCACACCGGCGACAGGCACGGCTGGCAATACGCTTCGTCCTCGTGCACGACGAGCAGCTTCTCGAGCGCCTTGCGCGCGATCGCACGGTTCGGATGATCTTCCGCGTAGCCGAGCACGTCGTACATCATCACCGCGTTGGCCATCGCCGGGTAGATCGCGCCGAGGCCGTCCTCGCCGTTCAGGCGCTCGTCGACGAACGACACGGCCTGGCGGATCGCGCGTTCGCGCGTGTAGCTCGGGAACAGGCCGTCGACCGCGCGCAGCGCATGGTCGACCACGCGGAAGAACGCGAACCAGCCGGCGCTCTGGTGGCCCTGGCGCGGCAGCAGCCCGGCGTTGACGGGCGGATCGATGAACAGCTCGTCGATGCGCACGCCGCGCGGGTTCTTCGCGATCGGACGCTTCGCGTTCAGCACGAGCAGCGGCACGATCACGGTACGCGCCCAGTACGACACCTTCGACAGGTGGAACGGGAACCACTGCGGCAGCAGCATGATCTCGACCGGCATCATCGGCACCGCGCGCCACGGAATCGCACCGTACAGCGCGAGCTGGATGCGCGTGAACACGTTCGACATCTCGGCGCCGCCCATCGCGTGGATCGCCTTTCGTGCGCGCTGCATGTGCTCGGCGTTCTCGTCGTCGCCGATCACCTTCAGCGCGAAATACGCCTTCACGCTCGCGCTGATGTTCGGCGCGCCGTCGGTGAACAGCGGCCAGCCGCCGTCGGCCTGCTGGATGCGGCGCAAATACTTGCCGATCTTCTGCTCGAGCTCGAGGTTCGGCGTCTCGCCGAGATAGTGCACGAGCAGCACGTATTCGGCGGGAATCGTCGAATCGGCTTCGAGCTCGTAGACCCAGTGTCCGTCCGCTTGCTGCGCGGCCAGCAGCGCGTCGGTCGCACGTGCGACGGCCGCGTCGACGCCGGCCGGCACGGCGCCGGCGGACAAGGTAGCCATTTCGGTGAGATCGTTCATCGGTCCCTCTCTTATTGTGTCTGGAGCACGTCCGCGGCCAGCTGGCCGGAACGGATCGCGCCCTCGATCGTGGCGGGCAAGCCGGTGGCAATCCAGTCGCCCGCCAACACAAGATTGGTCCAGCGCGTACGCACGGCCGGACGTTTCATTTCCTGCGACGGCACCGCCGCAAAGCCCGCGCGCGGCTCGACGACGAGCTGCCACGCGGGGATGGTTTCCGGGTTCGCGCCGGTCACGCGCGCGACGTCTTCCCAGATGCGCCGCGCGAGCGTATCGCGCGGCGTGTCGAGCCAGCGGCCCGCGTCGCGGATCGTCGCCGCGAGCTGGCCGCCGCCGGTGCGCACCGCATCGACGACGCCGTTCACGACGGTCGTCTGCAACGCTGCGCCGACCGGCGATTCGACCGCGAAATACGCGGTCACGACCGCGCTGAACGTGTCGGGCGCGGTGAGTTCAGGTACGAGCGGCTGCGCGACCTCGGGCGGCACGGCCAGCACGACCGCGTCGCCCGGCGCGAGATCGATACGCTCGCCGCCGACCGAAACCGCATCGACCGCATTGCCGTGCGCGCCGAATTCGAACGCGTCGAGCCGCGAATTCAGCCGGATCTGCGCGCCGCCATGCTGCAGCATCCGCAGCGCGGGTTCGACGAATGCGCTGCCGAGCCCGTGGCGCGCGACGAGCGGACGGCAGCCGGGGCCGCCTGCGGCAAACGTGCCGCACAGCGCGGCGCGCGCGAGTTCGGCGCTCGCATGGCGCGGCTCGACGTTCAGCACACCGAGGAAATACGGCCGCAGCCAACGATCCCACAGCACGCCGTCGCATCGCATCGTCTGTGCGAGCGAGCGGCCCGTGCGCGCGAACGCGAGCGGGGCAAGCGCGAGGTAGTCGAGCGGCGTCGTGCCCGGCGCGCGCGACGCGGCATCGAACAGCCACGACGGCCAGCGCCCGTTGCCGAAGCGCAGCGTCCAGCGCTGCTGCGACGCGACGTCCACGACCGGAAACTCGGCCAGCGCAGGCCCCGCGAGCTGATCGGCCGCGCCGATCGCGCGCAGGTAGCGCTGCGTCGCGGGCTGTCCCGCGAATACCGAGTGCAGCCCGCTGTCGAGCGTCGTGTTCAGCGTCCCGTCGAACCACGAACGGCAGCGGCCGCCCGCGTGGGCATGCGCGTCGTGCAGCACGATGCGCCGCCCGCGGCGTTGCAGCTCGACCGCGGCCGACAGGCCCGCGAGTCCGGCGCCGATCACGTGGACGGTTCTGGGCATCGACGCAGTCGACTCAGAACAGCGCGTAGCGCGCGGCGATCATCAGCATGCGTGCCTTCGGCTTGCGCAGCGGCGCGCGCGGCGCGGCAAAGCCGCGTGCGATCGCGGCTTCGAGAATGCAGCGATACGCGCCCGACATGATGCGCGGCGCCTTCACCTGCGCACGCGGGCAGGTATCCATCACGGCGTCGGCCTGACGGAAGTGCTCGAGCGCGCGCTCGACGAGCGTCGCGCACACGCGCGGCAGCGCCGGATCGCGCACGATCGTCGCCGGATCGGTGATCGCGATGCCTTCGCGCGCGAGCAGTTCGCGCGGCAGGTAGCAGCGGTTGATCGCCGCATCGTCGTCGATGTCGCGCAGGATGTTCGTCAGCTGCAATGCGCGGCCGAGGTGGTGCGACAGCTTGATCCCTTCGGCTTCCGGCATCCCGAAAATCCTCACCGACAGCCGGCCGGCCGCGCTCGCCACGCGATCGCAGAAGAGGTCGAGCGTCGGCTCGTCGGGCGCGCAGATGTCTTCGACCGCATCCATCGCCATCCCGTCGATCATCGCGTGGAAATCGTCGCGCTGCAGGTTGAACGCGTGGATCTCGCGGTCGAGCGCGGCCAGGTGGCGCGGCGGACGGCCGGCGAAACACGCGTCGATGTCCGCGCGCCAGCGATCGAGGCCCGCGTTGCGCTCGGCGCGCGGCAGGTCGCTGTCGGCGATGTCGTCGACTGCGCGGCAAAACGCGTAGACCTGGAACATCGCATCGCGCTGCACCGCAGGCAGGATGCGCATCGCCAGATAGAAGGAACTGCCCGATGTGGCGGCAGCGGCGTCGGTTTCTTGTTCGTCCACGACGGAATTGGAAACGGCCAAGACGAGCTCCACGGAGACACCCACGCGGGGCGATTGAAGAAGCCATGCCCGGCTGGGATGGTCAGGGTGTCAATGCGTGCGAGATATGCGAACGATCGACGCAGACAGGCACAAATTACCGGCCGGAAGCCGGAATTGGGCGAAAGTATAGCAATCTTTGAAGTTCGATGGCGGACACGCGCCGCGCCCGGCGGGGCGCCGGGCACCGCTGTCGGGCCGGCGCGGCGGCCTCGGCGGCAACGGGTGCCGCACGGCGCGTCAGCCGTAAACGACGTCTCGCTGCAGGTCGAGCGCAATGAGCCCCATTTCACGCGTGAGCTGCAGCATCGAGCGGCGCTCGAGGCGCGAACCCATGAAGCTCGTCACGCGGCCGTCGGGCTCGGCGGTGAACTGGAAAACCGCGCCGCCGGTGCCGAACCACGCGCCCGGCACGTCCGGCGATTCCCGCCAGTCGATTTGCTCGAACACGCGCGCGATACCCGCGCGCACCAGGTCGCCCGGGCCGATCGGCGGTGCGATGTCGCCCAGGTCGTCGAGCGAATAGGGGCCGGGCTTGTCCGGCTTCCGGTAGAAGAGATAGTCGACGTTCATGGGGCGCAATCGCGGGCAAAGTCACAAATTAGCGCGCTTCGGCACAAATTCAAATCGTATCCGGATGAAATGTGGCCTGCGCGAGACAAAGGGGTTGGATCGAAGCCGGACACGCGATCGCGCTGCGCGTTCGCGTCTGGATACCGGCGGGTTCGTCTAAGATGACACCTTTCTCGAAAAAATACGGACACCATGGAGACGAACGACACCGCCCCCCCGCAGTCCGGCCATCCCGTTTTCGTGCTCGTGCACGGCGCCTGGCATGGCGCGTGGTGCTACGCGCACGTCGCGGCTGCGCTGGCCGCGCGCGGCCACCTGTCGATCGCGCGCGACCTGCCCGCGCACGGCATCAACGCCCGCTTTCCCGCGTCGTATCTCGCACGGCCGCTCGACAAGGACGCGTTCGGCGCCGAGCCGTCGCCGGTCGCGAACACGACGCTCGACGATTACGCGACGCAGGTGATGCAGGCCGTCGACGACGCATACGCGCTCGGCCACGGCAAGGTCGTGCTGGTCGGGCACAGCATGGGCGGCCTCGCGATCACGGCGGCCGCCGAACGCGCGCCGGAAAAGATCGCGAAGATCGTCTACCTCGCGGCCTTCATGCCGGGCTCGGGCGTGCCGGGCCTCGACTACGTCCGCGCGCCCGAAAACAAGGGCGAGATGCTCGGCCCGCTGATGCTCGCAAGCCCGCGCGTGGCCGGTGCGCTGCGCATCGATCCGCGCAGCGGCGATGCCGCGTATCGCGACACGATGAAGCGCGCGTTGTACGAAGACGTGCCGCAGGCCGACTTCGACGCCGTCGCGAACCTGATGACCTGCGACGTGCCGGCCGCGCCGTTCGCGACCGCGATCCCGACGACCGCCGCGCGCTGGGGTGCGATCGACCGTCACTACATCAAGTGTCTCGAGGATCGCGTGATCCTGCCCGCGCTGCAGCAACGCTTCATCGACGAAGCCGACGCGCTCGCGCCCGGCAACCCGACCCACGTGCACCAGCTCGACAGCAGCCATTCGCCGTTCATGTCGCAGCCGGCCGTGCTGGCCGGCGTGCTCGCCGACATCGCGAAAAGCTGAGCGAAGCGGGCGCGGTTTACGCGTAGGCGACCGAACGATCGCGCCCGAGCCGCTTCGCGCGATAGAGCGCGGCGTCGGCCTCGTTGACGAGCACGTCGCTGGTCGGCGCGCCCGTCTTCGCGCACGCGCCGCCGACGCTCGCCGTCACGGGCACGCTGACCCCCTCGGCATCGACCGGCAGGCTGCCGATCGCATCGCGCACCTTGTCGGCCACCAGCATCGCCTCGTCGAGATTCGTGCACGGCAGCAGCAGCGCGAATTCCTCGCCGCCGAAGCGGCCGAACGTATCCTGCGCGCGCACGATCGACGCGACGCGACGCGCCGTCTCGCGCAGCACGGCGTCGCCGGCCGCATGCCCGAAGCGGTCGTTGATCGTCTTGAAGTGGTCGAGATCGAACAGCAGCACCGACATGTCGCCGCCGTAGCGCTGCCAGCGCGCGAATTCGTCGCCGAGTCGCGCCTCGAAGAAGCGCCGGTTCGCGATACCGGTCAGCCCGTCGCGATTCGCGTGTTCGCGCAGCTTCGCGACCGCTTCCTCGCGCTCGCGCTGCATCACGCTCACATGCGTGACGTCCGAGATCGTCACGCACACGGCCTCGACGTCGCGGCCGCGCGTGAGCGGCATGAACGTGCAGTCCTGCTGCATGTAGTCGACGCCGCCGGTAATCGGGCGGTCGTGCTCGAAGCGGAACAGGTAGGGGCGCTGCTCCCATGAACTGAAGGCGAAGCTGCCGAGCTGGAACACGCTCTCGAGCTTGCGCGACAGCCACGCGTGCGGCAGGTCCGGAAAGCGGTCGAACAGGTTGCGGCCGATCACGTCGGCCGCCGGGATGCCGCTGTGGTCCTGCATGAAGCGATTCCACATCAGCACGGTCATCGAACGGTCGAGCACGAACAGGCCGAAGCCGACCCGCTCGATCACGAGGTCGCTCAGCGACGGGGCGGCGGCCGTCATAGCGCGGACAGCAACGCGTCGAGCGCGTCGCCCATCAATCGGATCGAATCCTCGGCCATCAGCATCACGAAGTGGGCGCGGAACGTGTGGTCCTCGAGCCCGAAGTTCACCTCGAGCAGCAACGCGACGCTCCACGCAAGCATGTTCGGCTCGAAGACGTCGTCGAACGACACGTTCGCGCCGAGCAGCCCAGGCGGAAAAAACACGGGCTTGCGGCCGAGTTCGTCGAGGATCGACGCGACGCACGCCCCCATCAGCACGTTCGCGACGTCGAACACGAGCTCGTCCGGCGTCGCCATCCCGCCATACACGCCGTCGCCGAACGTGCGGTCGACGACCGACATGAGCCGCGCGACGCCCGACGTGCGGCACAGCACGATCGCCTCGCCCTTGATGTCGGAACGGAAGCCCTGGCGCACGGCGGTCACGTTGTCGTGAATGCCCGTCATCTCGCGCAGCGCGTTGCCCGCGTCGGCCGCTTTCACGACGCGCACGCGCGGCACCGACAACTCGATGAAGCGCCCGAGCAACAACGCAAGCCGCGCGGCGGCGCGGCCCATTGCAAGGTTGGCGATCTCCTGCAACGCGTCGCGTTGCTCCGCCGTGAACACCGATTCAGGCATACAACCCATACTCCTTGAGAATGGGCAGCAATGCCTCCGACGTCACGGGCTTGGCAACGAATGCGATCGCGCCCAATTCACGCACGCGTGCTTGCGCCTGCGGCTGGATATCGGCGGATACCACGATCACGAACGTGTTCAGATCTTCGTGGCGCAGTGTTTCCAGGACCTGATATCCGCTCATGTCGGGCATCGTCAGGTCCAGAAACATCACGGAAGCTTTGCCGTCACGATAGAGCGCCAAGGCCTCGCGACCATTCGCTGCATACGCGACGTCAACGTCCCAGTCTCCCGGCAGCGCCTTTGTCAGAAGTTTGCGAGCGAGCAGCGAATCGTCGGCAATTACAATCGGCAAAGGCATGGGGCGATGCGGTATACGGAATGGTCTCTCTCGCGTTAACGACCGCGCGGCGCACTTCTTTAGGGGGCCATGCGTTCGGGCGCGGGCAACCGCCTTGCGGCCGTGCGCGGGCGTCGCGACGCAGGTGCGCGCGACGCCCGCGCGGCGATCGCCGGCGGGCGCATATATCTGTCATAGGGAAAGCAAGGCGCGATTCTCGGAGTAAACCGGAGGCGATGCAACTCGCCATTTTCACCATTTCGAACAGAATCGGTCCGATCCCACGCCATTCCGAAAACAGCCCCGATCATTTTCGAGATAAGCACGCAAAATTTTTCCTTGTGTACGTTTGCGCTGCCGGATTCGTCGCGTTTTCAATCTAACAGTTTCCCTCTGTCAGATTCGACAGGATCTCGCACGTCCGGCGCGGCGCGGCGGGCCCCCCCAACTCGTTTATGATGGCAGGCACCTCTGCCTCACCCGCTTTCCTCGATGACGTCCGAACGGCCTGCCGACTCCCACGCTCCCGCCCATCCGCCCGCCGACGACTGGCAGGACGACGGCAGCTACGCGTCCGGCGCACCCGAGCACGATTTCGCGGTTCGCCGCGTGACGCTGATCGTGCTGCTCGTCGCGGCGATCGTGCTGCCGTGCATCTACGTGGTGGTGATGGCGTACAACGACCTGAAGGCGCGCGAGGCCGCCGCGGGCGACGTGACGATGCGCACGGTGCGAGTTGCCGAGGAACACGCGCTCAAGGTGTTCGACCTGAGCGAGACGCTCGATGCGCGCATCGTCGACCTCGTGCAGGACATGGACGACGCGACCGTGCGCAACAAGGAATCCGACATCCACGAAGCGCTGAACACGATCGGCGGCGGCTATCCGCAGGTGGCCGCCGTGTCGATCTTCGGCGCGAGCGGGATGCTGCTCGCCAACAGCCTCTACTATCCGGCACCGTATGCGTCGATCGCGAACCGCGACGACTTCGCGGGCATCCGCGACGGCAAGGTCATCGAACACATCTCGCGGCTGATGATGGGGCCGCTCAAGCTCGAGAACATTCCGGTGTTCAACACGGGCGTCGCACGGCGCCATAGCGACGGTTCGTTCGCCGGAATGGTGTCGATCGCACTGAAGTCGTCGTATTTCAACGCGTTCTACCGCGACCTGCTCGGCGGCGCGGGCACACCGATGACGATGGCGCTCGCGCGTTCGGACGGCGCGGTGATCGCGTCGTATCCGCCGCCGCCGTCGCTCGCGCACACCGATCGCTCGGTCACGTTCGGCGACGCGCGCAACGATGCGCGTGCGGGCGTCGTGCGCGTGCGCCACGATGGCGCGAGCAGCGAGATCGTCGCGTACCGCCAGGTCGGCAGCTACCCCGTCTACGTGACGTGCGCGTACCGCACGTCGGCAATCTGGCATGAATGGTACGAACACCTGAGCGTCCTGTTCATCTCGATGTTCGCGCCGTCGGTCGCGCTGTGGTCCGTGATCTGGCTGTCGCTCAAGCGGCTGAAGGCGGAAGAGGAGGCGTGGGACCGCTGGCAGGCCGAAGCGTCGATGCGGCGTTCGATCGAGTCGGCGTACCGGCAGTCGCGCAAGATGCAGGCGCTCGGCAACCTCGTCGGCAGCGTCGCACACGACTTCAACAACCTGCTGATGATCATCTCGAGCAACGTGCAGATCGCACGGCGGCGCGGCGTCCAGCATCTCGACAAGGAACTCGGCGCGATCGAACGCGCGCTGAAGAACGGACAGTCGCTCACGCGCCAGCTCCTCGGCGTCGCGCGCAAGCAGCCGCTGCACAACGAGACGATCGACGTCGGGCAATGGGTCGGCACGTGCCGCGAATTGCTCAAGACGTCGCTCGGGTCGAAGTCGTCGCTGGTCGTCGCGATCGAGCCCGGCGTCTGGCCGATCCGCGTCGACGTCGCGGAGCTCGAGCTCGCCGTGATCAACCTCGCGGTCAACGCGCGCGACGCGATGGCGACGGGCGGGCGCTTCACGGTCGGCGCGCGCAACGTGACACTGCGCCGCGAGGACGGCTTTCCGCTGACCGGCGATTTCGTGCAGATCTCGCTCGACGACACGGGTTCAGGCATGGCGCCCGACGTGCTCGCGCGCGCGTTCGAACCGCTGTTCACGACGAAGGCGCAGGGGATGGGAACGGGGCTCGGCCTGCCGCAGGTGTTTGCATTCTGCGAACGCTCGGGCGGCCTCGCGACGATCGACAGCGCGGTCGGCGCCGGCACCTCGGTGCGCCTCTACCTGCCGCGCGCGCGCGCCGAGGATGTCGTCGCGCGGCCGCCGGCCGTCGCACACGAAGCAGGCACCGGCGCGCTCGCCGGCCTGCACGTGCTGCTCGTCGAGGACAACAGCGAAGTCGCGGCCGGCACGGAAGCGCTGCTGTCGCTGCTCGGTCACCGCGTGACCTATGCGCCCACCGCCGACGATGCGCTGCGCCTGATCGAAGGCGCGGCCGCGAACGATGCGTTCGATCTCGTGATTTCGGATATCCACATGCCGGGCAGCCTGAACGGCATCGACCTGGCCGAAGCGGTCGAGAAGCGGCCGGGGAAGCTGCCCGTGATTCTCGTCACGGGTTATGCGGAGGAACTCGACCGCACGCGCACCGTCAACGTCCGCGTGCTGTCGAAGCCGTTCGACATCGCGCTGCTCGACGAGATCCTGCTGGGCATCCGCGAAGCGCGCGACGCACGGCACGCCGGCACGTGACCCGCTGTTGTGCGGGCCGGCGCCGGCGGTGTGAGCGGGGGAGCCGATCAGGCCGGCGTCATCAGGCCGATTTCAGCAGGCGCACCCAGCCCGCGTAGCGATCGACGAAGCCCTGCAGGAACTTGCGGGTGTCCTCGCTGACGATCTGGCCTTGATCGTCGATGCGCGCCGGGTCGTGCTTGACGAACATCTCGGGCTGGCCGAGCGTCTTCACGTCGAGGTATGCGAGCACGTTGCGCAGGTGCTGCTGCGCGAGCGCGGTGCCCGCGGCGCCCGGCGACGTGCCGAGTACCGCACCCGGCTTGCCCGACCACGAGTTGGCCCCCCACGGGCGCGAGCCCCAGTCGAGCGCGTTCTTCAGCACGCCCGGGATCGACCGGTTGTACTCGGGCGTGACGAACAGCAGCGCGTCGGCGGCTTCGATCGACTGCTTGAAGCGCTTGGCGACTTCCGGGAAATCCGCGTCGTAGTCCTGGCTGTACAGCGGCAGTTCGCCGATCTCGACGAACTCGAACGAAAAATCGGCAGGGGCGAGCGAGATCACGGCGTGCGCGAGCGCACGGTTCGTCGATGCGCGGCGCAGGCTGCCGACGACGACCGCAATACGATAGGACATGGCATTCTCCTTCCAGTGAGTGAGGAATCGGATCGATTGCTTCCGAATGGGCGACAAAGGTCTGTTTATAGGCAAGCCAGCCCGCGAGCCGTCCCACGGGGCCGTCCGGCCGACTTTCCACAAGGTTTTCCACAGAAATTGTGGATAACTCGACCGTTATGTTCTGACGTTACAGATTGCCTGCCGCGCGGCGCCGTCGACGCGCGAGCCGGGGTTCGGCAAGCATAGCGCAGCGCGCCGGCCGGTTTCGTGAATTCGTGACGGAACATGCGTTGCAGGGTGGCGATGCGCCCAGTAAGCTGCTCGCACGGCGACGCGCCCGCTCCATGACGTCCGCGCGATCGCTTCGAGACACTGCAACCCAGACATGCCGTCCACCTACGACGATCCCGTTTATCTCGCGCAACTGCGGCGCGACCTGCTGCGCTTCGCGCGGCTCCAGCTCCGCGATGCCGACGCGGCCGAAGACGCCGTGCAGGAAGCACTGGCCGCCGCGTGGTCGCACGCGGGCGATTTCGCAGGGCTGTCGGCCCACAAGACCTGGGTGTTCGGCATCCTGCGCAACAAACTGATCGACGTGCTGCGCGCGCGGCAGCGGACGGTCAGCCTGGCCGCGCTCGACGCCGAGCTCGACGGCGAATCCGTGCTCGATCGCGAACTGTTCAAGGAAAACGGACACTGGGCCGCACATGCGAAACCGCGACCGTGGCCGAAGCCCGAAACGCTATTGCAACAGCAGCAGTTCTGGACGCTGTTCCAGGTCTGCCTCGATCACCTGCCGGAGCAGATCGGACGCGTGTTCATGATGCGCGAGTTTCTCGATGTCGAGATTGCGGACATCTGCAGCGAATTGACGCTGACGACGAATCATTGCAGCGTGCTGCTGTATCGGGCGCGCACGCGCCTGCGAACCTGCCTGAGCGAAAAAGGACTGACGACCGAAGATGCTGCCGGGGAAATGTACTGACATCACGCGACTGCTGTCGGATGCGCTCGACCGGCATCTGACGCTGCACGAGCGACTACAGGTGCGCTTGCATCTGCCGACCTGCAGCGGATGCAGAGCCTATCGAGGGCAGATTTCGCTGTTGCGGACGGCCGCGAAAGCGGCGGCAGGGCGGGAGCCGGACGATGACGGTACGTCGTCCGGGGAGCGCTAGGGCGCTCGTGTTGTGCCGCTACCGTTCGCGTCGCGAGCGGCGGGCTGCCCGGCGATCGCATCGGCATCGCGTGCCGGTGCGTGTGCCGGGCTGATGCTGTAAGAAAAATACACCCATCAAGAATTATTCGAACAACGCCTTCACCGATTCGGGCGGCCGGCCGATGGCTGCCTTGCCGCGGTATACGACGATAGGCCGTTGCAAAAGAATCGGGTGCGCGGTGATCGCTGCGTAGGCTTCCGCGTCGGTCAGATCTGCGCGAGCCAGATCGAGTGCCTTGTACGGCTCCTCGCCGTCGCGCAGCATGTCGCGAACCGGGCGGCCGAGCTGCCGATGCAGCGTTTCCAGTTCCTCGACCGTCGGCGGCGTCTTCAGGTACTCGACGACGTTCAGCGGCGTGCCAGTGGTATTCAGCGACTCGACCAATGCAAGCGTCTCGCGCGACTTCGAGCATCGGGGGTTGTGGTAGATCGTGATCATCATTCAGGCCTGGATGGTAGAGCCCAGTATTGTAGCCAGTCTGTGTCGAGCGGCCGGTGGGATGGGCCAGGCCAGGCCAGACCGGTCGCGGATTCGGCCACGCGCTATACGGTCGAGCGACGTAGTGCGTCTTGAGCGCGAGAGGGGAGTGCCACAGGGCACACTTCAAAGCGTGGGTGTGTTTATGCGCATAAAGCCGGGGGGCACTATCTCGAGGTGATGGATGGCGACCCGCGAGCCAATGCCTTGTGACGGCCGCCTTGGGTGGAGGGAGGCTCGGATAATCGCGACGCAAGTCGGTTGGTTTATGCGCATAAAGCCTGCGATCGTCGGGTGAGATGCCTCACGATTCTGAGCGCAGCCGTATGCCGATGTGCCACCGCACCGAGGGTCTCGTTGGATCGGTATGTCGCCCCGTAGCGGTATCGTTGCCCTCGGATTCAGGCGACGTCGGCCCGTGCACCTTCGACTCTCGCCATCCATTGCCTCCGGTTTATGCGCATAAACGTCGCTTCCGGGCAATGCGTTGTGCCGGCGCACGTCGGTTCAGTGACTCGCCACGAGCCTGCGTACCTGGCCACGGTGTGCAGATCCCGATCCTCGCTCGCGCATGCCTGGCAATCTCGCACCCAGATCCGCTCTCTCGGTCTCCGCAGAGTTTATGCGCACAAACCCGTTCGCTCGCCGACAAGACCACTCCCATCCAGCGGAAGGGCAGCGCGTGAGCGACGATCGGCCCTCCCCGACGATGCAGCACGTCAAGGCAGAATCAGCGAGTAGCCCATCGACCTCTTCGAGCATCAGCCACGCCCTCAAAAGCCGGCCACCGATCTCCGCCGGCTCGTTTATGCGCATAAACCAATAGCCCGAATGGCTAATGCGTAGTTGTTGAACGACAATTTCATTGAAATTCAAATATCGTCCTGTAGAATTCCAACGACCAAAACAGGAGTGAAAATTGGCCGCGGAAATCATTGCAGTCACTCAACAAAAAGGTGGCGTCGGCAAAAGCACGATTGCCATGCACCTCGGCGCCGCGTTCCATGAAAAAGGGAAGCGCGTCCTCGTCATCGACGCAGACCGTCAAAACACGCTGGTTCACTGGTCGAGCGCATCGGGCGACAGCGAAAACGGCATTCCGTTTCCGGTCGTCAACCTTGCCGAAGCCGACGGCCAGATCCATCGCGAGATCAAGAAGTTCATCAACGACTACGACATCATCGTCGTGGACTGCCCGCCGTCGATCACCGAGAAAGTCTCCGGCGTCGTCCTGCTGGCCGCATCGATTGCCGTGATCCCGACATCGTCGTCGCCGGCCGATTACTGGTCGAGCGTCGGGCTGGTCAAACTGATCCAGCAGGCGCAAGTCATGAACGAAGACCTCCGCGCAGTCTTCCTGCTGAACAAGACCGAAGAGAAGCGCATGCTGACCCGCGAGCTCAAGCGTGCGCTCGAGGAACTCGGCTTCCCGCTGCTGAAGACGCAGATCCCGACGCGGGAGGCGTACAAGCAGGCGATGGCGCTCGGTCAGACCGTGCTGCAGATGAACGATCGCGGCGGCAAGCTGGCCGCTGCCGAAATTCGCGCATGTGCCGACGAAATCGTCGCCATGCTGCCCTGACTTTATGCGCACAAAGGAGTCACATGAAACCTTCCCAATTTGCCAAAGGATTCCAAGCGCGCCCGGATATCACGACGAGCGAGAAACGCACGGCGCTTGATCGGCTCAACGCGATTGACGGCATCGTCAAATCCGAGACGCCCGCCGCGGCACCGACCAAATCCGCGAAGAAAGACATCGCACCGCCGCCGGCGCCAGAACTCACGATCGATCCGTCGATCGACGAATCGCAGCAATATCGCGCGTGGCGCCTCGAAAACCGCTATGCGCCGGGGCAGGTGATCGAGCTGTCGCTGAAGGCGATCAAACATAGCCCGTTCAATCCGCGCCACTTCTATCTGAAGTCGTCGATTGCCGAACTCGCGGTCAACCTCGCGAAGCAGGGGCAGCAGCAAGCGATCCACGTGATTCCGGATTACGACAACCCGGGCACGTATTTCGTCAGCGACGGTGGCCGTCGCGTGCGGGCACTGAAGGAAGCGAACAAGGAAGCGGTCAAGGCGATCGTGATCGATGTGCCGATCGGTATCCAGAGCTACAAGCTCGGCTACGACCTCAACGTCCAGCGCGATTCGCAGACGGTGTTCGACAACGCCGTCGTGTGGCGTCGCTTCCTCGACGACAAGCATTTCCAAAGCCAGAAGGAGCTTTCCGAGCACCTCGGCCTCGACGAGTCGACGGTGGCCGTCGCGCTGTCGATCGGCAAGCTGCCGGAAGCGATCATGCAGGAAATGGTTGCGCGTCCCGATCGCTTCGGTTCGAACATGGCGTATCAGGTCGGCCGCTATCACAACGCGCGCGGTACCGAGGCCACGCTGCGGCTGATCAACAAGATCGTGTCGGACGATCTCAGCACGCGCCAGGTGTCGGACATCGTCAAGGGTCGCGTCGCGGCGCAAGAGACGCCGAAGGCAGCAGGCCGCCAGCGCTATGCGCAGCGTCTCGAGATCAAGCTCGGCGGCAAGTCGGTCGGCGACCTGAAGTCGTATGGCGAAGATCGCATCGAATTGCGCCTGCGCGGCCTCCCGAAGGACAAGCGCGACGCGATCCTCGAGCAGCTCGAGCGGATGCTGTTGTCGGAGTGATGGAAACGGCCGGCAGGGCCTGGTGAAGACGCCGGGCCCGCCCGACTGAAGGGCGGGGCCGGCGGCGGCCCGTCAGCGGGCCTGAGCGGGCCTCAGGCGGCCCGCGACTGGTTCAGCGTGAACGACAGCAGATCGCCGTCCGTCGGCTCGCCCCAGGTCTTCTGGGCCAGCCAGTCGAAAAATGCCGTCTCGGCCAGCTTGGAATCGAGGCCGCGCTTGCGCCAGTCGTCGCGCAGATGCGAACCCATCGTCGGCAGCGCCTCCGCTTCGAACGACTCGCGCGCCACTTCGCGTTCCGCGTCGCCCTGCTCTTCGTACAGCACCTTCGCTTCCTTGCGGCGGAACGCCGAGAACTCGCTCAGCAAACGCGCCTTCAGATCGTCCGGCTGGGCGGCCACGACCTTCGCGGACGGCGTGCCCGCAGGCAGCGCGTCGACCGACTCGACCGGCGGCGCATAACCCTTCTTCAGCGCATCCTTGAACAACGCCGGCGCGCTGCGCACCGGCGGCAGCGTCGTGCTGCGCATCCGCTGCTCGGTCATCTGCAGTGCGGCACGAATCCGGTTTTCCTCGCTGTCCGCGTACAGCGTCTGCGCTTCCTTCAGCGGGATCCCGAGTTTCACCATCCGGTCGACCAGCGTGCTGTCGAACACGTTCGGGTGTTCATCGAGCGCGAGCATCGGCTGCTTGCGTTCGGTTACGCGGAACTGGATCTCGGCGACCCGACGCCCTTCGCGATGCTCGATCAGCTCGACGAAGATGTTGGTGACCGCGTTGACTTCCGCGATCGCGGGGCGCAGGTAGTCGCGCTTGAAGTACTTGTACTCGCGCTTTGCCTCGTCGCCGGCTTCCGTGTCGGGCGTACCCGACAGGATCGGCCGCCACCATTCCCACGGCTCGCGCATCGTCAGGTGGCTCGGGTTCGTCAGGTAACGCACGCAGATCTCGTACAGTGCGAGACCGGCGCTGCTGCGCAGCTGGCTCTGGAACTGCAGGCTC
Organism: Burkholderia arboris; assembly: GCF_902499125.1. Classification (GTDB taxonomy): domain Bacteria; phylum Pseudomonadota; class Gammaproteobacteria; order Burkholderiales; family Burkholderiaceae; genus Burkholderia; species Burkholderia arboris. The sequence goes on from NZ_CABVPX010000003.1 coordinate 261,018, forward strand.
AGGCGCGCATACTGGACCGGGTCGAGCAGCTTCTTCTTGATCTTCGGCGCGAACGAGAATTCGACCCACACGCGGCGGGTCGTCGGATCCTCGAGAATTTCCGCGTCGGCGATCAGTGTGGAGATCCCCCACTTGCGGCCGGGCTTCTGGCTCGACGTTCCCGTGCTCCATTCGACCTGCACCGACACCATGCGGCGCAGGTGTTCCTTCACCAGAGCGGTGTCGTTCGAATCGAAAGCGGAGTTGGCGACGATGTCCGACAGCAGCGCGCGATACGTATCGCCCGAGTCGTCGGCCTGCTGCGCGACGGCCAGCAGGACATTGAACAGCTTGCGAGTGAGGAGCGTGATCTTGCCGCTTTTCGGCTGAATGGCAATCGCCTCGACGGCCTTGCGCAATTCGGCTGAACTGGCACTCACCACATCCACATCGGTTTTCTTGGCGCGCTTCGTCGTGGCCATACGTCGGGTCGGAGGTGAAGTTTCCCGGAAGGATAGCGCCTGCGGTGATGTGCGTCCAGAACGACATGCTCACCATAGCCGGTGAAGCGCACCGGCAAAACGGCACTCACCCCAACCGCTCCCGAAAACGCTCACCGGTCCGCCGTTGCAGCGTTTCGGACTCTTCCAGACGTGCCGCGGGATGCGCCGATTCACAGAATTTCACCTGTGCACGACACGTGCGAATTTCGCTCCCGTATCGGCTCACCTTTCGAATTGTCGTAATTTTGCGACTGCGCAACCGTGGGTTTCGCACAGGGTTGCGATTGCACCTCGCCGCACCTTCCCGATCACCTCGCATCGGCCTGTATGCATGTACAGGCACGGCTCGCCGGAATGTCGAATCCGGATCCGGCGCCTGGAAAAGCGCCGTCGAAACCGGCCTGCCCGGCCCGATCGGGCCTGTTTGATCGGCCCGGGCGCGCATTGTACAGCGCGCCAATCGCGCCGGGTCCCGAAAATGCTCACCTTGAGCACAGCATGTTCATTCGTTCGAATGCCGACAAACGCCCGACACACGCGGGATCGACTGCCGGCGCCTCCCGAAAACACTCACCCTGAAGGAAAAATGCGGCACAGCAGCGGGCACAAGAAGGGCTCCCGAAAAACCTCACCGTAACCGCTCCGGTATCAAAAATCTCAATCCCTTCCGATACTTATGCACAAAAGGCATTTGGCTGTGCATCGCAGGGATCCCCCGAAAAACCTCACCTTTCGGGCTCAACCCTTCATACGACAACCGTATGTCAGCCCCCGAAAAATCTCACCTGTGCCAAAGAGTGGCACAGCAAAAACGAGATTTCTTCCAGTCCTGGTGGGCTTTTCGGCGAATCTGGCCGGTCAAGGGTCCCGAAAAGCCTCACCTGTGACCATTTTTTCAGCAAATACCGTTCCCGAAAAACCTCACCAATGGGTCAGGTCACAGCCTGTGATCCATGTCCCGAAAAACCTCACCTTAACGGGATCGGGGCAGGAAAACCCGGATTTCCCTCCCGAAAAACCTCACCTTTGGTGCACCACAGGCCCCCGAGAGCACTTTTGCTGTGCAAAATAACGTTCGTTTCCCGGAAATCCTCACAGCAAAATCCCGTGGAGTCCCGTGAAACCTCACCTTTCGCCAAATCTGCCCAAAAGATGGGCAGAAACGGGGCGCGAAGCAGGTCCCGCAAATTCTCACCTATGTCTGCACAGGCAGAAAACTGTGCAGTCAGGCACTGCGCGGGTTCTGTGGCTGTGCGGCCCCGAAAAGCCTCACCTTTGGGAAATCTCGTGTTTCACTGTGATCCCGAATCCGCTCACGACCTTTCCTGCAACGGCTCACGCAGCTCCCCGAACCCCATCACTTCAGCTCCCGCAGAAGATCACCTTGGCTCCCGTAAAACTTCACCTTGGCTCCCGGAAAGCCTTGCTACATAAGGCTGTGCCGTGGCGTTAACGTTTTTAACTAAGGGTTCAAGGGTGTTTACTTCTAATACTCTCAAGACATTGGCTCACGAGTTTTCCACAGACACCCCAACCCCTGAACACCCACAGGCAACCGGATCCGCTGTCATGTGAAACAAATGCCGAAATTCGGGGTCCGCAGGAAAATGCTTGTGCTACAAGGACTTGGCTAACTTTCTTCGCTTTGTTTCACGGAATCGTTAGCCATCGTCAACCAGATAGGCTCACAGATCCGATTTCTGTGCGAAACGACGTAAATTCACAACGTCAGCACGAAACAAGTATCAAGAAATACGTATTTCGTTATGATTGCCACAATTCAATGTCTGTGAGCACGGTCATGACCCTGGACGAAATGCGTCAAGTCATTCGGGAAGAACTGGAATCGCTGCGTGCCAGCGGCGCCCGGCGTCAGGAATTGTCGCTGCATGCATGCAAGCGCTTGTTCTTCGATCTCGGCATCCGGCCGTCGGCCGCCAACGTCCGCGATCTCACCCAGACCGGCAGTGCCAGCGATATTCCGAAAGACATCGACCATTTCTGGGAACGCATCCGTTCCGCGTCCAAGATCAGGCTCGACGGTGCAGCCATTCCGAAGGCGGTCGAGGAAAAGGCCGGAGCGTTACTCGGCGCACTGTATGAAGAAGCATTGAAAGCGGCGCGGGACAGCCTCGATGGCGACCGCGAGCAGGTTCGCGCCGATGTGGCTGACGCCGAACAACGGTTGCGCGACGCAACTGTCCGCCAGGAAACGCTCGAAGGCGCGCTCGCTCGTGGTGAAACCCGAAACGAGCAGTTGCAGGCCCGTGTGACGGAACTCGAGGTGCAGCTCGCGTCGCAGACGACTCACGGTTCGGCAAGCGAGGCAACGTTGCTCACCACAGTCGCGCGACTGGAAAAGGAGCTGGCCGCGGCGGCCACGCGCATCGACGCCGAACAGGCGCAGAACGCTGCGCTGCGCGACCGCATCGATGCGCTGCAGGCCGAATTGCAGCAGCGTACCGAACACTACGCGCAACAAATCAAGGATGCGGTGGCCGAAGCCGAACGCCGCGTAAAGCCGATGCTGGTCGAGCTGGACTCGCTGCGCAGCATGGCGTCGACTTACCAGAGCGGTTTGCGCGACGTTCAGCGCAAGGAATTCGATTTCCTGCAGCAACTGAGCTCGGCCAAAGCCCGCGCGGATCGGCTGGAAGAACAGCTGCGCACCCAGAGCGATGAGCTGGACCGCGCGACGCGCGACGTGAATTCGTTGCGTGCGAGCCGAGGCATGAATCCGGAAATCGCTGCGTTGATCCGGCGCCTGGCCGATGCCGGGCAACTGGATGCGGAAGCGTACGCCGCGATCGGCACCTCGCTCGATCAGGAGATTCCGGCGCCGACGCAGTGCCCGCATTGCGATGGCGAACCGGAGTTGTCACATGGTGACGAGGGTTTCGAGGTGGCGTGCCCCGAGTGCGAGCACGCTTCGGGCGCATGGCCGTCCCGGTTGGAAGCCGTCGCGCGGTTTGCCCATAGCTGACCCGAAGGCCGGCGGCACCGCACAGGTGAGACGATCCGGGACGCTTGAGGTGAGGTTTTTCGGGAGCTGTGAAACGGTGAGGCTGCGCCACGCAAGGCCACTCACGGATCGTTTCGCGTGAGTAGCCATTTCCCGATCAGTGAGTTTCGTCGCTGTCCGTTGCGTCACCGTTGTTGTCGGCCAGTCCGTCGCGCCAGTTTTTCCATGCGCGATGCAGGCGGTTCGACGAGACCGGCCGCATGAAGCCGAGCCATTTGCCGACCCGCTCGGACGGCACGTCGTGTTCGAACAGTTCGGCCGCATAGGTATTGCGCAGCGTCTGCGGGCTCGCGCGTGCGGTGCGCGACGATGTGAGCCCGGCCGATTCGACGATCGCGTCGATGGCGCGCAGCATCGTCGCCTTGTGCATCGGCCGTCCGGCATGCGATGCGGGGAATACGAGTTCTCCCGGAATCTCCTGGCGTTTGCGCTCGGTGAGCCATGCTTCGAGCAGCGCGATCGCAAACGATGCGAGATGGGTTTCTCGCGCGTAATCCGGATGCGTCGACTCGATCTGCAGCGACGTGCCGCTCGTATTGATGCAACTAATCGTGAGTGCGCGCGCTTCGCCGGTTTTGATGCCGGCGCCGAGAAATGCGGCGACGAGCGCGCGATCGCGCCGCTCTTTCCAGTAAGCGGACCCCGATACGCCGATCGGTGAAAACAGATAGGCGAGCAACGTCGCGCGCTCGGCCGGCGTGAGAAAACCGGTGGGCTCGTTGTCGCGTGCCTTTCGCCAGTTCGCTTCGCCATCCTGAGCAATGAAGCGCGCCGGATTGGTCGATGCGTATTCGGTGCGCCGGATGTGGTCGAGCACACGCTCGATCAGTCGCAGATAGCGCATGCGCTGGGTTTTCTTGATTGGCAACTCGCCGACGAAGTTTGCGATGGTTGCCGTGTCGACCGTTGCCAGATTCTTCTGATGTGCACGCATCCACGCGAGAAACGCGCCCCATTGCGCGCGATAGACATCGGCCGACGAGCGGCGATAGTCCTGCATTGCAAGCCAGGCGTCGAACGCGGCTTCGGGCGACACGATCCAGTCGGATGCGCCGCGGTCGAACAGATCCTTTTCTTCCGGGCGCGCAGCGGTGTCGGGAGAGGCGGGAGGGGACATGGTGTTTATTCCGTTAGTTGCGTATATGGTAACCCTTTCCGCAACATGTCGAGCAGCAGGAGACTGGACCGGCCGCCGTGCGTTGCGGCCGGGGCCTGGCCATCAGTCGCCCCACGCCTTGGACTGACGGGGAGCGCGCTCGCGCGGCGCCGTGTCGTGCGACGTTGCCGCGGCTTCATACGCGAGAACCGCGAACGAAAAGACGGCGGGCAGCGCATTCGAGCGCCCGAAGTCGATTGGATCGTCCGTTTCGGGAAACGTCATGTCCGACGGCCGTTCGAACAGTTGACGCATGCCGGCTTCGTGCCGGCTGGCAAAGCCGAGATCGGCGAGTGCCTCGGCTTCGATCGCGTGCAGCAGGCGCCACGTCAGCGGCACGCGCTGGCGGATGTAGCGCCCGGCGATATGCCGGACGATCAGCTCGAGATCGTGCGCGGCAGCCTTGAAGCTGAGCGCGGCCAAATCTTGTTCTTCTGTCATTGCAGGCTCCTGTCGACCGGGGCGGGCGCCTCGGTGCACCGGCTCCGGCCCGTGCATGGCGGAATGTCCGTATACTGTACAAACATACAGTATTTTCCGCAACTGGCCTGCAATCGACCTTTTGGCCGGCTATCCGCGCCGTCAGCGATGGATCACGATCAGTAGTGCCCGCGCCTCGGCCTTGCCGGGATTGCGGATCGCGTGCGGCTCGTCGGCCGGGTAGCGTGCGGTGTCGCCCACCTTCAGGCGCCGGCTGGCCGCTGCCGCTTCGATTTCCATCGCGCCCTGCAACACGGTGAGGTGCTCGCGCGTGCCGGGTTCGTGTGCGTTCGATACCAGCGCGCCGCCGCCCGGCAGTGTCAGTTCGTACCACTCGAACTTGCCGGCGAGGTCGATCGGGCCCCATACGCGCAGCTGGTACCGGCCGTCGTGGCCGGCGAGCGTCGGGATGTCGTGCGGGCCGTCCACGCGGATCGTCTCGGGCGCCTTTGGCTGCGAGAACAGTTCGTCGAGCGTGATGCCGAGCGCGTTCGTCAGCCGCCACGCGACGGCGATCGTCGGGTTGGCCTTGTCGCGCTCGATCTCGGAGAGCATCGATTTCGATACGCCGGCCGCGCGCGACAGGTCGTCGAGCGTCAGCTTGCGCTCGTTGCGCAGCCGCTGGATCTGCTCGCCGACACGCGGCGGCGTGACGGCCGGCGGTTGCGGTGCGGTGTCGGCAGGCGTGCGCCGCGACCGGGAGGAACTTGCCATTTGGATTCCGTTCGCTTAGAGTTGTTCGATATTTCGAATTCTAGTTCGGAATATCGGATAAATGCGGTCAACCGAACGACCGACTATAACAGTAGCAGGCCGTTGCGCCGCCGCCACGAGCGGTGCGCAGCGGAATGCGAATCCCTGTCAGGAGCTTTGCGATGCGTGATGCCTTTCTCGCCCAGGTGCGCGGGACGCTCGACCAGATCCGCGCGGACGGTTTTTACAAGACCGAGCGCGAGATCGCGAGTCCCCAGGCGGCGGCCGTGCGGCTCGCCGGCGGTGCCGGCGTGCTCAATTTCTGCGCGAACAACTATCTGGGTCTGGCGAACGATTCGCGCCTGATCGATGCGGCGAAGGCCGGCCTCGACCAGGACGGCTTCGGCATGGCATCGGTGCGTTTCATCTGCGGCACCCAAACCGTCCACAAGCAACTGGAAAGCGCACTGGCCGCGTTTCTCGGCACCGAGGACAGCATCCTCTATTCGAGCTGCTTCGACGCGAACGGCGGGCTGTTCGAGACGTTGCTCGACGAGAACGACGCGATCATCAGCGACGAGCTGAACCACGCAAGCATCATCGACGGCATCCGCCTCTGCAAGGCGAAGCGTTTCCGTTACAAGAACAACGACCTGGCCGACCTCGAGGCGAAGCTGAAGGAAGCCGACGCGGCGGGCGCGCGCCACAAGCTTATCGCGACCGACGGCGTGTTCTCGATGGATGGCATCATCGCCGACCTGAAAGGCATCTGCGATCTCGCCGATCGCTACGGCGCGCTCGTGATGGTCGACGATTCGCATGCGGTCGGCTTCATCGGCACGCACGGCCGCGGCACGCCCGAGCATTGCGGCGTCGAAGGCCGTGTCGACATCATCACGGGCACGCTCGGCAAGGCGCTCGGCGGCGCATCGGGCGGCTACGTCGCCGCGCGTCGCGAGGTGATCGAGCTGCTGCGCCAGCGCTCGCGTCCGTACCTGTTCTCGAATACGCTCACGCCGAGCATCGCGGCGGCATCGCTGAAGGTGCTGGAACTGCTCGGCAGCGACGAAGGCGCGAAGCTGCGCGAGCGCGTGCGCGAGAACGGCGCGCGTTTCCGCCAGCAGATGACCGAAGCGGGTTTCACGCTCGTGCCCGGCGCGCATCCGATCATCCCGGTGATGCTCGGCGATGCGCAGCTCGCGACGAACATGGCCGACAAGCTGCTCGCCGAAGGCGTCTACGTGATCGGCTTCTCGTTTCCCGTCGTGCCGCGCGGCCGCGCGCGCATCCGTACGCAGATGAGCGCCGCGCATACGCCCGAGCAGATCGACCAGACGGTCGCTGCGTTCGTGCGCGTCGGCAAGTCGCTCGGCATCATCTGAAGGAGGCGCGACCATGAAAGCACTGGCAAAGCTCGAGCGCGGCCCCGGCCTTACGCTCACGCGCGTGAAGCGTCCCGAAGTCGGCCACAACGACGTGCTGATCAAGATCCGCCGCACGGCGATCTGCGGCACCGACATCCATATCTGGAAGTGGGACGACTGGGCGCAGAAGACGATTCCCGTGCCGATGCACGTCGGTCATGAATACGTCGGCGAGATCGTCGAGATGGGGCAGGAAGTGCGCGGCTTCGCGATCGGCGATCGCGTGTCCGGCGAAGGGCACATCACGTGCGGTTTCTGCCGCAACTGCCGCGCGGGGCGCCGGCATCTGTGCCGCAACACGGTCGGCGTCGGCGTGAACCGCGAAGGCGCGTTCGCCGAGTACCTGGCGATTCCAGCATTCAATGCGTTCAAGATTCCGCCGGAGATCTCCGACGATCTCGCGTCGATCTTCGATCCGTTCGGCAATGCGACGCATACGGCGCTGTCGTTCAACCTCGTCGGCGAAGACGTGCTGATTACCGGCGCTGGCCCGATCGGCATCATGGCCGTCGCGATCGCGAAGCACGTCGGCGCGCGCAACGTCGTCATTACCGACATCAACGACTACCGGCTGGAGCTCGCGCGCAAGATGGGCGCGACGCGTGCGGTCAACGTTGCACGCGAGTCGCTGCGCGACGTGATGTCCGACCTGCACATGACCGAAGGCTTCGACGTCGGTCTCGAGATGTCCGGCGTGCCGAGCGCGTTCACGAGCATGCTCGAGGCGATGAACCACGGCGGCAAGGTTGCGCTGCTCGGCATCCCGCCCGCGCAAACCGCGATCGACTGGAACCAGGTGATCTTCAAGGGGCTCGAGATCAAGGGTATCTACGGCCGCGAGATGTTCGAGACCTGGTACAAGATGGTCGCGATGCTGCAGAGCGGCCTCGACCTGTCGCCGATCATCACGCATCGCTTCGCGGCCGACGATTACGAGCAAGGCTTCGCCGCGATGCTGTCCGGCGAAAGTGGCAAGGTGATTCTCGACTGGACGGTTTGAGTCGCGTGTCGAAACGGGGCAGCGCGGCAGGTTTGCCGCCTGCCCCGTTTTCTTTTTCACGCTCGCCGTCGCCACCGGAATGCGCGATTCAGCGCTTGAGGTGAGATTATTCGGGAGCTGTGTTTGCGCGCCGAATCGCAACACGATCTCGCATCGGTGACTTGCAATCGCACGTTCGCTTCACCCGTCGACTGCCGCCCCGCTTCTTCCCGTCACGCGATTCGGCGCCTGCTGCCTCCTCTTCCGCGTAATTCCCTGCTTCGCTCGTCGTGCGATCGTTCGCTGTCGGCCGCATGCGATGTCGCGTCGGACCGGAACATCAACCGTGAGCTGCGCGCCGCGTTGCAACTCACTCATACTCGCGCACGATGCAATGGCATCGACCGGTGCGCAGCGCGTTACCTGATCCGCTCACCATTCAATCCGCGCGGGTCGAGCTGAAGATTCAACACGACGAGCCAGCGTTTCGGGCACTGCGGCGCAACGTCGATCGGCTCGCCGGATGTGCCGGGAACCGTGACGAACCCGTGTTGCGCCGCGTACCGGTACGCGCGCAACGCATCCGCCTGCAGCCAGAAGCTGACGAGCGCGCACGTCACGAAACGGAACAGCAGCACCGCCGCGGCATCCGGCGCGAAACCGGCGGTGACCAGCAGGCCTTCGAACGCGAACGTCAGCGCGTGCGCAACCGCGATCGCGACGATCGTCAGCTTCATCACGCCGCGCAGCCGCAGCGCTGCACGCACGCGGGCCTGGCGGACGTCGAGCTGCGTGCGATCGTCGCCGCCATCGTGCTTCGGTGCATCGTGTTTCATGACGCAGCACCGGCTTGCCGCACGACGTCGATCTGCGTCGAGTCGTACGCATGCAGGCGCCCGTCCGCGACGCTGACGGCCATGCACAGGATCGTGCTGTCGTAGTTGTGTCCCGGAAAGCGCACGACGTCGACCGGCTGAAAACCTTCGCGACGATAGAAATCGACGAGCCGGACGGCCGCGTACGGCGCGTCGAGCGCGAGATGCGTCGCGCCGCGCGCGGCCGCCCGACGTTGCGCGAACGCGAGCAGCGAGCGGCCGATGCCGCGATCCTGCCAGACCGGATCGACGGCCAGCTGGCCGAGTGTTGCGACGCGCCGGCTGCGATACGGATCGCAACGGGAATCGGGATCGTGCGACAGCATCGTCATCGTCGCGACCAGATGGGCGTTGCCAAGCGCGACGAAGCATTCGCCGGTCAGCACGCGTTCGCGCGTCGCCGATGCCGGTTGATCGACGCCCGGGCAGTTGAAGCCCAGTGCGCCGAGCGGCGCGAACGCGCGATGCAACAGCGCGGTCAGCACGTCGTACGAATCGTTGTGCGGATCGAAGCGCCGCACGACGACGCGGCCGTCGAGCCGCTTCGCATAAGCCGCATAGGCGCGCACGGGGCGCGCGGATTCCGGTCGCTGCATGATGTCCTTTCGCCCAGACAGGGTGACCGAAGTGTAGTGAGCGTCGCGTCCTGGCTTCAAGAAAAAATGTCGTAAACGCGGCGGGCCGGGACGCGATTCGGCCCTCTCGCCGGCAGGGCTTTTTCACATGGGTGTTGACGATGGAGAACGATCGTTCTACCGTAAACCCATGAACACACTTCACGACTCCACCGGCGAACCGGGCGTGCGCGACCGGCTGCTCGACGCGGCCGAAGCGCTGATCTATTCGGGCGGCATCCATGCAACGGGTGTCGATGCAATCGTCAAGCGATCCGGCGCGGCCCGAAAGAGCTTCTATTCGCATTTCGAATCGAAAGAGGCGCTGGTCGTCGCCGCGCTCGAACGCCGTGACGCGCGCTGGATGCGCTGGTTCGTCGACGCCACGCTGGCACGCGGCAAGACGCCGCGCGCGCAGCTGCTCGGCATGTTCGACGTACTGCGCGACTGGTTCGGGCAGCCCGATTTTCACGGCTGTGCGTTCCTGAACGCGGCCGGCGAGATTCCCGATGCCGACGATCCCGTGCGCGTCGTCGCACGCATGCACAAGGCACGCCTGCTGGCGTTCGTGCGCGAGTGCGTCGACGCGTATGCCGACGAAACGGGCATCGAGCGCCGCGGGCTTGCGCGCATCGCGCGTCAATGGCTCGTGCTGATCGACGGCGCGATCGGCGTGGCGCTCGTCAGTGGCGATGCAAGCGCCGCGCGCGATGCGCGCGCGACAGCCGAACTGCTGCTCGATACCGTATCGCGGTAGCCGACGCAGCGAATCCGAACCGGCCGCGTACGTGCGCGGCCAGAACCCTGAACAGGAGCAATCCATGTCCGCATCCCCTGAAGTCCGTCCGCCCGTTCCGCCCTTCACGCTCGAAACGGCGCGCCAGAAGGTGCGTGCCGCCGAGGACGGGTGGAACACGCGCGATCCGCAGCGCGTGTCGCTCGCCTATACGCCGCAAAGCCGATGGCGCAATCGCGCGGAGTTCGTCACGGGCCGCGACGAGATCGTCGCGCTGCTGCAGCGGAAGTGGGCGCGCGAACTCGACTACCGGCTGATCAAGGAACTGTGGGCGTTCGACGGCAATCGCATCGCGGTGCGCTTCGCGTACGAATGGCACGACGACGCGGGCAACTGGTTCCGCTCGTACGGCAACGAGAACTGGGAGTTCGACGAAAACGGTTTGATGGCGCATCGTCATGCGAGCATCAATGATCTGCCGATTCGCGAGGCCGATCGTCTCTATCACTGGCCGCTCGGCCGTCGTCCGGACGATCATCCGGGGCTGTCCGATCTCGGGCTGTGAGGTTGGCGTCGATGCAGCGCAGCGGCGAATGCCTCACCCGGATTGAATGGTGAGGAAATTCGGGAGCCGATACGCTGAGGTGAGATTTTTCGGGATGAAGTGAAATGTCGCGTTGGACTGTGTGTTTCGAACCGCTCGGCGCGACATCGCGCGGGTGAAGCGGGCACGTTGACGTGCAGCGGTGTGCTTCACCGCGTGATGCATCTCGCCGATTGCATCGGTCCGGCATTGACGATCGGTGTGGGCGTGCGTGACGTGCAACTCACCGATCGGATCGATTTCGACGGGCGACGGTGCAAGCAGTGCGCGTTACGGTGCGATGCTGCTCACCGCTCGATTTCACCGCATCCACGCCGGATCCATTGGCACGAGTGCGCAAACGCATCGCGTGCCGCTCACCGCAGACGGATTCATGAAGTGCCGCCCGGCGCGAGCGCCGGGCGCGATCCCCGGTTCTCAGCCCGCAATGCGCGCGGCGATCGCCTCACCGACTTCCTGTGTGCCCGCCTGGCCGCCGAGATCGCGCGTATGCGGCCCGGTGCGCAGCACGTCCTCGATCGCCGCGACGATCGCGTCATGCGCGTCGCGTTCGCGGCCCGCGCCGTTGCCGAGGAAGTCGAGCATCATCGCCGCCGACCAGATCATCGCGACCGGGTTCGCGATGTGTTGCCCCGCGATGTCGGGTGCCGACCCATGCACGGGTTCGAACAGCGACGGGAACGTGCGGTCGGGGTTCAGGTTCGCCGACGGCGCGATGCCGATCGTGCCCGTACAGGCCGGCCCGAGATCCGACAGGATGTCGCCGAACAGGTTCGACGCGACGACGACGTCGAAGCGATCCGGCTGCAACACGAAGCGCGCGCACAGGATGTCGATGTGCTGCTTGTCGACGGCGATCTCGGGATAGCGTTCGGCCATTTCGGCCGCGCGTGCGTCCCACCACGGCATGCTGATCGCGATGCCGTTGCTCTTCGTCGCGACGGTGAGGCGCTTCGCGCGCCGCTGTGCCAGCTCGAACGCGAATTTCAGCACGCGCTCGGTGCCATGCCGCGTGAAGATCGACTGCTGCATCACGACTTCCCGATCGGTGCCTTCGAACATCGTGCCGCCGACCGACGAATATTCGCCCTCGGTGTTCTCGCGCACGATCATGAAGTCGATGTCGCCCGCACGGCGGCCCGCGAGCGGCGATGGCACGCCGTCGAACAGGCGCGCGGGCCGCAGGTTGATGTACTGGTCGAATTCGCGGCGGAATTTCAGCAGCGAGCCCCACAGCGAGATGTGATCGGGCACCGTCGCGGGCCAGCCGACCGCGCCGAACAGGATCGCGTCCATGCCCGACAGTTGCGCCTTCCAGTCGTCCGGCATCATCTTGCCGTGCTGCGCGTAGTAGTCGCAGCTCGCCCAGTCGATCTCGACGAAGTCGAAGCGGATGCCGAAGCGCGCGGTCACGGCGTCGAGCGCACGCAGGCCCTCGGGCATCACTTCGCGGCCGATGCCGTCGCCGGGAATCACGGCAATCCTGTAGGTCCTGTCGGTCATGTAACTCTCCTTGTCTGGTCGGCCGGCTGCCGGGGAGGCAGCAGCCCGTCACGCCATTCTATTTATTTCCATCCGGATTAAAATCGCGGGAAAGGTTAATCGACTTTCCACGAATCGTGAACAAATCGCCGAATCTCGACGACCTGCGCGTGTTCAGCCTGGTCGTCCGCCTGACGAGCTTCAGCGCGGCCGCCGAGCAGCTCGCGGTGTCGCCCGCTTACGTCAGCAAACGCATCGCGTTGCTCGAGGCGCAGCTCGGCACGCGGCTGCTGCATCGCTCGACGCGCCGCGTGACCGTCACCGAAGCCGGCGAACGCGTGTTCGCGCGCGCCGAGAAGATTCTCGACGACGTCGATCATCTCGTCGAGGACGTGTCGACCACCCGCACGGTGCCGCGCGGCACGCTGCGCATCTCGAGCAGCTTCGGCTTTGGCCGGCACGTGGTCGCCCCGGCGCTGCTCGACTTCAGTGCGCGCTATCCGCAACTGAACGTGCGGCTCGATCTGTTCGACCGGCTCGTCGACGTCGCGGGCGAAGGCTACGACCTCGACGTGCGCATCGGCGACGAGATCGCCGATCACCTGATCGCGCGCCGCCTCGCCGCGAACCATCGCGTGCTGTGCGCGTCGCCCGACTATCTCGCACGACGCGGCATGCCGCGCTCGCTCGCGGATCTCGCGTCGCACGACTGTCTTGCAATCAAGGAGCGCGACCATCCGTTCGGCGTCTGGCGGTTGAACGTGCGCGGCGAAACGGTCACGGTGAAGGTCGGCGGCGCGCTGTCGACGAACCACGGCGAGGTGGCCGTGCAATGGGCGCTGGCCGGCCGCGGGATCGTGCTGCGCTCGATCTGGGAAGCCGCGCCGCTGATCGAGCGCGGTGAACTGTGTCGCGTGCTGCCGGACGCGATCCAGCCCGCGAACATCTGGGCCGTGTATCCGGAACGCGTCGCGGCGTCGGCGAAGGTGCGCGTGTGTGTAGATTTTCTGGCGGAGACGCTGGCAGGGATGAATGCCGCAGCGGGTGACGATACGGCCTGAAATCGTCTAAAGGTGAGCTTTTACGGGGGGCGTGCGCAGGCACCGGCGCGACGTGGATCTGCCTGCCGGGCAGACCTTTGACGGTGCCTGCGCGAGACTCACGCCGCGCTCGACGTACCGAGCATCAAGTCGAGATTCTGCACGGCCGCGCCGGATGCGCCCTTGCCGAGATTGTCGAACACGGCGGACAGCAACACCTGCCCGCGATCTTCATTGACGAACACGCCGAGCCGCAGGTCATTGGTGCCGTTCAGCGCTTGCGGATCGAGATGCGTGATCGCGTGCGTGTCAGCAAGCGGCGTGACGTCGACGTGACGCGCGGCGGCGTAGTGGTGCGCGAGACACGCATGCAGTTGCTCACCGGTCACGCCGGCCGGAAGCAGGCGCAGCTCGATCGGTACGGTGAGCACGATGCCTTGCCGATAGGCACCGTAGGCCGGCACGAAGAACGGGCGGTGTGCGAGCCCGGCATGCAGCCGGATCTCGGGGACATGCTTGTGCTCCAGAGCCAGGCCGTACACCTGCAGCGGCAGCATGCGTGCGGCGGCGTCGCCGGATTCGAATGCTTCGACGGCGGCCCTTCCGCCTCCCGAGTAACCGGAGACCGCGTGGATGCTCGCCGGGTAGTCGCGCGGCAGCAGGCCGGCCTGCAACAGCGGGCGAAGCAGGCCGATCGCGCCCGTCGGGTAGCAGCCCGGATTGGTGACGCGCTTCGCGTGCGCAATGTGCTGCGCGTGTCCGTCGGCGATCTCGGGAAAGCCGTAGACCCATTCGGGCTGCGTGCGATGGGCCGAACTTGCATCGATCACGCGTACCGCGGGGTTCCGGATGAAGCCGACCGCTTCGCGCGCGGCCGCATCGGGCAGGCACAGGATCGCGATATCGCATGCGTTGAGCGCGTCGGCGCGCCGCACGGGGTCCTTGCGTTCGGCAGCCGGAAGCGTGAGCAACTGCAAGTCGGCGCGGTCGCGCAGACGCTCCAGAATCTGCAGTCCGGTCGTGCCCTGGTCGCCGTCGATGAAGACAGTGGGGAAGCTCATGATGGTCGTGTTCCTCGCGTTCGATCGTCGGGGGAAGCCGTATGGTCCGCCGAACGCCTAGAATAGGAAAAGTTGAATTTGCTGATCGTTTGATTCAGCTTTTCTGAACGAGAGGTGTTCGATGCGCGAGATCAGTCTGGACCGCCTGCGTACGCTGGTCGCGATCGCGGACCAGGGATCCTTTGTCGCGGCGGCGCAATGGCTTCATCTCGCACCGCCAACCGTCAGTCTTCACGTTGCCGAGCTGGAAAGCCGGGTCGGTGCGCCGCTGCTGACCCGCACGCGTGGCAACGTGCGGCCTTCGACGATCGGCGAAGTGCTGGTGGAGCGGGCGCGGCGTCTGCTGGCCGAGGTCGAATCGACGCTGGACGATGTGCAGCGACAGGTGCAGGGATTGACCGGACGGGTGCGCCTGGGCGCATCGACCGGGGCGATTGCGCACTTGTTGCCGCAGGCGGTGGCCGGGTTGCGTGCGCAGCATCCGGATATCGATGTGCAGATCGCGGTGCTCACGTCGCAGGATACGCTGGCGCGCATTGCGCAAGGCACACTCGATGTCGGGCTGGTTGCGCTGCCGCAGGCGCCGGTCGCGGGGTTATCGATCCGCCCGTGGCGGCGCGATCCGGTGATGGCTTTTCTGCCGGCGGACTGGCCGCTTCCGGCCCGGGTGACGCCGGCGTATCTGGCCGCGCGCCCATTGATTCTCAACGATGCGACGACGCGTCTGTCACGGCTCACGACGGAGTGGTTCGCGCTCGGCGGCCACCGGCCCGAGCCGCGGATCGAACTCAACTACAACGATGCGATCAAGAGCCTGGTCGCCGCCGGGTACGGCGCGACGCTTTTGCCGCACGAGGCCGGCGCGCCGCTGCCGGATGCGCGGATCGTCATGCGGCCGCTACGCCCGGCGTTGTGGCGCGAGCTGGGGATTGCGCATCGGGCCGGTCCCGTCGAGCGGGCGACGCAGCACGTGCTCGATGCGCTGTGGGCGCTCGGCGGGCGATAGCGGATCGTCGCGCGGTGGCACGAGCGGGCGAACGCGCGTTCAGAGCCGGTTGTCCTTCGCAAGCGTGAGCACGCGCGCCCAGCGCTGTGCGTCGCGCTTGTCCGTCATCGGCAGCTTCCATTCGCTGCGCGCGGCGTCGCGCACGCGCACGACGAGATGCCAGCGGCCGCCGATCGGCGCGGCCTGGCAGCCGTCGAGCTGCGACAGCGTATAGCGGCCGTCCGCGCCGTCATGCGACAGCCACAGCAGCCCTTGCGTCGCGGACACGCGCAACTCGCCCCACGCGCGATGCACGATGTGCGTCCAGCCTTCTTCCTTCGTATTCGGCGCGATGTCGCGGCGGCGTTTGATCCACCCCGCGATCAGCGCGATCAGGATCGCGGCGGCGAGCACGGCGGCCGCGATCGCGACCGGCGGGCCGAACTGCGCGGCGATGACGTGAAACAGGTGAACCGCGCCCCATCCGGCGGCGATGAGCGCGAACAGCGCAATGAAAATCGGCATTGTCGAATCTGAAATGAGGACGGGCCGGCGCACGACGCGCGCCGGCCCGTTGCACACGGCATTACCGGCGGCGGTGAATGTCGTGCGTGACGAAGCCCGCGTCGTTGTTGGGCAGCGCGAGGCCGTCCTTCACTGCGAGCGTCTTGCGGATGTCGTCGAGACCCGCGGACCAGTGGTCACGCATCGTCGACAGACCGAACTGATAGTCCTTGTAATGATGCTCGTACGCCTTCTGCTGGTAGATCAGGTGCTGGATGTTGTACTTCTTCCCGCTCGACATCGCGTCGGCTTCGACGCACCACGGGTCGTTCTTGCGTTGCGCTTCCGGCACCTGTTCGAGCACGTGGCGCAGCACGTTGCGGTAGCGCTGTTCGCGCTGCAGCGTGTCGGTGACGAAACGCGTGCGGCTCGAATACTGCACGTCCTTCGTGCGTTCGGCGACGTCGGCCATCGTGCGCGGCAGCGGCCCGCGTGCGCTCCACAGATCGACCTGGAACGCGAGCGTGTCGCGGCGCGGCCGGGCGCGGAGCACTTCCATCAGCGGCGTGTTCGACACGACGCCGCCGTCCCAGTAATACTCGCCGTCGATCTCGACGGGCGGGAACGCGGGCGGCAGCGCACCGGACGCCATGAAATGCTCGGGCGCGAGACGGATGCGCGAGTTGTCGAAGTACACGAAGTTGCCGGTGCCGACGTTGACCGCGCCGACCGACACGCGCGTCTCGCCCGAATTGATCCGGTCGAAATCGCACAGCTTCAGCAGTGTCGTGCGCAGCGCCGACGTGTCGTACCAGCTGATTTTCTCGGGATGGTCGGACACGCCCGGCAGCGGCGGCGGGAAGCGCGGCACGAAGAAGCCTTGCTGGCCCTGCATCATTGCGCTGGCCGCCTGCGACGCGGTGAAGAACGTGCGGATCTGGTCGATGCTGTTGAACAGCGCGAATTCGAACGCGGCCGGAATCGTCGGAAAGAACGCCGGCTGGCAGATCGTTTCCCAGAATTCGCGCAGGCGCTCGACGCGATGCTCGGGCGCGTTGCCCGCGATCAGCGCGGTGTTGAGCGCGCCGATCGAGATGCCCGCGATCCAGTCGAGCGGAATGCCGGCCTCGTGCAGCCCTTCGAACACGCCGGCCTGATAGGCGCCGAGCGCGCCGCCGCCCTGCAGGACGAGCGCGATGGTTTCGTATGGCAGCGACCGTGCGGGGGCCGGTGCGCCGGCTTCGTGATGCAGGTCCGCCGCATCGACGGCCTGCTTTTCGGTGGGGGCGCGCGGCTTCACTGCATGAACCAGCCGTGGCTGACGATGAACGACTGCCCCGTGAGCGCGGCGCTCGGGAATGCCGACAGGAACAGCACCGTCTGCGCGACGTCCTGCACCGTCGTGAACACCCCGTCGACCGTGTTGCCGAGCATCACCTTCTTCACCACTTCCTCTTCGCTGATGCCGAGCTCCTTCGCCTGCTCCGGAATCTGCTTGTCGACCAGCGGCGTGCGCACGAAGCCCGGACACACGACGTGCGAGCGCACGTTGTGCTTCGCGCCTTCCTTCGCCAGCACCCGTGCCAGACCGAGCAGGCCGTGCTTGGCCGTCACGTATGCCGATTTCAGCGGCGACGCTTCGTGCGAGTGCACCGAACCCATGTAGATCACGACGCCGCCGCGATCGTCCTTGTACATGTGCTTGAGCGCGGCCTTCGTCGTCAGGAATGCGCCGTCGACGTGGATCGCCTGCATCTTCTTCCAGTCGGAGAACGCATAGTTCTCGATCGGGTTGACGATCTGGATGCCCGCGTTCGACACGAGGATGTCGACCGAGCCGAACGTTTCGGCAACCTTGTCGATGCCGCTGTTCACGGCTTCCTCGTTCGTCACGTCCATCGCGACGCCGATCGCCTTGCCGCCTGCCTTGTTGATCTCGTCGGCGACCGCGTTCGCGCCGTCCTGGTTCAGGTCGGCGATCGCGACGGCCGCGCCTGCCTTGGCGAGCTCGAGTGCGATTTCCTTGCCGATGCCGCTCGCGGCGCCCGTGACGACTGCGGTCTTGCCATTCAGGTTGCTCATGTTCGAATTCCCGTGGTGAAAGGATTGACAGGGAGAAAGGACTGCGGACGTGTTACTGAGCCAGGTAATCGTAGACGACTTCGCCGAGGCCCAGCGTCAAATCTGCGACCAGGTGCCGGGCTTCGACGATTTCGAGCACGGGCAGGTCGGCCACCGGTGCGAGCGCGTGCGGCGCCAGCTCGAGCGATGCGGGGCCCGTCCATGCACCCTTCATCTTGATGTCCTGCATGTAATAGCGCACCAGTTCGCAGACGCGCGCGGTGCCGTCGACGTGCGGGATGATCTTCAGCAGGAAATTGGGGCCGGCGAGCCGTTTCGTCTGCTCGTCGATGTCGAGTTCCTTGTGCTTGTAACCCATCGTGCCGGTGGCGACGCGCACCTTGCCGTAGTCGAGCGTGCCGAGGAGGTGATCGGTGTTCACGTGCAGCGTGGGCGACGCGAGCTTCTTCGGGAAGCCCCACAGCTCGCGGCCGCCGGCGATCGGCGGGTGATCGTCGAGATACATCGCGAGCGTATAGCCGCCCGGCTGGCCGTTGTACTCGACGGGGATCACCTGGCCGCTTTCGGTGTAGTCGCCGAAGCCGGTCGAATCGGCCATGCGAATGAATTCGTAATGCACGAGCGGCTCGGTGACCTGCAGCGGCTCGGGGACAATTTCACGGAGACGGTCCGGATCGGTGCGGTACGTGATGATCAGAAACTCACGATCGACGAAACGGTACGGGCCCATCGGGAAGGCAGGGCTGGTCAACGGCATCGCAAACGCTTTCGATCGGACATCGCTGGGTTTCATGCGGACTCCTTGTTGTTGATCGCTTCGTGGATGAGTGGTCGTAATCGTATGCCTGTGCGTTGCCGTTGTGCGATGCCGCATTTGGAATTAATTGTTGCCGATTTCGAATAATTTGCGGCGTAAATATTGAGATGAACGATGCAAACGGCCTGAATGGCGCCCGGCGGCTCGATGGTCGCATGCATCGATGACGCCATGATGTGAAAAAGGTGAGCCTTTACGGGAGGCGGGGTGAGCCTTTACAGGAGACGGTCGCGCGGGAATATGACAATTGTGTGAACTTGTGTTGCAGTGCAGGCTCTAAGTGCGTTCGCCGCGGCGGGCCTCGCCCCGTGCGGCCGCCCCATTAAGCATCGCTTAAGCGGGCACGCCCTAGCATCGTTCGTATCCGGCCGGGCAACCGGTCGACCTTTTACGCCCCACGCAACCGGATTCATGCAGAACCTCAATCTCACCCTCTTTTCCGCCATCAACGCCGGGGTTGCACCGCAGCCGGGCGTCGCCCGCCTTGCCATTTTTGCCGCCGACTGGCTCGTCTATGCGCTGCCGGCGATGTTGCTGCTGACCTGGATCTTCGGCGCGCGCCCGGCGCGGCGCCAGGCGATCGAAGCCGGCGTCTGCGTCTGCGTGGCACTCGCGCTCGCGCAGGTACTCGGACATTTGTGGTTTTCGCCGCGCCCGTTCATGGCCGGCGTCGGTACGCAGCTGATTCCGCATGCACCGGACAGCTCGTTTCCGAGCGATCACATGACGTTCGCGTGGAGCATGGCGGTCGGCCTGATGCTCGGTAGCACGACGCGTGTCACCGGGTTCGTGATGGCTGCGCTGGCCGTGGTCATCGCATGGGGGCGCGTCTACGCGGGTGTGCACTGGCCGTTCGACATGGCGGGCGGCGTGCTGGTCGGCACGGCCGGCGCGCTGGCCGCGCATCTGTACGGGCAACGCGTGAGCGCGCCGCTCGAACGGATCGGCGATTCGGTGCATGCCGTCGTGATGGGGCGCCGGCACGCGCCGTAAACAGCGGGAGGTCGTTGGGCAGGACGCCGTCAGCCGGGTGTCTTGGTCGACGCATCGGCCGATGCGGACGGGCCACCGCCCGCATCGTGCAGTTCGGGTGTATCGGCCGGGTGCTGAGCGGCATCGCGGTCGAGGGCGCTTTCCTTCAGGATCGCGCACATCGCGACAAACAGCGCGAGTACCACCGCGGCAAGGCCGCAATAACCGGCGATCTTCAGGTTGCGAAGGAAAGGCGAAGCGTGGCTTGCTTTTGTCATGACCGGGCGCTCCTGGGCGGGCTGCGGCGGCTGTCGCCTGACAGCGGCGTCGCAGACATAGATATATACCAGCCGCGATACCGGTGCCAAGCCCGCTGGTGCGCCGGCGCCACGATTGTTTCAGCGTGTGCGCATGCCGTCTGTTCGGCGCCAGCGACCCGTAGACGTCAGTCTTCCAGCGTTTCGTGCACGGCCGCCGCGCCGCGTTTCCAGTAGGCCGCCGCGCGGATGCGCGACTTGTCGATGCCGCGCTCGCCGGTCAGGTGCTGGCGTACCGCGCGCATCGACAGCGCTTCGCCGGCCGCCCACACGTAGCCGTCGCCGGACGGCGGCAGCGGCAGGTCGCGAACGGCATTCAGCAGCACGTCGCCATTCGCCGCGTCGGCTTCCGCGCGAAAGCGCCAGATTTCATGCACGTCGGCGCGCGTGTCGAATGCGATCTGCGCGGAGCGATCGGCGACTTCCAGCACGACGGCCGCTCGCGCACCTTCCGGCAATTCCTCGAGACGCCGCGCGACGGCCGGCAGCGCCGTATCGTCGCCGATCAGCAGATGCCAGTCGAAGCCGGTCGGGACAACGAACGAACCGCGCGGGCCGCCGATGCCGAGCCATTGGCCGACGCGGGCCTGCGTGGCCCACTGCGACGCCGGGCCCGGATGGTTCAGCACGAATTCCAGATCGAGTTCGCAGGCGGCGCGGTCGAAGCGGCGCGGCGTGAAGTCGCGCGCGACCGGCTTCGGTTCGCCTTCCGGAAACTCGGGGCCGTTCTCGCCGAGCGTCGGCAGTGCGGGCCGTTCGGCGCCGGGCGGCGGGAAAAATACCTTCACGTGATCGTCGAACGACGCGGATTCGAAATCCGCGAGATCGGGGCCGCCGAGCGTGACGCGCAGCAGATGCGGCGTCACGGCATGCACGCGCAGGACCTGCAACAGGCGGAACTTGAGGGTGTGGCGCACGCGGGTGACGGTGCGCTCGGATGTGTTCTGCATCAATCCGTTCTCCTTGGGTTTTGACGGGGCGGCGCGGATCACGCGCCGGAGCCGCCTTCGATTTCGGCCGTCGCGCGGCGCATGATGGCCGCGATGCGGCGCTGTTCGTCGGCATCGGCGGCGCTCTTGTGCAGCAGCGCCCGCTTGAGTGCGAGGCGCGCCTCGACGAACTCCGGCAGCCAGCCGGCCTGCGATTCGTCCTGCGCTTCGGTGCCCGCCGATTCCCCGGCGAACGCGCGGCGCATGAATTCCATCTTGCGGGCGAGGTGCGTGAGGCGCGCGAACAGCGTGTCGACGCGTTCGCGCTGTGCGTTGAGATGCGTGCGACCGGCGTCGGTCAGCGCATAGCGCTTGCGGTTGCCTTCCGCCTGCGACGCGACGAAGCCGACTTCTTCGAGATACGTGAGCGCCGGATACACCATGCCGGGGCTCGGGCTGTAGAAACCATTCGAGCGCGTGTCGAGCGCCTTGATCAGCTCGTAGCCGTGGCTCGGCTGCTCGGCGACCAGTGCGAGGAGCAGCAGCTGGAGATCGTCGGAGCTGAACTGGCGGCCGCGCGGCATGCCGTCGTCGCCGAAATCGCCAAAGCCGCCGCGCCCGCCACGGCCACCGAACGGGCCGCCACCGAATGGATCGTGGCCGCGGCGGTGGCGGCCGATCGCGTACCAGAGACCGGCGAACCAGTCAGGGCGGGCCTGCGCACCATGACCGTCGCATCGGGCATGGCCGCGGAAGTGGTTGTGTCGCATGATCCTGTCCTATGTGTCGTAAAACATATCTAAAGATATATTTCGAAAGATAGGGCGTCAAGGGGAATTATTGGGGTTGGATAGGGTGTGTGGCTGTTGTAGGTTGGCAAAAAAGGCGGCTTTTTTGCAGTATTTGATCTGATGTATAGGAAATGACACTCAATAGTTTTTGTCGATGATTCTGGTGTTTTTTGCCTGGTCGATCTGTCTCCCGTTAAGTACGGTGCCTGCGGGCTGGTGGGGATTTCGCGTTCGCTGTTCCACTACGAATCACGGCGCCGCGTTGACGACGAATCGCTTACCTGTCGAATGATGGCCATCGCGGCGCAGAAGTGCCGCTACGGCTATCGCCGAATACGTGCTGTTGCAGCGCGAGGGCTGGGGTACCTACGCACTGAGATTGACGCAGCGAGTCTGCTCGGACGGCTCGACCATGAATCCGCTAGAGCTCGCCATGAAGAGGCTTAAGGAATCTTTGGATGCAGCCAGGCGAGCCAAGAACGGTCCTCAGCGCGCAATCTATGAGCTGGACATGGCTCTGGAGCCTTTGGAACTGAAGTTCTATGACGTCGAGCAAGACTATGACAATCCACGTGGCGGTCAGTGCCTTAGTCACGTCAGCCTCAAGCTGGGTCCTGAGCACGAGCCTTACCTGACTGCACTCTATCGCTATCAATACTTCGTCCAGAGGGCGCTGGGGAATTTCAAGGGTCTTGCGCGACTGCAGGCCTGCATCGCTCGGGAAATCGGTGTGCCAGTCGGACCTCTGGTTTGCCATGCCACGCTCGCGACCCTGGAGGAAGGCGCGGGCGAAGGTGAGCAAACTCGGTGGGGGCGTCGTGCGTTGGATGCCTTGGTGAAGGATTGCGAGGCGATTAACGCGCAATCGATCCAGGGGTGACTGTCTGGCAGTTGGGGAAACCTGGTCTGGGAGCGTGTTCTACTGATCCGCAAGAAACTGCTGCTGACTGGCGATTAATGATGCGCCGCAGGCGGTTTTCATGCCATGCAAGGCGACAGCGCGACCTTCAATCGAATACTGGCTCGATCCCTGAATGATCGGGAATATACCTTTACATTTCGGGCAACTGACCATATGGCCAACGCCAGCCGCTGGCCGACCACTGAGATCCATGCCTCCGAAGCCATCGAGCACGACACCGCCGTGATCGGTCATGTCACCCTTGCGAATGATGGGTTGCATTTTGCCAACTCAATACGTCATTCTTTCTCAATTATTACTCGACTGTCGTCGTGATATTTCGAAAATATCATTTCACATCGGTAAATTTGGGGTCCTTTACTATGTCATCATCGTCGCTGGAGTAGTAAAGAAATCCAAGCGCCTTTGTTTCCACAAGAATACCTTCTGACAACTTTCCGCCTCCGACCAACTCTTGGTCGGTAAGCCAGTCGTCATACCCATCTACACATTGGCGCTTGTCGAAATCACACACGACAAGGCCAACAACGTCCCCCTCGACGATAACATGATCGCCAATGTGGATATCTAGCCCAGATGAAACGTATTTCACGATGCGCCTCTTCCCTATCAAGGTGGGTTGAGAAATGGTTCAACCGGCACCATGCTTGATGTCAATTGCTCCGGCTTAAGCACATATTTTTGCTTCGCCCAGAAGCAGTCGCACTTCGGATATGGCATTTGATTGGCCTGGAACATATTGTGATGCGACCCGTACACGCCATGTTGCATTTCATTGTCGGGTATCACGTCAAGCGGTCTGTACCCAAACGTGCCAACGGCGATGATTTTCCCTGACACGGTTTTGCATGGGTTGCATTTGTTCGGGCAATCATCTTTTTCCTTGACCTTTTCTTGCGTACCGTCCGTGGACCTCGTCATGTACCAGATGCCCGCTCCGATCATGACCAGCGCGCCAATTCCCGCGCCGATCAGTGTCCCGGGCCCGGGAACGACACTTCCGATACCGGCACCGATCGCTATTGTGCCGAGACCACTAGGATCAATCTTCCGTGTCGGAATGCCATCCGCATAGGCGTAAAAATTTGGCCCGCCACGCAGTCCGATCGGGTCCTGATTGATGTATCGACCTATAGCTGGATCGTAGTATCGATGCCGGTTGTAGTACAGCCCGGACTCTCTATCCCTGAATTGCCCCGGAAACCGGATCGGATTGTCGATCTCGTCGGCGATCATCGATTTCGTCTGCCCGTAGCCGTCGAAGTCCGCCGCCCACACGACCCGACGCGTCTCGTCGTAGAGTTCCTGCGGCGCGCCAAGGTGATCGGTAACGTAGAAGTACCGTTTGCCACGCTCGAGCCGAGCCACAGGCCCGGCATGGTCCGGATGGGCAACATAGGTCACGGACTTGTCGTTGCGCGGTGTCTGCCCCGCATGGACCTCCTGCAGCAGCCAGTCGCCGTCCCAGACGAACAACGTCGTAGACGGCGCTGCGCCGGCGGGCGTGTGAACCTTTGCGATCCGTCGGCCGAGCGCGTCGTATTGGTATTCGGTGCGGCTGCCGTCGGCCTGTTCGATACTGGCGAGTTGATGCCCGCTGTCGTAGCGGTAGCGCGTTTCCACGGGTTCAGGTGTTGTCACGGGTGTGACGGCATCTCTACGGGCCAGCAACCTGTCGAGCAGCCCCGGATTGTGATCCGGCTCGGGCACCTCCTGCAACGCACGCGCGACGCGACCGGTACGGTTGCCGTGCCCGTCGTAGCTGAAATCGAGTTGGGAGCGCGTCGGCCCGGCGATCGCGATGAATCGCTTTAGCCGATCGCCAGGCGCTTCCGGAACGGTGGCCGTATCGGACGTCGACATGGCTACGCTGTCGGGTTCCGATCCGTGGTCCAGCCGCGAAAGCAGGTTGCCGGCTGGGTCATACCGATACGTTTCCCCTGACGGGTGCGGGACAGCTTCGCCTCCCAGCCGGTTCACACTGGCCAACCGCGCGAGCGGATCGTATTGGAAGTGACGCTCGCCTCGCCACGTGTCAGCGAGTCGCGTGATCTGTCCGGCCGCATCGTAATCCCACGCGCGCCACGGACGCGGTTCCGCACGTGGCTGCCCCCGCTCATCGAGATCCTGCAAGCGCTGCGTTTGAAGGAGCCCTGCGTCGTTGTACGCGAACAACTGCGCGATAGGGCCTTGAGCCGCATGAATCGTCCGATGCAACGCGTCGCGCTCGAAACTCGCCAGCGGTTCGCCGTCGAGCAGTAGCCCGTGGATATGACCACTGCCGTAACGTTGCCAAGTCAGCGTGCCGACGCCAGGCAACTGCATCCCGCTGCGGTTGCCGGCTGCATCGAACGTGTGCTGGAGCCGCCAAACTCGCCCGTGGTGCGATTGAACCTCGGCCGTCCGCCGGCCGGCAGCATCGTATTCGTACGTGATCTGCGATGGTTCGCTGTCTTTCGGTTCGTGGCGGATCTGCGTCAGCAGACCACGAGCGTCGTAGCCGAATGTGGTGTGTGTGCCATCCCCGAGTCGTCGCTCGATCGGTCGTCCCAGACTGTCGTACAGCAGTGTCGTGCGCAATTGGCCATCATTGCCGTGATCGATTTGCGCGATCTGTTCGCCAGCGGCGTTGTATTCGACTTGCTGGCGTCGCCCATCGAATCCCGTTTGCGCAATCATGCGACCGTGCGCGTCATACTCGAACGTGCAGTGCTCGCCCTTTGCATTGGTCAGCGCCACGAGCCGCCCGAGCGCGTCGTAACCGTAACCGGTGGTGCTGCCGTCCGGCGCTTCTATCCGGACGATCTGGCCGTAGGCGTCTCGTGTCACCTGCGTCGTGCGCCCGAGCGGATCGGTATGGGCGATCGCCTGTCCTGCCCGATCGTACGTCGTTGTCCAGGTGCCGAGCCCGGCAGGCGCGATCGCTGTCGGCAGTCCGGCAGCATTACCGTAAAATCTGCTCGTCTGCCCCAGTGCGTTCGTCTGGTGGGTTTGCCGCCCGCGCTCATCGTAACCGTACTGCGTCGTGAAGCCCGAGCAGTCGGTGCGTGCGATCAACTGACCGGCGTCGTTGAATTGTGTTTTCGTCACGTTACCGAGCGCGTCGGTGTGCGCGACAGCCAGGCCATTCTCAAACGTGGTACCAGATGTGTTGCCGAGCGGGTCGATCTCCTTGACCAGATGGCCGTCGGTGTCGTACTCGCGTTGCCAGATATGCCCGGCGGGATCGGTAATTCGCGTCGGCAGGTTCTGGTCGTTGTATTCAATGCGCGTCAGCTGGCCCGCGGCGTCACGGATCGCGATCGGATTCCCGTTTGTGTCGCTGACCGATTGCGTCTTGCGGCCGAGTGCGTCGACGCGCGCCGCGACATTACCCGTCTCGTCGAACTCGGTCTGGTCCGCGCTACCGTCCGAATGAACGACCTGGTCGACCGCCCATAGGCCGTTATAGCGGTACGTCGTCGAGTTCCCGAGCGCATCCGTCACCTGCGTCATCCGGGCGGCCGGTTGATAAGAGAAGCGTGCTTCGCGCGTCACGACTGGCTGGCCGTTGGCGTCGAGTGTGTACGCGTAGGTTCTGATGCAGCGCGCCTGTGGCGTCTCGCCGTCCCACTCGGCGACGAATGTTGCGCCGGCCGGCGTCTCGTAGCGCGTGAGCAGGTGCGTGTGATACGCGTAGGTCCAGGTCAAATTGCCGCTGTCGATCGCCTGAACGAGATCGCCGTGATCGTCGTATCGATACGCGGCAAGTTTCTGCGTCGAAGTGCCGTGCTCGTCGAGCAAATGGACTTCGGTGATGCGGCCTTCATCGTCGTGCCGGCACGATACCGTATGGCAGTTGTTCTGGATCTGATGCAGGTTGCCGCTCCGCGTATACCTAAACGACAGCAACTGCTTGTCGCGGGTCTCGTAGCGCTCCAACAGCCAACGATCGGATTCGCTCGGATGCGGGCTATACGTCTCGACGATGCCATTCGGAAAGCGTACCGCGTATCTCGCGAGCCGGTCGATATCGTCAAGCCGCTGAAGCGTGTATTTCTCGATCGGATGAAAGTGTTCCTGACCCGGATCGAGCACCGGAAATTGCAGCTGTCGGCCGTCGAAGTCGATATAAACAAGCTTCGGTGTACCGGCGATCGTCACGTGACGTACTTCGGTCGCGTACTGCAGTTTCCATGCGACGCCGAAACCGCCGGTTCGCTGATCGGCACTGCGATAACGTCGATTCCAACGGATCGGCATCCGTCCCGGCAATGTGAAATCGTCGTGCGTGAGCAACTTCTGGCCTGTTGCAACGTCCACCGGATGCGCGCTGGTGGTCTTCTTCGCGCACTCCGCACAATCGGCCTCCGTGACGGGCGCAAGACCTTTGGCACTGCCGCCGCTTTGCGTGACCGGCCCCTCGAGGTAGATCCCCGTACCCTTCAGGTGAATACCTGCCGCGTCGATCGTAATCGTGCCGCCCGGACCGATTAGCTGCGCTGTCTTCGCGCCCGAGAGGCTTGCCTGGCCCGAATCGGTGATCCGGATCTGGTTGCTGTTCGCGCTCTGAACCGGATC
Source organism: Burkholderia arboris (assembly GCF_902499125.1). GTDB lineage: Bacteria > Pseudomonadota > Gammaproteobacteria > Burkholderiales > Burkholderiaceae > Burkholderia > Burkholderia arboris. The sequence goes on from NZ_CABVPX010000003.1 coordinate 288,545, forward strand.
GGGGATTTGCGGGCTGAAGCCGGGAGAAATGTCGAGCGGCGTCTCCTGGTCTTTCTTGACCGCGTCGCCGACGGCCTTGCCTCGTACCGTCACCTCATAGGTATGCCCGACATGCGCGGTCCAGTCCTGAACCACGCGATCGACGCGATCCATGCCGACCGTGCTGGCCATCTGCAGTACGACGTTGCGCAGATACAGGCCGCCGACATTCACGTTGTAGGCCAGACCGACGTTGAGCATTTTGCCAAGTCCGACCGATTGCACCGAGGCCAGGCCGACTGTCTCAAACTTGACGCCGCCGGTTGACAAGGTCCAGTTCTGGCCAATGCTGGCCTTCTCGTCGTTCCCAACCGATTTTTCGCGGTCGTTGCCGACCGAGTGCGATTCGTCGTTCTCGACCTCGATGCGCTGATCTTTCTCTGCATGCAGCCAGACTTCTTCCTGCCCTTTTCGGTCTTCGAAACGCAACGCGTTCGCCGTACCATTGTCGCCGCCCGTCGTCGAGCGTGTCAGGATGCCGCTCTGGGTCGCATTGTCCGGCAGCCCCCACGGCGGCATGTTTGCCGCGTTGTAGACGGATGCAATAATTAGCGGACGATCAGGATTGCCGTCGGCGAAGGTCACGACGACCTCGTCGCCAATGCGAGGGAGCTGGATCATCCCGAATCCGCTGCTGGCCCAGGGTTGCGCGACGCGCACCCAACACGAGCTCCCCTGATCCTGCTTGCCGAGCCGATCCCATGGCAACTGGATCTTCACGCGACCGAGCGTGTCGGTATAAATTTCCTCGCCCTTCGGTCCGACCACGACAGCTGTCTGCACGCCATGGATCATCGGCCGAGGACTCGTCAGCAGCGGCCGATACGGGATCTTCTTGCGGATGCAGCGGAATTCGGCCGAATAGATCGCGCTGCCCGACACTGCCGTGGTTTGCGACCCCGGTTTTGCCTGGTAGTTGTTCGTTCCGTGGTGCCGGATCGACGTCAACAGAAAGTGCCGATCCTCGGGCTGCGCCTGGTCATGATCGTAGTGCGTATCGAGTTGGAAGTACCGCTCGAGCTCAAGCCTGCGATAGTGACTCTTGCCGACGAAGATCTTGCTGTGGGCAGCCAGTGCCTCGGTCCGGAATCGAGCGAGTTGTTCGCCCCGATCGGAATCGGGAAAACCATGGGCGCCGAGATAGTCGTAGATCTCATAGTTGTCGACCTCGCCCTGATCGACAGCCGTGTCGCGCTCGACATACCGTCGCGCGCTCGGAGCCTTGTAGTCCCCTGTCTTGAGCGCAACGCTGCCCGACGAGAATCTGCGACGCGATACGAAGGATGTGACGACCTGGTTGCTTTCCAGGATCTCGTCGGTCGAATAGCGGAGCACCGGACTGTGCCCGGCAATCGGGCCGACGTTGATCGACGAGTCTGTGACGACTAATGTATGGCTGTCCTTCTTGTGCTCGAAATAGAAGAACAGCCCCTCCTCCTGCATCAGGCGCAGCGCAAAAGAGAGATCGGTCTCCTTGTACTGCGTGCAGTAGCTGCGATTGACCGTTGGCGCGGATAGACGAAACACAACGTCGCCGAATCTCCGGTATCGATGCATCACGTCGTTGAGAATCTCGTCGACTTTCTGCTCCTGAAAAATCCGGATATCCTGACGGCGATCCATAAAGGCCAGCCACGGGCGGGCGATAGCCTCGTAGGTCGCCAGGCCACCATCGGTGCCGGTATGTATAAAATCGGTGACGTAGCCGTGGAAATAGCGCACGTCCGTGCTGGCAAGCGCGTCGGTCAGCTGCAGGGTGACCGTCACCGGCTTGCCGATCAGTTGCTTGAGCTCGATGTTCGGGTCCTGGGACGCGAGCATGAACTTCATTTCAAACAGTTCGCCCAACGCCTCTTCGCAGACGAACTCGGTCAGCACGAGCGCCGAGCGACCGGACAGCGGCGTGTCGATCGTGAACAGCCGATTGTTTTGCAGAGCGAAGAATTCCTTCGCGATCTCTTGAAGGGAAGGCGGCGACATAGGCGATGACGTCCTGTCGTTGTTGATTCTTTTCTCGGACCGGGAGGCAGCCTCCTCCCATATTTCGGTCCTCTCTCATCGGACACGCTACCCCGATCTTATGATCCTAACAAAGTCGTTTTCGACAGGCACGATCTTTCATTCATTATTTCCTATTGATGGCGATCTTCAGGTATTTGTGTTTTATTATTGCCAATTTTAGAATTTGCACCGGATTGATAGTCATGCGGGCCCTATGCAGGTGGCCTATTGTTGCTCGGTTCTGAGAATTCGCGCGTAGCCTGAGGGGCGCACTCAGACTTCGCTACGGCATCCGTCAGAAGGATCTGGCAGTTGCCATGGCGCTTGAGCAAAGCTACGTTTCGGCCATTGAGCTCGGTACGAAGGACCCTCCCTCGCAGGCAGTCGTCGATCGGCTCTCAGCGTGCTTGCGGCTCTCAGACGACGAACTTTCAAGTCTGCACGACGCCCGGTTGCTTTCGCAACGACACTTCACGATTCCTCACACGGCGTCTGCCGACATATGCCGTCTCTGCAGTGAGCTTTGGCGTGATCTCGACACGCTGAGCGATGTTCAGGTGCCCGTCGAGGGGAGCACGCACCTCTTCGGGCTGTATCTCTTCGTGCCGCACTACTATTGCCGCCGCTCGACTTTCAGTTCAGGTGCTGAACATGCTTGAGCGAGATCACCCAACAAAGCTCTGCATATCGATTCGACAAAGCGCGAACACTCGTCGTGGCCTTCGTATCGAGGTGTCCATCTGATCACGGAAGCGGTCGTTAGCCGTTCGCTATTTGCATACTATGCACACATTTACAGCACACGCGAGCCTGCCATCGGGCCTTGAACCTCAAGCAACCAGGGCTTCGGCAACTCGTATGCGGGGTAGGTCGGACCGTCTCGATTCATGAGCACCACCTTTTGTGGGGGGAGGCACCGTGCGCGCAAGTCTTTGATTTTAAAAACTTCTAGGCAGGGGTTCGATCGGGGATCAACTTTTCTGCGAATTTTGTAGGGAGGGGTCATCTTTTCTGCCACATGGTCGCGGGAAAACTCGCAGAAAAGATGGCCAAATCATTGATTTGCATGGTCCGCAGAGGCCCCCTAACAGTGCCGGACTGCGCGCGCGAGGCGTTCTGTCGGTGCATTCCGATGATGCCGCTGGCGGGTCGATCCCAACGACCGGACGGATGATGCCGGATCCGGTGCCGTGGTCGTTCGATCAAATGATCGGCACGCGCGGATGCCGAAGCGAATTCGCTGGTCGACAGCGTTGCGAAACATTCGCCGTGGTGCAGCACGATTTATCGAATAAGTTAAGCAATGGCGATTATAAAAACATCAATGAACATTGTTTAATTTATTGAAACTGTCAGATTTTATTTTCGGCCGATCAAACAAAATTTCCGCGGCGGCAAAGGTCATTAAATTTGCACCGTCATTCAATATCGTCTTGTTGGTTTGGCGTATGTCTGGCGGAGGTTTGCGCGGATATGAAGAATTTCGACCCTTTTATTTTCGAACTGGAATTTCTTCGAAAATGTAAAGCATTGCAATATAAGATCGCCGGCTGGGTATTCCGGTTGCGGTGCGTGATTTTATTTGGCAGGATTTTCATCGGGCTGGATGGTTTTACAACAACAACGCGCTCGACAATTTAATTTGATGAAAATAACGCGCGGCGCCTGGACAACGATTTGAAAGGAAGCTGACCAGAAAACAGGTAACGAGGCGCGGACATTCGGCACGGTTCGCGATCATTGAATCAATCGCTTGCCCGGCAGCGTCGATGCGTCACTCGAGCGAACCGGGCGAATCCGACACGGGGCGGCCATGGCGATACTCAAGAACGATTCATCCGGGGAAGCATGCCTGCTCCGCGCGTATCACGTATTCGGCCGCGACGATGCACGCTGCGACACGGTCATCCGGGACGGGTCGGTGTCCCGTGTGCATGCCCATATCCGCTGGGTCGGCGGGCTGTGGGAGCTCCACGATCACAGCAGCAACGGCACGTCGGTATCGGGCGTGTCGTTGCGCGACGGCGAGCACGCGGTGCTGCGGCAAGGTGACGTGATCCGCTTCGGCAGGGCCGGTGTGGCGCCCTGGCGCGTGGAGACGCTCGACGATCCCGCCGATACGCTGTGGCCGATCCGCGGCGCCGCGGCCCCGATCGTGCTCGCGCCGCGCCAGAGCCTGCCTGCTCCTGCCGCGCAACCGGTCACGATCGTCCGTTCGCCGGCCGGCGAATGGCTGTGCGACGACACGTTGCCGCCGCGCGCGCTCCATGACGGCGACGAAGTGTCGACCGGCGACCTCGCGTGGCGCCTCGACCTCGTGCGCAACGCCTCGACGGTGATGCTCGCCGCCTCCACCGTTCCGGCCGCGCCCGCGCAGTTGCTCGAATTCTTCGTCAGCCGGAACGAGGAGCACGTGCGCATGCTGCTGCATGTCCGCGGCGGCGTGGTCGACCTCGGCGAGCGCGCCCATCACTACAGCCTCGTCACGCTCGCTCGCGCACGTTCGGCCGACATGCAGGCCGGCTACGACGCCGCCACGCAAGGATGGATCGAACTCGACCGCCTCGCGCGCATGCTCGGCATCGACACGTCCCATGTCAACGTGCAGATTCATCGTGCGCGAAGCCAGTTCGCGGCCCTGCCGGGGCTGGGCGCGAGCCAGCTCGTCGAGCGCCGGCGCGGCAGCGTCCGCTTCGGCGATTTTCCGTTCCGGATCATGCGCGGCGAGCACCTCGAATGCCAGTCGGTGCCGGTCGCCGGGCCGCGTATCGGCGTGCCGCGTGCGGCGCCGGGCCCGGTTGTCCATTGCTCGTGAACGCGGGGGAGCCGGCCGTGTCGACGACCCTATCCCGCCCGCCCGCCGGGCCGGACGCCCCTGAACCGGGTCAGCATGCCGTGCCGCTCGCGGCGCTTGCCGGCAAGTGGCATTACCGGCTCGGCCCGCTGCTCGGCGAAGGCGGCAACGGCGTGGTGTTTCGTGCGACCTGCGACGAGACCGGGCAAGACGTCGCGATCAAGCTGATGCGAGACGATGCCGCGCTGACCGCAGCGGAGCGCGCGCGCCGGCGTGCGCGCTTCCGGCGCGAAACGAGCCTGTGCGAGGCGCTGCGGCATCCGAACATCGTTGCGCTGCTGGATCAGGGGGAGGCGCTCGACGGGCGGCTGTTCGCCGTATTCGAACTGGTGGAGGGCCGGACCGTGCGCGACCGGCTCGCCACGGAGGGGCCGCTGTCGGCCGTCGACACCGGGCGGCTGATGACGGAGGTGCTCGACGCGCTCGCGGCCGCGCATCGGCGCGGCATCGTGCATCGGGATCTGACACCGCAGAACATCGTGATCGCGATGGCCGATGACGGGCCGCACGCGAAGCTCCTCGATTTCGGCATCGGTGCGTTGCTGCCCGGTACCGACGACATCGCGCGCCAGACCGCCACGCTCGCGACCGAGGTGCTCGGCTCACCGCCTTATTGCGCACCGGAGCAGTTGCGCAACGAGCCGCCGACGCCGGCGAGCGACCTGTATGCGTGGGGCCTGATCGTGATCGAATGCCTGACGGGCGATGTCGTCATGCAGGGCGCAAGCGTGGCCGACATCCTCTATCAGCAGCTGAGCCCGGTGGATGTCGCGCTCCCGCCGTCGATCGCATCGCATCCGCTCGGCGCGGTGCTGCGGCGCGCCCTGAACAAGAATCCGCAGCAGCGCGCGGCGTCGGCCGACGCGCTCGCGGCGCAGTTTCGTGCGCTCAACTTCGCGGCGCTCGTCGGCCAGTTCGACGCCGGTCGTGCCGGCCGGCAGACGCGTTCGCGCCCGCCTGCGCCCCACGGCGAGACGATCGCCGCGGTCGGCGAATATCGCCAGATCACCACGCTGTGCTGTTGCGTGACGATTGCCGGAGAGGGCCCGCAACGCCATGCCGGCACCGAGCACGGCAATGCGCTCGACGGCTACGAGGCGCAGTGGCTGACGAAGTGTGCCGATATCGCGGTCGGCTACGGCGCGCACGCGGGCGGACGGCTCGGCGACACGCTGCTGTTCCATTTCGGTCTGCAGGGTGACATCGACCGGCCCGCACGCCGCGCGGCGCGGGCGGCGCTCGACATGGTGCGGGTCGCCGAGCGTGCCCTGCTGCCGGTGCCGTCGGCCGCCGTCGGCGTGGCCGGCGCAGGAGAAAGCTGGCGGGTCGAAGTGGCCGCCGCGATTCATGTCGGGCAGGTGCTCGCGCACGCATCGCACATGTCGGGCGCATCGACGTCGGCCGCGGTGTCGCGGCTGTTGCGGCTGGCCGGGCCCGGACAGGTTCTGATCAGCGACGACGCGCGGCTCGTGCTCGAACGGCATGCCGATTCCCGGCCGACCGCATTGCGGCTCGCGCGGGCGGGCCTCGTATCGCAGCCGGTTCATGAACTGCTCGGCGAGCGGCAGGCCGATACGCCGTTCGATTCGCTCGACGCCGGCATGCGGACACCGATGGTCGGCCGCGCGCGCGAGCTCGACGCGCTGCTGCGCGCATGGCAGGAGACGCAAGGGCGCCATCGTCGTGCGATGCGCGGCGAGCCTGCGCCGCTCGGCGTGCCGCGGCTCATTGTCGGCGATGCGGGCTTCGGCAAGTCGCGGCTCGCGCACGAGCTGTGCGAGGCCGTCCGGACCCGCGGCCACGCGTTCGCGCATTGCGGGTGCCTGCCCGAGCGGGAAAACCATGCGCTGTTCCCGGTCCTGCGGTTCATCGGCGCGCATTGGCATATCGAAGCCGATCGCGAGCCTGGGGCGGCGCTCGCGGCGATCGACGCGATGATCGCGCCACTCGATTGCGATCATGCGGCAGCCCGGGTCGCGCTCGCGACCTGGCTCGGGCTGCCTTGCGATGCGAACGGGTTCCTGTGGTCGAGCGTACGCGAGCAACATGCGCTGTTCGACGTCCTGGAACAACTGATCATGTCGCTCGGCAACGGCGCACCGGTTCTGCTCGTGGTCGAGGACGTTCAATGGATCGATCGCTCGACCGAGGCGTTTCTCGCGTATCTGCAGCGCTCGCCGCGCGCGGCGGCACTTTGCATTGTGCTCACGTCACGCCCCGACAAGCTCGCCCGCTGGCGCGGCGCGACCGACCGCCTGGTGCTGCGCCGCCTGCCGCGCGACGATGCGCAGCGCCTGATGTCGGCGCATCTGGGCACGGGCGCATTCGATCCGGCGTGGCTCGACCGTCTCGCCGATCGCACGGCGGGCATTCCGCTGTTCATCGAGGCCGTCGCGCGCGAGTTGGCGATGAGCGGCGCGGACGGCTCGCTCGCCGGACCGTGGGCAACGGATCCCGATCCGCTTCCGCTCAGTCTCGGCGGCATGCTCGGCCTTGCATTCGACCGGATCGACGACGCGCGCGACACCGCGCAGCTCGCCGCGACCATCGGGCTCGAGGTGGAGGCGCAACTGCTCGCCGAGGCATCGCCGCACGATCGGGCCACGCTGGACGCGCATCTGCGGCTGCTGCTCGAAGAGCGGATCGTGTATGCGCAACATCGACGCGATCGCGTGTTCTATTCGTTCCGCCATGCGCTGATTCGCGATGCGGCGTACGAATCGATGCCGCCTGCCGTGCGGCGCGGCAACCATGCGCGCGTCGGCCGTGCGCTGGTCGAGCAAGCCGATCGCGGCGCCGGCGCGCATGCGTTCGGCGTCGCCGGGCACTTCGCGCGTGCAGGCGCCTGGGCGGATGCGATCGCTCACGGCATCGACGCCGCGCGCCGCGCACTCGAGCGTTCCCGGTACGACGATGCGATCCGCTATGGGCAGGCCGTGTTCGACTGGCTCGGCAATGCCGACTACGCGCAGCGCGAGCACGACAGCGCGCGCGTCCGCGCCACGCTGACGCACGCGACGATGGCGCGCTTCGGCTGGGCCGATCCGCAGGTGCGCGAGCACGCGGAGCAGCTGCTGCGGCACATGCAGACGCTCGATGATCCGGAACTCGAGATCAGCGCGTTGTGGACGCTGTCGACCTATTACCACGTCGCAGGCGATCGTCCCACCGTGCGCGCGATCGGCCTGCGGCTGGATGCACTCGCGACCGAGCGCGGCGATGCCGGCGTCCAGGTCGCGGCGGATGCGATGCGCGGCATGAGCCTGTGGGTCGACGGCCACTTTGCGCGCGCCCGTACTGCGTTCGATGCGGCGCTGGCCGGCTACGACGTACGGCGCGATGCGGGCCACCGGCGCATCCTCGGGCTCGATACGCGCGCGTGGACGATGGCATCGCTCGCGAGCGTGCGCTGGTGCATGGACGACGACCCGCAGCCGGCGCTCGCGATGGCGCGCGACGCCGTGTATTGCGCGACGTGCCTCGACCATCTGCCGACGCTCGGCGTCACGATGATGTACCTCGCTCGCACGTACCAGCTCGCAGGCGATCGCGACGCGGCGCGCTCGCTGTCGGAAGCGATTCTCCGCCTGTCGGATGCACACCGGCTGCGTGCGGTCGGGCACTACGCGGCGATCATTCATGCGTGGGCGCAGGGGGATCGCGCGGGTGTCGTCGCGCATCTGGACGCGCAGCGGCAATCGGGCGGCCTGCTGGGGCTGACCTACTACGCGTCGCTGCTCGCCGAGCTGGATGCCGGACGCGGCGACTACGGTGCCGCGCTCGCGCAGGTCGGGCAGTGTCTCGCATGGTGCGAGTCGACCGGGGAACGGTATTACGAAGCCCAGCTGTTGCTGAAGCAGTGCGAGTACTTGCGCCAGGCCGATCCGCGTTGCGGCGGCGTGGCCGCGCTGGACGCGTGCCGGCGCGCAGTCGAAATTGCAACGGCGGCGGGCATGGGCCGGATCGCCAGGCTCGCCGAAGCGACGTTGCAGTCGTTGCCGTAAGCAGTTCCATTCGTCATTCAGGAGAACAGACCGATGAGCAAGGATCTTCGATTACCGACGTACGAACAGTTTCTCGAATACCGCGCGACCGTCATCCGGGCGATCGCCCTCGCATGGCATTCCCCGGCGTTTCTGCACGAGCTCGAGAACGATCCGGTCCACGCGTTGCGCGAGCATTTCGACTATCACTTTCCGTTCAAGCTCGACCTGAAGGTGCAGATCAAGTCGTCGGCGTGGACGCCGACCGTCAATGGCGACTGGACGGCCGGCCAGAAAAACAGGCTCACGCTGTATTTGCCGCCCGCGCCGGCCGACGAGGCCCAGTTCGCGCAAGCCCTGGCCGCGTACAACGCGAGCCACATCACCATCATGGAATGATTCCGGGGAAACCGACATGTCAAAGGACAACGCCAATCCGACGCTCGAATCGATGCTGGAGTTTCAGAAGGTCTATCTGCGCGCGATCGCGCTTTCATGGCGGGACCCGGCGTTCAAGGGCGAACTGCTGGACAAGCCGCTGGATACGCTCGCGAAATACTTCGGTTACCAGTGTCCGTGGATCATCGACATCGAGATCGCGAAGACCGACGGCGATCATGGCTGGACGGGCGACGGGAAAGGCGGCGGGAGCTGGAACCTGCCGCGCAACGTGATGACGGTCGGCATACCGGAGCAGCCGACGCACCTGGACGAGGAGGCCGTCGCGCTCGCAGCCTACTGCGACGCGGGTCCGTGTTACCTGTTCACCTGTTGCTGACCCGGCGCGGCTGAGCCGCGCACCGTTGCGCGGCCCGGGGCGGTTGCCCGGGCCGGGCGACGTTTTTCCGATCCGTCGCACGGAACCAGACGATGCTCGAAGACCTTTCGCGCGTGTTGCGCTTCAAGCCGCATTTGCTCGTGCTCGATGCAGGGTCCGAGACCCTGTTCGTCGTCGACGAATTCAGGCGCGCAATGCTGTCCGGCGCGATCTACGTACAGATTGCCGCCTGTGTGCGGGCGCGCATGACGGTCGCCGAAATCGTGACGTCGCTGGCCGGCACGTTCGGCGAATGGGATGTGCTCGCGCGGCTCGATCACCTGGTGCGCCGCGGGTACGTGCGTGCCGATCCGCCGCACGACGACGACGCGGCGCGCGGCTTCTTCGAGCGCGCCGGGCTGGACGGCGACGCGGCGCAGGCGCGCGTCGCGCAACTGCGCGTCGCGGTGGAAACCTTCGGCGCCGACGGCGCGGCGCTGCGGCGTGCGCTCGATACGGCCGGCATCGCTGTCGTGCCGGATGCCGAACTGACGGTTGCGATCGCCGATACGCACGACCGCGACGACCTCGCCGCATGCGCCGCCCGCGTGACGGCGCGCGGCGGCGCGCTGCTGGTCGTGGCGGCGAGCGGTGTGCAGACGTTGATCGGGCCGCTGCTGGCCGGCGGCGGCGCGCATGCCGATGCGCCGTGCATCGAATGCGTGCGCTACTGGATTCGCATCAACCGGCCGGTCGAGGCGCTGCTGGCGCGTCATCACGGCAGCGGCGCGGCGCGTCTGCCGCCGGCCGCGTCGCGTGCCGGGGCCGCGGCGGCGGCGGCGCTCGTCGCGGCGACGGTCGAGCAGATCGCGGTCAACCGCGCGGTGGCGGAACGTTTGCACACGCATATCGTCGCGCAACGCATCGACACGCTGGCCGTCGAACGCCACCGCGTGATCCGGCGTCCGCAATGCCCGTGCTGCGGCAATCCCGCGTGGATGCGCGAGCAGGCGGCGCGCGCGCCGCGGCTTGCCGGGCATGCGCCGTTGGCACGCGCCGACGGTGGTTACCGGACCGCCGGTCCGCAACAGGTGTTCGAGCGCCACGCGCACCTGATCTCGCCGGTCAGCGGCGCGATTGCGTATCTGCATCCGATGCCGAAGCGGCACGCGGGCCTGCGCAAGGTCTATGCGTCGGGTTTTCTCGTGTGCCCGGCCGCCGTGCCGGAGAGCAACCGGTTCGACCGGATCTGCTCCGGCAAGGGCAGCACCGACGAGCAAGCCCGCGTGAGCGCACTGTGCGAAGCGCTCGAACGCTTCAGCAGCGTGTATCAGGGCGACGAGGCGACCGTGACCGGCAGCATGGAAAGCCTGCTCGCCGATCCGGCCGGTGACGCCGAGCCCATCCACGTGAACGAACTTCAGCAGTTCAGCGATCGGCAATTCGACGCGCGCGACGCGATCAATGCATTGACCCGCGATGTTCGCAAGCAGGTGCCGCCGCGCTTCACGTCGCGCGACGTCATCGACTGGACGACTGCGTGGTCGCTCGTGAATGGCAGGCGCCGGCTCGTGCCGCTCAGCTACTGCTATGCGGAAACGCCCGGCAGTGCGCAGGCCCTGGCCGCCTGCGTGCACAACCCCAACGGCTGCGCGGCCGGTTCGAGCGTCGACGAGGCGATTCTGCAAGGCATGCTCGAGTTGATCGAGCGCGATGCGGTCGCGATCTGGTGGTACAACCGGGTCGCCCGCCCCGGCATCGATCTCGCGAGTTTCGGCGACGCGTATTTCGACGCGCTCGAACACGAATACGCGACCTTCGGATGGCGTGTGTGGGTGCTCGACATCACCACCGATCTCGGGGTGCCGACCGTGGCCGCGCTCGCGGAGAATCCGCAGGACGGGCGTTTCTCGATCGGCTTCGGTTGCCACCCCGATGGCCGGATCGCGGTGCAGCGGGCGCTGACCGAAGTCAACCAGTTGCTCGATATCGCAGCGGATGCACCGCATCCGTGGGATCGCGACACGCTGCCGGAAACCGGATTCCTGTATCCGGCGGCGGGCGTGCCCGCAACGACACGCTCGACGTGGCAGCCGATCGATGCCGGGTCGTTGCCGGCGGCGCTCGCGCATTGCACCGGGCGCATCGCGGCGGCCGGCATGGACGTGCTCGTCGTCGACAAGACACGGCCCGACATCGGCTTGTGCGTGGTGCAGGTCATCGCGCCGGGGCTGTGCCATTTCTGGCCGCGCTTCGGTGCGCAACGGTTGTACTCGGTGCCGGTGAGACTCGGTTGGCGCGCGCAGCCGTGCGACGAAACGGCGTTGAATCCGGCGCTGCTGTTTCTGTGACCTGATCGCGGGCCCGCCTGGCCGGAAAGCGGCATCGGGCGGACCGGTTCGGCCCGCCCGGTGTCGCCGGGCGCCTCGTGCGAAGCCTGCACCGGCCGTGTCGAGGCGCCCGTCCGGGATCAGCGGTTGTTGGCGGTGATGTACGGATCCCAGGTGACATAGCCCTTCAGTTGCGCGTGGCGGTCGTAGATGGCGACGACGAACGTGTAGGTTTCGGTGCCGGGCCGGATCACGGTGGCCTGCGCGTAGTAGTCCGCGCGCGGCTCTTCGTTCACGCGGTTGCTGCCGGGCCAGCCCGCCGCCGGGTAAGGCTCGGTGACGTTGGCGGTGAGGTACGACACCTCGCTCAGCAGATTGCCGCTGACCGCCGTGAAGCGATACATGAAGCACTTGTAGTCGGCCACGTCGGTCAACGACACGGTGCGCCAGCGGATCACGTCGTTGACGTCGGCCTTGATCCGCAGATTGCTGCCGGCTTCGCCCTGGTTCACGCCCTGCAGCGGGCCCTGGCCGTAGCCATACGCCGCGTTGGCCAGCGTGGTGATCATGTAGACGGTGTCGGGGTTGTTCCCGAGCGACGTGGGCTTGTCCGGATTCGTGCTGAGCACGTTGTTGTTCTTTCTCAGGATTTCGTCGACGTCGAACGCGGTCAGCACATCGATGATGTTGAAGGTACTCAGGATCTGGGACATGACGGTTCCTTTCACGCTTTATCGTTGAAGAACACTCGGCTGAGTGACGACGCTCGCGGCGTCTGAATCTCTTCCGTCCTGCGCAGCGTCGCTTGCGGAGACACCGGGCGCACGGAAGAGTGACGACAGCGTACGAAGGATCGATTCCCAAATCGATTACACATGCTTACAGCGCGCGTGCCGGCGCGTGTTCCCGTTCCCGTCAGATCCCCATCCGCCCCGCCACTCCGTCGCGATCGACGAACTTGTGTTTCAGTGCGGCCCCGATGTGCAGGGCCAGCAGCAATCCGAGCGTCAGTACGAGCGCGCGATGCAGCGCATCCGTCAGGAGTCGCAACGGCTCGTCGCGGCCAACGAGGATCGGCAGGTTCGCGATGCCGAAGAAGCTGACCGCGTGCGCACCCGCAAGGCGGTGCACGTAGCCGGTCAGCGGTACGAGAAACAGCAGCAGGTACAGCACGCCGTGCAATGCGCCGGCGATCCGTGCCTGCCACGCCGGAACGCTGCCCGGCAGCGGCGGCGGCGTGTGCGTCGCGCGCCACGCGAGGCGCGGCACGGTCAGCATGAAGATCAGGCTGCCGATCGACGCGTGATAGAACAGGATGCCGTTGAACTGCGACGAGTTGTGCGGAAACGTATCCATGTAGAGCCCGATCGACAGGTTCAACAGGATCAGGATCGCGATCGACCAGTGCATGGCGATCGCAAAGCGTGCGTAGGCGGTGTGGTTGGGCTGTGACATGATCGGTCTCGCGGAATCGGGTGGGGCGTCGCGCGCCCGCACGTCCGGCGCGGCGAACGGCGTGGCGACACCCGATGTACCGGCGCGGCGCCGGATTTATTCCCGATGCCGGAGAGGATCGCTGTCTGGCGTGGTTGTTACGGCATGCAGAAAGAAGGATGAAAGGCCGCAGGACGCGGCGCGTCACGCCCCCGGCACGGTGCGGTGCGCAAGCCGGTAAGCGCCGGGGCTGCATCCGAACCGCGCCTTGAACGCGCGGCCGAAGTGCGTGATGTCCGAGAAGCCGCATGCGATCGCCAGCTCCAGCAGATTCCGGTTGGTATCCGCCGGATCCTCCAGCGCACGCCGGCTCGCCTGCAGCCGGTATTCCTGGATCAGGCTTTGCGGCGTCTGGTCGGTCGCCGCGAGTGCGCTGTAAAGCGTGCGCCTCGACACGTTCAGCGCGCTGGCCAGCCGGTCCGGCGACAGGTCGGGGTCGTGGTAGTGATGCGCGAGATGGATTTCCGCATTCATGCGCAGCGTCGCGCTGCGCGCGTCGGCGCCGGTGAGCGAATCGCCGGCCTCGCGGCGGATCACCGAATCGAGCAGCATCAGCGTCGACTGTTCGAAGCCGAACAGGCTTTCCGGATCGTTCGGCACCTGCCCGTCCATCAGGAAGTGGATCGACTGCAGTGCCAGCCGCGCATTGCCGACGGTCTGGCGTACCTGGACGCCCGCGCGTTCGACGAACCACCGCCACATCGTGCTGCTGCGCGGCGGCGTCAGCGCGGCGACGAAGCGCGACGCATGCGCGGATTCGATCCGGTACGGCTGAGTCGCGTCGTAGATCACCCATTCCCCGGGATTGACGGTCGACGTCGTGTGGCGTTGCGTGATGCGGCTTTGCCCGGCGATCTGGAACAGGATCTTGTAGCAGTCGCTTTCGGTGCGCGCGGCCAGTGCGCGATCGCGGTCGACCCGGACGGCCGTGGTGTCCACCTCCGCCATGCGCAGCCCGCCCACCGATGCGACGCGCACCGACATCTGGAAAAGAGGGCCGGTGTCGTGAAAAACCAGCGGCAGGAAACTGTCTGCGACGAGTTCTCGCAGGTTTGCGCTGCCGTTACTGGCGCTGACGACGAGTTCATGTGCCATGGCCGGGAGAGGGGAGGTGCCGGGAACGCACCAAGATTAATGCAAATGAAAAAAGCCGGTACGGTGGCCATGCCGTTCTGCACGCTGAAGCTAAAAGTGTGCACGGAGCGCCGAGGTATGCCGGCGGACCACTTCTAGAATCGGAACGCGGTCGACAAGCCGTCCGCGCATCGGGCTTTCGCCGCGGCGATTCCCGTCGCGCCGCAACGAACCGCACGGGCTGGCTCGCGCCATCAGGAACCATCACCGATTTTCAAGGAGACACCGCCGGAGGCCAGGCGACGCACGTGGCGGCACGACGCGCCGGCGAACGTTGCGCGGACGACGGCGGGCGCATACCAGGATGTCCGATAAAACTTTCGACTACATCGTCATTGGCGCCGGGTCGGCCGGCTGCACCATTGCGACCCGCCTCGTCGAGCGCCGCAAGGGCACCGTGCTGCTGCTGGAAGCGGGCGGGCACGACAAGGACCTGTTCATCCACATGCCGGGCGGGCTTGCCAAGGCCATTCCGCGTCACACCTGGCCGTATGCGGCCGAACCGTCGGACGACGTGAAGGGCCGCTCGATCGCGGTGCCGCAGGGGCGCGTGCTCGGCGGATCGAGTTCGGTCAACGGGATGCTGTACGTGCGCGGGCACCGCAACGACTACGACCGTTGGGAGAACGAATTCGGCTGCAAGGGCTGGGGCGCGGACGACATGCTGCGCTACTTCGCGAAGGCGGAAAACAACGAATCGCTGACGGCGCCCTATCACGGCAACACAGGGCATCTGCAGGTCACCGAGATCCGCTACCGGCATCCGCTGTCGCAGGCGTTCGTGCGGGCCGGCCAGCAGATGGGCCTCGATTACCTGGTCGACTACAACGGCGAGCGGCAGGAAGGCGTCGGGTTCTATCAGGCGACGATCTTCAACGGCGAGCGTGGCTCGACCGCCGCGACCTACCTGAAATCGATCCGGAACCGCCCTGAATTCAGCCTCGAAGTCGATGCGCTGGTCGAGCGCGTCGAGATCGAAGCCGGCCGTGCGACCGGCGTCACCTATCGCCAGGGCAGCCGTCGCGTAACCGCGAAGGCGCGTGCGGAAATCATCGTGACGGCCGGCGCGATCGGTTCGCCGAAGATCCTGCAGCTGTCCGGCATCGGGCCGCGCAGCGTGCTCGACGGCGCGGGCGTCGCGGTCAAGCACGTGCTGCCGGTCGGCGAGAACTTCCACGATCACATGCACATGTCGGTCAACGCGACGATCCGCACACCGGTGTCGCTCTACGGCCAGGACAAGGGATGGCGCGCGCTCAAGCATGGCATCGAATGGAAGTTGTTCCGCTCGGGCATCCTGACTTCGCCGGTGCTCGAGGGGTTCGCGTTCGTGGATACCTGCGGGCAGGGGCAGCCGGACGTGCAGTTCCATTTCCTGCCAACGATCGATTCGTTCGACGACCCGATCGGCGTGACGCAGGGCAGGACGCACGGCATCACGATCAAGACGGGCCATCTGCAACCGCATTCGCGCGGACGCGTGACGATCCGCTCGTCGAATCCGGCAGACCTGCCGCGCATCGACGGGCGCTATCTGGCCGACCGCCGCGACGTCGACGGCCAGATTCGCGCGGCGAAGCTGGCGCTGAAGATCCTGCGCCAGCCCGCGCTCGCGGAGCACGTCGACGAGATCTTCTCGCCGGATTGTCCGCCCGATGACGAAGCGGGCATCGAGGACTGGGTGCGCGGCGCAGCGAAGACCGTTTATCACCCGGTGGGCACGTGCCGGATGGGCACGGATGCGGCGTCGTCCGTCGTCGATCCGCAACTGCGTGTACACGGCATCGCCGGGCTGCGCGTGGCCGACAGCTCGACGATGCCGAGCATCCCGAGCGGCAACACGAACGCGCCGACCATCGCACTCGCCGAAAAGGCATCGGACCTGATCGCCAACGCGGCTTGATCGGGCGTTTCATTCACATGGGTTTCCGGAGGCAGGCAAATGGCATTGGTGCAGATGCTGGACGAGGTCAAACGGTTTCTCGCGCGCGAGCACGGTCACTACATCGACGGCCGGGCCGTCGCCGGCAGCGGCGGCGAACGGATCGAGGTACGCAACCCGGCCACGCGCGCGGTGATCGGCTCCGTCGCGCAGGCGACCGCCGACGAGATCGAGGCGGCGGTTGAATCGTCGCATCGTGCGTTTCGCGGCGCGTGGGCGCAGGTGACGCCGGCCGATCGCGAGCGCATCCTGCTGCGGTTCGCGGATCTGATCGACGCGCACGGAGAAGAGATCGCGCAAATCGAAACGGCGCAGTCGGGCAAGCTGATCGGCCTGTCGCGCGCGATCGAAGTGAGCTGGTCGGCGCGCTGGCTGCGTTACTACGCGGGCTGGGCCACCAAGATCGCGGGCGAAACGCTCGCGCCGTCGTTTCCGAGCATGAACGGCGAGCGGTACACGTCGTTCACGTTGCGCGAGCCGCTCGGCGTGGTGTTCGGCATCATCCCGTGGAATTTTCCGGTGATGATTCCCGTGTGGAAATTCGGCGCGGCGCTCGCGACCGGCAATACGGTGCTGATCAAGTCGTCGGAGTTCACGCCGCTCACGATGCTGCGCATCGCCGAGCTGGGCACCGAAGCCGGCTTGCCGCCGGGCACGCTGAACGTGATCAACGGCTCGGGCAGGGTCGGTGCGTCGGTGATCCGCGATCCGCGCATCGCGAAAGTGTCGTTCACGGGCTCGGTACCGACCGGCCGCATCATCGGTGAGGAAGCCGTCAAAGCGAACTTCACGCGCGTCACGCTCGAGCTGGGCGGCAAGAACGCGGCGGGCTTCTTGCGCGATACGCCGGTCGAGAAAATCCTGGATGGCGTGATCGAGGCCGGGTTCCTGCACAGCGGGCAGGTGTGCGCATCGGCGGAGCGCTACTTCGTGCATCGTTCGCAGTTCGACGAGGTGGTCGAGAAGCTGAAGGCGCGGCTGGACAGCTTCCAGCCGTCCGACCCGATGGACGACGCGGGCATGATCGGCCCGGTGTGCAACGAGCCGCAATTTCGCAAGTGCCTCGACGCGTTCGACTTGGCGCGCGCGGACGGCGACACGATCGTCACGGGCGGCGGTGCCTATGCGCGCGACGGCTTTTACGTGAAACCGACGGTCGTGCTGCCGAAGTCGCTGCAATCGAGTGTGTACCGCAACGAAGTCTTCGGCCCGGTCGGCGCGTTCGTGCCGTTCGACGATGACGAAGAACTGATCGCGATGATGAACGACACGCCATTCGGGCTGACCGCGAGCCTGTGGACGAACGATCTCTCGAAGGCGCTGCGCTATGTCCCGCGCATCGAGGCCGGCACTGTGTGGGTGAACATGCATACGCTCGTCGATCCGGCCGTGCCGTTTGGCGGTGCGAAAGGATCGGGTATTGGCCGTGAGTACGGCTCGTCGTTCATCGATGCCTATACGGAACCGAAATCCGTCACGATTCGTTTCTGAGTCGAGCAAGTGACAGGCGCGTTGCCGGATGAAAACCCGGCAGCGCGCCCGCTGGCGTCGGCCGCGATATCGCGGCCGGCGCTTTTTTCCATCAGAACCGCGTACTGAACCCGATGCGCGCAATCGACTGCAGCGCACCGCTCGATGCACCGTTCGCATCCATCACGCCGTTGATCTGCGCGTTGCTGCCGTGGCCGGTGCGCTGATGCACGCCCGCCACGTACACCATCGTGCGCTTCGACAGCCAGTACTGGACGGCGGCCAGGAATTGATGCGCGTGAGCGTTGTCGAGCGTGTCGTTGCCCTTCATGTACGTGTAGCTCGCGCCGACGACCCATCCGGGCGACGGATGCCATGCGGCACCGGCTTCGGCCGACCACGCGCCCGCGCCGTTCTGTGCGTTGTGCACGGTCGTGAAGAGCGCCTTCCCCGTGATCGTGCCGATCGTGTAATGCACGCCCGCGCCCCAGTTGCGCACGCTGGTGGGCGGCAGCCCGCCGGCCGCGCCGTACTTCTGGTTCGTATAGGCCGCGCCCGCGCCGAACGGGCCGTTGTCGTAGCTCGCACCGACGCTGACGGTGTTGTTCGCGCCGACCGACCCGGCGACGTTGCCGAAGCCGTACAGCGCGCCGACGGTCAGGCCCGACAGCGACGGGCTCGTGTACTTGACCGAATTCGCGACGCGATTGCTGCCCGCGACACGGTCCCAGTCGAATGCGCCGGTCGGGTTGTTCGGCAGCGCGAGCTTGTCGAACGGCCCGTTGCGAAAACCGTACAGGCCGACGAGATCCTGTGCGATCTCGTTGCCGCTGGCGGCCAGCGAATCGACCATGAATTCGTACTGGTTGCCGAGTGTCAGCGTGCCGTACCGGTCGTTCTGCAGCCCGACGTAGGCCGTGCGCGCGAACAGCCCGCCGCCGATGATCGAGCCGTTGCCCAGCGAATACTGGTTCACGAGCCGGAAAATCGCACGCGTGCCCGCGCCGAGATCCTCCTTGCCTTCGAAGCCGAGCAGGTTCGGAAAGAAGATGTTGTCGTCGAATTTCGCGGCGCCGTGGCCGCTTTGGTTGCTGACATAGCTGATGCCGGCATCCATCAGCCCGAACATCGTCACGCTGCTCTGTGCAAACGCCGCAGCCGGAATCGTGCAGGCCGCGAGTGCCAGAAAGGTCTTTTTCGTCATCTCCAAAGTGCTCCTCACATGTTTCCGATCGGATCGGATATTTTTAATTGGACTACTGATTGATATGAAGAAAGATGAAGCGGGTGAATCCCGATTCAGCGGCAGCCGAAGGACGCCGCGGCGCGCAACGGGCATCGGCAGGTCTCGTCGGCCGCCGATGCCAGCGCGCGCCCTGCGCTAGACCGTCGAATACCCGCCGTCCACCGGCAGGACCGCGCCGGTCACGAACGATGCGCCGGGCGAGCACAGGAACAGGATCGCTTCCGCGACCTCGTCGGCCGTGCCCCAGCGCCCGAGCGGCGTGCGCTCGAGGATGCGGCGCGACGCCTGCGTGTCGGCCATCAGGCCGCTGCTGAGCGGCGTGTCGATCCAGCCGGGCGCGACCGCGTTCACGCGGATGCCGCGATCGGCCCACGCCTGCGCGAGCGAGCGCGTGAGCTGCGCGATGCCGCCCTTGCTGGCGCTGTACGCGGGCCGGTCCTTGCTGCCGAAGTACGTGTACATCGACGCGATATTGACGATGCTGCCGCCGTTCGCCGACAGCGCGGGCCGTGCGGCATCGGACGCGCGCATCACCGACGTCAGGTTCACGTTCAGCACAAGCTCGAACTGATCCATCCGGTATTCGTCCGCGTGCCGGCTGATGCCGACGCCGTTGACGAGCACGTCGAGCCGCGGCAGCGCGGCGATCGTGCGTGTCAGCGCGTCGTTGTCGGCCACGTCGAGCGCCACGCAGCGGATGCCGGCATGCACGGGCGCATGCGGGCCGGCCGCGTCGAGCCCGAGTGCGACGACCGACGCGCCCGCCTGCGCGAACCGCAGCGCGGTACGCGCGCCGATGCCCGACGTGCCGCCCGTCACGACGACGGACTGCCCTTCAAACGCCCACTGACGACTCATGCTCGACACTCCCGACGGTGTGTGCGCGACGGGCCGGCCGTTGCGCGGGTGAAACGAGGATCTTGATCTGTGCGCGGTCGGCGAGCAGCGCGTCGAAGCCGTCGGCGACGGCGTCTTCGAGCGACACGGTGCGCGTGACGATCGACGTGAGGTCGAGCGCGCCCGACGCGACAATGCGCAGCAGGTCTTCATACGCATGCCGGTAGCCGACGCTCGCGGTGAAGGTCAGCTCGTCGTTGACCGCACGGAACGCGTCGAAGCCCGCATGCGGCATCAGGCCGACCATCACGAGACGGCCGCCCTTGCGCAGCGCCTGCATGGCCGATTCGAACGTGGCGGGCAACCCGGCCGCTTCGAAACTCGTATCGACGCCGAGCCCGCCCGTGGCCGAGCGGATCGCGTCCTGCAGCGCGAGCGCGCTGAATGCACGCGCATCGAATGCATGCGTCGCACCGACGCGCGTCGCCGCCGCGAGCCGTTCGGGCGATACGTCGACGGCCACGATCGTCGTCGCGCCCTGCAGCTTCGCGAGCATGATCAGCAGCAGGCCGATCGGCCCGAGCCCGAACACCGCGCAGCTCTCGCCGAGCCGCAGTTCGCCGCGCCGCAGCGCATGCAGCGCAACGGCGGCCGGCTCCATCACCGCAGCCTGCTCGAGGCTCACGCCGTCGGGCAGGCGATGCAGCATGTAGGCCGGCACGACCGCGAAGTCGGCCATCCCGCCGTCGCCCATCAGCCCGGCGAAGCCCATCGACACGCACAGGTTGTACGACCCCGCGCGGCAGTACGCGCACTGGCTGCAGCGGTACTCGGGCTCGACCGCGACGCGGTCGCCCGCGCGCAGCGCCGTCACGCCTGCGCCGACTTCGACGACGGTGCCGCAGAACTCGTGGCCGAGCGTCAGCGGCGCGGTGCGTTGCGACAGCGGGTGCGGCGCATCGACCGGAATCGCATGCGGGCCGTCCGCATATTCGTGCAGGTCGCTGCCGCAGATGCCGCAATACGCGACCGCGATGCGGACGTCGCCGGGGCCGACGCGCGGCGTGTCGATTTCCACGAGACGGACGTCGCGCGGGCCATGCCATTGAAGTGCGCGCATGTCAGCGTCCTCCGAGGTTTTGCGTATCGAGGCGGCCGGCGGCAGCGCCGGCGAGCGCGCGCTTGCGCAGCACGGCCGGCGCGGTTTCGACGAGGCCGAACGACAGCACGCACGCGAGGATCGCGCCGGTAGCCGACGTCCACATCGCGAACTGCAGGCCGTACTTGTCGGCCGCGAAGCCGGCGACGGTCGGCGCGACGAAGCCGCCGATCAGCTCGCCCGCGCCCATGATCAGCCCGAGCGCGCTCGCAATCGCGCGCGGCGGCACCGTCTCGGCCGGGATCGTCGCCATGAACAACGTGAAGCAGCCGAGGCCCGTGTACGTGACGAACACGAGCGCGCCGAGCGCCCAGACCGAGCCGACATGGATCAGCACGACCGGGCACACGGCCGCAATCAGCGCGAACACGATCATCGTCGGCTTGCGGCCGATCCGGTCGGAGATCGCCGGTACCGCGAAGCCCCAGAACACCCATGCGGCGCCGAGACAGGTCATCACGACGCCCATGTCGGACGGCGACAGATGGCGGCTTTCCACGAGGAAGACGGGCGCGAACGAGATGATCACGACGAACCACGTGAGGAAGAAGCAGCTGATCAGCACGCAGAGCAGGATGTTGCGTTCCTTCAGCAGCGCCCAGCGGTTGATGGCTGCGCCGCTCGCTGCCGGCGCGCCGGCGCTTTCGGCCTGCGCATGCCGCACGCCGTCGGGCGGCACTTCGCGCACCCAGCGCCAGATGCAGAACGCGATCAGGAAGCCTGGAATGCACGACACGTAGAACGCTTCGCGCCAACCGTACGCGGTCGCGATGCCGATCACGACCGGCGGGCCGATCATCGCGCCGAGCAGGCCGGCGGCCGAGCCCTGCAGCAGGCCCATGTTCAGCCCGCGGCGGCTCGGCGTCGAGCTTTCGACCATCAGCGACTGCGACAGCGGCAGCACGGGGCCTTCGGCGATGCCCATCAGTGCGCGAAACGCGATCAGGCTTGCGAAGCCGCCGACGAGCCCCGACAGCGCCGAGCACACGGAAAAGCCGAACACGGCCGCGATCAGCAACGGCTTGCGCGTGCCGCGCGCGTCGGACCACGCGCCGGTCGCGGCGCCCGACAGCGCCCACGTGAGCGCGAGCGCGGACGACACCATGCCGAGCTGCGTGTTCGTCAGGTGCAGCTCGGCCGACATGAACGGAAACAGGAACGACAGCGCGAGGCGGTCGAAGAACACGAAGCCGAACGTCATGAACAGGATCAGCAACAGCCTGTTCTCATACGTCCAGGCCGATCTGGAGGAGGTTGGGGATGTCATGGGGAGCCTCGCCGTGCGTCAGCGGAACAGCTTCTCGATCGCTTGCGCGCCGAGGCCGACCTTCTCGTAGTGCGCCTTGCACATCGCGATGTACGAGTGCACGTCGAAGTAGCCGTCGGGGTTGCCTTCCTCGTCGAGCCAGATCAGCGGCCCGGTGACGATGAAGAACGCGCGCATCGGCTCCGGATGATCGAACGCGACCAGCGTGTGGCCTTCGCCCGGCGTCTCGTACACGAAATCGCCGCGCGTCGCGGTCCATTCGTGCTCCAGGTAGCCCCATTTCCCCGACAGCGTGTACGCGAACACCTCGTGCGGGTGATAGTGACGGTTCACGAGCCCGGCTTCCTTCGCCATCAGGATGTCGCACCATTTGTTCTGCGACGGCGAGATCCACAGCGGCCGCGACGAAACCGTTTCGGTGAACGGAACGTAATAGCGCTCGTCGTCGGTGGCCGCGTTCGGGATGTAGGCTTCGGGCAGCGCATCGGGCTTGAACGGATTGGCAATCGCCGGGATGTTTTGCCAGAATTCGGATACGGCTTTGTCGACCACGGTTTGTCTCCTTGCATGAGTTGTCGTGGGCTCGACTTTAGCCAGCCGGTGCGCGCCACTCTTGACTGGACTGGACGAATTGCTTGACCGCGCCGGACATTGCATCGCACCAAAATCCAGACGAACCATCCCCCAATCCGTGCCGCTCCGCACGACAGGCGCCCGCAGGAGGCGACGTGACGAATTCGACCGTTTTTTCATGCACGCGAGGCTCGACGGCCGACGTGCCGGCGCGCGACAGGATGGCGTACTGGGATGCATTCAATGCGGCGACGCTGGTCGGGCTGCGCTGCTCGTCGCTGTCGCCGGCCGGGCTCGAGGTCGAGAAGACCGACATCGCGCTGCCGGGCCTCGGCATCGCCGACATCAGCGGCCGGGACCACGTGATCGAGCGCAGCCCCGCGTTGGTGCGCCAGTTGCCGAAGGAATCGCTGTTCGCGTGCCAGATCCTCAGCGGGCGCGCGTATTTCATCCAGCGTGACCGGTGCCTGCTTGCGGAAGCCGGCGATGTCGTCGTCTACGACACGCGCGTGCCTTATCTGTTCGGATTCCTGACGCCGATGCGGCAGCTGCTGATCGACATTCCGGTCACGTCGTTCGACGATCGGCTCGATGCCGAGCTGGCTGCGCTGCCGCTGCGGATCGCACCGAAACCGGGCGCGGGCGCGATGCTCGGCGCGACGTTGCGTGCGAGCGTCGAGCGGTTCATGAAGGCGCCCGTCGAGCGCGATGCCGCGCGCTTCGCCGAGCACACGCGCACGCTGATCGCGGAACTCATCGACACGGAAGTGAACGGTGCGGGTGCGACGCGCGCGTCGCTGTCGTACCTGCTGACCGCGAAGCAGTACATCGCAACGCACCTCGGCGAGCCGGAGCTCGGGCCGCAGGCCGTCGCCGATGCGGTCGGGCTGTCGCTGCGGCACCTGGGCCGTCTCTTCGCGGCGGAGGGCGAGTCGATCACGCAGCACATCTGGTCGGAGCGGCTGTCGCACGCCCATCGCGAGCTGACCGATGCGCGGCTGCGCAAGACGAGCGTCGGAGAGATCGCGTTTCGCTGGGGGTTTTCGAGCCAGGCGCACTTCAGCCGCGCGATTCGCGAGCGCTACGGTGCGTCGCCGATGGCGCTGCGCGATGCGGCGCGGGCGGGCGGGGGCTGATAGCCGGTTTCCGAAGGTTCGGCGGCGCGTGAGTCACGCGCCGCTTTTGTTTTCGTCGCGCGTACGGCAGTAACGCGCCCGCCGCGTCACTCCGCCAGCATGAACTCGGCACAGCGCTCCGCGATCATGATCGTCGGCGCGTTGGTGTTGCCGGACACGATGCGCGGCATCACCGACGCATCGCAGATCCGCAATCCGTCGACGCCCTGCACCTTGAGGCGCGGCGTGACGACGGCGTCCGCATCGTTGCCCATGCGGCAGGTGCCGGCCGGGTGATAGACGGTTTTCGCACGACGCCGCACGTGGTCGGCAAGCGCCGCATCGGTCAGCGTCTCGGCTTCGCGAACGATGCGCGCGAGCGACGGCGCGCGGATGATCTGCCGCGCGAGCGCGACGCCGCGCACGAGGCCGTCGACATCGGCCGGATCGGACAGCGCGCCGCTGTCGAACAGGATCGGCGCGGCCGGATCGTTGCCGCGCAGTTGCACGGAACCGCGTGAACGCGGCCTGAGCAGGCACGGGTTGATCGACAGGCCGTGGCCGGGCAGCGGTTCGCGGTCGACGTCACCGACGAGCGTCGGCAGCACGTGGAACTGGATGTCCGGGCGGCCGTTGCCCGTCGTATCGACGAACGCGCCCGATTCGACGACGTTCGACGTCAGCAGGCCCGTGCGGCACAGCATCCATTGCAGCCCGTGTCGCCATGCCTTCAACCCGCGATCCTCGCCCAGCAGGCTGACCGGCGCTTGACTGCGGCCGTAGATCGATACCTCGAGGTGGTCTTGATAGTTCGCGCCGACGTCGCGGCTGTCATGCAGCACGTCGATGCCGTGCGCGCCCAGGTGCGCGCCGGGCCCGATGCCCGACAGCATCAGCAGCTTCGGCGTGCTCAGCGCGCCGGCCGCGAGCACGACATCGGCGCGCGCCGCGGCCGACCCCGTCGCGCCGCTTTCGGTGCGCCATTCGACGCCGGTCGCGCGCCGGCCGTCGAACCGGATGCGCGTCACGCGGCAGCCGGTCAGCACACGCAGGTTCGGATGGGCGATCGCGTCGGCCAGATAGGTGGCTGCGGTGCTGCCGCGCTGCCCGTCGAAGATCGTCGTGTGATAGAAGCCGACGCCGTGCTGCGCGGCGCCGTTGAAGTCGTCGTTGTACGCGATGCCGGTTTCCTGCGCGGCCTTCACGAACGCGAGGCTCAGCGGGTGCCGGAAGCGCGTGTCGCCGACCTTCAACGGCCCGTCGGTGCCATGAAACGGCTCGGACAGCCGCAGGTGCGATTCGGCCCGCTTGAACACCGGCAGCACGTCGTCCCAGCCCCAGCCCGTGCAGCCGAGTGCGGCCCAGTCGTCATAGTCCTCGCGCGTGCCGCGCACGTACAGCATCGCGTTGACCGAGCTGCCGCCGCCGAGCGTGCGGCCCTGCGGCACGTAGGTCTTGCGTCCCGCCGCGCCAGGTTGCGGCTCGCTCTCGAACGTGACCGTGCGCTGCGTGCCGAGCACACGGATGAAGGTCGCCGGAATCCGGATGAACAGGCTGTCGTCCTTCGGGCCGTCCTCGAGCAGCAACACGCGCCGGCCGGCCTTCACCAGCCGGTGCGCAACCGTGCAGCCGGCCGAACCGCCGCCGACGACGATGTGGTCGTACGTCTCCATCCCGCTTCTTCTCCTTGCTGTCCGGCGGCGGAACGAGTGCCGCCGCGCAGGAAGCCAGCTTAGCGAGCGGGTTGCGGCCCCATTTGACCGGGACGGACGCCGTGCTTGCCTCGTCCGGACATGGCGGCGGGGGGGCGGCGCGCACGCGCGCTAGCGCGCGTCGGCGGGGGCGCGCGTGTCGCTCGGCGTCTCGCCGAAACGTGCGCGATAGCTGCGGCTGAAGTGCGCGCTGTTGTTGAAGCCCCAGCGGAACGCGATTTCGCTGACCGTCAGGTGCTTCAGCGACCGGTCGCGCAGGTCGGCGCGGCAGCGTTCGAGCCGCCGCGCGAGGATGTAGCGCGTGAGCGGCATCCCTTCGATCTCGAACACGCGCGCAAGCTGGCGTGGCGACAGGTTGATCGCGCGGCTGACCGACCGGCTGTCGAGTTCGTCGTCGGCGAGATGGCTGTCGATGAACGCCTTTGCGCGCGACAGCGTGTGGACGGTCGACTTCGTCGGCGATGCGTCGCCGTCGCGCAGCCGCAGCATCGACTGCACGAGATCGAGGATCGCGGCGGCGCGCCGTTCGCGTGCGTCGGGCGCGGGCTCCTGCGGCGCGGCGAGCAGCGCGTACACCTGCCGCACGGCCCACGACGTCACACCGTCGTCGCGATCGATCTTGACGAGGCTGCGGTAGCGCCACGGCCCCACACGCGCTTCGAACACGTCGCGCGGCACGTCGAGCACGGTCATCGCCATGTCCGCGGGAAAGCCGTGACCGTACGGCATCGACGTGTCGTACAGCACGAGGTCGCCGGGCCCGTGCTGCATGCAGTCGACGTCCTGGAACGTGTAACCCCGCCCTTCGTGCATCAGGCAGATGAACACCGCGTCGCGCTGGTCTGCGTGGATGTTGTGCGGCGTGCGCACGACCGCGTGCCGGTTCGCGACGATGTCGCATGCGCCGAACAGCCCGAGATCGCGCTTGCGCATCGACGCGTCGATGCCTTCGGACGACTTTCCGCTGCATTCGATCCGCACGAGCGTGCGCGCGACATGGTCGACCCAGAAGTCGACGCGCTCGGCGCCGCGTACGGCGCGCGTCGAGACCGTGGCGATCTCCGTGCTGGTGTCCGGCATGACGTTCTCCCAATGACCGCCTGAGCGGCGCAGTCTCGGGCACGCCGAATGGCGCGGTCAATCCGTGAAAGACCCGGGGCAAGCGCGTGACGCGCTTGCAGCGGGGCGCTGCGGGCGGTTGCGCGATCGATGTCCGGCAGAGTCAAAGGAAGCGGCCGTGCGAGTCAAAACACGTGTGCGATTTTGGGCTAGGCCGTGCCGGGTTACTTCGATGAAGACGACGGCAGCCCGAGCGACACGTCCTGCTCGTAGCCCATCTTGCCGTCACGGAACTCGACGCTCACGTAGCCGGCCCGCCGCGCGTCGGCGACGTTCGCGTAGATCGACGTCATCACCATCCCCGCATCGCAGCCGAGTGCGATCGTGCGGTCGATGCGGCCCGTCGCGATGTTCACGGCCCGCAGCGATTGCATCGCCACGCCGCACTTGTCGGACAGCGCATAGGCGCCGACCAGCATGTGCGTCTTCGTGCGATACCACATCGGGATCTCGACGGTGCCGTCGAGCTGCGGGTGATCCTGGTCGTTGTCGTTCAGTCGCCCGACTTCGTTCAGCGTGATCGGGAGCGTGTTGCGGCCGTCGTCCCAGGTGCCGGTTGCCGTTTTTCCGGCGACCGTCAGCGCGATCGGGCAGGGCTTCGGCCGCGCTGGCGATGCGGCCGGCACGACCGGCGAGTCGGCGTTCGATGCGGGTGATGACGCTTCGCACAGCGTCATGCGGCCGTCGGGCTCGCGGTGGCCCCGCAACGGGATCGGTTTGCGATGCGCGTCGTAGTAATAGCTGCCGTCGACGCGCCAGCGGCCTGCGTCGTTGTGGTTGATTGCGTCGTAGGTCTGCAGCGATACGTGGACGGGTGCATTGCCGATCGTGCCGGTGTAATTCGCGATTTCGTACCAGCCTGCAAAGGACACGGCCGGCGCGCAGGCGAGCAGTGCGGCAATCGCTGCGGCGAACGGGCGGGAGAATCGGGCGCGGCGCGTGATTCGGATCATCGACGGTTTGTGTGCGTGGGACGGGTTCGGGCGCGAAGGAGGCTCGCCATTGTATCCATCCGTCATTCCGCGAACTTCCGCCTTCGCGCACGCGGCGAAACCGAAGCACTCAGGACACAGGCCGGTCGTGAAACCGCGCGGATTGCGCGGCTCCGCCGGCCGGCCCGCCGCCGTCGCGGACCTCAGGTCGCGCTCGCCTCGTCGATCTGGCGGATATCGTCCTGATCGAGCTGAACGCGGATCGCTTCGCCGAGCAGTTCGAGCTGCGCGAGCGACGTCGCGCTGGCGATCGGCGCGGTGATCGTCGGCCGCGCGATCTGCCACGCGAGCGCGATCGCGGCCGGTTGCGTGCGGTGCTTCTCCGACACGGCATCGAGCGCCGCGAGGATGCGCAGCCCGCGTTCGTTGAGATAGCCGGCGACGCGATCGCCGCGCACGCTCTTCTTCAGGTCGGCCTCGCTGCGGTACTTGCCCGACAGGAAGCCGCTCGCGAGCGCGTAGTAGTTCACGACGCCGAGCTTCAGGTCGCGCACGACCGGCTCGAGATCGCGTTCGTAGTCGGCACGGTCGATCAGGTTGTATTCGGGCTGGATGACCTGGTACGCGGGCAACCCGTCGCGCTGGCTGATGGCGGCGGCTTCGCGCAGGCGCGCGCCGCTGTAGTTCGATGCGCCGATGATGCGCACCTTGCCCGCGTCGATCAGCGCCTGGTACGCGCCGAGCGTTTCTTCGAGCGGGGCCGTGTCGGCGAGGTCGCGGTGCGAGAAATACAGGTCGATGTAGTCGGTCTGCAGGCGGCGCAGCGAATCGTCGACGGCCTTCAGGACGTTGCCCTTCGACAGCCCGGCGCGCGCGGCCAGCAGGCCGACCTTGGTCGCGATCACGACCTGCTCGCGCTTGCCGGAACGCTTGAGCCACTTGCCGATGATCGTTTCCGATTCGCCGCCGCTGTTGCCGGGTACCCAGGCCGAATAGACGTCGGCCGTGTCGATGAAGTTGATGCCGGTGTCGGCGAGCGCGTCGAGCAGTGCGAACGATGCGTGCTCGTCGACGGTCCAGCCGAAGACGTTGCCGCCGAATGCGAGCGGCGAAACCTGGATAGTCGACGTGCCGAGGGTGCGGTGTGCCATGTTCTGCTCCGATAGCTGCGGGTGAAGGGATGGGACTGCGGGAGGTGAAGCCGGTCGCGTTGAGACGGCAAAGCGCGTGGCGAGGTTCCGTCACGGGCGTGCCAACCGGCGTGTTTCGCGATCGTGCGCCGGGATGCCGGACAAGGTGACGTCATCATGGCGCCGATATCCGTTCGAGCGTCGCAGCCGGCGCACGCAAGATGCTGTATTTATTACCGATTTTCCGTGCGGAACTAGGGAAACGACGCAGGACGCCAATGTTGTCGCGGTGGATTGTCTACGATATCCTTTCATCCCAAAATTAAGAGCGGCAACAGGCCGCTGCCATACGAACGAATAATCATTCTGAGGCGGTCATGGCTGACCTTGCGGCACTCATTCGAACCCCGTTTTTTCTGCAAGACAAGCGCCTGCTTGCGCTGTCTTTCCCTCACGACGACGCCCCCTCGGTTACCGACTCGTATGGCCGGCAACGTCCGGCGCGGCTGGTTGCCGAGCGGCTCGTCGCGCACGAGGGGCTCGGGATCGACTTCACGTTCGAGCTGACGCTGCTGTCCGGCGAAGCGGGCGTCACGCTGGCCGACATGCTGGGCAAGCTGCTCGCGGTGTCGATGGTGCGCCCCGACGGCGGTCTTCGCTATTTCACCGGCTATTGCACGGAGTTTTCGCTCGTCCGCAACGACGACTCGATCGCGGAATATCGCGCGGTGCTGCGCCCGTGGAGCCACTTCCTGCGGACCCGCGTGAACAACCGCCTGTTCCTCGGGCAGTCGCTTCAGCAGCAGATCGGCACGCTGCTCGCCGATTACCAGGGGCTCGCACCGTCCTGGGACTGGCGCGTGCGAGGCGACGATCCCGCGCGCACCATGAACGTCCAGGGCGGAGGGCTCGGCGAAAGCGACTGGAACTACATCGTTCGCCATCTGGAAGCCGTCGGGTTCCTGTACTGGTGGGAGCACGACGAGAAGGGCCTGAAGCTGATCGTCGGTGACGACAGCACCGTGCAGTGCCCGGCCATCGACGGCCGTTCGCCGGAGATCCGCTTCCAGACGCACGACGGCCCGATGGCCGCGGACGCCATTTCGCAATGGTCCGCGGTGCGGTCGCTGTCCGCGGGCAGTTACAGCGCGACGGCGTTCGACTTCAAGGCGCCGCATGCCGCCCATGCGCAGATTCCGACGCTTCACCCGCCGGGCGTCGCGCCGCAGGTCGAGCACCATGAATACGTGGGGCACTACGGTTTCGTGAAGGACGCGCGCGCCGGCGATGCGCTGACGCGCGTGCGGATGGAAGAGATCGAGGCGGCGGCATCGCGTTTCGACGCAGCCGGCAACCATCACGGCATCCTGCCCGGGCGCTGGTTCCAGCTGTCCGATCACTTCAGCGTGTCGTCGGGCAGCCCGGAGGATCACCGCTACCTGATTCTCGAAGCCCGGCACGAAGCGGCGAACAATTACCTGCAGGCCGACGGCAAGCCCGAGTACCGCAACCGCTTCGTCGCGGGCCTCCGGCATACGCCGTGGCGCCCGGGCCGCGGGTTCAACAGCGAACCCGTGCGCGTGCTGGCGCCGCAAACCGCGACCGTCGCGGGCGCGAAGGGCGCCGGCAGCGTCGATGTCGACGAGTACGGCCGGGTCTGCATCGTGTACCACTGGGATCGCGCGGCACAGCTCAGCGCGCGGATTCGCGTGGCCGCCGGCTGGGCCGGTGGCGAGAAGGGCATGATTGCCCATCCGCGCGTGGGTAGCGAGGTGCTGGTGATGTGCCTCGACGGCAATCCCGACCGGCCCGTCGTGTCGGGCACCACGTACAACGCGGAACGGATGCCGCCGTGGGCGCTTCCCGACCAGCAGGTGCTGACGGGGTTGCGCAGCCGCGAGTTGTCCGGTGACGGCGGCAATGCGGCGGGCGGCCGGTCGAATCACGTGCTGCTCGACGACACGCCGCAGCAGCTGCAGTTGAAGCTGCGCAGCGATACCGACGCGAGCGAACTGACGCTGGGACATAACGTCCGCATCGACCAGACGCAAGGGCGCACCGATCAGCGCGCGCGCGGTTTCGAGTTGCGGACCGACGCGCACGGTGCGGTACGCGCGGCCAAGGGTTTGCTGGTGACGAGCGAAGCGCGCTACGAGGCGCGCGCTCATGCGACGGACCTCGGCGAGACCGTCGCGCGCCTCGACAAGGCGCACGATCTGCATGAATCGCTGTCGGGTTCCGCGCATGACGTGAAGGCGCAGGAGTCCGGCGACCAGGATGCGGTCCATCAGGCGCTCAGGGCGCAGAACGACGGCCTCAAGGGGAGCGGCGGGAATCCGCAGCAGGGCGAGTTTCCGGAGTTCGCGCAGCCGTTCCTGGCGCTCGCCAGCCCGGCCGGCATCCTGACCACGACGACGGGGTCGACCCACGTCGCGAGCGACCAGCACGTCGCGTTGACGAGCGGCGCCCATACGAGCATTGGCACGGGCAAGAGCATGCTGGTCAGCGCGCAGGAGGCGGTGCGCGTCGCCGCGTTCGAGAAAGGCATCCGGCTCGTGGCAGCCGCCGCGGACATCGACATCCAGGCGCTGAAGGACAGCGTCAACGTGCTGGCCAAGCTGGACGTGAAGGTCGATGCGAACCGCATCACCATCACCGCAAAGGAAGAAGTCCTGATCAACGGCGGCACCAGCTATACGCGCTGGAACGGCAGCGGCATCGTCCACGGGACCAAGGGCGAATGGACTGCGCATGCCGCATCGCATACGTTCATCGGGCCGGACAGCCTGCCGGTGCCCGCGCAGGCGTTCCCGGGCACGGCGTGCGCGCCGTGCATGGTCAATGCGGCGTCGATGGCATCGCCGTTCGCGGCCAAGGCGTGAGGCAAGGCAGCGAATGACGAATGACCTGATGGCCGCGCAGGCGGCCGACGCGCTGCAGGCTGCACTGTCGTCGCAGGACGGGCTGCACGCTTACGTACTGATCGACGGCGCATTGCTGGAGACCCTGGCGGACGAAGAAAAGGCGTCGTGGCCCGCGTTTGTCGCGGCGTCGCTGCTCGACAACGCCGACGACGATGCACGAGCGGTCGGACCGTTGCTGTTCGAATGGGCGCCCCTCGCCGACGGCGCGGACGCGATCGAACCGCGCAGCATTCCGTGGCCGGCGGCGAGCCTGCTCGTTTCGCCGTTGCCGCTCGAGCGACTGGCCGCGCATCTTGCGCCGATGGTGGATGTCCAGCTCGAGCAGATGGAGAGCGTGATGCTGATGCGCTTCTTCGATCCGCGCGTGTTGCCGTTCTGGCTCGACATGCTGCCCGCTGCGCATCGCGCGTATCTGGCGCAGGGCGTGCGGCACTGGATTCACCGGGATACCGAGCTGCAGATCCGGACGGCGGAAATCGCCGTGCCCGCCCACGCCAGGCAGGCCGCCGAATTTCCGCTGCAGTTGTCCCAGGCGCAGGAGGACGGCCTGCTCGCCGCCTGCTATCCGTACACGATGCTCGAGCGGCTGCGTGCCGAAAAGCCCGCGCTGCTGGCGTCGTTGCCGGCCGCGCAGCACTACGGCTTCGTGCGCGATCAACTGGCACGATGCCAGGCGCACGGCGCCGAAAGCGCGGTGTCGCTGCTGATCTATTGCGAACTGGCATTGCGGTACGGCGCGCGCTTCGACGAGGACCCGGCGATGGCCGCCGTGTTCGACGCGGTGGCGCAAGGACAGGCGTTTCCGGACGCGCTGGCGCTGGTGCCGGCGGAGGGCTGGCAGCGGATGCAGGAAGCAGCGGGATGACGGCTGGCGCGAATGTCGTCGCACGCCGTGCGCATCGCCGCTGAGCTCGATCGAGTCAGGTTTGTCGTACGGGCGTCATGCGCACCTAAATGGATGTCACGAGAGAACAACGATGTCGAGAACGAAACACCGCTGGATCGCGCTGCTGTCGGTTCTGGCTTTCTTTGCGGCAGGGTGCAGCAAGGCCGAGAGTGGCCCGGAAAGCCTCGGAACCGGCGCGACCGCCAAATGGAACGATCCGAACTACGAGATCATCAAGGCCGGCTCGTACAACTATTCGGACTACGACATTTACCGGGTCTACCTGCTGCCGCCGGGCCAGGGCAACCTGGATGATGCCGCGAGTGTCGACGGTGCGCGGGCGACGCCGCGGACGCAGAGCTACTGGAGCGGCGGCAAGGGGTCGCGGCCGAGTCTCGCATGGGATTTCCGCTGGAAAACGCCAAAGAAGTTCAAGGTGTGGTGGGAGCGCGTGGTCGACAAGCGCGCGATGGAAGCGTCGTCCCGGAACTACGACGAATACACGCATCGCGAAACCCAGCCCGGGATGGCGTGGTGCGAGGGCGAAATCACGATCACGCGCCCGCCCATCAAGGACAAGGACGGTAACGTGTTGCTGCATTTCTTTCCGGACGGCCGAGTCGAAGGGGACATGGATTTCAGCCTGGGCCGTGCGCCGACCAAGGTCGAGCTTTCCCGGCGGGACGGCCAGCCCAAGCTGACGGATCGCGCATGCGTGAAGGAAATTCCGAATCCGTTCTACGGCCGCAAGAAGCCGGCGCAATGGAATTGACGCCGGACGCATTGCCGGAACAGGAGCCTATCTGCCATGAGCAATCCCCCCATCATCCGACGCATCACCGATATCACGCCTGCCGAGGACGCCATCCGGAGCAAGCAGCGGGAAGCGCTCGATCCGCTGCTGATCGAGCAATGCAAGGAATGTCCTAAACCCGTTTGGTTCACGGCGTTTTTCGATGGTACCGGCAACAACTACGATGCCGACGGCGGCGGTTCGACGGACGTCAACCGGACCAAGTACAGCAACATCGCCAAGCTCTGGCAGTTTGCGCATGCTGAAGACGACGTGTTTCCTCGTACGTCCCGCAACTACGTGGAGGGCGTTGGTACACCGTGCAGCAAAGTGGGTGACACCGGTAAAGGGCTCGATAACGCGCTCGGTATGGCCGCTGCGCGAAAAGGCGAATTGCGCATCCAATGGATGCTGAACGAACTCGATCGGCACGTGACCCGACACATGCCGGCCGTGAGCCAGATCAATGTGGCCGTGTTCGGCTTCTCGCGCGGCGCGACGGAAGCACGTGCCTTCGTCCGCATGCTGACCCAGAAGCTCACCGAGAATATCGGTGGGCGGCTTTGGTGGAACAAGAAGAACATGAAGGGGCATCGTCCCGAACTGGTCGTCTATTTCCTGGGAATTCTCGATACGGTGTCGTCGACGGGCTTTGGTGGCAGCCGCCTCGAAAAGAAGGCGCCGACCCTCGTTCAGCCGATCCTCGGGCCGTTCTTCGGGACGATTGCCGGTGGCGTGTTGCGTGGTCTCGACAAAGGCGGCCATGCAGAGTGGGCGAACGATATCCGCATTCCGGGCTACGTGCGGCAGTGCGTTCACTATGTGGCGTCGCAGGAAGTCCGGGAGAAATTCCCCGGCGATTCGGTGCGCGAGGACCAGATGGTTCCGGGGAACTGCCGCGAGGTGTACTACCCGGGCATGCACTCGGACGTGGGCGGCGGGTACGAGCGCGATTACCAGGAGGGGCGCACCAACGAGCTGGCCAACGTCGCGTTGAACAACCTCTATATCGAGGGATGGAAGGCCGGCGTGCCGTTCCGTTCGCCGCAAGAAGTCATGGCGAGCGCGGGGCAACTGTTCGAGATCTCCAAGGACCTGGAGGCAGCCTGGAACATGTACATGGGCCAGGGCAACGAGAAGCGCGCGGGCGTGGCGCCGAATAGCGACAGGCTCGAACCCCAGATCATCTGGCACATGAATCGCTACTACCAGTGGCGTGCCAGCCGCAGCCGGCGCCTGCACGACGGTCGGCTGAAGCCGCCGGGCGGCGTGAATTCGTACATGGCCACTACCGACAGCGAATGGAACGACGACGCCGAAAGCATCCGCGAGGACGCCGGCGGCTACTTCACGAGCTACGTATCGGAGCAGCACAAGGCCATCGATGCGGCCACGCGGGTCAAGGGCAACTGGCTGGGCGGCATCGATCCCGCGGCACGCGCGACGTTCGACCGGTTCTTCGACCATTACGTGCACGACTCGATTGCCGGGTTCAAGAAACAGATGGATGACGGTCACGTCGGCTTTGCCGAATCGAGCCGCTGGTCGGTCAACCGCCAGTACTTCATGGGCAAACGCGCCCAGAAGTACCTGTACTGGCGCTACGAAGGTGACAAGGCCGAGCATGCCGACACGCGGGTGGCCAAGGCCGATCCGGCCAAACAGAAGGATCCGATGGCGGCCAACGAGCCTCAGCTCGCGAGCAACCAGCCTGCGATGACCGGCGGCGCGCTGCCTGACGCGGCATCGACGGCCTGATGCCGAGCGCGATGCCGTTCGCTATCGCGAACGGTTGACCTGAGGTCGCGGCAGACCGGATCTGCCGCGACACCCCTTTCCCTACCGCAACTGCACCGCCGCGAGAAACAGCACCATGCTGCCGATCGCACCATCCAGCACGCGCCACGCCATCGCCTTGCGGAACCACGGCGCCAGCAATCGCGCCCCGTATCCGAGCCCGAGGAACCATACGACGCTGACCGTCATCGCGCCGATCGCGAACGCGAGCCGCGCGCCTTCCGGCTCGCGCGCGCCGGCCGTGCCGATCAGCAGGAACGTGTCGAGATAGACGTGCGGGTTGAGCCACGTGAACGCGAGGGTCATCAGCACGATCGAGAGCCCGCTCTGCGGCGGCGGCGCGATTGCGTCGCCGCGCACGTCGAGCGTTTCGTGGCCCGGCTTGAACGCACGGCGCAGCGCATTGATGCCGAACCACGCGAGATAGGCGAGGCCGACATACAGCACCGCGTGAACGAAGGCCGGATAGCGCTCGACGAGTACCGATGCGCCACCGACCCCCGCGCCGATCAGGATCATGTCGGACGCCGCACACAGCAGCACGATCTTGCCGACATGCGAGCGCATGATGCCCTGACGGAGCACGAACGCATTCTGTGCGCCGATGGTGACGATGAGCGATCCGCACAGGGCGGCGCCGTGGGAGAAAGCGAGCCAGTTCATGATGATGGGCAGCGTTAGAAGCAGTAGACGAATGAATCGGGTAGCGCTAGTCTGCGGTCAGCATGAAGATAAGAGAAGCTAAATCACCTAATGCAGATTAAGGAAATCTAATGCTCGACTACGCGTTGCTCGATGCCCTCGCAGCCGTGATCCGGCACGGTTCGTTCGAGCGGGCGGCCAAGGAGCTGAATGTCACGCCGTCGGCCGTGTCGCAGCGCGTGAAGCTGCTGGAGGAACGGGTTGGCAGCGTGCTCGTCAAGCGCGGGCAGCCGTGCGTCGTGACGACGTCGGGCGCGCTGCTGTGCCGGCACACCGAGCGCGTGCAACTGCTGGAAGCCGAACTGGGCGGCCGGATGCCGGCGCTGCCGGGCCAGATCGCGAGCGCATGGCCGACGTTGCGCGTGGCCGTCAACGACGACAGCGTCGCGACGTGGTTCATCGATGCGGTCGGGCCGTTTTGCACGGAGCGCGAGACATTGCTCGACCTCGTGATCGACGACCAGGATTACACGGCGTCGCGCATTCGCGACGGCAGCGTGCAGGGCGCGGTGACCGCGCAGGCGGAGCCGATCCAGGGATGCCGGTCGGAGCGGCTCGGGCGGATCCGCTATCGCGCGGTGTGCTCGCCGGCGTTTTACGAACGCTATTTCGGTGCGGGCATCACGCGCGATGCGCTGCGCCGCGCGCCATGCGTGATGTTCAATCCGAAGGACGGGCTGCAGGCGCGTTTCATCCGGCGCGTGACGCGCGCGGATCTCGATCCGCCGCAGCACTGGATACCGCACGTCGCAGGCTATCTGCGCGCATGCGAAACGGGATTGGGATGGGGGATGTGCCCGGACCGGATGGTCGATCGCCAACTGGCGGCGGGTGAGCTCGTGGACATGTCGCGCGGGCGGACCATCGACATCGATCTCTACTGGCAGAGCTGGCGTCTGTCGATCGGCTGGCTCGACGATTTCAGCGCGGCGCTGAAGACGCGCGCCGCACTGTTTCTCGATTGATTCGGGATGCGATGCAGGCGGCGCGCGAACCGCGCGCACCGCGCAGGATCAGACCTGATGCAGGCCGTCGAAGTCGACGATCTGCACGTGGCGGCCCTGCATTTCGATCAGGCCGCGTTTCTGGAACTTGGACAGCGTGCGGCTGACCGTTTCGAGCGTCATGCCGAGATAGCTGCCGATGTCTTCGCGCGTCATCCGCAGGTTGAATTCCGACGGCGAGTACCCGCGCTTCAGGTAACGCGACGAGACGTCGAGCAGGAACGCGGCGACGCGCTCTTCGGCATTCAGCGAACCGAGCAGCATCGTTTGCGACGTTTCGCGCACGATCTGTTCGCTCATCAGCTTGTGCATGCGCAGCTGCATCGAGCCGGCTTCCGAGCACAGGGTCTTCAGCGCGCTGTACGGGATCACGCAGACGGAGCTGTCTTCCAGCGCGACCGCGGTGCGCGGATGGGCATCGTCGCAGATGCCGTCGAGGCCGAGCGCTTCACCGGCAAGATGCAGGCCCGTGACTTGTTCGCGGCCGTCATGGCGCGTCGCGACGGTTTTCAGCGAACCCGAGCGCACGGCATACAGGTTGTCGAATGCGTCGCCTTCGCGGAACAGCGCTTCACCGCGCTTCACGGGGCGCGCTGCGCAGATGACCGACTCGAGGCGACTGAGTGCTTCAGGTGCCAGGCCCTGCGGCATGCACAGGTGCCGCATTGCGCACGACGAGCAGTGCGCGGCCTGGCGAGGAGCCCAGCTACCGGCATGAGGCGTGGCGGCGGGACGTGTGGCGACGGGCGTCAGCATGATCGTTTACTCCGGCGTTGAATCGACGGAATCATTGTCCCACCGCAAGTTGCCGCTGTCGGGTGACAAAACGTCGCGACCGGTGGCGCCTGCCGGATGGCGTTCAGGCGGCCTGTTCGTCGACGTTCGCGGCCGCCGGAATCAACAGCACGGGCAGCGTCGCGTGCCGCACGCATTGTTCGGCGATGCTGCCGAGCACGAGGCGGCGGAACCCGCGGCGGCCGTGCGTGCCGAGCACGAGCAGATCGGCGCCGAACGCTGTTGCGCCGTCGAGGATCAGCGACGAGACATCGTTGAGCGACGTCGCTTCGTTCAGCCGCGTTTCGCCCTTCACGCCGGCTGCCTGCATCAGCTTCGAGAAATCCCGAGCGAGTTCGTTGCCCTGTGCGACGAGCTGATCGCGCAGCACGGACGGATCGTAGCCGGGCACGTTGTAGTAGATCGCGGCGTTCTCGACGACGTAGAACGGCTGCAGCTCGGCGCCGTGCGCTTTCGCGAGCGCCAGTGCGGCATCGAACGCATGGCGGGACGTGTCGCTGCCGTCGACGGCAACCAGAATACGCTTGTACATAGTGTCTCCGAGTGGCGGGTTGAAACGAAGTCGGCCGGATGGCCGATCAGGCTGGGCAATGCGCAATGCTGCGAGGCAGAGTAAACCAACGGCGGGGACTTTGCAGCGAGGTGCCCGTCGGGTCGCGTGGTCGCATCGCGTCTGTTGCAGCGGCGAACGGCCATGCGCGCGGCGCATGCTGCACCGCGCGAGATGTGGCGCGTGGCTGGATCGATGCCGCTGTTCGCGCCGGCGGCGGAGCGCAGATGCACGCAGCGACGTGATGCGTTGCGTGGGTACGCGCATCGACCGTGCGCGACCGGCACATCGATGCACCGCACGCATCGCCATTCAATCGCAACTGCGCCGTTTCGACATGACTTCGATCAACGCAACGGCATCGGCACGATGTGCGGCATGCATGAAACCGTCGACGCCGATGCGTGAAATCGTTCACTCGAGCGTCGGTCGCGCGCGCCGACCCGTCGGCATCGGTCGTCGACCGGTGCCGCTCCGCAAACGAACGACCGATTCAAACGCCCGGCTAGCTCGGCACGGCCGTCAGCTCGATGATGCGTTCCGGCCGCCGTCCGTGGCCGGGCCAGTACGTGCTGCCGTACATCCTGTGAACGGGGCCGAACCACGCATCGCCGGGCGATGGCGCGTCGAAGCCTTTCTCGACCACCATGTAGCCCGCGCGCAGTGCGAACGCCGGGTGGTTGCCGCCGGGGCGGCTGTCGAAACCGGCGAAGCCGTCGCCGGCTTCCGGCATCGCGTTGACGAGCGAGGCGTTGCTGCCCGTGATCTGGTCGGGCGAGAACGGCCCGCCGCCGGCGAGGCGCGACGCTTCGCGATTTTTGCCGTCGGTGTCGACCGTGCTGTCGTGCGTGTCGTCGTTGTCGAGCTCGATGCTGCGCGGGCGTACACGACCTGTTTGACCGGATGATTCCATCGCGGCTCTCCTGGCGGCGAAACGCTCCGGATCGAAGCAAATCCCGTTCCGGGCACGACGGGAAAAGGCGCGCGGGCGATCGCCGCGGTCGCGCGACGCGCACTGATTTGTCATGATTTATTTCAGCTAGAAGACGCGTTTTCTACAGAGTATGATTCTTTTCCTGCGAAGCGGCGACAGGGGATGAAGTCTCGCCGCCTCTGCCCGCGCCGGGGCGCCGCAGCACCCTTAAAGACGGGTAGTGAACAACAAAGCAAGGGACTAGAGGTGGCGGATTCATGCAAGCGACTACTGCCTTCACGCACCGCGGTTATCTGTTGAACTGCGCGCCCGCGCGCGCCAGCGATGGTTCGTTCAAACCCTACGTCGTGATCTCCCGATCGAGCGACGGGGAACTCGTTGCGAACCGTTTTTTCCCGATCGAGCTCCAGTTCAACGACGAAGGCGACGCAATCGCGCACGCACGCGACTGGGCCGTGCGATGGATCGACGCGAGCAGCATCACGATGTGACGCCGCCGCGCTCGCACAGCGCCGGCCGTCCGGCCGATCCCCGGTGTACCGCTCCGGGACAAAAAACGCGGTAATCTTGTGGAACCCGTCACTTTATTAGCGGCCGTGCGACCGAGCGCGGTCGCCTGCATTGGCATATGTCGACATCACCCGTCCGTCAGTGGGACCTCGAAGAAATCGTTGCCGGCTTGCGCGAGTCGCGCGAGGAACTCCATCGCACGCGCCATCCGCGCGGCATCCGCGAACTGCCGTCGCGCGATGCGATCTGCAAGATTGTGACCGGCCTGCGCGCGTCGATGTTTCCGACGCATTACGGCGCGCCGGACCTGACCGACGAAAGCGTCGACTACTACGTCGGCCACACGCTCGAAAGCACGTTGCGCATCCTGTCCGAGCAGATCCGCCGTGCGCTGCCGTTTCTGCCCGAACATGCCGATACGCCGTTCGCCGAGCTCGACGAACGTGCGTTCGAGATCGCGCGCGAATTCGGCCGGCAGTTGCCGGCGGTGCGCGCGCTGCTCGTCAGCGACATCCAGGCCGCGTACGCGGGCGATCCGGCCGCGCAGCACATCACCGAGATCCTGTTGTGCTACCCCGGCGTGCTCGCGATGATGCACCACCGGCTCGCGCATGCGCTGCACCAGCTCGGCGTGCCGCTGCTCGCGCGATTCATCAATGAAATCGCGCACTCGGCCACCGGCATCGACATCCACCCGGGCGCGCAGATCGGCCCGAGCTTCTTCATCGACCACGGCACCGGTGTCGTGATCGGCGAAACCGCGATCATCGGCGAGCGCGTGCGCGTGTACCAGGCCGTCACGCTCGGCGCGAAGAGTTTCCCGGCCGATGGCGAAGGCGCGCTGGTGAAGGGCAATGCCCGGCACCCGATCGTCGAGGACGACGTGGTGATCTATGCGGGTGCGACGATTCTCGGCCGCGTGACGATCGGGCGCGGCTCGGTGATCGGCGGCAACGTGTGGCTCACGCACAGCGTGCCGGCCGGCACGAGCGTCGCGCAGGGCAAGGTCCGCGAAGGCGGGAGCGCCGAGAAGCCGTAATGCGGCGGGCGGCGGGCGGCGGGCGGCGGCGCGCCCGGTTCGCGCGGGCGCGTGCCGTGTGCGTCAGTGCTTGCCGGCGGGCGAGCGGTGCTTGTACAGCACGTCCTGGTCGACGCGGATCAGGTTCTGCCCCGCATCCACAACGAAATCCACGCCGTTGTACGCATTGCCCGTCAGCAGCAGGATCGCGCTCGCGACGTCGTCGGGGCCGGCGATGCGCGCGAGCGGCGTCGACGCGCGGCTCGCGTGTTCGAAGTCGGCCTGCGTCTGGTCGTCGCTCGGCAGCATCAGCCCGGGGAATACGGCATTCACGCGCAGCACCGGCGCGGACGACAGCGCGAGCATCTGCGTGAGGTTGCCGAGCGCGGCCTTGGCGACCGTGTAGCTGAAGTGGTCGCGATGAAAGTTTTCCTTGATCTTCTGGTCGACCACATTCACGACGACTCCCTGCGTGCCGGCCGCACGCGCCCGTTCGTAGAACGCGCGCGTGAGCAGGATCGGCGCACGGCAGTTGACGGCCCACGCCTGGTCGAACGCCGCGAGGTCGAAGCTCGGGAAATGGTCCTGCCAGAACACCGACGCGTTGTTGACCAGCACGTCGAGGCGCCCGAAGCGCGCATACACCTGGTCGATCAGCGCGGTGATCTGTGCGGCATCCGACAGGTCGGCCTGCAGCGCGACCGAATCGTGCCCGCGTTCGGCGATCGCGCGGGCGGCCGCTTGCGCGGCATCGGCCGAACGATCGTAATGCACCGCGGTGCGATACCCATGCTTCGCGAAATACTCGGCGAACGCGCGCCCGGCCCGGCGCGCGGCGCCGGTCACGAGCACGACGGGCGCGTGCGCCGCTTGCTTCGTCTGCGCCATCAGGTATTCGTCAGGTTGACTGAAGAAGGATTGGCGACGATCGACAGGAATTCGCGCCGCGTCGACGGATCGGTGCGGAACGTGCCGAGCATGCGCGACGTGACCATTTCAACGCCCGGCTTGTGCACGCCGCGCGTCGAGATGCACTGGTGCGCGGCTTCGAGGATCACGCCGACACCCTTCGGCTGCAGCACGTCGAACAGCGTATCGGCGATCTGCACGGTCATCTTTTCCTGGATCTGCAGGCGCTTCGCGAATGCGTCGACGAGGCGCGCGAGCTTCGAGATACCGACCACGCGATGGTTCGGCAGATACGCGACGTGCGCGCGGCCGATGATCGGCACCATGTGGTGCTCGCAGTAGCTCTCGAAGCGGATGTCCTTCAGCACGATCATCTCGTCGTAACCGTCGACTTCGCTGAACGTGCGCGCGAGGATGTCGCGCGGCTCCAGCGCATAGCCGGCGAAGAACTGCTCGTATGCACGCACGACGCGTGCGGGCGTATCGATCAGGCCTTCGCGGGCGGGATCGTCGCCGGCCCAGCGCAACAGCACGCGGACGGCGTCTTCTGCTTCTTCACGGCTCGGCCGGGATGCGGCCGGCTCGGTCACTGCGGATTTCTTACCCTTACCCATGTAGTGGCTCCATCGAAGGCCGCCAGCGGCGGCGGATATCCGGCCATTGTTTCATGCTTTCGCGGGTCGTGCGTGCGGGCTGCCGCTCGCCCTTCGTCACTTCGGCCATTCGTCCTGCTCGTCGTTGAACAGCGACGCGACGACGCCGCGCAGCCACGCGGTGCGCGGATCGTTGTGGTACTTGCGATGCCAGTGCTGTTTCAGGTCGAAGCGCGGCAGGGCGAGCGGCGGCTCGACGGGCACGATGAACGCGTGCTCGGCCGCATACGCATAGCCGATCGCGTGCGGCACCGTCGCGATCAGGTCGGTGCGGCTCAGGATGAACGGCAGGCTCATGAAGTGCGGCGTCTCGAGCACCGCGCGGCGCTGCATGCGCTGCTTCGCCAGATATTTCTCGAGCACCTCCTGGCTGCGGCCTTCGGCGCGCACCACCGCGTGCCCGCACGCGAGGAACTGCTCGACCGTGAACGGCGGCGCCTGCTCGAACGGATGGCCGCGCCGCATCAGGCACACGAACCGGTGCGTGAACAACCGCTGCTGGAAGAAGTTGTTGCCGTCGAGGTCGGGGAAGTAGCCGACCGCGAGATCGATCGACCCGGCTTCGAGGCCACGCCCGACTTCGTCGTGCGCGAGCGAGACCGAACGCAGGTTCGCATGCGGTGCGCGTGTCGCGAAAGCCTGCAGCAGCTTCGGCAGGAACACGATCTCGCCGACGTCCGACAGCGCGATCGAGAACGTATGCGTGCTCTCGGCCGGATCGAAGTCGTGCGGCGCGACGAGGCCGCGCTCGATCTG
The DNA here is from genome assembly GCF_902499125.1 of Burkholderia arboris. Lineage (GTDB taxonomy): Bacteria > Pseudomonadota > Gammaproteobacteria > Burkholderiales > Burkholderiaceae > Burkholderia > Burkholderia arboris. Next base: position 331,870 of record NZ_CABVPX010000003.1, read on the forward strand.
CGCGAGGGAATCGCGGGCGGCCGGCAGCAGCGCGAGCGCGCGCGGCGTCGGCTCCATCCCGCGCGACGTGCGCACGAACAGCGGATCGCCGAAATACTCGCGCAGCCGGCCGAGCGCGGTGCTCACGCGCGGCTGGCTCACGCCGAGCAGGTCGCCCGCGCGGCTCACGTTGCGGGTGTCGTCGAGCGCGACGAGGTAGGGAATCAGGTTCAGATCGAGCGTATCCATCGCCGGTCCAGTATCGTCAAAACGTATACAACATATCTCCTGAATCGCGTTGCCGCATAGTCGGGAAAGCGCTCAAATGTGTTCGACGATTCGAATTAATGTTCAGGAGACGAACAATGCGCACCCAAGTCGCGATCATCGGCGCCGGGCCGTCCGGCCTTTTGCTGTCCCATCTGCTGCGCCTGCAAGGCGTCGATTCCATCCTCGTCGAAGCGCGTTCGCGCGAATACTGCGAGAACCGCATCCGCGCCGGCGTGCTGGAGCAGGGCACGGTCGACACGCTGAACGAAGCCGGTCTCGGCGACCGGATGCGCCGCGAAGGGCTCGAACATCACGGCATCGAACTGCTGTTCGACGGCCAGCGCCATCGCATCGACCTGTCCGAACTGACCGGCGGGCGCGCGATCACCGTCTACAGCCAGCACGAAGTCGTGCGCGACCTGATCGCGGCCGGCGTCGAGCATGGCCATTCGATGCATTTCGAAGTCAGCGATGTCGCGCTGCACGACGTCGAAGGCGAGCACCCGTTCGTCACGTTCAAGCACGCGGACGGCCGCGCCGACCGCATCGACTGCGACTACGTCGCCGGCTGCGACGGCTTCCACGGCATCGCACGCCAGACGATCCCGGCCGAACGGCTGAATACGTTCGAGCGCGTCTACCCGTTCGCCTGGCTCGGCATCCTCGCCGATGCGGCGCCGTCGCTCGACGAACTCGTGTACGCGCACCACGACAACGGCTTCGCGCTGTTCTCGATGCGCTCGCCGACGGTCACGCGCCTGTACCTGCAGTGCAAGCCGGACGAGGACCTGGCCGAATGGTCCGACACGCGGATCTGGGATGAACTGCACACGCGCTTCTCGAACGATACCGGCTGGACGCCGACCGAGGGCCGGATCACGCAGAAGAGCGTGACGCCGATGCGCAGTTTCGTGTCGGAGACGATGCAGCACGGACGCCTGTTCCTCGCCGGCGACGCCGCGCACATCGTGCCGCCGACCGGCGCGAAGGGGATGAACCTCGCGGTGGCCGACGTCCGCGCGCTGTCCCGCGCGCTCGGCGCGCGCTACCGGACGGGCGACGCGACGCCGCTCGACACGTATTCGGCGACCTGCCTCGAACGCGTGTGGCGCGCCGAGCACTTCTCGTACTTCATGACGAACATGCTGCACGCGTCGCCGGACGATTCGCCGTTCGTCAATCGCCTGAAGTTTGCCGAGCTGAAATACGTGACGCGCTCGCGGGCCGCCGCGCAGTCGCTCGCCGAAAACTATGTCGGCCTGCCGTTCGACGACGCGACGGCCCCCGAGGGAACCCGCCTTGACAACGCGCTGTGCGCGACTCTATGATCGGCCCATCGTTCGCTAATCGAATCTAGGTTCGAATAGCGAACAAATACCGGGATCGACATCGGCCCCGGCGCGGCACGCGGCACGCGCGTGTCCCCTCGACAGGCCGCGCATCGAGCCGCGGGTTCGTATCAGGAAGAGACATGGTCAACAAGATTTTCGAATCGCTCCAGTCGGCGGTGGCCGACATCCACGATGGCGCGACAATCATGATCGGCGGCTTCGGCACGGCCGGCATGCCGTCCGAGCTGATCGACGCGCTGATCGCACAGGGCGCGCGCGACCTGACGATCGTCAACAACAACGCGGGTAACGGCGAGACCGGCCTCGCGGCGCTGCTGAAGGCGAAGCAGGTGCGCAAGATCATCTGCTCGTTTCCGCGCCAGAGCGATTCGCAGGTGTTCGACGGGCTGTACCGCGCGGGCGAGATCGAGCTGGAACTCGTGCCGCAGGGCAATCTCGCGGAGCGCATCCGCGCGGCGGGCGCCGGCATCGGCGGCTTCTTCACGCCGACGGGTTACGGCACCAAGCTCGCGGAGGGCAAGGAAACGCGCGTGATCGACGGCAAGCCGTACGTGTTCGAGACGCCGATCCATGCCGATTTCGCGCTCGTGAAGGCGTACAAGGGCGATCGCTGGGGCAACCTCGTGTATCGCAAGACCGCGCGCAACTTCGGGCCGATCATGGCCAGCGCCGCGAAGGTCGCGATCGTGCAGGTGTCGGAAGTCGTGCCGCTCGGTGCGCTGAACCCGGAACACATCGTGACGCCGGGCATTTTCGTCCAGCGCGTCGTCGAAGTGCCGCAGGCTGCGCATGCAGCCGAGCTGGCTGCCGAACATGCATCGCAAGCCGCCTGAGGAGACCGAGATGAAACGACTGACCCGCGATGAAATGGCCAAGCGCGTTGCCCAGGACATCCCCGAAGGCGCATACGTGAACCTCGGCATCGGCGTGCCGACGCTGGTGGCGAACCACCTCGACCCGAGCAAGGAAATCTTCCTGCACAGCGAGAACGGCCTGCTCGGCATGGGCCCCGCGCCCGCGCCCGGCGAGGAAGACGACGAACTGATCAATGCCGGCAAGCAGCACGTGACGCTGCTCACCGGCGGCGCGTATTTCCACCATGCCGATTCGTTCGCGATGATGCGCGGCGGCCACCTCGACTACTGCGTGCTCGGTGCGTTCCAGGTGTCGGCGAGCGGCGACCTCGCGAACTGGCACACGGGCGCGCCCGATGCGATTCCGGCCGTCGGCGGCGCGATGGATCTCGCGATCGGCGCGAAGCAGGTGTTCGTGATGATGGAGCACCTGACGAAGCAGGGCGAAAGCAAGATCGTCGCGCAGTGCTCGTATCCGGTCACCGGCGTGCAATGCGTGAGCCGTATCTATACGGATCTCGCGGTGCTCGACGTGACGGCCGACGGCCTCGCGGTGAGCGAGATCTTCACCGACCTGTCGTTCGACGAACTGCAGAAGCTGACCGGCGTGCCGCTGATCGACGCGACGCGGAAGGCCGCTGCGTGAACCGCCGGCGTGCCGCCGCGTGCGCTCGCGCGCAGGCCGGCACGCTTGGGTGGACAATAGGCGCACGCCGTTTCCCCTATCTGATGCCATGCTCGAAGACAGCGCCCGCCTGACCTCCCTCATCTGCGGCACCGAGCCGCTCAACCGGATCTGGTCGCCCCGCGCGACGATCCAGCGGATGCTCGACGTCGAGGCCGCGCTCGCGCGTGCGCTCGCCGCGCAGCAGGTGATTCCCGCCGCCGCGGTCGCGCCGATCGAGCGCGCGTGCGACGCCGGCCGGCTCAACGCCGACGCGCTCGCGCACGGCGCGGCGCTCGGCGGCAATCTCGCGATTCCGCTCGTCAGGCAGCTCACCGCGCAGGTGAAGGCCGACGACCCCGAGGCCGCGAAGTTCGTGCATTGGGGCGCGACGAGCCAGGACATCATCGATACCGCAACCGTGCTGCAGCTGCGCGACACGCTCGACGTGCTGGAACCGATGCTCGACGAAGCGTGCGCGTCGCTCGCGGCGCTCGCGCGCGCTCATCGCGCGACGCCGATGATCGGCCGCACGTGGCTGCAGCAGGCGCTGCCGATCACGCTCGGCCTGAAATTCGCTCAATGGCTCGATGCGCTGCTGCGCCACCGCGCGCGTTTCGCCGAATTGCGCGAGCGCGTGCTCGTGCTGCAGTTCGGCGGCGCGGCCGGCACGCTCGCGAGCCTGCGCGAGCAGGCGGCGGGCGTGACGGCTGCACTCGCGGCCGACCTGAGGCTCGCGGCGCCGGCCGTGCCGTGGCACACGCAGCGCGACCGCATCGCGGAAGCCGCGTCCTGCTTCGGCATGCTGACGGGCACGCTCGGCAAGATCGCGCGCGACGTGTCGCTGCAGATGCAGACCGAAGTCGGCGAGCTCGGCGAACCGGCCGCCGCCGGCAAGGGCGGCTCGTCGACGATGCCGCACAAGCGCAACCCGGTCGGCTGCGCGGCCGTGCTGACCGCCGCAGTGCGCGCACCGAACCTCGTTGCGACCGTGTTCGCGGGGATGGTGCAGGAACACGAGCGCGCGCTCGGCGGCTGGCAGGCCGAATGGGATGCGCTGCCCGACCTCGCGCGCCTGACGGGCGGCGCGCTCGCGCAGATCGCGCAGATCGTCGCGGGCCTCGACGTCAATACCGAACGCCTCGCCGCGAACCTCGACCTGACGCACGGCCTGATCCTCGGCGAAGCGGTGATGCTTGCGCTCGGCGACCGCATCGGCCGGCTCGACGCACACCATGTCGTCGAGCACGCATCGAAGGAAGCCGTGCGCACCGGCGCGACGCTGTTCGACGTGCTCGCCGCCGACGCGACCGTGTCGGCCCACCTGTCGCGCGACGCGCTCGCGCGGCTGCTCGATCCCGCACATTACGTCGGCGAGGCGCAGGCCTATGTCGACGCCGTGCTCGCGCTGCATGCGGGCACGACTCAACCAGGAGAACATTGATGCCTTTCGCCACTGTCAACGGCGTGAATCTGCATTACCGGATCGACCGTGCCGCGCGCGCCGACGCGCCGTGGCTCGTCTTCTCGAACTCGCTCGGTGCCGACCTGCAGATGTGGGCGCCGCAGATCCGTCCGCTCACGCAGCACTTCAACATCCTGCGCTACGACACGCGCGGCCACGGCCACTCCGACGCGCCGGCCGGTTCGTACACGATCGAGCAGCTTGCCGGCGACGTGATCGGCCTGCTCGACCACGTCGGCATCGACTGCGCGCATTTCTGCGGGATCTCGATGGGCGGGCTGACGGGCGCCGCGCTCGCCGCGCGCTACCCGTCGCGCATCGTGCGTGCGGTGCTGTCGAATACCGCCGCGAAGATCGGCTCGCCGGAAGTGTGGGCGCCGCGAGCGCAGAAGGCGCGCGCCGAAGGGATGGCCGCGCTCGCCGACGCCGTGCTGCCGCGCTGGTTCACCGATGCATTCGTCGAACGCGAGCCGCGCCTGTTCGACGCGATCCGCGATACGTTCGTGCATACCGACAAGGATGGCTATGCGGCGAACTGCGACGCGCTGAACGCGGCCGACCTGCGCGACGAAGTGAAGGGCATCACGCTGCCGGTGCTCGTCGTGACCGGCGCGAAGGACATGTCGACGCCGCCCGATCAGGGCCGCGCGCTCGCTGCCGCGATTCCCGGCGCGCTGCACATCGAATTCGACGCCGCGCATATTTCGAACATCGAGTGCACCGACGGCTTCAACCGCGCGCTGCTCGATTTCCTCAACGCGTGAGGGCATGGCGATGGACGACCAGGAACGTTACGAAGCAGGGATGAAGGTGCGCCGCGCAGTGCTCGGCGACGCGCACGTCGACCGTTCGATCGAGAACCGCACCGAGGTGACCGACGAATTCCAGAACCTGATCACGCGCTATGCATGGGGCGAGATCTGGACGCGCGACGGCCTGCCGCGCCATACGCGCAGCCTGCTGACCATCGCGATGATGGTCGCGCTGAACCGTGGCGAGGAACTGGCGCTGCACCTGCGCGCCGCGCGCAACAACGGCGTGACGCGCGACGAGATCAAGGAAGTGCTGCTGCAAACCGCGATCTACTGCGGCGTGCCGGCTGCGAACTCCGCATTCCATCTCGCGGACAAGATTTTCAAGGAACAGGACGAGGCCGGTTAAGCAACGGCTGTAGTGCGATCCTGAGCCGGGGCCTGCCGTCGATGGTTGGCGGGCCGTCGACGATGAATGAACGCGCCGGCAGAGTATCGGCGCGCGGCGCACCGGATGGCCGGTGCGCGAACAAAGGCAAGACGCGGTTCCGAGGCCGCGTCGCTTATAAACATACTGGCTTTGCATGGGGCTGGAGCAAGCGCTGAAGCGCGAACTCCGGTCGACCGCGAAGCATGGGATCCAGGCAAGCGCTAAAGGGCCAACCTGGATCCACACAGGAGACTAGCGATGAATCGCACACCCGTGGTCGATGTCCAGACCTTCATCAACGAGCAGCCGTTCGGCGGCTTTCAATGGCTCGTGTTCCTCATGTGTTTCGTGATCGTGCTGCTCGACGGTTTCGATACGGCCGCGATCGGCTTCATCGCACCGTCGCTGCTCGGCGAATGGAACCTGACCAAACCCGATCTCGCACCGGTGCTGAGCGCCGCGCTGTTCGGCCTCGCGTGCGGTGCGCTCGTGTCGGGCCCGCTGTCCGACCGGCTCGGCCGCCGCTCGTTGCTGCTCGGCTCGGTGTTCCTGTTTGGCGTTGCATGCCTGATGTCCGCCTTTTCGAACACAATCGGACACCTGACGATCCTGCGCTTCATCACCGGCGTCGGGCTCGGCGCGGCGATGCCGAACGCGGTCACGATGATGGGCGAGTTCTGCCCGGACAAGCGCCGCGCGACCGTGATCAACCTGATGTTCTGCGGGTTCCCGCTCGGCGCGGCGTTCGGCGGTTTCCTGGCCGCGTGGATGATTCCGCATTTCGGCTGGCGCAGCGTGCTGATGCTCGGCGGCGTGACACCGCTGCTGCTCGGCGTGCTGTTGCTGCTGAAGATGCCGGAATCGGTGCGCTTCATGGTCGCGAGCGGCCAGCAGGTGGACAAGATCCGCGCCACGCTCGCACGCATCTCGCGCGACGCGCTGAACGCCGGCTCGTTCGCGATGACCGAAGCCGCGCCGCAGACGGGCAGCAAGGGTCTCGGCGTCGTGCTGTCGCGCTCGTACATCGTCGGCTCGGTGATGCTGTGGCTCGCGTACTTCATGGGCCTCGTGATCTTCTACGCGTCGATCAACTGGATGCCGATCCTGCTGAAGGATGCGGGCCTGACGCCGAAGAGCGCGACGCTGATCTCGGCGCTGTTCCCGCTCGGCGGCGTGGGCGCCGTGCTGTGCGGCGTGCTGATGGACCGCTTCAACGCGAACCGCGTGATCGCCGTGTGCTATGCGCTGACGGCGGTGAGCGTGTATGCGATCGGGCAGGCGGCCGGCAACGTCGGGCTGCTCGTGCTGGTCGTGTTCGTGGCCGGCGTGCTGATGAACACCGCGCAATCGTCGATGCCGGCGCTGGCCGCTGCGTTTTATCCGACGGAAGGGCGTGGCACGGGTGTCGCGTGGATGCTCGGCGTCGGCCGCTTCGGCGGGATCGCGGGGTCGTTCCTCGTCGCCGAACTGACGCGCCGGCACTTCTCGTTCGCGGGCGTGTTCGCGACGATCGCCGTTGCGGGCTTGCTCGCGTGCATCGCGTTGCTGATCAAGCAGATGGCGCGGCCGCATGGTGTCGCGCAGCCGGCAGGCAAGATCGAGTCGCTCGGGCATTGAGCGAAGCGCGGGCCGGTGCGCTGCGCCGGCCCGCCGATACGGCAGCCATCGGGCCGCCGGCTATTCTTCCGCGTCGTGTTGCTTCACGAAGTTGCGCAGATACGCGCGCAGCGCGGCTTCCCGGCTGCGATGATCGGCGAGGTTCGCGGCGCCCATCTCTTCCTCTTCACCGAACATCGTCGGCGGCGCGCAGTAGGTGCCGATCTCGATGTCTTCGCGCAGCACACGAATCTCGTGCGTGAGCGGGTGATACTCGGCGATCCAGTGCATCCCCTCGATGTGTTCGCCCGCCCTCAGCAGTGGCTTCATCGGCACTCTCCCGGCAGCAGCGGCGCAACCGGCGAAACGGTGGCGCGCGCTCGTAACAAAAGGGTACGCCTGCATCGGGCGAATCTCAACGGGCGCGCGGTGAGCGTTCACTACGCCAGCAGGTGCGCGATCAGCGGATACAGCGACAGGATCAGCAGTACGGCCATCGTCACGTTGAAGATGCGCAGCGCGCGGGGGTTCGACAGGAAGCGGCGCAGGCCGAGGCCGAACGCGGCCCACAGGCAGATGCACGGGAAGCCGATCAGGATGAACACGACGGACATCCACGCGGCGTTCATCCCGTAGTCGGCGGACAGGCGGACCGTCGTCGCGGCGGTCAGCACCATCATCCAGGCCTTCGGGTTGACCCACTGGAATGCGGCGGCTTCGACGAACGTCATCGGCCGTGGCTTGGCGCCGTGCGCCTTCACTTCGCCCGACGTGCCGATGCGCCACGCGAGGTACAGCAGATACGCGACGCTTGCGGCTTCGAGGATCGTGTACAGCAGCGGCAGGCGCTTGAACGCTTCGCCGAGGCCGAAGCCGACGCAGAGCATCAGGATCGCGACGCCGATGCTGATGCCGAACAGGTGCGGCATCGTGCGGCGGAAGCCGAAGTTGACGCCGGATGCGAGCAACATCGTGTTGTTCGGGCCGGGCGTGATCGATGTGACGAGCGCGAAGAGCATGCCGGCGGGCAATGCGCTCAAGGTGAGGAATTCCATCGCGGATTCTCCGTTCGGTTCGAGGCTGGGATGGAGATCAGTTTAGCGACGGTTCTCTGTACAGTACCGGTACAGTTGGATTGACGATTGCCGGTACGGGGGAGGTGGGGGCGGAAGGGCTTGTCGGCGATTGTTGTTGTCTCTCAGAAAAGATGTCCGCAGTCTCAATATGTTGTCTTTGAATAATTGGCTGCGTCTGGCACTTGAAGGGTGTGACTTGCCTCGGTTTTCAGAAGATGATCGGAGAAAATTTGCTCACATGGGATTCTGGCGCAATGTGTGATCAAGCTAGCTGCCTCATTGTTGTCGTATTGGAGGCGCTTAGTCGCCCGTTCACGTTTGAAGCTCGCCCGCGCGAACTTAGTGCAAAATCGATGCTTCGCGCGGCACGCCGAACCCGGTGTAGCATGCAGTTGCGTCCCGAGCGCTTTGCTCGGCATCACCGGGAATTGTCTGATGACATCGGCTCCCGCAATCGCGTGAATCATGTGGAGACGTGAAGTGACCGCCACGAAGCGCTGGATCATAGAGATTCAGGACGCCCCTGATGGGAGCGGCGACGGTGTTCTGCAGCTTCCTGACGATCTCTGGAGCGAATTGTCGAGCCAGGGATGGCAAGCTGGAGACGTACTCGAGATGGATCTGGTCACTGTACCCGGTGTTGCCGGGATCCGAAATCGCTACGCGGAGTGTCGTCGAATTTCCGCGCCTGGAAAGTCAGTCTCCAATGGCTCACCGAAGAGTGAGGATGGTCATGAACGATGACTACGATGCGTGGCCTTGCGAACAAGTTGAAGCTGCACATGAGGACTACGTCCGCGGTTTCCACTAAACGAAGGCAGATGCCGTATCCTCGCACTCGGGTGCCTCTTTGCCTGGATACTGGTTGCTTTGGGCCCGCAGCCTCAGGCCGACTCGACTGACGACGAACGGTTGAGCTTGAACGGCGTTACTATCCGGAGTGCTTACCATCCAAGGATATCGGGACGATTGGTTCCGCGTCCCGTAAATCGATTGTTTGTGAGCGTGTTGCGGATCAGGGCCGCTTCGGTGAATTCGATGCCTAAATCACACATGAGCGTGTTGTTACTTATTGTCGAACTCTGTCCGCTGGTTCGAATACATACAGGCGCCTCGATGACTGAGTTGGTCACTACGACCGACCATCCCCGGATTCCAACAGTGTCTGAGATGACGTGAACATTGTTGAAATACACACCGCTGACGGGGCCCCTGATTATTTCGCGTCCCATCTCATCTCGCTGTTTTCCATCTGATTGTTTCTGCTGCTGTTGCTGCGCAACGGCCAAAGGATGTGCGCTTAACAACGCGGACATCACGATCAAAAGTACGAGGCGCATGTAACCATCCTGCGAATGATCTGACTGCACAAGGTTCAATCAGTCCGGTTTCCTGCATCGATACGTGATGCAAAGACCGTGGATGCGAACGCATCATATCGGAACCATAGGGGCCATGCCAGCCCCGCTCAAAGGCCCAGATCCAAATCAGCGACTTGTGTCGCTGCGGGATGTGCTCGCCTTCAACGTGCGTGTTGTTCGAGTCAGAAACATGCTTAGCCAAGAGCAACTTGGATTCGCGGCCGATTTGGATCGGACGTTCATTAGCCAAGTGGAGCGGGCACGGATTAATGTGTCGCTAGACAATATTGAGCGACTGGCGGACGCGTTGGGGGTAGCGGCTCATACCTTGCTTCAACGCCCGGATCAGTCGATCGCCGTGGATCTAGAAGCGCGGTCAAAACTGTAGTTGTCTTGCCGGTACCTCGTTCGAAGGCCGACGGACAAGCTACCGCGATGGTCGCGGTAAGGCCTTAGAGGGCAGAGCCGGAGTCTGGCAATACTGTTGGCCGCCGAACGACTTATCAGTAAGTCTCTGCTTAGCGTTCACCGGCGGCCTTGAGATGAGCTTTATATCTGGAGAGTGGGAGAAATCTGACGCTAGCGAGACGCCTCTGCGATAGCGTTTATCCACGGCCTAACCCATTCGCCATTATTAAGTCGGTCATACAATTGTATCTCCGATTTTTCAATTTCCCCCCAATTCTTGTCCGCTGCTCGGAGTAACTTTAGAGCTAAATTTGGATCCTGACCAATGGTTTGCTCCATCTCCTGGAACCAGTAAAGATACTGCCTCCAACCGATGGCAACCCAAGCGGTGCCAGACTTTGCATCGAGAATTTTCAAGATCTCGGCAGAATGTGGATTGCTTGAAGCGGCCTGGCGATCGATTATCTTGGCATTCAAAAGGAGTTGTACATCTGGCTCCCGAAGCCATGTTATCAAACCATCGTCAGTCCAGTATGGTACAACTTTTCCGCCATCCGTCGCATCGTCCCATCTTCCCGGAACAAAGCGTCGAAGATTGAAGAATTTCCCGGTTGCCAGATCCGTGGCACCCGCGTGTTTCCATAAAATTCCGTCCAGCCCGCTGAAGCCAACAATAATTTTTGTGCCGGCATTTTCGAGCAACCTAATAAGCTTTATGGCGTTTGCAAGCGACTCGTAATCAGTGCGTTGCTGCCGTGGTTTGAGATCATCTAGAAATATCAAATAGGCACGGGAAACTTTCGTTCGTGTTAAGACCGTGGCGATGCGCTGGGGGGAATTTTCCTCTGCCAATGTTTTAATGTCGACAATTGCAGTTAGGAGTATTTCTAGCTTGGAGTCGTGTGCAATTGGATGTAGTTGGTTTGTTATGTCGACAACCTGACTATAATATGCGTCATCAAAAACACGTGGCAGCATAGCAGGAGAGCAGATGGCCGTGGCGCCGATCTGATGGGCACATTTTATGAGTGCTTCGCCGCGCTGAACCCACCATGCGACTTTGCTCAAATCGGCGGAATCGAAGTCGTTGGGGAAGTATGGCCAGGATGCAAGTTTGCCGCGATCGCTTCGTGGTTTGTAGAGTTGCGGATCGAGAATGATATCGATCAGGTCGCGGGTAAAACCCAACTGACCTAGTCGATCCGATACTTCGGCTGGGGAATTATTGACGGGGCTCAGAATTAGGCCGCGGTATTTTTGCAATTCCGGTCTATCGATTAGATTCCATGAATCATGGCCCATTTGATGGTATACGCCCATTTCCACTCCCCGATAGAGCGTTGATGAAATCAGACGGCCAACGATACCTTGAAATCGGCCAAGGTTGCAAGGCGCGAATGAGCGCAGCCAACCCGATATTTGTCAGGTCGTGCGCGGTACGATCGGGAATATTTTTGTATTCGGCGACGGACTGAACAGTCTCTTGTCTAGTCATGCCGGGACAGAAGTATGGATGATAATTAAGTGCACACTCTGCCAGAACTACAGCAAGTCCAAACTGGTCTGTCCGCCAATCGATGGCAGCCTTATTATTGTTGAGTTGCTCAGGAGCAGAATAAAAAGGTGTGCCCGGGCCTTGAAAGATAAAATCTTCAGTCAAGGATGACGCGTCAAGCATTCGGACGAGTCCGAAATCTGTCAGAACAGGCTCGTTTGAGGATCTGAACAAGATATTTGCTGGTTTAATATCTCGATGGACCAAATTCTTTGAATCCAGATGCGCAAGGGCATCGGCAAGCGTAAGCGCGGTGGATCGGATTTCATCGAGCGATATCGCTCCGATCCGTTGACGTGCACTCAATGTCCCGCCGGGTAGGTATTCCTCGGTGGTTACCCAGTAAACGGTGTCGACTTCCTTATACGGAAAACAGTCGAATATCTTCGTGATGGCTGAGTGATTGCATTCGCGAAGTGCTGCGACTTCTCGCTCGAACCGCGGTTGTAAGCCTTCCGAGATTGTCGAAATTTTGAGTGCAAGCTGTTGTCCAGCTTTCTCTATCAGGAAGACCTGCTTAAATGCTCCACTGCCTAGTGGTTCAACGAAGGTGGCATCAATTGTGACACACAGCCTCCTGGCGACGTCTGCGAGATCTGCCGTGTTGTTCATTGGCTATTTGATCGAAATGATTTTGAGCCTTTTGATGCAAGTACGGCAGTAATGGGTCGCAATCGCGGGGCTCGATGAGAACCTTTATACCATCAATCGCAACGACACAAAGGCCAATTTTATAGGTTGAGAAGATCTCAGGGTGCGCGAGCGCCCGCTGCGCAGCTCGTTCAGGCATCACAACGTAGGCATGCCGTGCATACATGGTGTTTCGGTACGCCTGATGAGTTGCGCGTCTCCAGTCTGACAGTTTTGCTTCAAATGCAACGAGATCACCATTCTCGGTTCGGACAAGAACGTCAGTGAAGCCAGATTTGTAATCCCATTCTGTCGTCGAAAGAACCGTGCCCCACGGTGATTGACCATTTTCAATGGTCTTGAGAAATGTTTGCACTAGGTCCGCTTCCGATGCGAAGCGAGGAATGTTATCGGCGCTCCTGGTAGCACACATGATCGGAGTTGCAATCCTATTTAAATATGATTAAATTCCACAGAAGTGTAGCCTGATCTCAAGGAAATGTCATGGCTAGTGCAGGGCGCAAGCCATCCGCCGAAGCAACTCGGCTCGTTCAGCTGACCCTCCCCGTGCAGGTCGATGCGGCACTTGAACGTATCTCCAAGATCGGCTTCTACGGCCGCTCGAAGTCGGAGGTCGTCGTGACGTTGCTTTCGCGAGAATTTGAGCGAATCGCCCGGGACGGTCTTCTCGATCGTCTCGAGGGCCTCACGAAGTAGACCCAGGAGCTCTGCGCAGACTTTTTACTGCAAACACTTCCTTACTGCCGTACCGATCCCATCGTCTTGATGCCGCGCCGTGAGCCGAATATGTGGCTATTCATGTCGCTTTGCGACACAGCTCGCACTTGTCCTGAGAGTGTAACTTTCACACAACGGATGCCCGTCGGTTGCCGGCCGTGGCCCATCTGTCACCGCAAACTTGTGTGTCGTTTGAACACCTTTAGATCAATTTTCGTCGATTCCCCTGCACACGCCGTTCAGAAGTTTGACGAATGAATTGACCCTATTCGGGAAACGTACGAGCCAACACTTGTACAAAAAGGGAAATTATTTTCTTCTCCTTTTCGGCGTTTCCATAACTCGTCCCTCTATTTTTGGTTCGCACGAGGATTCTTCTGTCTGGATTGTCTGGGGGAGAAAGAAAAAAATTACTTGTCCGCCGGCTGGGTCACCACATACATTGAGAGATAGGACACGTGTAGGTGCAAGGCGATGACTCCGTTCTCAAATGCGTTGGTGTACTACCGAAAGCGAGCTGGTCTCAGTCAGACGAATGTGGCCAAGCAGCTTGGGGTCACGATTCAATATGTCTGGAAGCTTGAGCGCGCGGTTAAGCCGCCACCATCGACCGAACAAATTGAGCGGATTGCCGCGGTATTCGGCATGAGCAACGCCGATGTCGCTTCATTGCTCGAGGCCGCTCTCGACTCGCAAAAGAAACTGCGGCTGCCCGACGACCTGCACGCAGATACGTTGCGCCTGATCAATCGCCTGGTGCGAGCGTCGACACGTTTGAGCGGTGACGAAGTCACCTTGCTTGACGAACTGGTGACGAAGCTGGATCTGTAACGTCATCCGGAAAATGCCTTTCCTCATCAATCTATTGAATTAGGAGTGCTGCCTATTTGACAGAAAAGAAAAAACCAACCCTTTACGACGGATTGGTTCTTTCGACCCGGATGAGCGGGGCAATACTGAGGCCTAAGCAACTTCAGTATAGCCCCCTCCTCTTCGGCGTCAAGGTCCAACTCGTCTCCTCGTTGCGTGGAAATGACATCCGCGCGGCCGGCGCTCGTCCATTCGGACTGGCGCCCCCCACATCCACGCGCCCGAAAGGGTGCAGGAGACATCATCATGCCTTCGTACGATACCCGCAGTGGCAGCAATTTTCGAGGCTTCACGCCCTCCATCAAGAATTCTTGCTCGATGCAGTGGTTCTCGCTTGCGGAAGAAGGGACGACGCTACTACTGGAATTCAGCCCAGAAGTCCTGTGCTTTCGCAGTTCCCAAGACCGAACATTTGTCCACAGTGAGGCCGGCCAGACGTTTCGATATACGCCCGACTACGAAGTTGTGCGTCGCGACAACTCAGTTGTCTTCGTGGAAGCCAAGCCTGCAAAAGATCTACAGAAGCCTTCGGTGCAAGCCCGCTTGGCCCGTGCGAGAGCCGTCCTCGCGCAGCATGGACACGCCCTCTTCGTTTGGGATGAACGTACCTATATCGCCGGCACGCGTCACGAGACGCTGCGACTCTTGCGGCCGTGGCGGGGGCGAATTTCGTCCGAACGGATTCGGGAAGCACAATGGCTCGTTGAAAAAAAGCATCCGAAGACTTTCCAAAACCTCGTACATCTGGCCCGTACGCGCGACGTCGCGTTGACTTGGATCGCCAACGGTGCCGCGGGCATCGATCTCGATGTGCCGTTGACCTCCGACGCAGTCATTTACGTTGCTCCTTCGGAGGTGCGTCATGCAAAAATTTTCGCTTAAGCGTGGCGTCGAGTTCGATGAGGGCGAGTACGTCTGGCGCGTCCAGAGTGCGCTGCCCGATGGTCGAATCGAACTCAGCTCAGACTACGGCTCGCCAATACGCCTGCACGAAACGGAAATCTGGGAACGGCACGGCAACGGGCGATGGTCGGTCAGAATCGAATCGCTACGCGAGACGGGTGCCTCACCGATCGTTGTTGCCCGGCGTGATGTCTCCACCTTCGAAGAAAAGGATCTCGTCGAGATGCGCGCGAGGCTCGTCTACCTGAGAGCCGTTGAGGAGGCGAAGTGCTCACGCGTTCGTGAGGTCGAAACGGTCATCGAACGGGTGGCATGTGAGGTTGGTGCATTGATGCCGCCGGACTATCGAACCTTCTGTCGCTGGAGAAAGCGCTATCAGCATTCACGTGATGCCTTGGACGTGGTGCCGCGCCATGAAAACAAGGGGCGACGCGAGATCATCGACGGCCCACTGCTTACGCTGGTGGAAGATGCCATCAACACACACTACCTCAACGACCAGAAGCTCAATGTCACACGCCTGTACGACTATGTTGAGGAAGCTATTGCCGCCGGCAATGAACGTGATCCCGAAAACCCGCTGCCAACCGTCAGTCGCGCAACGCTCTATCGTCATGTCGAGAAACTGAACAGCTATCTCGTCACCGCGGCCCGGGAAGGCCGCACCGAAGCGCTGAAGAAGTATCGACCGGTGTTTCGCAGGCTCAAAACAAAACGACTAAACGAGCGCTGGGAAATCGACCACACACCGGTGGACTTGATGTGCGTCTGCGAACAGACGCGCATGGTCATCGTTCGGCCGGTTCTGACGGTGATTATCGACGCGCACACTCGCATGGTGATGGGATTCCATATCGGGGCGCGCTCGCCCGGTCAGGAGGAGGTCGGATGGGCGATGCGAATGGCCATGCTCAGCAAGCGCGATCTATTGAATCGACTAGGCCTGGGACACCTCGAATGGCTGGCGCGAGGTGTGGCCGAGATGGTCGTCGGTGACAACGCGTGGGAGTTCCATGGATCGGCCATGCGCGCAGGCTGCGACGAGCTGGGGATTTCACTCGTGTACTGCCCAAAGCGTGCACCATGGTTCAAGGGCCGCGTCGAGCGGTTCATGCGCACGATATCGGAACAACTCTTCCATACGATTCCAGGGACAACCTGGTCGAATACCACGGATCGTGGCGAGTACCCGTCCGAGAAGCTTGCGTGTGTGTCCCTCGGCGAGCTGACCGCGCTGGTGGTGCGCTGGATTGTGGAGTGCTATCAGCACGCGCCGCATCGTGGCCTGAAGAACAAGACGCCGTTTCAGGTCTGGCAGGAAAGTGCACGGCTAACACCCATCTACATGCCGGCCGATCCCGACCAACTCTCTATCGCATTCTCGGACGATGTCATGCGTCCGATCACGAATAGCGGCGTGACGTTTGATCATCTCTCATACAACTCCAGCGCATTGCAGTTGCTGCGTCACAGAATCCCTGAAGACGAAAAGGTAAGGGTCCGGTATTTCAACGAGCAGACCGGCTATATTTTCGTCTACGACCCACGGCAGAAGGAATACCTTCGCGTTGATTGCAGCGATCCAGATTACACAAAGGATTTGACCAGATGGATGCACAACGAAGTCACCAGCGCCATGCGAGACAGCAGCATCGATATCAACCCTGTTGGGCTACGCAAAGCCCGTATCCGTCTCGCAGAAGAGATTGCCAAGGCAGAGCTTGATCAGAAACTCAAGAAGCGTAAATGGGTTGCGCAGATCAAGGGGAAGTCGAGCAAGGATCTTCTGATTGGAACCGCTGGCAGGGACGTCGTGGAAGATTCCGTCCAGTCCGAACAAGTGGACCCCATGGTCGTCAGATTCGATAGTGTTCCTGAATTTTCAGTCATGAAGCGTACCGAACGGTAGGAGATCATCATGAAACGATTCAATGTCCGCAAAAGCATCGTCGAACATCCCGACTTCGTTGCTGCGCTCAAGAGTATCGAGGACATCCATCAGTGGCTGCGGGAATCTGGCGAGGCCGGTTGTCTGGCAACGGTCGGAGAGTCCGGCGCCGGAAAGTCGACGGTGCTCGAATGCTATCGCGCCAAATTCCCGGTGCGAGAGGAGGTCCTGCGCCGCCACGTGCCCGTGCTCTACGTCATCGTGCCCGCAGTGCCAACCGTTCGGTCTCTTGCAGAGGCGATCCTGATTGCCTTGGGCGAGATTCCGCAAGTCGGTCAATCGAGCGCGCGCCTGACGGAGCAGATTGTCAAGCTGGTGCACGGTTGTGGCGTCGAGATCATCATGCTCGACGAGTTTCAGCACTTTGTCGAAGGCGATCGTCGTTCGTTGAGACAGGTTGCGAACTGGTTGAAGGTGCTGCTGGACCGGTTGCCCGCGGCTGTCGTGCTTTCGGGGCTGCCATCGCTGCTTAGCGTGCTTCGAGTCAATGGTCAATTGCGACGCCGATTTTCTCGCGTTACGGAGATCCGCCGGTTCGATGTGAACACACGGGAAGGCGCCGAGACATTCATTGGTGTGATGCAGGCGCTTGCTAAAGATATGCCCCTGCCGATGACGGACATCACTGATAAGTGTGTTGCGATGAAGCTGTATTACGCGACTGCAGGCCTGGTGGATTACATGTGCAAGCTGTTGAGTGGTGCCTACCAGATCGCCGAACGACGCGGTGCGAAAGCCGTCGCACTACATGATTTCGCCGCAGCGTTTCGCGTTCACATCTGGAAGGACGCACCCCCGTCGCGCAATCCCTTCGATTCGAAGTTCAATGGTGTGCCGCTCGACCAACCGGGTGAGCCGTTTGCGGGAGACGTGCAATGACGACCCCTCTTCTTCTTAGCGTCGCGCCGCGTCGCGGCGAATCGCTCTCGTCGGTGCTGCATCGCGTTGCTGAGGTCAACGCGCTGAGTGGGCCAGGGATGGTGCTGCGACGGGCCGGCGTGGCTGCCGCTCGGCCGCGTTTCCCCTCGGAGGCCGATGCGCTTGCCCGAGTTTGCCGGCTTTCCCCTAAGTTGGTCCGAGCGATAACTCCACTGACAGTGAGAGCGATCGACTGTAACGGGGTGAAGCACCCGAAGATCAGCTTGTACGGTCACTGGGTTGAGCCCGATGCAATCCTGGTTGGCGCCAACGAGCGCGTATGCCCGGTGTGTATCGCCGAGCACCGACATGTGCTGGGCGTGAATGCTTACGTATTCGCGACGTGCTGCGCTGTCCACGGCGTCCAACTCCTCGATCGCTGTCCGGGCTGTCGACGTGATGTGTCGTCCATGCGGCCGGGTCTGGCGCGTTGTCAGTGCGGGACGGATCTCGGGTCGGCCGCATGTCGGCCCGCGATGCCGGACGAGTTGATGATCACTCGGCTCATCGATCGACGCTGGCGCATGAGCTTTGAGCATGACGTGCCGGACTGTCCGCCAGGCGTCCCTTCCGATTTCGCCGCGCTTGACCTTGGGGAACTGCTGCGTGCGCTTTCGTTTCTGTATCGCGTCAGTGGTGCAACAAGCGGATCGACAGACAAGGGGCTGCGCTCGAAGTCCATTCATGAGCTTGCGCCGCGCATGCAGAAAATCGGACGGATCATGTCGGACTGGCCTCAGGGATTCGCGGAACTGGTCAACGCAGAACGGCAATACCGACCTCGGCCGGGTTCGATCCTGAACTCGGTCCGAAGCGTTGAGCACATTTCCTTGCGTTTGTTCACGGAGTTGCCGGAGCCGCCGTTCGCGTTCCTTCATCGCGCATTGGTCGACGCAATAGGCGGTCCGGTGGTACAGACCGTGTGACGTAGCGCTATCCATGACCCGTGGCGATCCGATTCAAATCGGATCGCCACGGGTTCCGACGTGGGAATTCGAATCTGGGCGAGGTGAACGTCATGGAAACGTGCCGTTGTGGCGCATGGCGATCCGCGTGCATGGTCGAGCATGTGCCTGAAGAGGTTTGGAGCAGGCTCGTGAATCTTGTGCAGAAAATGGTTGACGAGTCAGGCGAGCCGGAGGGATTTGATGCGAAAAAGTGGCTGTGTACGTGGCTACACGAAGAGGTTCCGTCACTCGGGTGGAAGAAGCCGGTCACGTATCTCGATACCGCCGACGGAGAAGAACTGGTGGCCCGGACGCTGCTGAGCATGCAGACAGGCGCCTACCGCTAGGAACGAGCACCGCATCGATCTGGAGTTCGATATGGAAAATCGCAGTTGGGCACCGTATTCCGTCAGACCGTCGAATGCGATGTTACGGCTACCGCTTGCGCTTCGCGTCGAACCCTATCCTGACGAGTCGTTGTCGTCGGTGCTCATGCGCCTGGTGGATGCCAACGGCCTGAGCAGCGTTGGGGCGTTGCTGCGTGACGCCGGTTGCGTCTCGTTCGGTCCGTTGGTTTCCGCTGAGATTGCGGAATTGTCTCGTGTTTGCCGGATCGGGCAATCGACCATGAGATCGATGTGCCCGGTCGAAGTCGGTGGGCGAGCACGAGGGGCCGCCTTCAGTTACGCAGTGGGACATCACATGATTGAGGCCCGGCACTTGCTTGTTCGAGAGCGTGAGCGAGTTTGCCCGATGTGTCTTCTAAACGACGGGGTCATGATTTCCGCACATCGGCTTACATGGATGACGGCATGTCCCGTGCATGCTGTTCAATTGCTTGATGTCTGTCCACGGTGCGAGAAGCCGATCGTGGTGACGCGGCCGAGCATGACACGATGTCGTTGTGGTTTGGATTTTTCGCACGTATCACCAGATACTTGCACGTTGGAAGAGGCGGAGAACGCGCGCTGTCTGTACCAGTGTTGGCGTGTGCCGGTAGCGATAGAAAGTGGACTTGCGGGGAGGGTGGCAGCAGTAGAGAGATCTATAGACCGCAAGTGCGCCGTTAAAGTGACGAATGGCGGTGGCGCGGTCGACCGACGGCAAGTTCCGCTACATCAGATACGGATGGCGATGGGTTTCTACTAATTCTCGTGGACGCTGAATTTATTGGTGTATATCGATCGATGCTCTGATACCGTATCATGGATTTGTTGGAGGGCCCGTTAGGCGGAGATGTACGAACGTGGAATCTGGACAGTGATTGTCGCCGACGCGTTGAGGAAAACTGGGTCTCAGGCATCAAGGGCCACTGTTCGTAGCGTGTGTGCAAGATGCCCTGCGCAAGTCGAGCCCGAATCGTAGTTTCCATATTCGAGGGCCTGGTCGCGCAGGTAACTCAGGCAATCGCGCCGGGCTAGTTCAAGCAGCACTTCTTGTACTTAAGCCCGCTGCCGCAGAAGCACGGGTCGTTTCGACCGAGCTTCTGGCGTCTGATATCTCGCGAATATTGGGAAAGGGCATCGCGCGCTTTAGAGGGTGGCTTCATATCGGCCGTGAGTCGCTCCATTTCATCAGAGGCTTCCCATGGAAAGTCCAACGTGACTCCGAACTGGACTTGCCCTGTTGGATCCACGGAGATACCGAACCACTGTGCCGCACGTTGCCGGTACTTGCGTTTGACACAGTAGTCCTCCAGCACGTCTACTGCTTCGAAAGATGACGTTGGGTTGCAATGAAAGCTGATTCCACAAGGTGGCGCGCTCGCTGCAAGCGTGGCGTCATGTCGCATGCCGTCAAGTTGCGCATGCCGCTCGATAGTTTCGAGTATGCGATGGACGTTCCTACACGCATCTTCGTTCATCGAAAGCAAATGGAACCCGAGCTCGAGAATTGCTGGGTCTGCCCGGGCTTCGATCTCTTTGATGAGACTCTCGTAACGAGTTCCACGCATTTTCGTGAGAATGCCCGCCGGCGTATCGTCGCCAGGCAGGTTATCCCTGCGGACCAGCATCGCCGCATCCAGGTCTTGCGCAATAGAGTCCTCAAGGACGACAAGGTCGTACTTCTCGCTCAGCCAGAGGTTCTGTTTCAGGTGGTACCCGAGAACAGTTAGCTCGTGCCCGCTCATCAGCTTATCTGAAACGGCCACGCGTAATTTCACGTAACTTAGCAAACGCAATGGTGTCGTCAACATCTCCGTCAACGTGTCGAGAAGGAACACGTCCATCACGAACGGAGGCCGGATGACACACGTCGTCTCGAATTTCAGCGACTGGCTGGCCTGAAAGGCGAGCGCAGGATAGTGCTCCGACACCAGGCTGAACAAGAAGATTTCTTTGATGCTTGGCGGCAGGCTAACTTCTTTCCCGCTGTCGTCAATCAACTGACATCCGCCGGCAAGTATTTCATTTGCGCACGCCCAGCCTTGGTCATACGAGTCTTGAATGGCAGCAGCAAAGTCAGCCCTCAGTTGGCTATCGTTCCCTTTGCGTGCGGCGATAGTCAGCTTCTTTGCCTTCGCCTGCACAATAATGAGTCGATCCCCGTAGATGACAAGAACATCCACCTCCCCTACGATGTCTTTGCCGCGATGCAGGTTCACATTCGTATGGACATGCTCACGCCCGAAGACCCCGGCCAGCCGGCGCGCAGCGAACTGCTCGGTGAAGGCACCTCGATGCTTGGCTGCTGTCGGGCGGTAAAGCTTGTCACCCCACATCCAAAAGAACGGAGATTCGTAGAGGGCCTCGTATATAGCGTAGTGTGAGAAAAGGAGCACAGTTCCGCGGTTGGTCGCTAGCAACGGCCTAGCGGCAACCTCATTGAAATCGCCCACCTCCTTGAATCCCGAGTTGTCGCCCTCAAAGAGGAATGCGCGGAAGAATGCCTCAACCAGACTCTTCGCAACGCCACTATGCAATGCCACCTCATCCAGCGAGAACTCGAATGCGGTCAACCAGGTCTCGGGAGGAACGTCGGCGGTTCGGGCACCTATGAAGAGTCGTGTCCCCTTCTCGTCCATCAAAGCACACATAGACTTTGCGATGGTCCGAGCGTGACCAGAGGTGAAGCCTTTGACCTTGAGCATCCATTCGTCGTCGTCCGCATACTTTTCTGGCACAAAGTCCCGGTACTGGAAGGCGTAGGCTGATTCGGTGCCGTAGAAGATAGGTTCTCGCATCCCCGGTCCACGCCATGGATCTGGCGGCTCGGTCCCCGCCTGCATGGCCTCGAACATGGCAGCGAAAGTTGGGTAGGACATGGCGTCGTGCAGCTCTTGCATCAGGGAGTCGGTGCGCTTGACGTAATCCTCGAGCACTTCATACGATTGCGGAGTCAGATCAAATGGCTTCTTTGCCATCAGACCAATCAGCGTGGTCAATTCCGCTCGATTCAATCGCTCTCTGCTGAACAACCGCTCCATGTCAGCCGACTTGAGCTTGCCGTTGATGTGAATGACGTTGTCGCGATGACAGATATGTGCGATTGCATGAACGTATCCAGGCGATCCCGCGAGCACGGCCAGATCCTCAAGAATTTGTGCTTCATCCCTCGGTTGCTTCATGGGTCCCCCCTTTTTATTTCGCAAGCCTCATGTGCGAAGCATTTTTAGCACTGAATTTCCACTTCGCGTCGAAAGGTCGATTCGAGGACGACCGGAGTGGCCAACGATTGAATTTTGACGCGACGATGCCTTCTACTGAGCGAAAGCGTCCGATTCACGCTGTCGCTGAACCAGCCGATGCCGACTGATTCCAGCCTCGAGAGGTTGAGCGAAGTGTGCGCTCGCATGCGACACATCATCCTTGCCTGCTCGAGAGATACCTCAAGGAGGCTAAACAGTACCGTCCGTATTGGCAACTATTGACGAGACAAACCCATTCTGTCGATTTCAATCACGAACTGGACTTTCGAACTGAACGTTTGGACGTTGCCGAGCGCCACGTGTAGAACATGGTATGCGTAGGAAGTGAATGTCGTGATCAACTCGCTTTCTCGATGTCCTTGCTCGGTCCGTGATGGCTGATCCTGCAACCAGTAGATTTGCTGGACGATCTTCTTGACAGCTTCGCCATCGGCGCCTGCTTGAGCGAGAACGAAACTCATCCGATTGGCGATACTGTGAGCTCGTGGCTCCATATCGTGTCTGAGCAAGACGCCTTCGAGGGCGGATAGACAGTTTCGTAGGCGATCCAGCGGTGCTACTAACGTGATGCCCTTGCTGTAGATCAAGATGCTTGCTCGTACGGCTAGGGCGAATTCACTCAAGCCCTCTGAAACGACCAGCAAGGCTGCTGCTTCCAAGAGGTTGGAGTTGAGTTCCGCAATTTGTTGTATGGATAGACGCCAGTGCCCCACATGCTTTGGCAAAACGCTCTCGCTGTGATGGAAGCCTCCTTCGTACAGTGCGATCAACTTGGATGAGGGAATGTATTCCGCGCCTGCGAGCGCCACCGGACCGAACAGGTACGATCTGGCAGCTGCTGGAGAGAAGAAGGTCAGTAATCCCACAGCGTCTTGAGCGATCCTGCGCGCTCTTTCCACAGCAAATGCTGGCTCGCCCTCAATAGACACGATTGCGACAGCATAGCCTTGAATCTCGCTCTTTAATTTTTCGAAAAACTGATTAACTTCCTGTTCCTGCTCTGGCCGAGGTGAGGGCGCTCTGCTGCGCAGATTCTCCATGACGGCAGCGGTAATTGATTCGATGCGGACTGGGCCGAAGTCGAACCCCTGTTCGACCTCCATGTTAGCGATCGGCGCCCAGACTTCGACATCCGTGACACTTTCCCGAGCGGCGTTGCATAGGGCCTCCGGGAATGACAGTTGGGCAGCTGGGAATTGTTGCCTTGCCCAATCAAGGAAGGTTGCTTCGACGAACTTGCGACTCAGGCCGTTGCGAGCCCAAGCTACACTCATGACAGCGTCGGTCAGACTGTCGAGTACATGGTAGTCGTCCGCCGCCAGACCATGTGATTTTCCTTCATACAGAAGGAACATGAGCGCGGCGTTTCCATTTACCTCTTGCCCCCAGAACGTGACGGGACCAATCAGTTCCCGATCTGTAATCTGTGTGGCGGGTCTCTCAGACGGAAATCCCGGAGGAGCCTGCTTGAGGTGAAGCTCTCGAATCCTTCCCAGAAGATCGAGGGAAATCCGATCAAGGTCGGCTGTTTGAATCGAGGTAAGCCCAAATGGTTCGACGGGTGGAGAATCTGGAGGGACGGTTGGCGCGATCGGCTCTCTTGTTGGACTAATTGTTTGGTGTCGCACGTGAAGCTGTCTGAGCTCTTCAAGGTCTGAGCGATGGTGCGTCGCGAGAGTCGCATCCAGCCATCCATGGAACTGGTTGACGAGGGTCAAGTACTCTTGCGCAAATTCGTGAACGTCTAGATGCCGTCCCGCCTGCTCCAGGTAGGTGCGCGCCACAGATTTCCAATCCTTCCAATCTAACAGCGAGGCAGTATCGTATTGCACACCGGTTTCCATCCTGCCGGAACCATCCGTCGCGCCAGCGCTGGTCGAAAATTTCATAAACATGCTGGAATTGGGTAGACCCCTGTGGAGCATGTAGTTTCGAAGGCCTTGGACGAACTGCGCTATAGGTGATTTCGCGAACGTAGCTATCACCTGCCTTTCATAGATCTCGAAAAGTTCAGTGTCTGCATAATGTTTCCTCATGAACACGCGCGTATGCTCGACGAGTGTCAGAGATGACGAAACGAAGTTGTGAACGTGTCGGTTAAGTTCGCGATGGGCCTGAAGTCCGGCTTCGTGGTTTTTCTCCATCATCAGCGCCATGCCCTGATCAGGATCCTTGACCCTTTGAGCTGCGGCGATGAGTTCCACAGCATTCATCTGGAATACATTGAGCGAAAAGCTGCGTTGGTAGGCGCGATCGAGGTAGCCAGAACCCTTTGATTCCCTTATCTGTTGGAGAAGATCATCAGCAGTAGATTTTTCCATCGCGATACCTTTTGGATCGGGAGATTGCTTTCGGAGAAACCGAGATTATGCGACGGTTCGGCAATCGGAAGTTCGAGCTGTCGACACGCTTCTTAACCAAGCGGCCCGTTGAGGAAGCGTTGCTACAGCACGGGCCGCGTGCGTGCGAGGAGGGGGCGCTACATGGATTTCACTAACGTTGACGCGGGCAATTTATGTTTCAGCCCGTAGGGTCGCCGTGTCCATAGCTTCTGTCGATCGCCTCGGTCACGTATTGCAGTGCGACTGCTACCGCATCTTGAGCAGCGGTACTGTTATGACGACCGCGATGTAGCAACGTGAGTGGCGCCCTGATCGGGGCGAGTTGCTCACAAGGCAGGTAATCGATCTGCCCGGCTAGCACGCCGCGCATTGATGCGGGGACGACCGATACGCCCACACCCGCTGCCACCAAGTTTAGTCCGGTCAACATCCGAGTTACTTCGGCTGCGACGCGCGGCTCAAAGCCGGCTGCTCGACATGCAGCCAGTAGTTGTTCGTAGATGCCGTTTTGTCCGGAGCGGCGCACCAGAATGAAATCCTCGTCCCGGAGTTTGTCGAGCATTGGGGCACAACGTGGAAATTGTTCACTAAGAGGATGGCCGGAGGGCACAGCAAGCAGCATGGGTTCATCGTCGACGACGAGCGTTTCGAAGTCGTTTGCTTGCAATACGGGGACACGAACGATCACCAAATCCAGCTGGCCGCTGCTGAGGTCATCCGTAAGATCTTGCGCATTGCCGTCGTGCAACTCGATATACAGATCTTCATGCTGAGCAAGGCAGCGTCGTAATAGAGCCGATGTCGTCCCATGCAGAGCGGCTGATGTCGTTATGCCGATTCTCAGCATCCGGTGCCGACCGCGCGCCGCTTGTCGGACATGAGGCACAAGTGCATCGGCACTCTCTAGTAGCTTGTACGCGTGCTCTAGTAGTGCGGTACCTGCGTTCGTCATCGCGACACCAGTTGACTGGCGCTCGAACAGCTGTACGCCAAGTCGGGTTTCCAGCGCGCGAATCTGTTGGCTGAGTGGCGGTTGCGCCATGTTGAGTCGCTGAGCGGCTCGTGTGACGCTGCGTTCTTCGGCAACGGTAACGAAATAGCGCAGCAAGCGAATATCGACGACTTCGTTCATATTGGTTCGATATGGGAGATCAACAATCTATATATTTTACATATGTGTGCGATATGTATTAAATAGAAAAACTAATTAGATAGGAGAGGTAGTTGTGGATGACATCCGACGTAGGTTAATAGGTGCTGCACTTATGGCTTCAGTTGTACCGTCAGTGCGGGCAGAAGATGTAAGCGATTGCTCCTGGAGGAGAGGTCAGGGGGAGGGGGCGCCAGACGAGACAATTGACCTATGGCCGGACGCGCCACCTGATCCGTCCCCCAAGGGGGCGACGTTGGAAGAGCAATCCGGTAAAAAAGGCAGTGTGTCTCACGTCATGCGGCCCAGGCTCAATGTTTATCGTCCAGAGCGACCAGGTCGCTGCGCGGCTCTTGTGATTGCCGGTGGTGGCTATGATCATATCGAGTTGGGCAATGAGAGTGCACCAGCGTGCCGATGGCTGAAGTCGTTGGGGGTTACTGCGTTTGAACTGGTGTATCGGCTGCCCGAGCAGGGCTGGTCGAGGCTCGCGCCACTGCAGGATGGTCAGCGTGCGATGCGACTGATTCGCTCGCGTGCGCGAAATGAACTGTATGAGGCAGGGAAGATCGCCGTGCTTGGCTTTTCTGCAGGTGGGCACCTAGCGGGCATGACTGCCGTGACGCCGGATGCCGTGCGTTATTCGCCAGTCGACGGTGTTGACCGCGAGTCTGCCCGCCCTGACCTTGCGGGCCTGATCTACCCGGTGCTAACGCTGATGCCGCCCTTTGACCACACGCGCACACGGGTGCATATCGTTGGCGAGCATCCGACCGAGGCGGAAAGCGCGGCGCTATCGGTGAATTTGCAGGTTGGCTCGAACACGCCGCGTGTGTTTCTCGCCCAGGCACTGGACGATCCGATTTCCCCGATAGATAACAGCCTGCTGATGTTGAGCGCGATGCGTACTGCACGCGTATCAGCAGAGCTACACGTATTTCAAACCGGTGGACACGGGTGGGGACTTGGTGCGGCAAACAGCGAAGTATGTGCGTGGCCGGCGCTTTTCGAAACTTGGTTGCGTCTTAACCAGTTTTGGGCATGAACTTGAATGGCCAATGTTGGGATTTCCAGCGGCGTTTTTGTGCGACGGCCAATGCATAAGCAAGGGGGGATCCCGGTCGAAGGAAGTCCTGCATCGCCTGCACTAGCGTGTAGCCGAGACGCCTAGCGCTTACGTTCGTAGCACGGGACGTAAGTGTTTGATGGCCGATGTCGTGTCAATCAAATGTGGTAGCGCGGCCGAACCACAATCAACGTTTTGCTCCCAGCGCTTGCGATATCGCCGCAACTTTGCACGACTGCATCGCCTGATACCTCCGCGCTGGGGGCCTCTCTTTTCTATAAGCGAACCCGCCGCGGCGACGCGCGACGTCGCGAGCCCCGACTCGTCGGCTTGGCCGCGGTAGCAGGGGCTTGATCCTTCAAACTTGGGAAGGCAGTTGCTGATTTGGTCGACCGGCGGTGATCACGCTTCGAAAAATGATTTCATTTAACGATCAGCCTGAAACGTGCGTAATTAATTCCTCAGTTGATCTAATCTGATCTGGTATCTCGACATGCCGCCCGAGAATGAAATGAGACAAAAGATCGACGTATACGAGATTTTAAATATGGTTTCGAGTTGGGCGACAAGGTACCTTTGAACACGTCGAGCGGTGCTGTGTCTCCTATACATGTGTTTGTTCGAGACAGGCGCTCGAGGGATGGGGTGCTCGTGGAGGACTTTGCGAGAAAGGTTGAAGAAGCCCGAGTGCCTTGGTGGGAATTTGGTGTTTTTTAAAGATGATCGAAGGGAGGTTCTGCTATGTGGACGAAGCCTGCTTGCACCAATCTGCGTCTCGGCTTTGAAATTACGATGTACGTATTCAACCGTTGATCCACGGGAGCATGGTCATGGCGGCGGGTGGTGGTCCCGGCGGTTGAAGACCGCGTGAAGGGGCTGCGACACCGCCTGCCAGTAACAGGTGCCGAGCATCGAAGAGTGATTCGTCGTGTTGGACGCGTGTGAGTCGCTGCTGTAGTGGTGCCTGGGTAGCCGGGGTGCGAGCTGGATACGGTTGGCAGATGCGAGTGATAGGACGTTATGGAAATCTTGGATGCATTTAATCTGGCTCGCTTGCAGTTCGCGTTCACTGTTTCGTTCCACATCATTTTTCCGTCGATCAGTATTGGCTTGGCCAGTTTTCTCGCCGTATTGGAGTGGCGTTGGCTGAAGACTGGTGATGAAGTCTACAAATCGATGTTCCAGTTTTGGTCGAAGATCTTCGCGATCGGTTTCGGCATGGGCGTTGTTTCCGGTGTCGTATTAGCATATGAATTCGGAACGAACTGGGGCGGCTTTTCCCGCGTTGCCGGTAACATCACGGGACCGCTGCTGATCTATGAAGTGCTTACGGCTTTCTTTCTCGAGGCCGGGTTTCTTGGCGTCATGTTGTTCGGATGGAACCGTGTGGGGCCACGCGCTCACTTCTTCGCCACGGTGATGGTTGCTGTGGGGACATTGATCTCCACGTTCTGGATTCTTGCATCCAACAGCTTCATGCAGACGCCACAGGGCTTCGCCGTCGAGAATGGCACTATTGTTCCAGTCGACTGGATCAAGATCGTATTCAATCCATCGTTTCCGTACCGACTCGCTCATATGGCGATTGCGGCCTTTATCGTAGCCGCCTTCATCGTCGCAGCATGTAGTGCATGGCATCTCCTGAAGGGCCGTCGCGATGAATCGATCAAGCGTGGCTTTTCGATGGCATTGTGGATGTTGTTGATCCTGGCGCCGATTCAGATCGTTGTCGGCGATGCGCACGGACTTAATACGCGGAAGTATCAACCGGCCAAGATTGCCGCGATCGAAGGGTTGTGGGAAACGGAAAAAGGCGGAACGGCACTTAATCTCGTCGGATTGCCGGATATGAACGACGAGGTTACGCGATATACCGTGCAGATCCCAAAATTGGGAAGTCTAATTTTGACTCACAGTTGGGATGGCGAAATTCGTGGGTTGAAGGAATTTCCTGCACGTGATCGACCAAACTCGACCATCATTTTCTGGACGTTCAGGATCATGGCCGGTCTTGGCATGTTGATGCTACTGACGGCTGTTCTTGGACTGTACTTGCGACGACGCGATCGCATGTATGAAGCACGCTGGTATCAGTGGTTAGTACTCGGGATGGGGCCGTCAGGTCTGATCGCACTTCTCGCTGGATGGATTACGACAGAGGTTGGTCGACAGCCATGGACGGTGTACGGCGTTCTGAGAACGATCGATTCAGTATCGCCGGTCAGCGTGCAGCAGGTCGGCGTGTCCTTGTTGATCTTCGTGATCGTGTATTTCCTGGTGTTCGGCACCGGTATTCATTACATGATGAAGTTGATGAGGCAGGGGCCGGTTCCGTGCGATATGGACGTGGTGCAAGAACATGCGGCATCAAGTCGTCGCGGGCTGTCGCTGACGCCCAATACGACGGAGGGCAAATAGAGTCATGCAAATCGATCTCCCCGTTGTATGGGCTGCGATCATCGGGCTCGGTGTTTTTATCTATGTCGTGCTTGACGGTTTCGACTTGGGAATTGGTCTGCTGTTTCCGTTCTTTGAGAGCAAATCCGAGCGTCAGGTGATGCTTCACACGATTGCACCAGTCTGGGATGGCAACGAGACGTTCCTGGTACTTGGTGGAGTCGGATTGTATGGGGCGTTTCCGATCGTCTATTCAACGTTGTTGCCGGCCAATTATCTGCCACTAATCCTGATGGTTGTCGGCCTTATTTTTCGTGGTGCCGCGTTCGAGCTACGCGCACGGGCGAACCGAACCCAGCATCTGTGGGATCTCGCGTTCGCCGCGGGGTCTGCGCTCGCAGCATTTTCTCAGGGTATTGTGTTGGGCTCCTTGCTGCAAGGTATCAAGATTGCGGATGGTCGGTTCGTGGGAGGACCTTTCGACTGGCTCTCGCCATTTAGCCTGTTTTGTGGAATAGGAGTACTGGTCACGTATGCAACGCTCGGCTGTGGTTGGCTGATCCTCAAGGTTGAGGGCGAATTGCAGGACAAGATGCGCACGCTGATGTCCCCTTTGGTTGCCGTGCTGCTCGCGGCTATGGTCGTGGTCAGTCTGTGGACTGTCATCGGCTTGCCGGCCATTGCGCAACGCTGGTTCAGTAATGACAATTTCTTCTGGTTCGTACCGGTACCGATTCTCGTCGTGGCTTGCATCTTGGGAATTTTTTGGGCAATTCGAACGAGGCGTGAGGCGTTGCCGTTCCTGCTCGCGTTGGCGCTCTGCTTCTTAGGCTATACAGGTTTCATCATCAGTATTTGGCCGAACATTGTGCCACCCTCAGTGACGATCTGGGATGCGTCGTCAAGCCGTTCGAGTCAGTTGTTTGCGCTTGTCGGGACGGTCGTCGTGCTACCCATGATCCTCTTCTACAACGCAATGCAGTATCGCGTGTTCCGCGGGAAGGTTGTCGCAGAAGAGATGCATGGCAACTCGGTTCAGAAGAACACGTACTGACATAGTAATGACGAATTTCGCGCGTAGTGTAGTTGTGGAAATTAGGTTTGCTAAAAAAGTATTTAATAAGAAACGACCAATTGATATGAGGGCCGTGTTCGTAAGGCGTAGGTTCGGATTTGTAAATTACAGCATTGTCGGATGATCATGATTATTTATATTCTGGGATCTGCCGCCGGTGGTGGTTTTCCGCAATGGAACTGCAACTGTGTCAACTGCGCGGGGTTTCGTAACGGCACGGTAGAGGCTCGAGCTCGCACACAGTCATCGATTGCGGTGTCTGGCGATGGTGTGAACTGGGTGCTGTGTAACGTGTCGCCAGATATTCATTCTCAGTTGAAAAGATTTCCTTCTTTGCAACCTGGCCATTCGCTTCGCGATACCGGTATTAGTGCGATGGTGTTGACGGATAGTCAGGTCGATCATACAGCGGGTCTACTTAGCTTGCGTGAGGGGTGCCCGCTACAGGTGTGGTGTACCGATATGGTTCACCGAGATTTGACTACTGACTTTCCGTTATTCCAAGTCCTTAGACCATGGAACGGGGGATTGAACTGGAATCGCATCTCACTCGAAGGTAGTTTCGTTGTGCCCGAATGCGAGAGTCTACGGTTCACGCCGTTTCTGTTAGCGAGTGCGGCTCCGCCGTATTCGCCTCGTCGTCATGATCCTTGTCCGGGTGACAACATCGGTTTGATCGTCGAGGACTTGTACTCAGGCTACACGCTGTTGTACGCGCCCGGGCTTGGTGCAGTGGACGATGCGTTGCTGCAGCAAATGAAGGCGGTGGATTGCCTGCTTGTGGACGGCACGCTGTGGGATGACGATGAAATGAAACGGCGTGGAGTTGGCACTCGCACGGGACGTGAGATGGGCCACCTTGCCCTTAACGGACCAGGTGGGATGCTGGAGGTACTGGATCACGTATCCAGCCCCAGAAAAGTATTGATTCATATCAACAATACGAACCCGATCCTCGACGAACGATCTCCAGAACGTGCGGAATTGGCCCGTCGTGGCGTTGAGGTTGCATTCGATGGAATGCGGATTGATTTATAGACAGAGCCATCGATCAGATGTCAGAAATCGAGGCAGTCGTTCCTGACGACCGCCGCGCGGTATGTGATATCCCACCCCACCCTTCATATAGCACGGAATCGTTAATGAGCCAGCCTCTTACTCCTGACAAGTTCGAACAGGCACTGCGAGCAAAGGGTGCGTTCTATCACATTCATCATCCGTATCAAGTTGCCATGTTCAACGGCGAAGCGTCGCGAGAACAGATTCAGGGTTGGGTCGCGAACCGCTTCTACTATCAGGTCAACATTCCGGTGAAGGATGCCGCGATTCTCGCAAACTGCCCAGACCGTGATGCTCGGCGGCTATGGGTCCAGCGCCTGCTCGACCACGACGGAATGGCCAATGAAGAGGGGGGTATCGAAGCGTGGCTTCGACTGGGCGAGGCAGTCGGACTGCAGGTGGCTGACTTGCGATCACATGAGCTTGTGTTGCCGGGCGTGCGCTTCGCGGTCGATGCCTATGTGAATTTTGCTCGTCGTGCGACCTGGCAGGAGGCTGCGAGCAGTTCGCTGACCGAGTTGTTTGCGCCCGAGATCCATCAGTCTCGCCTCGATACATGGCCACGCCACTATCCGTGGATCGATCCTGACGGTTACGCATACTTTCGTACTCGCCTTGGTCAAGCGCGCCGCGATGTCGAGCACGGACTTGACATCACACTGCGGCATTACACGACCTACGAGAGTCAGCAACGAATGCTAGAGATTCTGCAGTTCAAACTCGACATTCTTTGGACGATGCTCGATGCGATGTCGATGGCTTACGAACTGCATCGACCACCCTATCACACAGTAACGGATCAGCCGGTCTGGCACCGAGGAATCGCCCTATGAGTTTCGATCGAAACAGAGTGCCGCTTTGGCGACAGGGCTTTCGCTTTCAGTATGAACCCGTGCAGAAGGCATATGTGCTGCTGTACCCGGAGGGCATGGTCAGGTTCAACGAAAGCGCAAGCGCGATCGGTCAACTGATCGACGGTATGTGCACCGTGGCGGAAATTGTCGCGCATCTTCAACAGCAGTTTCCGGATGCGCAGGAACTCGGCGCAGATGTCGAGGACTTCATGGAGACCGCCCGTGGCGAGCATTGGCTTGAACTCGTGTAACCCTGAGACTCCGATTGTTGAACCGGTTGCAGTCGGTCTGCCACTTTGGCTTTTGGCGGAACTCACTTATCGATGTCCGCTGCAATGTCCGTACTGCTCGAACCCGTTGGATTTCGCGCGCCAGGGCGTGGAGCTCGATACGGAGCAGTGGTTCAAAGTGATGGCCCAGGGGCGGAAGATGGGGGCTGTGCAGATCGGCTTCTCGGGCGGAGAGCCGCTTGTTCGACAAGATCTTGTCGATCTGATTGGAGAGGCCCGGCGACTCGGCTACTACACCAACCTGATCACTTCGGGTATCGGACTGACCGAGCAGAAGATCGTTGATCTTCATCGTGCTGGCCTCGACCACATTCAGATCAGTTTTCAGGCAAGCGACGAGGAAGTGAGCAGCATGCTCGCTGGGTCAGCAAAGGCGTTTGCGCAAAAGATCGAGATGGCACGCGCGGTGAAGGCGCGTGGTTACCCGATGGTGCTGAATTTTGTCACGCATCGGTACAACATCGACGAGATCAACAAGATCATCGAGCTTTGTATCGCGCTTGAGGCGGACTATGTTGAGCTTGCGACGTGCCAGTACTACGGCTGGGCTTATCTGAACCGTGATGCGCTCCTGCCGACGCGAGAGCAGCTTCTGCGAGCAGAACGCATCACGAACGAATATCGCACGAAACTAGCCGCAGAAGGCAGCCCGTGCAAGTTGATATTTGTGACGCCGGACTATTACGAGGACAGGCCGAAGCCGTGCATGAGCGGTTGGGGAAACCTGTTTTTGATTGTCACACCAGACGGTACGGCACTCCCGTGTCACGGCGCGAGGCAACTCCCCATCCCCTTCCCGAATGTGCGCGACCACGATCTTTCGTACATCTGGCGCGAGTCGTTCGGTTTCAACCGATATCGGGGTGAGGCCTGGATGTCCGAACCCTGTCGGTCGTGTGACGAGAGGAAGCAGGATCTCGGCGGGTGCCGCTGCCAGGCTTTCATGATGACAGGTGATGCAAGCAAGACGGATCCCGCATGCAGTAAGTCACCGCACCACGATCAAATTCTGAAAGCGCGCGAAGCTGCGTTCGCACCATTGGAATCTGTCAAGGAAATCACGTTTCGCAACGAACGAAATTCTCGTGAACTGGCGTGAGCTTGAGAACAGTTTGTAGACGGACGTCTGCACCAGTCATTCGCGTATGCGCGATCTCAACGGGAAGATCGATTCGCGCAGTCTGATTTAGGGGTTTTTATGAGTAACAAAATGATTAACTTAAACAGATTTTTGCCGATCTGGGATCGCGTCATAGCAGCAGTGATCCTGATCAGTGGATTGACCATGCTCTTTGGGGGAATTGGCCTTCTGTTGCTGGACGGCAGTCCGTATTACATAATCGCGGGTGCCTTACTGGTCTGGTCAGGGTGGCTTTTGTGGCGAAGACGCCTCCTCGGGGCAACGGTATTCGGCGTTATCTACGCGATTACGCTGCTCTGGACGTTGTACGAAACCGCATCCCGGCTGTGGGGATGGGTACCCAGAATGGGTTTCCTTACAGGGCTCGCATTCTTTGTTGCCTTAATGCTGCCGCGGCTAGTAAGTGCGGGGGGATTGAGCGGATACGGTCGCAATTTGGCAAAGATACTTGCGGCCGGATGTGTCGCGTTCGCCGGTGTTGCATTTGCTTTGTCGTTCATCCCACAACAGAGCTTTCTTTCCGATGCGCCAATGACGGGCGAGCAGCTCGTTTCCGATGGCGCGCGACGCGCTGCGCAGCGTGCAGGGCAACCGGACGCTGACTGGCGTCACTATGGCCGCGATACGGATGCAACCCGATACTCGCCGCTCGATCAGATTAACAGTAGCAATGTATCGAAGCTGAAAGTAGCGTGGGTTTATCACACGGGCGATTTGCCTCCGAAAGGTAAGGCGAACAAGTGGGCAGCTGAAATGACGCCGATCAAGGTCGGGGATGGCCTTTATTTGTGTACGGCGACTAACAATCTTGCGAAGCTTGATCCTACGACAGGCAAGGCAATCTGGACGCACGATGTCGGAACTCGGTACGAGAGCGTGCCGTACACGGCGGCATGTCGTGGTCTTGTGCATCACGTGTCGAAGACGATTCCGGTCGGGCGGCAATGTCACGAGAAGATCATTGAAGGCACGATCGATGGTCGCTTGATCGCGGTTGATGCGACTACAGGAGCATCGTGCGAAGGATTTGGCGAGCACGGCCAGGTCAGTTTGTTGAAGGGACTTGGCAAGACGGTGCCTGGTTTCGTCGCGATGACGTCCCCACCCGTTATCGTCAATGGAACGATCGTTGCGAACCACGAGGTGCTCGACGGTCAGCGCCGCTGGGCGCCGTCGGGCGTGATTCGCGGATACGACGCTGATACGGGCGCGTTCAAATGGGCTTGGGATGTGAATCGACCAGGTCAACGCGGTGAACCGGGGCCGGGAGAGGAATATAGCCGCGGTACGCCGAACTCATGGGGGCCGCTGGCTGGCGACGACAGTCTGGGTCTCGTCTACATCCCGACCGGCAATTCGGCGGCAGACTACTACAGCGCGATGCGTACGCCGAATGAAAACCGCGTCGCGTCTGCAATCGTTGCCCTCGATGCTGCAACAGGCGAAGAACGCTGGGTGTTCCAGACTGCTCACAAGGATGTCTGGGACTACGATATTGGATCGCAACCGACCCTTTTTGAATTCCCGACGAGCAACGGTTCGGTACCGGCCATGGTGATTCCCACCAAACGCGGACAGTTGTTCGTTGTAGATCGGCGCGATGGCAAACCGTTGTTGCCGGTCGAAGAGCAACCGGCGCCGCCAGGCAATGTGCCGAACGATCCGCGCGCGCCGACGCAACCGTGGTCGACTCGCATGCCGCGCCTTGCGTTCCCGGATCTGCAGGAAAAAACGATGTGGGGGATGACGCCGTTCGATCAGCTGTATTGCCGCATCAAATTTCGTCAGGCGCATTACGTTGGTGAATTTACGCCACCGGTTACCGACAAGCCGTGGATTGAATATCCAGGATACAACGGTGGCGTGGACTGGGGGAGTGTCGCCTA
The DNA here is from genome assembly GCF_902499125.1 of Burkholderia arboris. Taxonomy (GTDB): domain Bacteria; phylum Pseudomonadota; class Gammaproteobacteria; order Burkholderiales; family Burkholderiaceae; genus Burkholderia; species Burkholderia arboris. The sequence continues at coordinate 367,495 of NZ_CABVPX010000003.1, forward strand.
TGACCCGACGAAGGGCGTGCTGATCGCAAACTGGAACGTCACGCCGATGTACGACAGGCTGCTGTCCCGTAAAGAAGCTGATTCGATGGGCCTGTTTTCGAAGGACGATCCGAGGCATACCGAAAAATCCACCGCGGAAGGGCCAGGAGCGATGGCGGATACACCGTACGGCATCGACGTCGAGCCCTTCTTGATGCCGCTTACGAAGGTGCTGTGCAATGAACCTCCCTATGGGATGATCACTGCGATCGACATGCACAACCAGAAGGTCGTTTGGCAACATCCGTTTGGGACCGCACGCGCAAATGGTCCGTTCGGACTTCCGACCTACATGCCGATTCAAGTTGGCACACCGAACAATGGTGGCCCGATCATTACCGCCGGGAATCTGATTTTCGCTGGTGCTGCGACCGATAACCTGCTTCATGCATTCGACCAGAAGACCGGAAAGATGGTGTGGACCGATTTACTACCGGGGGGAGGGCAGGCAACTCCGATGACCTATTCGGCGAACGGCAAACAATACGTGGTAATTATGGCCGGTGGGCACCACTTCATGGAAACGCCGATCAGTGATGCACTTGTCGCGTATGCGCTTCCTGATGATGTGGTTTCCGGGGCAGTGCCCCGGAAATAATCAGTGTACGTGACGAAGGTGATCACAACATCGTCGTCGTCACGGCCCACCGCTCAAAGTCGGCGCGCGAATTGATTCGCTTGATTCGCGTGTCGATGCCGTCCCGAAAATGAACTCATCGGACTTTCCTCTTCGACAGCGAATCAATTCAATTTTCTCTCATGGAAATTTGGACGTTCTGCATCCTGCTCGGCATCGGGAGCATCCTGCTTCACGCGACGTCGATGGTTTTGTTGGCGACCGTTGCACGTCGACTGCGCATAGCGCTCCGCATTCACCCCGACAATGTCCGCATACAGTTGGAGAAGTTCGTCGGATTGTTGATTTTTATCTGCGTAGCGCTCGGCTTACTTCACGTGTTTGAAGCCGCCGCCTGGGCTGTCATTTATGTCGGTGTCGGTGCTGTGACCACCTTCGGCGATGCATTGCTTTACTCGATCGACACGATGGCAACACGGGGTGCTTCGGGTATCAATCTGACTGATCAATGGCAGATTATGGGCGCGATCGAGGCATCGGTCGGTGTATTTCTCTTCGGCGTGTCGACGGCATTTCTGTTCTCTGTTATGCAGATCGATTTTTCGATTATGCAGAGTGATTTTCATAAGTGACGGAAATCTAATATTGATTGCGAGTCTTGTGGGCGTTTTTTGAGTATTGGTATTGATCTGTGTTCGATTGAAAATTTAGGGGATGAGAATGTACGGAACGTTTTCTGGAAGTTATTCAGATTTTTCGTTTTCTTCTGATCGTGATGGAGAAATGATTTGCGCGCGTCGCTGGTCGCCGCCCGCTAATATGATGCCTCGTGGTTTGATTCAGATAACACATGGGATCTCTGAGCATAGTGGTCGATATGATCAATTCGCGCACGAACTTTCTTGCCATGGTTATGTCGTTTACGCGCTTGATCTTCGAGCTCACGGGCGCACCGCACGAGATGGAAAGCTCGGCATTGCTGGCATCGATGCCTGGGAGCTTATGAAATCGGATATTGCCCAGATTGGAAAAATCGCAAAGAGGGCGTATCCAAATTTGCCACTGATTGCTTTTGGGCACAGCATGGGGTCGGCCCTGACGCAAATTTATGCTCAAGAGCATGGTGATTCGCTTGCAGGTGTCATTTTGTGCGGAACAATGGGTAGCTTTCCGGGAAAGAGTTCGACTGACGTTGATACGATGCTGCCAGATTTGAAGCGACTTGCCGAAAGCGACAAGGCGCATGAAATATCTGGATTTATGGAGGAAATGTTGGAGTCTTTCAATTCGTCGTTCGTTGGTGGAAGCTCGACGACAGGCGGGGAGTGGATGACGGGCGATAAAGTTGAGTTAAATAAATTCTTTGATGATCCATTGTGCGGAAAGATTTTCTGTAACAGTCTTTTGTATTCGGTTGCGGACGGATTTCAATCAATTTGGAGGGAAGGGGCTGAGCAGCGTATACCGCGGTCGCTTCCAATTTTGATCATCTGCGGCACTGAGGATCCGGTCGGTGAAAAAACAAGGTCGGTCACGAAATTGATAGATCGCTACGCGAAACAAGGACATCTTCGTTTGTCATATATTTTTTATCCGGGTGCTCGCCACGAAATTCTTAATGAAGTTTGCAGGGATGTTGTTTTCAGGGATATTGAGGGTTGGCTTGCATTAACGCTCAGGTAATTTTTCATCAATGTTGAAAGTATTTTGAATATTGAACTGTTGTCGAGTATCTGAATGATGATCGAACGTGGCGTGGAAATTTGTATCTGTCACGAGTGCGACGCACTGTTGCACAAACCACGCCTGAGCGGCCGCGAAATCGCGCGCTGTCCGCGCTGCGACGCGCTGCTGTACCGCAACAGCGCCGCGCAGATCGAGCGGATCTGCGCGCTCGCGCTCGCCGCGCTGATCACGTTCACGATCGCGCAGGCGTTCCCGATCCTCGAAATGGACGTGAACGGCAACCGCGTGCAGACCACGCTGATCGGCGCGATCGATTCGCTGTGGCACCAGGACATGGCGATCGTCGGCGTGATGGTGTTCTGCTCGACCGTGCTGTTCCCGCTCGTCGAGATGGCCGCGCTGCTGTACCTGCTGCTGCCGATCCGCCGCGGCGTCGTGCCGCCCGGTTTCAACCTGGTCCTGCGCGCGATCGAGCTCGTGCGGCCGTGGGGCATGATCGAGGTGTTCATGCTCGGCATTCTGGTCACGATCGTGAAGATGGTGAGCCTCGCGCGCGTCGTGCCCGACGCCGCGCTGTTCGCGTTCGCCGCACTCACGCTGATGATCGCGGTCGTGCTGATGTTCGATCCGCGCACGCTGTGGGACATCGCCGACGACCTGCGCGCCGGGCGCTCGCCCGGGCAACCCGACTCGGCCGCCCCGCTGCCGGAAGCCGCCCGCCGATGACGACACCGACCGCCGCACGCGCAGGCTACGCGAGCTGCCACACGTGCGGGCTCGTACAGACGCTCGACCGGCCGCACGCGCACTGCGCGCGCTGCGGCACCGCACTGCACTTCCGTACCCCGAACAGCATCATGCGCACCTGGGCGCTGCTGCTCGCGGCCGCGATCCTCTACATTCCCGCGAACCTGCTGCCGATCATGCGCACCGCGTCGATCGTCGGCTCGCAGGAAGACACGATCATGAGCGGCGTCATCTATTTCTGGGTGTCGGGCGACTGGCCGCTCGCCGTCGTCGTGTTCGTCGCGAGCATCCTCGTGCCGATGCTCAAGCTCGGCGTGCTGCTGATCCTCGTGATCAGCGCGCAGCGCCGCACCGCGTGGCGGCCGCAGCAGCGCACGCGGCTGTTCCGGATCGTCGAGCGCATCGGCCGCTGGTCGATGCTCGACATCTTCGTCGTGACGCTGACCGTCGCGCTCGTCCATTTCCGTTCGCTCGCCGTCATCACGGCCGGCCCCGGCGCGCTCGCGTTCGGTTCCGTCGTGATCCTGACGATGCTCGCGTCGATGCAGTTCGATCCCCGCCTGATCTGGGATCCAGTCGAAAACTCAGGGAATCACCATGAATAGTCCACAAGGCCCGCAGCACGACGCGCCCCGGCCGCCCGATCCGACGATCTCGACGAAAAGCGGCTGGCTGCCGTCGCTCGTCTGGCTCGTGCCGCTGATCGCCGCGCTGATCGGCATCGGCCTCGTGATCAAGTCCGTGCGCGAACGCGGCCCGGAAATCACGATCAGCTTCCACAGCGCCGAAGGGCTCGAGCCCGGCAAGACCCAGGTCAAGTACAAGGACGTCGAGATCGGCATGGTCAAGACGATCAAGCTGTCGAAGGACCTGTCGCGCGTGCTCGTCCAGGTGCAGCTGAAGAAGGAAGCCGAGGACTTCGCGGTCAAGGGCTCGCGCTTCTGGATCGTGCGGCCGCGCGTCGGCGCGACCGGCGTGTCGGGGCTCGGTACGCTGCTGTCCGGCGCGTACATCGGCGTCGACGCCGGCCACGGGCAGGATACGCTGACCGACTTCACGGGCCTCGAGACGCCACCGGCCGTCACGGGCGACCAGAAAGGCACGCAGTACGTGCTGCGCGGCGATTCGCTCGGCTCGGTCGACATCGGCTCGCCGGTCTACTACCGCCGCGTGCAGGTCGGCCAGGTGGTCGGCTTCTCGCTCGACAAGGACGGCACGGGCGTCACGTTCAACGTGTTCGTCAATGCGCCGTACGACCAGTACGTCGGCATCAACTCGCGCTGGTGGCAGGCGAGCGGCGTCGACCTGCGGCTCGATTCGAGCGGCCTGAAGCTGAACACGCAGTCGCTCGCGACGGTGATCCTCGGCGGCATCGCGTTCCAGACGCCGCCGAACCAGGGCAGCGGCGCGACGGCGCCGAACAACACGACGTTCCGCCTCGGCTCCGACGAAGGCGACGCGATGCGCAACCCGGATGGCGAACTGGTACAGGTCGTGATGAACTTCAACCAGTCGCTGCGCGGGCTCGCCGTCGGCGCGCCGGTCGACTTCCGCGGCATCGTGCTCGGCGAAGTGACGAACATCGGCATCGACTTCGATCCGAAGACGAAGAACTTCACGATGCCGGTGACGATGAACCTCTATCCGGATCGTCTCGGCAAGTCCTTTCGGGATGCGGTCGGCTACCAGGGCGATACTGCGCGCCGGTTGGTCTTGAAGCGATTGGTTTCAGGTTACGGTCTGCGCGGCCAGCTGCGTACGGGGAATCTGTTGACCGGTCAGTTGTATGTCGCACTCGATTTTTTCCCGCAGGCGCGAGCGGAGTCGATCGATATCACGAAATCGGTGATGGAACTGCCGACCGTGCCGAATACGCTCGACGAACTGCAGCTGCAGGTCGCCGACATCGCGAAGAAGCTCGACAAGGTGCCGTTCGACCAGATCGGCGCGAACCTGAACAGCGCGCTGTCGAACGCCGACAAGCTGTTCAAGCAGCTCGACACGCAGGTCGCGCCGGAAGCGCGCGACACGCTGTCGGTCGCCAAGCAGACCTTCTCGACCGCCGAGGCGACGCTGCAGCAGGATTCGCCGCTGCAGTCCGACGTGCGCGGCGCGCTGAAGGAACTCACGCGCACGCTGCAATCGCTGAACGCGCTCGCCGACTACCTCGAGCGTCACCCCGAATCGCTGCTCAAGGGCAAGCCAGGAGACAAGCAATGACGACCCGCGTGAACGGTTTTGCGAGCGGCGCGGCGGCGGCCTTCGCCGCACTCGCGCTCGCCGCGTGCAGCTCGCCGCCCGCGCGGTTCTACACGCTCAGCCCGGCCGACGCCGCGGCGCCGCTGCGCACCGCGCCGGCCAACCCGGCGTTCCTGATCGAGGTGCCGTCCGTCGGCGTGCCCGAGCAGGTCGCGAAGAACCAGCTGGTCGTGCAGAAAAACGCCGCGCAGGTCGACGTGCTCGAGCAGGAACGCTGGGCGTCACCGCCCGCCGACGAGATCCGCCGCGCGTTGTCGGACGATCTCGCCGCGCGGCTCGGCACGATCGACGTCGCGAATTCCGCGTATCCGCCCGGCGTGCCCGTGTATCGCATCAGCGTGAACGTGCAGCGCTTCGAGTCGTGGCCGGGCAAACGGGCGGCGGTCGATGCGGTGTGGAGCGTGCGCTCGCTCGCCACGCAGGCCGTGATGACCTGCCGCACGAGCGTCGCCGAACCGGTCGCCGACGGCTACGACGCACTCGTCGCCGGCCACCGGCGCGCGCTCGACGTGATTGCGATGCAAGCCGCGGCCGGCGTGCGCGCGATGGTTACGGAACTGGCACCGACTTCGACGAAAACATCCGCCCGCATTATCAATTGCCCGGTCGACGTAAGGTTGCAAGCGAGATGAGACATGGGAAATCGGCATTATCTGCCGACATTCGCTGGTATATGAACTTCATATCCGGTAGCAGGCTGCATGGAGTATCGATGCTTCTAATTACATGCGATTGGTTTCCGCTTTGAGGGGGAATAATGAATTTGCGCAAGCGCTGGGTGAGAAATCCTTACGATTTGTATTTGTCAAGTTTGGAATCCGTTCCCGTTTCAAAGATGTACGGAAATTTGCTCATCGAACTCTTGGAGAAGTCGTCGGATCGCTTGTATTTGCAATGGACGGAGCCGGGGCGGTGCCACTATGGAGAGCAAGTCTGGGTGCCGCGATATGCTCGCAGGGCAGGGACATGCGCATATAGCGGACTCCCAATTGAAGCCGGAGACAAAGTATATGTACCGATAGGGCGGCCTAGACCTTTGAATGCGAGTGCAATGATATTAGTGGAAAAGGTGGATGGCGTGCTTGATTGATGCGATGTTGATTTTCGGATTTTCTTTATATGAAGAACTCGCGCTCACGCGCGCGGGCATATATTTTTGTAAAAATTGTTCAATGGAGGTAAATATTGCCACCTTGTATTGCTGAATTCGTTGGTACTGCGATTCTTGTGTTGTTGGGAAATGGTGCGGTAGCAAATGTCCTCCTTGCGGAAACCAAGGGTAAGGGTTCAGATCTGATCGTGATTGTTATGGGCTGGGCGATGGCTGTGTTTGTTGCTGTCTTTGTGACCGCAACGTTTAGCGGCGCGCACCTGAATCCGATCATCACGATTAGCCTAGCGCTCGTGGGGAAGTTCGCATGGTCGAAGGTTGGTGGTTACATCTTTGCGCAGATGCTCGGCGGGATGGCGGGCGCACTGCTCGTATGGCTCGCATATCGCCAGCACTTCGCAAAGGAAGCCAATCCGGACCTGAAACTCGCGGTGTTCTGCACGGCGCCCGCGATCCGCAGTGTCTGGCAAAACGTGCTGACCGAGACAATCTGCACGTTCGTGCTGATCTTCGGCGTGCTGTATCTAGCGTCGCCTCAGGTCGGGCTCGGTGCGCTCGACGCGCTGCCTGTCGGCCTGCTTGTGCTCGGCATCGGCATTTCCCTCGGTGGTCCGACCGGCTACGCGATGAACCCCGCGCGCGACCTTGCTCCACGCTTCGTGCACGCGATCCTGCCGATTCCCGGAAAACGTGGCAGTGATTGGCATTATGCGTGGATCCCCGTCATCGGCCCAGTGCTCGGGGGAATGATTGCTGCCGGCTTGTATCTTTTATTAAGTTACGTCTGAATAGTAGGGGTGACAGACAGAGTATCCTCAGAAAAATATTCATGAACGTCATACCAATGCTCGGGAGGGCTGAAGTTCTTGCTCAAGAAGAATTGATCGGGTAACGATGTTCTAAATGGTTATGTGGATTAAGTTAACAATTATTAAAATAGTCGCTGATGATGTTTCGGCGTGTGAGAAGTATGCTGGTGTACAATAGTGGGCGGGCTGGCATGTATTGATTTTAATATTGGTGGTGAGAAAATGGAGCGTTCGAAAATTCATATCTCGCTGGATCATGTTCCAGAAAACGAGCGCATCGATTATTGGCGTGCCTTGTGTGAGCCGCTCTATTCCATATCTGCCGCGGATGATTATGATGCCCCACCCTCCGGAAGTTTGATTGTTCAGAGTGTGGGAAATTTATACGTAGCGCATACGTCTTTCAGTGGTCAGATCGGTTCGCGCGATCGCGGCGTCATTTCAAGAAGTATTGACCCTAATTACACTATAGTTCTTACCTTAACAGGGCATACTTATTGGGAAACGAACGGTATGCTGATGGAAACTGACCCCGGTGATATTACGATTTGTGATTTGAACGTTCCGGTGCGGTGGAAAGGGTATGGTGAGAATTTATCAATCACTGTCGAGCGTCGATTTATTGAAACCGTTATTAATCGAAAAAAAATTCATGGTCGGCTGCTGAAGGCTGCTCTTCCTCTCACAAAACTTCTCCGATCGTATATCTTGGGGGTTCGGGCTGTTATGGACGAGTTGCCGATCGAAAGTTCTGATGCGGTTCAAGATTCTCTAATGTCATTGATTATGTCTGTCAATGGTAGTGTTGGTTCCGAAATATTGGACTCGAGATTGGGTCCGTCGGTTGTATTAAAGAATAGAGTTTTGGATTTTATAGACCAAAACTTGTTTGATAGAGATCTGTCCCCTGATATGTTGGCTCAGAGATTTCGTGTATCGCGAGCACATCTGTATAGGGCATTTGAGGATGTCGATGGAATAGCTACCATAATAAAAGAAAAACGATTGGCATACGCCTATCGTGAATTGGCATCGAGCAAGGCCGGACGTGGAAGGATTAGAGACATTTCTGGAGTGCTCGGATTTTCGAGTCCGGAACAATTTTCTAAGGCGTTTCGTGGGTATTTTGGCTGTGCGCCAGGTGATGTGAAATCCGAACAACGTGTCCCGGATCGGAATGCTGACGGAGTGGGATTTTATTTTGAGCACATGATGTCTATCTCGGAGTCGCAAAAGAGATAGTCGTCAATGTCGCATTTGGCGAATATGGTGAGATACGTCTGCCCATAGTGGCATGCTAACGGCACTTGAAGATTGTGCTGTCTGCGACGCGCCTGTCGCACCGCGTTTCTAGAGACAGGTTTCATGTTATCTGCGATAGGCTTCTTGCGGTGTCGCTGCAAGAATGAGAAGCACTGACACGATTGGCTCTCGAAACACTCTTGTCTAGCTGTTCACCTTGCCGTGGAACTGCTCACTGCAGGCGTTTGAGCAACAGGCGAGGCCGGACGGAATTAGTCGAGACCACCGTGTGCGCAGCGATCAGGTGCGATAGAAGCGCTGCGTAAATGAGGTCGCGGATCGTAATTTAGGCAAGCCTGATAAGGCTAGTTTCCACCTGCTGAACTTCTGACTGGCGTAGACATTATAAAACTAGTTAGATTGAACTCGTCGCCTTTCTGACGACGCTAAACTGGCCTGGCTATGCGTCTGGCACTTGGGCCTCAATGCTCGTCCAGCCGTGCTGGTCGATTCGGTCGGGTGGGCCCGAAGTGTTGCGCAACCCGCTGAAATGTGACCACAGTCGGAACGCGGCTATTTAATTCGGGGGCGTCAACGCATGGTAACTACCTGTGTAGTGGCCATCGTGTAAGCGCACTGACTTGACCGCGCTGATCCCGCGTCGACGCTTGGATGTCGATCGCGGAACTTTGGCTGCCAATACCGTGGGACGCATATTGTTGCCGGCCCGTTTGCCTGATATTGGATCGATAGGCCCGTTGAATCCGGCGAGCTATCGAACGCAGATGCGTCGTATTTCGGGCCTGCGTCGTTCGTGTTTAGAAATCAGCAGCGGTTCGAAGCTACCGTCACGGACGCTGGAAACCACGATATAGATCGGGCCGTCTTCGGTCAGAACCATATCTTGGCGCTAGCGCCTCTTCGCTGGCTGGTCACATCAGCCGATTGCGGCGCGAGTGGCCAAGATGGCGCTCATCTCGCAGCCTCGCACCTGCTCGATTAGCACTTCTTGAGCGGCTGCGTTTCGACAGCCGACGTGCGGCTTCATCCGCTCGTCATGACATGCCATTCTTCACGAGGTGCGCTGAATTGTGCACTTGCCTTTGACTGCTGCCCACCAGATCTCGATCGTCTTCTCGATGATGCTGTTCGTCGGATTGCTTTGCACGAAGAGCGGCTTCAGTTGGGCTGGCAACATTGAGGCGCGTGGCATTCGTGTTTTTTCGGTCTCCCCTTACGTATGCCATCGGAAGAAACGCGAATCTGACCCCAACAATACATCCTATGTAAATGTTTGATTTGTCAGAAAAATATAATGAAAAAAGAGACAAATAGAATGTGTATATGAGACGTGTAAACATTTGTAGGCAGGGGGCTCGGGTATCCTAACGTTGAAAAAAATAAATCGTGTCTCGTATATACGAGCGCTCACGATAAACGGCTAGCAGATTCGAGGATTTAACAGAATTTAAGAATATTTGGCGAACGAAGCCTGAGTTTTGTCAATGCAATTGACAATTTAATTTCCATATCTAATGAAGTATTGATAGTTCTCGCTACACCGGTGTATGTCAGAAGGATTGACTCCATCTGAGGATGGTTGTTGAGGTGAGGTTGTGTGTCGAGAGATTAAATCGTCATAATTTATATAGATTATTTAAAATGAATAAAATATATCGAACCATTTGGAACGAATCTCTCGGCGCGTGGGTGGCGGCATCAGAGCTTGAATCGGCGCGTGGAAAATCTTCAAAGTCGACTCTGAGTGTTGCAGTGGCCGCCGCATTGATTGCGGTTGGTGCCTCGAAAACTGCGTATGCTCAGGTGCCTTGTGGTCCGACGCTATTAGTACAGTGCGTGCAAAGTGGTGTTGTGGGCTCGCTGAACAATCCTGTTGCAGTTGGCGCAACGGCGACAGCGACCGGTGGTTCTGCTGCCGCTCTTGGTGCTAGCGCAGTCGCGTCCGGCGACAACTCAGTCGCAGTTGGTTCAAACGCAAAGAGTTCGTCCGGGTCTTCGGTTGCTGTAGGGAACAGAGCTACCGCATCGGGTGGTGTGACGATTGCGATCGGCCTGAACAGCACTGCAACTGCGGGCACTTCAGGAAGTGGTTCAATCGCGATTGGCCCAAACGCGATATCGAATGCCAATGGCGTAGGTGTAAATAACGGTAGTCCCATCGCAATCGGTTATGCAGCGAACGCTACCGGAGCAGGGTCGCAGATTGCGATCGGCGATACGACGACCGCGAGCGGTACCGATACGATTGTGATTGGCAATCGTGCCTCGACAGTCGGTGGGGGGAATCAGGCGGTTGTTATCGGAAAGCAGGCTTCTTCCGTCGGCTCGAATACGGTTGTGCTCGGAAGTTCGGCAAGTGCTACTTCCAACGGCTCGATTGTGATCGGATATGGGTCACAGGAAAATTCGGGTGGAAACTCCACCGTAATAGGACAGAGTTCCACGGCTGGAACCAGCGATTCCGTTCTTGTTGGCGAGTCCTTGAAGACGCTGAATGGTTCGAATGATATTGCGGTCGGTCGAGGGAGCACAGTCAGCGGCACTCAATCTGCCGCATTCGGCGTTAACAATTCGGTAACAGGAAACAACTCTGTCGGCATTGGGAGCGGTGTTACTGTAAATGCCAATAGCGGATTGGCGATCGGAAATGGCACACAAGCAATTGGCGACAATTCGATCGCGCAAGGTTCGAATGCGTTGGCCAATTCTGCTGGCGCGGTCGCAATTGGTCAGACGGCAACTGCGACGGGCGGTAAGGCAGTGTCGATCGGTGTGGCCAATACTGCGAGCGGCAATGGTGCAGTTGCGATCGGTGATCCTAGTGTCGCGACCGGGACGGGCGCGGTTGCATTGGGAGC